>CAWCXM010000001.1:0-46848 GCA_963799505.1 uncultured Alphaproteobacteria bacterium
GCATGAGTGAAAACAGGTCTCTGCGGCGGCGGTGTCGGCATGGTTGCGCTGCCGACCATTCGGCCCGCAACAGGGCTGAGACCGTAGACGAGCCCCCCGAATGGCACAAGGTCAAACCGCCCATAGCCCGCGCCCTGCCCTCCTGCACCGCAGGCCCGCTTGGTTGCCAAGGCAGGGCCGATCTGCGAAGACCCGGCAACCTTCCCAGAGCCATGGCCAGACCGACATGACCAAAATCATCTTCGATGTAACCGACCTGCGAAAATACATCGCGATGCACCCGCACCTGAGCGGGATCCAGCGCGTGATGGTGATGATCATCGACGAACTCGCCGCGCAGATCGGCACCGATGACATCTGGCTGGGATACTGCGGCACCGATCCGCAGGAATACCATGTGCGGCGCTACAGCGCCCTTGGGGCCGCGGGCATGTCGGACATTTCCAATCTGGCGATGGTGCTGGACCAGTCCCGTGCGCGGCCCGCGCGGCCGACCATGCAGGGCTACGCGGACAAGCCGGTCAAACGGTTCTTCCACACGCTTCTGCGCGACTTCAAGGCAAGCCGTGGCGACGAGCGGCATTTCATCAAGCGCGGCACCACGATCGAGGCCTGGCGCGCTTCTGCGCCGGCGCTGGTGGCCGATACGGACCACACCAAGACCAGAAGCCTGTTCGACATCTGCGGCCCCGGTGACTGGATGGTGATGCTGGATGCGGGCTGGGCCGACAAAAGCTGGCAGACGGCGGACAACTGGCGCCACAGGCTGCGCGCCAAGGGGGTGCGGATCGCGCTGATGATCCATGATCTGATCCAGATCCAGAACCCCGAATATATCCCGGGCCGGGATTCCAAGGTGTTCTACCAATGGCTCTACAGCACGCTGGAAACCGCGGATGTCTATCTGGCCAATTCGCAGGCCACCGCCGACGATCTGAACGCGTTTCTGCGCGCCTACGAGGCGACGCAGCCGGTTCACGTCGTCCCGCTTGCCCAGCACCCGCTGACGGCACCGGCCAGGGACGAAACACAGGGCAGCATGGCCGATCCCGATATGCCCGAGATCCCCGCGCAGTATGCCAGGTTCGCCGAAACCTGGGACATGAACGGGGAAATCAGGGCGCTGCTGAAATGGCCCTTCGTGCTCTGTGTCGGCACGATGGACATCCGCAAGAACCTCTGGGCGCTGTCCCAGGTCTGGCTGCGGCTGAGCCGGAACAAGGACATCACCCTGCCCAAGCTGGTGCTGGCCGGGCGGCCGGGGTCGTTCAACGACGATTTCAACAGGCTGATGCAGGGCACGGGCAATCTGGGCGGCTGGGTGGAAATTCACAGCAATGCCTCTGACGCGGATCTGGATTTCCTCTATCGCAACTGCCTGTTCACCGTGATGCCCAGCTTCTACGAAGGCTGGGGGCTGCCCATCGGCGAAAGCCTGAGCTACGGCAAGACCGGGGTTGTGTCACAGACCTCCTCGATGCCCGAGGTCGGGCTTGATCTGGTGGAATACTGCGATCCGCATGACATGACCTCGATCGAGAACGCCTGCCTGAGGCTGATCGCCGATCCTGCGCACCGCGAAGCGCTGGAGGCAAGGATCGCATCGGCGACATTGCGCAGCTGGGCGGATGTGAGCCGCGATCTGCACGTCCTTCTGGAGTGAACCGGAGCAGGGCGCGGCACCATTTGTTTCGCGCGCGAAACATTTCGGAACGGGGCGGATCGGGGCAAATGTTTCGCGCGCGAAACATTCAGCCCTTGCTCAGGAACCCGCGCAGACGCGCCACCAGATCGTCCGTTACACCGGAACCGGTCAGGGTCAGACCCGATTTCTGCCGCAGCAGACGGATGCCCGGCGCCAGTTCCTCGCCCTTGTCGGTATCGGCACCGCCACCGCTCTTGCGGCGGGTCTTGAGCAGGGTGGCCAGCATCCGCTGTTCGTCCTCGACCGACCGCGGATCGCCGTGATCCTCCAGCGCCTTGCGGGCGCGGGCGGCGAAACCCGCGTCACCCAGACGCTGGGACAGATCCAGCCCCATCCGCTCTCCGATGGCGGCGGGGTGGTGCAGCACCGTGCCCAGTTCCTCCACCACCGGCAGGAAGGATTTGATCTTGGACCGCTTGGCGCGGCTGGCAGAGGAAAACAGAGTCTGCAAGGCGGTTTTGTGACTGTCATAGACACCGGCCTGCACCGTCCGCGCAACGATCTGGGCGCGTTCGTAATAGCTGAGCCCGACGCGGATCTCGTTCTCCTCGACCATCGCCACATAGGCTTCTTTCGCACCGGCAGGTTTGCGGACAAGCGCCTGGACATAGGCATATCGGGCATCACCCGTTTCCTCGTGCAGACGGCCCAGAGCGGCAAGGCGGCGCCAGCCCGAGATCAGGCCATAATGGCCCGGTTCAGTCTCTAACACCTCGATCGGGGTCTGCTGGCCCCGGGCACGGATCGAGGTCATGAGCGTTTTCATATCCTCGCCGTCGATCATCACCCGGTCGCGCATCAGGTGGCCGGTGTCGACCTGGGTGGCGAGGATCTTCTGCACCAGACGCCCTTCGCTGCGGGCGGCGCTCAGTTCGGCGCTGACTTCCTCAAGCGCCGCAGTGGCGGCGGCGGCGCCGGCCATGTCGGCGATGGGCGCCTTGGGCGACAGGCGGTTGCGCAGCGGGGCAGGGACCACGCCGGTGGGGGCGTCGGTGAACATGCCCTTGGTCTCGGGCGCGCGGGCCGGGGTGGCATCGCCCGCATCGGGCAGGGTCAGTCGCTTGCGTTTGGCCATCTGTGTCTCCTTTGGTCCCGGTCGGATCAGGGTCTTGTATCACACATCTGCCGCCGCCTTCTCGTCGCGCCGCCAGGCCCCGATCAGCAGCCGCTTGAAGGCGGCATAGGTCGCATCGAAGGCCTGCCGCCCCCGGGCGTAGGTCTCGCGGTTGAAATCGCGGTAATCGGCCTCGTAGATGCCGTTCACGCTCTCCCCGGCCTGACCGATCAGGGCGGTGAAATCCTGCCGGTGGGGCGACAGCACGGGGCCGAGGTAGGCCTGCATCAGCGCGGCCATTTCCGCCTGCTGGGCACCGTCGTAGCGGGTGATGACCGCGCGCACCGCATCCCATTCAAAGGCCATGCCCTCGCGCCCCAGCGCACGGGCGGCCATGTTCTCGTTCTCCTCGATGGAGCCGAAGGTGGCGTGCAGCATGTCAAAGAACCGGCCCGTGCTGTCGAACTCCAGAAACGACGCGCCCAGCGGCACCAGCAGGATGTCGGCGGCGGACAGACCGTTGATGGTCAGGTATCCGAGGGCAGGGGGGGTATCGACAAAGATCACATCGTAGCTGTTCAGCACGCCGTCCGCCTCGAGCCGTTCGGTCAGCGCATCCCAGAGCTTCCAGCGCCGGGCGGCCATGCGCCAGACGGGGATCTGGAATTCGGCCCAGTAGAGGTTCAGCTGCGCGCCGATGAGGTCGATGTTGGGCCAGTGGGTGTGCTGGATCACGTCCCCGGCGGAGATTTTCAGCGCCTCGGCCAGCGTGTCGTCGATGTCGATGGTGGGGTCACCGCGCGACAGGCGGCTGTGGTTCTCGGCCTGGGCGGCTTCGGCGTAGTGGCGCGCGAGCAGGGGAAAGACGGTCTGCCATTCGTCCTCCACCTTGCCGCCGAAAATGCTGGTCATGGAGCCCTGGCTGTCGAGATCAATCACCAGCACGCGGTAGCCGTCGAGTGCTGCGGACATCGCCAGATGCGCCGCGGTCGAGGTCTTGCCCACGCCGCCCTTGAAGTTGGCGACCGCCACGATTTTCGCAGGGAGATCTGCGGGCCGGTAGGGGCGGTATTCCTTGGACTTCGATCCTTCCTGAGAGAAATGCGCGCGCAGGCGCAGCACCTCGTCGAGCGAGAACCATTTGGCGCCGCCTTCGGTTTCGGTGCGGCCTTGTGGCAGATCGGGATTGGCGCGCAGCACCCGGCGGAAATGGGCGGGGGCCACGGGGATGAGGTATTTGGTGATCTCCCAGGTGGAGAAGAGCCGCAGCGCCTTCTGCCCCGTCGCATCCATGCCCCGCGCGGTCAGATCATCGCGTCCCCGGGTGCAGGCGGCGGCCATCTCGCCAAAGGCGGCGGTGGTGCCTGCAGGGCCAAGGTCAGCCAGCGCCTGATCGGGGTCGATGTTGAAATAGGGGGGAAGGTCCGTCATGTGTGATCTGCCGATGTACCGCGTTTATGTCAATATATCACGAAACACGGCATCTGGAAGGAAAAACGGTACTTTCTTGCATCTTCTCAGCAAATCCAGCCCTTTGCGGGTCATTTGACGCGAGTTTGTCGGGGAGGGCCAGAAAAATTTCATGTGTTATGATGTGTTATTGAAGTGTTACGGGATTTGCCCTGTCTCCTAAGCTCTTTGCCCAGCAGGGCAATTTCGCGATTTCAGGGGGGCGGGCGACTCTGAAACCACGCTTCTCCGACTCCGATCCCCCGACAAAGCGATTCCGATCCCCCGCTGCCATCGCTGGACGGAGTTATCCACAGGGGGTAGCCTGAGTGTCATTGAAACCACGATTCCCGGCAAGGGAACGGGCGAGCGGGGCAGGGCGCATATGACCAGCGGCGGGGCGGTTGTTGACGGGGGCGGGCTGATGCCCGACCGGCATCCGACGGCGGATTTCTTTGTCTGCGATGTCTTCGATGCGGTCCCCAAGGACGATCTGGCCTCGATGGAACATCCGCTCTTCACGCTCTCCACCCGGCCCGACCGGCGCATCCTGAGCTATGCGCACAACGGGACAGAGATCACCGTCGTCCCCTCGATGCGGGGGCTGGCCACGATCCATGACAAGGACATCCTGATCTTCTGCATCAGCCAGCTGATGGCGGCGATCAATGCAGGGCGCGCCACCAGCCGCACGCTGACCCTCAAGGCGCATGACCTGCTGGTGGCCACCAACCGCGAGACCTCCGGCGATGCCTACCGCCGTCTGCGCGACGCCTTCGAGCGGCTGGCGGGCACGCGCATCACCACCAATATCGAGACCGGCGGGCGCGAGATCACCTCCGGGTTCGGGCTGATCGAGGCCTGGGAGATCGAGCGGCGCGCCAAGGGGGGCCGGATGATCAGCGTGTCGGTCACCCTGTCGGAATGGCTGTATCGCGCGGTCTGCGCGAAATCGGTGCTGACGCTGAGCCGGGATTATTTCCGCCTGCGCAAACCGCTGGAGCGGCGCATCTACGAGCTGGCGCGCAAGCATTGCGGGCGCCAGCCGGTCTGGCGGGTGTCGGTCGATGTGCTCCTGAAGAAATCCGGCTCGGCCTCTCCCCGGCGGGTCTTTCGCGCGATGCTGCGCGAGATGATCAGGACCGACCATCTGCCCGATTACCGGATCGCGGAAGAGACCGGCGACAAGATCCGCTTCGAGGCGCGCCGCGTGGCCGACGGGCCGGAGGCGCCGCCGCTCAGCCAGGCCGCCTATGACGCCGCCCGCGCCCTGATGCCGGGGGCGGACGTCTATGCGCTGGAAGCGGACTGGCGGGCCTTCTGGGCGGCCTCTGGCCGTCCGCGCCTGCGCTCGGCCGATGGGGCCTTCACGGGTTTCGTGCGCAAGCGCGCGGCGGAGTAGGGGAGCAGATGCCTGCCAAGGGGTGTCGGTTCGGGGCGCAGTAACTCAAGAGGAGGGACGCGGTGAGCGCTCTTTCTTTTTCGCGTCAACATATGCCCTCAACACGGAATGCATCCGCGTCAGGTGTCCCTCACCCTGATCTTTGAAGAAATCCAGAATATCGGGATCGACACGCAAGCTGACAGGCTTTTTTGCCTTCGGCGCTTGCGGCTGCGCCGCATCCCAAAAACCCTCTGGCATGTCCAGTTCGGGGGCATTTTTGCGTGTGGGCCGAATGTCGCCCTTCTCCCGCATTGCCCTGAGCTCCTCAAGGGAAGCTGTTTTTGTGTTTTTCATAATCTCTTCTGCCTCCTTTCCATGCTGAAATCAGGCGGGTCTTACCATCCCGTTCGGTATGAACGACGATGTAGGGCACATCATCCACCAGACCCAACGAGATCATTCTCGTCTCGCCATAGTCGCGGCGCGTGTCTTCACGGGTGAGAGTGTTTCCTTCAAAAATTAATGCAGCCTCTAAGAGGTCAACTCCATGTTTTTCATAGTTCTGTGCCCTTTTTTCGTCGTTCCACGCGAATTCCATTTCTACGTCCTCTTATTCCGCGCACGTTGTGTGTCATCGTTTGGTTCCTTTTGGACGCAGGCAAATTTGCCCCTTTTCAAGGTTGATGTGGCCGTTATCACCGATCAACAGGAGTAGTATATACTAAGTGTATATACACTTCAACAGGGACATGTTTCTATTGGCTGCTACGCTGTTGGAGCGAAGTGCTTACAGGAGGGTCTCAGGATGTGCTTGGTTTTATCTATCGGAAGGACTGCACCCACTGGTTTCGGTGGGCTTTTTCATGCCGTGCTGACCATGCCCATCTGCGTTGACTGAGGAGTTCTTCGATGTGTAGACGTCTTGCCCGCTCACTTTGAGACGGAGAGACGACATGGGGTCAAACCATTACAGAGACGCGTTCAAGCGCCTTCTCCCTCACCCCGCCTCGGGCCGCTCTTCGCTTTCGTCCACCGCCGCCAGCACATCCTCGGCCACGTCTTTCCAGGTCCGCAGGCTGTCATGCGCGTCCCGGATGCGGGCCTTGAGGGCGGCATAGGCGTCGGCGTCCGATTGCAGCGCGTCGATCAGGGCGGCCAGCGCCTGTGGATCGTCGGGGTCGAAATATTGCGCCAGATCGCCGCCGACTTCGCGCAGGGCGCCGCAGCGGTCGAGGCGAGGCCGGGCGTGCCCAGCCAGAGCGCCTCCCCCAGAGGCAGGCCCCAACCTTCCATACGGCTGGGTATGGCAAGCGCCAGCGCGTTTTCGTAAAGCCCGCGCAGTTCCGCCTGATTGGGGTTGGTGACGATGTTGATCCGGTCGCGGATCGGATCGAAGCGGGGCTGGTCGAGATAGCTGTCGGTGCGCTTGCGCTGCGCGCCCGCCAGCACCAGGGGCGGCACGGGGCGGCCGGTGCCGTGCAGATGCAGCAGCGCCTCCATCACGCATTCGAGGTTCTTGCGTCCCGTGAGGATGCCCACGCAGAGCACGTAAGGCTCTGCCGGGCCGGTTTGTTCGACCGGTTCGTCCGTGGGGCGCAACTCGTGACACAGGGGCACCGCGATCACCTGCGGCGCGGGCGGCAGATGGCCCGAGGCGGAAAACCGCTCAATCTCGTGTTTGGTGAAGACCGAATTGGACAGCACCCGTTCGGAATTGCGGATCACGATGTGATTGTCGTGGGTGAAATTGTTCGAAAACATCGACTGGCTGGAATGGGCGAATTCATAGATCGGGATCATGTCGTGCAAGAGCGGATTGAGCCGGACCTGCACCCCGTCGCGTTCCAGTGCGGTGAGGTAATCGGCCATGATCTTGGGCCGGCCCAGAGACACCAGCGTCTGGCCGTTCAGATCGACCTCGCGCGCCGTGCCCTCCGGCACCGACCGCCAGCGCCGCAGATTGATCCGGCGCGCGCCCCACAGGGCGATGGGGTACAGAAGATCGCGGATTTTATTGGGTTTCGGAAAGCTGTAGCGCATCCGGATCGGGCTTGCCTCGGGCGGCAGACCGGGGTCGAGAATGCCGGTGGGGCTGTCCGCACCGATGCGCGGCGTGACCTCGAAGAACCGTTCGTGCGCGGGCGAGAAGATGACGAACCGCACGTCCGCATCCGCGCAGGCCAGCTCATAGCCCACTTCCATCACGGTACGCGAAATACCGTAATATTTGAACTTGAGGCCTGATGCGAGAAACTGCTCAGAAAGGTCATAGTAAAGCGTCGCCATGACAGGCCTCTTAGCACCGCCACCGGGGTTGAGAAACATCGGATTTACCGCCAAAGATCGTGGGTTACCCTGTGATCGCGCCGCCGCGAAAGAAAGCGACAGATGAAAACCTACTTTTTCGATGTCTCCGATGTCGTGATCTACGTGGAAAAGGAAACCTCCGTCTCGGGCATCCAGCGGGTGTCCTTCGAAGTGATCCGCCGGATGGTGGCGCGGCACGGGGCAGGGGCGGTGCGGCTGGCCTATTGGGACCGGGCGCGCCGGGTCTATCTGTCGATCCCGTCGGATTTCATCGCCACGATGACCACCTTCGATGCCGACGTGCTGGGGGCGGTGTTCTTTGGCAAGCAGGCGCGCGCCCTGCGCGACACGGCCCCGACGCTGGAACGCTATCGCAACCGTCCGCTGAAGTACCGGTTTCACCATCTGAACCGCAGTCTTCATGCCCTGCGCGGCGACGCGGCCTATTTCGAGCGGCTGGGCAGCAGTCTGGCCGCGTGGCGGGCGTTCAGACCCGGACGCACATCCGCGCCCGTGATGCAGAAGATCCCCCGCACCCCGGTGGCAGAGGTGGCGCAGCCCGGCGACGCCCTGGTGGTGCTGGGCGCCACCTGGGCCATCGACGGGTTGCAGGATTGTTTTCAGGGGCTGGCCGACGCGCAGGGGATGCAGATCACCCAGCTTGTCCATGACCTGATCCCGGTGCTGACCCCCGAACATCTGGTCGAGGATTTCAGCCAGGAATTCCACGACTGGCTGACAACCTCCACCGGCTATTGCAGCGGCTATTTCGCCAATTCGCACAACACCGCCCGCGATCTGGCGGCGTTTCTGGACGGAGATCGGGCAAACGCCGCCCCATCCGGACCGTGCCGCTGGCCCAGGCCTTTGACAAGGCACCGCAGGGGCAGGGGCTGCGCCGCGAGATCGACGGAACTGGCCCGGACGCCCTTCGTGCTGGTGGTGGGCACGCTGGAATCGCGCAAGAACATCTGGCGGCTGGCGCAGGCCTGGCGAGCGGCTGAGCGGGGAGGCGGGGCTGGAGCTGCCCCGGCTGGTGTTCGCCGGCAAGCGCGGCTGGCACATCGAGGATTTCAACGATCTGATGCAGGCCACCGGCAATCTGGGCGGCTGGGTGCAGTTCGCCGACCGGCCCAGCGATGCCGAACTGGCCTATCTCTACGAGAACTGCCTCTTTACCGCGATGGTCAGTCTCTATGAAGGCTGGGGCCTGCCCATCGGCGAAAGCCTTGCCTTTGTGGCCTCGATGGAACATCCGCTCTTCACGCTCTCCACCCGGCCCGACCGGCGCATCCTGAGCTATGCGCACAACGGGACAGAGATCACCGTCGTCCCCTCGATGCGCGGGCTGGCCACGATCCATGACAAGGACATCCTGATCTTCTGCATCAGCCAGCTGATGGCGGCGATCAATGCAGGGCGCGCCACCAGCCGCACGCTGACCCTCAAGGCGCATGACCTGCTGGTGGCCACCAACCGGGAGACCTCCGGCGATGCCTACCGCCGTCTGCGCGACGCCTTCGAGCGGCTGGCGGGCACGCGCATCACCACCAATATCGAGACCGGCGGGCGCGAGATCACCTCCGGGTTCGGGCTGATCGAGGCCTGGGAGATCGAGCGGCGCGCCAAGGGGGGCCGGATGATCAGCGTGTCGGTCACCCTGTCGGAATGGCTGTATCGCGCGGTCTGCGCGAAATCGGTGCTGACGCTGAGCCGCGATTATTTCCGCCTGCGCAAACCGCTGGAGCGGCGCATCTACGAGCTGGCGCGCAAGCACTGCGGGCGCCAGCCGGTCTGGCGCGTCTCGGTCGATGTGCTCCTGAAAAAATCCGGCTCGGCCTCTCCCCGGCGGGTCTTTCGCGCGATGCTGCGCGAGATGATCAGGACCGACCATCTGCCCGATTACCGGATCGCGGAAGAGACCGGCGACAAGATCCGCTTCGAGGCGCGCCGCGTGGCTGACGGGCCGGAGGCGCCGCCGCTCAGCCAGGCCGCCTATGACGCCGCCCGCGCCCTGATGCCGGGGGCGGACGTCTATGCGCTGGAGGCGGACTGGCGGGCCTTCTGGGCGGCGTCTGGCCGTCCGCGCCTGCGCTCGGCCGATGGGGCCTTCACGGGCTTCGTGCGCAAGCGGGCGGCGGAGTAGGGGAGCTTAGGGGGCGGTGCCGACCGCCGCCAGCACATCCTCTGCCACGTCTTTCCAGGTCCGCAGGCTGCCGTGCGCGTCCCGGATGCGGGCCTTGAGGGCGGCATAGGCGTCGGCGTCCGATTGCAGCGCGTCGATGAGGGCGGCCAGCGCCTGTGGATCGTCGGGGTCGAAATATTGCGCCAGATCGCCGCCGACTTCGCGCAGGGCTGCCGCAGCGGTCGAGGCGAGGCCGGGCGTGCCCAGCCAGAGCGCCTCCCCCAGAGGCAGGCCCCAACCTTCCATACGGCTGGGTATGGCAAGCGCCAGCGCGTTTTCGTAAAGCCCGCGCAGTTCCGCCTGATTGGGGTTGGTGACGATGTTGATCCGGTCGCGGATCGGATCGAAGCGGGGCTGGTCGAGATAGCTGTCGGTGCGCTTGCGCTGCGCGCCCGCCAGCACCAGGGGCGGCACGGGGCGGCCCGTGCCGTGCAGATGCAGCAGCGCCTCCATCACGCATTCGAGGTTCTTGCGTCCCGTCAGGATGCCCACGCAGAGCACGTAAGGCTCTGCCGGGCCGGTTTGGTCGACCGGTTCGTCCGTGGGGCGCAACTCGTGACACAGGGGCACCGCGATCACCTGCGGCGCGGGCGGCAGGTGGCCCGAGGCGGAAAACCGCTCAATCTCGTGTTTGGTGAAGACCGAATTGGACAGCACCCGTTCGGAATTGCGGATCACGATGTGATTGTCGTGGGTGAAATTGTTCGAAAACATCGACTGGCTGGAATGGGCGAATTCATAGATCGGGATCATGTCGTGCAAGAGCGGATTGAGCCGGACCTGCACCCCGTCGCGTTCCAGTGCGGTGAGGTAATCGGCCATGATCTTGGGCCGGCCCAGAGACACCAGCGTCTGGCCATTGAGATCGACCTCGCGCGCCGTGCCCTCCGGCACCGACCGCCAGCGCCGCAGATTGATCCGGCGCGCGCCCCACAGGGCGATGGGGTACAGAAGATCGCGGATTTTGTTGGGTTTCGGAAAGCTGTAGCGCATCCGGATCGGGCTTGCCTCGGGCGGCAGACCGGGGTCGAGGATGCCGGTCGGGCTGTCCGCACCGATGCGCGGCGTGACCTCGAAGAACCGTTCGTGCGCGGGCGAGAAGATGACGAACCGCACGTCCGCATCCGCGCAGGCCAGCTCATAGCCCACTTCCATCACGGTACGCGAAATACCGTAATATTTGAACTTGAGGCCTGATGCGAGAAACTGCTCAGAAAGGTCATAGTAAAGCGTCGCCATGACAGGCCTCTTAGCACCGCCACCGGGGTTGAGAAACATCGGATTTACCGCCAAAGATCGTGGGTTACCCTGTGATCGCGCCGCCGCGAAAGAAAGCGACAGATGAAAACCTACTTTTTCGATGTCTCCGATGTCGTGATCTACGTGGAAAAGGAAACCTCCGTCTCGGGCATCCAGCGGGTGTCCTTCGAAGTGATCCGCCGGATGGTGGCGCGGCACGGGGCAGGGGCGGTGCGGCTGGCCTATTGGGACCGGGCGCGCCGGGTCTATCTGTCGATCCCGTCGGATTTCATCGCGACGATGACCACCTTCGATGCCGACGTGCTGGGGGCGGTGTTCTTTGGCAAGCAGGCGCGCGCCCTGCGCCACACGGCCCCGACGCTGGAACGCTACCGCAACCGTCCGCTGAAGTACCGGTTTCACCATCTGAACCGCAGTCTTCATGCCCTGCGCGGCGACGCGGCCTATTTCGAGCGGCTGGGCAGCAGTCTGGCCGCGTGGCGGGCGTTCAGACCCGGGCGCACATCCGCGCCCGTGATGCAGAAGATCCCCCGCACCCCGGTGGCAGAGGTGGCGCAGCCCGGTGACGCCCTGGTGGTTCTGGGCGCCACCTGGGCCATCGACGGGTTGCAGGATTGTTTTCAGGGGCTGGCGGACGATCAGGGGATGCAGATCACCCAGCTGGTGCACGATCTGATCCCGGTGCTGACCCCCGAACATCTGGTGGAGGATTTCAGCCAGGAGTTCCACGACTGGCTGACAACCTCCACCGGCTATTGCAGCGGCTATTTCGCCAATTCGCACAACACCGCCCGCGATCTGGCGGCGTTTCTGGACAAGATCGGGAACGCGCCCCATCCGGACCGTGCCGCTGGCCCAGGCCTTTGACAAGGCGCCGCAGGGACAGGTGCTGCGCCGCGAGATCACGGAACTGGCCCGGACGCCCTTCGTGCTGGTGGTGGGCACGCTGGAATCGCGCAAGAACATCTGGCGGCTGGCGCAGGCCTGGCAGCGGCTGAGCGCAGAGGCGGGGCTGGCGTTGCCCCGGCTGGTGTTCGCGGGCAAGCGCGGCTGGCACATCGCGGATTTCAACGATCTGATGCAGGCCACCGGCAATCTGGGCGGTCTGGTGCAGTTCGCCGACCGGCCCAGCGACACTGAGCTGGCCTGGCTCTATGAGAATTGCCTCTTTACCGCGATGGTCAGTCTCTACGAGGGCTGGGGTCTGCCCATCGGCGAAAGCCTTGCCTTTGGCAAGACGGCGGTGGTGGCGGACAATTCATCCATGCCGGAAGTGGGCGGCGATATGGTGGAATACTGCGATGCAACATCCATCGACAGTATTGCGGATGCTGTGCGCAAGCTGGTTGCGGAGCCTGCGCATCGGGAGACGCTTGAGGCCCGGATTGCGGACACGCGGTTGCGCACATGGGATGATGTGGCGGCGGATTTCGTGGCGGCGCTGGAGGGGTGAGGGTGCGTGACGTAGGGTGTGCATTTATTGCGCACCAAACCCGGTGGCGTGAGGCAGAAGGTGCGCAATAAATGCACACCCTACGGTTTGCTGCTCAAGGGTGAAGTGTATCGACATAATGTCCGTTATTTGCGGAAATTAGTACAACAAAAACAGCGCATTAGTTCTTTATCTGAAACTGATTAGATATCGCCCCACGAAATTACCATCCCTTGCTTACTCCGTTGCATCAACTTTAGAAACTTCCCGACGCGTTCTTCGAAAACATCAGATCGCCGAGAGATATCGAGCCATGTTTCGTAGACTTGATCTGCGCTTTCGTGACGCGAGAGAACTTCGACAGCTCTTAACAGAACGTCTTCGGTATTGGCCGTTGTCAAATGTGTGCGCAGGAAGTCAATATTGGCTGATGGAGCGGGCTTACTTTTCATGTGATGCGTTTCAAACACAAACGGTTGGCCACCGCCATCACGCGAAGTCCATGGCTTAAAAAATGGATTGTCATGCTCATCATAGATCAATGATGACAGCCACTGCACAGCACAAACAGCCAGCTCTGGTGTCTCCAAACTCCACCATTGGTTCCAGATTTTTTCCGCTATCGGGAACTGCCAGATCAACGTGGCATGAAGGTGTATCCAGTCGTATGGGCTGGCTCCGCTTCCTTCAAATGAAAGGTGCTGTTCTTGCCGCATCTTTGCGAGAAGCACGTCAATGAAGAAATCAGTCATTGCGCGGTACTGTGTCTCATCAAAGAACTCTGGGTGAATTGGGCGGTAGGCAAGCGCGTCCCACATTCCTTCAAAGTGCCACGTGCCTCGGAAAAGCTTCGTATCGCGTGCTTTAAGTTCTTGCCTTGCCCAACCCTCTAACGCCTTAGGCAAGGCGAAGGCTAGAAGGTCTTCTTGGACTTTCATGTATTGGTAGTCGAGGAAGAAGTCTGGGAAATCTGAAAGGTCAATTGGCTTGGCTGTATCGGCTATGCGCTCGCAGTGCCCACGAAAGTAGTCGAATGGTTCCTGCCATATTTCTTTAGGAGCCTTTGGCCAATTCAGTGCCTCAAGTAGGTCGCTAGGAATGTAAGGCTTTTGATCTGTTGGTTGCTTGCTCATGCTTCACGGTACCAACAGAACCCCAGATATAAAACTCTGGGAAGAGATGTCCCCAGAGTGGTGGATTTTGGTAACCGTTGACCCAACCCAAATCTTCCCCCCGATACAACCTGAAGGACGTTCACCTAAAACCTGTTAGGCGATGTTCATGTTTCGTAGCCGCCCAGCAACGCAACCTTCGGATGCTGCCGGCGCAGCCTCACACCCTACCCGTAACTCTCGCGCTGTGCGGTGAACATCGCGGCATAAAGCCCCTCTTGCGCCATCAGCTCGGCGTGGCTGCCCTGTTCCACCACGCGGCCTTCGTCCAGCACATAGATGTGCTGCGCGTGGGTGACGGTGGACAGGCGGTGCGCCACGATGATCGTGGTCTTGTCCTTGGACAGTTCGGTAATGGCGCCGCGCACGCGTTCCTCGGTGCGCTGGTCCAGTGCGGATGTCGCCTCGTCCAGCAGCAGGATGGGGGCGCCGCGCAGGAAGGCGCGGGCGATGGCGATGCGTTGCTTTTGACCGCCCGACAGTTGCGAGCCCTTGGGGCCGAGCGGCGCATCGCCGCGTTCGCGCATCAGCGCGTCGATGCCCACCAGTTCGGCGGCGCGCCAGATCTGTTCCTCGGTCGCGTCGGGTTTCACATAGCGGATGTTCTCGTAGATCGAGTTGTTGAAGATCACGATGTCCTGCGCCACCACGGAAAACGACTGGCGCAGCTTGTCGATGCGCAACGTGTCGATGCGGTCGCCGCCGATGGTCACCTCGCCGCGCTGCACGTCGTAAAGCCGCGCGATCAGGCTGAGCACCGTCGTCTTGCCCGATCCGGTCGCCCCCACGATGGCGGTGATCCTGCCGCCCTCGAAGGTCATGTCCAGCCCGTCGAACAGCGGCTGGGTTTCGGCATACTGGAACGCCACGTCGCGCAGCACGATGTCGCCCGACGGATCGAAGGTGTCCTTGGCATCAGGCGCATTGGTGATCGAGGGCAGCACCCGGTACATGCCGCGCAGGCTGTCGAGGATGATCAGGCTGGCCTGCATCCGCACGAAGAAATAGGTGAGCCTGCGCGCGGGATCGAAGATCAGCGCCATGCCGATCATGAAGCCGATGATCGCGGCCCCGTCCATGGCGAAACCGGGGTCGAGCGCCATGTAGCCGCCCGCGCCGATGATCAGGATATAGATCGTGGCCGACATGATATCGACGGAAGGGCTCATCAGCGCCTGCACCGCCTGCAGGCGGATCGACAGGTTCTTGATCTCCTGCGTGGCGGCGGTCAGGCGGGTGCGCTCCATCGGTTCCTGATTGGAGATCTTGACCGTGCGCATCCCGTTGGACATCTCCTCCAGCCCCGACATATAGGCGCCCATCGCGTTTTCCGCGCTGCGCTGCACTTCCTTGATGCGGTGCGAGATATAGCGGACCACGAAGGAAATGCAGGGCAGCACGATGGCCACCAGCAAAAACAGATGCGGCGATTTCCACGTCAGATACCCCGAGACGATGATCACCGTCACCGCGTCGCGCACCGCGTTCACCGTGGTCTGGCCGATGAAATCGCTCAGATCCTGCGCCTGGTTGACCAGCCGCAGGATGATGTCGCCGGCCTTGGTCCGCTCGAAATAGGCCAGATCCAGCATCATCATGTGATCGATCAGATCGCGGCGCATCTTGAACACCGCATCCGAGGCCAGCCAGACCGAAATGCGCGGCACCAGATAGGACATCAGCGCCCGCACGCTGAAGATGCCCATCACCATGACGCAGACCCAGACCAGCCCGCCGACATCCCCGTTCTCGAAGATCACGCGCAGACCGTCCTCGGTCAGGCGGATGAACTGCTGATAGGCGAACCCCTGCACCAGGATCATTGCCATCACCAACCCCAGCCACAGCGCCTTTTCCTTCAGGTAGGTGTGGTAGAACCAGGTGATGTTTTCCTTGTCGCGCTCGGTGAACAGGGGTTTGCGTTCGCGGTCGCGCCATTTCCCGAAGAGATTAAGCTTGTTCAACATGATGCAGGAACGCCTCGATACATGGCTGCTCCCCGCCCTTTATAAGCCAGGGGCTTGAGGTGCAATGATACCCGGTCTGCGCAGCAGTGCCCGGCACGTCATCCGGTAAAAGACAGGCGCGCGCGCGAGGCAGCGTCACCGTTTCAGTGAACAGGTGAGAGTCGCCCGCAATCCGGGTGCGCGCCCGAAGAAGGCGCCTCAACCCAAGAGTGAACCCTGTGATCTAAATCACGGTTTCGGACAGAACCGGCGGTGTCACAAAGCCGAAACAGGATTTTTGGATTATCTTTATAATACAAGGCGATAGTGTCGGCTTTTCCGGGAAAAACAGGCCCATTTCGGCCGGACCCGCCCAGGGCCTGACCGATCATAAGGCTTGCCAAAACGGCTCTGTCACGCGACCGTGACCCGCATAGACGTATGTCAATTCACATATGCTGATTTTTTTCAGGGGGATTTCGAAAATGGCTACCACGGCACAGGTCGAACAGATCGTCAAACTTTTCATCGGGTATTTCAACCGCGCCCCGGCACCGGGCGGCACCAATTACTGGACCGGCCGGTTCGAGGCCAGCAGCGAAGGCCCGGCCATGACATGGGCCGAGATCGCGGAATCCTTTTCGGTCCAGAACGAGACGACGACGCTTTATCCGATCATGGAGACGCGGGATTTCTCCGCGACATCGATCCAGTCCTTTCTGAACAGCGTCTTCCAGAACCTCTTTGGCCGCGACATCCGCGAGGCGGGTCTGAACTACTATGCGGATCAGCTGACCTCGACCGACCCTGCCGTTCAGCGGTCGGTGGGTGAGATCATTCTCGACATCATCAACGGCGCGGTCGACGGCCCCGACAAGGCGCGGATCGACAACAAGGTCGCGGTGTCGGTCGATTTCTTCAACAAGACGGATGCGATCCCGGGCTTTGTCTTTGACGCCGACGCGCGGGCGGTCGCGACCAGCCTGCTGACCGGCGTGACCGATGATCCGGCCACCGTGACCCCGGCACTGGCGCAGACCAACGCCTATATCGCCACGGTGGACAGCGGCCAGCCGGGCGTCACGATCAACCTGACCAACAACTCCGACGTGCCCGGCGGCAGCGGCAATGGCACCGACACGCAAGGCACGGCAAACAACGACACCTATCAAGGGACGGTCGAGCAGAGCAGTTCGGGCACGCTGCAAAGCGCCGACAGCATCGCGGGCGGTGACGGGACCGACACGTTGAATGTGCGTCTGATCGGCACCAACAGCCTGTCTGATGTCGTGACGCTGAATGCCACAGGACTGGAAAAGATCAATGTGATCGATCAGGTGTTCGGGCCGGCCCTGTTCCTGATGGACCTCGATGCCGCCTTTGGCGTGACCGAGGTGACGGCGACCGGTGGCAATCCCAACAGCGCGACGGTCTTTTCCGAGGTCGATGTGGGCACACAGCTGCGCATGGTCGATGTCGAAGGCACGCTCGGCATTGATTTCAAGGGCTCCCAGGCGGCCTCCGGCAGCGACAGTTTCGACCTTTATGTTCAGGACAGCGGCACGATGGAATCTTCCTCGCGCCTCGTTTTCACCGAAAACCAGTTCTCGGGCGCCAATGAGGATTTCGAGATCGGCAACATCCAGACCGGCGGCGGGGTCGCGTCTTTTCTCGATCTCATAGGGTTGGCACTGGACCGGATCAACGTCAGCGGATCGCAGCTGCTGCATCTCATGGATTCGTCGGACGGGTTTGAGGAGCTTGAGGCAGCTCGATGCCAGCGGCATGACCGGCGGCGGCGTCAACCTGATGGCCGATGGCACCACAGAAGCGGCTTTTGCCTTCACCGGCAGTGGTTTCGACGACACGCTGGCGCTGTCCACCAGCCTGCTTTCCTCGTCCGAAAGCCTTGTGCTGCAAGGCGGGGGCGGCACTGACACGCTGGCGGTCAATTCCATCAGCACCGGCATCACCGGATCCGTCAACCGGGCCACCGGCTTTGAGGTGCTGGAATCCCTTGGCAACACGGGATCGATCAATGTGGACACGTTCACCAGTATCGACACCTTTGTATTCAGCGGACAGACATCAAACGGCAACCGGTTGTCGGCCAGCGGTGTGACCAGCGATGACTTGTTCATCTTTACCGATGATGTCAGCCGCCCGAACGAGCTGATGCGCTTCGAAGCCAAGTCCGTGGGCCAGTCCCTGACCTTCGAGATGCGCGCCAGTGCCGAGGATGGCGGCCAGATCGAATTCGTCTCCACCGGCAACAGCACCAGCTCCAACCCCGCGGTCAACTTTACCGGCAACACCAGCTTTGACGAGGTCACGATCATTTCCAGCGGCACCAACGAGGACGCCAACCTGATCCGGTCCGTGGAAAGCTCCGGCAACAACTACTTTGCCTTCGGCAATGAAGACGGGCCCAGCAACTTCAACATCACCGGCGGGCAGGCCCTGACCATCACGGCGGCCCAAGGGGTCCAGCTGACGGCCAGCGATGATGAAAGCGGGTTTGAGAGCAGTGTGAACCTTGATGGTTCCGCAGCGACGGGTGATCTGCGGATTGCGGGGTCGAATGTCGACGATGCCATTCGCGGCGGGTCGGGCGATGACATCCTCTATGGTCTGGGCGGTGATGACATCCTGACCGGCAATGGCGGTGCGGACCAGTTCCGGTTCTCGGACCATTCCGGCAGTGATGAGATACTGGATTTCACCGCAGGCACCGACAAGATCGGCCTGCAGGAGGTGAACTTCCAGAACACCACCGCCTCGGCCGAGGGGCGCACGCTGAACAGTGCGGATTATGTCGACAACCTGCTGACGGTCGCCAACCTGTCGGGTGCGGATTCCAACAAGGTGGTCGAATTGCAAAATGCCGCGACGCTGACCCAGATCACCGAGACCACGGTGGGCGCGCAGGACACCTATCTTCTGGTGTTCAACCAGACCTCCGGCAGGGGCGAGTTGTGGTTTGACAGTGACTGGTCCACCACATCAGGGGGCCGTCAGATGGTGGCCGAATTCGACAACATCACCGATCTGGTCGGGCTGACCGGCCTGAGCAACACGGATTTCGTCGAATATACGTTCTGACGGCGTGAGCCCGGCCGCTTTCATGTCATGAGAGCGGCCGGGCAGGATGCCGAAAAGAGGGCCGGGACTGCTAGAACGCCGCAGGATAAAAACGTGATAAGTTTCATTATGTAATTTAGCCGCAGAAGAATGGGCTTTCGACAGATCGGTTCCATTTTTCGGCTTCCGAGGATACGCCCTGTGTCAAATCAGTGAATCATGGCTCTGGTCAGACTTAAAAAACGCGGTTAGCCTGCAACACATATTAGTCATATTTTTTATCGGGGATTTTTTCTGATGTCCGAATACGCCGTTGAAGGCCCAGAGCTCAAGAAGCTGCTCACGATCGCCCGCAAGGAACCGCTGCCGTTTGCCTTCAACCCGGGCAAATCTGATGACGAGCATTATTTCGCCATGCACCGCCGCCGTCCGGCCAAGGCTTTGGGCAAGGCCGCCAAGGACGAGGGGGTCGGCCGCAAGGCCGCCTTCGGGACCTGCACGATCGAAGGCAAGGTGATGAAACTGCGCTGCGAGATCGCGGTGCCGTCCATGGCACGGGCGCTCAAGAAGTTTCTCAAGGCCAACAAGGTCACCCTGAATGTCGAGATCCTCGACGCGGACGGGAATGTTCTCGAGCAGGATATCGAAGACCTGCCAGACGGCGATGCATTTGACGATGACGACACCGATACCCAGACAACGCCGGACACCGAAACCGTTTCCGATGATCAAGGCCCCTCGGCCGCGGATCTGGTCGCACGGGTCAAGGCCGCACAGGCAGGCATCTCCTCCGCCCCGGAAGCGGTTGCCGGCAAGCTCAACCCCGCCTTGAAGAAAGTCGTGGAGGCGCTGAAGTCACAGCAGCTTGTCCAAGCGGACAAGGCCCTGGCGCAGATCGAAGGCGTGTTGGTGAAACTGGGCACTGCGCCAGCCCCCGAGACATCCGAGCAGCCCACATCCGGGGGCCCTTCCGCGAAAGAGATCGCGCAGCGGCTCGCCGCCATCAAGGCACAGATCAGCAGTCTTGAAGAGCCCTTGGTGGGAAAGCTGACGGACGCGCTTGCCAAGGTCGTCGAGATGCTGAAGGCCGGAAAGCTTGAAGCTGCCGAGAAAGGGGCCGGTCAGCTTGAGGCGGCCCTGGCCAAGGCCACGTCAGGCGATGCACCCCCGCCACCCCCACCCCCCGCTGACCCGCAGATGGTGAAGTTGAGCCAGCTGGCTCAGAATTTCCGCACCCAGGCTGGCCTTCTGGGAGACAAGGCGCAGGCGGACAGCATCCTCGCGGCGCTCGCGCCCATGAACGGGTTGATCCAGGCCGGGGACAAGACTGCGGCCACGGCCTTGCTGACCCAGGTGCGTGCCCTGCTGGAGGCGGCGAAGGCCGCCGAAAAGGACGCCAGGGAAACTGCAGATGCGGTTCCCGATGCGCCGGATGATTTCGAGGAATCGACAGATCCGGAATACGGTGCCTGGATGGCCGCTTTCACAAATATAGAGAGCGCTGTTAACCGCGCCCTCTCGGAAGGTCTGGTCGAAGACGTTTCCCTGCTGCGCCGTGACTGGTCCGGTGTCCTGGCCTTGTCGGAAAAGAAGGACTACGCGGGTGCGCTGAACGCCTTGCCCGGGATCCAGGCGATGCTCGATGCGGGACGTGCTGATGGTGCCACGGCGCATCTGGCCGATATCCCCGAAGATGTGCGTCCCTTCGCGGTCAGCCGGATCGAATGGAACGATACCCGCAGGAAGATGATGTCGGAAGTGGCCAGGCTGGAAAGCATGATCAAGGCCGCGCTGGGTGATGACGAGGATATCGACATGTCCACCAGCCTCACAACGCAGCTGGAAGCGCTGGATGACAGCCTCAGCGACGCGCTCGATGCTGTGGTGAACGCCCCCGAGGGAGAGACCCGCACGCAGGCCAAGAGCAAGGCTGTGGACATCCTGAAGGAATTTCAGGCCGCCCTTGCCAACCCGTTTTTCGGTGATGTCGACAACAACTCGGGCTTCGGCTCTGTCGCTGTGAAAAGCACCGCGGAAAAGGCGCTCGGCAAGATCGCCAAGGTGCTTGCCTGATCGTTTACCTCATTTAGCGCGCTGCCTGCCCTGCAGCGCCGCAAGACCCGGAGATTGACATGCCAGACAAAGTTCTCGCTTCTCTTTTGCCCCAGCCGAGTGCCAAGCAAGAGGCATTCATCACGCAATATATCGACAAGAGCTACAAGAAGAAAAAAGCCGCCAAGCAGGCGATGCTGGAAAGCGCCTGGCTTACATTCGTGTCGAGCCGCGACACCTGCAGCGAGATCGTCGACCTGGTATCCTCCGTTGCCAAGTCCAAGGAAGATTTCGACTTTGTCTCCAATGCCAGGATCAAATGCGGCCAGGCGATCGCCAAGATCAAGCCGGGAACGTTCAAGGGGCTGAGCGATGCGACAAAGCAGATCGTGGAAGTGGCAGAGGATCTCGTCGCGCTGCGCAAGGAGGCGACGGCCTACATGCGGACACAGTCCGACGGCGGGCGTGATCTGAACGAAGAAGCGGCCATCAGGTTGATCAAGAGCGAAGCGGTCAGCAGCCTCGTGCTGATCGACTCCGAGTTTTCGACCAAGGCGGAGGAGCTGCGGGCCCAGGTGCGCAAGGAGGCACCGAATGTCTCCTGGGATCCGACGGAGCTTGCTGCATTCCGGGAGACATTGAACGCCTGCCGCAACGATGTCTCCGCCATCCCCTCGGCGGGTGACAAGGCGGACAAGGACATGGCCAAGACGACCGCTGACAAGGCCGTCGCCGAGGCCGGCACCGCCCGCGACACGCATCTGAACACGATGGACAGCTACGCGAAGGGCGACAGTTTCAAGATGTTCGTGGCTGACAAGAGGCTGCAGGACGAGATCATGGTCGCGCTGGCGAAAGTGCGCGAAACCCTTGTCCAACTTGACCGCTGGGGTGCCTCGGACGCGCCGAAAATCGCCACGGATGCCGATGCCATCGAGAAAGAGATCGGCCATGTCTTCACGGACCGGTCCGGCTTGTCCCAGAAACAGGCCGACGATGCAAAACAGGCCCAGCTTGCGCTGGTGGGCAAGGCCACGGATCTGGAACGCCGGGCAGAATCCGCTGTCAGCAACACACAGGAAGCCTTTGACAGCCAGATTGACGAATTGCGTCCGCAGGTGGAACGGCTGGAAGCGCGGTGGAAGATCTGCAAGAAGAATGTGGGCAAAAGGCAAAGCGCCCCGATCGAGGCGCAGATTGCGGCGATGCGGCTCGCGCTCGACGGTCTGGGCGGCTGCAACACCTCGGCCATCGATGCCATTCGCAAGATGATCAAGGAATCCACTGATCTGGTGCTGGAAGCCGAAAACATCGAGGCACTCAACGCGCGGATCCTGTCCACCCTCACCGACGCGGCGAAAGAGGCCAAGGCACTTACGGGCAAGGCAAACCCGATCGCCGATGTTTTCGAGGAGCATGGCAAGGAGATCGCCACCTTCAAGGAAGGCTTCAAGGAGAAATCTCTCACGGAGGCCACAAAGGGGGCGCAGGAACTGCTGGAGAAGGTGCGCAAGGACGCGCAGCGCAACCAGGACCTGATCGACCGCCGCCGCGCCATCCTGCAACGGATCGCCCGGCGTGAAAAACAGCTCGCCGATTTCAACCTGCTTTTCCGGCAGATGCTGGAACAGGCAGGCGAGACCCCCAAGGACTACCGCGGCAGCTTCAAGGCCGACATCGAGACCTGCAAGAGCTGGGCCGCGACAAAGACCGACCCCGCTTTTTATGACACGATCGATGCCAAGCTGACGTCAATTCTGAGCGAGATGGAGAAAGAGGCAGGCAACCTGCGGCTGCTCGCCTCGAAATCCTACAAGGACCTTCAACTTGAAGCGATGACAGCCGCCACCAGGCACCGCGACGAGAACCTGCGCCTGAACGCGGCGGATGCAACCGCCATTCGGGACCATGCCGAAGCCCGCCTGGCACTGGAAGACATCCAGCAGCGGCAAGCGAAGGGGGAAACCGTTCCCGAAAGCGAGTTGAAGGCGGCACAGGAGGCGCTGAAGGCCGCCAACGCGGAAAGATCCAGGATCGCCGAGGACCGCGCTGTCGTTCAGAAGGAATATGACGAGGCGACGTTCCTGCTGGACCGCAAGACCGAACTGGTCGCCGAGCTGGCCCGTGCCGAAGCCGCGGATGAGATCGCCGAAAGGAAGAAGGAAGAGTTTCTCGAAAAGTCCAAGGGTTGGCTTTCGGATGTCAAGACAGAGGTGAAGGACAAGGAGACGGTCCTTCACGACTACAAGGATGAAGTCGATCCGCAGATAGACCGGGTGGAGACCTCCCGGAAAATGCTGAAGGACGGCAAGAACGGCATTACCGGTGCCGCCGCGCTTTCCGAGCTCGATTTCGTCAAGAAATTTTTCGATCAGATCCGCAAGCGCGGCAAGAAGACTGACAAACGTCAGCTGGGCGATATCGGTGATCAGTGGGACAAGGAAGTTCTCAAGATCAACAAGTCCGCCTCGGATCTCATAACCGCGATCGAGGAGTTCGAGAAATTTCCTGAAGTCGAAGGCACCGCATCGGCGGATGTGGAGAAGATGTTCGGCGTCATCCTGGGCCGCATGATGGATCACGGGTTCGAACAGGCCGCAAAGACCTTCAACGACAGCGCCGACAAGCAGGTCCGCAAGGCGGCGCGGGAGCAAGCCCTCAGCGAGGTCCGACGCTACCGGGCTCTGATATTCAAAGATCCGCTTTTGCAGAAATGTGTCCTGAATCCTTTCGGCGTGCCCGTCGGTTCTTCGACCGCGAACAGACTTGATGAAATTGAATTGAACGTCCTTCGGGGAATTTAAGCGTCCTGCCAGACCAAGGAATTGAATGATGCCAGACAGTAATCCAGACCCACGTTTCGACCTCAAGAAATCCTGGTTGACCGAGATCGGTGCCAAGGTCGCAGCGTCCCAGAAAAACATGGAACTCCTGGATGCCCGCCGCGCGGCGCAATCGACGATTGCCTCGCTGGAAACCGACAAGGGCGATATTCGGGACACGTTGATGTCCATCGAGGTCACCGTCGAAAGCAAGTTCTTCGGCCGCAAAAAGAAGATGAAGCTGCTCGAGGGCGACGGTGATTACATGCAGGAGATCGACACCTGGCACCACGGCCCGATGTTGATCGACGCGCTGACATCCGAGCAGGGTCTGATGGTCAACGCGCAGATGACCAAGATCTACGCCCTGGAAGAGCAGCTCAAGCAAAACCCCTACTACGGTCCGGGAGAGCCGCCCGAGTTCACCCAGCCTTCGATGCCCGATGTCTCGGGGATGAGCCAGGAACAACGTGAAGAAGCGGAAGAGGCGTTCCGGGCCGATGTGGCCAAGCGTGAGAAGGAAGAGGCGGAATGGGCGGCAAAAGTCGCCGAATGCGACAGACGGATTGCCGAAGACCTCTATCAGCCGCTCGTGCGTGAAGGGGTCATTCCGGAAAACCTCGTGCCGCAGAAACACTCCGCGGTCGCGGAGCTGTTCGACAAGGCCGCGAGCGCCTATGATGAACGGCTGGACGAATATTCCGCCGAACTGGACGACAATGACCTGCTGTTGCAGAAGTTCGAGCTCGGCTTCAAGGTGGGGCAAGGCGTCTTGAAGCTGGCCGGATCAGCCGCCGGGCTCTCGGGCGCGATCGGAGAGGTCTCGGACAATGCCCAGGTGGCGGCAGATGCGGAAATCGCCGGCGAGGTGATCGGCTATCTGACCACGGCGCTGACCATTTCCGAAGGCTTTACCAAAGCGATGCTGACCGACAAGGACTTTACCGCGGTCGGACAGGCCATCGCGGATGCAGTCACGAAGGAAGTGGTCAAGGGCCTGGACCCGAAAGCCGCCATGATCGTCTCTTCCGTTGTGGCCAATGGCTCGAAACTGGCCGACATCGGCAATGCGCTCAAGGAATCCCCGCCTGATTTCGAAGGTGCCTTCATGAAAGTCGTCGAAGGCATTCAGGCCGAACTCGCACGGTTCGACCCTGAAAAGGACGGCGGTCTCATGACGCTGATCGGCGATGCGCTCATGCAGCAGGCCAAGGCCGCCATTCAGGGCAAGAAGATCGGCACCATGATCGCTGAAGGCGCCTCTCCGCTGGCGATCCTCTCTGCCTGTATGGATGCGGCAGACAACATCGGTGGCAAATGCCTCGAACTGGCGTCCGAACCGGTCATGGAGAAATTCAACAAGGCCTGCGGTATCAAGGAAGAGGACGAAGAAGAAGACGAGGAGGAGGAGGAAGAAGACGAAGAGGAAGTCGATGAGGATGCTCTGAGCGAAGATATCGCGCAGGGCAAAAGGGCAAAAACCGGCAAGATCACACTTGCCGACATCGAAGCGCGCAAGATGGAAGCCGACAAGGCCGCGGCCGAGACGTTGGCACGGTCCGCCGAACAGGCTGCCGCGGCCGAACGCGCCGTGTTCGAACAGCATTTGGCAATGGGCTTTCCCGTGGCCACGACGGATCAGGAAGCCGCGGACATCGCCGAGTTCGAGAGGATACAATCCATCGAATATCTGATCGCGATGCAGAAGAAGAACGAAGCGACGTTCAAGATGTGCGAGCAGATCGCCTCGAAGGGGATCAGTCTCATCAGCAAGATCTTCCCGCCCGCGGGATTGGCAGAGGCCTGCATGACCCTTGCACTCACCATCAAGGACGCCATCGAAAAAACCCAGGAGATGATGGTCTGGCGCGAAAACGTCGAGGACGCCATGACGGCGGTTTCGCCGCAGGCGGATGCGATGCTGAACCGCTCCGGGCTGCAGACGAAACAGGCGATGCAGGCGAACCTTCAGGTTGCCTTCGATGCCGCCAAGGTTGTGGCCGAAGCGCTCAAGATGACGCCCGTCGCGGCAGCGGCACCTGTCATCGAAGCCTCGGTCGATGTTGCGGAAGCCGCGATCGAACTGGCCGACCTGATCTATACCGAAGCAAAACTGGCCGCGGCCTGGAAGATCTATGTAGAAGCGCGCGCGACGCCGCAGGACAGGTGGCTTGCGCGCAAGGCCACCCGTGAGAACCCGACCCTGTCCAAATATGCGATGGCCTTTGGTGCGTTGAATGGCGACCCCATCGCCCGAGAGGGCATGCGGCGATGCGGGTTGAACAAGCAGGTACTGGCAAATCCTGACACCAATGTCTCCAAGGTCGTGACCTTCCTCGAGGCAAAATATCCCGATGATCCAACGCTTCTCCGCGCGGTTCCCCCCGCCGACAAGTGGCATCCCGGCCCGATCGAGATGACGTCGACCAGTTTCATGCGTTTCTACACCGCCGCGACAACCAAGGCGCGTGTGGACCCGAACAACGATGTCTCCGGAATTGCAGGCGCCCTGGCCAAGCTCGAGGCCGCCGAGGCAGCCTTTGAGGAGGCGGTCAAGGAAGTGGCCGACCGTGCGGCAACGGTCACCGTATCGGAACACAAGGCCAACCCGGTCACGCTGCGCGGCACGGCCAAGGAGGAATTGTCCATGTGCCTCATGGCGTTCCGCGACCAGGCGGACCGATACACGCCAGTGGATACCGAAACACAGAAAAAGCACGAGGAAATGGCAAAGTATATCGATGCTCTGCGCGCGCGATCCGAACAACGATCGGCGGCCATCTCGAAGTTTGTGAAGGACGCCCCCTGGACCTCGAAGCTGAAGCCGGATCCGAAAGTCGAAGACGGTCAGACCGAGACAACTCCGAAAGAACCCGTCGAGGAACCGGCCTGAGGGTCAGCCCTACCGGGCCTGGCCAGGGCCCCGTGGGATCGGTCTGCGCACACGGCCGGCCCCGATCCGGCTGTGTGCCCCGAAACGGATGTGCCGCACAGCGGATACCTGGCCCCCGCCCGAGGCAGGGACATCGCGATGCGTCTTGCGGGAATGAAGCGGACGCCCCTCAGGCGATCGAGAAGGGATCGTCCACGACCCCCACGATCGGCATCA
Organism: uncultured Alphaproteobacteria bacterium; assembly: GCA_963799505.1. Lineage (GTDB taxonomy): Bacteria > Pseudomonadota > Alphaproteobacteria > Rhodobacterales > Rhodobacteraceae > Sulfitobacter. The sequence goes on from CAWCXM010000001.1 coordinate 26,959, forward strand.
GGAAGGTGCCGTCCTCGGGATCGAGCGCCTGGGCATGAAGCCGGTCGATCTCGGCCACGGCGCTGTTCACACTGGCGGCGCTGCCGTCGAAGATGTCCATCACCGCCAGCGTGGCGTCATAGTCCGACAGCCCCTTGATGGCCGAGAAATAGACGCCGATGTCGGTCTTGGCCTCCAGGTAGGCCGCATCGGCCGCACCGCCGGTTTCGGCATAGGCGCCGTTCAGCACCGCCAGGATGAAATTCGCCGGGGTGATGCCGCTGGCGGGGTCGTCCAGCTGGTTGACCCAGTAGGCACTGTAGGGGTCGCGGCCCAGCACGTTGTTGAACACCGTGGTCACGAAGGCCTGTGTGTTGACCAGATTGCCCTGCCCGTCCAGAAAACCGGCATAGGTTTTCTGGGTCTCGGGCTGGACGAAAAAGCTTTCCGCGATCTCGGGCAGGCTCATGCCGTCGTCCAGACGGGTCGCCCAATAGGACAGTCCCTGCGCCGCCGGGGCGCGGTCGAAATAGGCGATGTAAAGCTCGGTGATCGCGGCAAATTCATCGCCGGACAGGTCGGCGGCCCCCGCCCGGATCTCGACGTTGAACAGGTTGTCGGCGAAGGCGAGGTTCTCGACACTGATCAGCCGGTCCTGGCCGTCCCGGCCCGCCACACGGTCGGTCAGCAGGATGGCGCCGTCCGTCAGCGTCAGGGTGTACTGGGTGATGTCGCCGGTCAGGCTCAGGGTGTCCACGCCTTCCATCCCGTCGATCACATCGTTCCCGGCACGGGCATCGAAGGTGTCGTTGCCACGGGTGGCGGCATAGACGATCACCGGCGCAGGCGGGACAGGATCCGGTTGGGGTTGGGGCACAGGGTCAGGCGCCGGCAGGGGATCGGGGGTGGACACGACAGGATCGGGCGCACCGGGCTGATACCCCTGTGCCACCCCGTAAAAGGCCTGCGCCCCGGCGATGTCGCCCGGCGTCAGCCCGGCCAGATCGCTGATGTCGCTGATGTACATGATGGTGTCCGGATCGTCGGTGTGATCCAGCCCGATGGCATGGCCGATTTCATGCAGCGCCACCTGGTACAGCCCCACCTCGTTGCGGGCCACGTCATGGTCGGTGGTCCAGTTTTCGGAGATGTCGAACCGGATTTCGGCTTCGGTGAAGCTGAACAGGGTCGAGGTGGTCTTGGACCCGCGGGTCGCGGCCTCTCCCACCACGTTATAGGGGCCGTCCATGGTATCCCAGCCGAGCCGGATGTCGGTCTGCGCGCCATCGGCCACTTCGATGAAATTTATGTTGGCGACGTCTTCCCAGGCCTGAAAGGCATCCCGGATGGCCGCCCGGTCGTCGCCATTGGTGATGAAGGCGGAAAATCCGAAACCCGGTCCGGGCGAGGTCGCAAAGCTCCAGTACACATTGCCGCCGGGCGTGTTGTACTCGCCGGTTCCCCACTTCGCATTACTCAAATGATACTCGTTCGAGCATGACTCACACATCTGAACCTCTTACACATCTGCACCCGTATCGGCCTTGATGCGCCACCTATGCGCGGATTTTAGGGCAAGACTATGTTAAAATACGGCGCGCGGCCCAGGTGGCAATCTGCCGCCCGAAACCCGCAGCACTGCGGCAAGTCCCCGCCTGCCGCCTGTGCCGCAGACGGACGCGGAAAACCGCCTATCACGGGCGATCCGCAAAACGGGGGCTTTTGGTGCGCCCCGGGCCAATTCGTTCCGGGCTTCGGGACGGGACAGACATCCAGCCGAAGGCAGGCTTCGGGACCGCAAGGGGATCTGCGGCGCGCATCGGGACGGGCGGGCCACCGAACGCCCCTGGGCAGGGGCGAAGGCTGAAACAGTCCCGTTAACCCTTTGTTCATGGCGGGCAGCCCATTCTGCGTGCGTAAAAAACAGACGGTGTTTTCGCTGTTTCGCCAAATGCTCCAGACAGGCAAGACGCCATTTGCCATCGGCGAAAATCTGCTATATAGTGGATCACTAGACACCCCTTGAATCCGGGGGCGTTTTGACCCCGAAAGCTGCCATTTAAGGGTATTACAATGCTTGCTGAGCTGCACAAATCGACGCCTGAAGAAGCCAAGGAACAACGCACGACCCTGGGCATCTGGCTCAAGTCCCTGCGCGAGGCCGAAGGGCTGTCGCAACGCGATCTGGCGGACCGTCTGTCGTTGGATTACTACACCTTCATCTCGCAGCTGGAAAACGGCCGCGGCAAGATCCCCGCGCACCGCTATGTGGAATGGGCCCGCGCCCTCGGACAGGAGCCCAAAAGTTTCGTCCGCGAACTGCTGCGCTTTTACGAGCCGCTGACCTACCAGATTCTGTTCGAAGATGTGGCCGGCTGAACATCTTGACTGGATATGCATGCCTGCAAGCGGTATGGTTCTGTACGATTTAGATTGATCGGGACGATCCCTCATGGCGAAGATCCTCACATTCCGGAATAAGGGCGATGGCTGTACGCCATCAGACTTCCTGACGGACGGAAGCGAGACACTGTTGTTCGATACTAAGCAGGGCGGGATGTTCAGGCTTGGCAGCTTGTCAAAAACATCCCTATTCCCCGATCCCAGAAAAGACTGGACAAATCAGGAACTGGCCGATCTCTATCGGGTGCACCGGCTCTTGTGCGGGGCAAACGTGCCTGTGGAAACGGACCGCGGCATCACCGACGAAGGCGATCCATGGTTCGTTTTCTGTCACGCTAGCGGAGAGGTCTTCATCCACCTGTGCCGCATTGACGGCATCTACCTGCTGGACAGCCCCAATGTGCTGCGCCCCCTGCGCGGCGCGGATTTCCGGGCGCTGATCGCTGATTTCTCCAACCAATCCCTGCCCACGCAAAGCGCTGCCGATGAAAGCGCAAACCGCGTCATCCGGCTGGAGCGGGGCGGGAAGATCCGTCTGCATCCTTCCGCAATGCTGGCCGCGCTGATCTGGACCCTGTTTCTGGCCTCCGAGGATCTGGTCATGCTGGCCCCCGAAGAGCAATCCAGCGACCGGATCACCGATGACGACGGGCTGCTGAACTTCGACGGACTATTCGCCGCGCACAGCACTGATAATGTAATTGAGAACGACTCTGTCGATGCCGAACAGGGCCAGATGGTGATCCATGCCAAGGACAGCGGCAACGACACGCCGCTGCATCTGCCATCGGATGCGCCCGTGCACATGCGGGAGGCCACCCTGTCGCAACAGGGCATGACCGCACATCAGAACGGTTTTACCATCGGACTCAGCACCATCGCGATCGCCATGGGCTTCATGTCCGAGGTCCTGCTGCTGGACGACCAGCGCAAGGTTCTCGACAGTCTCAACAAGCTTGGTTTCTCGGAATACGGCAAGCACGAAGACGTGACCGCCGACGCTAGCATTGCCGCCGATGACAACGGCAGCGCCCTGATGGTAATGCTTCAGAAATTTCTCGGGATCGAACTTGCATTCGATCCCGAGCTTTCCGAGACGGCCACACCGGATGCAAAGCTGTCGCTGCTTCAGCAGGAGCTAAAGCATCTGGACGACGACGCCCTGACGGCGAATACTGTCCAGCCCTTCGACAAACAGAAGCTGCCGCCCCCTCTTCAAGATAAGATCGCTGAAGCCGATACCGAAGCCGAAGCCAAACCGTCTGAAGGGGCGATACAGGATGCCTCGGCCGATCCGGCCACCACCAAGGTAGAGGCCGCCGTGGTCCTGTCCCTGATCAACGACACTGTCAAACCGGAGATTACGTTGTTGAACCTGTCCGAAGACATCCACACTTGGCAGAGTTCACAGCTTGAGGAGTTCCAGCTGGGCAATACCGTCATTAAAGCCAGCTTCGATCTGAGCGATGTCTACACCCTCAATCCGGTGCCTACGATAGAAGAGACACCGACCTTGGAATTCCGCGTCACCAATCTTTACGAATATGAAGGTCTGGCCCAGCGTCTGGTGGATTTCTTCACCAGCAAAGGAAGTTCACTGGGGTTTATAGAACAGGACAACGGGTTCATTGCAGTGGACCGCGAAGCGGTCAAAGGCGGAGATGCAGAGTACATCGAGTGGGAAACTTACGAAGGCAAGAGCATTTCGGTGATCGGCCTGCCCTCCGATTTCCAGCATTTCGATATGATTGCCTAACAGTCAGTAACCCCGACCATTCTTGTGAATGGAAGCCCCCCAACCAGGGGCCGCCATCCTATTCTTCGATCATGCTCTTGCGTACGGCGTCCATCAGCGGGGAAGCGATGAAATTGATCACCGTGCGTTCACCGGTGGTGATCACCACATCAGCGGGCATACCTGCGGCCAAGCGACCCTTGATCTCTTCGGGGATGTCGTTTTCATCCACCGTGATGCGCGCCAGATAATACGGCGATTCATTCGGATTATCAGGGGTAATCACGTCGTTCGACACAGTTTCCACCATTCCCAGCATGATCGGCGTCAGCTTGGTCTTGAAGGCACTGAAGCGCACTTCAGTCGACAGGCCCGCCGCCACGTTGTCCACGTCAAGCGGTGAGACGCGGGCGTTGATGATCAGCTCCTCGTCCTCGGGCACCAGTTCCATCAGGATTTCGCCGGGTCGGATCACCGATCCCACTGTATGTACCTTCAGGTTCTGGATTGTGCCGGAGCTGGGTGCGCGTATTTCAGTTCGTGACAATACATCGGCAGCAACCTTGCGACGCTCCATCAGCTCGCTGATCTCGGCGCGAATCTGTTCAAGTTCAGTGCTGGCGCGTTCACTGTATTCCTGCTGAAGCTGTAGCGCCTGCAATTCCGTTTCCCCGACACTGGCTCGAGCCTGGGCAATGTCCGAAATGACCTGGCCCAAATTCGCCTCAATCTCGATCAACTGGTCCTCGCGCTGGCTCAACTGGTTGCCTTGAATCAGGCCTTTGCTTTCGCCGTCGCGCATCCGCACCAGCATTTCGGTGAAATTGGCGAGCCGACGCTCGAAGGCTGATTTCTGAAGCTCAAGACCCTCAATCTGAACCTTGATCTGTTCGGTCCGTGCCGACAGGATATCCTTCTGCGACTGCAGGATCAGGCGGCGGCCGTTGAACAGATCCTTCTGGTCGGCCAGGACCGCCTGCACCACGTCGGAATTGCGCGACAGCACGTCAACCGGAAAGTTCGCATCTTCCTCCAGCGCGCGTTCGGCCAGCAGGCGCGCCTCGACCAGACGTGCCACGTCCAGACGGGTCGAGAAGACCTCGAGGTTGGAGCGCGTCTCGATGCTGTTGAGCCGCAAAAGCACATCGCCCTGATTGACCGACTTGGCCTCCTCGACAAGGATCTCGTCGACGATCCCGCCTTCAAGATGCTGCACCACCCGGCGGTTCCCCTCGAGCGAGATCGTCGCCGGGGCCACCACGGCACTGTCAAGCTTGGCAACAGCCGCCCAGCTGCCGAAGACACCGAAGGTGATAAAGATCAGAATGTACCCCATCAGGGCGATGGGTTTTGGGACTCGGTTTATTGGCCATATGCTGCGCGTCTCCTCAGAGCACGTTTACGTGTAAAAGGGCTAAACGGCAGGCGTTCAGGCCCGTGGCTTGTCGGACATGCTGACGACCGCGGGCGACACCACCGGAGCGGCGGCAGCCTTGCTGCTGCTGCTTTTCTTGGGCTTCCTTGGCCTGCGCCTGCTGGGCGAACATCTCGCGGGTGGAGCCGAACTTTTCAACCATTCCGTTCACCAGCATCAGGGTCTTGTCCGTCAGCGCCAGAAGATTGGCCTTGTGGGTCACCAGAATGACCGTCTTGCCGCGCTTCTTCATTTCCTGGATACACGCTGCAAGGGCCTGTTCGCCGTGCGCGTCGAGGTTCGAATTCGGTTCGTCCAGCACGATGAGGTTGGGGTCGCGGAACACCGCACGGGCCAGACCCACGCGCTGGCGCTGGCCGCCCGAAAGCGCGTTGCCGCCGTCACCGACATCCGTGTCATAGCCTTCGCCCAGGGTCTGGATCATCTCATGTGCGCCCGCCAGCTGTGCTGCGGCGACGATCTCGTTGTCTGCCGCGTCAGTGGTGAAACGCGAGATATTCTCGGCCACCGATCCGCGGAACAGCTTCACGTCCTGGGGCATGTAGCCCATGTGACGGCCCAGCTGTTCGGGATCCCAGTGGTGCAGTTCGGTGCCATCCATCCGGACCGCGCCCGATGACGGCTGTGCCGCCCCCACCAGATGCCGCACCAGCGTGGACTTGCCCGACCCGCTGGGCCCGATCACCGCCAGCACTTCACCCTGATTGATCGAGAAGGATACACCCTTGAGCAGCGCGGGACGCGAGCCCATCAGGCCCGGCTTGCCACCGGGGGCTGCCGCGACCAGCGATGTGACCGTCAGGTTGCCCCGCGGCGTTGGCAGCTCCATCCGCTTCTCTTCATCCTCGAGCGTGCCGAAGATGCTGGTCAGACGCTTGTGCGCCTGACGCGCGGCCACGAATTGCTTCCACTGGCCGACGGCCTGTTCCACCGGGGCCAGCGCACGACCCATCACGATGGAGGCCGCGATCATGATCCCGGGCGAGATCTGCTGCTGGATGGCCAGATAGGCACCCATGCCCAGAATGGCGATCTGCAGGCTCATGCGCACGAACTTGGTCGAGGCCATGATGGCACCCGCCCGGCCACTGGCACGGGCCTGCTTGTCGAGCACGTTGTCGTGCTGCTTCAGCCAGCGGTCGGTCAGCTGGCTTTCCATTCCCAGCGCACGAATGACTTCAGCGTTCTGCACGGTGGTGTTGACGAAATGCGCGGCACCCTGATTGGCGGTCCCCGCCTCTGCCAGAAGGCTGCGGGTGGCGAATTCGTTGGTCAGCGCCAGGATGAAGATGATCAGCGCCCCCACGGTCGCCACCATCCCCAGCCAAGGGTGAAAGGCAAAACAAAGCGCCAGGAAAAGCGGCACCCAGGGCGCGTCGAAGAAGGCAAGGATGCCCTGCCCCGTCAGGAATTCGCGCACCCGGTCCACATCCTGCAGCGTGGCATGGGCCGATCCGTTGGGATTGACCAGCTGGTGCCGGATCACCCGGTTGAAGGCGGGATGGGCCAGCATGTCGTCGAACTGCAGCCCCGCGCGCACCAGAAGCTTGGAGCGGATGAATTCCAGCAGACCATAGGCGATCAGCAACGCCACGGCGATCGCGGTGATCATCACCAGCGTCAGCTCGTTCCGGCTGGCCAGCACGCGGTCATAGACCTGCAGCATGTAAAGCGGGCCGACGAACATCAGGATGTTGCTGAAGAAGCTGAACAGAACGGTCGCACCGAGAACGGCACGGAAACGCCCATAGGCCTGTGCCAGAGGTGTCTTGGCTTTCATGAGCGAATGTCCTTTCGCGGGTCAGCGCAGCGGTGCCATTCTGTCTGCCCAGGCACCGATTATTTCGATAATCCATACACCAGACGCCAAAACGATGCAATTGTCCTGCGCCGGGGGAGTGAACACTGTCACTTCAAAACGGCATGCCGGCCCTGAATATCGCGGGCCGACATGAAAGCACGCTCAGGCGTCCTTGGGCAGGGCCGCTTTCAGGGCCGCCGCATAGGCGTTGCGGGCGGTCTGGGTGATCGCCGCGTCGCGCTTGATCTGGGCCATGCGCTCGTCGCACAGGCGCATGTTGGTCAGGTTGTCCTTCGCCTCGTCCGACAGCGTGTCGGTGTCGTATTCCTTGTCGTCGATCTTGATCTTGGCCATGTCGAGACTTCCTTTGATGATCTGCGATGTCCCGCCGCTCATACCCGAAGTGAACCGGGCCTGCAAACCCATGCGGGCCAAAGAAAAAGCCCCCGGTTCTGCCGGGGGCTTTCATTGTTTGAGCTGTCAGGCCCGAAGGCCTGACGGACAATTCGCTTACGCGAAGTTGTCGATTGTCAGTGTGGTCCAGTCGGTACCGATCAGGTTGATTGTACCATCGTGGTGGCTGTCACATTACCGCAGCGTACCGGTGCCGTTGACCACGGGTAGACCGCGCCACCGTTGTCGTCTGCCGTGTCGTACACGATCGACGACTGGTCTTCTGCCGTGCGTGGTTGCCGTCGTATCAGCACGGCATAGATCGCCTGCAGACTTCAGCCAGCTGTGTCGTTGTGCCGTGTTTCCGCAACGATCGACGATCTCGCCGTTCGATCTGTACCACCGTGACCGCAGCGACCGGTGAAGCCGCTGACAGGTCACGTTGTCAGCACGATGAGCACGAGAAGTCGAACACGTCTTCTGCACCATCAACACCGCAGCGTACCGCCGTTGTGCAAGCATCGAAGTTGAACACTGTGTCGAGACCGAAGCCGCTGTCGAACACCAGCGTCTCGTTGCTGGCACCGTTCAGGTCGGACAGGTCGTCCAGCGCACCGTCAGACCAGTCGGCTGGCCTTCCACAGCGTCGTTGGTGGACAGAACGAACAGGTCGTTCTGCACCGTCGCCGGCAACCTTGATCGTGTTGTCGGATTCAGCAATTGAAGTCGTGCACACCGAGATTCGCAGAACGCCGGACGTCTGCACCGTACCTGCATAGCCGGCTCGCGGCCAGGCCAGCAGTTGGCGATAGGTTGGAGAGCCGTTCACGGCCAAGGTCAGCGTGACGCCACGTTCGAGAGTGCAGTCGTCGGCTGCATAGCTCACCGTCGATCTTGGTGCAGACCAGCAGCGAGTTACCAGGGCCATCCGCTGCTTCCAGCAGGTTGCTCAGGAGTCCGATCGTTGTTGACGGCGTTCTTGATCGCCTGGTTGCAGCGTCTGCTCGGTGACGTACGATCTCCGACGTCGGGTAGTACCAGCGTTGGAACTGCAATCAGCTGGCTGACGGGGATTGGTCACGCGTAGACCGATGTAGTACCGTGTTCGCATCACCACCAGCACCGTGAAGCTGACACGTGATATCGACCGAACCATCTGGTGCAGTCGTCGCTGGTCGCCAGCGACTGGCCGGTTGCCAGAACGATGCGTGTTGTTGGTAACACCGGAAGATCGTGAACGGTGTACCGACGCAGTCAGTGCACACTTCGGCGTTGAATGCCCAGACAGCACCGATAGACATAGTCGATCTGATCGTGCTCGTCAGGTTACGATCGATGTTCGGTCGCCAGGCATTGTTCGAACGCCTGAATCCACACCGGAGTTGTCGGTGTAGACAACGTCTGTACCGGTCACCGTCGGAGATGGTGAAGTCACCCCAACCGTGGGTCCAGATCGTGTCGTTACCTGCACCACCGTCGACGGAGAAGGTCAGTCGCGCACGTTGAAGACAGAGTTTTCGTACCAGCCTTCGCCGTTGTTCGCAGGTCAGCAGGTAGTAGTCCTGACCCTGCTCGTCGATCATCTTGGTCGCACCATTGATGGCAAGCGACAGTGGTATCGTCAACGTCAGGAAGTACCGATGTTGGTGGTGATCACGTCGTTGCCGGCACCACCAGCAATGGTCATGTCGAAGTCTTCACGCGAACCGGTACCGGCCGAGTCCAGAGCATCTGCCGACATGTTCAGCAGGAACTCGTCGTCGTTGGTACCCAGCGTGTAGCTGAACAGCACATCGTCGGCTTCACCGTTCGGCTGGCCGTCCTGAATGTCGAGATACTTCTCAACAATCTCTTCTGTCAGTTCTGCCGTGATATCAACGGAACCAACCATCGCTGCTGCGTTGATCACACGAACGTCGGAGAAACCGAAGCTGTTGTGCTGTGGCACGGCACCCGGCATCGGGCCGTCCGTTGCACGCCGCCCAGACCAATTGCGCTCCGATAGATGGCTCCAAGCCCGTCTTCGTCATCGAGGTCAACAGGGTTCGCACGACCACGCACAATCAGGTCACCGATCATTTCATCAGCGGCTGTTGTGGTGTTGTTCGGACCGGAGTTCTCACCGTTGACGATGTTCACCACTTCCAGAGAGTTGTTGGTGGAGTTGATCGTCTGCAGCTGGCTGGAACGGTCGACCTTGATGTCGAACTGCTGGATGCCCATGGAGTCGGAGGTGCCATCGTCGCCGAACTGGCGACCTGTGGACATCGCACCGAACATGGCGTCACCACCCATGGAGCTCTTGCCGACGTCATCGAGTTCGACGTTCAGGCGGATCAGTTCTTCCTGAGTGATGCGGACAGTGGACAGAGCACCGAAGGTATCTGTCGATGGTGTGGCGCCGTTGTTGCCGGAATCGCGGCCCAGAACGATGATGTCGTTGCTGGAAGCAGTGATCGTATCGGCAGGCACGTCGAAGGTCAGAACCAGCGGCAGTGTGAACTGGTTACCAACACCGACGGACACGGCTGCGCCCAGCGATGCGGAGAAGCCGAGGTTGTCGGTCACACCGGCATCGCACCAGCGCCTGCTGTGTCGCTGCCTTCGACCTGGTCGAGCAGGTCCTGGAAGGACACGTTCGGGCCGTAGGTCACGCCCAGCTGGTCTGCCAGCGTCACTGTGATTTCCTGGCCGTCGAAATTGAACTTGAAGGAGATCAGCGAGGATTCTGTCAGGTAGCCTGTGGAGTCCGCGGATGGAGGAGGACGGTTGAAAGCTGCTTCCTGGTCGAGGACGCGCAGTTCCAGCGTACCGAAGTTCTGGCTCGTGTTGACTGGGTTGTCGAAATAGACCGCATAGTCGACGTTGCCGGGATCGGTCGAAACCATGGCAACAGTGATGTCACCGGTGAAGGTGCCGTCGGTGTCGTCCTGGTCACGTGCGTCTTCGATGACGAGGTCCGCGCGGGAGTTGTAGTCTTCCCAGCGTGTCACGCCGCTCATCAGGCCGCCGTCGATTTCGACGTCGACTTCGATGGTGCCGTCCAGCGGCAGGTTGCCCAGCAGATCGCCGCCAACAGTCGAGCTGTAGCCACCGACGTTGTTGTCAGCAACCGAGTTCAGGTCGTTCGCCTGGTTGGTGACGACAACCTGCTCGACGGAGTTGGTGATCGGGGAGATCGCCGTGCGACCGGAGTCGGAGTTGAAGAAGGTGAACGTGTCGCGGCCGGAACCACCGTTCATGCGGTCGCCGTCCTGCAGTTCGCCGTTGAAAGCTTCGAATGTGTCGTTGCCTTCTGTACCTGTAAGGTTGTCACGGGCGGACTCGGAGGACAGGATGAATGTCTCGCCTGGAACACCTGGATCGACCGGTGCCGGGAAGATGTCGTTGATGTCGGACACGGCAACGGCAACGGAAGAATCGTTGGCGGTCACGTCGTCGAGGATGGTGTCACCCGCGTCAACGCGCGTCAGAGCGCCAGCTGCTTCGGAAGCGTTGGCATAGGCAAGCCGACTTCGATCTTGTTGGTCAGAAGCTCAAGGTCGTTGCCCTGCGCACCGCTCATGATGTCGAGGATCAGCTGACCGATGTCTGCGCCGTTCTGCAGTTCGTTGACCCAGAAGTTGTCGGCACCGCCGTTTGCGGTGATGTTGTTCGGGTCACGGCCAAACAGGTTCTGGAAAATCGCAGTGACGAATGCAACGTTCGCTTCCAGGTCCATTGTGCCGGTTGTGCCGAGTGCTGGGTAAAGCGTCTGCGACTCGTCCTGCACCGCGAAGGCGCGGGCGACGTCTGCGAGCGAGAAACCGTTGTCCTCGATGTCGTCGACCCAGTAGTTCAGGCCATTTGGCGCTGGTGCACGATCATAATACCCAATGAAGATAGCGGTTACCGCTTCCTTTGTTGAGAGTACCGAAAGATCTAAAGCCATGCTTTTTTCCTTTTAAGTGCCGAAGCCGCTCGAGGCCCCGTTTTGGTTGGACGTAATTGCTACCGCCCCCTCCCTGTCGAGATGACGCAAGTAACCAATTGTGGAGGGTGTTAACGCGTCTTTGCGCATCCGACAAGGAAAGATGTAGCGTGAATCTCATACTCCCCCCCCATTCATAACTACTATGGTGTTTTTGCTACACATTTTTTTGAACCCCGCCCCGGGCCGGTGCCTGAGGCGTCAGGAGCTCCCGTCATGCGTGTGTCTGGGGCGCGGCACCGGCCCGCGGATCGGGGCGGGATCGCGCCGGTGAATGCAGGCTAGTTAACTGTATTATATGCATAAATTTACATTAACCGCGCGGGAGCCCTGCCGCGGAAAATCAAAAATGGCATCCTTGGGGCACCCCGATTTGACAGAACCGCTTTTTTTCCAGAGAACAGCCTGATTGCCCCGAGGATCAAGGAGAAACCCGTCGTGAAAGGCCATTTTCGCAGCTGTGCGGACCGGCAGACCGGGCTGTGACCCCGGACGCGACCCTTGCCGTCCAAAGCGCCGTGCTGCCCTTCGCCAGGGTATGGAAAACCCTGGATCCGGCGCTTCAGGTGGTCTCGCTGGAATCACCGCAGGAGAGCTGGAGGCAGCTTCTGGCCGGTCAGGGCATCGGCCTGAGCGAGGACACCGTGCCCCCTTCGCAAGAGGCCGCCGTGCTCACCGGGTTCGGGATGCTCGACACGCATGACGCTGACACCCTCGAAAGCTGGGCGGCCGAAACATTGCCCATGCTGCGCCCCGGCGGTCTGCTGGTGCTGGGCGGGGCCAATCCCGAACATCCGCAATCGGGTCATCGGGGGCTGTTCCCCGCGGCGGCGGTCCGGGCGCTGCGCCAGGCCGGGTTCGCCCGCGTCCGCGTGATCCGGCCGGGGCCGCCTGCCGGAGATACAAGCCTTTCTTCGGCCTTCCACGGCGGTTCGGAAACCTATGCCGTGGTGGCCCAGACAGAGGCCTTCGGCAAGGCTTTCGACGTGTTTTCCCCGGTCTTTCTGGACGCCTCGGCCACGTCGCCGCAGGACAATCTGCGCCGGGCCGAGGACGCCTTGCAGGGCCGGATCCATCATGCGACTTCGTTGAACGCCCGCATCACCGAGATCGAAACCGCCCTGCGCGCGCGTCTTGAGCATAGTGAAAACAGCCTGCGGGACAGCTTTCAGGCCGCCGAAAAGGCCTTGCAGGATCGGCTGCAGCGCGCCGAAGACACCCTGCAGGATCAGCGCGACGAAATCGCCGGGCTGCACGAGACGATCGACCGGCTGAAGTCTCTGACCCGGCGGCGCGGGCTGCGCAAGCTGGTCCACCGGATCAAGCTGAAATGGCGCGGCCACCGCGAGGAACCGGTGCCCCTGCGTGAGGCGCCCGCTGTGAAGAGGGCGCCGCCCCCTGCCCCGTCCGAAACCGCCCTGCCCGCCGCCGTGACCCCCGTCGCGACCTCGCCGGCCCCCTCTGCCGATCCGGTCCCGCTGTCCCCGCGCGAGGCCGCTTTGGCCGCCCGCCTTTTCGGACCCGGAGGGCAGTAGTCCCATGCGGTTTCTGATCGACCTTCAATGCGCCCAAAGCGGCAGTCGGCACCGGGGCATCGGACGATATGCGCTCAGCCTGCTGGACGCCCTGCTGCCCGCAGCCCAGGCGTCGGGGCACGAGGTGCACCTGCTGCTGAACGGTGCCTTTCCCGCCACGATCCCGGCGATCCGGCGCCGCTATCCCGCCCTCCATGAGACGCGAAGTATCCATGTTTTCCAAGGGCTTGACAAATCCGGCCTGCAAGACCCGCATGGCCCATGGCGCAAGGCCGCCTCCGGTCTGCTGCGCGATCTCGCCATCGCGGGACTGGCCCCCGATGCGGTCTTCTGCCCCAGCGTTTTCGAAGGCGACAGCGAGGCTTTCGCGCTGACGCCACTCACCCTGTCGGACACCCCGTCGCTGGCCACCCAGCACGATCTGATCCCCGCGCAGATGCCCGGCGTCTACTTCGACAACGCCCCCGCTTTCGCGGATTTCTACCGCGCCCGCATGGCCGAGATGCGCCACTTCGCGGCCCTCATCGCCGTGTCGGAAGCGACCCGGCAGGAGGCGCTGACGCTGCTGGACTATCCCGCAGACCACATCCACCTCGTGACCGAGGACGCGGGCCCGCAATTCACCCCACCGGGCGCCATGTCCCTGACCGGGATGGAAGCGCTGCGCCGCCGTCACGGGCTGACGCGGCCCTATATCCTCTATGTCGGCGGCGGCGAGCCGCGCAAGAACCTGACGGGTTTGATCCGGGCCTACGGTGCCCTGCCCCAAGGGCTGCGCGACGCCCACGATCTGGTCATCGCGGGCACCCTGACCACGCAGGAACACGCAAACATTCACCATCTGGCGCAGGATCTCTCGCTCGACCTGGGCCATATCCGCATTCTGGGCCATACGCCCGAGGAGGATCTGCCGGGGCTTTACGGGCTGGCCGAACTCTTCGTGATGCCGTCCTTGCGCGAAGGCTTCGGCCTGCCCGCGCTGGAGGCGATCCGCTGCGGCACGCTCACCCTTGGTGCGGATGCCACCAGCCTGCCGGAAGTGATCGGCACGCCAGAGACGCTGTTCGATCCTGCGGATATTCCTGCCATGACCGCCCTCATCATCCGGGGCCTGACCGATCCCGGTTTCGCCCGGCGGATGCGCGCCGCGCAGCACGAACATGCGGCACGGTTCTCATGGGACAGCGCCGCGCGCGACACCCTCGCGCTGCTGACCCGCTATGCACAGGAAAGCACCCCGGCGACCGATTGGCCCGCCGTGCAGGCCCGCCTCGATACGCTGGAGACCGCCGCCATCACTGCGCTGCAAGACCTCCCCCGCCCGCGACGGGCTGACCGAGGCAGACCGCAGCGATCTGGCCCGCGCCCTCTTGACCACACGTCTGGCAATCGAGGACGCATGGCGCCCCCGCGCCCTGCCGGACGACACCATCCGCTGGCAGCTCGAAGGGCCTTTCGACAGCGATTACAGCCTGGCTTCGGTCAACCGCGAAACCGCGCTTGCGCTGGAGGGGCGCGGCATCGACGCGGCGCTCGTCTCTGCCGAAGGGGACGGTGCCTTCGATCCCGACCCCGCCTTTCTGGCCGGTCACCCGGATGTCGCCGCCCTGCATGCCAAGGCGCAGACCGCGCCCGATATCCTCAGCCGCAACATGTTCCCGCCCCGGGTGTCGGACATGGGCGCGCCCCTGAACCTGCTGCACGGCTACGCCTGGGAGGAAACCGGCCTGCCGCTGTCCTTCACCCGCGATATGACGCGCCCATCTGCAAGGGCTGCTGGTCACCGCACCCGCATGTGAAGAAACTGTTTGCCGACGCAGGCATCGGCCTGCCGGTGCATGTGGTGGGCAACGGGGTCGATCATCTGGATGTGCCGCCCGAACCGCTGCCCGAACCCTTGCCGCAGGCCGCCTTCACCCTGCTGCATGTGTCCTCGTGTTTCCCGCGCAAGGGGGTGGACGTGCTGCTGGCAGGCTTTGCCGCGGCTTTCGCGGGCCAGCACGATGTGCAACTGGTGATCAAGACCTTCCCCAATCCGCACAACGACATCGCGGACCAGATCACCGCCCTGCGCGCCGCCCACCCCGATCTGCCGCCCATCACGGTGATCGACGATCCGCTGACCCCCGGCCAGATGCGCAGCCTTTACGCCGCCGCCGATCTGCTGGTCGCGCCGTCGCGGGCCGAAGGCTATTGCCTGCCCGTGGCCGAAGCGGTGCTGGCGGGCACGCCCGTGCTGACCACCGGCTGGGGCGGGCAGCGGATCTTTGCGGGCAACCCGCTGGTGCATTTCACCGGTTACAGCTTTGCGCCGACCACCAGCCATCTGGGCGCCTGGGATTCCGTCTGGGCCGAACCTGATCTGGCCGATCTGGTGGCGCAGATGCAGCGCCTGCGCGATGACCCTGCCCCTGATGCGGACACCCGTGCCACCGCCAAGGACATGCTGTTGCAGGATCACACCTGGGCCAGGGTCGCCGAACGCTCCGAACAGGCCGCCCGCCGGATCGCGGCGCATGTGCCCGCGCCGCCGCCCCACATCGGCTGGATCAGCAGCTACAACACCCGCTGCGGCATCGCGACCTATTCGGAACATCTGATCCGCGCCTTCCCCGATGCGGTCACCGTCCTTGCCTCCCATACCGACGACCGCCCCGCCCCCGACGGGCCGGAGGTGCGGCGCTGCTGGCACCAGACCGGGCGCGATCCGCTGGCCGGACTGCGCGCCGAAATCGACCGTACCGATCCGCAGGTGCTGGTGATCCAGTTCAACTACGGATTCTACAGCTTTCCCGACCTTGCCGCCCTGATCCTCGCGGCGCGGGCCGACGGGCGGCGCGTGGTGATGATGATGCACGCCACGGACGATCGCGCCGTGCCGCCCCAGCGCCACCTAGCCTCGATCCTGCCCGCGCTCAGGGCCTGTGACCTGCTGCTGGTGCATTCCCATCACGATCTCAACCACCTCAAGGCGCTGGGGCTGGAGGATAACGTGGCCCTTTTCCCCCACGGCGTGCCCCATGTGACCACCCCTGCCCCGCCTGCGATGACCAGGGGCCGCCCGGTGAGCTTGGGCACCTACGGGTTCTTCCTGCCGCCCAAGGGGCTGGACAGGCTGATCGAGGCGCTGGCGCTGATCCGGGCGGCGGGCGAAAACGTGGCCCTGAACATGGTCAACGCCGAATACCCCGTGGCCAGTTCGACCGAAGGCATCGCCGCCGCGCGCGCCCGCATCGCGGAGCTGGGACTGACGGATCACGTCACGCTGGAGACTGCTTTTCTGGAAGATGCCGTGAGCTTTGCGCGGTTGTCGCGCAGCGATGCGCTGGTCTTTCCCTATCAGCAGACCGCCGAAAGCGCCTCGGGTGCGATCCGTCAGGCGCTGGCGCTGGACCGGCCTGTCATTGCCACTTCCCTGCGCATCTTCGATGACGTGGACCCGCTGATCCTGCGCCTGCCCGGCACCTCGGCTGAGGACATCGCCGCGGGGCTGATCCCCCTCGTCCGCGCCCTGCGCGACCCGGCTGCGCACCCTCAGGTCGCCGAGCGGCTCGCCACCACCCGCGACAACGTCACCCGCTGGCGGCAAAGCCACGCCTACGAGACACTGGCCCCGCGCCTCTGGCGGCAGATCTGCGGGCTCTAAAGCGCCTTGCGGGTGATGATCCCGACCGAGGTGGTCACGTATTTGCCGATCGCAAGCCGCAGATGCGGATCGGACAGATAGGGCGGCATGTCGATGAACCCGTCGATGGGTTGCGAGCCATGATGGATCAGCAGGGGTTCGCAATAATGACCTTCCGCCTCCAGCCCTTCGATCAGACCGCGCAGGTCCTGCTCGCGGTAGAGCACGGTGCTGTCGTGATCCAGCGTGTCGTCATTGCTTGACAGGTTCAGCTCGGTCGTGTGGATCGCGACACCGCCCGGTTTCAGCGTCTTCAGGGAATTGCGGTAGAACTCCAGCCCTGCCTCGAGGCTGCCCAGATGTTCGAAACAACAGGCCGACCAGCAGAAATCGAACCCCGTCAAACTGCTTGGGATGGCGTTCATGTTCACCGGCACGAACCCGACCTGCGCCTCGAATGTATCCGCATCACAGATGCCGCGTTCGTTCAGATCGCTCAGCTGCGCGGAATGCTGATTGGTCTGCGACCAGCCCGCCGCGGTCTGCGCGTCCAGTTCAAGATCGGTGGCGGTCACCTGGCAGCCGTGCTGCGCCATCACGGCCGTCAGCGGTTCGCGCCCCACGCCGAAACCGACCCCTTTCATCCCCGGTGCCAGCAGGCCGCGCTCCCAGAGCCCCTGCAGGATATAGACGAATTCCCACTGCTTGCGCCGCAGCATGGGCTCTTCCCTGATTTCGGCACACCAATGGGCATAGGCCGCCATGAGGAAATGATGGCTGGAACAGCTTTCGGAGCGGAAGGGAATGGGGCCGATCCCCGGCGACACCCCCGATACATGCGCAGGGACAGCCGGCAGCCTTGCCGGAACGGCAGGCGCGTCATAGGTTTGCGGTACCGGTCTTGGCGGATCGGGATAGCCGGAGACCCTTGGCACGAACGCTCCAGCCTTGGCAGCCACAGGCGTTACGATCTCTATGACCACAGGCCCGACGACTTCTATGGCCACAGGCGAAGCGCCGTGCTGATTTGGTCTTTTCAGACCGAGAAAGCGCCTTAGCCTCACGGAATAATCCTTTGTCTGTTCTGCTCTGCGCATTTTGTCGAAAACCCACGCAAATCATCATGACAGCGGAGTGTCACAAAGCAAAGGTCTGATCGGGCGTGCCGCGACGGTAACAGGCATCCTCGATCCCGGCGTAATTGCCCGGATAGAGCGGTTCCGGATCAAAATCCGCAAGGCGCTCGAGATAGGCCCGCAACGAGGCCGACACGTCATACGGCTTGTCTTCGCTGGTATTCTCACGCACCTCGGGAAACCTGCACCGCACGCCGGGATGCACGGTCTGCAACAGATCCTGCAACAGGCTCCAGTCCGCTACCATGTCCTCGTACCGCAGCACATGGACCTTGTCCGCGCCCAGTCCGTCCCGGAGATCGGCGATCATCGGTGCGTAATCAAGATAGGCGTACCACAGCCGCCAGATCAGGTCGATGTATCGGTCCCTGGCCCCGCTTTGCCTGTGGCGCACCAGTTCCTCCAGCGGCAGATCCCCGATGCGCAGATAATCGAAGTCGCGGTGAAACTGCACCGCATGGGAGACCAGCATCTTTTTGGTGTCGCGCAGCACGATCAGGGCCTGCACATCCGCGCTGCCCGCCGCCTCGAACACCTGCCTGAGGTTCGAAATCGCCACGGGCCGGTCGAGCGGTGAGCTTTTCCTGCCGGGTCTGAGATAGCCCTCATGAGACCAGACGTTCAGATCTGTCTTTGACAGGGTCTGGCGCAGATGATGTTCCAGCCCGCCCAGATCCAGATCCGCGTAGGGCCGGACCCGCATGACATCCTCATGGTCGAAGAAGGGATCGAAACGGTGGACCCGCTGAACGCGCAGACCCAGATGTTTCTGCGCGAAAGCCTCCAGCCTGCCCTTCTCCAGATCGAAGGGTTTGCCAAGGAAGTTGATCCCGTCCGCCGTCGGGAAAACCCGCCGTTGCAGATAGGTCGTTGCGGTCTTGGCGTAGCCCATGTGCAAAAGCGTTGTGGTCACGGTGTCTTTCCCTGTTGTCGCCCCAAGGCCGCGCCCCGGCGCAGATGCGCTCTACACTGCCATCACGGCACAGGTGTTGCCGTGCTTGCCCAGCGACAGATGTTTGACGAAACGCCCTTGCTCCGGATCGAACAATGCGATCATCGCCGTGCTGTCCATCCGGTCGGCGCGGTCCTCGTTGAAACCGTAGGTCACGGCCAGCATCCCGTCCAGAATGTCGATCCCGCGCGGAAAGGGAACGGCATCCGCGTCCTTGCCGGCCCCGGTCAGGGGAAAGCGGTCCCTGGTGCCCTGCGCGATATCGACCCTGACAAGGGCAGACCCACCGCTGTCGAGCGTCCAGAAGACATCGCCATCGGGGATGATGTCATGACAGCAGAACCCCAGATCCTCATAGACCCTTGCCCCCGTCATGCGCCCCCGCCGCGCATCGCGCAGGGACATGCGGATGGCGAAACTGGGCTGATCCCAATTGTGCGCCAGCACCATCAGGTGATCGCCGTCCACGCTGACCGAATTGATGTGATAGGCGTCATGGTTGTCATCGTCCTGACGCACATAAGGCGCCGGTACCGCATCCCTGATGTCAATGCCGCGCCGCCCGCCGAACAGACCCTTGCGAAACACGAAGGGGAACTTGGCCGAGGTCACGAAAAGCGCGCCCCGGTCATAGGCGATCTGGTGCAGGTCATCGAAGGCCTTGCTGCCGACATGAAGCGGCGTGCGCGTCATCCGCCCCGAAGGCCACCTGAAATACAGCCGGATCACATCCTGCGGCCCCCCCGGCGTGATCGGATCCTTGTTGATGTCGAGATTGCGCTCGGCCACGAAGATGAAAGGACCGCAGCGGGTGATGCCGAAATAGACGCCATGTGTGTCGCTGATCACGCCGATGTCCGCGATATCGCCCTGCGGGGTCAGGCGGACGTCCAGCAGACGGCGAAACGTAGAGACGAGAAAACGGT
>CAWCXM010000002.1:0-278556 GCA_963799505.1 uncultured Alphaproteobacteria bacterium
GGTCCAGCTGCTGTCGGGGTCGGCATCCTTGCGGGCGAGGATGGTGGTGTAGAGATCATCGAGCGTCATGTCAGCCTCATCGGGATACCTGCGGCGGCCATATGCTGTTTGGCCTGCTGTATGGTGTACTCGCCGAAGTGAAAGATCGAGGCGGCGAGGACGGCGGAGGCCCCGCCCATGGTGACGCCTTCAACCAGATGATCGAGTGTGCCGACCCCGCCTGAAGCGATGACGGGGACGGAGACGGCATCGGAGATGGCGCGGGTCAGGGGGAGATTGAAGCCCTGTTTGGTGCCGTCCCGGTCCATCGACGTGAGCAGGATTTCCCCGGCACCTTTGGCGGTGACGGTTCGGGCGAAGTCGACCGCGTCGATGCCGGTGGCTTTGCGGCCACCGTGGGTGAAGATTTCCCATGTGCCGGGCGAGACGGTCTTGGCATCGATGGCGCAGACGATGCACTGGCTGCCGAACTGGTCGGCGGCTTCGGCAATGACATCGGGGTTTGCGACGGCGGCGGAATTGAAGCTGACCTTATCCGCACCCGCCAGCAGAAGGGCGCGCACATCTGCGGCGGTGCGGACGCCGCCGCCCACGGTCAGGGGGATGTAGCAGTGTTCCGCCGTGCGTCGGACCAGATCGAACATCGTGCCGCGGTTTTCATGGGTGGCGTGGATGTCGAGAAAGCACAGTTCGTCCGCACTCGCCGCGTCATAGGCGATTGCGGCATCCACCGGATCGCCCGCATCGCGCAGCCCCACGAAGTTCACGCCCTTGACCACGCGGCCATCGGCCACGTCAAGGCAAGGGATGATGCGGGTCTTGAGCATGGTGTTCTCTATGGTGACGGCGGGACGGGTGGCAAGTGCGGAATGAGTTGTAGGGGAAAGATGAAGTCAGGCCAGCGCCCTGAGCGCCGCTGCCAGATCGATCGCCCCGTCGTAGAGCGCGCGGCCCGAGATCGCACCCTCGATCACGCCGGTGGCCTTGAGAGCTTCGAGATCGGCCAGAGAGGACACGCCGCCGGAAGCGATCACAGGGATCGACACGCTGCGGGCCAGTGCGGCGGTGGCGTCGATGTTCGGGCCGCCCATCGCCCCGTCGCGCAGGATGTCGGTATAGATGATCGCGGCCACGCCTGCGTCCTCGAAGGATGTCGCGAGGTCGGTGACCATCACGTCGGTTTCTTCGGCCCAGCCCTTGGTGGCGACCTTGCCGTTGCGGGCGTCGATGCCTACGGCGACCTGACCGGGAAAGGCGCGGGCCGCTTCGCGCACCAGATCGGGATTCTCGACCGCCACGGTGCCGAGGATCACGCGGGCCAGGCCACGCTCCAGCCAGCGTTCGATCGTGGCCATGTCGCGGATGCCGCCGCCGAGCTGTGCAGGCACATTGCAGGCCTTGAGGATCGCCTCGACCGGTGCCGCGTTGACGGGTGTGCCTGCGAAGGCACCGTTGAGGTCCACCAGATGCAGCCATGCACAGCCTGCGTCCACAAAGGCGCGGGCCTGTGCGGCCGGATCGTCGTTGAAGACGGTCGATCGCGCCATGTCGCCATGGACGAGGCGCACGGCCTGGCCGTCTTTGAGGTCGATGGCGGGATAGAGGATCATGATGCGGCCTTTGGGTCTGTGGTGGCATGGGTCTTGCATGGGGGCAGGGGATTTGCAACGCGACCCAAGGTTAGTCTTGCCAGAAAGGCGTCGCCTGGACCAAGGTAGGCAAAAATCCGGGAGGAAGATGATGAAGACTTTTCTGACAGCGGCGGTGTTGAGTGTCGTGATGGCCGGGGCGGCGTTTGCGGCCGATCCGATTGTCGGCACCTGGCAGACGATCAAGGATGACAACGGCAATTCGGGGCAGATCAAGGTCAGCGAATGCGGTGCGGCCATCTGCGGGACACTTGTGCAATCCTTCGATGCGGCCGGCAAACCTTTCACATCCGCCAATCAGGGCCGCAAGCTGATCTGGGACATGCAGAACCAGGGTGGCGGCAAATATGCGGGCGGTAAGGTCTATTCGCCCGACCGCGACAAAACCTACAATGGGGAGTTGGTTCTGTCGGGCAACACCCTGGACGTGAAAGGGTGTGTGCTGGGGATTTGTCGCAGCGGCGGGAAATGGTCGCGGGTGAAGTAAGCGCAGGCCGACGGAGCCTTGATCGCGCGCGCAGCCTTTCGTAATCTGATACCCGAATGGGCTTCGCGAATGGGATGGCGACGGTGGCGTTCAAACGGGTATTCCTGGCACTGTCGTGCGCGGTCCTCGCGGGCCCCTGTCTGGCGCAGGAAGGCGAAAGGGTAGAACCTCCGCGCGGCCTCTGGCAAACTGAACCCGACAGCCTTGGCGTGGTCTTTCACGTGCGCACCCGCAACTGCGGCGCAGCGCTCTGTGCCAGGGTGGAGCGGGTCAAGAACCGCGCGGGGCTCGATGCGCCGTCGGACGCGGTGGGTGAGAAGGTGCTGTGGAGCCTGAGATCGCAGGCGGACGGCAGCTTTTTTGGTGAATACCGCGACAGCTACGGGGAGATCTTCCCCGACAGCCGCGTCACCGTCGTGGGGCGCGAGATGCGTCTTCGCGCCTGCCAAAGCACGACCTGTCAGAATGTCGTCTGGCGGCGGATCAGATAGGCTGGTGCTGCCACAAATGACTATTTGACGGAAAGGTGACGCAGGCGTAAGGGACTCGATGCGCCCGCATGTATGTCGGTGGTCGGCAGCGCGTCGGGTGTGTCTGTGTCGCTTTGGGGAGTGATGCACATGCGAATATCCAACATTCTGTTTTCAGTTGTCGTTCTGGTTGTCAGCACGGGCGCGCTGCGCGCCGATGTGGCTGTCGGTCTGTGGCAATCGCAGCCTGACGCGACGGGGCTGGTGGTGCATGTCCGCACCAAGACCTGCGGCAGTGCGATCTGTGGCCGGGTCGAGCGGGCCAAGGACCGGCGCGGATATGACACGCCGTCCAGCGTGGTGGGGCGGCGCATGATCATGGACATGCGCGCGCAGTCCGACGGCACCTACACCGGCAGCATCTGGGAGCCGCAACGCAACAAGCTGCTGGCTGCCCGGATGCAGGTCGAGGGCAACGTCATGCGGCTTGAGAACTGCGACGATACGGCGTGTCGCAAGCTGGTCTGGCACCGGGTCCGCTGAGCGGGTCAGGGTTTCCAGATCAGGAAATTCGCGATCAGGCGCAGACCGGTTGTCTGGCTTTTTTCGGGGTGGAACTGCATCCCCAACATCGTGTCCCGCCCTATGATCGCCGTGACATCGCCACCATAGTCCACATGGGCAAGCCGCTGGGCAGGGTCCGTGACGGCCATGTGGTAGGAATGCACGAAATAGGCGTGATCGCCGGTTTTCAGGTCGGCGAAGACGGGATGGGGATGATCGACAACCAGATCGTTCCATCCCATATGCGGCACCTTGAGGGCGGGATCTGCGGGGATGATCCGCGTGACCTCTCCTGCGATCCAGTCAAGACCGGGGGTGTCGGTGTACTCGCGGCCCAAGCTGGCCATCAGTTGCATCCCCACGCAGATGCCAAGGAAGGGGCGCGCCTTTACCTCGACCGCCTCCACCATCGCGTCATATAGCCCGCCTGACCCTTTGAGCGCCGCCATGCAGGCCGGGAACGCGCCGTCCCCCGGCAGCACGATCCGGTCGGCGCTGGCGACGATATCGGCATCGGCCGTCACGATCACCTCACCCGCGTCCATCTCCCGTGCCATCCGTTCGAACGCCTTGTGGGCTGAATGCAGATTGCCGGATTCGTAGTCGATGATGGCTGTCAGCATCTGCTCACAACGCACCCTTGGTCGACGGGATCGCATCAGCCTTGCGCGGGTCGACTTCGACCGCATCGCGCAGGGCGCGGGCGACGGATTTGAACGTGGCTTCGGCAATGTGGTGGCTGTTCAGCCCGTGCAGCATATCGACGTGCAGGGTGATCCCGCCATGGGTGCTCAGCGCCTGAAAGAATTCGCGCACCAGTTCTGTGTCGAAGGTGCCGATCCTGGCCGACGGAAGATCGACGTTCCAGATCAGGAAGGGACGCGCCGACAGATCGAGCGCACAGCGCACCAGCGCATCATCCATCGGCAAGTGGCAGGCACCATAGCGCCGGATGCCGCGTTTGTCACCCAAGGCCCCCGACAGCGCCTGACCCAGTGTGATCCCCACATCCTCGACCGTGTGATGGTCGTCGATGTGCAGATCGCCCTTGGCGCGGATCGTCATGTCGATCAGCGAATGCCGCGCCAGCTGGTCCAGCATATGGTCGAAAAAGCCCACGCCGGTCTGGTTGTCATAGGCACCGGTGCCATCGAGGTTGATCTCGACGCTCACCTCGGTCTCGGCGGTGCTGCGGGTCAGGGTGGTCTGGCGCATGGGAAGGTCTCCGGCGGGCTGCATTGGCGTCGTTATAGCAGTCACCGTAGGAAGGCCAAGCCAGATCACCCATTGCGGGGGGCGGGGGCATATGCGACGTTTTGAGGGTCCAATCAACGAGGCCCCCATGTCGACCTGCGTATTCATCCAGATCAGGTGCAAGCCCGGTACGACCTACCGTGTCGCCGAAGACATCGCGCTGCGCGAAATCCATTCGGAGCTGTACTCCACTTCCGGCGATTTCGACCTGCTGATGAAACTCTACATCCCAAAGGGAGAGGATGTGGGCGTCTACATCAACGATCACCTGCTGGACATCGAAGGGATTGAGAGGTCGCTGACCACCATGACCTTCAAGGTCTTTTAGTGCGCCGGCTGGCGCTGGTCCTCTGGGTTGGCATGATGTCCTGTGCCGATGCCGCGCAGGCGCAGAAAGTCTATGAGGGCTCTGAGGCGGCGGCGCTGCGCTGCTCCAACACGCTGGCGCTGACGGCGGTGGCCTTGTCGGGGGCCGAATTGATCGCAGACACGGAAAAGGAGGTGATGCTGGGCATCACGATCCTGATCCTCGAACGGCATGTCAGCGGCACATGGGCCCAGAAGAAGGCCGCTCTCGAGGTGATGCGCGACAGGCGCAGCGTTCCCGACACGCTGGACGATTACCGACGCAACGCGGCGAAATGCCTGCGCCAATTTCCGATCAACTGAACGGCGTTTTGGGCTTTGCGGTAAACCAAACGCCGTCGTCGACGCGGTTCAGGCCACCGCGCCGCTTTTGCTGCGGGTCCGGCTGAGTGCGCGTTCGCGGGTCCGGTCGAAGGTCTTGTTCACCCGTTGATACCGACTGGCATTCGGTGTGACAGGATTTCCCACGCTCACCTCCACCCGGAGGGCCGTTCCATCGTCGCGGTGCAGATGTTGTGCTGCAAGCGCGGTCTGTATCCGGTATTCCACAAGTGGCCAGGCCAGCGGTTCGGATCCCGGCACGATGCACATGAATATCCCGTTGCCTTCGTAGGCCATCAGCAACCTGGGGCAGTCCACCACACCGCTTATCGCTTCCCCGATGCCTTTCAATGCCCGTGACAGTTCAGCCGTTGTGCAACGGTCATAAAGGTCACCGACCGTGCTCAGATGAACGGCAAAAATCGTGCTGTCATCAATCTTGCGTCGGGACAGCTGCGCCAGATAGTTCCCGAGGGCAAAGGGCGGGATCAGATTGGGCAGGTCCGCAATGCGCAGCGGGTCCGCGATGTCGATCGCGTGCCGGCCCGCAGTTTGGTCCGTCGGGATCGCAGCGGGATCCATCACCGGGACGGGCAGAGCCTTTTGCGCCATCCGTTCCGCGACCCGAACCCGAGCGACGATCTCTTTCACATCAAAGGGTTTGGTGACATAGTCGTCAGCCCCGGCCGCAAAGGCGCTTTCGACGGTTGCGATGTCGCTGACAGAGGTCAGCATCAGGATCGGCTTGTGCCTGTGGTGCGGCAAAAGGCGGACCGCCTTGCACAACTCGATCCCCGACATGCCCGGCATGGATATATCCAGGATCAAACCGTCCACATCGAAGTCCGGGTTGGAGAGCATTTCCAAGGCGCAAGCGCCGGATGGGGCGACGGATATGTCCGGTAGGTTGGCCTGCGAGAATATGGTCTTGAGCAGGTCCAGCACCAAAGGGTCATCGTCAACGGCCAGCAGTCTCATCGGGTACCTCTCCTACACAACCCGGCACCAGAAAATCTGTAACCGGAGATTGAATTCCTTAAAGACCAGCAATCAGGCAGGTTTGAGGCAAATGTTTGAAAATTCTGAACGTGAGACCGCTACCATGTCTTATTTTCCGCACATTTCCCCGGAGGCGGGAAAATGTGCATCGGCACATCGAAACGAAAAAGACCGCCCCGAAAGGCGGTCTTTTCAACTTACTGCCGGGGTCTGGCAGGACCAAATTGGAGCGGGCGAGGCGATTCGAACGCCCGACCCTAACCTTGGCAAGGTTATGCTCTACCCCTGAGCTACGCCCGCATCCTTTGGTGAGGGGGAGATACCCATCCCGACGGCTCCGTGCAAGAGGGAAATCTGCGGTTTGCGCGATTTTCTTTTCTTTCGCGGGGAAGGGTGCCCGGTGCCGACAAGCTGCGCCTCAGATCAACCCGTGAAGGATCAGCCCGAGCGCACTCAGCGTGATCCCCAGCAGGGTCAGGACCATTCCAATCTGCCGCAGGATCATCTTCTGCGGCGTTGCTGAAAAGCCTGCCGCGTGAAGCACACGACCCGCGACAAAGGCGATTCCCAAGGTGTGGACAGCCAAGGGTGGTGCGCCGGTCAATTCGGTGAGCAGGAGCAACATCATCGCCACGGGCGCGTATTCGGCGCAATTGGCCTGGGCGCGCATCCGTTTCAAAAGGGCCTTGTCCCCGGAATCGCCAAGCGAGATCAGATGGGCACGGCGATAGAGGATCACACGAACGGAGAGCACGGTAAAAACAAGCGCCAGAAGGCTTGCATAAATCGGGGTAAGGGTAGGGATCATCGGACGACCTTTTGCGCGAGGAGGGACGCACAAGGGCTAACGCACCGGCCCGGAAAGCGCAAAGCGGACATCGCTGAGAGATCGGAAAACACCAAACCCGCAAAAAAGGCCCCAACCGCCGTTGGAGCCTTCTTTCGTCTCGATCCAGTCAGGCCTTAATGGCCGGGCTGCTTGTCCCATTCTTCCTGCTTTGGCAGGATTTCGAACGTATGCTCCGGCGGAGGCGACGGAAGCGTCCATTCCAGCGTATCGGCATATTCGTTCCATGGGTTGTTCTGTGTCACCCGCGCCCCGCGTGTCAGGCTGTAGGCCATGACGCCGAAGAAGAACACGAAGGAACCAAAGCTCAGGAACGCGCCGAGGCTCGACCAGTAGTTCCAGTAGGCAAATGCCTCGGGATAGTCGATGTAGCGGCGGGGCATGCCCTGACGTCCCAGGAAGTGCTGTGGGAAGAAGGTCAGGTTCGCACCGATGAACATCGCCCAGAAGTGCAGCTTGCCTGCCCATTCGGGATACATCTTGCCGGTCATCTTGGGGAAATAGAAGTAGATCCCCGCGAAGATGGCAAAGACTGCGCCCAGAGACATCACGTAGTGGAAGTGCGCAACAACGTAGTAGGTGTCATGGTAGTAGCGGTCCACGGCGGCCTGGCTCAGTACGATGCCCGTCACACCACCGACGGTGAAGAGGAACAGGAAGCCGAAGGCCCAGAGCATCGGTGTCTTGAACTCGACCGAGCCGCCCCACATGGTTGCGATCCAGCTGAACACCTTCACCCCTGTCGGCACCGCGATGACCATGGTTGCCAGCATGAAGTAGGCTTGCTGGTTCAGGGTCATGCCAACCGTGTACATGTGGTGCGCCCAGACGACGAAACCCAAGGCACCGATCGCGATGATCGCCCAGACCATCGGCAGATAGCCGAAGATCGGTTTGCGGCTGAATGTGGCGATCACGTGAGAGATGATGCCGAAACCGGGCAGGATGATGATGTAGACTTCGGGGTGACCGAAGAACCAGAGGATGTGCTGATAGAGCACCGGATCACCGCCACCGGCCGGATCAAAGAACGCGAAACCGAAGTTGCGGTCCATCAGCAGCATGGTGATCGCACCCGCCAGAACAGGCAGGGACAGAAGGATCAGCCAGCTTGTGACGAAGATCGACCATGAGAACAGCGGCACCTTGAACAATGTCATGCCGGGGGCACGCATGTTCAGGAAGGTCGTGATCATGTTGATCGCACCAAGGATGGATGACGCACCGGAGACGTGAACCGCGAAGATCGCGAGGTCCATCGACATGCCGCCTTCTTTCACGGAAAGCGGTGGATAGAGCACCCAGCCCACGCCTGATCCCGCCTGACCGTTACCGCCGGGTGAAAGAATGGAACAGACTGCCAGCGTCGTACCGGCCACGTAGAGCCAGAAGGACAGGTTGTTCATCCGCGGGAACGCCATATCCGGCGCACCGATCTGCAAAGGCATGAAATAGTTGCCGAAACCGCCGAAAAGGGCCGGGATGACGACAAAGAACATCATAAGAATGCCGTGACCTGTTATCAGAACATTCCAAAGATGCCCGTTCGGTGTACAAACCGCAGCGGAATCGGCAATGAAACGCGCGCCTTCCATACACATGTACTGAACGCCGGGGTTCATCAGTTCCAACCGCATGTAGACGGTGAAAGCGACGGATACGAAACCGGCCAGGGCCGAGACGATCAGGTACAGGATACCGATGTCTTTGTGGTTTGTGGACATAAACCAGCGCGTGAAAAATCCGCGCTCGTCTTTATGATCGTGCCCGTGAATGGCTGCGTCTGCCATGCGGTGCCTCCTCGATATAGATATTTGATACACCACGCCTGTTGGCTTTGCGCGATGCTGTGCATTTCCGGTTCTAGTCCGACAAAACCGGCGGGGCAATGGGCGGTGTGTCGCAGGTCCGATAAATCTCGGCGCAATTTGCGTGAGCCATGCAGGGCAGGCAGAGTGGCGGGTGAGTCGCGGGTTGCACAGGATTGAGGCCGATCTTGGACCCAAGGAAGACGCTTGTAAGGTGTGAGATGCGGGATATGCGCGTCAGGTCAGGCATATTGCTCAAATACCTGCATTGATCAAGGTGCGCACCCGCATGATTGCGCAGTTTTCACATTTCCGGTGCGGTATGTTCGCAGAAAAAGGAGTCCTTCGATGACACAACCTCATGTCTACCAATCTATCGCCCGCGCCGTCGCCGCCCATGACGTGACCACCATGTTCGGCCTGATGGGGGACGCAAACCTCTTTATGGTCGACAGCTTTGTGCGGGAATGCGAGGGGCGCTTTGTGCCGGCAGCCTATGAAGGGGGCAGTGTGCTCATGGCGATGGCATTTGCACATGCCAGCGGCAAGGTGGGCGTGGCCACCGTCACCCACGGTCCGGCGCTGACCAATTGCATCACGGCCCTGACCGAAGGTGCGCGCGGCCATCTGCCCGTGGTCCTGCTGGCGGGAGACACGCCGCAGGACAATCCCCGCCACTTGCAAAGCATCGACCAGCGCGAATTGGTGAAAACCACAGGCGCGGGTTTTGAACAGTTGCGCGCACCGGAAACGGTCGCGATGGACGTGGCCCGCGCCTTTTACCGTGCCCAGGTGGAGCGGCGGCCCATCGTGCTGAACATGCCAGCCGATTTCATGTGGCAACAGGCAAATTTCGCGCCGAAGGTGCTGAACGTCTTTACCGACCCCGGTGATGTCGCCGAGGGCGATACGCTGGATCAGGCCATCGGCATGATCGCCTCCGCCCGCCGTCCGCTGATCCTGGCGGGGGGTGGCGCAATCGGCGCGCGGGAGGAGATCATCGCCCTCGCCGACCGACTGGAAGCGCCTCTGGCCACCACGTTGAAAGCGAAAGGGTTGTTCAACGATCACCCGTACAACATTGATATATTTGGAACATTGTCCACACCAGCCGCCTATGACCTGATGGGGCAGGCGGACTGCATCATCTGTTTCGGCACCGGCCTGCATGACTTTACCACCGACCGGGGCAAGCTGATGAAGGACAAGCGGATCGTGCAGGTGGATATGGAGCCGACAGCCATCGGCGGCGGTCTGCACCCGGATGCAGCCCTGATTGCGGATGCGGGCCGCACCGCGAAGACGATCCTCTATTGGCTGGACGAGGCGGAGATTCCCGGCAGCGGGTTTACCCGCGATCTTGATGTGGGCGAGTTGACCGCGCACCCCGTCGGGTCCACGAACACGCCCGACGGATGCGTGAATTATGTCCAGGCGCTTGAGATCATGGAAGAGGCCCTGCCAAAGGACCGGGTGCTTGTCACCGACGGCGGACGCTTCATGACCGAAGTCTGGTGCCGCATGTCGGTGCCCGATCCACGCAGTTTTGTGGCCACGGTCAGTTTCGGCTCCATCGGGTTGGGATTGCAGGAAGCCATCGGTGCCGGTGTGGCCCACGCAGGCCGACCTGTCGTGCTGTTTTCGGGCGATGGTGGTTTCATGATGGGGGGCATCAACGAGTTCAACACCGCTGTGCGCCTCGGTCTCGACCTGATTGTCGTGATCGCGAATGATTCTGCCTATGGGGCAGAGCATATCCAGTTTCTGGACCGCAAGATGGACCCCGGCCTGTCCGAATTTCACTGGCCCAGCTTCGCGGAAGTCGCAACAGCGCTTGGCGGCACCGGGGTCGAGGTCCGGTCCATCGACGACCTGAACAAGGCGATGGAGCAGGTCAAGACGCGGTCCGGTCCGATGCTGATCGAACTGAAGCTTGACCCGAACGATGTGCCTCGGATGCGGGCGTGATTACAGCGGCTGGACGGAAAACGGCGTGACGGCGCTGCCGAACACTTCGGTGAACTGTTGGCGCAGCGCCAGATCCAGATCATCCATCGTCACCGGCAGGCCCAGATCCACCAGCGATGTCACGCCATGATCGCTGATACCGCAGGGCACGATGCCGGAGAAATGGCTGAGATCCGGTTCCACATTGATGCTTATCCCGTGGAAACTGATCCACTTGCGCAGGCGGATGCCGATGGCGGCGATCTTGTCCTCGGCGGGGCTGCCATCGGGCTGCGGCGGCCTTTCAGGGCGCTGCACCCAGACACCCACGCGGCCCTCGCGCACCTCGCCGCGCAGGTTGAACTGGTCAAGCGTGGCAATCACCCAGGCCTCAAGGTCGCGCACGAAACACCGCACGTCGCGGCCCCGTTTGGCCACGTCCAGCAACACATAGGCGACCCGTTGTCCGGGACCGTGATAGGTATATTGCCCGCCGCGCTTGGTATCATAAACGGGAAACCGATCGGCATCTGTCAGGTCCGCTGCACGGGCCGAAGTGCCGGCAGTGTAAAGCGGCGGATGCTCCACCAGCCAGATACATTCGGGCGCGTCACCAGCGGCAATCGCAGCCACCCGCGTCTCCATCCACGCCTCAGCTGTGCGGTAATCCGTCAGCCCGTCTGTTGTGATCCAATCCACCATAAGCGCGATGTATCCGTGGCGCGACCAAGCGGCAAGGGCATGGCACCGGATGACCCGGTTTCACGCCACCGCCAAAATTCACCCGCGCGCATGTCGCGGGGCAGGGACCGGCAATGACATGGGCGGCTTGACGCGATGCAAGCGCCAGTTACGGGCGTGCACCGCGATGCGCGAGACGTGGGTTTGGGTGCTACATTCGATCCTGCGGGAACCTGTTCACATCAGGCTGCTTGCTGTTCCTCCAGCACCTTCACCAGCATCTGCGCGTAGGTGTCCGTGCCTTGCGCACCAGTCAGCAGATAGCGACCGCCAAACACCATCGACGGCACCCCGGAGATGCCACGCGATGTCCAGAATGCCTCGTGCGCGCGGGTCTCTGCGGCCTGGCTTTCGCTGGTCAGGATCTCCCTGGCTGCTGCGGGGTCAAGCCCGACAGACGCCGCGACCTGGGCCAACACATTCACATCCGATACATCCCGCGCTTCGCGGAAATGCGCGTCGAACAGCGCCAGCTTGAGAGGATGTTGCAGCCCCTGCGTCTGGGCCCATCCCAGCAGTTGATGCGCGGCGAAGGTGTTCACGATGCGGCTGTCAGCGTCGAAGTTGAATTGAATACCTAGCTCTTTTCCCAAACCGACCAGATGCGCCCGGTTCTGGGCGGATTGTTCCGGTGTGCTGCCGTATTTCTCGATGATGTGCTCGGTCAGGTTTTGTCCTTCGGGCGGCATTTCGGGGTTCAGCTCGAACGGATGCCAGCGGATGAAGGCACCGGCACCCACCACATTCAATGCCCGTTCAAGTTGCCGGTAGCCGACAATGCACCAAGGGCACATCACGTCCGACACGATGTCGATTTGCAGGGTGGGCACATCTGCGGCTTGGGGGTCTGTGGTCACGGCGGATCCTTTCGGGTGCAATCGTCCAACCTTGTAGCTTTGGCTTTCCATTTCAAGGGGCAGCACACGCAATGCGGTCCGAAAAGGTTTGGCGCAGCGAAAACCTGTGCTAGCGTCTCACGCAATACAGTGAATCACATTTTACCGGAGCATGAAATTATGATTTTCAGAACTCTCACAGCCGCTGTTGTCGGTGCCTCCCTTGCCGTGATCCCCGCAGAGCGGGCCGAAGCGGATGCCGGCGATTTCATCGCAGGGGCGATCATCGGCGGTATCGTCGGGGCCAACGCAAACAAGCAGCGCAGCCAACGAACCTACCGCAAGAAAACCTACAAGAAATCGACCCGGTCCAGCATCCCTTCGACACAGGAAGGTCGCAACATTCAGGCATCGCTGAACTATTTCGGGTTCGACGCAGGCACCGTCGACGGTCAGCTTGGCCAGAAGACGCGCAATGCCGTGTCGCAGTATCAGGCCTATCTGGGCTATCCGGTGACGGGGCAGCTTTCGGCATTCGAGCAGAATCTGCTCACGTCCAGCTATAACCGTGCGCAGGCAGGCGGATATGCCGTGCAGCAGCAGGTTGCCGCCACAGCCGATGGCACGCGCGGCCTGCTGAAGACCTACCGCGCCGAAATGGCCGGTCAGTCCCCGGCGGGCAACGTCGCACCGCAAACCACCATCGTCGTGGCACCGCAGCCGGTGCCACAGCCTGCACCCGTCGCCGTACCGACAACAACCACCGTCGCCGCAGCCGCCGCACCTCTGGCCGCTGTGTCCGGCCTGGCCGCCGCTGTTGCCCCGGCACCCGGTTTGCCCAGCTTCATGGGCGCAGGCTCGCAGGCGTCCCTGGCGTCGCATTGCAACACCGTGTCCCTGATCACCAACACAAACGGCGGCTTTACCACCTTGGCCAGCATGGCTGATCCCAACGTCGCGCTGAACGAGCAGTTCTGCCTGGCACGCACCTATGCCATCGCCAAGTCCGAGGAACTGGTCAGCCAGATCCAGGGCTTCACCCCCGACCAGATCGCCGCACAATGCGAAGGCTTTGGCCCTGCCATGAAGGATCATGTCTCTTCGCTGTCGCTCAAGTCTCGCGATGCCGTGGTCGCGGATGTGTCTTCCTTTATCCTGACGACTGGCATGTCACCCGCGCAACTGGGCGGGACGGCCCGCATCTGCATAGGTGTCGGGTATCGGACCGACAACATGAACGTTGCCGTCGGCTCCGCCCTGTTGCTCTATACCATGGGCGAGGGCGTCTATGGCGAGTTGATGGGCCACCATCTGAGCCAGGGCTTCGGCACGGCCAAGCGGGCTGACATGGCGCAAAGCTGGTACACGGCGGGGCTTCAGGCGGCTGACACCGGTGCTGCGGCCGTGTTTGTGCCCGGCCAGCCCGAGCGCACGGAACTGATCCGCGCCGCGACCCAGCGCATGTCCGGCGCACCGTCCGCACTGCCCCAGCCGCAGCCCGCCTCGTCGGTGGGTGGATTGCCGACATTCTCCATCACCGAATAAGGCGTTGTCGCCTTTCGACAGAGACACCCCCGGCGCGTCGATGCGCCGGGGTTTTTTGTTGCGGATTTGCTCTTCACAAGCGCCGTTTTCCCGGCTACACCGCCCAAACCTACACGGCGTGCGGTCGTGGCGGAATGGTAGACGCGCAGCGTTGAGGTCGCTGTGGGGTAACACCCGTGAGAGTTCGAGTCTCTCCGACCGCACCAAATTTTCAGATACTGTCTCTGATGATCGAATGGTTGCGTGACGCGTCGCTGCGTCGGCGCACGAGTGTCCAATCTTCTTTCCCTGCTTCTTCTCTTATCGTAAAGCCACAAACCGTCGGACTTATCGCTGCGTCGCAGCAATCAAGATGCGAAATTCAACAACAGAAACGGACCGCAAACGGCAAGAACCGAGCCAAGTGCTGAAGTAGCCGGATCACGGGCGTCCAAGCCTCGATGAATTGCAGAGGAAGCGGCTCCGCTATCGGCTCGACCCATATCTTGTTGGCGAAGCAGAAACTTATCTGAAAAAAATGGTGCCCCCACACGGACTCGAACCGCGGACCTACTGATTACAAATCAGTTGCTCTACCAGCTGAGCTATAGGGGCAGGCACCTTGCGGTGACCAGCGCCCGACCAAGAGACCTTCGTCGCGGCGTGGCCGTTCTTTAGTAGATGCCGAATGCGGATGCAAGCATTGTCAGCACAGATTTTGCATCATTTTTGCCGCCCTCACGCACCGCGCAAGACAGAGGTGGTTTTGACGTTTTACACACCCCGCCCAAGCCTGTATCCAACGCCCCATCCGCAACCGATCGAGTATCCGTCATGCAACTGGTTCTGCACACCGGCGTTCATTACACAGAGCAGGAGCGCCTGATCAAATCGGTGTTGCGCAACAAGGATGACTTTGCACAGCGCGGCATCATCGTGCCCGGCCCCAACAGCTACCGGGGGCTGGTGCGCGATACGCTGAATGCCATGAGCCGGACACCTGCGTCACCGCAGGCGCGCGAGGTGCTGCTGGACGTGATCCTCGACGGATCACCGGCGGACCGGGTCATCCTGTCGGACGCGAACTTCTTTCGCACCGCTGGCACGGCGATCCAGCGCGGGGTGCTCTATCCCGCCGCGGCGCAGCGGATGGCGGCGATGGCCTCGCTCTTTGCCGAGGACGAATTGGAAATCTTCATGGGGATTCGCAATCCCGCAACCCTTGTCCCGCTGCTCT
Source organism: uncultured Alphaproteobacteria bacterium (assembly GCA_963799505.1). GTDB lineage: Bacteria > Pseudomonadota > Alphaproteobacteria > Rhodobacterales > Rhodobacteraceae > Sulfitobacter. Next base: position 15,051 of record CAWCXM010000002.1, read on the forward strand.
ATCAGACGTCGATCGACCAGTCGCCGGAGGCCTTCTGGGACGATCGTGAGCCGCAGGATCTGCTGTGGTCGGAGCTGATCGCGGGCATCCGGGAAGCTGCGCCAAGCATTCCCATCACCGTCTGGTGCAACGAGGATACGCCGGTCATCTGGTCTCAGATCATCCGCGAGATGGGCGGGATCGAGCATCATGAAAAGATCGTCGGCGGCTTTGATCTGCTGACCACCATCATGTCGAAAGAGGGAATGGAGCGGTTGCGCAGTTACATGCACCTGCATCAGGACATGACCGAAATCCAGAAGCGCCGGGTCATTGCGGCATTCCTCGACAAATTCGCCATCGAGGACGAGATCGAAGAAGAACTGGACATGCCCGGCTGGACCGAGGATCTGGTCGAAGAGCTGACCGAAATCTATGACGAAGACATGCTGGCCGTGCAACGCATACCGGGTGTCAGCGTCATTGCGCCCTAACTCAGGGTTGCGGCCACTTCGCAGATCACGTCATAGGCCAGATCCACGTCGTCGGCGGTGCAGGTAAAGGCACCGGCCTGAAAGCGGATCACGAAGGCGCCGTCGATGCGGGTCTGCGTCAGATAGATGCGGCCATCGTCATTGATCGCCTGCACCAGCCGAAGATTGAGCGCGTCAAGGTCGCTCGCCCCGGCGGGTGCATACCGGAAGGTAAAGAGCGACAGCATCGGTTGTGTCACCACTTCGAAATCCGGCGTCTTGCCAAGGCGCGTCGCCAGCCCTTCGGCCCAGGTGACGTGATTGCGGATCATTCCGCGCAGCCCGTCCAGCCCATGTGCCCGCAGCAGAAACCACAGCTTCAGCGCGCGGAACCGGCGGCCCAGCGGCACGGACCATTCGGAATAATTCACGATGCCGTCGGCCCCTTGGGTCTTGAGGTATTCCGGCTGGATCGCGAGCGTTTTCACCAGTGTTGCGGGATCGCGCAGGAAATGCGTCGTGCAATCGAACTGCGCGCCCAGCCATTTATGCGGGTTCAGCACCATGCTGTCGGCGCGCTCGACCCCCTGCCAGATCGTCTGAAATTCGGGGCAGATCATCGCCGCCCCCGCCCAGGCCGCATCCACATGGGTATAAAGCCCCTCGGCCTCGGCCACGTCCATAACCGCGTTCAGATCGTCGCTGGCGCCCGCACTCGTGCCACCGATGCAGGCGATGATGCCTGCGGGCAGGTGTCCCGCCGACCGGTCGGCGGCAATCGCATCGCGCAGGGCAACTGCATCCATCGCGCGGGTCGCACCGGCGGTCGGAATGCGCACCAGGTTTTCCTCGCCGATCCCGGCGATCCAGATCGCGCGGTCGATGGAGGTATGCACTTCGGCGCTGCAATAGATCCGCAAACGCGGCTGACCGCTCAACCCTTCGCGGTTGCCTGCCCAGTCCAGCGTGCGTTCGCGCATGGAAAGTACGGCGCATAGCGTCGCGGTACTGGCACTGTCCTGAATCACACCCGTGAAACCCTCGGGCAACCCGACCGCCTGGCGCATCCAGTCGCAGACGCGGGTTTCAAGCTCGGTCGCGGCAGGAGAGGTTTGCCACAACATGCATTGTGCCGCGATGGCAGAGACATAGGTTTCGGCCAGCACCGATACCGGTGCGGCATTGGCCGGGAAATAGGCGAAAAAGCGGGGATGCTGCCAATGGGTCATGCCGGGCATGATCTTGTGTTCCAGATCGCTCAGGATGGCGTCGAGCGGTTCCGCCGCTTCCGGCGCCTGGGCGGGCAGGGTGGCGATGATGTCACCCGGTTTGGTCTGTGCCCGAACGGGACGGTCGCGCAGGCCCGCGTGATAATCAGCGGCCCAGGCAGCGGCATCGGCACCGCGCGTTCTGAAGTCTTCCCATTCCATGTTCGGTCCTATTCCTGTCGATGCCCCGGCGTCTGAACCTCCGGGCAATTGCCTGTCAAGTCAACCAGGTTGCGGCGGGAACGCTGCACGGTTCCGCGTTCCTGTGGGCGACTGTCGCAAGCGTGAAATCCATCGCTGCTCTCAATGTCGGGTCTCGCTGTTCACGGGACATCTGCGCCGTCTTGAGAGATCCGGTAGGCGGCGGTGAACCCGGCCAGCAGCATCCGCTCCGCATCGGCGACAGTGGCCGGTGCGCCCTGGGTCTGAAGGGCGCGCATGTAAGGGGCAGCGGCGCTGCTCGATCCGATCAGGGCGATGTTCATGCCCAGCCAATAGGGCCGGGCAGCGGCAAGCTCGGCCCCGATCAACGATCCGGTCAGACGCGCTCTGCCGATGGCGGGGTCGGCCTGTTCCAGCAGATGATCGGCATGGAGAGTGAAGAGACGCGCGGCGAGTTTTTCCGGTCGGCTGAGGGTATCCTCAACCGCGCGGTCAAAGGTCGGCGCGTCCCAGTCCGTGCCCGCGAGGGCTGGCGCATAGATGGGATGAGCGCTCAGCGCATCGGCCAAGGTGCCGCTGAGATAGGTTTGAAAGCTCACCACCTCGCCGGCTGAGACCTGTGCCCAGATGGTCTGCGCAGCGGGCAGGCAGATCACACCGTCCCACCCCGGGTTCAGGGCCAGAAACCCCGCGATCACGACCGGGGCGGTCAGCATCACGTCGGAAGGTGTGCTTTGGCGCAGTCCGGGCAGGACGTGAACGGCATGTGCCGCGATTTTCGTGGCGACCAGCGCGGCGGGCAGCGGGGTGCAGGGCACCGGGCGCAAAGCCGCGTCAAAGCGGGTGCCGCAGGCAATCAGGGGGGTGTTGGCACCTGCGTTTAAGGTTTTGAGCATAACCGAAAGATCGGTGTCGAGGGGCACCGCGTCGGAGCAGTTCATCTGCGTCGTAGCCAGCACGCGACCCTCGCGCATGGCCCAGCCGCGCAGGTTCTCACCATCGCAAAGCAGGGCGAGCCAATCCGGGGCAGCCCGGGCGGTCATGGGCGATCCTCTTGACCTGAATATCCATTTTCCAACGGCATGTTTCGTTCCCGGCGCCTGACGTGTTCCCCCAAGCCTAGCCGTCTGGTTCAGGAATGACGAGAGGCGGAGCGACCGATTTTACTTTATGCATGAAATGTTTTGACTTGAAAGATAATGCCATTACAGTTGCGCCAACACATGAGGTTTTGATTGGGGGGCGATATGCGTGCAATTTGTCTGGGCGGCGGGCCAGCCGGGCTTTACTTTGGCATCTCCTTGAAACTGCGCGATCCTCAGGCAGAGGTGACGGTTCTGGAACGCAACCGCGCCGATGATACCTTCGGCTGGGGCGTCGTCCTGTCGGACGAGACGCTTGCGAATCTCGAGGCGAACGACCCCGTCTCGGCTGCGGAGATTCGCAAGAACTTCGCCTATTGGGACGACATGGCGCTGATCTACAAAGGCAAGAAGACCGTCAGCACGGGGCACGGTTTCTGCGGCATCGGTCGGATGCGCCTGTTGCAGATCCTTCAGGAACGCGCCCGTGATCTGGGCGTCGATCTGCAGTTCGAGACAGAGGTGAAATCCGCCTCTGCCTACATGGACGATTACGACATGGTTGTCGCTTGCGACGGGCTCAATTCAAAGACTCGGATGGAATTTCAGGACACCTTCAAACCGGATGTGGACGTGCGGAAATGCCAGTTCGTCTGGCTGGGCACCCATCAGAAATTCGACGACGCCTTCACCTTCATTTTCGAGAAGACCGACAAGGGCTGGCTTTGGGTCCATGCCTATCAGTTCGACGAGAACACCGCGACCTTCATCGTCGAGTGTTCCCAACAGACTTTTGACAACTACGGCTTTGGCGAGAAATCCCAGCAGGAAACCATTGCGATTTGCGAGGAGGTCTTCAAGGATCACCTCGACGGTCACGCGCTGATGACCAACGCCAATCACATCCGCGGCTCCGCCTGGATCAAGTTTCCCCGCGTGCTGTGCGAAAACTGGCATCACAAGAACGTCGTGCTGTTGGGCGATGCCGCCGCGACTGCGCATTTTTCCATCGGATCGGGCACCAAGCTGGCGCTGGAATCGGCGATCTCCCTTGCCAATCATGTGAACGGCGAGGCTGACATCGAAACAGCCTTCGGCAAGTACGAGGACGCACGGCGGCTGGAAGTGCTGCGCCTGCAATCGGCGGCGCGCAACTCTCTGGAGTGGTTCGAGGATGTGGAACGGTATCTCGATCTCGACCCGGTGCAGCTCAACTATTCCATGCTGACCCGGTCGCAGCGGATCAGCCACGAAAACCTGCGCACACGCGACCCCGAATGGCTGGCGGGCGCCGAGGCGTGGTTCATGGAGCAGGCGGGAGCCGGGGCCAACGGCCCGGCGCGCACGCCGATGTTCGCACCGTTTCAACTGCGGGACATGAAGCTGGAGAACCGCATCGTCGTGTCGCCCATGGCGCAGTACAAGGCGGTGGATGGATGCCCGACCGACTGGCATCTGATCCACTACGGCGAACGCGCCAAGGGCGGCGCAGGATTGGTCTATACCGAAATGACCTGTGTCTCGCCCGAGGGACGGATCACGCCGGGCTGTCCGGGGCTTTATGCGCCCGAACACGAAGCGGCATGGAAGCGTCTGACCGATTTTGTCCACGCCGAGACGGAAGCGAAGATCTGTTGCCAGATCGGCCACGCGGGGCGCAAGGGATCGACCCGGATTGGCTGGGAAGGGATGGACCAGCCCCTCAAGGACGGCAACTGGCCGCTGGTTTCGGCCTCTGCGATCCCGTGGTCCGATGACAACGCGGTGCCGTCCGAGGCCACGCGCGCGGACATGGACGCGATCCGTGAGCAGTTCGTGAAGGCTGCGGAAATGGCCGGGCGTGCAGGCTTTGACATGATCGAACTGCATGCGGCGCATGGCTATCTCATCTCGTCCTTCATCTCGCCCCTGTCGAACCAGCGCACGGACGACTACGGTGGAAGCCTCGAGAACCGGATGCGGTATCCGCTCGAGGTGTTCAACGCGATGCGGGCCGTCTGGCCCGAGGCAAAGCCGATGTCGGTCCGTATCTCTGCAACCGACTGGACCGGCGACGATGGCGTGACGCCGGAAGAAGCGGTCAGGATCGCCGCCATGTTCGAGGCGGCGGGCGCGGACATCATCGACGTCTCCGCCGGACAGACATCCACGCAGGCGCAGCCGGTCTATGGCCGCATGTTCCAGACGCCGCTGTCGGACCGTATCCGCAACGAGGGCGGGATCAAGACGATGGCGGTGGGCAACATCTATGAGGCCGACCACGTCAATTCGATCCTGATGGCGGGACGGGCCGATCTGGTCTGTCTGGCGCGGCCCCATCTGGCCGACCCGTACTGGACCCTGCGGGCCGGAGCGGAAATTGGCGACCGTCATGCGAAATGGCCGCAACCCTATGAGGCGGGGCGCGACCAGATGTGGCGGCTGGCCGACAAGGCGGCGGATATGGCTGGCGAAGGGGAACGGGTGTGAGGCGCGTTCTGGTCACCGGCGGCGGTTCGGGCATCGGACGCGGCATCGCTCGGCACTTTGCCGATCAGGGTGATGCGGTGACCATCGCGGGCCGCCGGATGGCGCCGCTTGAGGAAACCGATGGCGGGCGCGGCATGACCTGCGCGTCGGTTGATGTGACGGACGAGGCCTCGGTCGCGGCGCTTTTTGCCACGCCGTTCGACGTGGTCATCGCGAATGCCGGTGCGGGCACGGGGACGCGGGTGGTCGACACACCGCTCGACGTGTGGAACGACACGCTGGCAGTCAACCTGACCGGCGTTTTCCTGACGTTCAAGGCGGCCCTGAAGGACATGCAGCCGGGCGGGCGGCTGATCGCCATCGCCTCCGTCGCAAGCCTGAAAGGCGGCGGCAACATCGCGGCCTATGCGGCGGCCAAGCACGGGGTGCTGGGGCTGGTGCGGTCCCTGGCGGTGGAGGTCGCGCGCAGCGGGATCACCTGCAATGCGGTCTGTCCGGGTTTCGTGGACACCGAGATGGGGCAGGCGGCGGTCAGCAATGTGATGGAAAAGCTGGATATTCCGCGAGAAAAGGCGGAAAAGATGGTATTGGCCGGTAACCCGATGCGCCGGATGATCGCGGTGGACGAAGTGGTCGCGGCGACGGCCTTTCTGGCCTCCGACGGTGCGTCCATGGTCAACGGTCACGCGCTCTCGGTCTCGGGGGGCGAGATATGAGTGCGGCCAAGGACCGCGTGCGCCTGTGGCTGCGGCTGTTGAAGGTGGTGCGCGGGATCGAACACGGGCTGCGCGACCGTCTGCGGCGCGAACACAATACGACATTGCCGCGTTTCGATGTGATGTCGGCGCTGTCGCGCCATCCCGAGGGGCTGAAGATGAGCCAATTGTCGGGCGTGCTGCGTGTGTCGAACGGCAATGTCACCGGGATCGCCGACCGACTGGGTGAGGAAGGTCTGGTGGAGCGCATCGCGGTCCCCGGTGACCGGCGTGCGACGCTGCTGCGGCTGACGGAGGCGGGGCATGCGGAATTCGAGGGTCAGGCACGGGCCCATGAGAGTTGGATAGACGATATGCTGAGCGGGGTCAGCCCCGAGGATGCCCGTGCCATGGCCGAAAGGCTGCAGGCCTTCGCGGCGGCCAGCGAGGCCATGATAACAGACAAGGAACATGCCAATGCGCAGTGACGTAGACCACTTTTCATGCCAGATCACCGACGGGATCGCCACGGTGCGGCTGGACCGGCCGGACCGGAAGAATCCGCTGACCTTCGACAGCTATGCCGAACTGCGCGACTGGTTCCGCGATCTTGTTTATGCCGACGATGTGGATGTGGTGATCTTCGGCTCCAACGGTGGCAACTTCAGCTCCGGCGGCGATGTGCATGATATCATCGGGCCGCTCACGCGGATGAACATGAAGGAGTTGTTGCGGTTTACCCGGATGACCGGCGATCTGGTCAAGGCGATCGTGAACTGCGGCAAGCCGGTGATTGCCGCCGTGGACGGTATCTGTGTGGGGGCGGGTGCGATCATCGCGATGGCCTCCGACCTGCGGCTGGCGACCGGGGATGCAAAGACGGCGTTTCTGTTCACGCGCGTCGGTCTGGCGGGCTGCGACATGGGTGCCTGCGCGATCCTGCCGCGCATCATCGGACAGACCCGGGCTGCGGAACTGCTCTATACCGGCCGGTCCATGAGCGCGGAGGAGGGCGAGCGCTGGGGTTTCTTCAACCGGCTGGTTTCATCGGCGGACCTGGACGCCGAGGCGCTGGCACTGGCCCAGCAAATTCAGGCGGGGCCGAACTTTGCGCATATGATGACCAAGACGATGCTGGCGCAGGAATGGTCGATGTCGATCGAACAGGCCATCGAGGCCGAGGCGCAGGCGCAGGCGATCTGTATGCAGACGGGCGATTTCGAGCGCGCCTACAAGGCGTTCGTGGCCAAGGAGCGTCCGGTTTTCGAGGGGGATTGAGCGTGTTTGCGTTGGCATTTGAGTTGTATTGGAAAGATGAAGCACGGGGTGCGCGACATGGCTGACCGATCGTTCCTGACCTGGCCGTTTTTCGAGGAAAGGCATCGGGAATTGGCCGATGCTCTGGATATCTGGGCCGCCGAGCGGTTGGGGTCCGTGGATCACGGCGATACCGATGCGGCCTGTCGCGAGATCGTGGCGATGCTGGGCGAGGGCGGATGGCTGCGCCATTCGGGTGCCGAGACGGGGGAAACACTTGATGTGCGGTCCCTGTGTCTGATCCGCGAGACGCTGGCGCGGCACGATGGATTGGCGGACTTCGTCTTTGCGATGCAGGGGCTTGGGACCGGGGCGATTTCGCTGTTCGGGACGCCGGAGCAGCAGGCGGAGTGGTTGCCCTTGACGCGGTCGGGCAAGGCGATTTCGGCCTTTGCGCTGACCGAGCCACAATCGGGATCGGATGTGGCAAGTTCGACCATGACGGCGACGGCGGACGGGAACGGTTTTGTGCTGGATGGGCGCAAGACCTGGATCTCGAACGGCGGGATCGCGGATGTCTATACGGTCTTTGCCCGGACGGGGGAGGCACCGGGGGCCAAGGGGCTGTCGGCCTTCGTGGTTCCGGCGGACACGCCCGGTCTGAAGGTCGAGGAGCGGCTGGAGGTGATCGCGCCGCATCCCCTCGCGACCTTGCATTTCGACGGGGTGAAAGTGCCCGGCTCGGCCTTGATCGGGGAGACGGGCAAGGGCTTTGGCATCGCCATGTCGGTGCTGGATGTGTTCCGCTCGACCGTGGCGGCAGCGGCGCTGGGCTTTGCCCGCCGGGCGCTGGACGAGGCCATCGACCGGGTAACGACCCGCAAGGTGCAGGGTGCACCATTGTCGGATCTGCAGATGGTGCAGGGCCATATCGCGGATATGGCGGTGGATGTCGATGCGTCGGCCTTGCTGATCTACCGCGCGGCATGGGCCAAGGACAGCGGTGCGCCGAGGGTGACGCGGGAGGCCGCCATGGCGAAACTCTTTGCCACGGACCACGCCCAGAGCGTGATCGACAAGGCGGTGCAATTGCATGGCGGTGATGGCGTGCGCCATGGCCAGATGGTCGAAAGCCTCTACCGCGAAATTCGCGCCCTGCGCATTTACGAGGGTGCATCGGACGTACAGCGCGTGGTGATTGCGCGCCAGACATTGGGGAGCAGATGAATGCTGAGACCGTCGGCCCATAGCGATACCTTCACCCGGGACAATCTGCCGGACGCGGGGCTTTGGCCCGATCTGCTGCTGGAGGGGTTCGACTATCCCGATCATCTGAACGTCGGCGTGGAACTGACGGACAAGATGGTGGAAAAAGGTTTCGGCGACCGGACCGCGCTGATCGGCAACGGGCGCAGACGGACATACAAGGAGCTGACGGACTGGACCAACAAGCTGGCGGCGGCTCTGGTCGACAATCTGGGGCTGAAGCCCGGCAACCGCGTTCTGATCCGGTCGGCCAACAACCCCGCGATGGTGGCCTGCTGGCTTGCAGCGACCAAGGCGGGCGCGGTGGTGGTGAACACCATGCCGATGCTGCGGGCAGGCGAGTTGAGCGCGATCGTGGACAAGGCCGAGATCACCCATGCGCTCTGTGACACGCGTCTGATGGACGAGATGACGGCCTGTGCCAAAACCTCGAAACACCTCAGGAGCGTGGTCGGTTTTGACGGCACCAGCAACCACGATGCGGAACTGGACCGGCTGGCGCTCGAAAAACCGGTTCAGTTTGACGCGGTGCAGACGGCGCAGGACGACGTGGCGCTGCTGGGCTTCACCTCGGGCACCACCGGTGCCCCGAAAGCGACGATGCATTTTCACCGGGATCTGCTGATCATCGCCGACGGCTATGCCCGCGAGGTGCTGCAGGTCACGCCGGAGGATGTCTTTGTCGGCTCGCCGCCCCTTGCCTTTACCTTCGGGCTGGGCGGGCTGGCGGTCTTTCCGCTGCGCTTTGGGGCTGCGGCGACCCTGCTGGAAACCGCAAGCCCCCCCAACATGATCGAGATCATCGAGAAATTCAAGGCGACGGTCTGTTTCACCGCACCCACCGCCTACCGCGCCATGTTGCAGGCGATGGAGGAGGGCGCGGATCTGTCCTCGCTCAGGGCGGCTGTCAGCGCGGGAGAAACCTTGCCGGCCCCTGTCTATCACGACTGGCGCGAAAAGACCGGCAAACCCATGCTGGACGGGATCGGTGCAACCGAGATGCTGCATATCTTCATCTCGAACCGGTTCGACGATCACAAGGCCGCCTGCACCGGCAAGCCGGTGACGGGATATGAAGCGAAGATCATCGGCGAGACGGGCGAGGAACTGCCGCGCGGCGCGGTCGGTCGGCTGGCCGTGCGCGGGCCGACCGGGTGCAGGTATCTGGGGGACACGCGCCAGAAGGCCTATGTGAAGGACGGCTGGAACATCACGGGCGACAGTTTCAGCATGGACGCGGACGGTTATCTGCATTTCGCCGCCCGCAACGACGACATGATCATCAGCGCGGGCTACAACATTGCGGGCCCGGAGGTCGAGGCGGCCCTGCTGTCGCATCCGGCGGTCAGCGAATGTGGCGTGGTCGGTGCCCCGGACGACGCGCGGGGGTCCATCGTGCAGGCGCATGTGGTGCTGGTGCCCGGCGTGACCGGCGACGCGGCACTGGTCAAGGAACTGCAGGATCACGTCAAGAACGCCATCGCGCCCTACAAGTACCCGCGTGACATCAAATTCATCGACGCCTTGCCGAAGACCGCGACGGGCAAGATCCAGCGGTTTGCCCTGAGAGACCGGAAATGACCCATTTCGACGAAGCCTCGAAAGGCGCGAAAATGGATTTTGCCAAGGATATGTCCTATGGCGACTATCTTGGCCTCGACGCGATCCTGGACGCGCAGCATCCGCTGTCCACCGCCCATGACGAGATGCTGTTCATCGTTCAGCATCAGACGTCGGAACTGTGGATGCGGCTTGCCATTCACGAGTTGCAGGCGGCGCGCAAGGTCATGCTGGACGGCGACTTGCAGTCTGCCTTCAAGATGCTCAGCCGCGTGGCGCGGATTTTCGAACAGCTCAATTCGCGCCTGGGACGTGCTGCGCACCATGACGCCCAGCGAATACACGGCGTTTCGTCCGTCGCTCGGCAATTCATCGGGGTTTCAGTCGCATCAGTACCGGCTGGTGGAATATCTGCTGGGCAACCGGATCGGGGCGCTGATGAAGCTGCACCAGCACAAGCCTGTGGCCTATGCCGCCCTCAGCGCGGAACTGGCGCAGCCCAGCCTGTATCAGGTGGCCATCGACATCCTTTGCAAACGCTTGGACGTGCCCACACTGGCAGGCCCGCCCAGTGAAGGAGACTGGAAAGCCGATCCGGCCATTCAGGATCTGTGGCAAAAGGTGTACGAAGACCCGGGCACCCATTGGGAGCTGTACGAACTGGCCGAAAAACTGGTCGATCTTGAGGATTATTTCCGCCGCTGGCGGTTCAACCACGTCACGACGGTCGAGAGGATCATCGGCTTCAAGCGCGGCACGGGCGGCACCAGCGGTGTCGGCTATCTGCGCAAGATGCTTGAGGTGGAACTGTTTCCCGAGTTGTGGCACGTCAGAGGAGCGCTTTAAGTGGCGAACGTATTGAACAAGGACGCCTTCATCCTGCCCGACGGCGTGATCTATCTTGACGGGAACTCGCTGGGGCCGATGCCGAAATCGGTGCCTGCGCGTGTTGCGGCTACGATGAACGATGAATGGGCGCAGATGCTCATCCGCGGGTGGAACAAGGCGGGCTGGATGGCGATGCCCACGGATGTGGGCGATGCGGTGGGCCGTCTGATCGGTGCCGCTGCGGGCAGCGTCGTCATGGGCGACACGCTGTCGGTCAAGGTCTATCAGGCGCTGGCAGCGGGCCTGAAAATGCGGCCCGACCGCCGTGTGATCCTGTCGGACACGGGAAACTTTCCCAGTGATCTTTACATGGCGGAAGGCCTCGTTGGACTGCTGGAGCAGGGGTACGAGCTGCGCACCGTCGCACCCGAAGAGGTCGCGGAGGCGATTGGCGAGGACATCGCGGTGGTGATGTTGACCGAGGTCGATTACCGCACGGGCCGGATGCACGACATGAAGACCGTCACCGAACTTGCGCATGCGGCGGGTGCGGTCATGGTGTGGGATCTGGCGCATTCGGCGGGGGCCGTGCCTGTTGATCTGGCCGGATCGAAGTGCGAATTCGCGGTTGGATGTACCTACAAATACCTCAACGGCGGTCCCGGCGCACCCGCGTTCATCTATGTGCGCCCCGATCTGGCCGATCATGCGGAGCCTGCGCTGAGCGGATGGCTGGGCCACGACAGCCCCTTTGACTTCGACCTGCAATTACAAACCGGCCAAGGGGATCGAACGGATGCGTGTCGGCACGCCACCGGTGCTGCAACTGGCCGCGCTGCAGGAAGCGATGAAGGTCTGGGAAGCTGTGTCCATGCAGGACGTGCGCGCCGCTTCGATTGCGTTGCAGGAGCAGTTCATCGACGAGGTGGAGCGCGACGTGCCGCAGCTGACCCTCGCCAGCCCGCGTGACAGTTCCGTGCGCGGCTCGCAGGTGTCGTTCCGGTTCGAACATGGCTATGCCGCGATGCAGGCGTTGATCGAACGTGGCGTGATCGGTGATTTTCGCGCCCCCGACATCATGCGCTTCGGTTTCACGCCGCTCTATATCGACGGCGGCGATGTCACGGCAGCGGTTGCCGTGATCAAGGACGTGATGGACAACAGGCTGTGGGACGATGATGCCTACAAGGTCCGCAGCCGCGTCACCTAACCGCGCCGAAAGGCGGGGCCAAAGCCGGAGGTGAGGGCAAACAGCACCGCCGCCGCGCAGACGATGCTTGGCCCCGCCGGTGTGTCCAGCAGGTAAGAGGCGGTCAGACCACCGCAGACGGCAACGGCCCCCAGAATCATCGCGATCAGCGCCATCGTTTCGGGCGTGCGTGCCAGCGGGCGGGATGCGGCGGCAGGAATGATCAGCATCGCGGCGATCAGCAGCGCGCCGATCACCTTGATCGCGACCGCCACCGTGATCGCCAGCGCGATGGTCAGGATCAACTGCTCGCGGCGCGGATCGCCCCCCGATGCGGTTGAAAGGTCGGGGTTCAATGTCGCGGTCAGCAAGGCTTGCCACCGCCAGAAAAGCAGGAAAATGACCACCACAGCCCCGCCCCATATCAGTGCGACATCTCCCCTTGAGACAGCAAGAATATCGCCGAACAGATAGGCCGAGAGATCGACCCGCTGTCCCGGCACGAGGGAGATCGCGACCAGACCCAGCGCGAGCCCGGTGTGGGCCAGCACGCCCAGCAGCGCATCCGACCCGATGGGCCGTTCCGACAGCCCCGTCAGGATCAACGCCATCGCCACTGCGGCAAGCAGGACACCCGCAAACACCGGCAGGTCCGTCGCCAGTGCCAATGCCACGCCCAACAGCGCGGCATGGCTGGTCGCATCGCCGAAATAGGCCATCCTGCGCCAGACCACAAAACACCCCAACGGGGCCGCCGCCAGGGCGACACCCAATCCGGCCAAGGCCGCGCGGATCATGAAATCATCCAGCATCACTCAGCCGCCTCGTGATCATGGGCGTGGTCGTGGATGTGATCATGCGCGTGATCGTGATCGTGCCGGTAAAGTGCAAGTGTGCCCTGCGTGCCGCTGCCGAAGAGGGCGCGGTATTCAGGCGCATCGGCGACGATTTCGGGCGATCCTTCGCAGCATATATGCCCGTTCAGGCACAGCACCCGGTCCGAGGCGGCCATGACCACATGCAGATCGTGGCTGACCATCAACACCGCCAGCCCCATCTCGCGGCGCAGGTCTTCGATCTGGCGATAGAAGGTGGCGGCACCGGGCTGGTCCAGGCCTTGGGTCGCCTCGTCCAGCACCAGCATGTCAGGCTTGCCCAGCAACGCGCGGGCCAGAAGAACGCGCTGGAATTGCCCGCCCGACAGCGATGACATCTGCGCGTCCATCAGATCGGCAACTTCGGTGCGGCGAAGCGCCACCTCGATGTCGCTACTGCTTTGCCGATGCGGCAGATGCAGGAAACGTCGCACTGTCAGCGGCAGGGTCGCGTCGATGTGCAGCTTCTGCGGCACATACCCGATCCGCAGCCCGGGTTTGCGCGTCACGCTGCCCGACAGCGGATGCAAGGCACCGATCAACGCCCGCAACAGACTTGATTTGCCCGATCCGTTGGGGCCGACAATTGTCACGATTTCGGAAGGTTCCATGCGCAAGCTCACGTCACGCAAGACGGTTTTCCCGCCATAGCCGAGGGTCAGGCCATGCGTCTCGATCAGGCTCACGCGGCGGCTTTCTGACAGCTGGGGCACAGTCCTTCGGCCTCGACCACCGTGCGTTCGATCACGAAACCGGCGGCACGGGCCGCGTCGCCCAACCGGCCCGTCGCCGGGGCCGTGTCCGCCTCTGCAACCGAATTGCAGGATCGGCAGATGAGAAAGGCGGGTGTCTGGCAGGCGCCCAGATGCGCGCAGGCGATATAGGCATTCAGCGCTTCGATCTTGTGGGCGAATCCCGCCTTGACCAGAAAGTCGAGGGCGCGGTAGGCGACCGGAGGTTGCGCGCCCAGCCCTTCGTCCGACAAGACTGCCAGCAGGTCATACGCCCCCAGGGCGCGGTGTTCGGCCAGCAGGATTTCCAGCGCCCGTCGGCGGACGGGCGTCAGGCGCAAGCCTTTGGCGGCACAGTGATCTTCCGCCCGTGACAGCGTGTCGCTGACGCAATGGCGGTGGTCATGTGGTTCAAATCCGATGGTGGACATGGCGCGGCTCCGTTCTTTCGGTATTGATATGTTATAACATACGCAGTAGCAACTGTAATACTATAACATCAGAGGTCTGCCATGCGTTTCCTTTTTCTTGCCCTTTGCCTGTGTCCTGTCGCGCTGCGTGCGGAGGTGCCACGGGTCGCGACCGACATCGCGCCGGTCCATTCCATTGTCGCAAAAGTGATGGAGGGGGTGGGGGTGCCGTCGCTCATCATCCCGCCGGGTGCGTCTCCGCACGGGTACGCGATGCGCCCTTCCGAGGCACGTGCCTTGGGACAGGCCGATCTGGTGGTCTGGGTCGGACCGGCGCTGACACCATGGCTGGAAGAGCCGATCGAGACGTTGGCGGGAGATGCCGAAAACCTGCCGCTGTTGGATCAGAAGGCCGTTCGCTTGCTGAGCCTGCGCGATGGGGTGGCCTTTGCCGAGGATCATCATGACCACGACGGTGATCATGACCATGACGACGATCATGGGGAGGAACATGGCGACGATGACCATGCCGCAGACCCGCACGCCTGGCTCGATCCTGGGAACGGTGCGGTCTGGGCGGCGGTGGTGGCCGATCGTCTGGCGGCGATGGACCCGGACAATGCGGATACCTACCGCGCCAATGCGGCAGCACTCCGGACCGAGGTCGAGGCCTTTGATGCCAGATGGGCACCGCAGTTCCATCCGTTGGAACAGGCGGGGTTCATCGTGTTTCATGACGCATTCCAATACTTCGAGGCTCATTTCCACCTCTCCTCGACCGCCGCGATCCAACTGAGTGACGCCGCGAAACCGGGGGCCGGTCGCGTTGCCGACCTCAAGGATCTTCTGACCGAAAGGCCGATCACCTGCGCTTTTGCCGAACCGCAGTTCGACCCCAGAATGATTGCCACGGTGACAGAAGGACTGTCGGTGAAGACAGCGGTGCTGGACCCTCTGGGTGGGGACGTGCCGCTGGGGCCGGACCATTACATCGGGATGCTCGACACTCTGGCGGCGGCAATGGTCGGATGCCTGTCGCCGCAGTAACTGTCGGAATGGAAAAAGGCCCCGCCGGGGAAAGCGGGGCCGATGGTGCTGAAAAGGCGTTGTGTTGAATGTCAGACGGCGATCTTGCCGCCGCCTTGCTTGGTCACGACCACGACAGCCGGGCGTGGCGGCATGGCGGGGTCGAAGTCGGGCCAGCGGGTGGCGGGGTCTTCGAAGGTCGAATCCCGCTCGAAGCCAGCCAGATCCTTGGTCCCGTCGGTGCCGGGATGCTGCACGGCAAGGAACAGCGTCTCGCCATCCTCGGTGAAGTAGGGACCGCACATCTCGCCGCCCACGGGGCAGCGGAAGAAAAGCTTGGACGTGCCGCGGGCATCGCCCTCGGTCTCGAGCGCGTAAAGACCGTCGGACTTGCCGGTCTTGCCCCAGTTCGATCCCTGATCGGTGGAGATCCACAGACGACCGTCCGCGTCGAAGGCACAGTTGTCGGGAGAGCCGAACCAACCGTTTTCGGAGGTTTCCGGGTTCCACTCTGCGCCGACCTCGGCCAGCGACGGGTCGCCGCATTTCACGAGGATCGACCAGGTGCCGGATGTCGCCGCATGGTTGCCGCCGTCTTCCTTGATCTCGATGATATGGCCGAAACTGCTTTCTGGCCGGGGATTTGCGGCGTTTGTCGCATCCGCTTTCCGGCGGGAGTTGTTGGTCAGCATGATGTAGGCCGTGCCGTCGCCGCGCGGCTCGGCGTCTTCGGGCCGGTCCATCGGTGTGGCCTCCAGCGCATCCGCCGCAAGCCGCGTGTCGATCAAAACATCGGCCTGGCTGGCAAAGCCGTTCTCGGCCGTCAGCGGGCCCTCGCCATGAACAAGCGGCATCCAGGTGACGGTGCCGTCCTCATCGAAACGCGCGACATAGAGCGTGCCTTCGTCCAGCAGGCTGCTGTTCTCGGATGCCACATCGGACACGGTGCCGTTGGAGACATATTTGTACTGATAATCAAAGCGGTTGTCGTCGCCCATGTAGACCACCAGCCTGCCGTCGCTGCTGACCGTCGTCTCGGCGCCTTCGTGGCGGAACCGGCCAAGTGCCGTGCGCTTGATCGGGGTGGATGTCGGGTCCATCGGATCGACTTCGACCACCCAGCCGAACTTGTTCGGCGCATTGGGTTCACGGTCGATGTTGAACCGGTCATAGCGTGTGCCCCAGTTGTACCACATGCCCGGTACGCCATAGCGTTTCTTGGACGCGGCGTCGGCGTGGTCGGAGACGTCTGGTTTGCCTTCGCCATCCAGCTTTTCGGTCCAGAAATATCCGTGGAAGTTTTCCTCGGCCATCAGCCATGTGCCCCAAGGGGTCATGCCGCCCGCACAATTGTTGAGCGTGCCGATCACGTTCATGCCATCCGGGTCGTCGTTGGTTTTCATCCGGTCGTGGCCCGCCGCCGGGCCGCTCAGCGTCATGGCGGTATCAAGAGGCGTGATCCGGCGGTTCATCTGACCGTCGCGCACAACCTGCCAGGTGCCGGCGTCGTCGCGCATGATCTCGACCACCGAACCGCCGTGGGCGGCCATTTCGATGTCGATCAACTCGGGTGTCATTCCGGCGAATTCGGCGTTGTCCTGACGGCCCAGACCGGGGAACATCACTTCTTCGTTTGTATATTCGTGGTTCACGCAGAGCAGACCACGCGTGCCCGCGTCATTCAGCGGCACGAAGCCCACGTAATCGTTGTTGTATCCGAATTGCTTGAGCTGTGCCGCCGCAGTCTGGTTCATCACGTCGAACTCGGGCGCATCGGCGGTAATGGGATCACCCCAGCGCAGCAGCACCTGTGCGTCATAACCTTCCGCAACATGGTGCGTCTCGTCGTTGCCTGCGGTCACCTCTTCGAACTTGTAGCGGCTCTCCGCATGGGCGGCAGCCTTTGCGGCGGACGGTGCGACAAGGGCCGAGGTGCCGAACAGCGCGGTGGAGGCAGACACGCCCAACATGCCGCGCAGCACATCGCGTCGGCCATAGCGGGCGTTGATCACGTCGCCGATGGTGCGGTTCAGGTTCGGGTTCGTGGGAATATCGTCAAATGCCTCGTAGGCTTCGGCTTTGTTTCCGATGGAAGGATCGTTGATGATGTCTTTGCGGTTCATGGCGCGTCCCCTGCGGCGATATGTTCTGGCGGCTGTTTGACCTGAGTCTGTTTCGGTAATGTGACAGCCAGCGGCCAAAGCAGGGAAGACCTCAATCGCATTTGGCTGTGGATATCTCCACGCTGATCATGTGCGCACGAAGCGGTCGATCAGATCGGGGATGTGTTTGCGAAAGGGAAAGAAGCCCTTTGTGGCCAGGGGCCATGCCGCGCTGTCCAGCGGGCGGCGCAACAGGTTAAGCGGGACCGCCCCGTCGATGGCGCGGTAGGCGTTCAACATCTGCTGCACCGGCCCCACGGGGGCGTAGCCTGCGACGATCTGTTCCAGACGGTTCGCCTGCGCCCAGTCGGCAAGGCTGCGGGCGGTCGCGAGCGTCTCCATCTGCTGGTCGGGTGCCAAACCACTTTGCGCCGTTGCCTGTCGAAACGCGGACACATGCGGTGCCATGCGCCAGGGGCTGTGGCCTGCGCTGGCGTCGGCATAGGCAATGGCCTGGGGGGCAGGGGCGGCCAGCAACAATCGTGCCGCATCCACGTCATCATCGTGCAGGACTACCCCATACCGGTCTGCCAGAGGCAGCGGTTCGCAGTGCGGCAGGGGCTGTATCTCGGGATTTGGCGGTGCCTCTGCCGGATGCGCGCTTCGGGCCAGCCCTTCGACCTTGCCAAACCTGCCGCCGGTGAACCTTGCGATGTTCCCGGCGTCCGCCAGATAGGTCTTGCCGCGCGTCTGAATGCCCGCCACCCAGCGCCAGCTCAGCGTGTTGACGGCCGCGTCGCCGTCCAGCAGATGCCGCAGGAAGAAATCCGCGCCCAATTGCCAAGGCAGCTCCAGCGTGAAGATCCAGATGGAGGCAAACCACATCCGCGCGTGATTGTGCAGGTATCCGGTCTGGGTCAGCTCCCCGGCCCATGCGTCAAAAGGCGCGATGCCCGTCTGGCCGGTGCAGGCGTCTTCCCAGCGGTCTCGCAGCCCCGACTGCGTCTGAACATCGTCGCGCAAGCGGTTGAGGTCGTTCAGATACTGCGCCCAGACACCGGGGCGCAGTTCCATCCAGCCCTTCCAGTAGGTGCGCCAGAAAACCTCGGCCAGGAACTTTTCCGCCTCCGCTGCACTGTGTTGCTTCAGCACCGCGTCTGCGACCACGACCTCATCCAGAGCGCGCAGTTTGAGATAGGGCGACAGGACCGAGACAGCCTTGTGCGCGCCCGGCCCGTTATCGAAGTTGCGCCTTTCGGCATAGGCGCGTCCCGCGTCAGGCACGAATGCTGCGAGCCTCTTGCGCGCATCTGCGATCGAGGGCGTGGCGGCAAGGGCTGGCGAGGAGGATCTGTCGGTCATTCCCGGCACCTAGGGCGCGGTGCCGGAACGGCAACATCCCCGCCCCCCCTTGAAGCTCCTCCGGCCCGCGACTAATCTGATGCTAACGGTTTGGCAGGTATGGTCCTGCGAACGCAAATACAGGCAAGCATTATGAACCATCCCTATGAGACCTACATGAACCTCGTCCCGATGGTGGTCGAGCAGACCAGCCGGGGTGAACGCGCCTACGACATTTTTTCGCGCCTGCTGAAGGAACGCATCGTTTTCATCAATGGCCCGATCCACAGCGGGATGAGCCACCTGATCGTGGCCCAACTGCTGCACCTGGAGGCGGAGAACCCCTCCAAGGAAATCAGCATGTACATCAACTCGCCCGGTGGCGAGGTTTCTGCCGGGCTGTCGATCTATGACACCATGCAGTACATTCGGCCCAAGGTGTCCACGCTGGTCTGTGGCATGGCGGCTTCGATGGGCTCTGTCATCGCCATCGGCGGGGAACCGGGAATGCGTTTTGCACTGCCCAACGCCGAGATCATGGTGCACCAGCCCTCGGGTGGGTCGCAGGGCATGGCGGCGGACATCCTGATCTCTGCGCGCCACATCGAACAGACCCGCGAGCGGCTGTACCAGATGTACATCAAGCACTCCGGTCAGGATTATGACACCGTGCAGAAAGCGCTGGACCGCGATTTGTGGATGACACCGGAAGAGGCGCTCGCCTGGGGTCATATCGACGAGATCGTCGCCAACCGCGGCAAGGAAGACGATGCCGACGCCCCCAAGGCCAAGCCAAAGAAGCCCAAGAGCGACAAGTAACCACAACCACAGGCGGGACATTTTAAGATTGTAGCGCCTGTGGCACTGCCCTAGTGTTTGGGCATGGACCGCGCCGGAAGACATCCGGCGCAAAATTCACGACAGACCTGAAAGGGCTGACATGGCGAATACTTCCGGCGGTGATAGCAAAAACACGCTTTATTGCAGCTTCTGCGGCAAGAGCCAGCACGAGGTGCGCAAGCTGATTGCGGGACCAACCGTTTTCATCTGCGATGAATGCGTCGAATTGTGCATGGACATCATCCGCGAAGAGACCAAGGCGAGCGGGCTGAAAGCCACCGATGGCGTACCGACGCCCAAAGACATCTGCGATGTGCTTGACGATTACGTGATCGGTCAGGCGACGGCCAAGCGGGTCTTGTCCGTGGCCGTTCACAACCACTACAAGCGCCTGAACCACGCCCAGAAGGGCGGCGACATCGAACTGGCGAAATCCAACATTCTGCTGATCGGCCCGACGGGCTGCGGCAAGACGCTGCTGGCGCAGACGCTGGCGCGGATACTGGACGTACCCTTCACCATGGCCGACGCGACCACGCTGACCGAAGCCGGTTATGTGGGCGAGGATGTCGAAAACATCATCCTCAAGCTGCTGCAGTCATCCGAATACAACGTGGAACGCGCACAGCGCGGCATCGTCTACATCGACGAGGTCGACAAGATCACGCGCAAGTCCGAAAACCCCTCGATCACCCGCGACGTGTCGGGCGAGGGTGTTCAGCAAGCCTTGCTGAAATTGATGGAAGGCACCGTGGCGTCCGTGCCGCCGCAGGGCGGGCGCAAACATCCGCAGCAGGAATTCCTGCAGGTCGACACCACGAATATCCTGTTCATCTGTGGCGGTGCCTTTGCAGGCCTCGACAAGATCATCGCGGCGCGGGGCAAAGGCTCTGCCATGGGCTTCGGTGCGGATGTGCGCGACAACGACGCGCGCGGCATTGGCGAGATTTTCACCGATCTGGAGCCCGAGGATCTGCTGAAGTTCGGCCTGATCCCCGAATTTGTCGGCCGTCTGCCAGTGCTGGCAACGCTCGAGGATCTGGACGAAGACGCGCTGGTGACAATCCTGACCCAGCCAAAGAACGCCCTGGTCAAGCAGTACCAGCGTCTGTTCGAGCTTGAAGACACACAGCTGACCTTCACCGATGATGCGCTTTCTGCCATCGCCAAACGCGCGATCCTGCGCAAGACGGGTGCGCGGGGTCTGCGTTCCATCCTGGAAGACATCCTGCTCGACACGATGTTCGAATTGCCGGGGTTGGACACGGTCAACGAGGTCGTCGTGAACGAAGAGGCGGTCAACACCGATGCCGCGCCATTGATGATCCACGGCGAAGCCGAGAAAGAACCAGCGACAGCGGGCTGACCGCGCAGGCTTTTGTTTGAGAATGCTTTTTGAAGAATGGCCGATGTCCCTGCGACGTTGGCCATTTTCGTTTCACGGCGGATGCGCTGCGCCTGACGTCGATCTGGTGGGACACATGACGCGTTCAGTGCGCCATTCTGCCTGAAAGTTCAGCCCACGTTACGGACAGGGTTCCGGCCACGAAAGTGATCGGGACAACGCGGGCAAAACAGGCTACCTCTTTGGCGCAGCGGGCAGGCGCGCCGCGAAAACGCAATACGGAGAGCAGAATGGCAATCAGACGTATTCATTCGGGCGGGGAGTTCGAAGCAAAGATCGGGTATTGCCGTGCGGTCGTGGCTGGCGGGTTCGTGCATGTGGCCGGAACGGTCGGGCAGGGCGAGGACGTGGTCAGCCAATGTCGTGCCGCGCTGGATGTGATCGGCAAGGCGCTGACGGATGCGGGCGCATCCTTCTCTGACGTTGTGCGTGTGACCTATATGTTGCCGGATCGCGCGGAGTTCGAAGCCTGCTGGCCGGTGCTGTCCGAGACGTTCGGAGCACATCCCCCCGCCGCTACGATGATCGAATGCGGGTTGATCGACCCGAAGTACCGGATCGAGATCGAGGTGACGGCGCTGCTGCCTGCCTGAGCCTGTGTGCCGGTCCGGACCGATTGGGGGGACCGTTTCAAAACCGGCATCCGCGTCAGACCACCCACAAGGATGAGATGGCGGCGTGTCAGGCAGGACCGCGCTTGCTTTGGCCGTGCATGGCTTCGCAGAAGATGCACCCCCAACCAACCAGTCGACAGTTCGAGACCTAAGCGACTTCCTCGAAACGGTCGCCAAGCCGTTCCTGCACGTCCTTGGGGTCGAGCGCGTCCCAGCTTGGACCATTTTTTGCGATGAACCCCGCCTCCGCCAATGACGCCTGCAGGGCGGGCATGTCGAGTTCGCCCATCCACATGCGCGGTTTCGCGGCACCAAGCGGTTTCCACGAGCGTTTCAACTGCATGATCGTGGTGGGGGCGGTGCCGGTGAAGGCTTTGATATGGGTTTCCAGGTTCGCCGTAGCCCCCGAGGGACGACGGACGATCATCGCCACCTGGGTCTTGGGTCTGGCCACCATCGCCAGCATGTGCAGCGCCGACCCTTCGGCGGCGATCACCTGTTTGGCAGCCTTGTAGGTGGCGATCTGATGGGTGATGTCGTGTTTTTCCGGGTGATAGATGGCATAGCCTTCGGCGGCGAGCTTGGTTTCGAGTTCCGCCTCGCCAATGAGGTTGCCCCGACCTGCCGGCAGTTTGCTGCGGCTGATATAGAGCTTCTCGGTCCCGTCGGCCTTCACGTCCTTGCCAAAACGGTTGGCAAAGGCATCGCGGTATTCTTTCGTGCCTTCGATCATCCGGCCCAGACCGAACCCCTGACCGGGTACGATCAGATGTTCGACCCGTTCGGGGGCCGCGGCACAGATCACCGGGACGTCGGTGCCCAGAAGGGCGATCAGATCGCGCTGGAACTGGTGTACTTCATCGCCGTTCCGGGGGCGTTTGGGGATAAACAGGATGCCGTCGATCTTGTCCTTGAGGTGATCCAGCGCCCAAAGCCGCGAGGTGCTTTCCACCAGAAAATGACCAAAGTGCATCCACAACACACCGCCCCAAAGCCAGGTGCCCTTGCGCAGCGGCAGATCGCCTTCGGGCATCGGCGGCTTGGTCGTCAGCGACCGGCCGTTGCGCCACAGCGCGCCCGATCCGTGATATGTCCCGTCCCTGTGCAGCACGCCGGCTTTCTGCACAAAGTTCTGTTCGGCGGGGGGAACGACCACTGCGTCCTTCAGCGTCTCGATCCGCGTGGTCCAGCCGCCTTCGGGGACCGGCGGTTGCAGGGCTGCGTCGAAGGTGCAGGTCCAGACGTGGCGGGTGGAGTGGCCCGGCACCTTGGCGAAACCGGCCCGCTCGAGGATGGACTTGCATTCCATCATGCCTTCCTTGCCGTAGGCTTCGGGATGAAATTCGATCACGATCGCGCGGACGCCGTCCAGCGAGGCGTGGCGCAGAAAATCCAGTTCGCCGCCTTCGATGTCCATCAGCAGCACATCGGGCGCAAATTCGGCGTGGACACTTTTGTAATCCGCCGTGGGCACCTCGACAGCGGTGGTGGCGCGGCTGTCGGAATCGATCAGCGATGAACCGAGATAGGAGTTGCGGATGTGAAACGTCATCGTCTTTGGCGCATCGGGGGCCGAGATCAGCACCTCGTTGCGCACCTCGATCTTGCTGCCGAGGCGGTTCAGCTTGTAAAGCGCCGTGATGTGTTCGATCAGGTTGGGGTTGGCCTCGAACGACATCACCTTGGCGGGTTTGGCATTCTTGGCGACGATCGCACCGACCAGCCCGATCCCCGCACCGAGTTCCAGCACCTTGTCGCCTTCGCGCACGACCTCCAAAGCGCCGGCGATTTCCTGCCCTTCGTAGCGCGCGCCATTGATCCGCTCGATCCTTGTGGGGGTCAGCAGGGGGCTGTCGGGCACCTTCACGCCGTGACATTCCGCGACATGGGTGGGTTTCTTGGTCTTGGCCGCCATGAGATTGTCTCCGTTTTGGAAACACTACAGGCTGGAACAATGCGGGCCAACCGTTTTGCCGAACAGGCTTGATCCTGTTCAAATCCCCGAGTCTTTGCCGCAACACCGCGCGGCGGCTGGACGCGCCCCGCACGTTGGTGCATAACCCGAGGCAAGCGGAATGCGGAGAGCATCATGGGCATTATGAAGACGATCTTTCGGGCATTGACCTGGTGGGACGGCAACACGCTGAACACCCAGCTTTGGAGCTGGCGCAAGGGCATCAAGGTCGGCGAGGACGAGCAGGGCAACACCTATTTCCGCAACGCCGACAACACCCGCCGCTGGGTCATGTTCAACGGTGAGATGGAAGCGAGCCGGGTCAGCCCCGACTGGCACGGTTGGCTGCACCACACCTGGGACGAGCCGCCGACGGATCGCCCCCTGACCCACAAGACCTGGGAAAAGCCTCATATCGAAAACCGGACCGGCACCGCGATGGCCTATGCGCCCGCAGGGTCCATTCGGCAGGAGAACCCCAAGGACCGGTCCGATTACGAGGCCTGGACGCCGGAGTGATCGCGTGAACACCGCTTTGAAGTCTGCCGCAAAGTCACTGGTTTTGCTGGCGTTTCTGGCCGCACCGCTGTCGGCGCAGACCGTCACCAGCGGACCGGGCGCGGTTCTGCGGGCGCTCGACAAGACATCGGGCCAGACCAGCGAAATCGAAATCCGTGTGGGTCAGATGCAATCCATCGGGCGCGTGCAGATTGTCCTGAACGATTGCCGCTATCCTGCGGGCAACCCGTCGGGCAATGCCTTTGCCGCGCTGGAAATATCCGAACTTGGGCATGAAGGCGTCCTCTTCTCGGGATGGATGATCGCCTCCGCCCCGGCGTTGTCGGCGCTTGAGCATCAGCGTTACGACGTCTGGGTCATCCGCTGCATCACCTCGTAAAGCGATAGGGTCTCAGGGGCTTCGAACCGGGCCGTGCGGCTGCGCGCGTGCTCGAGCTGTATGTGATAGGCACGGCGGGTGATCTCCTGCGCCCCGAGCGACGCAAGATGCGATGTCAGAAACTGCGTGTCGAAGAGGGTGAAACCGGCACGGTTGAGCCGATCCACCAAAGCCGCCAGCGCCATTTTCGAGGCGTTGCTGCGCCTGGAGAACATGCTTTCGCCGAAAAACGCAGACCCCAGCGTGACCCCATAGACGCCGCCCACCAGCGTCCCATTGTCGCGAATTTCCAGTGAATGTGCATGACCTTGTTGATGCAAAGCGCTGTAAAGGCTTGCGATTTCAGCATTGATCCAAGTGTCGGCGCGGTCGGCACAGGCTGCGACGACACCATCGAAATCACGGTTTATCGCCACATCAAAACTGGTCCGTCGCATCGCCTTGGCCAGGGACCGCGACAGGTGAAACCCATCCAGCGGCAGGACACCCCGGCGCTCCGGGTCGACCCAGAAGATCTCGGGATCGTCGCGGTGTTCGGCCATCGGGAATATTCCAATGGCATAGCCGTGCAGCAAAAGCTCCGGTGTCAGCTCCGGCATCGTGGGTCAGGCGTCGCCCATGTTGGTTTCCAGCCAATGCTCCAACCAATGGATGTTGTACTCGCCGGTGTGAATCGCCTTTTCCTGCAGCAGCTGGTGGAACAGCGGTACGGTGGTGTCCACGCCGTCCACGATCAATTCGCCCAGGGCGCGGTTCAGACGCGCCAGCGCTTCGGGGCGGTCGCGGCCATGCACGATCAGCTTGCCGATCAGACTGTCGTAGAAGGGCGGGATGCGGTAGCCGTCGTAAAGGGCGCTGTCCATGCGCACACCCAGACCACCCGGCGCGTGGTATTGCGTGATCCGACCGGGGCAGGGAGTAAAGTTCGGCAGTTTCTCGGCGTTGATCCGCACCTCGATGGCGTGGCCGTTGATGTGCAGATCTTCCTGCACGAAGGACATATCAAGGCCCGATGCGACCCGGATCTGTTCGCGCACAAGGTCGACGCCAAAGATGGCTTCGGTGACGGGGTGTTCCACCTGCAGACGGGTGTTCATCTCGATGAAGTAGAACTCGCCCTTTTCGTACAGAAACTCGATGGTGCCCGCGCCGATGTACTTGATGTCGGCCATCGCGTCGGCGCAGACCTTGCCGATCCGCGCGCGTTCCTCGGCGGAAATGGCGGGGCCGGGGGCTTCCTCGAACACCTTCTGGTGGCGGCGCTGAAGCGAGCAGTCGCGCTCGCCCAGATGCACGGCGCGGCCCTTGCCATCGCCAAAGACCTGAATTTCGATGTGGCGCGGCGTGGTAAGGTATTTCTCGATATAGACTTCGTCGTTGCCGAAGTTCGACTTGCCCTCTGCCCGTGCGGTCTGGAATGCCCGTTCCATGTCCTTGGCGGTTTCGGCGACCTTCATGCCCTTGCCGCCGCCGCCCGCTGTGGCCTTGATGATGACGGGGTATCCCATCTCTTCGCCCAGGGCCTTTGCGTCGTCCAGCGTGGCCACGCCGCCGTTCGATCCGGGCACGCATGGCACGCCGAGTTTGCGCATGGTGTCCTTGGCGGTGATCTTGTCACCCATGACGCGGATGTGTTCGGCCGTGGGGCCGATGAAGGTCAGGCCGTGGTCCTCGACCACCTGCACGAAGGCTGCGTTTTCGGAAAGGAAGCCGTAACCGGGATGGATCGCTTCGGCGCCCGTGATCTCGCAGGCCGCGATGATCGACGGGATCGACAGGTAGGATTGCGCCGAGGAAGGTGGACCCACGCAGACGGATTCATCAGCCATGCGCACATGCATCGCGTCACTGTCGGCGGTGGAATGCACCGCGACGGACTGGATGCCCATTTCGCGGGCGGCGCGGATCACGCGCAAGGCAATCTCGCCCCGGTTGGCGACCAGTATTTTCTTGAACATCGTGTCCGTCCCTATTCGAGGATCACGAGAGGCGCACCGAACTCCACGGCGTCACCGTCGCCCACCAGAATGCGTTTGACGGTGCCGGCGCGGGGGGCGGGGATGTGGTTCATGGTCTTCATCGCTTCGACGATAAGCAGCGTGTCGCCTTCGGCCACGCTGGCACCCACCGTGATGAAAGCGGGCGCGCCCGGTTCCGCCTGCATGTAGATCGTGCCGACCATCGGCGAGGTGACGGCACCGGGATGGCTTGCGGGGTCTGCCGCGCCTTCGCCGCCCACCGACGGGCTGTGCATCGGTGCGGGGGCAGGCGACGTCATCGCGGGCGGGGCCGCCTGCATCTGCGGTGCCGGAGCGGCCATGATCTGCTGCGGGGGTTTGCGACTGACCCGCACGTTCAGGCTGTCGTCCTCGGCGTAGTCACGCTTGACCTGAAGCTCGGTCAGGTCGTTTTCGTTCAGAAGCTCGGCAAGCGCCCGGATGAAAGCGACATCCGCGTCATGGGTGTTTTTTGTCATATATTCCTCGACATGTCCCTGTTCGGCGACGCCATGCGCCGTAACGTCACGGGTGCTTATATGCCAAGGGCCGCGCAGTGAAAACCCATCCCGTCTTTCGCCCCGTTGTCATAGGCGGAATCCGAGGGCATGGTGCGGCGACAAGGGGGGCGGCTCATGAACCTGGCACATTGGCTGATCGAGACGGCCCGCGGCGCGCCAGCGCGGCCCGCGCTGTTTCTGGGATCGGCGCAGGTGGCGGATTACGCGGGTTTTGCCCTGCGCGCAGGCCGTCTGGCCGGGTGGTTGCAAGGCATGGGCGTCGCTCCCGGAGACCGCGTGGCGATCTATCTGGGCAACCGCCCGGAGTATCTGATCATTCTCTATGGCATCTGGATCGCCGGTGCCGCCGCCGTGCCGATCAACGCCAAGCTTCATCCCCGCGAGGTGGCGTGGATCCTGGGCGATGCCGGATGCGATATCGTGTTTGCAGGCGGAAATGCGGACAGTCTTGCTGCACAACGGATCATCGACGTGGACGGGACTGATTTTGCCGATGCGCTCGAAAACCACGCGCCCTGCACCGCGCCGGTGGACCGGCGCAGCGACGATCTGGCGTGGCTGTTCTACACCTCCGGCACGACGGGTCAGCCCAAGGGCGTGATCATCACCCACGGGATGCTGATGTCCATGGCGCTGTGCTACAACACGGATGTGGAACAGGTCAGTGCGGACGACGCCACGCTCTATGCCGCACCGATGAGCCATGGTGCAGGGCTTTATGCGGTGATGCATGTCCGTGCGGGTGCGCGGCATGTCTGTCCCGCCTCCGGCGGGTTCGAGCCGACCGAAATCCTCTCACTGGCGGCCCATCATGGCGAGGTCCAGATGTTTGCCGCGCCGACCATGCTCAAGCGGTTGGTCGATGCGGCGCGGGCAGCCGGAGACCGTGGTGCCGGGCTTCGGACGATCGTCTACGCGGGGGGGCCGATGTACAACGCGGACATCATCGACGCTGTCGATTGGTTCGGGCCAAAGTTCATGCAGATTTACGGGCAGGGCGAATGCCCCATGGGCATCACGGCCTTGTCGCGGCAGGATGTGGCGGACCGCAGCCATCCGCATTGGCAAGAGCGGCTTGCGTCGGTCGGGCGGGCGCAGGCGGCGGTGGAGGTGCGGGTCTGTGGCCCGGATGGGGAAAGCCTGCCAGCAGGCGAGACAGGCGAGATCATGGTGCGTGGCGCCACGGTGATGCCGGGCTACTGGCGCAACGCAAAAGCGACATCGCAGACGGTGCGTGACGGCTGGCTCATGACGGGCGACATGGGCAGTCTGGACGCAGCGGGATACCTGACGCTGCGGGACCGCAGCAAGGACGTGATCATCACCGGGGGGTCCAACGTCTATCCGCGCGAGGTCGAGGAAGTCCTGCTGACACACCCCGGCGTGCGGGAGGTGTCGGTTGTCGGGCGCGCGCATCCCGAGTGGGGCGAGGAAGTGGTCGCCTTTGTCGTCGGAGAGGCGAAGGAGGCGGAGCTGGACCGTCTGTGTCTGGACCACATCGCCCGGTTCAAGCGGCCAAAGGCCTACGTTCGGTTGGCCGAACTGCCCAAGAACAATTACGGTAAAGTGCTCAAGACCGCGTTGCGCGACATGCTTTGATGCCGGTGCCGGAAGATCCCGGTTTCCGGGTCGGACCTTCCGAAACGTCCGGGCTGCGCGGGCAATCGTCGGTCCGAAACGCGAAAGCGCGCCTGTTCAAGCGGCGCGCTTTGGTGTTGTCGAAAGACTGACGCGGACAGGCCGGTCAGATCGCGAGGTATTCCGCGCGCAATTCCGCGTTGTCCAGCACTTCCTGCGCCGTACCGTCGAACACGATTCCGCCGGTGTCCAGGATCACGGCGCGGTCGGCGAGCTTGAGCGCCCGCACGGCGTTCTGTTCGACCAGTATCGTCGTGATGCCCTGTTCCTTGATGATGCCAAGCGTCTTTTCGATCTCGTCCACGATCACCGGGGCGAGACCTTCGTAGGGTTCATCCAGCAACAGCACCTTGATGTCGCGGGCCAATGCGCGGGCTATCGCAAGCATCTGCTGTTCGCCGCCTGACAGCGTTGTGCCCTCCTGGCTCTTGCGTTCACCCAGGCGTGGGAACAGCTTGTAGATACGCTCGAGCGACCAGCCGATGGGGGGGGCGATCTGGGCGAGTTTCAGGTTCTCCTCGACCGTCAGGCCCGGAATGATGCGGCGGTCTTCGGGCACGAGCCCCAGACCGGCCTGCGAGGCCTCGTAGGCCTGCATCTTGTGCAGGGGTTGATGGTCCAGCCAGATCTCGCCGGTCCGTGCCTCGGGCGTGGCCAGCCGCGCGATGGCCCGCAGGGTCGATGTCTTGCCTGCGCCGTTGCGGCCCAGCAGGGCGAGGATCTCGCCCTCGTGGACGTTGAAGCTGACGCCCTGCACGATGTAGCTTTCGCCGTAGTAGGCGTGCAGATCCCAGACCGACAGGAAAGCGGGTGCGGTGGCTGCATGGTTGGCGTTCTTCTCGAGGGTCTGTGTGCTCATGTCTGGTATCCTTTGCAACGGAGGGTGGGGCAGAGCCCCACCTTACGGGGGCGGCGTGAGGTGGAGGTGGCGTCCACCCTGCGCTCAGGCGGCGTCCTGTGTTTCGCCCAGATAGGCTTCGCGCACCTTCGGGTGCCCCTTGATGTTGTCGGGGGTGTCCTCGACCAGCGGCGTGCCCTGGGCCAGAACGGTGATCCGGTCCGCAAGCGAGAACACCACATGCATGTCATGTTCGATGATGGCGATGGTGATGTCGCGCTCTTCCTTGATCTGCTTCAGCAGGTCGATGGTGTTGTTGGTATCGGCCCGCGCCATCCCGGCGGTGGGTTCGTCCAGCAGCAACAGCCGCGGATCCTGCGCCAGACACATGGCAATCTCCAGCCGCCGTTTGTCGCCGCGTGACATGGAGGACGCCTGCATGTGGCGTTTCTCGATCAGGTTCATGTCCTGCAGCATCTTTTCGGCCTTGCCGATGATGTCGGTCTCGCTCGAGATGCTTTCGATGGCGTGCATCCGGAATGCCCCGTCGCGCTTGGCAAAGCAGGGGATCATCATGTTCTCCATCACCGTCAGATCGCCGAATATCTCCGGGGTCTGGAACACGCGGGAAATGCCCATCTGATTGATCTCATAGGGTTTGCGCCCCAGCACGGATTGTCCGTCGAACATGACCGATCCGGTATCCGGGATCAGCTTGCCCACCAGACAGTTCAGCAGGGTGGACTTGCCCGCCCCGTTGGGCCCGATGATCGCGTGGCAGGTGTTTTCCTCCACATTCAGGTTCACGTCCCCCAGCGCCTGAAGGCCACCGAACCGTTTGCCCACGTTCTTTACTTCAAGAATTGCCATGTCGGATGTCCTTATTCAGCCGCAGGGTTGCGTTGTTCGGCAGCCTTGGCCTCGGCGTTGCCCGCCTTGGCGTCCCGGCGACGGAAAAGCTTGCCGATCCGTTGGCCGCCTTCGACCAATCCGCCGGGCAGGAAGATCACCACGAGCATGAACAGCAGGCCCAGTGTGAGGTGCCAGCCCTTGCCGACAAAAGGATAGACGATGGCGACCATCGCATCCTCAAGCCCGTCGGGCATGAAGGCGAACCATTGCTCAAGCACGGTCTTGTTGATCTTGGAGACGATGTTTTCCATGTACTTGATGAAACCCGCGCCCAGAACCGGGCCGATCAATGTCCCCGCACCGCCAAGGATCGTCATCAGCACGACCTCACCCGACGCGGTCCAGAACATCCGTTCCGCCCCGACCTGCGTGTCCATCGCGACCAGCAGACCGCCGGCCAGACCCGCATACATGCCGGAGATGACGAAGGCCGCCAGCGTGTAGGGTTTGGTGTTCAGGCCGGTGTAGTTCATCCGCTGCTGGTTCGACTTGACCGCGCGCAGCATCATGCCGAAGGGCGAGCGGAAGATGCGGATCGACAGGTAGAACGCGATCAGCATGACCAACGCGGCGATATAGTAGCCGGCGTTGAAGGTGAAAACCCAGTTGCCCATGTGCAGATCGAACCCCTGGTTCATGTCCAGTCCAAAGAGATTGGCGCGGGGGGTCAGGCCAGGTGCCAGCGCACCGTCAAGGATGCGTGGATCGGCAAATTTGGGCTGCAGGCCGGTTTCGCCGCCCGTTATGGGGGTCAGTACCGAATAGGCGAGCGCGTAGGACATCTGTGCAAATGCCAGTGTCAGGATCGAGAAGTAGATGCCTGAGCGTCGCAGGGAAATCCAGCCGACCAGCAAGGAGAAGAGGCCCGCGACGATGACCGACACGATGATCGCCGGGATCACGTTCATCGTCAGCAGTTTCATCATCCAGATCGCGGCGTAGGAGCCGACACCCAGGAAGGCGGCGTGGCCGAAGCTGAGATAGCCGGTGAGACCGAAGAGGATGTTGAAGCCGATGGCGAAGATGCCGAAGATCACCAGACGCTGCATCAGGTCAGGATAGCCCGCGTTGAACTGCGCCATCGCAGAACCTTCGGGAAAGGGGTTCAGGATGAAGGGGGCGGCCAGTGCGAGGATCGCGACGATCACCAGCAGGCTCGCGTCTTTCTTGTTGAGTCCAAACATGTTCTTATTCCTCCATCACACCTTTGCGCCCCATCAGGCCGCGTGGTCGGGTCAGCAGAATGATGATCGCCACAAGGTAGATGATGATCTGGTTGATACCGGGCAGTGTCTCGAGCACGACCGACATGGACGCGAAGCTTTCAAGAATGCCGAGCAGGAAGCCCGCCAGCACCGCACCGGGCAGGGAGCCCATGCCACCCACGACCACGACGACGAAGCTGAGGACCAGAAAGTCCATGCCCATGTTGTAGTTGGGCGAGTTGATGGGCGCATACATCACGCCCGCAAGGCCCGCCACGGCGGCGGCGATGCCGAACATGATGGTAAAGCGTTTGTCGATGTTGATGCCCAGAAGACCCACGGTTTCGCGGTCCGCCATACCGGCCCGCACGACCATGCCGAATGTGGTGAATTGCAGGAAGGCAAAGACCGCACCGATGATCACCGCGGCGAAGGCGAAATAGACCAGCCGCCAGTAGGGATAGATGATCACGTTCGGGTCCATGCCCATCATCGCGCCAAAGTCGAAGGAACCGGCAAAGGCCGAAGGGGCAGGGGTCGGGATCGGGTTGGCCCCGTAGAAATACTTGATCAGTTCCGCCAGCACGATCGCCAGACCGAAGGTCACGAGGATCTGGTCGGCGTGGGGGCGCTTGTAGAAGTGCTTGATCAGGCCACGCTCCATGATGAAGCCGATGGCGATCATGATCGGGATACAGAACAGAATGGACAGCGGCACGGCCCAGTCGATGATCGCATCGCCCGTGGACTGCCCGAAGAAATCATAGATATAGGGAACTTCGACCTCGAGCGGTTTGCCCAGGAAGTTGGTTTTTGTCTCATCGACAACCACATGGCTCAGCGTCAGCAACTTGCTGAACGTCACCGCGCAGAACGCGCCGATCATGAACAGCGCCCCGTGGGCAAAATTGACCACGCCCAGGGTGCCGAAAATCAACGTCAGACCCAGGGCGATCAGCGCATAGGCCGACCCTTTGTCCAGACCATTGAGAATTTGCAGGATAATTGCGTCCACTGGGTGTCCCCCTCCAAGCACGGCTGACCCGAACGGGCCGACAATCAGGGCGGGATAACTCCCGCCCTGAGTAATACGCTGTCAGACGATTATGCGCCGGCGTTGCACGACCCCAGCGAACCACCCTCGAACTGTGGGTGATCGGGTGCGTAGGTCACCTGCTCGACCGGAGTGGCCTCGACGATCTCCACCAGATCGTATTCGTTTTCGGGGGTTTCCTTGCCCCGCACCACGATGACGTCCTTGAAGCACTGGTGGTCTTCCGCGCGATACAGGGTCGGGCCGTTGCCCATGCCGTCGAACTCGAAGCCCTCGAGCGCTTCGACAACCGCACATGGGTTGAACGATCCGGCGCGTGTGACCGCATCCGCATAAAGCATCGTCTGGACGTAGCACGTGTGCGCAGCCTGCGATGGCGGGAAGCCGAACTTCGTGCCGAAGGACTGAACGAAGGCGTTCGTGCCGACATAGCGCGACCCAAGCTGGTCCTCCAGCTTCCAGTCCCAGTTCTGCGAGCCGAGGATGCCCTTGATGTTGGCACCCGCACCGCGGGCCATCAGCTCGGAGTAGAGCGGCACGACGATCTCGAACTTCTTGCCGTTCACTTCCTTGTCGCGCAGGCCGAACTGGACCGCGTTTGTCAGCGAGTTGACCATGTTTCCGCCGTAGTGGTTCAGAACCAGCACATCGGCGCCGGACTGCAGAACCGGCGCGATATAGGCAGAGAAGTCGGTCTGGGTGAGCGGCGTCAGCACGGAGTTCACGGTTTCCCAACCCAGCGCTTCGGTGGATTCGCGCACCGCCTGCTCTGTGGTGTAGCCCCAGTTGTAATCCGCCGTCAGATGGTAGGCCTTGCGATCGTTGCCATATTCGTTGCCAAGGATCGGTGCCAGCGCGGCACCCGACATATAGGAGTTGAAGAAGTGGCGGAAGCCATTGGCCCGCTTGTCCTTGCCTGTCGTGTCGTTGGCGTGGGTCAGACCCGCCATGAAGATCACACCGGCCTCCTGGCACAAGGCCTGCACAGCCACGGCCACGCCGGAGCTTGAGCCGCCGGAGATCATGACAGCGCCGTCTTTTTCGATCATCGACTTGGCGGATGCGCGTGCCGCGTCGGATTTTGTCTGGGTGTCGCCGGACACGAAGTTGACCTTCTTGCCCAAGATGCCTGTTCCGTCCAGCACCTTCGAGCTGAAGGTCTGCAACATGCCGCCGTCGCCTTCACCGTTCAGGTGTTCGACCGCAAGCTCGAATGCGCGCAACTCGTCCGCGCCCTCGTCCGCATAGGGGCCCGACTGCGGGACGTTGAAGCCCAGTGTGACCGTGTCACCCTGTGGTGCGTTGGTAAAACCGGTGTGACCGTCAGCGCGCAGATAGGTGGGCAGCGCAAGGCCGGCACCTGCAACGGCACCCGTCTTGATCAGTCCACGGCGCGTCAATTTCGAAAATGACATGAATTCCTCCCGTTAGGTAAATGCATCGCCGCATTATTGGCGGTCGAATGACACAAATGTGCAAATCCACTATCACCACGCGGGGCAAATCCATTCAATAACCCCCTTGTTAAACTCACTTAATTTGTAAATATATTCGCAGTGCAGGGGCGCATATTGTAAAGAACGTGTTGTTGCAGCGCAGAAACTTGTTGATATTGCGCGATAATGCGGGTGGGGCAAAATGGCACGAGAAGCTTTGACCGGAAGTCGGATCCGCGAACGGCGGGTGATGGCAGGATTGAAACAGGCCGATCTGGCCCGTGAAATCGGGATCTCCGCCAGCTATCTCAATCTGATCGAGCACAACCGCCGCAGAATTGGCGGCAAGCTCCTTCTGAACATCGCCGCAGCCCTCGCGGTGGAGCCGCAAAGCCTGACGGAAGGGGCCGAAGCCGCGCTGATCGCCACCCTGCGGGAAGCGGCTGACGAGGTCGGTCTGAACCAGCAGGATGCTGACCGCGCCGATGAATTCGCGGGCCGTTTTCCGGGCTGGGCGGATGTTCTGGCAGGCACGCGCAAAAGGGTCGCGGCTCTGGAGCAGACGGTCGAAGCGCTCAGCGACCGGCTTGCCCATGACCCGCATCTGGCCGCGTCCATGCATGAGTTGCTGAGTACCGCAGCCGCGATCCGGTCCACCGCCGCCATTCTGGCCGAGACAAAGACCCTGCAACCTGAATGGCGTGACCGCTTTCATGCCAACATCCATCAGGACAGCCGCCGGTTGTCGGACAGCGCGCAGGCCATCGTCACCTATCTCGATGCCGAACCCGGTGCTGCGGACGCTGCAAGCTCGCCTCAGGAAGAGGTGGAGCGGTTCCTGAGCACCCATGATTTCAGCTTTCCCGCCCTCGAAACGGGGGCGGGCGCGCCGGAGGTGATCGAGAAGCTGATCGCGGACGCGCCGGCGCTGACATCGCAGGCGGCACGCTACGGCGCGGCGGTGGTGCTGCGGCAGGTGGCGGAGGACGCAGGCTTGTTGCAACTGGCGGATTTGCGGGCGGCGGTAAAGCAGGCAGGGGCCGATCCGCTGGCACTGGCGCGACATCTGCGGGTGCCGGTGACCTGTGTCCTGCGCCGGATGGCGGCGTTGCCGGAACTGGGCGCGGGATTGGTGGTCTGTGACCGCTCCGGCACGGTGATCTTTCGCAAATCCATCGAAGGCTTCACCATTCCGCGTCACGGATCATGCTGTCCTCTCTGGCCGCTCTTTGGCGCATTGAGCCAGCCCGGCAGCGTGATCCGCGAGCGGATCGACCAATTGGGCCGCGCCGATGCGTCCTTCGATTGCGTCGCGGCCTGCGAGCCGGTCGGCGTGCCGCTTTACAACGCGCCGCCCTTGGTCCGTGCCGTGATGCTCCTGCTGCCGGTCTCTGCCGGAAGCGGACGGGGCGCGCCCGTCGGCTCCACCTGCCGCATCTGCCCGCATGATGCCTGCCGCGCGCGGCGCGAGCCATCGGTTCTGAGCACGGTGGTCTGATCCCGCTGCGACCAGATGATCTTTTGACAGGCCTGCGGTTAAGGTGCATCCTTTCGCAAGGACGCGCGACGGGATGCACAAGACAGCCCGCGCTTGGGTCAAGGGAGGGGCTGACGCACATGGGAAAACATGTTGTGCTGGTTGAGGATGAGCAGAATATCGCGGAGGCGATCCGCTTCCTGCTGTCGAACGAAGGGTGGCGGGTGGAGATGTTGGCCAACGGCACTTCGGCGGTCGAGGTGATCCGCAAGGCGCTGCCCGATCTGGTGATGCTGGACGTGATGCTGCCGGGCAAGAGCGGTTTCGAGATCCTGCATGATTTGCGGGCCGATCCGGCCTTGTCGGAACTGCCGGTGCTGATGCTGACCGCACGCGGTCAGGCCCGCGACCGGGAGATGGCGGAAAGAGCCGGGGTCAGCCGGTTCATGACCAAGCCCTTTTCCAACACCGAGATGCTGGATGCGGTGCGGGCGCTGACCGGCTGATCCGGTGCCACGCTGACGAAAGAGGTTTGCGCATGTCCGATGGTCCGGTCTTTCTGGAACGCCAAAGCTACCGGTTGCGGCGCATCATGGATGCGGTGCGGCTCCTGCCGTTTCTGGGGCTGGTGCTGTGGCTTGTGCCGCTGGTCTGGCCGGTGCCGTCCGATAATCTGCCCGACGGCACCATGAGGATGAGCACGGCGCTGCTCTATATTTTCTGCGTCTGGGGTGGCCTTGTCCTTGTGGCCTTCGGGTTGTGGTGGCGCAGCAGGGGCAGGCCCGCGCCCGCAAGCCTTCCCACGGCATCCCGGTCGCCTGACTGATGGTGGGCCTGAACCAGCTGGTCCTGGTCTGCCTGACCTATGTGGTCTTCCTGTTCGGCATCGCGTTCATGGCAGAACGTGCCGCGCGCCGGGGCCGGTGGACCGCGATCCTGCGCGCGCCTGTGGTCTACACGCTGTCGTTGTCGATCTACTGCACCGCCTGGACGTTCTATGGCGCGGTCGGCTATGCGGCACGGTCAGGGCTTGAATATGTCACCATCTACCTCGGCCCTTCCCTGGTGATCATCGGCTGGTGGTGGGTGCTGCGCCGGTTGGTCAGCATCGGGCGAAGCCAGCGCGTCACCTCGATCGCGGACCTGATCTCGTCGCGTTACGGCAAGTCGAACGCGCTTGCGATTGTCGTCACCTTGATGGCGGTGATCGGCGTGACACCCTACATCGCACTGCAATTGCAGTCGGTTGTCCTGTCCCTCTCGATTTTTTCGATCCCCGATCCGGCCTTGATGGATGCAGGGACTTCGGCCTCTTTCAACGCGACGCAGGCGGCCTTCTGGGTGGCCGTGGGGCTGGCTTTGTTCACGGTCCTTTTTGGTACACGGACACTGAACGCCAATGAACGTCAGCACGGCATCGTCATCGCGGTCGCGGTTGAATCGGTGGTGAAGCTGCTGGCGCTTCTGGCGGTCGGCATCTTTGTGGTCTGGGGGCTGGCGGGGGGGCTGCAAGAGACGCTGGCCCGCATCGACGCATCGTCCATCGGCGTCTGGGAGGTGCAGGGCAGCCGCTGGGCCACGCTGACGCTGCTGTCGGCGGCGGCCTTCATCTGCCTGCCGCGCATGTTTCAGGTCATGGTGGTCGAGAACGACGACGAACGCTATCTCCAGATCGCCTCCTGGGCGTTTCCCACCTACCTTTTGCTGATGAGCCTGTTTGTGGTGCCCATCGCCGTTGTCGGGCTGGATCTGTTGCCCGCGGGGTCGAACCCGGACCTGTTCGTGCTGTCGCTGCCGCTGAGCCAGAACCAGAACGGGCTGGCGATGCTGGCGTTTCTGGGGGGCTTTTCTTCTGCCACCTCGATGGTGATCGTTGCCACGCTGGCGCTCAGCACGATGGTCAGCAACCACATCGTGATGCCGGTGTGGCTGGCACTCAGGCAGGGCGGCGCATCGCAATCGGGGGATGTGCGCAATGTGGTGATCCTTGCGCGGCGCCTGTCGATCCTGCTGATCATCGGCCTTGGGTTCTTCTACTATCGCGCCTCGGGCGGGGGCGGGGCACTTGCCGCCATCGGCACGATCAGCTTTTGCGGTGTTGCGCAGTTCCTGCCCGTTGTGCTGGGCGGCATCTTTTGGCGCGGATCAACCCACAGCGGCGCCTTCGGCGGGTTGGCCGTCGGCTTCTCGCTCTGGGTCTTTACCTTGCTGTTGCCCAGTTTCGGCGCCGGAACCGCGCTGTCTGCCGACATTTTCGAGCAAGGATTGTTCGGCCTGGGCGTGCTGCGCCCGCAGGCGCTTTTCGGAATCGAGGGGATCGACCCACTGGTCCATGCCGCCTTCTGGAGCCTGTCGCTGAACACGCTGGTTTTTGTGGTCGTCTCGCTTTGCACTTTCCCCGATCCCATCGAGCGGTTGCAGGGCGCGCAATTCGTCAATGTCCATGAACACAGCGGGCCGTCGCGTGTCTGGACCACCTCTGCCGCCGCGAGCGAAGACCTCATGATCATGACCCAGCGCATTCTGGGTGCCAGAGAAGCCCAGACGTTCTTCCGCGCCGAAGCGCTGCGGCAGGGCGTCGCCGGGCAGTTACCCGAACCGACGCCCGCATTCGTTCAGGCGCTGGAACGGGAACTGGCGGGTGCCGTCGGGGCGGCGACGGCCCATGCGATGATGTCGCAGATCGTCGGCGGCACCTCTGTATCCGTGCAGGATCTGCTGGCGGTGGCGGACGAATCCGCACAGATGCTGGAATACTCCAACAAGCTTGAGGAAAAATCCCGCCAACTGTCGGACACGGCCGCTCAATTGCGGGCCGCCAACGCGAAGCTGACACAACTCAGCCTGCAGAAGGATGCCTTTCTCAGCCAGATCAGCCACGAGTTGCGCACGCCGATGACCTCGATCCGGTCGTTCTCGGAAATCCTGCGCGATGGGGCCACGATGTCACCCCAGGACAAGACGCGCTATGCCTCGATCATTCATTCCGAGACGATCCGGCTCACCCGGCTTCTGGACGATCTGCTGGATCTGTCGGTCCTTGAGAACGGGCAGGTGTCCCTGCATCTGACGCAGGCCCCGCTGGCGCAGGTGCTCGAGCGGTCAGTGACAACCGCGCTGGCCGGATCGGAAAAGCCGCTGGACGTGCAGATAGAGAGGTTGACCCCGCCGGTCCTGCTGCACAGTGATCTTGACCGTCTGGCGCAGGTGTTCATCAACCTGATCCGGAATGCACAGAAATATTGCCAGTCGGACACCCCCCGGCTTGTCATCACCCCCCGGCACGACGGCACCGATCTGGTGATCGACTTCAGTGACAACGGCAAGGGCATCGGGGCCGAGGCGCAGGACGTGATCTTTGAAAAGTTCTACCGCGTGCCCGGCGCGCAGGGCGAAGGGGCGGGCCTTGGGCTGGCGATCTGCCAGGAAATCATGATCCGGCTGGGCGGCCGGATCAGCTATGTGCCGGGGCAGGGCGGCACCACCTTCAGGGTGCGTTTGCCGGGCAATGCGCTGGCTGCCGAACCCGCACAGACAGAGGCTTCGGTGGGATGAAACCGGCACTGTAAAGGCTCTGGTAACGACTACCGGGCTATGCATCGGATACAAGGCCGCCCGCGCAGGTGGAAGCAATTGGATCAGATCAGCATATGACAGCGCCCGAACCGTCAGCCCAGTCGGGCGCGGCATCCACAGGCACGATTGTACATCGCAAGGCTCAGGCAGGCCGTGCGGAGCATCAGTCGCGCGCGATGTCGCTGGCGAAGGCGCTGCGCCTGACAGTGGCCAAGGTGGCGGACGACCTGTTCGATATGTCGATGGCGGTGATCGCGGTGCGCAGCGAAACCTGCACGGGCGAGGATTTGCCGGAAAGGATCACGGACACCGGCCTGAAACTCTTGCTGGACGGTCCCGAACCGAAGCCGTGCCGCGGCGGTCCTGGATGGTGCTCTGGTCACCTGCCTTATTCAGCAGCAGACGATGGGCAAGGTTCTGCCGGGCGATTTGTCGACAGAGCGCAGGATGACCCCCACGGACGCTGCGATCGCTTCACCGTTTCTCGACACATTGCTGTCACGGGCGGCCCCGCTGCCCGATGATCCGCAGGATCAGGCGCTGATCGCGGGGTTTCATTTCGGGGCCCGGATCGAGGATCGGCGCGTTCTGTGCATGGCGCTCGAGGCGCAAAGCTACGAGGTCGTCCATGTGTCTCTGGACATCGCCGGCGGCGTTCAGCAGGGCAATCTGATGTTGTGCCTGCCGCGTCTGGCGGCCGAGGCGCATCCTGACCATCGCACGTCGGCAGATGCCGATGCGGAGGGAGGAGAGCAACGCCCGGCGTCCAGTGCCACTCTGTCGGAGACCGTGCTGAACCTCAGGGCCGATCTGCGCATCGCGCTGGCGCACATCCGGATGCCGCTGCGCAGCTTGAGCCGGTTGGAGGTCGGATCTGTGATCGACCTCGGCAACGCCGATTTCGACAAGGCGCGGGTTCAGACTGTCGCCGGGGCACCTGTTGGCCGTGGCGTGCTGGGGCAGCTTGAAGGGATGCGCGCGGTGCAGATGGTCGATGCGCTGACAACCGGCAAGAAGCCGACCCCGCAGACGATGGAAGCGGGAATGCGGGCCGCGGACAATGCTCCCGCTCGGGACAGGGCCCTGTCCGATCTTCCTGATCTGTCGGAACCGCCGCGCCTGTCAATGACAGGGGCGGACACCGCAGAGCAGGGCGTGGCCGAGATGCCTGACATGTCGGATATGCCCGACCTGCCGGATCTGACCGATCTTCCTGATTTGCCGGATATGTCCGACCTGCCTGATTTCGACGACATGCCGCCTTTCAACGCCATGAAGGCGGGTTGAACGCAGGCCGGATCAGACGAAAGGCTGTGCCAGCGCGCCGCGCATGTGGCTGAGGTCGTAGCCCGCGTCACGGGCCGCGTCGATGATGGCATCCGCCTCGATCGTTCCCGCCTGTCCCAACGCCCAGGCGATGGTGGACCGTGTGCCCGATGCGCAATAGGCGAGCGTGACATCTGCCGTGTCTGCCCCCAGCGCGCGGTTCTGCGCGATCACGTCAGGCACCATGCTTTGATGGGTGAGCGGCTGTTCGGCAAATGCGATCCCGGCCTTTTCCGCAGCATCCCGCATCGCGGCGGCAGCGTGGCTTGGTGGAACCTCCGCATCGGGGCGGTTGCACAGAATGCGGGTGATGCCGGCGGCACGCAGTTCCTCCATATCGGCGGGGTCGATCTGCGGGCTGACGAAATAGGTCGGGGTGAGCTGTCGAATATCCATGATTGTGATCTACGCAAGCACCGCGCCGCTGTCCAGTGTCAGCCGTCAGGCGAGGAAAATACCGACGATCACCATCATCAGGCCGATGACGGACAGGAAAAGCGCACCCAGGTTCAGCGGCAGCGCCGATTGCAGCACCTTGCGCATCGCGGCGTCATCCAGCTTGGCCCGTTTGGCCCGGCTGACGCGCAGGATGCACCAGATCAGGCCGACCAACCCCAGAAGCGAAATCGCGGCCCCGGACCAGATGACGATGTCGAATACCGATGTTTCCTGAGTTTCCATGGCGCAGGGCTACGCCAAGACGCGCATCGGGGCAAGGGTGCCTTGCGGGGCGCGTGCGCGGCGGGTACTCAGGCGCAAATCACATCAATCGCAGGACAGGCCAGATGACAGATCAATCCACCAACCCCGAAGTAGTCGACACTGTCGGTGATGCGACCTACCGCGTGACCGCCAACGAATTGCGCCAGTTCGTGGAGCGGATCGAACGGCTGGATGCGGAGAAGAAAGACCTTGCAGAGCAGCAAAAGGAAGTGATGGCCGAAGCCAAGGCGCGCGGCTATGACACCAAAGTGCTGCGCAAGGTCATCGCGTTGCGCAAACGCGATGCCGACGACATCGCCGAAGAAGAAGCGGTGATGGAAATGTACAAGGAAGCGCTGGGCATGTAAGCCCGGTCCGACAGGCGCAAGGCATCCATGGGAACTGCAAATCGGGCCGCGCATTGGCCCCTTGCACCTTACCACCCAGCCCAATAGAAGGATGCAAATTTTCTCCCGTGCGGACCCCCGCGCGGCTTATTTCTATGGAGCACACATGCAGGTCAACGAGACGCTGAACGACGGTCTGAAACGCGGCTATGCCATCACGGTCACCGCCGCCGAGCTGGACGCCAAGGTCAACGAAAAACTGGCCGAGGCGCAGCCCGAGGTCGAGATGAAGGGCTTTCGCAAGGGCAAGGTCCCGATGGCACTGCTGAAAAAGCAGTTCGGCAAGCGCATCATGGGCGAAGCCATGCAGGAAAGCATCGACGGCGCGATGTCGGATCATTTCGAGAAGTCGGGTGACCGCCCTGCGATGCAGCCTGACGTCAAGATGACCAACGAAGACTGGAAAGAAGGCGACGATGTCGAGGTCACGCTGACCTACGAGGCGCTGCCCGAGATCCCTGAAATCGACATGTCCAAGATCAAGCTCGAGCGCATGGTCGTGAAAGCGGAAGAGTCCGCCATCGAGGAAGCGCTGGCAAACCTGGCCGAAACCGCGCAGGATTTCAAAGCCCGCAAGAAAGGCGCCAAGGCCAAGGACGGCGATCAGGTCGTCATGGATTTCGTCGGCAAGGTCGACGGTGAGGCGTTTGAAGGCGGTTCCGCCGAAGACTTCCCGCTGGTGCTGGGGTCCGGCAACTTCATCCCCGGCTTCGAAGAGCAGCTGGTCGGCGTGAAGGCGGGCGAGGAAAAGGCCGTGACGGTCACCTTCCCGACCGAATATCAGGCCGAGCATCTGGCGGGCAAGGAAGCCACGTTCGATTGCACCATCAAGGAAGTGAAAGAGCCCGTCGCCGCCGAGATCAACGACGAGCTGGCCACCAAGTTCGGTGCCGAAGACCTTGCCGCGCTGAAGACACAGATCGCCGAGCGTCTGGAAGCCGAATACGCCGGTGCATCCCGCGCCGTGATGAAGCGCGGTCTGCTGGACGAGTTGGACAAGATGGTCGATTTCGACCTGCCCCCGTCGCTGGTCGAGGCCGAAGCAGGCCAGATCGCCCATCAGCTGTGGCACGAGGAAAACCCCGACGTTCAGGGCCACGATCACCCCGAGATCGAAACCACGGACGAGCACAAGAAGCTGGCCACGCGCCGCGTGCGTCTGGGCCTGTTGCTGGCTGAAATCGGTCAGAAGGCAGAGGTCGAGGTGACCGACGCCGAGATGACCCAGGCGATCATGAACCAGGCGCGCCAGTATCCCGGACAGGAGCGCCAGTTCTTTGAGTTTGTGCAGCAAAACCAGCAGATGCAGCAGCAACTGCGTGCGCCGCTGTTCGAAGACAAGGTGATCGACCACATCGCCGAGCAGGCGAAGGTCAAGGAGAAGGAAGTCTCCAAGGATGATCTGCAAAAGGCCGTAGAGGCGCTGGAAGACGCCGAGTAAGCGTCGGGATCAGCAGGTAGAGTTCAAAAGGCCCCGCAGTATTGCGGGGCCTTTTTTCGTGCGGTGATGGCACGCCGGGAGATACACGGAACCTGAGAAGCGGAGAGGACGCTTACAGTTGCTAGAGGAGGCCGACCGCGCCCGCTTGTTGACGATCAGCGACGGCTCGCACGGGCACCGCGATGCCTGTCGCGGCATCGCATCTGGACCACAATGCTGGCCAAACCCTGTGCTGCCCGGCTACCCGGCCAGTTCGTCCGCCATCTCGTGATTGCGGTCGCGGTGGCCTGCCTCGTCCGCACGAACATGGATGATGACGTCGCGCAGCCGCGCGTCGGCGTCGAGATTCCAGTATTCGATGGCAAGGTCCGGGGCGGGGACGTTCTCCACATTGCCGCTGTCCAGCTCAATCAGATACTGGGTGTAGCTGATGACCGCTTCTTCCTCCAGATAGGCCACGACACGGTGCGCGGTGCGCGGAGCAAAGAGGTAGAGAAAGAAATAGAAGTTATAA
Source organism: uncultured Alphaproteobacteria bacterium (assembly GCA_963799505.1). Taxonomy (GTDB): domain Bacteria; phylum Pseudomonadota; class Alphaproteobacteria; order Rhodobacterales; family Rhodobacteraceae; genus Sulfitobacter. Next base: position 58,519 of record CAWCXM010000002.1, read on the forward strand.
AACAGCGCCTGACCGATCATGATCAGGATCCGCTCGAAACGGCTCGGTTCCGCGATCTTGATGAAGGTCATCAGGTGCATCCGCTCGTTTTCCGCCTCGTCCAGCAGTTCGCGGATCCAGCCTTCATCGTCGCGGATGTAGCGGATGGACTTGAGATGCTGCAACAAGCCACCCACCATGCCCGGCACCGCCGCCACGGTTTCCAGCACGACCGCGCGGTGACCGTAGCGTTTGGAAAAGAAGGCATCGGCGAAGATGCGCATGAACTTGACGGTGCGCAACGCGATCCGGTCATGCACGTCCCTTGGTGCTCTGTGTGCCGTCAGGTCTCCGTCGTGGCGGTAAGTGTTGTCGAACATTTTCAATCCCCTTCCGTTCTGGACCAGAGATGGGAAGTGGGCCGCTGGCAGCAAAGGGGATGTGACATTTTGCGCAGCCTGCGCGCCACTTACCCGGCGCGCAGGCCCGTTTCCACCAACATGCCGCGCCGTTTGGCCTCGTAGTAATAGCCACGCGCGTACCATTTGATTGCCGTGGCATGGTCGCCGTCGGACAGCAGCCACGCACCGCGCAGATACTTCAATGCGTACTCGAGGTTGGTGTCTGCGTTCAGCAACTCCTGCGGCTGACCTCTGAACCCCATGCTCCGGGCCGTGGCGGGCAAGATCTGAAGCAATCCGTAGTAGGGCCCGTTTCGTGCATCCGGCCTGTGGGTGCTTTCCCGGATCGCCAGCCGGTGCACCAGCGGACGGGGCAGATCGTAATGATCTGACCAGAAGTTGATCTGCCTGCGCAGTTCAGGCGTCTCGTTCGGGTAAAGCGGGGGATCGGTGGGCAACAGGGTGGATTGCGGCGCTGGATCGGCGGCGCAGGCAGCAAGGGCGCTGCACCCAAGCAAGATGAAAAGACGGCGGTTGAGGTGAGGCATCTGTGGACCTTTTGCGCTGTGCCGGTTGGCTTTGCCCAAAGCGATGCCGTGACAAAAGCGGTGGTGCAAGACTGTTCCCGAACGCCAGCCGGGAAGTGGCGCGAAATCGCCCAAACCGCTGCACATTGCCGCCACAAAGACTGGATACCTGTCCGTATTACTGCGGGGCGTCGCACAGATTTCGCGACAGGGCCAATGTATTGGAGACGAGACATGGAATACGGAAAGATCGAGCCAATTCAGGGCAAGAACGGCTATGAGAAAACCGCGTTGACGATGAAAACCATTTCGGAACTGCTGGCCGAGGAAGGCACCAGCATGGAAGAGGTGATCAAGGCCGCACCACCGGCGAAAGAGACCATCGTGCCCCGGCGCCCGCTGCTCCAGCAGCCGCCGCATATGCAGGTCCGAACCACGCCAGTATCGCATCAGGTGCCGCCGAAGGCCGCATCGCTGCCGCCGATTGCACCGGCAGTCTTGCAAGGCGAAGCTGCGGTCCAGGACGAAAAACCCCGGTCGTTCCTGAGCCGTCTCATCGGCAGGTAACCCGGACCGGTCAAGGTCAGTGCGACAGACGCGAGCGTGTGGCCAGGTCGCGGTTTCGCGCTGGCCTCGATTGATACCGGGCAGAAGCCTTGCTAGCGTGACGTTTTGACGGAGAACCTTCATGCGTGCCCTGCTTCTTGCGGCTGTCATTGCCGCCCCCCTGAACGCCCAGACACTCGATCCGCGCTACACCGCGACCGGCAGCTTCAGCGGCAGCCTCGATGGTGCGCCGCTTGCCCTCACCTCGGTCAGCGACAAGTCAGGCGGTCGTCATATGATCACCGTGCAAGAGATTGCCGGGATGAACGTCACCTTCGTGAACGCCATGAGCATCAGCGCGGCCGGAGGGCCGACACCCCCGGCGCTGAGCATCACCATCTGGCCCGGTGCGGCGGGCGTGATGGCCGATGTGGCGCTGAACATGGGCGACGTCAGCTATCAGTCGGATGCGGATATTGGCGGCCGCGTACCGCTGAGCGATTATGTGCAGGACGGTACGACCGTATCGTTCGGCATCACTGCGACCCTGCCAGCGATCAGGCTCGACGGGTCCGAATATGTGATGGATCCCGCCGGTGGCGACGTTGCCCTGACGGGCACCTTTTCGGGAAAGCTGCCTGTGGAATGATCGGGCAGGCGGAGACGCAAAAGAAAAACGCCGCGCTGTGAAAGCGCGGCGTTTTCAGTGTCTCGTTCCGAAGCGGGCTCAGTTGCCTGCTGTCGTTTCCTGATCGCCAGATTCGTCTGACTCCGATGTCTGGACCGATTCGGCCAGATCGTCGTCATCGGACGCGGCGGCACCGATATCGTCGAACAGTTCGGCGATTTCGAAGTCTGCTGCGGCTTCTTCCTCGGCGGCCAGTTCCTGAATGGACTTGCCGGAGGCCTGAAGCTCGGCTTCTTCGACCGAACGTGCGACGTTCAGCTGGATGGTCGCCTCGACCTCTGGGTGCAGGACGATGGTCACGTCATGCAGCCCCAGTTCCTTGATGGGCGCGGACAGGACAACCTGCTTGCGATCTACAGTGAACCCGGCTTCTGTCGCGGCATCGGCCGCGTCACGGGTGGTGACGGAGCCATAAAGCGCACCGGCATCGGAGGCGGAGCGAATCACGATGAACTGCTGACCGTCCAGCTTGGTCGACATCTGTTCGGCTTCTTTCTTGGACTCGAGGTTTTGTGCCTCAAGCTGCGCCTTGCGGCCTTCGAAAGCTTCGATGTTGGCCTTGGAGGCCGACAGCGCCTTGCCCTGGGGCAGGAGGTAGTTGCGGGCATAGCCCGGCTTCACGTCCACGACTTCGCCCATCTGGCCAAGCTTCGCGACGCGCTCAAGTAGGATAACGTGCATGTGCTTTCTCCTTACTTAACGGCGTAGGGCAGCAGGGCGAGGAAGCGGGCGCGCTTGATGGCACGGGCCAGTTCACGCTGCTTTTTCGCCGAGACGGCCGTGATGCGGGATGGGACGATCTTGCCACGCTCAGAGATGTAGCGCTGCAGCAGACGTGTGTCTTTGTAGTCGATCGCTGGTGCGTTGTCGCCCGAGAAGGGGCAGACCTTGCGGCGGCGGAAAAATGGTTTTGCGGCCATGAGTTAGGATCCTTTCTTCAAGCTGGGGTTCAACGGCGCTCGCGGCGTTCGCCGCGGTCGGGACGCTCGTCGCGCTTCTGCATCTGGACCGATGGCAGTTCTTTGTGCTCATCGACCTTGATGGTCAGAACGCGCATCACGTCATCGTGCAGGCGCATCAGGCGTTCCATTTCCTGAACGGCCGTTGCAGGTGCATCCGAGCGCAGGAAGGCATAGTGGCCCTTGCGGTTCTTGTTGATCTTGTAGGCCATCGTCTTGACGCCCCAGTACTCGCTGTCCACCAGTTTGCCGTCGTTGTCGGCAAGGACAGTCCCGAAATGTTCGATCAGGCCTTCGGCTTGCGTGTTGGACAGATCCTGACGCGCAATCATCACATGCTCATAAAGTGGCATGGGCACTCCTATTTATATCAAGGCGCATTTCATAGGCGGAGCAGTACACCTTTGCGGCCCCACCACGAGAGACTGCGCGGTTCAACGTCTTTGCAAAGGAAGCGCCCGTATACACGGTTCAGGCGTCGGGGCAAGGCGCATTGTCCCGCCACGGGGACCAGCAGTGCGATTGATCCGGTTGACGTCCCGAATTCATCACGACATGGCCTGACCCCGGCCACCGGACTGCCCTGATTTGGTCCATTTTGTCGATGAACAATACCTTAACGGACAAAAACCAAACGCAGAATGCGAACCGAGGGATCAAGACAATGACAGCAACTGCAGAATTCATGACCAGACCCAGCGCCGCCACCCTGCCGGTACGGATGGCAGACGGCGGACGGATGATCGTGCGGGGCAGCCAGCGCCTTCTGGGCGCGGCCCTGACCCTTGCCGCCATCGGCCTGTGGCTGGCCCCCGGTGCCGCCTGGGAAAGCGACGTGATGCTGTTCAAACTGATCCTGTCGCTGACCGCCGTGATCGCGGGCATAGCCATGATGCACGCCAGCGCCACACCTCCCGCCCCCGAGATCGAGATCGACACAGTGCGCCGCGAAGTGCGTCTGGTGCGCCATATCCGGGGCGAAGGCCGCGTCGTGCTGCAATCCTCCGCGTTCGACACCCTGGCCCATGCGGAACACGAAGGGACGAACGTCCGTCTCTGGGACGGCTCCGGCGTCTTTCTGGCCGAAGTCAGCCTGACAGACCGCGCCGCCCACAACAGCCTGCTGGCCGGTCTGCGTGACGCAGGCAAGCTGGACTGACCCACACGCCACCACGCGACCACCTGGAACCTTGACGCACCGTGCCTTCCGGCCGGTGCGCACCGCGTTCCAAGAACCGCCTGTTCAAAAATGCGCAGACCCTGTTGAACGCTGTCGGATTGCCTTGTGACCATGCCGGACCACATTAGCGCACATCGTACCACGACACATCCAACAGGAGTTAATCCGATGAAATCACTGATGCTTGCCGCAGCCCTCGGTCTGGCCGCCACCGGCGCCATCGCCGCCGAAAAATACACGCTGGATTCCAGCCACAGCCAGGTCGTGTTCAACTACAACCACCTCGGCTTTTCGACAACCTACGGCATGTTTTCCGGCTTTGAAGGCGAAATCATGTTCGATCAGGACGCGCCCGAGGCCTCTTCGGTAACCGTATCCATGCCCGTCATGTCGATGTTCACCGGGTGGGAACAGCGCACAGGCCACTTCATGTCCGGCGATTTCTTTGGGGCGGAAGAGGGTGACATGGTCACCTTCACATCGACAGGCATCGAAATCACAGGTGACGATACCGCCATGATCACCGGTGATCTGACGATGAACGACGTGACCAAATCCGTCGTGCTCGATGCCAAGCTGAACCAGCAGGGCGATCACCCGATGGAGGGAAAGGCCTGGTTGGGCTTTGACGCCACAACAACGCTGACACGGTCCGACTTTGGCCTTGGTGCCTTTGCGCCTGCGGTCAGCGATGAGGTCAATGTGATGATCTCGGTCGAGGCGATGAAGGCCGAATAAGCCTTTCGACACCAGCTTTGAGACGAAGGAACCCGCCAGGATGTCTGGCGGGTTCTTTTGTGTTCGGTGCGAGGGTGATGCGCCTCACTCTGCCGTGCGGCTGGCCTTCAGCGTGATGTTGACCTTGACATCGAAGGCCAGCGTCGCCTCGTCATTGACGTTTGCCCCGATGTTGTAGTCGCGGCGGTTGAGGGTGAGGTCCGCCCGCATATCCGCCGTGTCCCCGTTGATCGACAGGTTCAGGGGCAGCGTCAGGGGCTGGGTCTGGCCCTTGAGCGTCAGCGTGCCCACGGCCTCGTATCCATCCAGCGCGCGTTTTATCACACCGTCATAGACCGCCGTTTCATAGGTGTTGGCGTCGAAGAAATCCGCGCCCAGGGCCTGTTGTGTGACAGACCCCAGCGTGAGCGACGGGATCGCGACCGTGGTGGTGACCTGGCCGACGTCGGTGCCCTCGATCGTTTCGTCAAAGGTGATGGAGGAGGTCCAATCGGCGAAGCTGCCCGTCACTTCATTGCCGAACTGCGTGACGGTTATGGAAATGTTTCCTTCCTGCACGACCCAGTCGGAGGTGACCTCTTGCAACTGGACCTGCGCGCGGTCTTCGCCCCCGGCGGAACCGAGCGCGGCGCCCAGAAGGATCGCCGCTGCCCAGAGTGCGGTGGCCACCACCACGGGCGACGTGCGTTTCTTTGCGGCGGGCAGAGGGCCGATCACCGGTTCACCGGGCAGCATCCGGCGCAGGGTCGCATCGTGGTTGACGAAATGATGTTTCAGCGCGCCCGCGATGTGCAGCACCAGCGAAATGCCGAGCACCTTGGTGCCCACTTCGTGAATGGAGGAGAAGATATGCTCCACCCCCGTGGATTTCGGAACGAGCGGCAGGTTCTGCCCGAAAGGCCACCAGATCGGCGCGAAGCCTTCGGCGGCGGCATGGGAAATCCAGCCAGCCAACGGTACGATCACAAGCGAGGCGTAGAGAAGCCAATGGACGGTTTCGGCCAGAAAGCTCTCAAGACGCTTGTCGGCATTCAAAAGGCCGGGTTTCGGCTGGCTCAGCGCCCAGAGGATGCGCAGGATGGCGACAAAGAACATCGTCACACCGAGCGTCTTGTGCAGCGAGAAGAACCACGCCTTGCGCGTCAGTTCCGCGTCGGTCTGAAACGGCAGATCGTTGGCATAAAGCCCCAGCGGGATCAGCGTCAGGATCAGAAGGGCGGTCAGCCAGTGAAAGGTTTTCGTGACGCCGCCGTAGCGGATGTCGGTGTTGCTCAGGGCCATCAGGCGTTCCTCGTGTTGATTTTTCTTCTAATTATAGTGTTGGACGTCCGCGGCAATCTTCGTTTTGGCACAGAAGGTCTGCGCTCTTGTTCAGGGGGCGGGCGCAGGCTAGACCAAGTGCCAGGTTATCGGCAGGGAGGGCCAGCATGAGCATCGCATTCGTATTTCCGGGGCAGGGCGCGCAGACCATCGGCATGGGCCAGGCGCTGGCAGAGGCCTATCCGGCGGCCCGGACGGTGTTCGAACAGGTCGATGACGCGCTGGGCGAAAAACTGTCGGCGCTGATCTGGTCGGGTGAGATCGAGGCGTTGACGCTGACGGAAAACGCGCAACCGGCGCTGATGGCCACGTCCATGGCGGCGCTGGCGGCGATGCAGGCGGAAGGTATCGGACTGGACCGTGCCGCTTTTGTTGCGGGCCATTCGCTGGGCGAATATTCGGCGCTCTGCGCGGCGGGCGCGGTGTCGCTGGGCGATACGGCGCGGCTGTTGCGGATCAGGGGCCGCGCGATGCAGATGGCGGTCCCGGTGGGACAGGGCGCGATGGCTGCGGTGCTGGGGCTGGAGGCGGAGGCAGTGGACCGCGTGGCGCAGGCAGCAGCGCAGGGCGATGTCTGCCAGTTGGCCAACGAGAACGATCCCACGCAGAACGTGATTTCGGGCAGCACGGCGGCGGTGGAGCGCGCCATCGTTCTGGCCAAGGAGGCGGGTGCCAAGCGCGCATTGCCGCTGCCGGTTTCGGCCCCGTTTCACTGCGCGCTGATGCAACCTGCGGCAGATGAAATGGCCCGTGCCCTGGAAGACGTGCAGTTTGACGACCCCTCGGTGCCATTGGTCGCCAATGTGCTGGCGGATGCCGTCAGTGACGCGACGCGCATCAAGTCGTTGTTGGTGGAGCAGGTGACGGGCCGTGTGCGTTGGCGGTCCTCGGTCGAATATATGGCCGCGCAGGGTGTCACCGAGTTCTGGGAGATCGGCGCGGGCAAGGCGCTGTCGGGCATGATCCGGCGGATCGCCAAGGACAGCACCTGCCGTGCGGTGGGCACGCCCGAGGATGTGGCGGCACTGCGCGACGCGTAAGCGGTGCGGGCTGACCTCAAGTATCACAAGAGAAGGAACGACCCCATGTTTGATCTGACAGGCAAATCCGCGCTGATCACCGGCGCCTCGGGCGGGATCGGTGCCGACATTGCCCGTGCCCTGCACGCGCAGGGGGCAACCGTGGGGCTGTCGGGCACCCGGACGGAGCCGCTGGAGGCGCTGAAAGCGGAACTGGGCGCGCGTGCTTTTGTGCTGCCTTGCAATCTGAGCGACATGGCCGCTGTCGACGCCCTGCCCAAGCAGGCGATCGAGGCGATGGGGGCGGTGGACATTCTGGTCAACAACGCCGGGATCACACGGGACAATCTGTTCATGCGGATGTCGGATGACGAATGGCAATCGGTGCTGGACGTGAACCTGACCGCGACATTCAAGCTGTGCAAGGGTGTGATGCGGGGCATGATGAAGGCGCGGTGGGGCCGGATCGTGAATATCTCGAGCATCGTGGGGGCCACCGGCAACCCCGGACAGGCGAATTACGCCGCATCCAAGGCGGGGATGATCGGCATGTCGAAATCGCTGGCCTACGAGGTGGCAAGCCGGGGGATCACCGTGAACGCGGTGGCGCCGGGGTTCATCGCGACAGCGATGACCGACAAGCTGACGGACGACCAGAAGTCTGGAATCATGGGACAAATCCCGGCGGGACGCATGGGAGAGCCTTCCGAAATCGCGGGCGCCGTGGTATACCTTGCCAGCCCTGAGGCGGGTTATGTGACCGGTGCCACCTTGCACGTCAATGGCGGCATGGCCATGTTGTAGCACGGACTGCGAACCCGTTTGCGCATGGCGTACCATGTGCTAAAGGAAGCGCAGATTCGTGACGAGGGTGCTTGATTGCACCTCATTCCTTGTGCAAACAGGGGTAAGAGCCGCCCCGCACCGGGGCATCCTCCAACCGCCTGTTCGGCGTGCGGATAAAAATAGGGGCCCTCCGGCCCGAAGAGTGAGGACTTAAAATGAGCGACGTCGCAGAACGCGTTAAGAAGATCGTTGTGGAACACCTCGGTGTGGAAGAAGACAAAGTGACCGAGAATGCGTCGTTCATCGACGATCTGGGTGCGGACAGCCTCGACACCGTCGAGCTGGTCATGGCGTTCGAAGAAGAGTTCGGCATCGAGATCCCCGATGACGCAGCCGAGAACATCCAGACGTTCGGCGATGCGGTAAAGTTCATCAAAGAAGCCTCCTGAACCGGCAGGGCTGCGGCCCTTCGGCAGAAATCTACAGAAAACGGCGTTGTTCCAAGCGGAATGACGCCGTTTTTGATTCATGTGTGATTTGAGGGGCTTGCTCATTGCTGTTGCGCTTCGCAGATTGGCGCTCAATCTCCCCCGAACGCGTGAAGGCCCCTTTTTCATGTCCCGCACGATTCCCACCATCAATACGAAACGACTGACCCTCAGGGCGATGCGCGCAGAGGATTTTGCCCGTTTTGCAGAGATATGGGCGATGCCGGAGGTGGTCACGCATATCGCGGGCAAGCCACGCAGCAAGGCACAGTCCTGGGATGCGTTTCTGCGCAACGCGGGCCACTGGCAGATCAGCGGATTCGGTCAATGGGCGATCCAGCCGCGCAGCATGAGGCAGATGGCCGGGCAATGCGGTTTCTTCTTCGGCTCGCGTGGGCTGGGCGAGGATTTCGATCCCTTTCCCGAAGCGGGATGGGTGTTGGCCCCCGACGCGCAGGGCATGGGGTTGGGACTGGAGGCGGTGCAGGCGGCGCACGATTGGTTCGACAGGGTGATCGCCGGGCGCACCGTCTGCATGATCACGCCCGAGAACGTCGGATCGCGCCGGATTGCGGAGGCGGTCGGCTACTCTGCACTGCGGGAGACCGAGATGGAGGGGGACGCGGTGACCCTGATGACCCGCAAGGGACCACCTGTCTGACCCTTGTGGATCAGGAGCGGCGCACCGAGGCCATGACTTCATCACTGGGGGCAGGCCCGTCGGGCGGTCCGTGCAGCACGCTGACATCCCCGGTGCTTTCCATCACGACCGCACGGACCTGGGTGAGATCATAGGCATTGGCCTCGCGCAGCTTGGCCCAGAGGTCGTCTTTGGTCATGCCGCCCTTGATCAGGTTGTCGGGCAGAACCTTGCCGTCTTCCATGATGAGAAGGGGATCATTGTCGATCTGAGCGGCAACCGAACGGTTTCTGGCACGAAACTGGGCCACGCAGATTTGCAGGACAAAAAGAGCGCTGAGAGCGACGAGGAAGTGCCACAGCGGGACGGAGACCGTGGTGATCGCCCCCGCCAGCACGGACCCGACGGCAACAGTGATGGCGAAATCGAAAGCCGACATTTTGGAGAAGCTGCGCAGGCCGTGCAGACGGGTGAGCAGAACGATGCCTGCGACCATCACGAGGACACGCAGGATGATATCGAGAAATGGTGACATGAGGATTCCTTTTGAAACCAACGCGAGTGGGGTGGCTTGGTTCCGCGGGTGGGATGCTCTGCCTCTTGAATCCGACAGCCCCTGCACGGTATAGCCCGGATAAAGCGGCAGAAGGGGCATGTAGATGCGCAGAGTAGTGGTGACGGGGTTGGGGCTGGTGACACCCTTGGCCGACGGGGTCGAAATGAGCTGGAGCCGTATTCTGGATGGCCAGTCCGGCGCGGGGCCGATCACCGGTTTCGATGCCAGTGCGCTGCTTACCCAATACGCCTGCGAAGTGCCGCTGGGCGATGGCACCGACGGTACGTTCGATGCGGGCAAGTACATGGAGCCCAAGGAACAGCGCAAGGTCGATACCTTCATCATGTTCGGGCTGGCCGCAGCACAGCAGGCGGTCGAGGATTCCGGCTGGATGCCTGAGGACGACGAAGGTCGGGAGCGCACGGGCGTGCTGATCGGCTCCGGTATCGGTGGGCTCAATTCCATCGCCAACACCGCCATCATGATGAAGGAAAAGGGACCGCGGCGCGTGAGCCCGTTCTTCGTGCCGGGGGCGTTGATCAACCTGATCTCGGGTCAGGTGTCGATCCGCTATGGGTTCAAGGGACCGAACCATTCGGTGGTGACGGCCTGTTCCACGGGTGCCCATGCGATTGGCGATGCATCCAGGCTGATCCAGCACGGTGATGCGGACGTGATGATCGCAGGCGGTGCGGAAGCCGCGATCTGCGAAATCGGGATTGCGGGGTTCAACGCGTGCAAGGCGCTGAGCACGAAGCGTGGCGATGATCCGAAGAAGGCGAGCCGTCCCTATGACGCGGACCGCGACGGTTTTGTCATGGGTGAGGGCGCGGGCATTGTCGTGCTGGAGGAATACGAGCACGCCAAGGCGCGCGGCGCGAAGATCTATGCCGAAGTGCTGGGCTACGGGCTGTCGGGCGATGCGTATCACATCACCGCGCCATCCGAGACCGGCGAGGGCGCGGAACGGTCGATGCGAAATGCGCTGCGCAACGCGGGAAAAGAACCGAAAGACATCGACTATATCAACGCGCATGGCACGTCGACGATGGCGGATACCATCGAATTGAGTGCGGTGGAGCGGATGATGGGCGAGGATGCGGGCAAGGTCACGATGTCCTCGACGAAATCGGCCACCGGGCATCTGCTGGGGGCGGCGGGGGCGATCGAGGCGATCTTCTCGATCCTTGCGATCCGCGATCAGATCGCGCCGCCGACGATCAATCTGGACAATCCAGCGGTCGAGACCGCGATTGATCTGGCACCCAACAAGGCCGTGAAACGCGAGATCAACGTGGCGTTGTCCAATTCTTTCGGGTTCGGAGGCACCAACGCCAGCGTCCTGTTCGGAAAGGTCTGAGCCATGTGGCGCAACATCGCGTCGAACGCGGTCAGCTTTCTGGTGGTCGCGCTGTTCATGCTGGGTGGTGTGATCCTCTGGGGACGTGCGGAATATACCACCGCCGGACCGCTTGAGCAGGCGATCTGTCTGCAGGTGCAACCGGGGTCCACCATGCGGCGGGTGTCGGGTGATCTGGCCGAACAGGGGGCTGTCAGCTCTGCCGCGATCTTCCGGATGGGGGCAGAGTACGAGGAAAAGACGAACCTGCTGAAGGCGGGCAGTTTTCTGGTGGAGCCGGGGACATCCATGTCCGACATCGTCGAGACGGTGACAAGGGGCGGTGCCAGTACCTGCGGGACGGAAGTTGTCTACCGCATCGGGGTCAACCGGGTGTCGGTGCAGGTGCGCGAGCTGGACCCTGCGTCGGGCCGGTTTGTGGAGCGGGCCGAGTTCAACCCGCGCGAGGATGAGGTGCCTGCGGTCTATACCCAGACCAAGGCGAAGGCGGACACGCGGTTTCGCATCGCGCTGGCCGAAGGTGTGACCAGTTGGCAGATCATCGACGCGATGACGTCGATGGACCTGCTGGAAGGGACGGTGAGCGATGTGCCACCCGAGGGTACACTGGCGCCCGACAGCTATGAGGTGAGGCCCGGCGACGACCGTGCGGCGGTGGTTGCACGGATGAGGGCGGCACAGGAAGCGCGGTTGGCGGAAGCCTGGGAGGCGCGTGATCCGGAACTGCCGATCGGAAGCCCGGAGGAATTGCTGACGCTGGCGTCTATCGTGGAGAAGGAAACCGGCGTTGCCGAAGAGCGGCGTCAGGTGGCGAGCGTCTTTGTGAACCGGTTGAACCAGGGCATGAAGCTGCAGACGGACCCCACGGTGATCTACGGGATCACCAAGGGTGAAGGGGTGCTGGGACGCGGGCTGCGCCGGTCGGAGCTGCGGGCGGAGACGCCGTGGAACACCTATGTCATCGACGGATTGCCGCCCACGCCCATCGCCAACCCCGGACGGGCAAGTCTGATGGCCGCGGCGCAACCGGACGAGAGTGATTTCATCTTCTTTGTGGCGGACGGGACCGGAGGCCACGCCTTTGCGGTGACCCTGGCCGAGCATAACGAGAATGTCGCCCGCTGGCGCCAGATCGAGGCGGAGCGCGGTGCCGCCGCTGCCGGAAATGCATCGACGGGCGGCAATGACTGATATCCTTGCATAATTGGCACCTGTCCCCGCGGGGACAGGTGAATACCGGACGTTAATTCAAAATTCATCAATGATCGCACGGGGTTGAAGGGTTTCGTTAACTCTCTTTTCCTTGACTTTGCGAACGCTGCAACGTATACATTCTGACATGCTAGAGGACGTGGGCGAGCGGCTTCGGGAATGATCCCGGACGCCGCTTTTTTCGTGCCTGATCGGTTGGGGGACCAGACGAAAGGTATGAGCCACCATGACGACTGTTATTCAAGATCGAGATATCGCGCGCGCGTCTGACGTGCTCGATACCTTGTACGATGCGATCGCTGATCTCCGAGAAGAGATCGAAGGGCTGACACAAACGGCTCAGTCAGACGGAACCATGAATGAAACGGCGGCAAAGCAGGCCTTGGGGAAGCTCAAGGAATTGGTAACGCATTGCGTCAAAGCGGAGGTTTATCTCAATGAGTGCAAGAGCAAGCAAGCTGGTATCGCGAGAGGGGGTTATGCCCTCGATCTGGACAGAGCCCGGGTTGAGATCGGGTGCAAGTTGGATCGCCTGCGCAGATGCGGCCGTCCAAGAGCAGTTCCTGAATGAATTGACCGAGGGAGAGCTATTGGCTCTCCCTTATCTGTTCGAGTTCTGGGCGATGGATCATCAACTGCCGCCGGATGGCAACTGGCGGACGTGGATCGTGCTGGGCGGGCGCGGGGCAGGCAAGACCCGTGCGGGCGCGGAATGGGTAAGGTCGGTTGTCGAGGGATCAAAGCCCCTGGACGAAGGCAAATGCCGCCGGGTGGCTCTGGTCGGCGAGACGATAGAGCAGGTGCGTGAGGTCATGATCTTTGGTGACAGCGGCATTCTGGCCTGTTCGCCCGAAGATCGCCGCCCGGCGTGGGAAGCGGGCCGCAAGCGTCTGGTCTGGCCCAACGGCGCGATTGCGACGGTGCACACCGCCCATGATCCCGAAGGGCTGCGCGGGCCGCAGTTCGATGCGGCATGGGTTGACGAGTTGGCCAAATGGAAGCGGGGAAAGGAGACCTGGGACCAGTTGCAGTTCGCCTTGCGGTTGGGGGACGATCCGCGTGTCTGCGTGACGACGACGCCGCGCAATGTGGACGTGTTGAAACGTCTGATGAAATCCCCCTCTACGGTTCAGACCCATGCACCGACCGAAGCCAATGCGGCCAATCTGGCGTCATCCTTTCTGGAGGAGGTCAAGGCCCGCTACCAGGGGACGCGTCTGGGACGGCAGGAGCTGGACGGGGTTCTGTTGAGCGATGCGGAAGGGGCGCTTTGGACCTCCGAGGCATTGGAGGCGGGACGGGTCGACGTGCCGCCTGTCTTCGACCGGATCGTTGTGGGCCTGGACCCCGCCGCGAGCAGTGGTTCCGGCGCGGATGAATGCGGGATCGTCGTCGTCGGGGCGGTCACGCAGGGGCCGGTGCAGGACTGGCGGGCCGTCGTGCTGGCCGATTGCACGGTTCGGGGGGCGACCCCGTCGGGCTGGGCAAAGGCGGCGATTGCGGCAATGGAACATTACGGTGCCGACAGGCTGGTGGCGGAGGTCAACCAGGGTGGTGCGATGGTGGGAGAAGTTCTGCGGCAGGTCGATCCGCTGGTGCCGTTGAAATCGGTCCATGCGTCGCGCGGAAAGGTGGCGCGGGCGGAGCCGGTGGCCGCGCTTTACGAGCAGGGGCGTGTGGCGCATATGCGCGGTCTGGATCAGTTGGAGGATCAGATGTGCCGAATGACGGCACGCGGATACGAGGGCGGGGGGTCTCCTGACCGCGTGGATGCGCTGGTCTGGGCGCTGCACGAGCTGATGATCGAGCCTGCGGCGCACTGGCGGCGTCCGGCGGTGCGGTCGTTGTGATGGAGCCTGAGATGTGAACGGGTCTGTTCGATGTCCTGGAACTGACAGGGGTCGCGTGGTTCGCCATGCGGCCCTTTGCATTTGGGTGTTGCGCGCCCCTGCGGACGGTGGGGTCGCGTGGAATTAAGCTCTTTGAGGCAAATTGTATTCAAGCCGGATGAGACGGGGTTTCGACCGGGGGACTGGGCAAAAGGAGTTGGGGCATATGTTTGATTTTCTGCGGCGCGGCACGGCGGCGGCATCTGTGCCGGAGCAGAAGGCTTCGGCGACGGGGCCGGTCGTGGCCTATGCCACGTCGGGCAGGGTGGCCTGGAGCCCGCGGGACGCAGTGAGCCTGACCAAGGTCGGGTTTTGCGCCAACCCCGTCGGGTTCCGGTCGGTCAAGCTGATCGCGGAAGCGGCGGCGGCGCTGCCCCTGATCGTGCAGGACACCGAGCGCCGGTATGACACGCACCCGATCGTGTCGCTGCTGGCGCGGCCCAATGCGGCACAGGGGCGGGCCGAACTGCTGGAAGCGCTTTATGCCCAGCTGCTGCTGTCGGGCAGCGGATATGTCGAGGCCGTGGGCGAAGGCATGCCGCAGGAATTGCATGTGCTGCGCTCGGACCGCATGTCGGTGGTGCCGGGGGCGGATGGCTGGCCTGTCGGGTATGAATACGCTGTGGGCGGGCGCAAGCACCGCTTTGCGGTGTCGGGGGATACGTCGCCCATCTGTCACATCAAGTCCTTCCATCCCCAGGATGACCACTATGGCTTCGCGCCGATGCAGGCGGCGGCGATGGCACTGGATGTCCACAACGCGGCATCGCGGTGGTCCAAGGCGCTGCTGGACAATGCGGCACGGCCGTCCGGCGCGATTGTCTACAAGGGAGCGGAAGGTCAGGGCCATCTGAGCCCGGACCAATATGACCGGCTGGTGTCGGAGATGGAGAGCCATCATCAGGGGGCACGCAATGCCGGCCGTCCGATGCTGCTGGAAGGCGGGCTGGACTGGAAGCCGATGGGGTTCTCTCCGTCAGATATGGAGTTCCAGAAGACCAAGGAAGCAGCGGCGCGGGAGATTGCCCTGGCCTATGGGGTGCCGCCGATGCTGTTGGGCATTCAAGGCGACGCGACCTATGCCAATTATCAGGAAGCACACCGGGCGTTTTACCGCCTGACCGTGTTGCCCCTGGCGACCCGGGTGACGGCGGCGCTGGCGAACTGGCTGGATGGGTTCACCGGCGCGCCTGTGGAGATCAAGCCGGACCTGGATCAGGTGCCTGCGTTGGCGGCGGAGCGTGATGCGCAATGGGCGCGGGTGGTGGCGGCTGATTTCCTCACAGAAGCGGAAAAGCGCAGCCTGTTGGGGTTGCCTGCGGTGGCCGCTGATGCCTGAGCCGAGCGTATTCGAGCGGTTCGATTGTGCACCGGGGCTGAGGTTGGAGGCGCATGAGCGGGTGAGCGAGATCCACCGCGTCAACATGCTCAAGCGGATGGACCAGCTGGAGGCGATGATGGAGCGGATGGAACGGCGGCTGTGGCTGACGGTCTATGGCGTGGTGGCGGTGATCCTCGCGCAGGCGGTGCAGGGCGTGATGGTGGTGACCCCCTGAGGGCGCTGAAATTCAAGGAGATTGTCATGGGATATGACGTAAGCGACTTCGGCTTCTTGCCGGAGAACGGGAAAGGCATGTTCGGCGGGATGCCGGTGCTTGAGCGCAAGTTCATGGCTTTCGAGGAGGTCGCAGAGGTAGAGGGCGGCACCGAGATCAGCGGGTATGCGAGCCTGTTCGGCGCTGTCGATCAGGGCGGTGATGTGGTCGAGGCGGGGGCGTATGGCGTGTCGCTGAAGGCGGTCAGGGCCGCAGGGCGCAACATCAAGATGTTGTGGCAGCACGATCCGGCGCA
This sequence comes from uncultured Alphaproteobacteria bacterium, assembly GCA_963799505.1. Taxonomy (GTDB): domain Bacteria; phylum Pseudomonadota; class Alphaproteobacteria; order Rhodobacterales; family Rhodobacteraceae; genus Sulfitobacter. The sequence goes on from CAWCXM010000002.1 coordinate 74,658, forward strand.
GCCCATCGGGGTCTGGGACGACGTGCGCGAGGACGCGAAAGGCTTGTTCGTGAAGGGGCGCATTCTGTCTTCCGTCGAGAAGGGCCGCGAGGCCGCGGCCTTGATCGCGGCGGGGGCCATCGACGGGCTGTCGATCGGTTACCGCACGGTGAAAGCCAGCAAGAACACCAAGGGCCAGCGGCTCTTGTCGGAACTGGAGCTTTGGGAGGTGTCCCTGGTGACCTTTCCGATGCTGCCCAGTGCGCGGGTGGCGGGCAAGGCCGATGACGCGGCCCTTGGCGGCATTCTGCGTGACATGGCGGCGTCCTTCGAGGGGGCGCGGGCAGAGATGGCGCGGCGGCAGCCGACGTCTGGGACAGAACCCATTTCGGGGCAAATTCGGGAGTAACGGATGAGCAATACGACAAACGGGGACATCTCCCCGGCTGAGGAAGTGCGCGCGGCGGTGACTGGATTTGTCACCGACTTCAAAGGCTTTCAGGCTGAAATTGAATCAAAACTTCAACAAACAGAAGAGCGAATGACCATGCTGGATCGAAAAATGACTTTGCCTGCGCGTACCCCTTTGGGTGGCACCACGGATGCCGGTGCGCCGCATCAGAAGGCGTTCAACATGTACCTGCGCAATGGCGACGACGACGGCCTGCGCGGTCTGCAGCTGGAAGGCAAATCGCTTTCGACAGCGGTCAATTCGGACGGCGGCTATCTGGTCGATCCGCAGACATCCGCAGCGGTGCAGTCCGTCCTGAACAACACCGCATCCATCCGTGCGATTGCATCGGTCGTTCAGGTCGAGGCGACATCCTACGACGTGCTGGTGGATCATACCGATGTCGGTGCCGGTTGGGCCACGGAGAACGGCACCGTCACGGAGACGGACACACCGCAGATCGACCGGATCACCATCGGCCTGCATGAGCTGAGTGCGCTGCCCAAGGCATCGCAGCGCCTGCTGGACGATTCTGCTTTCGACATCGAAGGTTGGCTGGCGGGCCGTATTGCCGACAAGTTCGCCCGTGCCGAAGCGGCGGCGTTTGTCGCTGGCGATGGCATCGACAAGCCCAAGGGTTTCCTGACCCACCCGGCGGTCGACAACGACGTCTGGACCTGGGGCAACCTTGGCTACGTGCCGTCCGAGGTCGACGGTGAGGTCACACCGGATGCGATCATCGAACTGGTCTATGCGCTGGGCGCGCAATACCGCGCGAATGGTGCTTTCGTGATGAACTCCAAGACAGCGGGCCGGGTGCGCAAACTGACAGATGCGGACGGGCGTTTCCTGTGGTCGGACGGATTGGCGGCAGGCGAACCTGCGATGCTGATGGGCTATCCGGTGCTGGTGGCCGAGGACATGCCGGATGCGGCGTCGGACAGTTTCTCCATCGCGTTCGGCGACTTCCGCGCGGGATACACGGTGGCCGAGCGTCCCGATCTGCGCATCCTGCGCGATCCGTTCAGCGCCAAGCCGCATGTCCTGTTCTATGCGACCAAGCGCGTCGGTGGTGACGTGAGCGATTTCGCCGCGATCAAGCTGCTGAAATTCGGCGTTGCGTAAGCAGCGGCGAATACCGGGGCCGGGGTGACTTGACCCCGGTCCGGGCGCGCGACCGGGATACCTGCCTTGCCTAGCTGCTCCCCTCTGACCGAGCAGGGCAGGTGGCCGCGCGTCCGGGTCTTCCTGACCCGAACGGGGAAAGAAATTTGGAGACTTCCATGATGTTGATCGAACAGACACCAATCTCAGACGCGGCGGTGCCGGTCGAAGCATTCAAGGCACATCTGCGGTTGGGCAGCGGCTTTGGCCCCGACGATACGCAGGACGCGGTGCTGGCCTCTTTTTTGCGGGCCGCGATTGCGGCTGTGGAGGCACGCACTGGCAAGATCCTCTTGCAGCGTGAGTTTTCAACGACGGTCAGCGAGTGGCGCAGCGATGAGATGTTCGTGATGCCGGCGGCACCGGTGGCAGATGTCACAGCCGTCGAGCGGGTGTCACGGGACGGCCAGCGCAGTGTGGTGAGTTCAGCGGTCTACTGGCTGGAGCGGGATTCGCAGACGCCGAAGTTGCGTGCGACGGGCAGCACGTTGCCGCCGGTGCCTGCGAATGGGTCCGTGGTCATCACCTTTATGGCTGGATTTGCGCCGGACTGGGGCGGCGTGCCTGCGGATCTGCGTCAGGCGGTGCTGATGCTGGCCGCACATTATTATGAATATCGCCACGACACGGGGCTGAGCAATGGTTGTATGCCGTTCGGCGTGTCCAGCCTGATCGAGCGGTTCAAGCACATCCGCATCGGCACGGGAGCGGGCGCGTGAGCCTGCCGCGTCTGAACCAGGCGCTGGTGCTGGAAGCGCCCGAACGGGTCAGCGATGGGGCTGGTGGTTATACCGAAGGCTGGATCGTGCTGGGCTCGTTGTGGGCGGAGATCAAGGCCGGGTCAGGCCGGGAGACCGCCCATATCGGCGCGCCCACCAGCCGGGTCGGGTACAGGATCATCGTGCGCGGTGCGCCGTTCGGGACACCCGAAAGGCCACAGCCGCAGCAGCGGTTGCGCCACGGCACGCGGATTTTCACCATCGAGGCGGTGGCGGAGCGTGACCCGGAAGGGCGCTATCTGACGTGCTTTGCGCAAGAGGAGGTCGCGGTATGAGTTTTGCGATGTCAGGGCCGCTTCAGGCGGCTGTTTATGACGCGCTGACCGCAGATGCGGCCCTGGGTGCGATCGTCGGGACCGCAGTTTACGACGCGATCCCCAGCGGCGCGCTGCCGCCGATCTACGTCCGGTTGGGGAGCGAGGATGTGCGCGATGCCTCTGACGGGAGTGGGGCGGGTGCGATGCACCGCCTGACGGTGTCGGTCATTACCTCGGGCCCCGGATTTGCGCAGGCGAAAGCGGCAGCGGCGGCGATCAGCGATCTGCTGCACGAGGGTGCATTGACGCTGAGCCGGGGGCGGCTGGTCTACATGCGGTTCGAGCGGGCGCGGGTGGCGCGGGTGGAAAGTGCCGCGACACGGCAGATTGATCTGCGCTTTGCCGCGCGGGTTCAGGACGACTGATTTTTTAGCATTCTCAAGGAGAACGATGATGGCTGTTCAGGCAGGAAAAGACCTTTTGGTCAAAGTGGATATGACCAGCGATGGTCAGTTCGAAACCATCGCTGGATTGCGGGCCACACGGGTCAGTTTCAACACCGAGACGGTGGATGTGACAACGCTGGACAGCGAAGGCGGCTGGCGGGAGCTGTTGGCGGGGGCCGGTGTCCGATCCGCCGCGATCAGCGGGTCGGGCGTGTTTCGGGACGAGGGCACGGATGAGCGCGCCCGCCAGCTTTTCTTTGACGGGCTGACGCCGGATTTCCAGATCATCATACCCGAGTTCGGTGTGGTGCAGGGGCCGTTTCAGGTCACCTCGCTCGAATATGCGGGTCAGTTGAACGGTGAGGCGACCTATGAGCTGAGCCTGCAATCGGCGGGTATTCTGGTGTTCACGCCTGATCTGGTCGTGGTCTGAGCATGGTGAACCGGTGGCGGGGAGACGTGGCGCTGGTGCTGGATGGCAAGCGCTGCGTGGCGCGGTTGACGCTGGGCGCGCTGGCTGAGTTGGAGGAAGGGCTGGGCGAGGCATCTCTGATGGGGTTGGTCGAGCGGTTCGAGGCCAGCCGGTTCACCAGCCGTGACGTGGTGGCATTGCTGGGCGCCGGGTTGCGTGGTGGCGGCGTGCGAATGAGCGATGCCGAAATTGCAGCGGCCCGGATCGAGGGTGGCCCGATGGCGGCGGCCAGGGCCGCGGCGGAATTGCTCGCGAGGGCGTTCGTGGTGCCCGAGTGACGGGGTTGGACTGGCCCGCCCTGATGCGGGTTGGCCTGCATGGACTGGGTCTCAAACCGGACGAGTTCTGGGCGCTTACGCCGGTGGAGTTGCAAGTGATGCTGGGTGCGACGGGGGCGGACAAGCCGATGTTGAGTGACGGATTGGCGGCCTTGATGGCGGCCTATCCCGACACAAGGAAAGGGTCTGAGGATGGCTGAATTTGACGATTATGGCGGGCTTGAAAGCCATGCGGAAGACCTGAATGCGACGCTGGCCAGCACGGGCACGCTGGTGGCCAGTTTCGACGGCGAATTGCGGCGCATGTCCGCGTCGCTGGCGGCGACGGGCAAGGACGTTCAGACGCTGGAAAAGGGTCTGAGCCGGGGTTTGCGCAAGGCCTTCGATGGCGTGGTGTTCGACGGGATGAAGATGTCGGACGCGCTCAGGACCGTGGCGCAATCGCTGGCGAACACGACGTACAACGCAGCCATGAAGCCGGTCACGGATCATTTCGGCGGTCTGATCAGTCAGGGCTTCGGCGCGTTGGTTCAGGGCATCCTGCCCTTTGCCAACGGGGCGGCCTTTTCCCAAGGCAAGGTGATGCCCTTTGCGCAGGGCGGCGTCGTGAGCGGGGCGACGACATTTCCCATGCGCGGCGGCACGGGGCTGATGGGTGAGGCGGGGCCGGAGGCGATCATGCCGCTGGCCCGCGGTCCCGATGGAAAGTTGGGAGTGCGTGGGGGTGGGAGCGGTCATGGCCCGTCGGTGGTGATGCATATCACCACGCCCGATGTGCAGGGGTTCCAGCGGTCCCAGTCGCAGATTGCTGCACAGATGAGCCGGGCGTTGTCGTCGGGCAACCGCAATCGCTGAATAATACGCAAGTCAGGAGCAGGTCGATGGCGTTTCACGAGGTAAGATTTCCCCCAACGTTGAGTTTTGGATCACTGGGCGGACCGCAGCGGCGCACGGATGTCGTCACGCTGGCGAACGGGTTCGAGGAGCGCAACACGCCCTGGGCCCATTCGAGACGCAGCTATGACGCAGGGCTCGGGATGCGGTCGATTGATGATTTGCAGGTATTGATTGGCTTCTTCGAGGCGCGGATGGGCCAGATGCACGCGTTTCGATGGAAAGATTGGGCGGATTACAAATCCGGTCGGGCGACGCTGGCCCCGGTCTTTGACGATCAGAGCATCGGCTACGGCAACGGGGTCGACCGTGATTTCCAGATCATGAAGACCTACCGGTCGGGCGATCAGTTCTATCGGCGGCCCATCACCAAGCCGGTGGCCGGGTCGGTGAAGGTGGGCGTGGAGCAGGACGAGTTGCAGGAGGGGTTGGACTATGAGGTCGATCCCACGACGGGGATCATCACCTTCGCGCATCCGCCCGATCCGCAGATGGAGATCTACGCGGGCTATGAGTTCGATGTGCCGGTGCGATTTGACACGGACAGGATCCTGACCAGCGTCGAAAGTTTTCAGGCGGGGCAGGTGCCGTCGGTGCCGGTGATCGAGGTGCGTATCTGATGGCCGGAATTGATGCAGCGCTGCAAGCACATCTTGAAGGCGGGCTGACCACGGTCTGCCATGCCTGGCAGATCACGCGCACCGACGGGGTGACATTCGCGTTTACCGATCACGATTTGCCGCTTGTCTTCAACGGTGCGACTTTTCGCGCGGATGCGGGGCTTAGCGCCAAGGCGATCGCGCAGACCACCGGCCTTGCCGTGGACAACACCGAAGCGATCGGCGCGTTGAGCGATGCGTCGATCCGTGAGGACGAGATCGAACAGGGCCGTTTTGACGGGGCCGAGGTGGTGGCCTGGCTTGTCAACTGGACTGATGTGAGCCAGCGCTGGTTGCAGTTTCGCGGGACCATTGGTGAGATGCGCCGGGTGGACGGTGCCTTTCGCGCCGAGTTGCGCGGGTTGACGGAGGCGTTGAACCGGACGCTGGGGCGGGTCTACCAAAAGCCATGCACCGCCGTGTTGGGGGATGCGCAGTGCCGGTTCGATACAAGTTTGCCGGGTTATACCCTGACGCTACCGGTCGATGTCGAGGAAGAGGGACGCCGTTTCATCTGGGACAGCCTGCCGGGGTTCGACGAGGAGTTCTTTATCCGTGGGCGGGTCAATGTGCTGGAAGGACCGGCGAAGGGGCTGTTCGGGCTGATCAAACACGACCGGGTGCGCGGCAAGAAGCGCACGATTGAGCTGTGGGAGCCGATCAAGGGCGATGTCAGCCGTGGCACGCAGATCAAGTTGATTGCCGGTTGCAACAAGCAGATGGAGACCTGTCGGCTGAAGTTCAATAACTTGCTGAACTTTCAGGGGTTTCCGGATATTCCGGGCGAGGATTGGGTGATTTCGGTCCCCAAGGTCACTGGCACCAATTCGGGCGGATCCTTGCGATGAGCAATGAGGATGTCGCCCGCGTGGCACGCCAGTGGATTGGTACGCCGTATGTGCATCAAAGTTCGACCCTTGGCGCGGGCTGCGATTGCCTGGGATTGCTGCGCGGCATCTGGCGCGCGTTGCACGGCGATGAGCCGGAGGCGATCCCGGCCTACACGATGGACTGGTCCGAGCCGCAGGGCGAAGAGCGGTTGTGGGCGGCAGCGGCGCGGCATCTTGCGGCAAAGCCACGCGATCAGTCGGCGGTGGGTGACGTCTTGTTGTTTCGGATGCGGGGCCAGGGGGTGGCGAAACATCTGGGCATACAAGGGGCTGTCGGCGGGGCACCCAGTTTCATCCACGCCTACACAGGTCACGGTGTTGTCGAGAGCCCGCTGAGCCTGCCCTGGCACCGGCGCATTGTTGCGCGATTTGAATTTCCTCAAGGAGAGTAACTGATGGCAACGGTCCTTTTTTCTGTCGCGGGCGCTGCGATCGGCGGCTCTGTCGGCGGCACCCTTGCGGGTCTATCGTCGGTTGCGATCGGGCGTGCGGTGGGGGCCACCTTGGGCCGTGTCGTGGACCAGCGTCTGCTGGGTCAGGGGGGGCAGGCGATCGAGACCGGCAAAGTGGACCGTTTCCGGCTGACAAGTGCGGGTGAAGGCGACCCGATTGCGCAGACCTACGGGCGGATGCGCCTTGGGGGGCATATCATCTGGGCGTCGGACTTTCAGGAGACCACGACGACAAGCGGCGGTGGCAAAGGCAGCCGGTCGCAACCGAGCACGACCGAGTACAGCTATTCGGTGAGCCTTGCCGTTGCATTGTGCGAGGGTGAGATCCTGCGGGTCGGCCGGGTCTGGGCCGATGGACAGGAAGTCGCCACTGACGATCTGAACATGCGGGTCTATCACGGGACGGCGGATCAATTGCCCGACCCGGTGATCGAAGCCATCGAGGGTGCGGGCCGCGTGCCTGCCTATCGCGGCACGGCCTATGTGGTGATGGAGGACATCGGTCTTGCGTCTTTCGGCAACCGGGTGCCGCAGTTTTCGTTCGAGGTGCTGCGGGCGGAGCAGCCCGGCGTTGCCGGGCAGGAGCACACGCCGGCATACGGGATCGAAGGTGTCGCGCTGATCCCGGGAACGGGCGAATATGCGATTGCCACGACGCCGGTGAATTTCGAGCAGTCCACAGGTGCTTTCAGAAGCGCGAACATTTCGACGCCTCAGGGCAAGCCGGACTTCACTGTCGCGATTGAAGCGATGACGGAGGAACTGCCCAACCTCAAAGCGGCATCGCTGGTGGTGTCCTGGTTCGGCGATGATCTTCGCTGTGGGGAGTGCAGCATTCGACCCAAAGTCGAAAACCCTGCATTCGATTCCCTCGATATGCCTTGGAACGTCTCAGGGCTGGCACGGGAAGATGCCCAGATCATCGTGCAGGAGGATGGTCGCCCAATATACGGTGGCACGCCATCGGATGCTTCGGTGATCGAGGCGATCGCGGCGTTGAAGGCGGCCGGGCAGGCCGTGATGTTCTATCCGTTCATCCTGATGGATCCGTACAAGGGCAATGAATTGCCCGATCCGTATAGCGACAACGCGTTTCAGCCGAACCTGCCGTGGCGCGGGCGTATCACGCTTTCGAAGGCACCCGGTCAGCCGGGCAGTCCGGATCAGACGCCGCTGGCGAACGATGAAGTCGACGCGTTCTTTGGCACTGCCACGGCGGAGGATTTTGAGGTTGATGAAGGGATCATCCGCTACCTGCCGGACTCAACGGCGAGGATGAAGAGAACGCAGGAGAGGGTGAGGAAGAGAACACCGGAGAGGGGCAGGGTGAAACCGGCGGGAATGATGAGCAAGATCCTCCCGGCGACGACGCGGAAGAGGAAGAGGAAGAGGACACGCGGGCCAATTGGACCTTCTCGCGGTTCATTCTTCACAATGCGATGCTGTGCGCGCAGGCGGGCGGGGTCGAGGCGTTCTGCATCGGCTCTGAGATGCGGGGCATGACCCAGCTGCGCGGTGGTGGCGGCGCCTTCGTCTTTGTCCAGAAGTTGCGCGGGCTGGCCGCGGAAGTACGTCTGATCCTCGGGCCGAATGCCAAGATCAGCTATGCGGCGGATTGGTCGGAGTATTTCGGCTATCAGCCGCAGGATGGGAGCGGGGACCGGTATTTTCACCTCGACCCGCTTTGGGCCGATCCCAACATAGATTTCATCGGGATCGACAATTACATGCCGCTTGCCGATTGGCGCGATACGGAGGGGCATCTGGACGGGCAGGAATGGGATTCGATCTATAACCTCGAATACCTCAAGGCCAATGTGGAAGGTGGCGAGGGGTTTGACTGGTACTATCACTCTACCGAAGCACGGCAGGCCCAGATACGAACCGAAATCAGGGATGACGCCCACCTGGAACCCTGGATTTACCGCTACAAGGATCTGCGGAGCTGGTGGAGCAACACGCACCACGAGCGGGTGAACGGTGTCCGCCGTGCGCAGCCGACGGCATGGTTGCCGCAGTCCAAACCGATCTGGTTTACGGAATACGGCTGCGCCGCGATCGACAAGGGTGCGAACCAACCCAACAAGTTTCTGGACCGCAAGAGTTCCGAAGGCAAGTTGCCCTATTTCTCGACCGGTGCACGGGACGAGTTGATGCAGATGCAATATCTGCGCGCGATGTCGGAGCATTGGAAAAACCCCGACAACAATCCGCTGTCGACCGAATATGGGGGCCGAATGCTGGACATGAGCCGCGCCTTTGTCTGGGCGTTCGACACGCGGCCCTATCCCTTCTTTCCCAACAACGTCGGCAAATGGAGCGATGGGGAAAACTATACCCGAGGCCATTGGATCAACGGGCGCACGGCGGGGCGGACGCTGGCATCGGTCGTGGCCGAGATTTGTCGTCGTGCAGGATTGAAAGCCTTCAGCACCGAAGGGCTGTATGGCTATGTGCGCGGCTATGCGGTGGAGCAGGTCAGCGATGCACGCGCGGCGTTGCAGCCCTTGATGATCCGCTATGGGTTCGATGCAATCGAGCGGGACGGCCTGTTGCAATTCCGGATGCGCGACGGGTTGCAGCCGGTCAAACTGGACCGTGGGAAACTGGCGGTCAGCGACGAACTCGACGGTACGGTGGAGCAGACGCGTGAGGCGGACGCCGAAGTATCTGGCCGCATCCGGTTGCGGTTCGTGCAGGCCGACGCGGATTTTGACGTGATCGCAGAGGAAGCGGTGCTGGCGGATGAAGCGACACATGCGGTCGCAGGGTCCGAAGTCAACCTTGCCCTGACGCGCGGTGAAGGACGGCAGGTGGCCGAACGCTGGCTGACGGAAGCGCGGGTGGCGCGGGATACGGTGCGGCTTGCCCTGCCACCGTCACGGATGGATCTGGGTGCAGGAGATGTTTTCGAGCTGCCTGCGGACGGTGTGGAACGTGCAGCGCTTTACCGGATCGACCGCGTGGAGCAGTCAGATGTTCAGCTGATCGAAGGTGTGAGGATCGAGCCGCAAGTCTATGACCTGGCTGATATTTTCGATGAGGTGGTGCAGGCGCGGGCCTTTGTCGCGCCGACGCCGGTGCTGTCGTATTTCCTTGATTTGCCGTTGATCCGGGGCGATGAGGTTCCTCACGCGCCGCATATCGCGGCAACAGCGCAGCCGTGGCCCGGTCCGGCGGCGCTCTATCAATCCAGCACGGATTCGAACTATCAGCTTAACAAGGTGATCGGATCGCGATCGACAATCGGCATCACCCGGACCGCTTTGCCCTTCGCCTGTTCGGGTGTGATCGACAGAGGCGCGTTTCTGGAAGTGGAGTTGGTCAGTGGCACCTTGTCATCGGTGACCGAGGACGCGTTGCTGTCCGGGGCCAATACCGCAGCCATCGGAGACGGCAGTTCCGATCAATGGGAAGTCTTTCAATTCGCCGAGGCGCAACTTGTGGGCCCGCGCAGGTATTGGCTGAAGAAGCGCTTGCGCGGTCAGGCAGGCACTGACGGGTTGATGCCGGGAACCTGGCCTGCCGGATCGCGTTTCGTGCTTCTTGACGGGACACCTTCGCAAATCGAATTGAGCCCGAACCTGCGGCGGGTGGCGCAGAATTTCAGGATCGGTCCGGCCCGTCGTGGACTGGATGATCCGTCCTATCGCCACATTGTGCAGGCCTTCGATGGTAATGGTTTGCGGCCCTACAGCCCCTGTCATCTGCGCGCCGTTCGCCAAGCGAACGGCAGCTATGCGATTGGGTGGATCAGGCGGACCCGGATCAACGGCGACAGCTGGGAAGCCCCTGAGGTGCCGCTGGGCGAGGAAACCGAAACCTATCTGGTGCGGATCATTCAGGGCACGCAGGTGCTGCGCGAAGTGATGACGGCGACATCAGCCTGGACCTATACGGCAGCGATGCAGACTGCGGACGGGGCGTCGGCACCTTTTGACATCACGGTTGCACAGATTTCGGCGATCTATGGCGCGGGGCTGGCGGAACAACTGCGCGTGGAAACCTGATGCGCAGTCTGTACTACAGCGACATCTCAAGCGCAGCGCGGGTGCTGTTGGGCGCGCCGCCGGAAAAGCGCAGAGCGCTGTGTCAGGAGATGATCGAGGAAGCCAATGCGGCGGACCGGTTTTTGCGCAGATTGGGTAAGGTTCACCCGAACTACGGGAACGGCACGTTGCGTGCTGCAGCGTTGAAGCGGTTGCCGGGGGCAGAGCCGAGCTTTGACGATGCTGACTATCGCGACTGCTTTGCAGAGGTGCTGCGCCAGATTGGACATTCGACGTGACGCGGCGTGATGTAACCTGTTCTGACATATCTGCATCAGAAAAAAGCTGCATCCGGTGTTGGCCTTTGGTACCGTCCGACTAAGTGCATCGTGAAAGCGCGACAAAGGATGACCCTCATGGCCGAACCACGCAGAAATATCGCCGCTATTGATCCGGTCTGGGACCGCATCCAGAGCGAAGCCCAGAAAGCCGCGCAGGACGAGCCGCTGATCGGCGGTTTTGTGCATGCCTGCATCCTGCATCACAAGACGATCGACAAGGCGCTGTCCTACCGCATCGCGGCCAAGCTGGCATCCAACGAGATGTCGATGGTCGTGGTGCGTGAGATCGTCGAGGAAGCCTATGCGGAAGATCCGTCGCTGGTGGAGGCCGCGCGCGCCGATCTTGTGGCGATCTACGAACGGGACCCGGCCTGCCATCGTTTGTCGCAGCCGATCCTCTATTTCAAAGGGTTTCAGGCGGTTCAGGCCTACCGGGTAGGGCATCATCTCTGGATCAAGGGGCACCGCGATCTGGCCTATTTCATCCAGATGCGTGTCAGCGAGATTTTCGGCGTCGACATTCATCCCGGCGCGCGGATTGGGCGCGGGATCATGATCGACCATGCCCATTCCATCGTGATCGGTGAGACGGCGGTGGTGGGTGACAACGTATCAATGCTGCATTCGGTGACGCTGGGCGGTACCGGCAAAGAGGAAGAGGACCGGCACCCCAAGATCGGCGATGGTGTTCTCATCGGGGCAGGGGCAAAGGTTCTGGGCAATATCAAGGTGGGACATTGCAGCCGTATCGCCGCAGGGTCTGTCGTGCTGGAAGAGGTGCCGCCTTGCAAGACCGTCGCAGGCATTCCAGCGCGGATCGTGGGCGAGGCAGGCTGTGACCAGCCGTCGATTTCCATGAACCATATGTTCGGACCACAGGACACATAAGACGACGTCAAGACACGCAAAAGGCCGGAGGATTTCTCCGGCCTTTTGCTTTTGGCGGACCAGATTTACGCCAGCATCGTCATCGGCGCTTCGAGGTTGTCCTTGATCGCGTTCAGCAGTTCCGCGCCCAACGCACCGTCGATAACGCGGTGGTCGACGGACAATGTGACAGACATGACCGTTGCCACGCCAACCTCGCCATCCGCGCCGACCACCGGTTTCTTGACGCCGGCACCGACGGCCAGAATGGCCCCGTGCGGCGGATTGATCACGGCGTCGAAATTGTCGATCCCGAACATGCCCAGGTTGGAGATGGCAAAGCTGCCGCCCTGGTATTCATGCGGTGCAAGCTTGCGGTCGCGGGCCCGGGTAGCAAGGTCTTTCATCTCTGCTGACAGGGCGGAGAGCGACTTCATTTCGGCGTCTTTCAGGACCGGTGTGAACAGCCCTCCCTCGATTGCGACGGCGACGGCCACATCCGATGGTTTCAGCTGCAACACCCGGTCGCCTGCCCAGACGGCATTGGCGGTGGGCACCTGTTGCAACGCCAGCGCGCAGGCCTTGATGATGAAGTCGTTGACCGAAAGCTTCACGCCACGCGGCTCGAGTTGCTTGTTCAGCTGCGCCCGGAAAGCCATCAGGGCATCCAGTTGGATGTCTCGCCGCAGGTAGAAATGCGGCACCGTCTGCTTGGCCTCGGTCAACCGCGCGGCGATGGTCCGGCGCATCCCGTCCAGCTTGATTTCCTCGAACTCCCGCCCTTCGTACATCTTGAGGATCGTGTCCGTCGCGGGGCCTGAGGGCGCTGCCGCCTTCGGTGCCTCCGCTGTGGGTGCGGTGTCAGCGCTTGCCTTGGGGGCGTCCGTCTTGCTCAGCCCTTCGACATCGGCCTTTATGATCCGGCCGCGCGGGCCGGAGCCTTTGATCTGTGCCAGATCAAGCCCTTTGTCGGCCGCGATGCGTCGGGCGAGAGGGGAGGCGAAAATGCGCTCTCCGTCGGCGCTTTTGGGCGCGGCGGGAGCAGGTGTCGCCTCGGTCTCGCCGCGACCATAGCCGCTTGCAGGTGCCGTCTTGTCCGATGCCTCCGCCGGGGCGGCGTTGGTGGATGCTTCGGCTTTCGGTGCGGACGTCTCGCCAATATCATCGGCGCTTTCGCCCTCCTCCAGCAGCACGGCGATGGGGCTGTTCACCTTGACCCCTTCGGTACCTTCGGCGACGAGGATCTTGCCGATCACCCCTTCGTCAACGGCCTCGAATTCCATCGTGGCCTTGTCGGTCTCGATCTCGCACATCACGTCGCCGGAGGAGACGGTATCGCCTTCCTTGACCAGCCATTTGGCCAGCGTGCCTTCTTCCATGGTGGGGCTGAGGGCGGGCATGAGGATTTCTGTGGGCATCTTGTCCGCTCCTTACTTGTAGGTGACTTTTTTCACGGCTTCGACCACTTCATCGGTCGTCACCAGCGCGTGTTTTTCAAGGTTCGCCGCATAGGGCATCGGTACATCCTTGCCCGTGCAGTTGATGACCGGGGCATCCAGATAATCGAACGCCTCCTGCATCACCACGGAGGAGATATAGCTGCCGACCGATCCTTGCGGCCAGCCTTCCTCGACCGTGACCAGACGGTTTGTCTTCTGCACCGACTTGATGATTGCGCCGGTGTCCATCGGACGCAGGGTGCGCAGGTCGATCACCTCGACGCTGATGCCTTCCTCGGCCAGCTTGTCGGCGGCAGCCAAGGCGTAGGTCATGCCGATGCCGAAACTGACGATGGTGGCATCCGTCCCTTCGCGCCAGATCCGCGCCTTTCCGAACGGCACCGTATAGTCATCCAGTTCCGGCACATCGAAAGACCGGCCATACAGGATTTCATTCTCAAGAAAGATCACCGGGTTCGGATCGCGGATCGCGGTTTTCATCAGGCCTTTGTAATCCGATGCGGAGTAGGGCATCGCGACCTTCAGGCCCGGTATCTGCATGTACCATGCGGCATAGTCCTGGCTGTGTTGCGCACCCACACGGGCGGCGGCGCCGTTGGGGCCACGGAACACCATCGGCGCGCCCATCTGACCACCGGACATATAGAGCGTCTTGGCCGCCGAGTTGATGATGTGGTCGATCGCCTGCATGGCGAAGTTGAAGGTCATGAATTCCACGATGGGGCGCAATCCGCCGAACGCCGCACCAACACCGATCCCGGCAAAGCCGTGTTCGGTGATCGGTGTGTCGATCACGCGCTTGGGGCCGAATTCGTCCAGCATCCCTTGGGAAATCTTGTAGGCACCCTGATATTCGGCGACTTCTTCACCCATCAGAAACACATTTTCGTCCCGTCGCATTTCTTCGGACATGCCGTCGCGCAGGGCCTCGCGCACCGTCTGCTGTTTCAGCTTGGTGCCCTCGGGCCAGTCGGGCGTCACCTCGACCTGCGGTTCCGGGTGCGACATGCTCTTCGCCGGTGCCGTTTCGGAGGATTGCTCCTTGTCGGCGGGGACAGGGGCGCTTGCGGGTTCGGACTTTGCCGTGTCGATGTCATCCGCGCTCTCGCCTTCTTCCAGCAGGATCGCGATGGCGGTATTGACCTTCACGCCTTCGGTGCCTTCTGCGATCAGGATCTTGCCGATGACACCTTCATCCACGGCTTCGAATTCCATCGTCGCCTTGTCGGTTTCGATCTCTGCCATGATGTCACCGGAGGAAACGGTATCGCCTTCCTTGACCAGCCATTTGGCCAGTGTGCCTTCTTCCATGGTGGGGCTGAGGGCGGGCATGAGAATTTCAGTAGCCATTACACAGCCTCCTGCGGAACTTCAGTTGCGTAGATGTCGGTCCACAAGCTCGTCCAGATGCGGTTCAGGGCTGTCCTTGGCGAACTCGGCGCTGTCGTTGACGATCTTCTTGATGTCCTTGTCGATCGCCTTGAGGTCGTCCTCGGTTGCGTGTTTGCCGGTCAGCAACAGGTTGCGGACCTGCTCGATCGGATCACGCTCGTCGCGCATCTTCTGGACTTCCTCGCGGGTGCGGTACTTGGCCGGATCGGACATGGAGTGGCCACGGTAGCGGTAAGTCTTGATCTCAAGAATGTAGGGGCCCTTGCCCGCCCGGCAGTGCGCCACAGCCGTTTCACCTGCGGCCTTCACCGCCAGCACATCCATTCCGTCGACTTCCTCGCCTTCGATCCCGTACGACGCACCGCGCTCCCAATAGCTGGTGGAGTGGGTGGAGCGCTTCGTCGAGGTGCCCATCGCGTACTGGTTGTTCTCGATGACGAAGATGCAGGGCAGATCCCAGATTTCAGCCATGTTGTAGGCTTCGTAGACCTGACCCTGGTTCGCAGCCCCATCACCGAAATAGGTGAAGGTGACGTTGTCATTGCCCTTGTACTTGTCCGAAAACGCCAGCCCCGCACCCAGCGGCACCTGCGCCGCGACGATCCCGTGACCGCCATAGAAATGCTTCTCTTTCGAGAACATGTGCATGGAGCCGCCTTTGCCTTTGGAATACCCGCCCTCGCGGCCCGTCAACTCGGCCATGACGCCGTTGGGGTCCATGCCGCAGGCCAGCATGTGACCGTGATCGCGGTAGGACGTGATGCGCTTGTCGCCCTCCTTGGCGGCGGCTTCCAGACCGACGACAACCGCTTCCTGCCCGATATACAGGTGGCAGAAACCGCCGATCAGACCCATGCCATACAACTGGCCCGCCTTTTCCTCGAACCGCCGGATCAAAAGCATGTCTCTGTAGTACGACTTCAGCTCGTCGGCTGTAGCATCCGGTTTCTTGGTGGTTTTCCTGGCCGCCATCGGGCAATCCTCCTCGTGTACGTCTTAGGGGCGCACATATAGTTTAGCGTTAAACTATTACTTACCGGATTCGCGCTCCGATTGGTAGAGGGCAAACGCCATAGCCCATCCGCCCCGCATGGCTGTTCGTTTTGCTAAATTGCAGAGATTTGGCCAAGCCTACGCGACAGCGGTCCGCTGCACGCGGCTACCAATCGCAAATCCCGACACTTGATTGCCAGTCTGTTGTAAACAGATGGGAAATCGTCACTGACGTCTACTGGATCACAATCTCGTCCGTGCGCACCATGCCCAGTACGCTGCGCGCGCGTTCATCCAGCAGATCCAGATCCAGGTAATCGTCCGACATGCGTCTGGTCAGGTTTTCCATTCTGGCCACATCGGCCCGAACTTGCGCCAGCTGATTGCGCAGGTCCTGGCTTTCGGCGACGATCTCCGCCCGGCGGAACAGGCCAAAGTCGCCCTGCACGGCGGCAAAGGTGAAATAGAGGCTGAGCGCGAAAGCGATCGCAAAGAAAATCAACGTGCCGAAGGGCGGTGTGCGGGTCATCTGGTCTGCCTCGATCGTCTCTTTGTGGACGTAAAAACACTATGACACAGGTGATTCGCCGTGTGAATCCCCCATCGGCTCAAATCACGCAAAAACGATGGCTTATCGCCGAAAAAGCGATGGTTTGCGGCTTAAAGAGGACGCCCTTCAAGCGCTGCGACACCGGGCAGGGTCTTGCCTTCCATCCACTCCAGAAAGGCACCGCCCGCCGTGGAGATATAGGTGAAATCCTCTGCGGCACCGGCCCTGTTCAATGCCGCGACCGTGTCACCGCCACCGGCGACGGAAATCAGCGCGCCGTCGCGGGTGCGCGCGGCGGCGATCCGGGCCGCGGCCACGGTCGCGGTATCGAAAGGGGCAATTTCGAAGGCACCCAAGGGGCCGTTCCAGATCAACGTCTTCAGCCCTTCGAAAGCGGCGCGCAGGGTCTCGATGCTGGCTGGCCCTGCGTCCAGCACCATCTGATCCGGTTCAAGCCGCGCATCGGGGCCAAGTTGCACCACTTCATGTGCAGCCCCTTCAGCGAACTCCCGCGCGACCAGTCCGTCTTCCGGCAGGATCACCCGGCAGCCCGATGACTTGGCCTGCGCCATGATGTTCTGCGCGGTTTCGTAATGGTCCGGTTCCTGCAACGAGGCACCAAGCTCCGCGCCCAATGCGCCCAGAAAGGTATTCGCCATGCCCCCGCCGATCACCAGAAGATCAAGCCGGGTCACGAGGTTTTCCAGAAGTGCGATCTTGGTCGAGACCTTGGCCCCGCCCACGACCGCACCCACCGGCCGTTCGGGTTTCGCCAGCGCCGCCTCCAGCGCGCGCAGTTCGGCCTGCATCAGCCGACCGGCGCAGGACGGCATCAGCCGTGCGATACCTTCCGTGGACGCATGGGCCCGATGCGCCGCCGAGAATGCATCGTTGCAGAAGACATCGCCAAGGGCCGCGAGCCGCTGGGCGAAGACCGTATCGTTTGCCTCTTCTCCGGCGTAGAAGCGGATGTTCTCAAGCAGCAGCACGTCGGCCTCGCGGGCCTCCTGCGTCAGATTTTCGGCACCCTCCAGCGTCTCGATCAAGACGACCCTGCACCCAAGCGCGTTGGCCAGCGCGGGCTGGACCTGCGACAGGCTCAGATCGAGGTTCACCTTCCCCTTGGGCCGTCCAAAATGCGCCAGCAACATGGGCTTGCCGCCTTTCTGCAGGATGTCGCGCACAGTGGGCACAATCCGTTCGATCCGTGTGGCATCGGTCACCCGGCCATTTTCCACGGGAACGTTGATATCCACCCGCACCAGAACGCGCTGGCCTGCCAGATCCATGTCATCCAGTGATTTCCAGCCCATCGTCTGTCTCCTCTTGGTGCGTAGGTGGTGTTTTGCCTTTCTGGCCCGAATGGTCAATGCACTCGCTTGGCAATCCGGCCCAAGGAGCCTAGGTAGTGGCAAACGAGTTAAAAGGAGCACGGCATGGCCGAGATCAAAGACCCCGAAAACACGATCCTGATGGAGCTCAAGGGCGGCACCGTGACGATCGAATTGCTGCCCGATGTGGCACCCAAGCATACCGCCCGGATGAAAGAGCTGGCCCGTGCGGGCAAGTACGACAACGTCTGCTTTCACCGCGTGATCGACGGTTTCATGGCGCAGACCGGCGATGTGGAACATGGCAACATGGAAGGCGACTTCAACCTGCGGCTGGCAGGCACGGGCGGGTCCGATCTGGGCAATGTTCCGGCGGAGTTCTCGAAGATACCCCACTCACGCGGATCGCTGGGTGCCGCCCGTTCGGCCAATCCGGATTCGGCGAACAGCCAGTTCTTCATCAACTTCAAGGACAACGACTTCCTGAACGGTCAGTACACCGTCTACGGTCTCGTCACGTCCGGCATGGAACACGTCGATGCCATCGCCAAGGGCGAGCCACCGGCCAAGCCCGACCGGATGATCAGCGTGAAGGTGGCCGCCGATGTCTAAGCTTTTTGTGACAACGGGCCTCTTCGCGGCTCTCATCGGCAGTTCCGCTCTGGCGACAGGGCTCGAGATCGAGGTCGCGGGCGAGGCCAACGGCACGATCCGCATTGACCTGCTGGAAGACGTCGCCCCGCAGCACGTCGCGCAGATCACAACGCTGGCAGAGCAGGGTGCCTATGACGGCGTCGTGTTTCACCGCGTGATCGACGGCTTCATGGCCCAGACGGGCGATGTCCAGTTCGGCAAGGACGGCGCAGATTTGGCACGTGCGGGCACCGGCGGCTCTGACATGCCGGACCTGGCGGCTGAGTTTTCAGACATCCCCTACGAACAGGGCGTTGTCGGCATGGCACGCAGCCAGAACCCGGATTCCGCCAACAGCCAGTTCTTCATCATGTTCGGCGATGCACCATCCCTGAATGGTCAGTACACCGTCGTTGGTCGCGTGACCGAAGGGCAGGACGTGGTCAATGCCATCAAACGCGGCACCGGCGGCAACGGGGCCGTGATCGGCGCGCCTGACGTGATGACGTCGGTGAAGGTCACCGAATAAACCAAATCCTCTGATAGCAGGAAAAAGGGCGCACCGCCGGTTGCGCCCTTTTTTGTTCTGTATCATCAAACAAAAAAGGCACCGCCCGGTTCCAGGCGGTGCCATTCGGCAGATTGACCAGAACCGATGTTATTCGGCGGCTGGGTTCGCTTTGGGGGCAGGGGCCGACTTCGCACCGGGGTTCAGCGGATCGTCCTGACGCTGGACGGAGCCTTCGAAATGCGCACCGGATTCGATCGCGATGGTCTTGTGGATGATGTCGCCCTCGACCCGTGCGGTCGATGTCAGGCGGACCTTCAGGCCACGGACACGGCCGACGATGCGGCCGTTGATCACCACGTCATCGGCAACCACTTCGCCCTTGATCGTAGCGGATTCGCCGATGGTCAGCAGGTGCGCGCGGATGTCGCCCTCGACTGTGCCTTCCACCTGAATATCGCCGGTTGTCTTCATGTTGCCGGTCACATGCAGATCGGCAGAGAGCAAAGAGGCAGGCGGCTTGGCTTTCGGCGCGGATGCCTTGAACTCGTTCGGTTTCGCCTGAGTCGTTGTCTGCGGAGCCGACGGAGAGGGCGTCGAAGACCGTGCTTCGGCGTCCTTGTTCGGTGCGGGATCGTTGATTTTGCTCTTAGAAAACATCGTTTGCTGCCTTGATATAGATCATCGGGTTTACAGCCTTGCCACCTACACGCACTTCATAGTGCAGGTGAACGCCGGTTACTCGTCCAGACGCCCCCATATCACCAATTTGCTGCCCGCGCGAGACCCTTTGTCCGACTTTTACACGCAGACGTGACATGTGGGCATAGCGCGTCTCGATCCCGAACTCGTGCTGGATCTTCACCAGACGACCGTAACCGGACTGCCAGCCCGCGTGGGTGACGACACCGTCGGCGGTTGCATAAAGCGGCGTGCCCATGCCGGCGGCGAAATCCACACCGGAATGCATCCGGCGTCCGCCGGTCTTCGGATCACGGCGGAAGCCGAACTGAGAGGTGAAGCGGAAAGCGGATTTGACGGGGTTCGCAAAGGGCGCTTTCTGCGCGGCGATGCGGTAAAGGTTCAGCCGGTCCATCTGGTTGAGCAGACGGTTGGCGCGCAGCGTGTCGCCGCTGGGGGCTTCGCCACGGGTGGTGAAGGACAAGGGCGCAAGCGGGCCGCCCTGACCGGAATAGCCGCGGCGGACGGTTTCAAGAATGCGGTCGGTGGGCATTCCGGCATTGCGGAACATCTTGTCGAGCGGCGCGACCGATACGGTCATGGCTTCTTCCAACTGGCGGAAGATCGCGTCGTTCTGGTCGCGCATCAGCGCGATTTCCTGTGTCATCCGATCTGCCTGAAGCAGGGCTTCCTGCGCTTCGACCACCACCTGATCGCGTTCCTGCGCGGTACGCTCCAGCGCTTCTGCCAGAAAGTCGATGGGCGCGGAACTCGATGCGGTTTGTGGCTGGCCAGTGCCGCCATCCTGCATCGTGCCTTCAAGGCTTGCCAGCTGGTTTCGCGCGGCTTCCCGGTCCTGCATGGTCTGACGCAGCGTGCTCTGGATGACGTCGATCCCGGTCTCAAGCTCGCGGCGGTGCGTCTCGGACTGCAAAAGCTCCGACTGCATGATGGAGATCTGCTTGAGCGCGACGTTGAACCGCTCCTGCGCGGCCAGCGCTTCGGCGGCGCGGCTGTCGCGCTGCGCGGACAGATCGTTCAGCCGCGCCTGATAGGTGCGTTGATCGCGTTTCGCCTGTTCGCGAAAGTTGCCGGACCCGATGCTGTCCATCAGGATCACTGCCGTGGCGATGATCGACCAGGCCACAAGCAGGGCGCTGCCGGTAAAGGCCACCAGTTGTGTGCCGGGACGCAGCCGGATGAAACGGGTATCGTTGTCGGATTTCAGAAAGACACGGCGTTCGGGGAAGTATGTTTCCAGAATGGAGTGTATTTTGATGCCGAGCCTTGTACGCACGTCGCGATCCTTTTTTCCGTCCCAAGAAGGCACCGGCTTGCCCGGCGTCATTTTTTGTTAAGGTTCCTTAGCCAGTGCCGCCACATGGGGCAAGTCTGTTGACCCAAGCCCCCGCATCAAACCGGCGGAAAGACGTAAAGTGGCAAAAATCCGCCGATACCAGTGACTTGTGTTGCGTGGTTCACGCTACGGCGAAGACGGCTGTCACGCTGTCAACGGCCAGTAGAAGTCTGGAGGGATGCCAGCCTCAGCGCGTTTTTCCTCATTGAAAGGTGGCTTCAGCGTGCCATGGAAGTACTGGCGCACCAGCGCATGAAACCGCTCCTTGGGGTCATGCTCGTGACGGCCGCACAGGAAATGGAACCACTTGCTGCCATAGGCGACATGCGCCACTTCTTCCGCGTAGATCGTCTCGAGCGCGGCCACGGCGCTGTCCTGTTTGGCCTGTCGGAAGAGTTTTATCATGCCGGGGGTCACGTCCAGCCCGCGTGCTTCAAGCACCATCGGCACCACCGCCAACCGCCCCATCAGATCGTCCGCCGTGTCTTCGGCCGCCTGCCACATTCCGGCGTGGGCCGGCAGGGCGCCGTAATGGCTGCCGCGTTCTTCAAGGCAATCGGCCATCAGGTTGAAGTGTTTGGATTCCTCGTCCGCGGCCTTCACCCAGTCGTCATAGAATCCCATCGGCATCGGCGTGTCGGTAAAGCGCGCGATCACGTCCCAATGCAGATCGACCGCGTTCAGCTCGATATGCGCCACCGCATGCAGCATGGCGATACGCCCTTCGGGCGTGCCGGGCTTGCGGCTGGGCACGTCACGCGGGCTCAGCAGTTCGGGGGCATCGGGCCGGGCGGGATAGAGCGGCGGGTCGGCGTGACCGACTTCGGGTGTCCGGCCCGCAGCGCGTTCTGCCTGCCATGCGGCGGCATGGCTGCGCGACAGGGCGGTCTTTTCCCGCCCGTCGGCGCAGCGCAGCACCGCCTCGGCCATCTCTGCCAGCGGGATCACAGGCCGCGTACCGCCTCCAGCACCTCGTCCACATGCCCCGGCACCTTCACCTTGCGCCAGACCTGCGCAATCTTGCCTTCCGCGTCGATCAGATAGGTCGACCGTTCGATCCCCATGGATTTCTTGCCGTACATGTTCTTTTCGACCCAGACACCGTAGGCCTCGGTCACACTGCCTTCCTCGTCGGACAAGAGCGGCACGGTCAGATCGTGCTTGGCCGTGAATTTGTCGTGTTTGGCCATCGTGTCGCGCGAAATGCCGAAGACCTTCGCACCCGCAGCTTCGAAGTCAGCGAGGGACGCGGAAAAGCCCTTGCTTTCGGTGGTGCACCCCGGCGTGTCGTCGCGGGGATAGAAGAACAGGACGACCGGGCTGCCTTTCAGGGCGCTCAGCGTAATGTCGCCGCCGCCGGTCACGGGAAGGGTGAAATCGGGGGCGCTGTCGGAAATCTCGGGCATGGATCACGTCTCTTTCACTTGGAAGCGGTCAATAGGGCTGACATAGTAGTGTGGTATTGGCGCGTGCCAAGCCAGAACCCGAACCGGAAGTATATGAGTAGCCCCGACGCGCCCAAATCCGCCAGATCGAAGGTGCCAAGGTCCAAGGCGCGCCGTGCCGGTCACGGGATGATGTGGTTGCTCAATATCTGTCTCGGGGCGGTGACCGTCGCTGTTCTGTTGGCGGGCGGTCTGGTGATGTATCTCAAGAACAACGCCGTCACCGCACCGACGTGGGTCCAGACAAGGATCGAGGCACGGATCGCCCAGGAGTTGCCTCAGGCGCGCGTCAGGTTCGGAGAGATGGCCTTTGTCATGGAGGAAGGCTGGCAGCCGCGCATCCGTCTGCGCGATGTCACCGTGGAGACACCACAGGGTCAGGCGCTTTTGCGCTTCAACGAGTTCAAGGCCACCTTCGCCAACGTGCCGCTGATGCAGGGGCGGGTGCAACCCAGTGCCATGGCCCTGTCGGGGATCACGGCGGTTCTGCGTCGCAACGCCGACGGCAGCTTTGCCTTGCAGACGGGATTGAACGACACCGCAGGCGAGCGGCAGGCGGCGAGCCTGCCCGACATCATCGGCCAGATCGACACCGCGCTGCAAAGCGATGCTCTCTCTGCCTTGACCACGGCAGAAATCAGGGCGCTGACCCTGCGCTACGAAGATGAAACCTCGGGCCGGGTCTGGACGGTGGACGGCGGGCGGCTGGTGCTGGTGCGCGATGCGGACAGCATCGACGTGAACGCCGATCTTGCGGTGCTGGATGGCGGTGTGGGTGTGGCCACGCTGGCCGCCAATTACACCAGCCCGATCGGGCAGACTTCGGCTGACTTCGGCGTGTCGTTCGACGGCTTTGCAGCCCAGGACATCGCGGCGCAGGGGGCGGCCTTCGCCTGGCTTGGGGTGCTGCAGGCCCCCATTTCCGGCAGTGTGCGCGGCGGGTTGAACGCCGACGGCACCTTTGCCCCGCTTGCCGCCACCCTGCAGATCGCCGCAGGGGCTGTGCAGCCCAACGCCGGAACCGAACCCATCCCCTTCAATCAGGCCCGCAGCTATTTCAGCTATGATCCGGCAGCCAGGCTTCTGACCTTCGACGAGCTTTCCGTGCAAAGCAAATGGATCACCGGACAGGCGGCCGGGACGGCGGTGCTGGGGCTTGATGCGGGCCGGGGCAACCTGACCGATCTGGTGGGGCAGATCAGCTTGTCGGATCTGTCGGCCAATCCCGCAGGGCTCTACGATGCGCCGGTGCAGATGGCCGGTGCGGACCTTGATTTCAAGCTGGAGCTTGATCCCTTTCGCGTCACCCTGGGCGAGGCCACGATCACCGATCTGGACAAGACGCTGCTGGTCAGCGGCAGCATCGGTGCCGACACGGGCGGCTGGCACGTCGCGCTGGACGGGCGGATGGATGCGCTCGACCGCGAGCGGCTGATGACGCTGTGGCCCGAACGTGCCGTACCGCGCACGCGGGCATGGCTTGCCGCCAATCTGCAGGCGGGCCGGATCAACAACATCGACGTGGCCCTGCGCCGCCGTCCAGACGCGCCGCCGCAGACCTATCTGGCCTTCGATTTCGCGGATACGGATGTGCAATTCGCCCGGACGCTGCCACCGGTGACCGGCGGACGTGGGCATTTCAGCCTCGCGGAAAACCGGCTGGTGATCTCGCTCGATGAGGGCAGGCTGTCCCCTCCCACGGGCGGGGACATCGCTGTGGCCGGTTCGGCTTTCATCATTCCCGATGTCAGCGCCACGGATGGGACGCCGTCGGTGGTGCGATTGCGCACGCGGTCCAGCATCACCTCGGCCCTGTCGCTGCTGAACATGCCGCCGCTGTCGGTGATGGACAAGGTCAACCAGCCGGTCGAATTGGCAGAGGGCGAGGCGATCCTCGAAGGCACGCTCGCCCTGCCGCTCCGGGCGGGGCAGCCTGTGAAGGTCGACTACCATATGTCGGGCGATCTGGTGAACCTGCGGTCGGATCAACTGGTCAAGGGCCGGGTTGTGACCGCCGACCGCCTGAGCCTGCTGGCAGACAATGGCGAATTGGTGCTTGAGGGACCGGGCAGGTTGGACGGTGTGCCGTTCGAGGCACTTTACCGCCAACCCATAGGCGCAGGCGCAGGGCCGGGCGAACTGACCGCCGAAGTGACGGTGACGCCGGACACGCTGACCGCTTTCGGCGTGGCGCTGCCGCCCGGTTCGGTGTCCGGGCAAAGCCGTGCAGATGTCGCCGTGACGCTGGCGAAAGGCCGTCCTCCAAGCCTGACACTTACCTCCGATCTGGTGGGGCTGAGGGTGGCCGTACCGCAGGTCTCGTGGTCAAAGGCCGCGGGCCGGGCGGGGCGGCTCGATCTGGCCGTGACCCTCGCGCCGGTCCCTGTGGTCGAACGCCTTGCGCTCTCTGCCCCGGGGCTGGAGGCTGCGGGAAACGTCTCCTTCAACGCCGACAAGACGCTGGAGCGGGTGCGGTTTGACCGGCTCAGGGTCGGCAACTGGCTCGATGTCCCGGTCGATCTGCTGGGCCGGGGCGCGGGCCGCCCCCTTCAACTGGTGCTGCGTGGTGGGACGCTCGATCTGCGTCAGGCCGAATTCGGCCCCACAGCGCCCAATCCCGCTGCACCGCCGATGGAGGTGCGCCTTGACACTCTGCGGATCACCGACACGATTGCATTGACGGACCTGCAGGGCCGCTTCGGCACCGCAGCCGGCCTCGACGGCAGCTTTCAGGCACAGTTGAACGGGGCCGCCGCCGTGCAGGGCCGTGTGGTGCCGCAGGGCGGGCGCAGCGCCGTGCGACTGGTATCAGCCGATGCAGGTGCCGTGCTGCGGGCGGCGGGACTGGTCAGACAGGTGGTCGGTGGCGATCTGTCGCTCACGCTCTTGCCCGTCGGGTCCGGCGGGGCCTTCGACGGGCGGCTCGAGGTGGGTGAGGTGCGCATCAAGGACGCGCCGGGCATCGCGGCCTTGCTGAACGCGGTCTCTGTTGTCGGATTGATCAACGAGCTGAACGGCGACGGCATCTACTTCGACGATGTGGAGGCGAGCTTCCGCCTGACACCCAACCGTCTCACCCTGGCCGAGGCAAGTGCCGTCGGGGCCTCGATGGGCTTGTCGATGGACGGCACCTATGCGCTCGACAGCGGGACGATCGCGATGCAGGGCGTGATCAGCCCGGTCTATCTGCTGAACGGCATCGGGTCGCTGTTCACCCGCAAGGGCGAGGGGCTGATCGGTTTCAACTATGCTCTGTCAGGTCCGGCCAGACAGCCCAAGGTGTCCGTGAACCCGCTCTCGGCCTTCACCCCGGCGATGTTCCGCGAGATTTTCCGCGCGCCGCCGCCCGATCTGCCTGCTGTCGAAGGCATCACCGAAAGCACATTGCCGCAGGCACCGCAGACGCGGGAAAGACCGGTTGCCCGCCGCAATTTTGGCAGATAAGGCGCGGGCATGAAACTGTCCGACTTCGACTTTGATCTGCCCGAGGCACTGATCGCCACGCGGCCGGCGGTGCCGCGCTCTTCCGCGCGCCTGCTGGTGGCCGAAGGCGCACGCCTGCATGATGCCCGCGTCACCGATCTGACCACATGGCTGCGCCCCGGCGACCGTCTGGTGCTGAACGACACCCGCGTGATCCCGGCACGTCTGACCGGCACACGCAGCCGTGACAGCGCCCAGGGTCGGGTCGAGGCGCGGATCGAGGTCACGCTGCTGGAACCGCGCAGCGATGGCACATGGTCTGCCCTGATCAAGCCGCTGCGAAAGCTGAAGGAGGGCGAGCGCGTGGCATTCAGCACCGATCTGAGCGCTACGCTGGAGGGTGTCGCGGACGGGCAGGGGCATTTGCGCTTCAACTGCGCAGGTGCCGATTTCGACGCGGCCCTGAACGCCGCCGGTGCCATGCCTCTGCCGCCCTACATCGCGGCAAAACGCCCGGCGGACGCGCAGGACAGGACGGACTATCAAACCGTCTGGGCCAGACACGCCGGGGCCGTTGCGGCACCCACCGCCTCGCTGCATTTCGACGCGCCCTTGCTGGATGCCCTGGCGCAGCGCGGCGTGGCGTTTTCCCATGTCACCCTGCACGTCGGCGCGGGCACCTTCCTGCCGGTCAAGGTGGATGACATCGCGGACCACAAGATGCACGCAGAATGGGGGCAAGTCAGCGAAACGGCGGCGCAGGACATCGCCGCGACAAAGGCCGCTGGCGGACGTGTCATCCCCGTCGGCACAACCGCCCTGCGGCTGATCGAAACGGCGGCGCGGGACGGGGCGATTACTCCTTGGGAAGGCGATACCGACATTTTCATCACCCCCGGTTTCACCTTTCGCGTGGCCGATGCGCTGATGACCAATTTCCACCTGCCCAAGTCGACGCTCATGATGCTTGTCTCTGCCCTGATGGGGGTGGAGACGATCAAAAGGGTCTACGCCCATGCCATCGCAGAAAACTACCGGTTCTTCTCCTACGGTGATGCCTCTTTGTTAATACCGGACAGGCAAAACCGAGGATAGCGGCACACCGTGTCGCAGACAGACTTGCCACCGCGCCCCAAGGCGTCCACGGACGCACCAACAATCAAAGGACTGCCCCGATGATCCAGGTACTTTCCAGCGCGTGGGCGCTGCTTTTGGGCATGGGATTGCTGATGATCGGCAACGGTATGCAGGGCACCCTGCTGGGCATCCGTGGCGCGATCGAGAATTTCTCGACCTTCGAGATGTCCATCGTCATGTCGGCCTATTTTGCAGGCTTTCTGGGGGGGTCGCGGCTGGCGCCGGGGATGATCCGCCGCGTGGGCCATGTGCGCGTCTTTGCGGCACTGGCCTCGCTCATCTCTGCGGTGATGATCCTGTATCCGACCTTCCCGAACCTGATCATCTGGACAGGCGGCCGGGTGCTGATCGGATTTTGCTTTTCAGCCGTCTACGTCACGGCGGAAAGCTGGCTGAACAATGCTGCGGACAATTCCAACCGGGGACAGGCGCTGTCGCTTTACATGATCGTCCAGACGCTGGGCATCGTGATCGCGCAGGCGCTGTTGCTGACGGCGGACCCGTCCGGCTTCATCCTTTTCGTCATCCCATCGGTGCTGGTCAGCCTTGCGGTGACGCCTATCCTGCTGTCGATCAGCCCCACACCGGCCTTCGACACCACGAAACCGATGAGCCTTCGCGCCCTGGTCAACTCCTCGCCGCTGGGCTGCGTGGGCATGTTCCTTCTGGGCGGTGTCTTCTCGGCACAGTTCGGCATGGCCTCGGTCTATGGTGCCGAAGCGGGGCTGAGCGTGGCGCAGATCTCTCTTTTCGTGGCGACCTTCTTTGTCGGCTCCGTGGTGCTGCAATATCCCATCGGCTGGATCTCCGACCGGATGAACCGCCGCACGCTGATCGCCATCGTGTCGGTCATCGGGGCGTTGGGATCGGTGCTGGGGATGCTGCTGGGGCATATCTTTCCGATCCTGCTGGTCTCTGCCTTTGTGGTCGGAGGCATGTCGAACCCGCTTTATTCACTGCTGATCGCCCATACGAATGATTTTCTGGAACACGAAGACATGGCGGCTGCATCGGGCGGGATGGTGTTCATCAACGGGCTGGGCGCCATTCTCGGCCCGGTGATCACCGGCTGGATGATGGGGACCGCGTTGGGACCGGGCGGATTTTACCTGTTCACCGCCATTCTCTTTGTTTTCCTGGCGTTTTACGCCGCCTACCGCGCGACGCGCCGGGCCGGTGTCGCTGTCGGCGAAACCAGCGATTACGTCCCGCTCAGCCCGTCCGCCACGGCGGTGGCCGTCGAGTATGCGCAGGAAATCGCCAGCGACACTGGCAACGACCCCGATGAGAGTGTAACAAATTCGCAATAATGACGGTTTTGATACAAAACGTGAGTGGTTTCACCCCCAAAAAACCTCGTAGGATCGGGAGGTTATGCCAGTGACGAAGGAATGCGACATGGTCGGCCCGCAAGAGATTTTGGAATTTTGGATTGACGAAACCGGTCCCGAGGGCTGGTACGCGGCCGATCCGGAACTGGACGCGACCATTCGTGACCGGTTCCTCAGCACCTGGGAGGCAGCCTGCGAGGGCAAGTTCTCACTCTGGCTGACCTATCCTTCGGGCGCTCTGGCCTACATCATCTTGATGGACCAGTTCCCCCGCAACATGTTTCGGGGCGATGCCAAAGCGTTTTCCAGCGACCGTGTGGCGCTGGCGGCGGCAAAGTCGTCCGTGGACCGGGGCTGGGACAAGAAGATCGACCCGCCGGCGCGGCAGTTCTTCTACATGCCGATGATGCATTCCGAGAACCTGATTGATCAGGACCGCTGCGTGCGTCTGATGTGCGACCGCATGAAGGGCGAGGGGGACAGCAACCTGCTGCACGCCCGTGCGCACCGCGAGGTGATCCGCCGGTTCGGGCGCTTCCCGTACCGCAACGACGCGCTGTCGCGCAGTTCCACCAAGGTCGAAGAAACCTACATCGCCGATGGCGGGTACGGCACGACCCTGCGGACCATTCAGGCAAACGCCGCAGCGGCCTGAGCCCTTGCCCGGACGGACTTGATCCACAACCGCGCCGGTACACAGCGCGGTTGTGGCACACGGTTGCATGGTTTAATGGTAAACTAAATTCATACCCCTTGCCTCGAGGTGCTGACTATGGCTGCGACTTCCTTTGATCTCATTGTTATCGGGGCCGGGCCGGGCGGCTATGTGGCCGCCATCAGAGGTGCCCAGCTTGGGATGAAGGTCGCCATCATCGAACGCGAAAACCTGGGCGGCATTTGCCTGAACTGGGGCTGTATTCCGACCAAGGCCATGCTGCGCTCGTCCGAAGTCTTTCACCTGATGCACCGCGCCAAGGAGTTCGGTCTGAAGGCCGAAGGGATTGATTATGATCTGGATGCGGTCGTCAAACGCTCGCGCAAGGTTGCGGGACAGCTTTCGGGCGGCATCGGCCATCTGATGAAGAAGAACAAGATCACCGTCTTCATGGGCGAGGCGAGGATCGCCGCCAAGGGCAAGGTCAGTGTCAAGACCGACAAGGGTGCCGAAGATCTGACGGCAAAGAACATCGTCCTGGCCACCGGGGCGCGCGCGCGCGAATTGCCGGGGCTTGAGGCGGACGGCAAGATGGTCTGGACCTATCGCCACGCGCTGCAACCGCCGCATATGCCGAAAAAGCTGCTGGTGATCGGTTCGGGTGCCATCGGCATCGAATTTGCCAGCTTTTACAACACCCTGGGTGCGGAAACGACCGTGGTCGAGGTCATGGACCGGGTGCTCCCCGTCGAGGATGCGGAGATTTCGGCATTCGCCAGGAAGGCATTCGAAAAACAGGGCATGAAGATCATGCAAAAGGCGATGGTCAAACAGTTGGACCGCGCCAAGGACAAGGTGACGGCCCATATCGAAGCGGGTGGCAAGGTTGAAAAACACGACTTCGACACCGTCATCAGCGCCGTGGGGATCGTCGGTAACGTCGAAAACCTCGGGCTGGAGGAACTGGGCGTCAAGATCGACCGCACCCATGTGGTCACGGACGAATACTGCCGCACCGGGGTCGAGGGGCTCTACGCCATCGGCGACATCGCCGGTGCACCCTGGTTGGCGCACAAGGCGTCGCATGAGGGGGTGATGGTCGCCGATCTGATTGCGGGCAAACATGCGCATCCCGTCAAACCCGAAAGCATCGCGGGCTGTACCTATTGTCATCCTCAGGTGGCCTCCGTCGGATACACGGAGGCAAAGGCGAAGGAACTGGGCTACGAGATCAAGGTCGGGCGCTTCCCCTTCATCGGCAACGGCAAGGCGATTGCGCTGGGCGAAGAGAACGGGATGATCAAGACGATCTTTGACGCCAAGACAGGGGAGCTTCTGGGCGCGCATATGATCGGGGCGGAGGTCACCGAACTGATCCAGGGGTATGTGGTGGGCCGCCAGTTGGAAACCACCGAAGAAGACCTGATGAACACCGTCTTCCCGCACCCGACGCTATCGGAGATGATGCACGAAAGCGTGCTGGACGCCTACGACCGCGTCATCCACATGTAGGCCTGATCCAAAGGACGCGGGCAAGGCCCGCGATTTCATTTTTGGTATTTGACGGACCGTGCTCGCAGATGATCGAGAACAGTGAGAATTGAGAGCGTGAGATCCTGCTGAGAAGCGGTTCAGGGGCAGGTCTGCCCTGAACGCGCCATTCCGAGGATGTGGACAATTCGGTCCGGCCTCAAGGACAAGCGGGGCAAGCCCCGTCGCGTTCCGCGATCCTTGACCCCGCACCGAATCGCGGCTTGCCACTTTACGTCGGGCAGGGGCGCTGCCATACAATGCGCATGGTCAGTCTCAACCGTGTCGTCATGCAGCCGTCAAGCCGCCGAATGATCAAGGCTCTTGGTCCGCAAGATCTTGATACCGCAGAGATTTCCGGAAAATGGGGCGAGCGGTTTGCGTTCAGGAGCTACACCAAGTTCCGTTACCCCGAATATGATGTCTGCGGCGATCCTTTTGTCGATCCGAAGACCGGGGCGGTTCATCAATTCGATCTGATCCTCGCCAATCAGGTGTGGGAACATCTGGACCGTCCCTATGCAGCCACGCGAAACGTGCACCGGATGCTGCGGCCCGGCGGGTACTTCTGGGTCGCCGTGCCCTTCTTTGCGCCCTTGCACGCGGCCCCGCAGGATTGTTCGCGCTGGACTGCGCGGGGGCTGACGAACCTGCTGATCGAAGGGGGCTTCGACCCGGAGGCGATCCACGCCGAGCAATGGGGCAATCGCCATGTCGCGCGCCGCAACCTCGAAGACATATGGCCACCGGTCTATGATCCGGAGACCGATGACATCCGAAACGACCCCGAGATGCCGATCTGCGCCTGGGCTCTGGCCCAGAAGGTCTGAGTGAGCGGCCGGACACCCTGGGCGCTGGTCCTGTTGCTGTGGGGCGCGGGGCTGGGAGCCGCCGCGCAATACGGCAAGATTTCCGTGATCTTCGATCTGTTGCCGCTGGCCTATCCGCAGGCCGGTGCGGCGCTGGGGTGGATCGTGTCGCTTGTCGGGTTTGTCGGCATCATCTTTGGCGTCGTGGCGGGACTGGTGGTTGCCCGCATCCGGTACCGTCGCGCCTTGCTGGCAGCCTTATGGGTGGGGGCTGCGGTGTCGCTGGTGCAGGCTGCGCTGCCGCCCTTGCCCTGGATGATGCTGTCGCGCATTGCGGAAGGGGCTTCGCATCTGGCAATCGTCGTTGCCGCCCCCACGCTGATCGCGCAACTGAGCGCGCAGAAAGACCGGGGATTGACGCTGACGCTTTGGGGCACCTTCTTTGGCGTGGCATTTGCGGTGTTGGCCTTTGCCGGGCGTCCGCTTGCGCTCTCCTTCGGCCTTCCGGCGCTCTTCATTGCGCACGCGGCCTATATGGCCCTTTTCGCGCTGATCCTGAGCGCCCGCCTGCGCGCCTTGCCCGACGAAGGGGAACAGCCCGTTTTGTCGCTGCGCCAGATTCTGCAGGATCATGCGGTGATCTATCGCTCCGCCCGGATCGCCGCGCCCGCGGCGGGGTGGCTGTTCTATACCTTCAGCTTCGTGTCGATCCTGACCGTGCTGCCGCCCTTTCTGGATCCCTCCCACCGCGCTGCCGTGATGACGGCGATGCCGCTGACCAGCATCGCGGTCTCCATGACGCTCGGCGTGGTATTGCTGCGTCACCTGAGCGCCGTGCGCGTGGTCGAGCTGGGCTTCGCCCTGTCGGCGCTGTCGGTGCTCTGGCTTTGGATGGTGCCAGCGGCACCTCTTGCCTGTCTCGCCCTTGCGGCGGCCATGGGGTTGATCCAGGGGGCCAGCTTTGCCGCTGTTCCGCAGTTGAACGCAATGCCCGCCCATCAGGCGCAGGCCAACGGCGCGATGGCCCAGATGGGCAACATCGGCAACACGTTGGGCACCCCTGTGATGGCTCTTGCCTTGATCGGTTTTGGATACGGTTCCCTGCCGCTCTTGGCGGGAGGTGCATTTCTTCTTGGATTGATTGTTCACATGGCCCTGGGCAGAATCCGCGGCTGATTGGCCGTTTACCTTTTGTTCTTTATTTTCCGTTGGAGAATCCGCCGCAAGCGCCTATGTGGGGAGAGGTGATGAGGGGTGTATCATGGCAGAGCTGAAAAACATCGAAGTGCGCGGCGCGCGCGAGCATAATCTCAAGAACATCGACGTGGATATCCCGCGCGACCAACTGGTTGTGATCACGGGGCTTTCCGGTTCCGGCAAGTCCTCTCTCGCCTTCGACACGATCTATGCCGAAGGGCAGCGGCGGTATGTGGAATCGCTGAGCGCCTATGCACGGCAGTTCCTCGACATGATGCAGAAACCGGATGTCGATCATATCTCCGGCCTCAGCCCGGCGATTTCCATCGAGCAGAAAACCACATCGAAAAATCCCCGCTCGACCGTGGGCACGGTCACCGAAATCTACGACTACATGCGTCTGCTCTTCGCCCGCGTCGGCACCCCCTACAGCCCCGCAACCGGCAAACCCATCGAGGCCCAGCAGGTGCAGGACATGGTCGACCGGATCATGACCATGGAGGAGGGCACCCGCGCCTATCTGCTGGCCCCGATCATCCGCGACCGCAAAGGCGAGTATCGCAAGGAATTCATCGAGTTGCGCAAGCAGGGGTTTCAGCGCGTCAAGGTCAACGGGGAATTCCATGAACTGGACGAACCGCCCGTGCTCGACAAGAAGTTCCGCCATGACATCGACGTGGTCGTTGACCGGATCGTTGTGCGCGAGGGGCTGGAAACGCGGCTGGCGGACAGTCTGCGCACAGCGCTGGACCTTGCCGATGGTATCGCCATTGTGGAGACGGCACCCAGCGAAGGCGAGCCCGAGCGCAGTACCTTCTCCGAGAAATTCGCCTGTCCTGTCAGTGGTTTCACCATCCCCGAAATCGAGCCGCGGCTGTTTTCGTTCAACGCGCCTTTCGGCGCCTGCCCGGACTGCGACGGTCTGGGAGTCGAGCTCTTTTTCGACGAACGGCTTGTCGTGCCGGATCAGAACCTGAAGGTCTATGACGGGGCGCTCGCCCCGTGGCGCAAGGGCAAGAGCCCCTATTTCAAACAGACCATCGAAGCGATTGCCAAACACTACGGCTTCAATCCGAACACCAAGTGGAAGGATCTGGACCCGAAAGTTCAGACTGTGTTTCTGCGTGGCTCCGGCAAGGAAGAGATCAAGTTCCGCTATGACGAAGGCGGACGCGTCTACGAGGTCAGCCGTGTCTTCGAGGGGGTCATCCCCAACATGGAGCGCCGTTACCGCGAGACGGATTCGAACTGGATCCGCGAGGAATTCGAGCGTTATCAGAACAACCGTCCTTGCGGGACCTGTGAAGGCTACCGCCTGCGCCCCGAAGCGCTGGCTGTGAAAATCGGCACCAAGGACGATCTGCGTCATGCAGGACAGGTGGTGCAGATGTCGATCCGCGAGGCGTTTGACTGGTGCAATACGGTGCCCGACGCCCTGACGCCGCAGAAAAACGAGATTGCCAAGGCGATCCTGAAGGAGATCAGAGAGCGTCTGGGATTCCTGAATAACGTGGGATTGGAATATCTTACGCTCGCACGTTCAAGTGGTACATTAAGTGGCGGCGAAAGCCAGCGCATCCGTCTGGCCAGCCAGATCGGGTCCGGCTTGACGGGGGTGCTCTATGTGCTGGACGAGCCGTCGATCGGCCTGCACCAGCGCGACAATGACCGGCTCTTGCAGACGCTCAAGAATCTGCGGGATCAGGGCAATACCGTGATCGTGGTGGAGCATGACGAAGAAGCGATCCGCGAAGCGGACTACGTCTTTGACATCGGCCCCGGTGCCGGGGTCCACGGCGGGCAGGTGGTCAGCCACGGCGTCCCTGCGGCAATCGCGGCGGACCCCAATTCGATCACCGGACAATACCTGACCGGCGCGCGGGAGATACCGATCCCGGCCAACCGACGGAAAGGCAACAAGAAAAAGCTTCAGGTCGTGAAGGCGAGCGGGAACAACCTGCACGATATCACGGTCGATTTCCCGCTGGCGCAGTTCGTCTGTGTCACGGGTGTGTCGGGCGGTGGCAAATCCACCCTGACCATCGAGACCCTGTTCAAGACCGCCTCCATGAACCTCAACGGCGCGCGGCAGACACCGGCACCCTGCGAGACCATCAAGGGGTTGGAACATCTGGACAAGGTGATCGACATCGACCAGCGGCCCATCGGCCGTACGCCGCGGTCGAACCCGGCGACCTATACGGGTGCCTTCACCCCGATCCGTGATTGGTTTGCCGGACTTCCCGAAGCAAAAGCAAGGGGTTACAAGCCCGGACGGTTCAGTTTCAACGTCAAGGGCGGGCGCTGCGAGGCCTGTCAGGGTGACGGCGTCATCAAGATCGAGATGCACTTTCTGCCGGACGTCTATGTGGAGTGTGAAACCTGCAAGGGGGCCCGCTACAACCGCGAGACGCTGGAGATCAAATTCAAGGGTAAGAGCATCGCGGATGTCCTTGATATGACAGTAGAAGATGCGCAAACCTTCTTTGCCGCCGTGCCGTCGATCCGCGAGAAGATGGACGCGCTGATGCGCGTTGGGCTTGGCTATATCAAGGTCGGCCAGCAGGCGACGACGCTGTCGGGCGGTGAGGCGCAGCGGGTGAAGCTGTCGAAGGAACTCAGCAAGCGCTCCACCGGGCGCACGCTTTATATTCTCGACGAACCGACAACGGGTCTGCACTTCGAGGATGTGCGCAAGCTGTTGGAAGTGCTGCATGAATTGGTGGATCAGGGCAATTCGGTGATCGTGATCGAACACAATCTCGACGTGGTGAAAACGGCCGATTACATCATCGACATCGGCCCCGAAGGCGGCGACGGCGGGGGCAAGGTTGTGGCAACCGGCACACCCGAAGACGTGGCAGAAGTCGCGGAAAGCTATACCGGCAAATACCTCAAGCCGATGCTGGAAAAGCAGAAGAAACTGGCGGCGGAATAGGCCAAAGGTTTAGGTTCGGTTAAATGTCACACACTGTGCACCACGCGTACACCGGGCGTACACGGGGTGCACTCAAGGTGCCCTGAGGCAAAGGTCGAGCAGACGCGAGAATTCGGCGGCGGACAGGCTGTCGAATGCGGCGCTCAAGGTCTCGATTTCCGCCGCGCGGGCCTCTCCGACGACAGGGTCGGCAAAGAGGTGAAACTTTTCGGAAATCTCGGCATCCGACAGCGGCATATCGTTGTCGCCCTTGGGGGTGCGCGGCTGATCCTCGAAACTACGCCCGTCGTGGGTATGCAGCGTGACCTGAGCCCAGCGTTTGCCTTGTGAAATCCTCGTGAAATGCGGATCGTCGATCAACCGGATCGTCTGGCTGATGCGGCGAATGGTGGGGTCGGACAGGGTTGCCGTGGCGAGTTCCGGTACGCCGATCTGGCCGCGCACGATCATGGTGGCGACCGGAAAGGCGATGCCATAGGCAAATTCGTCAGGTGTCGCCGGGCTGTGGCCTGCAAGGCGGGTGGCATTGTGGAATGTCCTGATGTCGACGCCCGCGACATCCTCGTGCGTCAGTCCGTGGGTGGTCATCAGGTGCGCCACGGCGTCGATGCTGGGATGCGCCCAGCGGCAGCAGGGGTAGGCCTTGTAACTCGTATCCTCGACCGTGCGCCATGCGCTGCCCAGATCCTCCCAGAACGCGGGGGCCTGTTCGCATGTCAACGCCGGAGCGCCGGTGAAGCCTTCCTGCGCAAGATAGGCCGCAACGATGCCGGAAGGCGCGCCCCAGCCGACACCATCGCGCAGCATCGTGGGGTAGTCGATGCAGCGCATCATCTGGCTGCGCGGGCCGTGGTATTCGCCGATCCCCGCCGCGTGGCGCAAGGTTTCGGCGTCGCACCCCAGCATCCTGGCCGCCGTCACGGCGACGCCGACGGCGGTCCAGGCGCCCGATGTGTGATAATCTGCGCAGGTCGCGTGCTGCGCCAGCCCGGCACGGCAACTGATCTCGTAGGCCACGGCGAGATGTGCGGCAAAGGCTTTCCCTGTCAGCGGGTCCGCCATCACCTCTGCCATTGCTGTCAGCGCGGGAAAGACGGCGGAGCCCACGTGCCCCTTGCACGGCGAGGTGGTGTCATGGGCATCGACGGCATCGACCGTGAAGGCCCCGGCCATCGCGGCCCCGGCGGGGGAGAGTGCGGTGCCGTCCATCAGGACCCGCGCCGCGCCGGCACCGCCAACACCGAAAATGGCCCGTGCCCCGCGCACGGCGATCTTCGCCATGTCGGTGGTCGACGCGACGGCTGCAACCCCCATCGTATCCAGAAAGGACCGCCGCAGGATCGTCAGCAACGGATCGGGCAGGTCGCCGTAGGTCAGATCGGCGGCAAAGGTGTGAAAGGGCAGGGACATGGGCGCGCTCCGGCTGTTGTCCTTTTCAGCCTAGAGCGGCGCAGGTCCCGCGATTGCCTGAATGCGACCTCAGCCGTCGCGGCTGCGTGCTGCAAAGCGGGGAAGCATCGCGCTGAAATCCTTGCCGCGCCCGTCCTCGGCTTCGACGAACTCCTGATAGAGCGCGAGTGCCAGAGCGCCCATCGGCGTGTCGGCATCGACGGCGCTGGCGGCCTGTTGGCTCAGTCCCAGATCCTTCAGCATCAATTCCGCTGCAAAACCGGGGGTATAGCCGTTGTCGGCAGGAGATTTGGGGCCGATGCCGGGGGCGGGGCAATAGGCGTTCATCGACCAGCTGTAGCCGGACGACGTGCTGACGACATCGAACATCTTTTGCCGGTCGAGACCCAGCTTGTCGGCCAGCGCAAAGGCCTCGCAGGTGGCGATCATGGTCGCCCCCAGGATCATGTTGTTGCAGATCTTGGCCGATTGACCGGCACCTGCGTCGCCGCAATGGACCGCTTTCTGCCCCATGATGTCGAACAGGGGGGCCGCCCGCGCGAAAGCCTCTGCGCTTCCGCCCGCCATGAAGGTCAGCGTGCCCGCAGAGGCACCTCCGATGCCGCCGGACACAGGCGCGTCAACGGACAGAATGCCTTGATTTTCAGCGGCTTCCGAGGTGTTTCTCGCGCTTTCCACATCAACGGTCGAACAGTCGATCAGCAGGCTGCCCTTTGGCATGTGCCGGATCGCCTCGGCCGCAACCTGCCGCAGAATGGAACCGTTGGGCAACATCGTGATGACGACATCCGCGCCCTCGACGGCTTCGCGCAGGCTTTTCGCCTCTGCCGTGCCTTCGGCGGTGGTGCCCGCCACATCGAAGCCGGTGACGGCATGGCCCGCTTTCGCCAGGTTGGTGGCCATGGGGGCCCCCATGTTGCCCAGTCCGATGAACCCGATTTTGAGGCTGCTCATGGTTGTCTCCTTACAGTTTGAGGGCGTCGTCACCCAAAGGTTGCAGCATCTGCGCCACGGCGGCCAGAGGCACGTTCATGTCCGCGTGTTTCCATTTCGGATCACGGTCCTTGTCGATGATCGCAGCCCGGATTCCCTCAAGAAAATCAGCATGTTCGGATGCGCGGTAGGTAAACCGGTACTCAAGATCGAGCGCCTTTTCCATGCTGAGCGACGGGCCGCGCAGGCGGTGGACGATCTCTATCGTGCAGGCCATCGACAGGGGCGAATGACGTGACAGGGTCTTGAGTGCCTTTGCCGCAAATTCCGTTTCGCCGTTCCGCAGATCGGTCAGGACATCGCCCAGACGTTCGCCGGAAAACAGGGCGTCGATCTGTGACTGATCGGCTTCGAGCGTGCCTTCGGGCGGTGTTTGCGCGCTCTGGCTCACAGTGTCGGGATTGCCGGTTTCCTCAAGCCTGTGGATCAAATCTGTCCACATTGCCTGCGGGATGTAAACATCTGCAAAGCCTGCATAAATGGCATCTGCCGGTCCCATGCGCGTTCCGGTTATCCCCAGGTATTCCCCCAGGCGTCCCGGTGCCAGCGCCAGCATCAGCGACCCGCCCACATCCGGGACGAGGCCGATGCCGCATTCCGGCATGGCGATCTGGCTTGTTTCGCCCACGATGCGGTGCGACCCGTGACATCCGATGCCCACGCCGCCTCCCATGGTAAAGCCCTGCAGGAAGGAGACGACGGGTTTCGGGTAGCTGAAAATCTTGTGGTTCAGCCGGTATTCATCGGCCCAGAATTTCTGTCCGTATCCGAAGTTGCCCTTGCGCCCTTCGGCGTAAAGATCGGCGATATCGCCGCCCGAGCAAAAGGCGCGGTCGCCTTCGGCGTCGATCACGACCAGATCGACGGACGCATCGTCCCGCCATGTATCAAAGGCTTCCTCGATTGCCAGACACATCGAATACGTCATTGCATTCAATGCCTTGGCGCGGGTGAGGGTGATGCGCCCGGCACGGCCCGTGATGCGGATGTCAATATCGCTCATCGGTTTTTCAACATGTCGCGGGCGACGATCACGCGCATGACCTCGTTCGTGCCCTCGAGGATCTGATGGACGCGCAGGTCGCGTACCAGCTTTTCGATACCGTAGTCGGCGAGATAGCCGTAGCCCCCATGAAGTTGCAGGCATTGGTCCACGATCCGGCTGCCTGCTTCGGTCACGAATTTCTTGGCCATCGCGCAGAACTTGGTGGCATCCGGCGCGCCGGTATCGAGCTTCCACGCTGCTTGTCGCAGGAAGGTGCGGGCGGCCTGCAATTCGATCTCCATATCCGCAAGCCGCCATTGCAGTCCCTGAAACTGGTCAATGGCCTGTCCGAAGGCCTTGCGCTCGCCCATGTAGGCCAGCGTGTTGGTCAGCGCGATCTGTGCGGCACCCAGGGAGCAGGCGGCGATGTTCAGACGGCCGCCATCCAGCCCAATCATCGCATATTTGAAACCTTTGCCTTCCTCTCCTACCAAATTCGCCGCAGAAATGTTGCAATTGTCGAACTGAACTTGAGCGGTTGGTTGGCTGCGCCAGCCCATCTTGTCCTCCAATCCGCCAAAGGAAAGGCCCGCCGTGCCGTTTTCCACATAGACGGTGGAGACACCGGCAGCGCCGTCGTCGGAGGTGCGGACCATACAGACATAGGCATCGGAATAGCCGCCGCCCGAGATGAACGCCTTGGTGCCGTTCAGCGTGTAGCCTTCGTTGGTGCGGGTCGCGCGGGTCTTGAGGGCGGCCGCGTCGGAGCCTGAGCCCGGTTCTGTCAGGCAATAGCTGAGCACCGTGTTCATCGCGATCACATCGTCCATCACCCGGGATTTCAGATCGTCGGCGCCGAAGGTGTCGATCATCTTGGCGCACATGTTGTGGATCGACAGGAAGGAGGCGACGGAGGGGCAGGCCATCGAGAGCGCCTCGAACACCAGTGTCGCGTCCAGACGGCCAAGGCCCGTGCCGCCGGATGCTTCCGACACGTAAAGACCACCGAAGCCCAGTTCGCCCACCTTGGGCCAGAGGTCTTTCGGAATGGTGCCTGCTGCCTCCCATGCGCGGGCGAAGGGTGCGATGTGTTCCTGGCCGAAGGCGTAAGCCATGTCGAAGATGGCCGTCTG
This sequence comes from uncultured Alphaproteobacteria bacterium, assembly GCA_963799505.1. Taxonomy (GTDB): domain Bacteria; phylum Pseudomonadota; class Alphaproteobacteria; order Rhodobacterales; family Rhodobacteraceae; genus Sulfitobacter. The sequence goes on from CAWCXM010000002.1 coordinate 114,467, forward strand.
CTCTTCACTCAATCCGAAATCCATAGTCCCCTCCCGGTGCGCGTTATTGAACGTGCGTTAAATTCGTATTTTTGACGGAGCAATTCAAGCCCCGCTGTGGTGTCAGAGGTCCGTGTGAAATTCCTCCATCAGGTGACGCACGACCGCTTCGTGACCATCTGCGGCCTGCACGGCGCGTTGGCGGGTGCTGCTGGTGCCATTGGCGACCACATCGCGCAGGGACACGATTTCATCGAGGCAGCACAGGGCTTCGGCATCTTCGGCGAGCAGGGTGATCAATTCGTCATAAAGCGCGTCGAAAGGCCGGATGGCGCGTTCGCCGAAGTCGATCAGCCCTTCGGTGACGCCGTAGCGTTGGGCGCGCCAGCGGTTTTCCGAAATCAGGAAACTGTCGTATTCGCGCCAGCGCAGATTGCGGTCGCGCAGGCGGATCAACATGCGGACCAGCGATTGTGTCAGCCCGGCGATGGCGATGGCATGGGCCATGCGCGGCTGCACGTCGCAGATGCGGGATTCGAGGGTCGGGTAATGGTCTGACGGGCGCAGATCCCACCAGATCTTGGTGGTATCCTCGATCACGCCCAGTTCGATCAGGGTGCCGGTTGTCCGCTCGTATTCGCCCCAGCTGGCAAAGACCGGGGGCAGGCCGGTGCGCGGCATGTTGTCGAAAATGGAGAGCCGGTAGGAGGCAAGACCGGTGTCATCGCCCTGCCAGAAGGGCGATGAAGTGGAAAGCGCCAGCAGATGCGGCAGGAAATACGCAAGCTGCGGCATCAGGTCGATGCGGCGGGGGTTGTCGTCAACACCGACGTGAACGTGCATGCCGGAAATCAGCATCCGCCGCGCGACCCCTTCGAGTTCCCGTTCAAGTTTCGAATACCGGTCCTTTTCGGTCGGGTGCTGCTGTTTCCAGTCGGAGAACGGATGGCAGGACACGGCGATGGGCGCGAGATTATGCCTGGCCGCCTCAGCCGCGATGGTACGGCGCAAATGGGCAAGGTCGGTGCGGGCGTCGGCGACGGTTTCGCAGACCTTGGTGCCGACCTCGATCTGGCACTGCATGAATTCGGGGCTGACCTGATCCTGCAGTTCGGTCTGGCAGGCGTCCATCAGCGCGTCGGGCGCGGCGGCCAGTTCAAGACTGTCACGGTCGACAAGAAGATATTCCTCTTCGATCCCGATGGTGAATTTTTTCTGCATCCTGCTGCTTTCCGAAACGATGTGGCAGGCCGATACGGCCCCGCCGCAAGCCTAGCGGTCCGGGCGGAATTGGGCAATCAGGGTCGCATCGCGGGCCTGTCGCAGATGGAATGATCGGGGCCTGCGGGCTGGTCTATACTGTCTGCGGAAGCAGGCGATTCGCCAGGGTGCCCGACCCGCTGCCGACCGTCTGCCGTCCGCCCTGTCGGCAACGCAGGTCATCTGCGCCCGTCTTTTTCTGAGCAAATGGGGAAAACGATGATTTTCAACGAGATTTTGAAGACCGCGACCCGTGAGGTTGGTACTTTCGTCAAGCGTAACGGTCCGCGTTTCGCCGTGCTGAACGATCTCAAGACCGCGATGGACGGCTGCAAGACCAAGGAGGCGCGCGCGATGATCGAGAGCATGTATCTGCCGCTCGACACCGAATTGCGCAAGGAATGCGAGGCGATGAACGGGCGGATCGGAGCCCTTTGGAAGAAGTCGAAAGGCGAAAAGCCGCCACCGGATGTCGAGAAGAAGCTCGATCAGCTGTACCAGAAAGGCGTGAAGTCCCTGCAGGGGACAGGCAAGATCAAGGCGCAGGTTCAAAAAGGGCAATCCCACGCGCAATGGATCGAACTCCTGTAGGTCTGAAAGAAGTGTGGGTGTCCCGCGCGGCATGGATGTTCCGCGCGGGAGCCGTGTCAGACCGCTGTGGGCGTCATTCCATCACGGGGATGGAAAATTCGCCGCCTTCCTTGATGCCGGAAGGCCAGCGGGCCGTCACGGTCTTGGTGCGCGTGTAGAACTTGAAGGCGTCGGGGCCATGCTGGTTCAGATCGCCAAAGACGGATTTCTTCCAGCCGCCGAAGGTGTGATAGGCCAGCGGCACGGGGATCGGCACGTTGATGCCGACCATGCCGATGTTGATGCGGTTGGCGAAATCACGCGCGGCGTCGCCGTCACGGGTGAAGATCGCCGTGCCGTTGCCGTATTCGTGATCCATCGCCAGCCCCAGCGCCTCTTCGTAGGACTGCGCCCGCACGCAGGTCAGCACGGGGCCGAAGATTTCCTGCTTGTAGATGTCCATGTCCTTGGTGGCGCGGTCAAAGAGGTGGGGACCGACGAAGAAGCCGTCCTCGTAGCCCTGCAGTTTGAAATCGCGGCCATCGACGACCAGTTCCGCGCCCTGGTCGATGCCGGTCTGGACCAGACGTTCGATGTTGGCCTTGGCCGCAGCGGTGACGACGGGGCCGTAGTCGACGTCCTTGCCGGAGGTATAGGGGCCGACTTTCAGCTTTTCGATGCGCGGGACAAGCTCTTTGATCAGCCTGTCGGCGGTTTCGTCGCCCACGGGCACGGCGACGGAAATGGCCATGCAGCGTTCGCCCGCCGCACCGTAACCCGCGCCCACCAGCGCATCGGCGGCCTGGGCCATGTCGGCGTCGGGCATGATGATCATGTGGTTCTTGGCACCGCCGAAACACTGGACGCGTTTGCCGTTGGCACAGCCGGTGGCATAGATGTATTCGGCGATCGGGGTGGAGCCGACGAAGCCCACGGACTGGATGATCGGATCATGCAGGATCGCATCGACCGCTTCCTTGTCGCCATTGACGACCTGCAGGATGCCTTTGGGCAGGCCTGCTTCCTCGGCCAGTTCGGCGAGCATCAGCGGGACGGAGGGGTCACGCTCGGACGGTTTGAGGATGAAGGCGTTGCCGCAGGCGATGGCGGGGGCGAACATCCACATCGGGATCATGGCGGGGAAGTTGAAGGGCGTGATGCCCGCCGTCACGCCGAGAGCCTGCCGCATGGAATACATGTCGATGCCGGGGCCCGCTGAATCGGTGTATTCGCCTTTCAGAAGCTGTGGCGCGCCGATGCAGTATTCCACCACCTCGAGGCCCCGCTGCACGTCACCTGCGGCATCGGGCAGTGTCTTGCCATGCTCGCGGCTGAGCGCCTCGGCCAGTTTGTCCATGTCGCGGTTCAGAAGATCCACGAGTTTCATCAACACGCGGGCGCGGCGCTGCGGGTTGGTCGCGGCCCATGCGGGCTGGGCCTTTTGCGCATGGGCGACGGCCTGTTCCAGCTCTTCCTTTGACGCCAGCGGCACCTTTGCCTGCACTTCACCGGTGGCGGGGTTCATCACATCGGCAAACCGGCCTGATGTGCCTTTGACATGGGCACCGTTGATGTAGTGGGTGAGTTCTTGCATGGAATCCTCCGTTGGTTTGCGCGCAGTCTAGTCTTGCAAAAAGGTGAGGAACAGAGGCAGTTGGGCAAAATGGCTTTGCAAAAATGCAAGGCAAACCTGCAAGGGGGGCGCAGGAGGCTGGGTCGGATGAGTTGTAGTGGAAAGATGAAGGGACCGGATGGCGCAGAACTGGGATGATCTGAGGCTTTTTCTGGCGGTGGCCCGTGAGCAGAGCCTGAGCCGGGCGGGTCGCGTCGTGATGCTGGACCCCGCCACGCTGGGGCGCCGGGTGGCGCGCCTTGAAAAGGCGCTGGCGACGGCGCTCTTTGTCAAGTCACCACAGGGTTATGCGCTGACGGCTGCGGGGGCGCAGCTGCTGGAGCGGGCGGAGGTGGCGGAGCAGGCGATGCGGCTGGCGGCGGGGGTGAGCGCGCAGTCGGAAGCCCTGAGCGGGCAGGTGCGCATCGGGGCACCGGACGGGGCGGCGAACTTTCTGCTGCCGCAGGTCTGCGCGGCGCTGTCGGCGGACCATCCGGGTCTGGATATTCAGATCGTCGCCTTGCCGCGTGTCTTCAACCTGTCGCGGCGCGAGGCGGATATGGCGATTGCGGTCAGTGCGCCCGATACCGGGCGGCTGATGGTTCAGAAAGTGACCTCCTATCAGCTTCACCTGGCGGCGGCGCACAGCTATCTGGAGGCGCATCCCGCGGTCAGAACCGTCTCCGATCTCGGGGCGCAGCGGATCGTGGGATATATTCCCGACATGATCTTTGACCGCGAACTGGATTATCTGGCCGATCTTGGATTGGGCCGGGTCGCGCTCGCCTCCAATTCCGTGTCGGTCCAGTGTCAGATGATCCGGCAGGGTGCCGGGATCGGGGTGGTGCATGATTTCACGCTGCCATTCCTGCCGGGAGTGACCCGGATCCTGCGCGATGAGGTCCATCTGGAGCGGGCCTTTTACCTGATCCGCCATGCGGATGACCGCGGCAACCAGAGATTGAGCCAGTTTGCCGATCTGCTGGCAGCGGCCTTGCGCGCAGAAGTGGCGCGGCTCGAGGCAAAAGCTTGACACGACAGCGGGTTATGGCGGACGCTGGTGTCATGTCGGTTGTAGTGAACAGGGAGGGGACATCATGCTGGTCGCACAAATTCTGAAATCGAAGTCTGACGCGGGGGTCGTGACATCGCCGCCGGGCATGTTGATCTCTGAAGCGGCGGCGGAACTGTCGGCCAAGCGGATCGGGACGCTGGTGATTTCCTCGGACGGGAAGACGCCGATCGGCATCCTGTCGGAGCGGGACATCGTGCGGGAACTCGGCAAGAGCGGTGCCGCCTGCCTGACGCAGACCGTGGACAAGCTGATGACCTCGAAACTGGTCACCTGCAGCATGGAAGACCGCGCCGATGCGATCCTGGAAAAGATGACCGAAGGGCGGTTCCGCCACATGCCGGTGCTGGCCGACGGAGAGCTGGTCGGGCTGATTTCGCTGGGCGATGTGGTCAAGTCGCGGCTGATGGAACTGGCGATGGAGAAAAATGCCCTGGAGGGCATGATCATGGGCCACTGACCGGGCAAAAGCGGCTTGCACCCCGCGGCGCGGCATGTTTGCTTGCGCTCCAGAAAAGACAGTCAGGATCCGCCCATGCGCATTGGCCTTTACCCCGGCACGTTTGACCCCATCACGCTGGGTCATATCGACATCATCCGACGTGCGGCCACGCTGGTGGACAAGCTGGTGATCGGGGTCGCCATCAACGGCGACAAGGGGCCGCTGTTCTCGCTTGAGGAGCGGGTGGCGATGATCGAGGCGGAATGTGAGGCGCTGGCCAAACAGACCGGCATCGAGATTGTGGTGCATCCCTTCGAGAACCTGTTGATCAACTGCGCCCGCGACGTGGGCGCGCAGATGATCGTTCGCGGCCTGCGGGCCGTGGCGGACTTTGAATACGAATATCAGATGGTCGGCATGAACCGGCAGCTCGACAATTCGATCGAGACGGTGTTCCTGATGGCCGAGGCACAGCATCAGGCGATCGCCAGCAAGCTGGTCAAGGAAATCGCCCGTCTGGAAGGCGACATCAGCAAGTTCGTCACCCCGCGCGTGGACGCGGCGGTGCGCGACAAGTTCGCGGACTAGAGAAAGCGGGCCATCACGCCGGCGGTGTCCAGCATCCGGTTGGAGAATGCCCATTCATTGTCATACCACGCCAGCACGCGGGCCTGGGTGCCGTGCTGAACCGATGTCTGGTCGCTGGCGACAATCGCGCTGGCCGGGTGGTGGTTGAAATCCATCGACACCAGTTTGCGGTCCGTCACCTCGAGTACCTTGTTCAGCTGGCCCGAAGCCGCGGCCTGCATGGCCTGATTGATGTCCTCGGCACGGGCTGAACGGCCAAGCTCCACCACCAGATCGCAGCAGGAGACATTGGGCGTCGGCACCCGGATTGCGGTGCCGGTGATCACCCCGTCCAGATGGGGCAGAACCAGCCCCAGTGTTTCGGCGGCACCTGTGGTGGTGGGGATCATCGACAGGGCTGCGGCACGGGCGCGATAGAGATCGTCATGGGCACTGTCATGCACGGGCTGGGTGCCGGTATAGCTGTGAACCGTGGTCATGTGGCCGCGCAGGATGCCGAAGGTTTCGTGCAGCACATGGGCCACGGGGACGAGGCAGTTGGTGGTGCAGGAGGCGTTGCTGAGGATGCGGTCATTGCCGTCGATCTGGTCGTGGTTCACCCCGTAGACGATTGTTTTCACATCCCCTTTCGCGGGGGCCGAGATCAGAACACGGCGCGATCCGTTCGCCAGATGCCGTGCTGCGTTGTCGGGGTCGCGGAAATGGCCGGTGCATTCCAGTGCGATGTCCACGTCGGGCCAGGGCAGTCTGTCGGGAGCGCGTTCTGCGGTGACGCGGATCGGTCCCTTGCCGACGTCCAGCGTGCCGTCGCCGCAGGTGACGGGCTTGCCGAAACGGCCGTGCACGCTGTCGAATTCGAACAGATGCGCAAGGGTTTCAAGCGGGGCCAGATCGTTGATCGCCACAACCTCGAAATCATGGTCCCTGCGTTCCATCACCGCACGCAAGATGTTGCGTCCGATGCGGCCAAATCCGTTGATCGCAAGCCTGATCGTCATGCCGCCCTCTTTTGATCAAATTCCTGAAGCGAAGATGATCATACGGCGTGGCATGTCAACGGACAGGCGGCGGGAATCACGTACCGATACAATTTTAGGCAGGCTGGAAGGGAGACGGGCAATCAGACGTTCAACGCCAGAAGGCGATCCATTCGATCAGTTCGAACAGTTTCTTGCCCAGAAAGATCATGTGCTCTGTCCCGTAAAAGACCACATCCGTGACGGCGGCGGCGATCAGCAGGACGGCAAGAATGATGGCGATCAGGTTGGTCACGGGCGGGCTCCGTCGGGTCCGCCCGGATATGACAGGGGCAGGGCCATCGCGCAAGGCTTAGCCGAGGTTGCCCATCGCCACGGCGACATCGGCCATGCGCACCGAAAACGCCCATTCGTTGTCGTACCAGCCCAGCACGCGCACGGTGCGGCCCGCAACGACGATGGTCTGGTCGGGCGCGAAGATGCAGCTTTCTTCGGTGTGGTTGAAGTCGATGCTGACCTTCTGTTCCGGGTCATAGCCCAGCACGCCTTTCATCGGACCCTGGGCAGCGGCCTTGGCAGCGGCGTTCACTTCTTCCACGGTCACATCGCGGGAGGCGGTGAAGGTGAGATCGACTGCGGACACATTCGGCGTCGGCACGCGCATGGCGGTGCCGTCAAGCTTGCCTTTCATGGCGGGATAGACCTCGCCCAAGGCCTTGGCCGCGCCGGTGGAGGTGGGGATCAAGGCCATTGCGGCCGCGCGGGCGCGGTAGAGGTCGGAGTGGCGGCGGTCCAGCGTCGGCTGGTCGCCTGTGTAGCTGTGGATCGTGGTCATCAGACCGCTCTCGATGCCGATGGCCTCGTGCATCACCTTGGCCAGCGGGGCGAGGCAGTTCGTGGTACAGGAGCCGTTCGAGATCATCTTGTCGGTCTTGACCAGATCCTTGTGGTTCACGCCGTAAACCACGGTGCGGTCGACATTCTTGCCGGGCGCGGACAGCAGGACGCGTTTGGCACCCTGTTCCAGATGGACCTTGGCCTTGTTGCCGTCGTTGAACTTGCCGGTACATTCCAGCACCACGTCGCAGCCGGACCAGTCGAGTTCTTCCAGATGGTAGGTGGACATCACTTCGATGTCGTTTCTGCCAAGGTTCAGATAGCCGTCCTCGATCCGGACCTCACCGGGAAAGCGGCCATGCACGGAATCGTATTTCAGCAGATGTGCGGCAGTCTGGATGGGGCCGGTCGCGTTCAGCTTGACCACCTCGATGTCCTGGCGCCCCGATGCCGCGATATGGCTGAGCGTGCAGCGGCCGATGCGGCCAAATCCGTTGATACCAACTTTGATGGTCATGGCGGTGGTCCTTTTGGGCGGGATGCTTGGCCGCTCTATATCCGGGGGCTGACCCAAGATAAAAGGGGCAAAGGGCCGAGATAAGTGCCTGTTAGCGCTAAATATTCGTGTTAGCGGTAAAGGCAGGGGTTTGCCCGCCGCGGCGCAGGCGCTAGGTAAGCGATACTGAACAAAAGGAATCCAAGATGAGCGGATTGATTGCACTGCTGGATGACGTGGCCGCGATTGCCAAGGTGGCGGCCTCTTCCATAGATGATGTTATCGGACAGGCCGCCAAAGCGGGCACCAAGGCCGCAGGTGCCGTGATCGACGATGCCGCTGTCACGCCGAAATACGTTCAGGGGTTCGAACCAAGCCGCGAATTGCCGGTGATCTGGAGGATCACCAAGGGCAGCCTGCGCAACAAGCTGGTGTTCCTGTTGCCAGCGGGGCTGGCCTTGTCGGCCTTTGCCCCCTGGGCCATTCCGCCCTTGTTGATGCTGGGGGGTGCCTATCTGTGTTTCGAGGGGGCCGAAAAGATCGCCCATGCCTTTGGTCTGGGGCACGGTCACGAGGATTTCCCAAACCGCGAGAAGGTCATCGAAGACCCCGCAAAGCTGGAAGAGCAAAAGGCCGCAGGGGCGATCAAGACCGATTTCATCCTGTCCGCAGAGATCATGACGATCGCGCTGGCCGCGATCCCGACCAGCAACTTCTGGATGGAAGCGGCAACGCTGGCCGCCGTCGCGATCATGATCACGCTCGTGGTTTACGGGTCCGTTGCGATCATCGTGAAGATGGACGATCTGGGATTGGTCATGGCGAACCAGGGGCGTCTGGGCCTGACCCGCGCGCTGGGGCGGGGCATCGTGCGCGGGATGCCGGGGTTTCTGAAGCTGCTGACCATCGTGGGCACAGCGGCGATGCTTTGGGTCGGCGGGTCGATCATCGTGCACGGGATGGAGCAATTGGGTTTTGGCACACTCGGCCACTGGATCCACGACGCTGCGGCGGCGGTGGCCCATATGGTGCCGCCTGCGGTGGAAGGGGCGACGGAATGGGCTGCGAAAGCGGCGATGGACGGTGTCTTTGGTCTGGCGCTGGGATTGCTGCTGATTCCCGTCGGAGAGAAGATCATCACGCCGATCTGGCGGTCCGTCTTTTCAAGATAGTCCTTTGAGGGAATGGCCGATGGGGTCTGCGCCCGCATGGGCCATATCCCTACAGGCTGGTAGGGCGTGTCCCGCGTCGCGTCCGTTGTTGCAATGTTCGATCAGCGCGGGTTGCGCAGCACCGCACCGGCGGCCATACCCGCCATCGCAATATGACCGGACAGGATGTAGAGGAGCACGGCACCAAGCGCGGTGCCGTCCATCAAGATCCAGACAGACGCAGTTGTAAGACCCGTGCAGATTGCGGCAATCAAAAGTGCGATCGGCATGTGATTCCCTTTCATACAAACGGCTGACATCAGCCTAGGCCCGCTGCTTTTAACAATACGTTAAAGCCGGTAATTCAACCATAAGTTATGTCATTCAGTTCCGCCATTACAAAAAACTTCTGTGGGCGATATCGGCGGAGGAGCGCCGATTACGCGACCAGAAACGTGCCAGTTTTTGCGGCACAAAAAAAGCCCCGGCCTGACAGAACAGACCGGGGCTTTGCGATGTGGCGGTCGTTCGGGGTCTACAGCAGGTCTTTTGCGGCCTGTGCCACGCCCTCTGCGGTGATGCCGAATTTCTCGAACAATTCTTCCGCGGGGGCGGAGGAACCGAAGCTGTCCATCCCGACGAAGGCTGCCTTGCCGAACTTGCCGCGTTCGCCCAGAAGCCACTGGTCCCAGCCCATGCGCACACCGGCCTCGACGCCGACACGCACGGCACCGCCGGGCAGGACGCGCTTGCGGTAGGCCTCATCCTGCGCCGCGAACAGCTCCATGCAGGGCATGGAGACGACGCGGGTGCCGATGCCTTCGGCCTGAAGCATGTCGCGGGCCTGCATCGCCAGATGGACCTCTGACCCCGTGGCGATCAGGATCACCTGACGCTTGCCATCGGCATCGGCCAGAACGTAGGCGCCTTTTTCGACCATGTTGGTGTTCTTGTGCTCGAGCCGGACGGTGGGCAGGCCCTGACGGGTCAACGACAGGACGGACGGCGTTTCCTTGACCGTCACGGCGATTTCCCAGGCCTCTGCCGTCTCGACCGTATCTGCGGGGCGGAACACATAGGTGTTCGGTGTCGCACGGCTGATCGCAAGATGCTCGACCGGCTGGTGGGTCGGGCCGTCCTCGCCCAGACCGATGCTGTCGTGGGTCATCACGAAGACTGTGGGGATTTTCATCAACGCGGCCAGACGCATGGCGGGGCGGGCGTAGTCGGTGAAACACATGAAGGTGCCGCCGTAGGGGCGCACCCCGCCGTGCAGCGCCATGCCGTTCATCGCCGATGCCATGCCGTGTTCGCGAATGCCCCAGTAGATGTAGCGGCCCGCGCGGTTGTCGACATCGAAGACGCCCAGATCGCCGGTCTTGGTGTTGTTCGATCCGGTCAGATCGGCAGAGCCGCCGACGGTTTCGGGCAGGATCGGGTTGAGAACCTCGAGCACTTTTTCCGAAGACGCGCGGGTCGCCAGCTTGGGTGCGGTTTCCGACATCTGCTTCTTGAACGCCTTGATCGTGGCGCTCAGCTTCTTGGGGGCGTCCATCGCCAGCGCACGGTTGAAGGTCTCGCGCTTGGAACGCGGCATCTTGTCGAACCGCTCTTCCCAGGCCTTGCGCTCGGCCGCGCCGCGCTTGCCGATCTCTTCCCACGCGGATTTCACATCTGCGGGGATCTCGAAGGGGGCGGTGGTCCAGCCATAGGCGGCCTTGGCGGCGGCCATCTGGTCGGGGTCGGTCAGGGCGCCGTGGCCCTTGGAGGTGTCCTGTGCCGCGTGGCCCAGTGCGATATGGGTCTTGCAGGCGATCATCGTGGGCTTGTCGGACTTGCGCGCCTCGGTCAGCGCCGCGTCGATCTCATCGGGGTTGTGTCCGTCGATTTCGATGGTGTGCCAACCGGCGGCGGTGAAACGCGCGACCTGATCGGTGCGGTCCGACAGCGTGACGGGACCGTCGATGGTGATGTTGTTGTTGTCCCACATCACGATGAGTTTGCTCAGCTGATGGCGGCCCGCCAGGGTGATCGCCTCCTGGCTGACGCCTTCCATCAGGCAGCCGTCACCGGCAATGACATAGGTGTGGTGATCGACGACCTTGGCCCCGTAGGTGGCGCGCTGGATTTCCTCGGCCATGGCAAAACCGACGGCATTGGCGATGCCCTGACCCAGCGGCCCCGTGGTCGTCTCGATGGCGTCCGCCAGGAAATTCTCGGGGTGGCCGGCGGTGCGGGCACCCATCTGACGGAAGTTCCTGATTTCCTCGATCGGGAACTGTTTGTCGCCCACCAGATGCAGCAGCGAATAGATCAGCATCGACCCATGACCTGCGGACAGGATGAACCGGTCCCGGTCGGGCCAGAGCGGATTTGCGGCGTCGAACTTGAGGTGCTTTTCGAACAGCACGGTGGCCACATCGGCCATGCCCATCGGCATCCCGGAATGGCCGGAATTGGCGGCGGCGACGGCGTCCAGCGTGAGCGCCCGGATGGCGGTGGCTTTGGACCAGTGGTCGGGGTTCGCGGTGCGCAGGGCGTTCAGATCCAAGGGAGGCTTCCTTACCTATCAAAGGGCGTGTTCGGCCCGTGCATACCAGCAGCCTTGCAAAGTTCAAGCCAAAGGGGTGCGACACAGGGGCGAAGGGCTTGCGGTATCGGTTCAACTTCGCCGTTCAAGTGGCTGTTCTGAAAGGGGGGGCGCTTTTGCCGATTTCTTTGGGTAGGATCGACGAAAGCGCGCCGATCGTGCGATTCGCCTCTTGATCCCCTGTGCGATGATCTGGAACATGGGCGCGGCACGCCGAACGGCACAGGGGCACCGACGTAGATTTGGGGGACGGACCGGGACATGAGTAATATTGACGAGTTGCAGCGCCGCATCGCATCGGCGATGGACCGGGTTGCAAGCGGGCTGGACAAGATCGCGACCGGCCCCGCCGGACCCGACCCGGAGATGGCGCAGGCGCTGGAGGATGAGCGCACCGCCAATGCGCAGCTGACCGAACGGGTGCGCGCGCTCAAGACCAAATCGGACGCCGAGATGGCAAGCCTGCGCGCCCAGCTGGACGAAGGCGAGGCGCGGATGGCGCAGCTTGATGTCGAGCTGCAACGTCTGCGTCATGCGAACGCGCAATTGTCAGATGCCTGCGACGCGTTGCGCGAGGCCAACCTTGAAGGGGTAGGCGACCCCCATCTGATCAACAAGTCCATGCTGGCCGAGTTGGAAGGTCTGCGCGCCGCGCGGGCCTCCGACGTGGCAGAGACAAGCGCCATTCTGGCGGCGCTGACGCCGCTTCTGGAAACCGCAAGCGACGAGGAGACAGCCTGATGCCAGAGGTACGCATTACCATCGGGGGCCGCCAGTTCGAGGTGGCCTGTCAGGAAGGCGAGGAAAGCTATCTGCACTCTGCCGCCAAGATGCTGGACGACGAGGCGCAGGTGCTGAGCGATCAGGTGGGGCGGATGCCCGAAGCGCGGATGCTGCTGATGGCGGGCCTGTTGCTGGCCGACAAGACCGCAAGCGTCGAAGACAAGATCGCCGAGGTCCGGGCGGAGCTTGCCGAGCGCGAGGCGGAGCTTGCCGGTCTGCGCAACGCGAAGATCGAGCCTGAACGCATCGAGGTGCCGGTGGTACCTCAGCAAGTCACGGATACGCTGGCAGAACTGGCCGCGCAGGCCGAAGCACTGGCGGCGGCGGTGGAAGAGAAGGCGGGCTAGCCCACCGCCTTGGGCAGGGCGCGGTTCGGGAAACTCTGCGCGAGTTTCCCCGCAATGTCGCGGTTCAGCAGGACCGCCAACGCATTTGCCAGCGGCACCGAGTTTTCGGTGAGCCTGTGCAGGGCGCCCACGTCCCATTCGACATAGCGGCAGCCGGGGCGGGCGATCACCGTCGCCGTGGCAGCACCCCCCAGCAGAAACGCGATCTCGCCCAGAAATTTGCCGGGGCCGATCTCGGCGCTCAGGTTTTCGCGTTCCACAGCAAAGCCGTCACTCACGGTCAGGAAAAGCTTGGTCGGGACTGTTCCGTATTCCAGCAGAACCTCATCCGTTTGTGCCGTCACGATGCGCGACTGCGCCATGATCTTGCGAAACTGGCCGGGGTTGAAGTTGGGGAATGACCCATAAAGCGTCAGCATTTCCCCGGACATACCCAGTGTAGAGCGTTCGCGGAAGATGCGGTAGATGACGGGCAGGTTGGCCGCACCGATCAGACAGCTTGCGGCAATCGCTTCCCACAGGGGGCTGCTGGCGACGAAATAATAGTAAAGGATGTAAAAGCAGCTGCCCAACAGCAGAAAGGCGCGCAGAACCAGTTCCTTACGCGTCAGCAGACCAATGATGTAGCACATCACCGCAAGGTGGACAAAGCTCGCCGCCGAGGTGAAATAGTCGTAAATCGCTGACATAAAATACCGTTCTGCCCAATGGGCGGAACGGTACGCGCTTGTTCATGGTTTGCAAGCGATGATCTGTGACGCTGTGCGCCGGGTTACCCGTTGGCTTCGCGGATCTTGTCGGCGGCTTCCTTGTCGTAGGTCAGCCCGTTTTCCTCGAACAAGGTGTCCAGTTCGCCCGACAGCGTCATCTCGGTGATGATGTCGCAGCCGCCGACGAATTCGCCCTTGACGTAGAGTTGCGGGATGGTGGGCCAGTCCGAGAAATCCTTGATCCCCTGACGGATTTCTTCATCCGCCAGCACATTCACGTCGGAATATTCGACGCCCATATAGTTCAGCACCCCGGCGACGCGGCTGGAAAAGCCGCATTGCGGCATCGACTTGGTGCCCTTCATGAACAGCACGACGTCGCTGTTGGTGATGGTTTCTTTGATCCGTGTGGCGGCATCGCTCATGGGGTCAATCCTTTGGCTTGGTTTTCTGGAACGCGTCGTAGTAACGCGCGGCATATGTTTCATCGTCGGCCAGCGGGGCCACGTCACTGTCGGCGCGCCCGAAAAAGCCGCTGCGGCTCAGCCAGTTTGTCTGGCCACGCTCAAGGCTTTCGTTGCGCCGGTTGGTGCGGCTGATCTGGTCGAGGTCCATCGCTTCCATCCCCAGGGGAACAGTGCTTTGGCGCCGTTCAGGCTGGCGGCTGGCCAGGGGGCGGTGCCGGGCACCGGCCGCACGATACTGCGACAGGGCAATGCCTGCCACCGCGACCAAAGCTGCGCCCAGAACCCAGACCCACATGGTTCAGCCCGGCGCCTTTGTGGTCAGCGCCAGCGCGTGCAACTCGCCGCTGGAGCCGTCCATCTTGCCCTTGAGGGCGGCATAGACGGCGCGCTGCTGCTGCACCCGGTTCATCCCCTTGAACGACGGGTCGATGACCATCGCTGCCATATGCACCCCGTCGTTGCCCTGTACCGTGATCTCGGCCTCCGGAAAGGCGGCGCGGATCAGCTCTTCGATCTCGTGGGCTTGCATGGGCATGGGGTTGCTCCGGCGTGGTGTGTGCGATGTCCAAGATGTAGTAGGGGTGCCGCCCCTGTGCAAGCGATGCCCGCGGATAATATGCCGGGGCGTTATGGGATTGAGCAGTTGGCAGCCCCGCGATACGGTTGCCGGCAACGGCCGCATCAGGCACCGCTGGCCGGTGCGGTGGCAACCGGAGGATCACATGCAGCAAGGCGAAAACGCACCCGAACAGGCGCTGGACTGGGTCGAGGCGGGCAAGGGGGCCGTTCTGGCCACGGTGGTCGAGACCTGGGGATCGGCCCCGCGCCGGGTGGGCGCACAGCTGGTCATCGCAGGAGACGGCGCGATGGAAGGCTCGGTCTCGGGCGGCTGTGTCGAGGGGGCCGTCGTGCTGGAAGCGCTTGAGGTGCTGGAAAAGGGCGGCACCAGAGTGCTGGAGTACGGCGTCAGCGACGGCGATGCCTTCGCGGTGGGCCTGGCCTGCGGCGGCAACATCCGGGTGTTGGTGGAACCGATCGGCGACAACGGGATGCCCGTGGAGATGCTGCGCGAGCTGGTGGCGGCGCGCAAGGCGCGCAGGCAGGTGGCCTACGAGGTGGCGCTTGACGGATCTGCGCGGACGCTGGCCTATGACGGTCACGCAGACCGCTTTCGCATGGACCGTTCCGGCGTCAGCGAGGACGGCCGGACCTTTGTCGCCATTCACAATCCGCCCTTGCGGCTGATCCTCGTCGGCGGTGTCCACATCGCACAGACGCTGGCGGCGATGGCGCAGGCGACAGGGTTCGACCCCATCGTGGTGGACCCGCGCGCGGCCTTCGGCTCGCCCGAGCGGTTCCCGCAGGCGCGGGTGGTCAACGACTGGCCGGACGAGGCATTGGACGACATCGGCGTCGATGCCCGCTGCGCCGTGGTTCTGCTGACCCATGACCCCAAGCTTGATGATCCTGCGTTGCACGTGGCGTTGCGCACCGATGCTTTCTATATCGGTGCGCTGGGCAGCAAACGCACACATGCGACACGGGTGGCGCGGCTGACCGAGGCAGGCTTTGCCGCAGATCAGATCGGGCGGATCGCGGGGCCGGTTGGCCTCAATATCGGCGCGGCAGGTCCGGCGGAGATTGCCGTGTCCATCCTTGCCCAGATGATCCAGACCCTGAGACTGCCCTCGTGAAATTCGGCCCCGTTCCTGTGCCAGAGGCCGAAGGCGCGGTGCTGGCCCATTCCATCGCTGTAGCGGGTGGCCGCCTGCGCAAGGGGCGGGTGATTTCGGCGGCCGATGTCGCGGCCTTGCAGGGTGCGGGCCACGCTGACGTGATCGTGGCCCGGCTCGAACCCGGTGATCTGGGCGAGGATGCGGCTGCGGCTGCTCTGGCTGCGGCGGTGGTGAGCGACGGGGCAGGGCTGAAGGTGACGGCCCCGTTCACGGGACGCGTCAACCTGCTGGCCGAAGGGCCGGGGGTGGTGCGGCTGGACGTGGCGGCACTGGAGACGATCAACCGGATTGATCCGATGATCACGATTGCCACCGTCCCCCCGTTTCAGCAGATGACCGCCGGTGGCATGGTCGCCACGATCAAGATCATTTCCTACGCCGTCTCCTCTGACGCGCTGGGGCAGGCGGTCATGGCGGCGGGCCACGCCGGGGCCATCGCACTGGCCCCCCCGGTGCTGAAGACCGCAAGCCTGATCATCAGCGAAATTCCCGGTGGCGCAGGGGACAAGGGGCGCAAGGCCATCGAGGACCGTCTGACCGCGCTGGGGGTTGCCTTGCTGGACGTGATCATGGTGCCGCATGACCGTGCAGCCCTGAGCGGGGCGCTGCGGCAGGCACCGGGGGATCTGGTGCTGGTGCTGACCGGCTCCGCCACCTCCGACCCCTATGATGTCGCGCCATCCGCGCTGCGCCATGCGGGCGGGCAGGTGGCGCGATTCGGGATGCCGGTCGATCCGGGCAATCTGCTGTTCATCGGTGATCTGTCGGGGCGTCCGGTGATCGGCTTGCCGGGATGCGCCCGCGCGCCCGCGCTCAATGGGGCGGACTGGGTGCTTTGCCGGGTGATCTGTGGCATACCCGTCCGGTCCGACGACATTGCGGGGATGGGGGTGGGCGGGTTGCTCAAGGAAATCCCGACACGCCCGCAGCCGCGCCGCAAACCGCCCGCCGACTGACACGGGCTGCTGCGGATTCGCGTGAAGCTGCCCGATCCGGCCAAAGCGGCCAACCTGCGACAAGTTGTCTGCGACCAAGGTCGTAGGAAACCCCGGCACAACCCTTCTGCTTGCGGAAATGTCATCGCAAGACCCGGCTTATGCTCCATTTTCCGGTTCTCAAGTCGATGTGCCCGTGCTTAACTTGCCGCAATCAAGAAACACTCAAGGGAGGATGAAATGACTCAGGTCAAAATGACAGTGAACGGCAAGACCATGTCGGGTGACGTGGAAGGCCGCACGCTGCTGGCTCAGTTTCTGCGCGACGATCAGGGCCTGACCGGCACGCATATCGGCTGTGACACCAGCCAGTGCGGTGCCTGTGTGGTGCATGTGAACGGGCAGGCCGTGAAATCCTGCACCATGTTCGCCATCGAGGCGGATGGGGCAGAGGTTGCCACAATCGAAGGGCAGGCCAATGCGGACGGATCGCTGAACGTGATCCAGCAGGCGTTTCAGGATCACCATGGGTTGCAGTGCGGGTTCTGCACACCGGGTATGGTGATGTCGGCCGCAGCGCTTCTGAAGGACAACCCCAAGCCGACCGAAGCGGACGTGCGTCACTATCTGGACGGCAACATCTGCCGCTGCACGGGGTATCACAACATCGTCAAGGCGATCATGGCCGCGTCCGGTCAGGACGTCAGCGCGATCGCGGCGGAATAAGTGAGCGGCCCCGACTTCATCGAGATCGGCACGGATGATCCGGCCAGCACGACCACGTTCTTTGCGTCAGTGATGAACTGGGAGTGGACGGAGATGGAAGGCGGGCGCGGCGGCTTTTTCACGGATGGCACGCGGCGGGTCGGGATGCACGAGGAAGGAACACCCTGCATGGTGCCCTACCTGGCGGTCGAGAACATCGAAGCGGCGGTGGCGCGGGTCAAATCCGCCGGCGGCGCCCTGATGGGCGGGATCGCGGAGGCGCCGGGACACGGGCGTTTCGCCACCTGCACCGATCCGCGCGGCGTGCGCTTCGGACTGCACGAAAAGGAAAGCTGAACGGGGGTGCACGGCACGTGCACCTTACGAAGACCAACGGATACGTAAGGTGCACGTTTCGTGCACCGTCACAGGGAGGAAATAACATGCCTAAGGATGGCGGAATTGGTGCCAGCAGCAAGCGGCGCGAAGACGTCCGGTTTTTGACCGGCAATGGAAACTACACGGATGACATCAACATGCGGGGACAGGCCTATGTCCATTTCCTGCGGTCGGACGTGGCACATGGCACGCTGAAGAATGTCGATGTGTCGGCCGCGGCCGACATGCCCGGTGTCGTGCAGATCTTCACCGGTGCCGATTTCGAGGCCATCGGCGGGATGCCCTGCGGTTGGCAGGTAACCGACAAGCACGGCCAGCCGATGCAGGAACCCAAGCACCCCGTGTTGGCGCACGGCAAGGTCCGCCATGTGGGCGAGCCGATTGCCGCCATTGTGGCCGAGACGCTGGCGCAGGCCCGAGACGCGGCAGAGGCGATTGTCGTGGACATCGACGAATTGCCCGCCGTCATCAACATGAAGGACGCGGTCAAGGACGGCGCGCCCAAGGTCCACGACGATCTGACCAGCAACCTGTGTTATGACTGGGGATTCGTCGAGGAAAACAAGGGTGCGGTGGACGAGGCGTTCAAGAACGCGGCCCATGTCACCACGCTTGAGCTGACCAACAACCGTCTGGTGGCCAACCCGATGGAGCCGCGCGTGGCGCTGGGCGACTACAACCGCTCGGACGGCGAGCACACGCTCTACACCACCTCGCAGAACCCGCATGTGATCCGCCTCTTGATGGGTGCCTTCGTGCTGGGCATTCCGGAACACAAGCTGCGCGTTGTCGCCCCCGACGTGGGCGGCGGTTTCGGCACCAAAATCTTCCATTATCAGGAAGAAGCCTTCTGTACCTTTGCGGCCAAGGCCTGCAACCGTCCGGTCAAATGGACCTCTTCGCGGTCCGAGGCGTTCATCTCGGACGCGCATGGCCGGGACCATGTGACCAAGATCGAACTGGCGCTGGACAAGGACAACAACTTTACCGCGCTGCGCACCGATACCTACGCCAACATGGGTGCGTATCTGTCCACCTTCGCGCCTTCGGTGCCGACATGGCTGCATGGGACGTTGATGGCGGGCAACTACAAGACGCCGCTCATCTACGTGAACGTCAAGGCGGTCTTTACCAACACCGTGCCGGTGGACGCCTACCGCGGGGCCGGACGGCCCGAGGCGACCTATCAGCTGGAGCGTCTGGTGGACAAGGCCGCGCATGAGTTGGGCGTGGACCCCATTGCCTTGCGGCGGCAGAACTTCATCACCGAATTCCCCTATGCCACACCCGTGGCGGTGGAATACGACACCGGTGACTACGTCGCCACGATGGATAAGCTGGAAGAAATGGCCGACAAGGCCGGTTTCGCGGCCCGTCGCAAGGAATCCGAAGCCAAGGGCAAACTGCGCGGCTTTGGGGTAAACTGCTATATCGAGGCCTGCGGCATCGCACCCTCGAACCTCGTGGGCCAGCTGGGCGCGCGCGCGGGTCTCTACGAATCCGCGACCGTCCGGGTGAACGCGACGGGTGGTCTGGTCGTCATGACCGGCTCGCATTCCCACGGGCAGGGGCACGAGACGTCCTTTGCACAGGTCGTGGCCGAGATGATCGGCATCGACGAAAGCATGATCGACATCGTGCACGGCGACACTGCAAGAACACCGATGGGCATGGGCACCTACGGCTCGCGCTCCATCGCGGTGGGCGGATCGGCCATGGTTCGCGCAACCGAAAAGATCATCGCCAAGGCCAAGAAGATCGCCAGCCATCTGCTGGAAGCCTCGGAGGGCGATATCGAGTTGAAGGACGGCGCATTCAGCGTGGCAGGCACGGACAAATCCGTGGCCTGGGGCGATGTGACACTGGCCGCCTATGTCCCGCACAACTACCCGCTGGACGATATCGAACCGGGTCTGGAAGAGACGGCATTCTACGATCCGTCGAACTTCACATACCCCTCCGGTGCCTATGCCTGTGAAGTGGAACTGGACCCCGAAACAGGTCAGGTCACCATCGAAAAGTTCTGCGCGGCGGACGACTTCGGCAACATCATCAACCCGATGATCGTCACCGGACAGGTCCACGGCGGTCTGGCACAGGGCATCGGCCAGGCGCTGATGGAAAACTGCGCCTACGACGACGAAGGCCAGTTGCTGAGCGCGTCCTACATGGACTACGCGATGCCACGCGCCTCTGATCTGCCGATGTACGATGTGGACCATTCGTGCCAGACGCCTTGCACGCACAACCCGTTGGGTGTGAAAGGCTGCGGCGAGGCGGGTGCCATCGGGTCACCCCCGTCGGTGGTGAACGCGGTGCTCGACGCCATGCGCTCGGGCGGGTTCGACGTGCCGCACATCGACATGCCGGTCAGCCCGCAGCGGGTCTGGGCGGCGATGCATGGCGGCGCCGAAGCGGCGGCGAAGGTCGGTGTCACAGCCGCCAACGCCAAACCCAAAGTCTGAACGGAAAGGAAAACGCATGTACAACTTTGAAATCGCGAAACCCACCACCATCGCGGATGCCGTTCAGGCGCTGAAGGCGGACGAGGCGCAGCCGCTGAGCGGAGGACAGACCTTGATCCCGACGCTCAAGGCGCGGCTGGCGATGCCCTCGGTGCTGGTGTCGCTGCACGGCATCGACGAGATGAAGGGCGTCTGCATGGACGACGATGGTCGTCTGTGCATCGGCGGGGCCACGACCCACGCCACGGTGATGAAGGAGGCGAAGGACCACTATCCCGCGCTTGCCTCTCTTGCCGCGCGGATCGGTGATCCGGCGGTGCGCAACCGGGGCACCATCGGCGGCTCCATCGCCAACAACGACCCCTCCGCCTGCTATCCGGCGGGGGCGCTTGGCAGCGGGGCGACCATCTGCACCAACACCCGCGAAATCGCGGCGGACGACTACTTCAAGGGCATGTTCGAGACCGCACTCGAAGAAGGGGAGATCGTCACTGAAGTGAAGTTCCCGGTGCCGGAGAAGGCCCATTACGAGAAGTTCATCCAGCCCGCGTCGCGCTTCCCGCTGGTTGCGGTCTTTGTGGCCAAGTTCGCGGACGGTGTGCGCGTTGCGGTCACGGGGGCATCGAACAACGGTGTGTTCCGCTGGACCGAGGCGGAAAAGGCGCTGTCCTCGAGCTTCACGGCGGATGCGGTTGCGGGGCTGAAAGCCAGTGCCGACAGCATGATCAGCGATCTGCATGGGTCAGCGGAGTACCGCGCCCATCTGGTCGGGGTCATGACAAAACGGGCCGCAGCCGCCATCGCCTGACGGATTTTTCGTTTGAAAACAACAAGCCGCGTGCCTTCGGGCGCGCGGCTTTTTGCTGTTGATATTGCATAACGGAACCGCCGGGGCGCAGGTGCGTTCATATGTAACGCCCGGACATGCGTGTCCGGACCAAACGGAAGGACAATTCGATGAAAAAGCTACTCAACTCCACCACGGCGCTTGGCATGAGCCTTGTGCTGTCCTGGCCTGTCACGGTGCAGGCCCAGAACTTCGCCAACTGTCGCGTGGACGGCGAGGGCAATGCGTTCCCTTGCATGATCGACGATGTGGTCATTCAGAACGAAGCGGAATTTGCGACGGCGCTCGAGGAACTCAACGTGACGCCGCAAGCGGATACGTCGGCAGCCGAACAGGCGGCACAGGCCGAAGCTGATAGCGTTGCTGCGGCTCAGGCGGAAGCTGATCGCGTAGCTGCCGAGCAAGCCGCGCAGGCGGACGCCGATACCGCTGCCGCCGAGCAGGCGGCTCAGGCGGAAGCTGATCGCGTAGCGGCTGAGCAAGCCGCGCAGGCGGAAGCCGATAGTGCTGCCGCCGAGCAGGCGGCTCAGGCGGAAGCTGACCGCGTAGCGGCTGAGCAAGCCGCGCAGGCGGAAGCCGACCGTGCAGCCGCTGAACAAGCGGCTCAGGCGGAAGCTGATCGCGTAGCTGCTGAGCAGGCCGCTCAGGCGGAAGCTGACCGCGTAGCCGCCGAGCAGGCCGCGCAAGCCGAAGCTGATCGCGTGGCCGCAGAGCAAGCTGCTCAGGCGCAGGCAGAGGCCGACAACAACGCCGCCGCGCAGGCAGAGGCGGATGCTGCCGCACAGGCGGAAGCTGATGCCGCCGCACAGGCAGAAGCTGACGCTGCCGCACAGGCAGAAGCGGATGCAGCAGCCCAGATCGAAGCCGATGCAGCAGCGCAGGCTGAGGAAGAGCGTCTGGCCGCTGAAGCGCAGGCGGAAGCCGATCGCGCCGCCTTGCGTGAAGCGCGTCGGGCCGAACGTCAGGCAGAGCTTGATGCCGCCGCTGCCGCTGCCGCTGGCGACGCCAATGGTGAAGTCGTGACAGAGCAGGTGACCGAGGAAGCCGTGCGCAGTTCGGACGAGGAGTTCCAGACTGCCGTGACAGGCGACGGCGCTGCCGTTGAGTCTGACGACGACGACGGGCTGAGCAAATTCGAAAAGGCGCTTCTGCTGGGCTTGGGTGCAGTGGTTGTCGGGTCGGTTCTGAAAAACGGCGACAAGGTTCTCAGCCGTTCAGGTGACCGCGTTGTGGTCGAAGACCCCAATGGTGACTTGCGCGTTCTCAAGGACGATGACGCCCTGATCCGCCGTCCGGGTGACGAAGTCACAACCGAAACCTTCAATGACGGTTCTTCCCGCAACATCGTGACCAAACCGGACGGATCGCGTGTGATCACCATCCGCGGACGCGATGGCACCGTGCTGCGCCGCGTGAATGTCGATCCACAGGGCAACGAATATGTGTTGTTCGACGATCTGACACAGGAAACCGCCGTTGTTGTGAACGAGCTGCCTCAGGTCGAACAGCGCACCGCAACAGCGAGCACCGCAGATGAGGATGCCTTGCGTCTGGCCCTGCAATCGCAACTGGCCACCGCGCAGGAGCGGCAGTTCTCCTTGCGTCAGGTCCGCGACATCCGTCAGGTGCGCGCCCTGGCACCCGAGCTTGAACTCGATGCCGTGCGTTTCGAGACAGGATCCGCCGCGATCCGGCCCGAGCAGGCCCGCAGTCTGGCCAATATCGGCAGTACGCTGGCCCGTCTGGTGGCGGAAGACCCGCGTACCGTGATCCTCGTGGAAGGACATACGGACGCGGTGGGGGATGCGACCTACAACCTCGCACTGTCTGACCGTCGTGCGGAAACCGTCGCGCTGGCCCTGACGGAGTATTTCGATGTGCCGCCGGAAAACATGATCACCCAAGGGTACGGCGAAAGTGCCCTGAAAGTGCCGACGGAGACCGCTGAACAAGCCAACCGTCGTGCGGTGGTCCGGAACATCACGTCGCTTTTGCGCTGACACCCCGCGACATGAAAACAAAAGCCCCCGCAGTGATCTGCGGGGGCTTTTTGCTGCCCGGCGGTTCAGGTCGGCATCACTTGTTCGGCAATGGCCCGATCAACATGACCATCTGGCGGCCTTCCATCTTTGGAAAGTTCTCGACCCGGCCGTGTTCCTTGGTGTCTTCTGCCACACGTTCCAGCAGTTCGCGCCCCAGGTTCTGGTGCGCCATCTCGCGGCCGCGGAAGCGCAGGGTGATCTTCACCTTGTCGCCGTTTTCGAGAAACTTGAAGACGTTGCGCATCTTGACGTCATAGTCGTTGGTGTCCGTGTTCGGACGGAACTTGACCTCTTTGATCTCGATGATCTTCTGCTTCTTGCGCGCTTCGGCTTCGCGCTTTTGCGTCTCGTACTTGAATTTGCCGAAATCCATGATCTTGCAGACGGGTGGATTTGCGTTTGGCGAAATCTCGACCAGGTCCAGCCCGGCTTCCTCGGCCATCTCCATCGCGCGGTTCGGCGTGACAACCCCGACGTTCTCGCCGTCGGCACCGATCAGGCGGATTTCGTTGGAGCGGATATTCTCATTGACGCGCGGGCCGGTGTCTCTTTGGGGCGGCGCATTATGTGGTCTGCGAGCGATGGTGATCGTCCTTTGATTGTTCACGACATGTTCGAGACTGCAAAGTAGCTTCCGCGCCGCCTATCTTCAAGACGATAAATGCGGCGCAAGGGGAACGAAAATCCGAAATTTCCCTTGAACCTTTCGCTTTCGCTGCGCATTTGGTCACCAACAGCCGCATTATGCATAATTACTGCGTGGCGCTCACAAGCAAGGGGATATGAATATGAAAAACCTGGTCTGGATCATTGTTGCGGCGATCATCGCCGTGGGCGGCTACATGCTGTATTCCGGCAAGACACCGACCGAGATCGCGACGGAAGCCTCCGACGCGGTGAACGCACCCGAAACGCTGGAATTGGCCAGCGAAGCCGCGGGCGAAGTGGCTGACGCCGCCGCCGAGAGCGTGAGCGACGCGGTGACCGCGACCCAGGAAGTGGCGACCGATGCCGCGGCAGCGATCAGCGATGCAGCCAACGATGCGGCCGCCGCAGTGTCCGAGACCGCGAGTGACGCCGTTGAAGGCGCGCAGGCGCTCATGGAGCAGGCCGGCGAGGCAGCGGGCGATGCGACAGGCACCGTGCAGGAAAACGCCGCTGACGCCGCTGACGCGGCCAGCGACACAGCCACAGCTACCACCGAAGCCGTGACCGACACCGCGCAGGACGCGGCGGAGGCAACAACCGAGACGGCAAGCGATGTGGCAGAGGCCGCCGACACCGCAGCGGAAAACACAGCCGCCGCTGCGAGTGACGCCGCCGATGCCACAACACAGGCCGCCAGCGATGCCGCCGAAACAACCGCAGAGGCCGCGACGCAGGCCGGTGACGCGGTTGCCGACACCGCTGCCGAGGCAACGGAAGCCACTTCCGAGGCCGCAAGCGACACCGCAGAAGCGGTATCCGAGACCGCATCCGAAGCCACCGAAGCGACCAGCGACGCGGCAGGCGATGCAGCCCAGGCCGTGACCGAAACAGCAGCCGATGCGACGCAGGATCTGGCCGACACGGCACAGGATGTGGCCGATGCGACCGAGGCGGCCACCACGGATGCCAGCGATGCCGCTGACGTCGCGGTGGAAAACATGACCCCATCAATGAAGGAATTTCTGCTCACGCCCGAAGGCTTCGACATGGAAAAGGTGAACACCCTGATCGAGACTTCCGATCTGGGCACTGCCCAGAAGCTGACACTGACGCAAGCGCTCGAGTTTGCGCAGGACAATCCGGACCTGTTGTCGGAACTGCTGACGCGGGTGCGTGAGGCGATGGGTCTCTGACCACCATCACGCGCACAGAAAAACCGCGTCCGGAAAGGCCGGGCGCGGTTTTTTGCTGTCTGAAAGGTAGGGGTCGTTAGCCGACGAAGGCCTTTTCGATCACGAAATGCCTGGGGTCCGAGTTCGCCCCTTCTTCGAGACCGTAGCTTTCCAGAAGGGCGAGAATGTCCTTGTTGAAGGCGAGCGATCCGCACACCATGGCGCGGTCGTGCTCTGCGTCGATGCCCTCGATCCCGAGGTCACGGAACAGCGTGCCGTCTTGGAGAAGCGTGGTGATGCGGCCCATCTTGGCGCTCTGTTCGCGGGTGGTGGTGGGGTAGAACCGTATCTTGGCGAGGTTTTCGGCCCCGATCAGGTCCTGCATCATCTCGTCCGCCTGCAGTTCTTCGATCAGGGTACGGCTGTAATCGAGTTCAGCCACATCCCGGCAGGTATGGGTGACGATCACCTCATCGAATTTCTCGTAGGTCTCGGGTTCGCGCAGCAGCGAGGCGAACGGCGCAAAGCCGGTGCCGGTGGCAAAGAGCCAAAGCCGGTTGCCCGGCAGCAGGGCGTCATGCACCAGGGTGCCGACGGGCTTGGGCCGCAGGATGATCTCGTCTCCCGGCTGGATATGCTGCAGCTTCGAGGTCAGCGGGCCGTCCTGCACCTTGATCGAATAGAATTCCAATTCATCGTCCCAGGCGGGGGAGGCGATGGAATAGGCGCGCAGCAGCGGTTTCTGCTTGCCCGTTTTCGGGTCCGCATCGCCCATCAGACCGATCATCACAAATTCACCCGATCGAAAGCGCAAGGACGCCGGGCGGGTCACCCGGAAGGAAAAAAGCCGGTCCGTCCAGTGTTTGACGGATGTGACGGTCTGCGCATCGGGCAGGGTCGGGACGGGCTTGGCGGCGGTCTGGTTCACGGGTGTCTGCTTTGTCATTGATCATACGCAGGCGCGGTGCCTGCGTCCTTACAGTTAGAATAGGGAAGGGTTGAGTGCAATCGGCCCTTAGGCCGCAGGGGCGCCGCGCAGGCGGGACTGGTAGTCATGCGCCTGCCAGTCGGCGCGGGCCAGCCACTGATCGGCGGGCTGGCGGGCAGCGATGGCGTCGGTCACTTCGACCTCGTCAAAGCCGGCGCGACGCGCCATGGCGTATTGATCCGCGATCAGATGCCCATGTGCGCGCAGACGTCCGGTATAGCCGCGCAGACGCAGGGCCCGGGCGATGGTGAACCCGCGCCCGTCTGCGGCGGACGGAAAGTCGATCCGGATCATGCGGATGCTGGGTTGCAGGTCCACGGTCTCGGGCTGTGTGTCGGACGGCAGATGCAGGGCGCGGCAGTCATTGGCCGCACCCGCGTTGCAATATCCTTCGGTCCAGTCGTCGGCGACGAATCCGGTGTCGTTGATCACTTGGGTCATGAGGATGCTCCTGTGCGCACGGCCTTGCCATTCACGAAATGGATGCCGCATTCGTCTTTGGGTTGATCGCGCCAACGGCCCGCGCGGGGGTCTTCGCCGGGGGCGACAGGTGAGGTGCAGGGCGCGCAGCCGATGGAGGGATAGCCGCGCGCGACCAGCGGATGACGCGGCAGGTTGTTTTCAGCGATATAGTCGGCCACGTCCTCGGCCTGCCAGAAGGCGAGCGGATTCACCTTGATCCGGGGGGCGGCCCCTTCGTTGCGCTTTTCGGCCTCGAAATGCGGCAGCTGCGCCCGTGTGCCGGACTGAAACCGTTTGCGTCCGGTGATCCAGCCATCGAACGGCAGGAGCGCTGATTGCAGCGGCGCGGTCTTGCGCAGCGCGCAGCAGGCGTCGGGATCGGTCTGGTGCAGGGTGCCGTCCGGGTCCGCCGCCGCCAGATCTGCGGCACGGATCACGGTGATCCGGGTCAACCCCAGCTTGCGCGCAACGGTCCGTTGATATGCGAGGGTTTCGGGGAACAGCATCTGGGTGTCGATGAAGAGGATCGGCAGATCCTTCTTCACCCGCGAGGCGAGATGCAGCAGCGCCACGGATTCCGCGCCGAAGCTGGACACCAGCGCGAGGTTCGGCACCGCTTCGACCGCCGCGCGCATCACGTCATGCGCCGCGTGATGGCGCATCTGCACGTTGAGACGCGCGACTGCCGCCGCTGCGCGCAACCCTGCGTCGGGCAGCGGCACACCGGCGGCGTCAAGCGGGTGATCCGGGGGCGTATCAAGCGGCATTTGCCCGCGCCTCCGGGTAGAGGGCGGCCTTGAAAGGGGCAAGGCCCAGCCTGCGGTACGTCTGCAGGAAGGTCTCTGCCGGTTCGGACCGCAGGTCGAGATAGGCCATCACGATCCGTTCGACGGCCGGAATGATCTCGTCTGCCGAAAAACCGGGACCGGCGCGTTCGCCGATTGCAGCATCTTCGGTGCCGTCGCCGCCAAGGGTGATCTGGTAGTTCTCCACGCCTGCGCGGTCGAGCCCCAGAATGCCGATGTGGCCCACATGGTGGTGGCCGCAGGCATTGATGCAGCCCGAGATCTTGATCTTGAGCGGACCGACCTCGTGTTCGAGCTTGAGGGCGTCGAAGTGGGTCGCGATGTCCTGCGCGATGGGGATCGAGCGGGCAGTGGCCAGCGCGCAATAGTCCATGCCGGGGCAGGCGATGATGTCGCTGATCAACCCGATGTTGGCGGTGCCCAGCCCTTCGGCCTTGAGGGCATAGAAGACCGAAGGCAGATCGCCGCGATGCACGTGGGGCAGGATGACGTTCTGCTCGTGGCTGATGCGCAATTCGTCATGGCCATAGCGTCTGGCCAGCCCCGCCATCAGGCGCATCTGGCGCGAGGTCGCGTCACCCGGCGTCTTGCCATGCGCCTTCAGAGAGATCGACACGATGGCGTAGTCGGGGTTCTTGTGCGCCGCGATATTGGTGTCGGCCCAGCTGCGGAAAACAGGATCGTGCCGGTAGGCGGCGTGATAAGGGGCGTCGTCGCCCTTGCGGAAGGCGGGCGTGGCGAAATCCGCCTCGATCCGGGCCAGCATCTGCTGGTCGACGCCGGTGAACTGGTCGCGGATCAGTTTGTACCGCGCGTCGACACGGGCGCGGATGTCTTCGATGCCGTTCTCATGAACGGTGATCTTGATGCGCGCCTTGTACTTGTTGTCGCGACGGCCCAGCAGGTTGTAGACGCTCACGATCGCCTCGAGCGTCGGCAGCAGGTCTTCCTGGCTGACGAAATCATAAAGCACCTTGCCGATCATCGGTGTGCGGCCAAGTCCCCCGCCGACAATGACCCTGAAACCGATGGCATCGTCCTGGCGGACGATTTGCAGGCCGATGTCATGTGCCTTGATCACGGCGCGGTCGGCCTGCGCGCCCG
Source organism: uncultured Alphaproteobacteria bacterium (assembly GCA_963799505.1). Taxonomy (GTDB): domain Bacteria; phylum Pseudomonadota; class Alphaproteobacteria; order Rhodobacterales; family Rhodobacteraceae; genus Sulfitobacter. The sequence goes on from CAWCXM010000002.1 coordinate 142,657, forward strand.
TCACGGCCACCTTGAACTTGCGGGGCAGGAACTGAAATTCGGGATGGTCGGTGGACCATTGGCGAATAAGCTCGGCCACGGGGCGCGGATCGGCAACCTCGTCGGCAGCGGCACCGGCGAAATGGTCGGCGGTCACGTTTCGGATCGTGTTGCCCGAGGTCTGGATGGCGTGCATGTTCACCTCGGCCAGTGCATCGAGCATATCGGGCACGTCGCGCAGTTGCGGCCAGTTGAACTGGATGTTCTGACGCGTGGTGAAATGGCCGTACCCCTTGTCCCAGGTGTCCGCGATGTCGGCCAGTTTCTCCATCTGGCGGCTGTTCAGCGTGCCATAGGGGATCGCCACACGCAGCATGTAGGCGTGCAGTTGCAGGTAGAGGCCATTCATCAGGCGCAGCGGCTTGAATTCGTCCTCGGTCAGCGACCCGTCGATGCGGCGTTCGACCTGGGCGCGGAACTGCGCATTGCGTTCGCGAAGAAAGGCGGCGTCGAAGTCGGTGTAATGGTACATCAGATGTGCTCCTGCGGGGCGGATTCCTGTTTGCCGTGGGCATAGTTGGAGGGGCCGGTGGCGCGAAAGTCTTCGCGGAAGTGGGTCGGGACCGGGATGCCGTCGCGGATCTCGACGTCGGCGAGATAGGCACCGACCACGGTTGCGGTCTGCGCGGAAGCTTCGATCAGGCGCAGGTCTGCGTCGGCCTCGTCTGTCAGCACCTCTGCCAGTGCCAGATCGCGGGTCCAGCCATCGGCGGCAAGGTAGATCACATCGCCTTCAAGCAAGGCATTGGCGGTGACGACTTTGGGAGTGAAAGGTTTGGACATCATGCTGTCTCCTCAAGAGCGAGATCGCGCGCGGCAAGAGCGGCGGCGCGGGGGGCGAGACCAAGAAAGGTCAGGGCGGGGCCGGACATCTGCGCAGCGGCGATGTCCTCGGCCATATGGTTCAGGGTGGTTTCAAGCACCTGCTGGTCGGGTCGCGACGCATTTTCGATCACGGTGACGGGCGTGGCGCGGTCCGCGCCGTGCATCAGCAGTCGGCCCTGCACGAACCGGGCGGATTTCTTGCCCATGTAGATCGCGGCGACCTCGCCGGGGCGGGCAAGGGCGGCCCAGTCGTGATCGGCGAAGCCCTTCATGTCATGCCCGGTCAGAAAGCGCACGGAAGCGTTGCGGCCCCGGCGGGTGAGCGACTGGCCGATGGAGGCGACGGCCGCGGAGGCCGCGGTGATGCCCGGCACGATGTGCCAGCCGATGCCGTGGGCGTCGATGGCGTCGATCTCCTCGTCCAGACGGCCAAAGACGGTGGCGTCGCCGGATTTCAGGCGGACGATCTGCGCGCCGGTCCGGGCATGTTCGATCAGGAGATCGTTGATCGTTTCCTGAGAGGTGGAGGGGCCGAAGCCCTCCTTGCCGACGTCGATCATCAGCGCCTCGCGGCGGGCGAGTTCGAGGATTTCAGGCGAAATCAGGCGGTCGTAGATCACCACATCGGCCTCGTCGAGCGCGCGGCGGGCCTTGAGCGTGAGCAGTTCCGGATCGCCGGGACCACCGCCGACAAAGGCGACATGGCCCGGGCGGGCTTCTCTGGTAAGGTGGTCGTTCAGCAGGCTTTCCAGCGCCGGGCCGACATGCTCTTGACCTGCTCCCATCGCCTTGGGACCGGCGTTGAAGTAATAGTCGCGCCAGAAATCGCGGCGCGCGCGGCCGAAGGGCAGGGCGTTGGCCGCAGCGCGAAAGGTCTTGCCGATGCGGGCGAGCGCCCCGAGGGAGTGCGGCAGACGTTCTTCCAGATCGGCCTTGATCGCGCGGGCGAGGACCGGCGCGGCCCCTTCGGTGCCGATGGCCACGGTGACGGGGTCGCGGTCGACGATCGCGGGAGTGATGAAGGCACTGTCGGCAAGGTTGTCGACGATGTTGACCAGGGCACCCTCCGCACGGGCGATGGCGGCGGTGCGCTTGTCTTCCGCCGCATCTTCGTTGGCAGCATAGAACAGCGCCGCGCAGATCGTGTCCCCATGATCGAAGGCGCGTGGGATAAGAGTGAGCTTGCCATGCGCCGCCCAATCGGAGATTTCGGGGGCAGGGTTGGCGGCGAAGACGCTGATGCGGGCCGTGGTCTTGAGCAACAGGCGCAGCTTGGCCAGCGCCGCGTCACCGCCGCCCGATACGACGATCCTGCGTCCTTCGGTGGCAAGGAAGATGGGGAAATGGTCCATGCGGGTTTGCTCCTGTAATCTCTGTGCTTGAATATAGAACAGTATCCCGTTATTTCGCCAGAGAAGCGTTCAGATAAGAACATCGTTCCACAATGAGGGGTCTGAATGAACAGATGACCCAAACGAGCGTAAGGAGATGAAATGACAGTCCGCATAGACGACACGGATCGGAAAATTCTGGCAGCGCTGCAGCACGATGCGAGCCAGTCGCTGGATGAGATTGCCAGGCAGGTCGGCTCTTCCAAGACGCCGGTATGGAACCGGATTCGCAAGTTGCGCGACGCGGGCGTCATCGGGCGGCAGACCGTGATGCTGGATGCCGAAGCGCTGGGGTTCGAGGCGTGCTTTTTCGTGCTGATCCGCACATCGGAACATGAGGCGGAATGGCAGGCGCGCTTTCTCAAGGCGCTGAAGGACCGTCCGGAAGTGCAGGAGGCGCATCGGCTTGCGGGCGACATCGACTATATCCTCAAGGTGCGGGTCGCCAATGCACGGGCCTATGACGCCTTTTATCAGGCGCTGATTTCAGAGGTGCGGGTTCACAATGTGACGGCGCTCTTGTCGATGGAAGAGATCAAGTCGACCGTGGCCCTGCCGTTGTGAGGGCATTGAGTATGCGCAGAGGAATGGTCTGACCAGCAGTCTGGCGCGCGTCAAACCGGCGTCAGGGAGACGCCAGGGGCAGGGGTCGCTATGCGATAATTGACTATGATCCGGCGCGCGGGTCGATCATCAGATGATCGAGTTTGTGGAAGTGATAGGTGTTGGCATAGCGTGGCGGCGCTGCGAGGCGCATGTCCGGCAGGAACGCGAAAAGCGCGGGCAGGGCGATCTGCATTTCGAGCCGGGCCAGCGGCGCACCGACGCAGAAGTGCAAACCGCCGCCGAAAGCCGCATGCGGTTTGGCAGGTCGGCCGGGATCGAAGATGTCAGGCTGGTCATAGAGCGCCGGGTCGCGGCCCGCGGCACCCAGGATCAGGGCAATTTCCCGGTCTTTGCGCAGGGTCACCCCGCAAAGGTCGATGTCCTCATAGGCGAAACGGGTGAACATATGCAGCGGCGGGTCATGGCGCAGAAGCTCTTCGACCGTGGATGCGATGTGATCGGGCGCCAGCGCCGTGGCGGGCGTGCGATGCTCCAGCAGGCATTTCACCGCGTTGCCCAGACTGTGCACCGTCGCCTCGTGGCCCGCGTTCAGCAGCAGGATGCAGGTGCCGATCAGTTCTTCGGTCGAAAGGCGCTGGCCGTCCGCTTCGGCCGCGATGAGTTCGGTGATCAGATCATCGCGCGGATCACGGCGGCGCTGTGTGATGTAGTCGTGCAGAAAGCCGGTGAAGGCAACGCTTGCGGCTTCGGCGGCGTCTTCGGTGCTGCGGGTGCGCCCGGCCTGATACATCGCGACCATCGCATTGGACCAGGCCAGCAGGTCGTCCGACATCTCTTCCGGGACACCCAGAAGGCGGGCGATGATGCGGACCGGCAGTTGCGTGCAGAAGGCGGGGATCAGGTCGAAGGGCGTCTCCGGCAGCGCCGCCAGCAGATCTTGGGTGATGGTTTCGATCTCGGGGCGCAAGGCAGCGATGCGGCGCGAGGTGAAGGCGCGCAGGACCAGACCGCGCAGCCGGGTATGATCGGGCGGTTCCATATCCAGCATCGACGTGGCCTCGACCCCGGCCCAGACGCGCAGGTGGGGCTCTGCCGGGTGCTGAAGATGCGGCGGTTTGGCCCGTCCCAGACGGCGGTCGCGCAAAAGCGCCTGAACCGTCGCCGCATCGAAGGCGGCGAGCATCTTGTAATCCTCCCACCAGACCACGGGCCCCGCCGACCGCGCCCGCGCGTAGACGGGATAGGGGTTCTGGACAAACGCGGGATCGAGCGGGGATTGGTCGAGATGAAACATGGCCTCATGCAATCCTCTGGGGCTGGTCAATGCAAGGGGGGTCGTGCAACCTGCGCCCATGACAAAGGGGATGCAACAAAGACTGGCCTTGGTGCTGGCGTTTCTGGGGGTCGTCGCGGTGCTGGCGGGCGGCGTCTGGCGCTATGCCTATACGCAGGGGCTGGACCAACTGGCCGCGCGGGGCGAGGCGGATCTGGCGCTGGCCGGCGACCGGCTGGTGGGGCAGTTGCAGCGGTACCGCGATCTGGCCGTGCTGATGTCGGATCACCCTGTGGTGGCGCGGGCCTCTGGCTCGGACAGGTTTACCGGGGTCAGCGATCTGCTGTTGGATGTGGCGGACAAATCGGCGGCGCTGGACGTGCTGGTGCTGAACCGCGAAGGTGCTGTCACGGCGTCGGCCAGCGGCGCGGCGCCGCAAGACCTGCAACGCTACGCCCATGTGCAGCGCGCCCTGCGCGGCGCATTGGGCTGGGGCCATGGCCCGGCGGACCCGCTGACCCAACGCGCGTTCTTTCACGCGGCACCCATCTTTGACGACGCAGGGCAGGTGCGCGGCGCGGTGGTCGTGATCACCGACCTCAACGGCATCGACTACAACTGGCGCGGCAGCAACCCGGCGGCGTTCTTCACCGACGCGCAGGGCGAGGTCTATATCTCCAACAGGTCCGAGCTGTTGTTCTGGCGCAGACCGCCCGACAGCGCGGGCCTGATCCCGCCCGAAGGGGTGGCACCGTCCTTTGCGGCGCGGATGGAAGGACCGCACGAGATCTGGCAGCTGGGCTGGGGGCCGTATCTGCCGCAGCAGGCGTTGCATCTGACGCGGGCCTGGCCGGTGATCGGGATGACCGGCGAGGTGCTGCTCGATGTGCGACAGACCCGCGCGCTGGCCTTTGCGCAGGCGGCAGCGGTGGCCGCGCTTTGCCTTGCGTTCGGTTCGCTGCTGTTTCTGGCGTCCGAGCGGCGTCGCACGCTTGCCGCCGCCAATGTGCAGCTGGAGCGGCGGGTGGCGGACCGGACGCAGGCTTTGCGTGAAACCAATGCCAAGCTGGTGGCAGAGGCGGAGGAACGCGAGGAGGCGCAGACCGCGCTGCGCCGGGCGCAGGACGATCTGGTGCAGGCGGGCAAGTTGAGCGCGCTTGGCCAGATGTCGGCGGGCATCAGTCACGAGCTGAACCAGCCGTTGATGGCGATCCGGTCCTACGCGGACAACGCCGCGCAGTTTCTGGAGCGCGGCAAGCCGGACCGGGCGGGCGAGAACCTGAGCCGGATTTCGCAGATGACACAGCGCATGGGCCGGATCATCCAGAACCTGCGGGCCTTTGCCCGGCAGGAGAACCTTGCGGCGACCTCGGTTGAATTGGGCGCTGTCGTGCAGACCGCCGTCGAACTGACCCGTGCCCACCGCGAGGCTGCGGATGTGACGCTGGAATGGCAGGCTCCCGACCATGCTATTTGGGTGCGCGGGGGCGAAGTGCGTCTGGGACAGGTCTTTATCAATCTGATCACCAACGCGGTGGATGCGATGGCGGGCAGGGTCGATCGGGTTCTGCGCATCACCGTCGATGCGCAGAACCCGATCACGGTGCAATTCCGGGACACCGGACCGGGGATCGAAATGCCCGACAAGGTGTTCGATCCCTTCTACACGACCAAGACCGTGGGTCAGAACAGCGGCATGGGGCTGGGGCTGTCGATCAGCTATGGCATCGTGCAAAGCTGCGGTGGCCAGATCAAGGGCAGCAATCTGGCCGGGGGCGGTGCTGTCTTTACCGTCACTCTGGAACCTGCCGAGGCACCGGAAACCACCCAAGAGGCGGCGGAATGAAACGGGTGGTTCTTCTGGTCGATGACGATGCGGCGGTGCGCGACGCGCTGGCGCAGACGCTCGAACTGGCCGATCTTCAGGCGATCACCGCCAATTCCTTTGTCGCCGCCAAGGACCGGATCACCGCCGATTTCGAAGGCGTGATCCTGTCGGATATCCGAATGCCCGGCCGCGACGGATTTCACCTGCTGGATTACGCGCGCGGGCAGGATCCCGATCTGCCGGTGATCCTGCTGACCGGAGAGGGCGACATCCCGATGGCCGTGGCGGCCATGGGGCGGGGGGCCTTCGGGTTTCTGGAAAAGCCCTGTGCCCCCGCCGATCTGATCACGGTTCTGGAACGCGCCCTGCGCACCCGCGCCATGGTCATCGACAACCGCCGTCTGCGTCACCTGGTCGAGACCGGCGATCCGGCGGCGCGGATGCTTTTCGGCACTTCCGAACTGGCCGAGGCGCTGCGCCGTCAGGTGCGGCTGGTCGCACAGGCCGAGGGCGATGCGCTGGTCACGGGGGCGCCCGGGTCCGGTATCTCGAAGGTGGCGGAAGTGATCCACCTCAGCTCTGCCCGGTCCAAATCCGCCTTTGTCAAACGCGCCGCCGCAGGGCTGACGCAGGACGCGCTGATGCAGGCGGTGCAAGAGGCGGCGGGCGGCAGTCTTTTCATCGACGAGATTTCCCATCTTCCCGCACAGGTGCAACTGGCCTTGAGCGAGGGCGAGGGAGCCTTGGCCGGTGTGTGCCTGATCGCGGGCAATACCCGTGATCTGAACGCCGAGATTGAGGCAGGGCGGTTCAATGCAGATCTGTACTACCGGCTCGAGGTGCTTTCCGTGCGCATTCCGTCGCTGGCCGAGCGGCCCGAAGACATTCCGGTGATGTTTCGCCGCTATGTCAGTCAGGCCGCCGAGCAATCGGGGCTGCAGGCGCCCGAAGTCACACCCGAGATCGTGGCCAGCCTGATGGCCCGCGACTGGCCGGGAAATGCGCGGTCGCTGATGTCGGTCGCGATGCGTTTCGTGATGGGACTGCCCGATACGGTGACGCCGGACGCAACGCTGGGACTGGCCGAACAGATGTCGATGATCGAGCAATCCCTGCTGGAAGCGGCGCTTCGGCGGGCGGCGGGGCAGGCGTCGATGGCGGCGGAGGCGCTGAAACTGCCGCGCAAGACATTCTATGACAAACTGGCGCGTTACGGCATCCGACCCGAGGATTTCCGCAGCTGAACCTGTGCGGTTTTCCGCACAACCGCGGCAATGGCCTGTGCGGGTTTTCGCACAGGGCTGGGGGTGAGATGGATAACGTCTTGGTCAGATCGCTTCGTAAGGCCATGGAATATATTGGATATCCCCAAGCTATCCGACGAGACGAACACAAGCTTGTGACCGGGGTCTTTGCAGCCTTTTATGTGAACAGCGCAGGCCAAGACCTGCCGCACATATGATTCTGGTTCTCTGGGAGGAGACAACATGAAGTTTTTGACAATGGCCACATTGGCCTTGACCGTATCCGCTGGCGCAGTGTCCGCCGCCTGTGACGATGGCGAAATCCTGATCAAGTTCAGCCACGTCACCAACACCGACAAGCACCCCAAGGGCATCGCCGCGACCATGCTGATGGAGCGCGTGAACGAGGAGATGAACGGCAAGGCCTGCATGGAGGTTTTCCCGCAGTCCACGCTTTACAACGACGATCAGGTGCTTGAGGCGATGCTGCAGGGCGACGTGCAGATGGCAGCCCCATCGCTGTCCAAGTTCGAGCAGTTCACCAAGCAGTTCCGCATTTTCGATCTGCCCTTCATGTTCAAGAACGTCGCAGCCGTTGACGAGTTCCAGAACTCCGAAACCGGTCAGGCGATGAAGGAATCCATGACCCGTCGCGGTCTTCTGGGTCTTCAGTTCTGGCACAATGGCATGAAGCAGATGTCGGCCAACAAGCCGCTGAACACGCCCGAAGACGCCAACGGCCTGAAGTTCCGCGTGCAGCCTTCCGACGTGATCAAGGCGCAGATGGAAGCGATCGGCGTCTCGCCACAGCCGATGGCCTTCTCGGAAGTTTACGGTGCGCTTCAGACCGGCGTTGTCGAGGGGCAGGAGAACACATGGTCCAACATCTATGGCCAGAAGTTCTTTGAAGTGCAGGACGGCATCACCGAGACCAACCACGGCATCATCGACTACATGGTCGTGACATCGACAGACTGGTGGGACAGCCTGCCGGAGGACGTGCGCACCCAATTGGCGACGATCCTCGAGGAAGTCACCGTGGAGCGGAACGCGGCCGTTGGTCAGGTCGATATGGATGCACGTCAGGCGATCCTCGATGCAGGGTCGAACATCATCGAATTGGACGCGGAACAGCGTCAGGTCTGGGTCGATGCGATGATGCCTGTGTGGGAGCAGTTCACTGCCGACGTCGGTCAGGAAAACATCGACGCGGCACAGGCGATCAACGCCAAGCACTAAGCCACCTTGCGCTTCTGACCCACCCCGCCCGCACTGTCGGGCGGGGTGCATTGCACGCATCCGCTGCATCCCCTTCGCTGGAGTGACCTGATGGCACATGCCTATGAAGCAAAGACGGCCCTGGGCCGCATCGTCAATGAAATCGAAGAAACCGCGATTGCCGTGCTCCTTGGTCTGATGACCGTGATCACCTTCATCAACGTGGTGCTGCGATACGGGTTCAACACGGGACTGATCTGGGGGCTGGAGGCGGTGACGTTCCTGTTTGCCTGGCTGGTTCTGTTCGGCGTGAGCTATACGGTCAAGGTGACGGCGCAACTGGGGGTGGATGCGGTGATCAACCTCTTTTCATCACCCACGCGGCGTATTCTGGCGCTGTTGTCGGCGGTTGTCTGCATCATCTATGCGGCTTTGGTTCTGAAAGGGGCCTGGGATTACTGGGCGCCCTTTGCCGGGCTCGATGCCACGGCGGGACGCTGGTTCCCCACGGGGTTCGCGGACAGTCGGGATCAAGCCTGGTACGAGGTCGTGGACCTGCCTTTCCCTGAGTGGCTGCGCTGGATCGAGCCGATCATGAACGAGGGCGAAAGCTATGAGAAGCTGCCGCGCTTCATTCCCTATGCGATCCTGCCCTTCGGCATGGCGCTGCTTCTGTTTCGGTTCATACAGGCCTTTGTGCGCGTGTTCACCGGCGCGGCGACCAGTCTGATCGTGAGCCACGAAGCCGAGGACGACATCAAGGACGTCCAGCATATGAACGCGGGGAACTGAGACCATGGAAGTTGTTGTCCTCTTTGCGATGGTGATCGGCCTGATGCTGATCGGTGTGCCGATCGCGGTCGCCCTTGGCACCTCGTCGATCCTGTTCCTGCTGGTTTTGTCGGACACCTCGCTTGCCTCCATCGCGCAGACGCTGTTTCAGGCGATGGCGGGCCACTACACGCTGCTGGCGATCCCGTTCTTCATTCTGGCATCGAGTTTCATGTCCACGGGCGGCGTGGCGCGGCGGATCATCCGCTTCTCCATCGCGCTGGTGGGCCACTTGCCGGGGGGGCTGGCGATTGCGGGGGTCTTTGCCTGCATGCTCTTTGCCGCGCTCAGCGGTTCATCACCCGCGACGGTGGTCGCCATCGGGTCGATCGTGATCGTGGGGATGCGGGAGGTGGGCTATACCAAGGATTTCGCCGCCGGTGTCATCGCCGTGGCGGGCACCCTGGGCATCCTCATTCCCCCCTCCATCGTGATGGTGGTCTACGCCTCTGCCACGGATGTCTCTGTCGGTCGGATGTTTCTGGCGGGCGTGATCCCCGGTCTTCTGGCCGGTTTCATGCTGATGCTGACGATCTATGTCATCGCGAAGGTGCGCGATCTGCCCAGAGGCGAATGGCAGGGCTGGGGCGAAGTGCGCCGCAGCGGTGCCGAAGCCGGATGGGGTCTGTTCCTGATCGTCATCATTCTGGGCGGCATCTATGGCGGCATCTTCACCCCCACCGAGGCGGCGGCGGTTGCGGCAGTCTATGCCTTCTTCATCGCCTCCTTTGTCTACCGCGACATGGGACCGCTGCATGTGGCAGGCGAGGGGGGCAATATGTCCTTGCTGCAAAAGCCCATCGCCCTGCTGACGGTTTTCTTTCACAAGGACACGCGCCACACCTTGTTCGAGGCGGGCAAGCTGACGGTGACATTGATGTTCATCATCGCCAACGCGCTGATCCTCAAGCATGTGCTGACGGACGAACAGATCCCGCAGCAAATTTCGGCGGCGATGCTGAATGCGGGCTTCGGGCCGATCGTGTTCCTGATCATCGTGAACGTGATCCTGCTGATCGGCGGGCAGTTCATGGAGCCGTCGGGTCTGCTGGTCATCGTGGCACCGCTGGTGTTCCCGATTGCCATCGAGCTTGGCATCAACCCCATTCATCTGGGCATCATCATGGTGGTGAACATGGAGATCGGGATGATCACGCCGCCCGTGGGTCTGAACCTCTTCGTGACCTCCGGCGTGGCGAACATGCCGATGATGAACGTGGTGAAGGCGTCGCTGCCGTTCCTCGCCGTGCTCTTCGTCTTCCTGATCATGGTGACCTACATTCCGATCCTCAGCACATGGTTGCCCACGATGATGATGGGACCGGAAATCATCACCCGCTAGGGGTGTGTCGCACCCTCGCGCTTTGTCGGCGGATGTCCGGCGGGTTGAGGGTGCGGGATCGGTATATAAGGCCAAAAAGAGAAAGGGGGGCGGATGGTCTGCCCCTCATCCGCGTTCAGCGCCCTTGATGCCGTGCTGGCGGTGCGTTGAACCGGCGCGCTGACGCCTGTCAGCTTTGCGCAAGGGCCGCGACGATGGGCGCGAAGTCGCTTGCCTTGAGAGAGGCACCGCCGACCAGCGCACCGTCCACATTGTCGGCCTCGAAGATGGGGGCGGCGTTGTCGGGCTTCACGGAGCCGCCGTAGAGCAGGGGGATGGCATCACCGGTCTCCGGGCCGAAGCGGGCGATCAGCCGGGCGCGGATGAAATCATGCACTTCGATGATTTGCGGCAGGGTCGCGACCTCTCCGGTGCCGATGGCCCAGATGGGTTCATAGGCGATCACGATGTTGTCGGCGCGGGCCCCGTCGGGCAGTGACCCCGCCAGCTGTCCGCCGATGATGTCGAGCGTGTTGTCGGACTCGCGGTCCTCCAGGGATTCGCCGATGCACAGGATCGGTGTGAGACCGGCGGCCCAGGCGCTTTTTGCCTTGGCGCGCACGTCCGCATTGGTTTCTTCGTGGGCCGCGCGGCGTTCGGAATGGCCGACGATCACGAATGTCGCGCCGGTATCCGCGATCAGCGTGGCCGATATGTCGCCGGTGAAGGCACCGGAGGCCTGCATGTGACAATCCTGTGCGCCGATGTGGATGCCATGGGGGGAGGCGGCACGACAGGCGCGAAAGAGAAGCGGGGCAGGCGGGCAGATCACCACATCCACGCTGCGCGGGGCGGGCAGGCGTTGGGCAAGCACCTCCAGCTCCGCCAATGTGGCGCTGGTTCCGTTCATCTTCCAGTTTCCGGCGGCAATCTTGCGGCGCATGGGGGTCTCTTCTTGCTGGGTCCGGTCGGTCCTAGCACCGGACCCCGCGCAAGGCAACGCGCAGGGCTTCGCCTGTGCCCGCCAAACTGCTAGACGGATGGCGGATGGCGCAAGAAGGGACACTGCGATGATTCCACGGATTGACGTGGCCGCCCTCAGCGGTGGCGCGGCGGACGCGCGGGAGGCGATGCGGGTCGCCGCGACGGAGGTGGGGTTTGCCACCGTGCATAATACCGCCCTCGACCGGAACCGCGTCACGCAGGTGATCGAGACGTACCGCGCGTTCTTCACGCTGCCGGAGGCGCAAAAGCGCCGCTACGACATGGCGCAGACCGGATCGAACCGGGGCTGGGGGGCCGCAGGGTCGGAACAGGTGGACCCGGACGCCAACCCCGATTTCAAGCAGTTCTTCGATAACGGGCTGACCTTGCCTGCCGGTGATCCGAGGCTGGAGAACCGCTTTTACGCCGCCAACATCTGGCCCGATGAGCCCGATGGTTTCGAAGAGGTGATCCGGCGCTATTACACAGATGCCTGCGCGGTGGCGATGGATGTGCTGCGCGGGGTTGCGGCATCGGTCGACTTGCCGGGCGATGTGTTCGAAGGGGCGTTTGATGCGCCGATGGCGCTGTTGCGCGGCAATTATTATCCGGCGCGGCCTGACTGGGCCGGTGCGAAGGATTTCGGCATCGCCACCCATACGGATTATGGCTGTCTGACACTGCTGGCGACCGATGGCTCGCCGGGGCTCGAGGTGCGCAACCGCGGCGGTGGCTGGACCGAGGTCAGCGCACCACCCGGTGAGTTTGTCATCAACTTCGGAGAGATGATGGACCGGTGGAGCAACGGCATCATCCGCGCCACGCCGCACCGTGTGGTGGGCGGGCTGGCCGAACGGATCTCGGTTCCCTTGTTCTTCAACCCGTCCTACGAGACGAACGTGGCCCCGCTTGGGTCAGGCGCGGTGGAAGCGGCGGGCGATCACCTGTCGCGACGCTATGCCGAAACTTATGTGCATCTGAAGAACGCAAAGACTTAGCGCAGGTCGGCCAAGGCGCGCCGGGCCAGGGCGGCCGCTTCTTCGGGATCGTCAAGGGCGCTGTCGGGCAGGGACCAGTAGGGCATCGCGGTGTCCTTGCCACTTTTGCGGGTATAGGTCCATTTCCGCGCACCTTGCCGCGCAAGTGTCTCCTCGAAAGCGGGCGTGACAGCCTTGAGAAGGATCTGCCCGTCGGATCGCATCAGCGCAAAGATCACACCATCGGCGTAAAGTCCAAGACCGCCGAACATCCTGCGGGTGGACAGGTCAGGGATGTCACCGAACAGCTCTTTCACAAAAGCGATGTCGGCGGCGTTCAGGCTCACTTCGCCGTCAGCGCCTCGTCGAATTTGATCGATTCGCCGCAACCGCAGGCTTCGGTCACGTTGGGGTTGTTGAACCGGAACCCCAATTCAAGAAGCGTCGTTTCATAGTCGATTTCGGTGCCGAACAGAAACATCTGCGCCATGGGCGCGATCATCACGCAGGCACCGTCCTGTTCCACGACCTCGTCGTTGGGATCAGGCGCGTCGACGTATTCCATCGTGTATTCCATCCCCGCACAGCCACCCTTCTTGATGCCGATGCGCAGACCGGCGTGACCTGCCGACTTCATCAGCTTGGTGATCTGCGTGGCGGCCTTGGGCGTGATGGTGACGGCTTGTTTGCCGGGAATTCCGAACATGGGGCATCTCCTGTTGTCACCAAGATAAGACGGACGGGCGTGGTTCTCAAGGCAGATGGGGAAATTCTGTCGGTGCCTGGCAAAAGGGCCGCGCAGGATATGCGCGGCCCTTCGGTCGTTGAGGTGCAGACAGGGTCAGAGGCCCATGCAATTGGCGTAGTAGGTGACGGTCGCGGGCCAGTCCGAGAACACGCCCTTTACCTTGACGTCCTGCGCCAGCACATCCAGCAGTTCGTAGGTCACAGCGTCGTTGTCGGTGACATCGGCGATGGACTGATAATACCAGCCGCCGCCGGTGGTCAGCGGGCCAGAGCGTTCCAGCGTCCATGTGATGATGTTCAACCCTGCGGCCTGCGCTTCACGGGCATAGACGGAAGGCACGATCTTGCCATTCTCGGTGGTCACCAGCATCCACAGCGGCGGCGCGATATAATTCACGCCCATGTCAGCCAATTCCTGCATGGTGGGTTTGAAGGTCGCGGCATCCATCGGGTCGATCATGCCTTCGTCTTCGTCCGACGCCTCGTAACGGTCATCGAGATAGACCGCCTGTGCGCCGAATTCGGGTTCGTTTTCGATCCAGTAGAGCACGTCGCTCAGGTCGAACGACTGTGCCCAGACATCCGACGCGGGGATGCCGGCTGCCTTGTATTCGTCGATCATCTTTTGCGCGTAGTCGGCCTGTGAAAACCCGTTGTGCGGCATCTCGACCGAGGCCGATTTCAGCTCGGGCGTGAACTTTGCCCCCAGCGATTTGAACAGGTCGATGGATTCCGCGTGGGTCATCGTCCGCGTGCCGTTGGAATAGAGGTCGGTCCGGTAGCCCGCGATGCCGCCCTGATAGGCTTCCGGCGTGGTGGCCGTCTTGTCGGCGGCATCCATCTTGGGGTTCAGCGTGCGGAACTCCGCCAGGGTCAGATCCGAGGTGCGGCATTCGGCGCTGGCACCGGTGTCGCCCGAGGCGGGCGTGAAGGCGGTCGTGCATTTGGCCGCCAGATCGGTGACCAGAATGTCGGTGGTCGTGTGCAGATCGTTCTGCGCATGGCGGCAGACCAGCTCGTGATCGGCGGTGAACGTCACGTCGCATTCCAGAATACCTGCACCCATGCGGGCGGCGGCGACGTTCGATTCAACGGTGTGTTCGGGGAACATCAGCGGCGCACCCCGGTGGCCGATGGAAAAGTCGCTGCGCGCAGGCGTCTGGCCCATGCAGGACATCAACTTGTCCTTGAGCGGCCCTTCGGCAAGCTTGTCGATCAGGTAGGCGGGGCGGGGGCCGTAATCAATCTGGCCCTTGGGCGCGTGTTCTTCGGCGAAGGCGGTGGTGGCCACGAGGGCCAGACAGATGGCGGAAATTGGGGTGCGCATGACAGCTCCGGTTGGTCAGGTACGGGACTGTCAGGATGACGGTGGCAGCGTGACCGCCACATGACGAAGCTGTTAAGGCTGGATGAAACTTTGGTTACAGTTTGGTAACGCGCACCTACATGAACCCAAGTTCAAGGCGCGCTTCATCAGACATCATGTCCATGCCCCAGGGCGGCTCCCACACAAGTTCGACGTTGACCTGTTTGACACCTGCCAGCGGTTCGACCGCATCTGCCACCCAACCGGGCATTTCGCCCGCCACAGGACAGCCCGGTGCGGTCAGCGACATCTTGATGTCGACCGCGTTCTCGGCGTCGATGTCGATGGTGTAGATCAGGCCGAGTTCGTAGATATTGACAGGGATTTCAGGGTCATAGACCGTGCGACACGCCTCAACCACCTGCTCGTAAAGCGGGTGATCGGTTGAGGAAGGCGCGATCAGCGGCGTGCCTTCCATCGGCTGGGATTGGTCTGTCATGGTGGCCTCGCTTTAATTCTTAGTGTTTATATAGGGTTTGCAGGGCGGGGCGTCCAGTGGGTGTCAGAATGTCTTGTGAGGGGCGGTCAGTCTTCGCGCGCGTTTTCCTTACGCGTTGGGACGCACACGGGCCGCGCTTTTGTCCGCGAAGGCGGCAAGCCGTGCCCGCGCGTCGGGCTGGGTGTTGACCACCCCGGCG
Organism: uncultured Alphaproteobacteria bacterium; assembly: GCA_963799505.1. Lineage (GTDB taxonomy): Bacteria > Pseudomonadota > Alphaproteobacteria > Rhodobacterales > Rhodobacteraceae > Sulfitobacter. The sequence goes on from CAWCXM010000002.1 coordinate 157,906, forward strand.
ACCACCGCTTCGGCATAGGCGGCGTCCATGGCGGACATGTTCTGCATGTGGCTGACCGCAGAGCAGATGGCGAAGTTCGACAGTGGCAGGTTCTGGGCAGCCTTGCGCGCCAGTTCAACTGCGCGGTCAAAGCTGGATCCGTCGGTGAAATATTGCGCAAGGCCGACATCCATCGCTTCCTGTCCCTGATAGACACGGCCTGTCAGCATCATGTCGATCATCCGCGACTTGCCGACCAGATCGGTCACGCGGATCGTGGCACCACCCCCGGTGAAAAGACCGCGCTGGCCTTCGGGCAGGGCGAAGTACGTGGTCTTGTCCATCACCCGCACATGCGCAGAGCTGGCCAGTTCCAGACCACCGCCGACGACGGCACCGTGCAGCGCCGCAATGATCGGGACGCCGCCGTATTCCATCTTGTTGAAGGCTTCGTGCCAGCGCAGGCAGACGTGCATGAAGTCAGCCGGGCTGCGGTCTTCATCATGGTGTTCGATGAGGTCGAGACCCGCGCAGAAGTGATCACCCGATCCGGCCAGGACGACGGCGCGGACACCGGCACGCGGGGCCACCGAAAAGAAATCCACCAGTTCGTCGATGGTGGCGATGTCCAACGCATTCCGCTTTGTGGGACGGTTCAGCGTGACGATCCAGACGCCGTCCTCCTGCGCCTCAAGGGCGAGGTTGCTGTACTTGGAAATGTCGATCTGAACGGTCATGAGGGCGGTCCTTCGCAAGGTACGGGCTTTGCATCGCGGTTAGCGAAGTCAGTCCCTCCATGCAACCACGAAGGACGCAGGCCGCATCAGCCCGACTTGCGCTTGCGGACCGGCTGCGGTTTCACCCGTGCCTCGATCTCGTCGTAAAGCTTGCCGACGATGTCCTTGCCGGTGGCCTTCTCGATCCCCTCGAACCCCGGGGAGGAATTGACCTCGAGCACCTTCGGCCCGCTTTCGGAGCGCAGCAGGTCCACGCCTGCCTTGCCCAAACCGAAGGCGCGCGCGGCCCGCAGGGCGGTGTCGCGCTCTTCCTTGGTGATCCGCACGACCTTGGCCGACCCGCCCCGGTGCAGGTTGGACCGGAAATCACCCTCCGCCCCGGTGCGCTTCATCGCGGCCACGACCTTGCCCGCGATCACCAGACAGCGGATGTCCTCGCCCGCGGCCTCCTTGACGAAATCCTGCACCAGAAAGTTGGCTTTCAGTCCGCGAAAGGCGTCGATCACGCTTTCCGCCGCTTTCTTGGTTTCGGCCAGCACCACACCCTTGCCCTGGGTCGATTCCAGCAGCTTGACGATCAGCGGCGCGGTGCCCACCAGCGCCATCAGGTTCGACGTGTCCTTGGGCGACGCGGCAAAGGCGGTGGTCGGCATCCCGATCCGTTTGGAGGCCAGCACCTGATGCGCGTGCAGCTTGTCGCGGCTGGCGAGGATGCCCGCCGAGCCGTTGACGCAATAGGTGCCGATGGTCTCGAACTGGCGGATCACGGCGCAGCCGTAGGGCGTGATCGACGCGCCGATGCGCGGGATCACCGCGTCATAGCGCGGCAGGCGCTTGCCGTCGTAATGCACTTCGGGCGACATCGCGTTGATCGCCATGTAGCAGCGTGTGGTGTCGATGACTTCGACCGTGTGTCCCCGCGCTTCGCCGACCTCGACCAGACGGCTGGTCGAATAGTTGTCCTCCCGGCTCAGCACGGCGATGCGCAAGGCGCGCTGCGGTGCTGTCCTGCGCACCGCTGCGGAGTGATAGACATCGTAGCTGAGATCAGGTTGCAACCGGCGTTCGGTGGCAGAAATCGTGATGTGATCGTTCAGCGCCTGACGGCCCAGCAACATGCGGCTGCTGAGCCCGGCGCGGTTGGTCAGCGTGATTTCGATGGGCCAGCTTTGCCCGCCGACCTCCAGCCTGGTCTCGATCACGTATCGCTGTTCGGATTCGCCGTTGGAGGATGTGACCTCGCGCCGGTCCACGATGGGGGCCGAACAGGTGATCACGATGTCCTCGCGGCCGGGAATCGGATGCACGTCAAAGCGCACCTTGGGTTTGGCGGAAGTCCCGAATGTTTCGATGTCATAGGCATGAAGCGCCGACGTGCGCGCGCCGGTGTCGATCTTCGCCTTGATCGCGGGCAGACCGAGCGCGGGCAATGCGATCCATTCTTCCCAGCCGAAGTTCAGTCTGTCCATGTGCCGCGCCTCCAAGGTTTGCGGCTGCGTAGCAGGGGGGCAGGCGAACCTCAACAGGCCGTCAGGCCTGACGGGGGATCAGTTTTCGTTGATGTCGCGCGTGACGATTCGTGCGCCGCTTGATTGCCTGCGGAATGCTGCCCGCAGCACAACCCAGGCCACAAGCGACAGGATTGCAAAGAGCGCGAGAAGGGCCGGCACGTTGCTGATGGCAAACAGACTGACCACCGCCGCCATGACCATTGCTCCGATCGCAAAGCCCAGGAAAATGAAACCGGGGGCCAGGAGTTCGACCACACCCAGCGCCAGCGCGATGCAGATCCACACCCACCAGAGCGTCAGATAGGCGGCCATCACGGGCGCCCTTTCAACAGCTTGAACGCATCGCCGAAGGCGGCAAGCGCCTCTGCCGGGACGATCACGGTCTGGTTGCCTTCGCCGCTGCTCATCTTGCCGAGCGCTTCGACCTGTTTCAGCGCGATCTGGTATTGCGCGGCTTCAAGGCCGTTTTCGTTGATCGCCGTGGCCACCACCTGCGTGGCATAGGCTTCGGCGTCGGCCAGCACGCGGCGGGCCTTGGCGGTTTGTTCGGAGGCATAAAGTTCCGCATCGGCGGCCAGTTCGACGGCGCGTTTCTTGCCTTCGGCCTCGGTCACCTGCGCACGGCGGGCGCGTTCGGCGTTCAACTGCTGCATCATCGCCGCACGGGTCGCTGCATCGAGGTTCACGTCGAGGATTTCTGCGCGGGTCACTTCGATGCCCCAGTTGTCCACTGCGTCCTCGACCGTTGCCTTGATCGTGGTGATCAGCGCCGACCGGTTGGCCTGCACCTCGTCCAGATCCATCTTGCCGATCTCGGCCCGCACGATACCGGCCACGGTGGTCGAGATGGCCGAATCCACGTCGCGGATGCGGTAGACGGTCTTTTCCGGTTCTGTGATGCGGTAGAAGACAGAGGTATCCACCTGCGTCAGCACGTTGTCGCGGGTGATGGCGTCTTGGGATGCGGTGGGCAACTGGCGTTCGAGGATCGAGATTTTATGCGCGATCCGGTCGATGAAGGGCACGATCATGTTGATGCCGGGGCCCAGCACCGAGCGCAACCGGCCAAAACGTTCGACCACATGCTGTTCGGACTGCGGGACGATCTTGACCGCCTTCCAGATCAGGATCACCACCAGAGCGGCAAGAAGCAGCCACGCCAGATTGTTTTCCAGTATGCCGAGAATAAACTGTTCGATGTCCACGAAAATGATCCTGAATGAAAAATATGTCTGATAATTGGGCGTTTATCACCCAGATTGCAAGTTTTCCCTGACTGCGCTAGGCCCTGCGCACCCCAGAAACGGAGCGTCGCGGCATGGCCGGTATCCCCTTCGAGAAACAGGCACAGGACGGCAAGGCCCGCACCGGCGTGATCCACACCACGCGCGGCGATATCCGCACACCTGCGTTCATGCCCGTCGGCACCGCCGCGACGGTCAAGGCGATGTTGCCGGAAAGCGTGGCGGCGACCGGGGCGGACATCCTGCTGGGCAATACCTATCATCTGATGCTGCGCCCCACGGCAGAGCGGGTGGCCAAGCTCGGGGGGCTGCACAAGTTCATGAACTGGTCGGGGCCGATCCTGACGGATTCGGGCGGGTTTCAGGTGATGAGCCTGGCTGACCTGCGCAAACTGACCGAACGCGGCGTGACCTTCAAAAGCCACATCGACGGATCGAAGCACGAGATCACCCCGGAACGGTCGATGGAGATACAGGCGCTGCTCGGTTCCGACATCGTGATGTGTTTCGACGAATGCCCCGCGCTGCCTGCGGATCGGGACAGGATCGCGTCCAGCATGGAATTGTCGATGCGGTGGGCGAAACGTTCGAAGGAGGCCTTCGGCGACCGCCCCGGTCACGCGCTTTTCGGCATCCAGCAGGGCGGGCTGGAAGAGGATCTGCGCCAGGCGTCGGCCGAGGCGCTGCGCGAGATCGGCTTTGACGGCTATGCGGTGGGCGGTCTGGCCGTGGGCGAGGGGCAGGAGGCGATGTTCGCCTGTCTCGATTACGCCGCCGACCAACTGCCCCAGGACAAGCCGCGCTACCTGATGGGCGTGGGCAAGCCCGATGACATCGTGGGGGCCGTCAAGCGCGGCATCGACATGATGGACTGCGTGCTGCCCTCGCGGTCGGGACGCACGGGGCAGGTGTTTACCCGCCACGGTGTGCTGAACATCAAGAACGCGCGACATCAGGACGATCCGCGCCCGCTGGACGAGAACTGCACCTGTCCGGCCTGCAGCAGCTATTCACGCGCTTATCTGCACCATGTGTTCCGCAGCCAGGAGATGATCTCGGGGATGCTGCTGACCTGGCATAACCTGCAGTATTTTCAGGACATCATGGCCGGGATGCGGGGCGCGATTGCGGCGGGCACCTTTGCGGGATGGGAGGCAGAGTTTCACAGGGGCCGCGCACAGGGCGATATCGACCCGCTTTGACGCTCAGGTGTATTTGCCGATACTGCGCCGCCAATTGCCCGATATGGACCAGTCGCGGCGGCCCAATGACGGGCGCGCAGATGGTCTGTCTGATCCCCGATATTGTCGTCAAACCACATCAGCAAAGCGATCCTGAGCAGCAAGAGGTTCCGTCGTGCCTCCAGCGTGACTTTGCATCCGCCCTTGTCTTGAGGCTCAATCCAGATCTCGAAAGTCCCTTCGACAAGGCTGCGGTTTTTCGGGTTCACCTCGCCGACGTGGTGATATTTGGCGTGGTGAGGTTCGTCTCTTTCCAGAATGGTCATTGTCTGGTGTTCAAAGACCGATGCGCCCAGTGCATATCGTGCCTCGAAGGTGTCGGGATCATCGGGATCCTGATCCAGTTCGCACAGCAGGCTGTCCCAATGCGCTTCGATTGCGGCTTCGCCCGGCACCAGTTCGCTCCAAAGCTCTGAAGCTGATTTTGGCGAGACAAAGCTGCGGCGGCTGCGGTGGTCGACCCAGATGCGGAAGCGGTCCAGCACTTCGCCATAGAGCACCCCCAAAATTCCGAAACAGACCACCATCGGCAGGAACGGACCGATATAGGGCAGCTGGAAAAGGGAAGGAAATAGAAGTCCAAGAGCGGTGTTGGTGAAAAAGATCAGGGCCAGAAGTTCAAGCATTGTGCGCCACTTTGGTATGATCAAAACAAGGACAGCACCGCAGGCGAAGACGCCGACCGCAACAATCAGAGCGGTGAGAAACAAGGCAAGTCCCGTGATCCAGGCAGGCCCGACAAGGGAGTCCGGCGTCCAGTGGAAGCGCATCACGTTCATCATCAGGGCAAGCGTCGTGAAAAAGGACGTGAACAACAGGCGACGGCGCTGGCGGTAGATCAAACGGAGCATTTCTGATGCCTTTGTGCGAATATTCTTCCGAATAAGCCCGGCCAAACAGGCGAAAATAAGGAAATGTTCGGGCTTTACGTTAGGCATTTCAGCGTTCCGCAAGGTCGGGGGCTTGTTGTCCGGCGGGACGGGCTTAGCTCTGCATCAACAAAGCAAATTGAAAAAAGAAGCAAGAACATGACAGAGACACTTTTCACCCCCGTCACCCTTGGCGCGATCACTGCGGCCAACCGCATGGCGATGGCACCGCTGACCCGCAACCGGGCCGACAACGACACCGGCGAAGTCGGCGAGATGCATGTCGATTACTACCGCCAGCGGGCCGGTGCCGGGGTGATCATCACCGAAGCCACCCAGATCAGCGCGGAGGGCAAGGGATACATCCAGACGCCCGGCATCCACACCGACGGACAGGTGGCCGCCTGGCGCAAGGTCACCGATGCGGTGCATGAGGCTGGCGGCAAGATCGTCGTGCAGCTTTGGCATGTGGGCCGGATCAGCCATACCTCCGTGCAGCCGGATGGTCAGTCTCCCGTGGCTCCATCCGCGGTGAACGCCGGCGTCAAGACCTTTACCGCCAACGGGTTCGAGGCAACCTCGGACCCCCGCGCGCTGGAAACATCCGAGATTCCGCGCCTGATCGGCGACTACGTTCACGCCGCCGAAATGGCGATGAAGGCGGGATTTGACGGTGTGGAGGTCCACGCGGCCAACGGATACCTGCTCGACCAGTTTCTCAAGACGGGGGCAAACCAGCGCACCGACGACTATGGCGGCAGCCTCGAAAACCGCACCCGCCTGGTTCTGGAAGTCATGGAAGCCGTGGCGAAAGCCATCGGTGGCGACCGGACGGGCATTCGCCTGTCGCCGTTTTCGCCCGCCAACGGGATCAGCGACGCCCATCCGCAAGAGACCTTTTCGCATGTCATCAAGGGGTTGAACCGATTTGGCCTTGCCTATCTGCACATGGTCGAAGGATCCACGGGCGGCAGCCGCACATTGGATGACGGTCAAAGCATCGACGCGCTTCGTGCCTTGTTCGATGGGCCCTACATGGCCAACAACGGTTACGACCGCGAGATGTCGTTGAAGGCGACCGAAAGCGGCCATGCCGAGATGATCGCGATCGGTCGTCCGTTCATCGCCAACCCGGACCTTGTCGAACGCTACAAGAAGGATGCGCCGCTGAACGACGGCAATTCCGACACCTATTACGGCGGAGGCCGTGAAGGACTGACCGATTATCCCACGTTGGAGGGCTAGGAAATCCTTCCGACGGGTCTCGACCGGGCGTGCGCCCTGTTGTCGTTTTTTCATTCAAAGACGACCAAAAGTCTGGTTGCCTCTGATCGAAGGGCAAGCGATGATAGGGCGAACTCCCGGTTACAAGGGATTGAAACATAGGGGGCAGATACACATATCTCCTCCTGAACAGGAGACAGCATTGGTTGCCTAATAGGGGCCGGGACTGTCTTGCTAAATTAAGGAATTGAGCATGTTAGAGCCTTTGAACGCGTCCTATCCGGTCCTGCCGCTGCGCGACATCGTGGTGTTCCCACATATGATTGTCCCGCTTTTTGTAGGTCGCGAAAAATCCGTCCGTGCGCTGGAAGAAGTGATGGCGGACGACAAGCAGATCCTGCTGTCCAGCCAGATCGACCCCGGCGAGGATGATCCCTCCGCCGAGGGTATCTTCAAGGCAGGGGTGCTGGCCAATGTCCTGCAACTGCTGAAACTGCCCGACGGCACCGTCAAGGTGCTTGTCGAAGGGCAGGCGCGGGTGCGGATCACCGAATACCTCGAGAACGACAATTTCTTTGAGGCGCGGGCAGAATATCTGACCGAAATGCCGGGCGACGCCGCGACGACGGAAGCCTTGTTGCGATCCGTCGGTGATGAGTTCGAGCGTTACGCCAAGGTCAAGAAGAACGTGCCGGACGAGGCGCTTACCGCCGTGGGCGAGACAACGGAAGCCGCACGTCTGGCGGATCTCGTCGCGGGCCATCTGGGCATCGAAGTCGAACAGAAGCAGGACTTGCTTGAAACGCTGTCCGTCTCGGAACGGCTGGAGAAAGTCTACGGTCTGATGCAGGGCGAGATGTCCGTGTTGCAGGTCGAGAAGAAGATCAAGACCCGCGTGAAGTCGCAGATGGAGCGGACCCAGCGCGAATATTACCTGAACGAACAGATGAAGGCGATCCAGCAGGAGTTGGGCGACGGCGAGGACGGCAAGAACGAAGTTGCCGAACTGGAAGAGAAGATCGCCGCGACCAAGCTGAGCAAGGAAGCCCGCGAAAAGGCCGACGCGGAACTGAAAAAGCTCAAGAACATGAGCCCGATGTCGGCTGAGGCGACTGTCGTGCGCAACTATCTTGACTGGATGCTGTCCATCCCGTGGGGCGTGAAATCGCGCACCAAGAAGAACCTCGCGAAAGCGCAGGAGGTGCTGGATAACGATCACTACGGTCTGGAGAAAGTCAAAGAGCGGATCGTCGAGTACCTCGCGGTTCAACAGCGGTCCTCCAAGCTGAAAGGCCCGATCATGTGCTTGGTCGGCCCTCCCGGCGTGGGCAAGACGTCGCTGGGCAAATCCGTGGCCAAGGCAACGGGGCGCGAGTTCATCCGCATCTCGCTGGGCGGCGTGCGCGACGAATCCGAGATCCGCGGCCACCGCCGGACCTACATCGGGTCCATGCCGGGCAAGATCATTCAGGCGCTGAAAAAGGCGAAAACCACGAACCCGCTCATCCTGCTCGACGAGATCGACAAGATGGGTCAGGATTTCCGGGGCGACCCTGCGTCTGCGATGCTGGAAGTGCTTGATCCGGAACAGAACTCCACATTTGTGGACCACTATCTTGAGGTCGAATATGACCTCTCGAACGTGATGTTCCTGACCACCTCGAACAGCTACAACATGCCCGGGCCCCTGTTGGACCGGATGGAGATCATCCCGCTGTCCGGCTACACCGAGGACGAAAAGCTGGAGATCGCCAAGCAGCATCTGGTGGCCAAGCAGATCAAGAACCACGGCCTGAAAGCCAAGGAATTCAAGATCGAGGATTCCGCGATCCAAGGCATGATCCGCTACTATACCCGCGAGGCGGGTGTGCGGAACCTGGAGCGCGAAATCGCAAAGGTGGCACGCAAGTCGCTGACCAAGATCGTCAAGAAAGAGGCCGAGAACGTCACCGTGACCGGCGACAATCTGGACGACTTTCTGGGTGTGAGAAAGCATCGCTATGGTCTGGCCGAACAGGAGCACCAGATCGGTGTCGTGACCGGGCTGGCCTATACCTCTGTCGGCGGCGAGTTGCTGCATATCGAGGCGCTGCGCCTGCCGGGCAAGGGCCGGATGAAGACCACCGGGACGCTGGGCGATGTGATGAAGGAAAGCATCGACGCGGCAAGCTCTTATGTCCGCTCGATCAGCCCCAAGATCGGGGTCAAGCCGCCGAAATTCGACACGCTGGACATTCACGTTCACGTGCCGGACGGCGCGACCCCGAAGGACGGTCCGTCCGCAGGTCTGGCGATGGTCACCTCCATCGTGTCGGTGCTGACGCAGATCCCGGTGCGCAAGGACATCGCCATGACCGGCGAGGTGTCCCTGCGCGGCAATGCGATGCCTATCGGCGGATTGAAGGAAAAACTGCTCGCGGCCCTGCGCGGCGGCATCACCACGGTGCTGATCCCCGAGGACAACGTGAAGGATTTGCCGGACATCCCCGACAACGTCAAAGCCGGGCTGACGATCATTCCGGTCAAGCATGTGTCGGAAGTGCTGGAACATGCGCTGGTGTCCAAGCCCGTCGCGATCGAATGGGACCAGGAGGCCGAAGACGCCGCTGCGGCTGCGGCGCTTTCTTCGAAGTCTTCCAGCGGGGACAGTGCAACCGCACATTGATCCGCTGCACGCGACCTGAAATTGAAAAACGCCCCGTCGGAGTACGGGGCGTTTTTTGTGGGCTTGCATGAAATAGGGCAGGGAGTGTCCTGAGCCGATGGCACCGCAGATCAGAAGGCGGCGTGGCGTGCACGGACAAGCAATGCTGGATATTTTGCGCGATTGTGGATAAGCTGTTTCCAGGCAAGCAACAATCGAGAGTGAGAATTTCGTGAACACCACGGCAGCAAAAACCGCGAAATCGGCAACGACCGCAAGAACGTCGAAGTCTTCGGAAAGCAGCAGCAAGGCCAAGGCAGCCACCACCGCAACACCGGCCACCCCGGCACCGGTATCTGCGGCGAGCAGTCCCGCGCCAGCGCCCGCGAAACGGGTCGAACCCACCGTGGTCGACTCGCCGCAGACGGTGATTGTGGGACCGATGATGCGCAAGAAGGAACTTCTCGATCTGGTCGTCGCGCGGTCGGGCATGAAGAAAAAAGACGTGAAACCCGTGGTCGAGACGATGTTGGAGGTCCTGGGCGAGGCCCTGACCGACAACAGAGAGTTGAACCTGCCGCCTCTGGGGCGGATCAAGGTGCGCCGCGAAAAGCATCTGTCGAACGGCCGCATGGTGGTCGCCAAGATCCGCCAGCCCACGCCATCGGACGCCCCGCAATCCGTCGCCAAGTCAGCGGGCAAGCCCGAAAAAACCGCCAGCTGACCGGCATCAGGCGATGATTTCGGCGGCCCCTCTTGCACGGGGCCGCAACTGGCGTTAATCGGAACGCGAGGGTGATTAGCTCAGTGGTAGAGCGCTTCGTTCACATCGAAGATGTCAGGGGTTCAAATCCCTTATCACCCACCACCCCAACCACCAGATGGACGTCGCGCGGTTTTGGCGTCAGGGACGCTGAACCGGACCACAGGAATTGCCAAATCCCGTCGGGTGGCCCATTGAAGGCGCAAGGTAGCACCCGCACCAGAAGGCCTGAGATGAGACATTATCCGACGATCTGGTTTCTGCGGCACGGGCAGACGGAATGGAACAAGGTCTACCGTTTGCAGGGACAGGACGATTCACCTTTGACAGAGCAAGGGCAGGCGGATGCACGTCTGCAGGCAAAGCTGCTGGTGCCGGTACTGGCCACCGACCCGGATGTGATCGTGTCCCCCCTCGGACGGACGCGGCAGACGGCCAGGATCGCACTTGGCGGGGCCGCATACCGCACGGACCCGCGACTGATGGAAATCCACGCCGGAGACTGGCAAGGCCGTCTGCGCGACGATATCCTGTCTGACCATCCGCGCTTGGCAGAGTCCCAAGCGACCGCGCTGGATATCTACGCGGCGGCACCGGGCGGGGAGGGGTTGGACGCATTTCAGGCCCGGATCAAGGATTTCCTGAACGATCTGACCCGGCCCAGCGTGATCATCGCGCACGGCCTTCTGGGGCAGATACTGCGGGCCGAGGTGTGCGGCGTTCCGCTGTCAGAGGCGGGAAGATTGTCGAACCAACAGGGGTGCGTGTATCACCTTGACCACGGCCGCGAGACGGTGCTGGAGCATATCGCATGAGCGCTTTCCCACCCCTTTATATCCTGCGCCACGGCGAGACGGAATGGAATGCGACAGGGCGCTTGCAGGGAAGATTCGATTCCCCGCTGACGCCGCAGGGCGTGGCACAGGCAGAGCAGCAGCGCGCGATCCTGACGCGCCTCGATCTGCACGGCTTCGCGGCGGTCAGCAGCCCGCAGGGCCGGGCGCTGGAAACCGCCAGAATCGCTGTCCGGGGTCTGATCGCGCCGATCCGGACCGACAAGGCATTGAGCGAGATCGGACTGGGCGAATGGGCCGGCAAGGCGCGCAGCGAAGCGATGGCCGAAACCGGCGCAGGCGACGGCTTTGCCCTCTACGAACTGGCACCGGGAGGCGAGGGTTTCGATGCGCTTCACGCGCGCTGTCTGCGGTTCCTGCGCAGCTTGAATGGCCCGGCGGTGGTCATCACGCACGGCATCACCTCGCGGATGCTGCGCCTGATCCTGACGGGCCGCCCTGCGGGGGCGGTGCGGGACATCGACGGCGGGCAGGGCGTGGTGTTTCATTTGGTGGACGGCAGGCAGCACAGGCTCTCTTTAGGGGCTTGATGCCCGGCGCAACCTTGACTAAGACACCGCCACGGCGGGTCGTTAGCTCAGTTGGTAGAGCGCTTCGTTTACACCGAAGATGTCGGGAGTTCGAGTCTCTCACGACCCACCATCCCTCCTGATTTGCACCTGATCACAGCCGTTCTCCAAGTTTGTGCCGACCGGTGCCCATGCGCCCTGTCGGCCAGTCCGGGTCGGGTATCCGACAATGTACCTGTAACCCTTGTCTCGTGGCCGTCGTTCCAAGAGCGGTTTGAACGCCCTCTACTTTCCCGCCTTGAAGCGACCGAAAGTCGAAACTATCCGGCGCCGACCTACGTTGCTGTTTTCAACAGACCGGTCACTTCAAAAGGATTTACCCATGCCATTTCGCACCCTGCTTACTCTGGCGAGCCTGATGCTGCCGCTGACGACGGCCCAGGCCCATGAAGTCTGGATCGAACCTTTGCGCTGGCAGATCGAGGCGGAGGAAGACCTCACGGCGCAGCTGCGCAACGGCGAGATGTTCAAGGGGGTCAACCTGTCCTGGAACGACAGGTCGACGGTTCTGGCGGAGCGGCGGCAGGACGGTGAGTTGACGCCGGTCACCGGGCGGCTGGGCGATGTGCCGGCCTTTGCGACTGCGGCACCGGAAGAAGGGCTGCTGACGCTGATCTATCAATCGGGCTACAGCACGATCACCTACCGCGAATACGAAAAGTTTGTGAGCTTCGTCACCGAAAAGGGGTTTCCCGACGTGGTCGAAGCGCACGCCGCGCGCGATCTGCCGCAAAACCCGATCAAGGAAGCCTACGTCCGTTTCGCGAAATCCCTGATCGCCGTCGGTGAGGGGGCCGGTGAGGACACACCGCGCGGGCTGGAACTTGAAGTCGTGGCGCTCGACAATCCCTATACCCATCAGGGGGGCGACCTGCGCTTTCAGGTGCTTTACCGCGATGTGCCGCTGATCGAGAACAAGGTGACGGTTTTTGCCCGCGATGCGGCGGGCGAGGTCACGGCCTTCGATCTTGAAACCACGGCGGAGGGCATCGTGTCGTTCGAGCCGGTGCCGGGGACGACCTATCTGGTCGACACGGTCGTGATCCGGGAACCTGCGCGTGATCTGGTACTTGAGACGCAAGGCTCTGCGTGGGAATCGCTTTGGGCGTCGTTGACGTTTCAGGCACCTGACGGCGCTCAGTAAAGGCCGTTGATCTCAAGCGGCAGACGCTCCACTTTCCGCTCCTTGAGCAGGCTGCGCGGCGGTTCTGCCGCGTCCGCCTTGCGCACCCTCTGGAATTGACGCTGTGCAACGGCCTTGGCCTTGTGCTGGCTGTCGATCACCGTGGGGCGCAGGAACACAAAGAGCGTGCGCCGGGTCTGATCGTTGCTGCGCGAGCGGAACAGCCCACCGATAAGAGGGGCATCGCCAAGTCCCGGCACCTTGCCCTGAATGGCGCGGTTGTCGTCGGTGATCAGGCCGCCCAGCACAACGGTGCCGCCATCCTGTGCCTGAACGGTGGTTTCGATGACCCGTCGGTTGGTGATCAGATCGGCCGCACCTTCGACGTTGGCATTCACGAGGCTGGAGACTTCCTGCGCAATCTCGAGCCGGACAACGCCGTTTGACGTGACGCGGGGCAAGACCTGCATGGTGATGCCCACATCGCGCCGTTCGATGGTGGTGAAGGGGGTGGCGGTATTACCGTCGGTGGCGAAAGACCCGGTGCGGAAGGGGACGTTCTGGCCCACGACGATGGTGGCGGGTTTGTTGTCGGTGGTCGTGATCGACGGGGTGGACAGCAGGTTCGCCTGCGTCGACTGGGACAGCGCCTGCACCAGAATGCCGAAGTTGTCGGCACCCGCACCCAGCGTCAGACCGCTGGCAAGGCCAGAGGCCTGATTGACGCCAAGTGCGGCCAGCACGTTGCCAAGCGATGCGCCACCGTTGCCGAAGTTCGTCGCTGCGATGCCGCCCTGCGGGATCTGGTCGGCCAGACCCAATTGAACGCCCAGCCGTTCGGCCACTTCGCCCGAGACTTCGACGATGGCCGCTTCGATCATGACCTGAAGCGGGCGCTGGTCGAGTGCGGCGATCAGGCTGGATGCCTCCTGGATCTGGCTGTCCGTCCCGCGAATGACGATCGAGTTCGTTTCGGTGGAGGCCTGCACCGAAACCTCCGTGGCTGCGATAGGCGGGAGCGGGACGCGCCCCTCTACATCTTCGGCCACGGGATTGGTGATGTCGGTGCCGCCCTGCAGGGTGTTGGCGACGATTTCGGCCACCACTTCGGCGTCCGCGAATTGCAGCGCGTAGATATGCGTGCGCTTTTGCGCCTGAGGCGAGGTGCGCGGGGCCACGTCAAGATCGCGGGCCAGCTGTCGGATCTGGCTGATGTCGCGTTCATTGCCGCGCACCAGCAGGACATTGGAGGCTGCATCGACCGAAATGCGCGCGCCGGTGCCCGACGTGCCCAGCACTTCGGACATCGCCTGCGCCACCGCCTGCGCCTCGGCAAAGGCGAAACGGATGACTTCGGTGCGCTGGTCTTCGGGCAGATCGAAGGTGCGGGCGATGTTGACGATCCGGTCCACGTTGGCCTGCGTGTCGGTGATGATGATCGCGTTGGGGTCGGTCAGCGCCTCGATGAACCCGGTCTGTGCCACCAGTGGGCGCAGGACGCGCACCGCTTCCGCAGAGGGCAGCCGGTCCAGCGGGACCAGCTTGGTGATCACGTCCTGATCCCCTGCGCGGCCCCCCGGCGGGATCGTGCCCGCCTTGGTCACGGATTCCGCTTCCGGCACGATCTCCCAGATCACGCCCGCTTCGACCGCGACAAAGCCGCGAACCCGCAGCATCGACTGGAACAAGGACCAGACACCCGCCTGTGTCAGCGGTTTGGCCGAAATGACGGTAACGACACCCGACAGACCGGGATCAATGACCAGGGTGCGTTCGGTGATCTCCGACACCTGTTCCGCAAGGGCGGAAATCTCGGTGTTGCGCAGGTTGATGGTAAAGCTGGGATCGGTATCGTCGAGCGCGACCTGGGCCGCCGCGACAAGCGGAAGCATACAGAACACCATGAGGAAAAGGCGAAGAAATCTGATCATGCGTCGCCCTCCCGTGCTCACTATCTCAGCGGGAAGGTCAGCAGCAATGCCTTCCCGTCCCGTACCACTTCCAACCGTGCAATTCCCGACGCTGCGACTTCGTCATAAAGCACGCGGTCATTGTCTGTATCGCCCAGGGCCTGACCGTTAAGACGGGTTACCACATCACCGGGACGTAGCCCAGCCAAAGTGACCCCGATGTTCGGATCCTCCTTCACCCTGTAACCATTTTCCACCAGTTCCACACCCACCCGGTCCATCGCGGCCTGCGGGTTCTGCGTGATCCGGTCACGCCAGGCCGAGATATAGTCTTCGGTTGTCTCGGGCGGCGGCGCATCGCGCAGGTCGATGGACCCTTGCCCCGGCACGATCGCCGCCGCGAGCCGGGCAAAGGGATCGTCGGGATTGTCCGCAGCACTGACTGCGGTTTCCGTGGCAGGTTGGGCGTCGTTCTCGCCCTCGACCCCGTCGAAACCGACGATCAGCAGGGCATCGCCGGATTTCAGCGTGACCGTATCCGTGTTGATCGCCACCAGTTCGGCAGAGGACACGGGATCGCCCAGCCGGAACACCGCTGTCGTGCCGCTGACCAGCAGAAAGGCACGCGACTGTGTCGGATCGGGGTCGACCAGCACGCCGCGCAGCGCAACATCAAGTGTGCTGGCCTGCGGCACAGCCTGCGACCGTTCAGGCGCGGCTGTCTGGCCGAAAGGGGCAAGGGCGATGACCGCGCCGGTATCGCTCGGGGCGGTCTCCTGTGGCGGTGCGGGCGGTGCGGCGAGGGTTTGGGGCAGGGCGGCGGTGTGACCCTGCGCGTGCCAGTAAAGCTGCGCAGCGGCGAGAACCAGCGACGCCAGCAGCCCCACCCCCACAAGGGCGGTGAGCATCCAGAGGCGTTGTGCGGTCATTCCGACGTACCCGGTGACAAGGCCACATAGCCGGTCAGCGTCACCAGATCGGCGTCCGGCCCATCGGCGGCGTCGGCGACGCGGGCCGTGACAGCGCTGAGGCCGGTGCCGGGCAAAGCGCGGGCATCCAGCCGCACCGCCCAATCCACGTCAAGTGCGGTCTGCCAACGCGGCACCATCTCAAGCCCAAGGGTGGTCGCCGCCAGCGCGTTTTCCGCCACCCAGCGGGCGACGACCCGGTCGGCAAGGGTGCGCGATGCATCCGCGTGACGCTCGACCCCCGTCAGAAGGGTCATCGCGCCAACCGCCAGCACCGTAAGCGCCACAAGTGTTTCGATCAGGGTGAACCCGGCATCGGGCTGGCGGGCGTGTGTCATGGCATCAACCGGGCGGTCGCGCCGTCGAATAGCACCTCGCGCTGGCTTGCCCCGCTGCTGAGCCGGAAGGTCACGACACCCTCCGTGCCGGGCAGCAGGTCGGGTGTGATGCGCAGCGTGCCGCTGCGGCTGCCGTCGCGGTCGGCGAGGACAATCCCGTCTTCCAGCACATGCGGCGCCGCCAGTGCCGCGCTGTCTGCGGTCTGCCAGATGTCGCCAGTCCAGACCTCGAAGCCATAGCCATCCCCGCGCCATTCCATCCGCACAGGCTGCGCCGCGATCAGGCTGCGTTCAGCCGCGAGGTTGAGACGCGCACTGAGCAATCCGGCCTCCTGCGCGATCTCTCGCGGCGCGGCACCGGAGGGCAGGGCGAGCGTGACGATGCCCGCCGACACAGCGATCAGCACCAGCACCACCAGCATTTCGATCAAGGTCACGCCACTGTCGCGGCCCCGTGTCTCAGCCATTGCTGGCCTGCGCCGAGCCAAAGACGATGTCGGCATTCACCCCGTCGCCGCCGGGCTGACCGTCAGCGCCCAGAGTGATCAGATCGAATTGCCCCGCCTCGCCCGGAAAGCGGTAGACATAGGGCGTGCCCCAGGGATCCTGCGGCATGACGCTGAGGTAGCCACCGCTGGCCCAGCTGACCGGTTCGGGCGGAATGGTGGGCCGTTCGACCAGCGCCGACAGCCCCTGCGCGGTGCTTGGATAGGTGCGGTTGTCCAGACGATAGATTTCAAGCGCCCCCGCGATGGAGCGCAGATCGGTCTTGGCGACGGTCACCCGCGCTTCATCCGGTCGCCCGATGACGTTGGGCACGATCATCGCCGCGACCACCGCGATGATGACCAGAACCACCATCATTTCGATCAGGGTGACGCCCGCCTGACCATCGCGGCGTCCGGGACGTCGACGCGCGGTATATTTTTTGAACAACATGAAACTGAACTCCTAGTAGCACCGTGTTTTTTGTGTGACTTTAGAACACAGCAGGAGAAAACCGCCACCCAACTGTGACGCAGATCAACCCGCAGGGCAAGACCGTGAACCGCGAAAATAACGCCTTGAAAGAAAAGAATAACCCGCCCGACAGGATCTCGGAAGCGGATGGGGATGTCATGGGCGCGGCACCGCAGAAAGAGACCGACACAGCGCCTCGCGTCGTGTTCACCGAACTGGTGCCAGCGACGCTTCTGGTCGATCTGACGGTGATTCCCGCCGAATGCGTCGGGCTGCATGCGGTCTCCCTCCCCATGCGCTCTGCGCGGCAGCGCATGGCGGCATTGCCCTTTGCCCTGGAAGGCGAGATCGGACAAGGCATCGAAGGCGCGCATATGGCCCTGTGCGGGGCGGCGGGGGCGGAGGGGAATGCGCTGGCGGCTGTCGTCGCCACAGACGTGATGGCGCAATATGTGGCACGCGCCCCGGCCCAGGCCGTCGTGGCGGAACAGACGTTGATTGAAGCGCCGCCAAGCGCGGAAGATGGACGGGACCGCTGGCGGTGCTACCGCAAGGGTGACCGGGTGCTGGTCCGCGCCTCGGATGGCACCGGCTTTGCCGCCGGGGCCGATGCGTTGGTGGCCTTGTGGCACCTTGCCGGACAACCCGCGGTCGAGAGTTTCGGAGAGGTCTTGCCGCAGGAGATCGGCGCGGCCCACCGGCCCGACCATCCGCCTTTGGATCCGCCTGCCAGCTTGCCGGACCTCCGGCAGGGGGCCTTTCAACCCGATCTCGGCCTGACCCGTCCGCTCAAATGGCTCGCTGCGGCCTGCGTGATCGCCGCCGTCGGACAGCTTGGCATCGCAGCGGCGGATGCCCGTGCGCAGCGCGACATCGCCGACGATCTGCAAGGTGTCGCGCAGACCGCGCTGGAGCAGCGTCTGCCGGGCGCCACCCCGGAAGCCGCGCCCGCGCTGATCCAGCGCCAGCTTGCCGCACAGAACCAACCCCAGTCGGGATCGGACTTCCTGCCACTGATGAACCGCGTCTCCACAGCACTTGCGGGCCAGCCGGACGCGGTTCAGTTCCGTCAGCTCAGCTGGTCCGACGACACCTTGCGTCTTACCCTTGGAAGCGCCCGACCTCGACGCGCTGCAACGCGCCGAGGCGCGACTGGCGGCGGATGGCCTGAGTGTGTCCAGCGGATCGGCAACGGCAGAAGCGGGGGCAGCCCGCGCCGAACTGACGGTGCGCCCATGAAGGCGCTGGACAGGCTTACCCCGCGCGAACGCGTGCTGATCCTTGGCGGCGGGTCCATCCTTGTGATATTGGCCGTCTGGTTTTACGTCTGGCAACCCATCGCCGAGGCACGGGCGACGCAACAAGACCGCATCACGCGCTATCTCACGCTGATCGACCTTGCCCGCCGCACCGGGGGCGACCCCCCCGTCGCGGCTCCGGTCGATGTGCCCGATACACCGCTTGCCCAACGGATCACCCAAAGCGGCGAGGCGGCGGGCATCCCGCTTGCCCGTCTCGATCCGGATGGTGACAGACTGCGGATCACCGTGGCCGAAGCCGCCTACAGCGATCTGATCCCCTGGATCGCGGCGCTGGAATCCCAAAGCGGTGTGCGCGCCCTGTCGGTCGAGATGTCGCGCCTGACCGGACCGGGGATGGTATCGCTGCGCATGATGGTGGAGAATGCCTCATGACCGCCACACTGAGCTATAGTTTCGCCAAGTCGCATGGGGTGCTGTTGGACATGCGCGCCGAAGACGGTGCGGGACCGGTCTGCCGTCATCTTCCGGGTGCCAAACTGCCCGCATTGATGGAAGCACAACGCATCGCGGGTGTGCTGATCCGGTTCGAACCGGTCGATGCCGAAAGCTTTGACCAGGCGCTGTCCGCAACCTACCGCGACAGCGCTTCGCAGGCTGCCAGCATGGCAGGCGAGGAAGGCGACGACCTGAGTGCCCTGGCCGAAAGTGCCGCATCGGTCGATGACCTGCTGGACCAGAAAGACGACGCGCCCGTGGTGCGTCTGATCAACGCGCTGCTGCTCGAGGCGGTCAAGGATGGTGCCTCTGACATTCACATCGAGGTTGAGGAAAAGCGCCTTGTGGTGCGGTTTCGCGTGGACGGTGTGCTGCGCGAAGTGCTGACACCGCGCCGGGCACTGGCGGCGCAATTGTCCAGCCGCCTCAAGGTGATGGGAAAGCTCGACATCGCAGAGAAACGCCTGCCGCAGGACGGTCGCGTCAGCCTGCGCGTGGGCAGCTATGAGCTGGACGTCCGCATCTCGACCCTGCCGTCGCAATTCGGCGAACGGGTGGTGCTGCGCCTGCTGGACCGGGGCCAGACGCAGACCGGGATCGACAATCTGGGCCTGTCGCCCCGCGACCGCGAGGTGTTCGAGGGGATCATCCACGCTCCCGAAGGATTGGTGCTGGTCACCGGGCCGACGGGTTCAGGCAAGACGACCTCGCTCTATGCCGCGCTGCATGCGCTTAATGACCGCGAGCGCAATATCCTGACGGTCGAAGACCCCATCGAATACTCGATGGAAGGGGTGGGCCAGATCCAGGTGAACGCCAAGACCGAGATGACCTTTGCCCGGGGCCTGCGCGCCATTCTGCGGCAAGACCCCGATGTGATCATGGTCGGCGAAATCCGTGACGGAGAGACGGCCCGTATTGCGGTGGAAAGTGCCATGACCGGGCATCTGGTCCTTTCTACCCTGCATACCAACACTGCCATCGGCGCGGTGTCGCGGCTGATCGACATGGGCGTTGAACGCTATCTGCTCGCCCCGATGCTGCGCGGGCTGGTGGCGCAGCGTCTGGTGCGCAGGCTTTGCCCCGATTGCCGGACCAGCCATGCACTGACGCAGGCGGAGGCGACGATGCTGTCGGGGGCGATGGAGCCGGGTACGGAAGTCTTTGACGCGGTCGGCTGCGATGCCTGCGCCGATACCGGGTATCGCGGGCGTCTGCCGATCTACGAGATCATCGCCATGACCGCCCAGCTTGAGACGATGATCCATGAAGGTGCCTCAGAGGCCGCGCTTGCGGCGCAGGCCCGCAAGACCGCGCCCAGCATCCTGCAGGACGGCGTGGCGAAAATCCGCGAGGGGCTGACCACCGTCGCAGAGGTCGCCCGCGCCGTGCGCGAAGATGCGCTGGTCGAGGGAGGCTGAGGATGCCCGCGTTTCAGTACAGCGCCGTCGATCCGTCGGGGAAGAAATCCAAAGGTCTGCTGGAGGCTGCAAGCGCTGCCGCCGCCCGCGCCGATCTGCGCGGGCGCAATCTGCTGCCCTTGTCGGTGGAGGCCACGCAGCAGAAACCGGGGACATCGGGCGGCATGGTGCGCGCCCACCGTCTGGGCCTGAAAAAGCAGGTGCTGGTGACGCGGCAACTGGCCACATTGGTCGGCGCACAGGTGCGGATCGAAGACGCCATCGGAATCGTGACCGAACAGATGTCGAACGCCCGCGATGTATCGCTTTTGCTGAACCTGCGCAGTGCCATTGTCGACGGGCGCAGCTTTGCCGAGGCGCTGGAGGACATACCGGGATCGTTCGACGAATATTACCGCGCGTCCGTGCGCGCCGCCGAAAGTGCCGGCAAACTGCCCGAAGTGCTTGAGCATCTGGCCGTGCACATCGAGGACCGGAGCCGCAACCGGCAGAGCCTGCAACTGGCGCTGATCTATCCGGCCTTGCTGGCGCTGGTCTCCATCGGCGTGATCGTGGCACTGCTGACCTTCGTGGTGCCGGACATCGTGCGGGTCTTTACCGCCCGTGGTGCCGATCTGCCGGGGCTGACACGGGGGCTGATCGCGGTCTCGGACTGGGTGACGCGCTGGGGGCTGATGGTGGCTGGGGCGATGGCCCTGTCGATCGTGGGGGCCATCGTGCTCTTGCGGCAGCCCCGGCTGCGGCTGAAATGGGACGGTTGGCTGATCCGCGCGCCACTGATCGGTCCGTTGGTCCTGCGCCTGAATGCGGCGCAATTCTCGGGCACGCTGGCAACCCTTGTGCAATCCGGCGTACCGCTGGCCGAGGCGCTGAAGGCCGCGTCAGGCACCGTGCCCAACCGGTTTGTCCGCGCCCGCGTTGCCGAGATCACCCAGGCCGTGCAGGACGGCGCGGCGCTGTCGCGTGCGGTTCAGGCGGCGGGGGTCTTTCCGCCGATGCTGGTCGCGATGATCGCCAGTGGCGAGGCAAGCGGCAGGCTGGGCGTCAGCCTCGACAAGGCCGCCACGGATCAGGCAGCGGGGCTGAAGGCGACGGTGACGACCATCGTGGCGCTGGTGGAACCTGCGGTGCTGCTCATCATGGGGGGGATCGTGATGCTGCTGGTGATGTCCATCCTGATGCCGATTGTGGGGCTGAATGGTCTGGCGAACTGATCAGAACGGAAGTTGCAGCGTGATCGGCCCGCCACGGGGCAGGGCCGGAAAGACATCTGCCGCGGACGGCTGGATCGCGATGTCGATCAGCCGGTCGCGGCTGATGCGGACCTCTGCCATCGGTGCCGCACCCGCCGCCGAAAGAACGCCCAGGGCATCGCCGTCCGATGTGGACAGATCCAGCGCAAGTGCCGGTATCGCAGCGTCGCGTGTGCCCCGCGTGCAGGTGCCAGCGGGTGTGGCGATGTCACCCGAGGCACCGGCGGTTCTCCAGCCCCAGTCGACCGAAACGCCGCTGACACGGGCGGTCATGTCGCAAGACCAGGCCCCCGGCACCAATTGGGCAAGGCCCGGTCCGGCGCGCCCTTCGATGTCATGCAGGCTCAAGCCAGTCAGTCCTGCTGACGCCCTTCCGCCCAGCCTCGTGTCGGGCCCTTCAAGCGTCAGATCGCTGCGCAGATGAGGAAACGGAAACAGATGCGCGCCGCTGGTCCAGCGCAGAACATAACCTCCCTCAAGCGTCGCACGCCCGCGCGACGCGGAACCGTGCAGCGCAACCACCGCTGGTGGCACATCCATGTTTCGGGTAATCATGCTCACGGGCACGCGCAATGCCAGGAGCCCCGCCAGCAACAGCAGGATCAATGATGTCACACCCACCAGCGCCAGCCACCAGCCCACGCCAGCAGCCCCGCGCGGCCTTGTCGCGACGGCGGGTCTTGGCGGGGGTGTCGGCGGCATCCTTGGTCACTCTTTCATCTGGCTGCGGGACGCTTTCGCTGCCCGGGTCGGGGGCCGCATCGAACAGCGACGGTCCGCGCAGATCGGCTTTGTTGCTGCCCCTGTCGGGCCAATCTGCCGAACTAGGCCAGAGATTGCAGACCGCCGCAACCCTTGGAGGTGGACCGGGGATCGGAATTGAAATCGTGGACAGCGGATCGACCGCCGAAACCGCCGTGGCCGCGGCCAAGGCGGCGGAAGCGGCCGGGGCGCAGATGATCGTCGGCCCGGTGTTCAGCGCCCAGACCGAAGCGGTGTCGCAGGCCGTGGGCGTTCCCGTGGTATCGTTGTCCAACAACGCGGCGCTGGCAGGGCGGCGCACCTTTGTCTTTGGCGTCACGCCGGCGCAGTCGGCGCAGGCGATCCTGTCCATCGCGGCGCAACGCGGGCTGGCCGACGTGGCCACCGTCGTGCCGCCCGGCACCTTCGGTGCGCAATCGGCGGCAGCGGCAGAGCAGGTGGGCGCAGCACTCGGGTTGCGGATGCGGCCCACGCTGGTCCGCGCCGATGCCGACGGTCTGCTGGCGGCCCTGCAAGCGGACGGGCCTTTGCCCAAGGCGGTCTATCTGCCTGCCGCCGACGCCACCCTGACAGGATTTGCCGAAGCCCTGAGCGGGCAGGGCATTCAGATATTGGGATCGACCCAGTGGTCCGCGCTGGATCTTTCCGGGCGCAGGGCGTTCCGCGATGCGTGGTTTGCCGCACCTGATCCGTTGCGTTTTGCCGCCTTCGACGATGCCTTTGCGCAGGCTGCGGGATCGGCGGGGGGCATCATTGCGGGGCTGGCCTTTGATGGGGTCGAACTGCTGCGCATCCTGGGGCAGGCGGGGCAATTGTCGGTTGCCGGCCTGACCCGCAAGGAAGGCTTCACCGGCGTTGTCGGCCCCTATCGCTTCCTGCGCTCGGGCCTGTGCGAACGCGGGCTTGGCGTGCTCAAGGTCGGGGCGGGAGAGTTCAGCCTGATCGGCAGCACTTCCGTATGAGCCACCCCCGGCGCAGCGGCGATGCAGGCGTCAGCCTGATCGAAGTTCTTGTTTCGCTTGCCATCTTTGCCATCATCGGGGTCGCCGGATTGGCCGTGCTGAATACGGTCGCCCGGACCGGAGAGCGGACAGAGGGCCGGTTGGAGCGGCTGGCCGACATCGACCGCGCCTTTCTGATCCTGCGCCGCGATCTCTTGCAGATGCGCGGAGCGGCGGTGACCCTCGATGCGGGCATCTTGCGCTTCGTCCGCGAGGCAGAGGAGGGTCCGGTGGCGCTCGCCTACCTTCAGGAAGACGAGACGTTGCAGCGCCGCATCGAACGCACGACATCCGATGATATCGACCAGCCGCTGTTGCCGGATGTCACGATGACGGATTGGCAGTTGATGGACCGTGCGGGCCGCTGGCACCGTCTGTGGCCACCCGGCGCCACGGCGGAACCGTCCCGTCCGACTGCGGCGGAACTGACGCTCGACATTCGGACAAGTCCGGATGCCCGGCCGCGGACCATCACCCGGCTTTTTGTTCTGGCCGCAGGGCAAGGCAGATGAGCGCGCGCAGCAGCGAAAGCGGCGTTGTTCTGGTGAACGTGCTGGTCGTGCTTGCCATTGCGGGCGGGCTGATGGTGCTGTTGATTTCCGGTCAGGAACGCGCGTTGGAAAGGGTCGCACAGGCCGCCGATGCCTCTGTGGCAGAGCAGATCGCCTTGGGTGCCGAAGCTTCCGTTCTGGACGCCCTGCGCCGCGATCTGGATACCGGGCCGGAAACGGACCACTTCGGCGAGCCCTGGGCGCTTGGCGTGCTTCAGGAAGAGACGGAACTGCCAACGGGCCGTTTTTCCGTCGCCATCGAGGACATGCAGGCGAAATTCGACGTCAATCAACTTGCCGATCTGTCGGCGGGCACGCAGGCCTTTGCAGGGCGGTTGATGCAGGCGCTGGACCAGCCACCCGAAACCGTCAATCAGATCGTCCGTATCCTTCAGGCAGTGGGCCGGGTGGAGGCACTAGAGGATCTGGAGAATTTCGGCGTCTCGGCAGAGACCGTGGCGGCACTCGCGCCGCATGTGACGGCGCTGCCGGTGCCGGGTACGGTGAACCTGAACACGGTGGAGCCGTTTCTGTTGTCGGTGATGATGCAGAACCCCGGTCAGTCGTCACAACTGATCCGGCTGCGGGAAAGCCGGGGGTTTCTGACGCTCGAAGCGCTGCGCGGGGTCGGGGCGCTGCGGCCGCAGAACAGCGGTTTTACGTCGAATGTATTCCGGGTCAGCATCCTTGCAGAAGCGGACAGGGCAACGGTCGCGCTTGATACATTGGTGGTGCGGCGCAATGCGACGGGGGTGAAGGCGGTGGAGGTCGCAGAGCGGCGCTTGCGGCCCGCCCTGCCGGGGCCGACACCTGACCAATGAAAGACGCGCAATGAAAAAGGCCCCCGCATCTGCGGGGGCCTTTTCCTGTGTCATGCCGGAGCCGAAGCTCAGGGGTTGAACGGATCGGCGGTGGCGTTGACAGAGATGTCGATGCTTTGCGCATCCACCGGCTCTGCGTTCGCATCCGCATCGAACATCGCGCGGAAGGCAGAACCGAAGGTGTCGATACCTGTCGCTTCTTCTTCGTTATCGTTTCCGTCGCAGGCTGCGATCAGAAGCGCGCCGCTCAGCAGTGCTATTGTTTTGATACTCAGTTTCATGTGTGCTCCCGCTTAATTGGTTGCGCCGGGCAGAGGCGTGTTCAGGTAGGGGAACGCGTTCTGCAGTTCGGCAGCGGAGATCGGGGCACCGTCGATGAAGGGTGCGTTACCGACAGGTGCATCTTCCGGAGCGCAAAGGCCCAGGTTGATCAGGTCGCTGTCGGTGTCTTCAACGGCACCTTCGATACCCAGTTCAGCGCCAAGCGGCACTGGATGACAGAGGGCACCCATGACAACCCGCAGGGCGATGTCGACGGTGTCGTCACCCGGACGACGGCCGTTTGGAAAGCCTGCAAGGTCTTCGGCAACAACACCGAAGGGGCTTTGCGCGTCACGTGGCGTGGCCGGGATGGCGGTGTTGAGGCGCATCATCTCGGATGGGGTCACGGTTGCCAGCTGGTTCACGCCCGGAAAGCCGGTCAGGAACGCGGTGACAAGATCCTGACGTGGCAGGTTCGACGGAGCGATGTTGCTTGTCGCGCCAAGGGCGTCACGGAACAGGATGTCGATGAGTGCGGGCAGCGTCGGGTTGGTCACATATGTGGCCAAAGCGCTGTCCTGTGTCGGCTCTGCAGCGTTGAACAGATCCTTGTCGGGCAGGCCGATCACGACTTCGTTCACCAGCGGGTTCGACAGACGCGACTGCTGCACATAAGCACCGCCGTAGACCGATGTCGCACCGTAGGTTGGCGACGGATCTTCGACTTCACCCTGTGGCAGGCTTGCGGTTGTCCATGCGCCGATGGTGCCGTTGCCGTCCCCTGTCACACAGTCGATCGGCACTTCGATCGCCAGCGACGTGACGTTGAACTTGCCGACCAGATCGTCGTTCGCACGGTCGTTGGCGATCGAGCCCTCAAGCGGTACGAGGTTGATCAGGTCGAAGATCTCGCCAAGGTTGACGGCGAATGCTTCGGCCCGCTGACCGACAAACACCTTGCCGGGTGCATCGCAGCCGGGAATGTTGACGTCGTGGATCAGGCTGTTTGCGTAGCCTTCGTAATCGGGCAGCGTCTTGGTGCCGATATAGTCAAGCGGCTTGGTAAAGCTGCTCGCCCCACCGCTGCCTGTGACCGGTGTCATCGTGCCGGAGCGACGGTCGCCCTCGATGTGCGTCAGCGTGAAGCTTTCCAGTTCATTCAGCGGATCGCTTGCAGCACCGGTGATCGGGCCTGCGGTACGCAGCGGGATGGCAACGGAAGCGTCGCCGATCTGCAGCGCGATACCCTTGCCGTCCATCGCGAGCGTGTTGTCGAAGTTGAACTGGAAGGTGACGTCTTCGACGGCGTCGCCGTCGTTGTCGATGTGGATCTCATAGATCGCATCGGGGTCCATCGTGAAGTAGTTCGGACCGCCGTAGGGTGCCTGAAGCGGCTGGTAGTTGGCAATGAATGTAACATAGTCCTCACGGCCCGGCTCGTAGCTGCGGAACATGTAGAAATCTGTGGCGTCCACTTTGGGCTGTTCGGTTATTCCCGGTGCCTCGCGGTGTGACGATGCACCCGCGGTGGAGGCGACGAGGGCAGCAACACTGACCGACATCGCGAAATTCGTAGCTTTCTTGGTAATTGGCATCCGTTTCTCCTAAACTGATGGCACGCCGGGCTTCCCCGGTAGGCACTTGTTTACAATGGCTTCTTAACTAACCATTCTTATCAACGTGCCGGGAGCAGTCAGAGTTTCACCAATCATGGATATTTTTTCGGATCGGCCGAATGTCAGCCGGGGTTGAACTGGCCGCGACACTGGCCCTTGTCGCGACGCTGCTCCGGCTGTCCTGGATCGACCTGAAGACGCATCGGCTGCCCGATATCTACACATTACCCCTTGTATTGGCAGGACTTATCCTGTCCGCGTTGGAAGGGCAGGCGGCTTTGATGGGGTCTGCCATCGGGGGCGCGGTCGGCTTTGCGATGTTCGCGGTGATCGGACATTTCTTTTTTGCCCGCACGGGCCGCGAAGGGCTTGGGCTGGGCGATGCGAAGCTCTTTGCGGCGGCGGGCACCTGGCTGGGCTGGACCGCGCTTCCGTCCGTGTTGCTCGTTGCCGCTGGAAGCGCGCTTCTTTTCGCCCTGGCCACGCAGGCCCGATCAAAAGGGGTCGCGTTCGGCCCGTGGATCGCTCTGGGCTTTGTCACGCTGTGGCTCTTGCCCGATGGAATGCGGTGGTTCTGACCTGAGGTGCCGATCCACTGGGCTGGCAGCACGCAGACGGTCCACTGTGGCGCGGTCCATCTGCAAGCCTGAAGACCCGCTGCGCAAGGCTGCACATATCCCGGCTTTGCGATACGCGACCATGCGGACTAAGCTTTGGGTGCACGACCCGTTACAGGAGACCCGACATGAGCTGGAACCCCGCTCTCGATCCCGATTGTCCCACGGGCGATGGCATTGACGCCATCGAGACCGTGATCGTTCCCCGCGCCCGTGATCTGGGCGGCTTCGAAGTGCGGCGGGCCTTGCCAGCCCCCAAGCGCCAGATGGTCGGGCCGTTCATCTTTTTCGACCAGATGGGCCCGGCGGAATTTCTGACCGGCAAGGGGATCGACGTGCGGCCCCACCCGCATATCGGGCTGGCCACGGTCACCTATCTTTACAAGGGCAAGATCCACCACCGCGATTCCCTTGGCACAGATCAATGGATCGAACCTGGGGCGGTGAACTGGATGGTCGCGGGGCACGGTATCACCCATTCCGAACGCGCCGACGGGGATTATGTGAACCAACCCCACAGCCTGTTCGGGCTGCAAACCTGGGTGGCCCTGCCGCAGAAGGACGAGGAGGCAGGCGCGTCATTCGAACATGCGCCCAAGGACAGCCTGCCGCTGCTGGAGGGCGAGGGCAAACAGGTGCGTCTGATTCTGGGCGATGCCTATGGCGAGACAGCACCGGTCAGGGTGTTCTCCGAAACCTTCTATGCCGATGCGCTGCTCGAAGCGGGGGCCAGCATTCCCTTGCCGGATAATCACGAGGATCGCGGGCTTTACATCATTTCGGGTGCGGTGACGGTGTCGGGGCAGGCGTTTTCCGCAGGGCAGATGCTGGTCTTTCGTCCGGGTGACAGGATATCGGCCAAGGCCGGAGAGGAAGGTGCCCGGATCATGCTGCTGGGCGGTGCCACGATGGACGGGCCGCGTCACATCTGGTGGAATTTTGTCGCCTCCAGCAAGGACCGGATCGAAGCGGCCAAGGAAGCCTGGCGTGCGGGAGACTGGGCGCATGGCCGTTTCCGCCTGCCGCCCGGAGACGACGCCGAATTTATCCCCGCCCCGCTACGTTGAGGCGGCCTGTCGCCCCTGACCAAAGGAAATGCGCCGCGCGGCGAATTTTTCGACATTTCCGCCTGGTTTGCGTCTTGACGCCTTCGCGCGGCACCCATATGACGTCCCAACGCTTCGAGGGTAACCGAGAAGCTTGCAGCGGGCGGTTGTAGCTCAGTTGGTTAGAGTACCGGCCTGTCACGCCGGGGGTCGCGGGTTCGAGCCCCGTCAACCGCGCCACCGCTGTCTGAAAAGGCCACCTTCGGGTGGCCTTTTTTCATGCCAGATGTCGGATCTGGGTGGCTGTTTCGGTGTCTGCCGGAGTGAGAAAAACCCGATGCGCCCCCGTCTTGGCCCGGCACAGGGAAACAATGCAGAAAAACCCGTTGCCGTCGGCAGGCTGTGAACCACGGCCCCCCGATCCCTGCGCCAATTTGTTCAGATCTCTGCCTCATCGCGACACGGTGCATTTTCCGGGCTTACAGGGTCGGCAGGGTTGGGGTAGGAGGACGTATGAGTACCGCGCCCGTCAACACCACCCGTCTGGGAATTTTTTGCATGTTGGCGGGGATGTTCTTCATCTCTCTCAATGACATGCTGATCAAATCGCTGTCCGGGGATTACCCGCTGCACGAGTTGATCGGCCTGCGGTCCTGCATCGGGATCTTCATCGCCTTTGCGATCTTGCAGTACGAAGGCGGGGTACAGCTTTTGCGGACGGGCAAGCCGGTTCTGCACATCCTGCGCGGCTTGCTGATCGTCTTTGCCAATTCCTGCATCTATGCGGCCATCGTCGTGATGCCTTTGGCCACGGCCAACGCGCTCTATTTCGTGGCCCCGCTGTTCGTCACGCTGATGTCCATCCCGATACTCGGCGAACAGGTCGGACCGCGCCGCTTTGCGGCCATCGGGATCGGCTTTGTCGGCGTGCTCTTGATGATGTGGCCGGAAATTGGCGGCAGCGGTGGCGGCGGCTATGGCTGGCTTGTCGTTCTGCCGGTGATCGCCGCTGCGGGCTATGGGCTGATGTCGGTGCTGACCCGCAAGCTGGGCGCCACCAGCCGGGCCTCGGCGCTGGCGATCCACATGCAGTTCGCCTTCATCGCCGTGTCATTGGTGATGTTTCTGGTGGCCGGTGACGGACGTTTCGTGGACGCAGACACGTCAGGGTCGGTGCGGTTCCTGCTGCGGGCCTGGGTCTGGCCCGAAACCGGTGATTGGCTGCCGATCATCGGTCTGGGCGTGCTGAGCGGTTTTGTGGGCTATCTGATGTCGCAGGCCTATCGGCTGAGTTCGGCCTCGGTCGTCGCTCCTTTCGAATATACGCTGCTGATCTATGCGCTTTTCTGGGGCTGGACCGTGTTTGGCGAATGGCCCCAAACCATCGTGCTGGTGGGCGCGGCGGTGGTCGTGGCGTCGGGCATCTTCATCTTTCTGCGCGAAGGGCGTCTGCACGTCGGTCGCAGATAGCCTTGCCTCAGGCGTGCGGGGTGATGGCGCGTGCGCGGGCGTGCAGTTGCTGCATGTCCGGGTCTTCGATCCCGAGGTCCGCAAGATGCCGGACAAGCGAATCGAGATAGGCGAAATTCGTGCCAAGGGTGCCTTGTGCCAGGGCGATCATGCGGGCGGCTTCTTCCTGCGGCAGGTCGGGGGCGTAGCGGCGGTTGGATTGTTCGATGACAAAGACCAATGCCTCGACCGGACCCTGCGGCGTGGTGACGTTCCATGAATTGCGGCCGGTAGGTGCCCGCGAACATCTCGCGCCGCCACATATACTGGGTTTCCGCATCGACCAGCGGGGCCGCGATGCGAAAGGCGACACCGTCGCAGCTGCCACCTTCATCGAGGGCTGCCATCAGCCCCGGACACGCGTGGGTCGCCCGCCCGCCTTCGAGGCGCATGCAAAAGCTGCGGTGCCAGCCGTTCAGGGTGGCGTAGCGGTATTCCTCGACCGCGACGGCAGGATCCCAGATCAGCGAGCCATAGGCAAAGACCCACAGATCGCGGTCCATCCTGCCCGCCAGCACCTGCTGACGATTCTGTTCCCGTTCGGTGTGATCCATGCGCCAGCCGTCGGGCCACCCTTCGGCCAGGGCCTGTTGGTCCAACTCATCGAAACGCTCGTAGCCAAAGCGCATCTCGGAGGTGTCAGGCGCGGTGATCCTGTCGCGCAGGGCAGGGGTATGGCGGAAGACGTGAGGCGGAAAAGGCATGGGGTAATGGTGTCGGAGTTTTCCGCGAAGGGCCAGAGGGTTTTTGCAATTCACCTGTCGGGCCGCCGGCAGGTGCCTGAATTGAACGCAGTGCGCGTGCCTGCGTCAATCGTCCCGCCCGGGTTCATCTGGATTGCTTGAAAACAAGGCAATCTTGTTGCCCTGCGGGTCACGCAGGTAAGAAACATAGAACTGCGGACCATAGGCCGCGCGAAAGCCCGGTTGCCCTTCGTCCGTCCCCCCGGCGGCAAGGGCTTTGGCGTGAAGCGCGCGGACTTCGGCTTGGTGGGTCGCCTCGAAGGCGACCATCACGCCGTTCCCGGCAGAGGCAGGACCGCCGTCATAGGTCGGCTTGACGTAGAAATCCGGCGACACGGGGCGCTCCCCTTCTGCGACAGGCAGCACAAAGCTGAGGCCCTCGGTGCCTTCTGTCATCCCGTAGCCCAGCGCGGGCAGAAACGCGGTGTAGAACCTTTTCGCCCGCGCGATGTCGTCCGCGCCTACGGTGACATAGGCGATCATGCCGGGTGCACCCTCATCAGGTCAGCGCATCGAGGATACGCGCCCACGACCGGATGCCTTTGTGAAAGCTCTCCATGTCGTATTTCTCGTTCGGGGAATGCAGCGCATCGTCGTCCTTGCCAAAGCCGATCAGCATCGGCTCGGTTCCCAGCACCTGCTGAAAGTGCCCGGCAATCGGGATGGACCCGCCGCAGCCGATATAGGCCGCAGGCACCTGCCATTCATCCGACAGCGCCTTGCGCGCCCGTTCGAACATCGGGCCAGAAAAATCAGCCCCCGACGCCTGCGATGCGCCATGCGCCTTGAAGCTCACCTCGCAATCGGGGGGCAACATGTCGGTCACCATGGCGCGAAAGCTTTCGCGGATCGCCAGCGGATCCTGCGTGCCGACAAGCCGGAAGCTGATCTTGGCATGTGCCTTTGAGGGCAGAACGGTCTTGAAGCCATCCCCGGTGTAGCCCCCCCAGATGCCGTTCACCTCGCAGGTGGGCCGCGACCAGATCATCTCGAGCGGCGTGCGGTCCTGTTCCCCCGCAGGTGTGCTGAGGCCCACGTCTTCCAGAAACTGCTGGTGGTTGAACGCCAGCCCCTGCCACTGCGCTTCCAATTCGTCGGACAGTTCCGGCACCCCGTCGTAGAACCCCGGGACCGTGATCCGGCCGGTATCGTCGTGCAGCGCCGCGATCACCCGCGACAGGACGCGGATGGGGTTCATCGCGATGCCGCCATACATGCCCGAATGCAAATCCTTGCTGGGCGCCGTGATGGTCAATTCCTCGCCCAGCAAACCGCGCAGCATGGTGACGATGGCGGGCGTGCGCGATTCGAACAGCCCGGTGTCGCAGATCAGGGCGATGTCGGTTTTCAACTCTTCCGCATTTTCCTTCATGAAGGGGACAAGGGAAGGGGAGCCTGATTCCTCCTCGCCTTCGAGAAAGAAGGTGATCCGGCAGGGCCAGTCGCCCTTGACCGCCTTCCATGCCCGCAACGCTTCGATGAAGGTCATCAGCTGGCCCTTGTCGTCGGACGATCCGCGCCCGCGAATGACCGTGCCCTTCGGTGTCTCTTCGATCTGCGGATCAAACGGATCGTTGTCCCACAGATCAAGCGGATCGACAGGCTGCACATCATAATGCCCGTAGAACAGCAGATGCGGTCCGCTGTCGCCCAGATGCCCCACCACCATCGGATGTCCCGGTGTCGGACGTTTGCTGGCATCGACACCCAGTGCGGTCAGATCCGCCACCAGCCAGTCGGCGGCACGGTCACACTCCGCCTTGTAGGCCGGATCGGTCGAGATCGACGGGATTCGCAGCAGATCCAGCAGCCGCTCGGTGGCGGCGGGAAGATCGGCGTCGATGCGGGCAAGAACGTCGTCGAGGGACATGGCAGAGGCTCCATCACTGTGGGTTTGGCGCGACCGTATCAGGCCAAGGTATGGTGTCCAGAGCCCTGTGGGAAGCACGGGCCGCCGGGTCGCGGGTTGCCGAAAGGAAACGGGATTTCCCGCAAGACCTTGATTCAGATCAAGGCTGCGACAAGTCGCTCCTCGGTAAGACGTTGAACGACGTCGCTTGTTTCTATATTCATTCTAAAACCAAATGTAACCGGGGCGCTTTTTCTGCTCCGCCGCTGCCGATCGGAGACGCGCATGGATTACACTGCAAAGCTGGACGAGGCGATTGCGCGCCTGCACGACGAAGGCCGCTACCGGACCTTCATCGACATCGAGCGGCGCAAGGGCCAGTTCCCTCATGCAGTCTGGACCCGCCCCGACGGGAGCGAGCAGGATATCACGGTCTGGTGCGGTAACGACTACCTTGGGATGGGGCAGAACCCTGTCGTGCTTGCCGCGATGAAGGAAGCGCTGGATGCAACCGGCGCAGGTTCTGGCGGGACGCGGAATATCTCCGGCACGACGGTCTATCACAAACGGCTCGAGGCGGAATTGGCCGACCTGCACGGCAAGGAATCGGCGCTGCTGTTCACCTCGGCCTATATCGCGAATGATGCCACGCTTTCGACGTTGCCAAAGTTGTTTCCGGGGCTGATCATCTATTCCGACGCGCTGAACCATGCCTCCATGATCGAAGGGGTGCGCCGCAATGGCGGGGCCAAGCGCATCTTCCGGCATAACGATGTCGCGCATCTGCGCGAACTGCTGGCGGCGGACGATCCTGCGGCACCCAAGCTGATCGCCTTCGAATCGATCTATTCCATGGATGGCGATTTCGGCCCGATCGAGGCGATCTGCGATCTGGCCGATGAATTCGGTGCGCTTACCTATATCGACGAGGTTCATGCGGTGGGCATGTACGGTCCGCGCGGGGCAGGGGTCGCGGAGCGTGACGGCCTGATGGACCGGCTCGACATCATCAACGGCACGCTGGCCAAGGCATATGGCGTCATGGGCGGGTATATCGCGGCCAGCGACAGGATGTGCGACGCCATCCGGTCCTACGCCCCGGGCTTCATTTTCACCACCTCGCTGCCGCCTGCCGTGGCGGCTGGCGCGGCGGCCTCTGTCGCCTTTCTCAAGACCGCGCCCGACCTGCGCGAAAAGCACCAGCAGCAGGCAAAGATCCTCAAGATGCGGCTCAAGGGGATGGGGCTGCCGATCATCGACCACGGGTCACATATTGTGCCGGTGATCGTCGGAAACCCGGTTCACACCAAGATGTTGTCCGACATGCTGCTGGAAGATCACGGCATATATGTTCAGCCGATCAATTACCCGACCGTCCCGCGCGGCACCGAACGGCTACGTTTCACGCCCTCGCCGGTCCACGAATTCAAGGAACTGGACGCCTTGGTAAAGGCGATGGACGGTCTGTGGTCGCATTGTGCGCTAAATCGCGCCGAACAGGCCGGATAATGATGTAAAATTCGTAATTGCCGTTGCACTGTGCTAGCGTAGACGAAAGAAAAGGCCAGAACCGAATCGACAGGTGATTTTGGTAACTGGTTACAGGCACGTTAATAACGGGGCGATGGGATGATCGGGCGTTGGTCCTCTAAGGCTAAAGATGTAGACGTGTCGGAGCCCAAGGGTTTTGATGCATTCGAGCTTCGCCTAGGCGATGTCATGCGCGGGGAACGCGCAACTCTCGGCAAATCCCTGCTTGATGTGCAGCGCGAACTGCGGATCAAGGCGTCCTATATTGCCGCCATCGAAAACGCCGACCCGGATGCGTTCGACACCCCCGGTTTCATTGCAGGTTACGTCCGGTCCTATGCGCGCTATCTCGGCATGGACCCCGACAAGGCTTTCGCCACGTTCTGTCTGGAATCCGGTTTTCAGGTCGCGCACGGCATGTCCGCGCAGGCATCGGTCATCAAGAAGCCCGCTTTCGAAGACCGCAAGAAGCGTCCGACGGAAACCGATCTTTTCGCGCGTCCCAATACACCCTTCACCCCCGTAGGCGACAGCCTGCTCAGCCGGATCGAACCGGGTGCCGTCGGCTCCATGCTGGTGCTGATCGCGCTGATCGGTGCCATCGGCTTTGGCGGCTACACCGTCTTGCAGGAGGTGCAGCGGGTTCAGGTCGCGCCTGTTGACCAGACGCCTGTTGTCCTTTCAGATCTGGACCCTGTCGAGGGCGCACTTGGTGCGGCGGTCGAGACCGACGTGGCATCCTCCGCTCCCCGTGCGATGGACGCGCCCCGGGTAGATGCGCTGGACCGCTTGTACCGCCCACAGGCGCTGGATGTGCCGCTGATGGTTGCGCGTGACGCGCCCATCGCCACCATTGACCCACGCGCCTTTGGCAATTTCGCATCCGCAGACGCAGCGACACCGGCGATTGCGCCAGCGGCGATGTCGGGTGGCGGGTTTGCCAGTTCCGACATTCTGCCAGCCATGCCGCAGGTCGTTGAAACGGCTGCAGCGGGCGTGCGCATGGTTGCCGCCTATCCCTCCTGGGTCCGGGTGCGTGCTGCGGATGGCACGGTGATCTTCGAGGGTGTGATGGACAAGGGCGACACATGGGATGTGCCCGCGACCGAAGAACCACCAACCCTCCGCACGGGCGAATCCGGTGCGCTATATTTCGCGATGGCGACGGGATGTTACGGACCTGTCGGCGCGCGCGGCAGCATCACGTCGAACCTGCCGCTGAACCAGCAGGCGCTGGCCGAACTGTATACGCCGGTCGATCCGACCGCAGACCAGTCGCTCAGCCGCATGTTCGCCGATCTCGCGAATACCGATATTGACCCGGCTGTTCTCGCGGCAATGCCCTGTCAGACAAACTAGACAGTCTTGCGAAAAAGGCTGTCGATTGTTAGGTGTCAGGCAACGCTCTTTGCCTGAAGGCTGATCTCATGTCGCTCAACCATATTCGTCCCTGGCGCAATATCTACCGCAGAAAATCGCGTCAGATCATGGTGGGCAACGTGCCTGTCGGCGGCGATGCACCGATCACGGTGCAGACCATGACCAACACGCTGACTACGGACATCAAGGGCACCATCGCGCAGGTTCAGGCCGCAGCCGATGCCGGGGCCGACATCGTGCGCATTTCCGTACCCGATGAGGCGTCGTCGAAAGCGCTGAAGGACATCGTGCGCGAGGTCACCGTGCCCATCGTCGCAGACATTCATTTCCACTACAAACGCGGGATCGAGGCGGCAGAAGCGGGTGCCGCCTGCCTTCGGATCAATCCGGGCAACATCGGCGACGAAAAGCGCGTCAGGGAAGTGATCAAGGCGGCGCGCGATCACAATTGTTCCATCCGGATTGGCGTGAACGCCGGATCGCTGGAACGGCATCTGCTGGAAAAATACGGCGAACCCTGTCCGGACGCGATGGTGGAATCCGGTCTGGATCACATCAAAATCCTGCAGGACAACGATTTTCACGAATTCAAGATCAGCTGCAAGGCGTCGGATGTCTTCATGGCCGCCGCCGCCTACCAGCAACTGGCCGAGGCCACGGATGCCCCCATTCACCTTGGCATCACCGAAGCGGGGGGCCTGACCTCCGGTACGATCAAATCCGCCATCGGCCTTGGCAACCTTCTTTGGATGGGGATCGGCGATACGATCCGGGTTTCGCTTTCTGCCGATCCGGTGGAGGAAGTGAAAGTCGGCTACGAAATCCTCAAGTCTCTCGGTCTGCGACACCGCGGCGTGAACATCATTTCCTGCCCCTCCTGCGCGCGTCAGGGGTTCGACGTGATCAAGACGGTCGAGGCACTGGAGCAGCGGCTGGAGCACATCAAGACGCCGATGAGCCTGAGCATCATCGGTTGCGTGGTGAACGGTCCCGGTGAGGCATTGATGACCGACGTGGGCTTTACCGGCGGCGGGGCGGGATCGGGCATGGTCTATCTCGCGGGCAAGCAGAGCCACAAGCAGGACAACGCCAGCATGATCGACCACATCGTCGAGCAGGTGGAGAAAAAGGCCGCCCAGATCGAGGCGGAAACCGCCGAAGCCGAGGCCGGAAGCACCGCTGCAGCGGGCTGATCGCGCCGATTTTCCTGTCGACACCTTTCCGGCCCGGTATTAGACATAGATATGGTGTCGGACGTCAAAAACAGCCCCAGATTTGCGGAGTTTTTCTGCGGAGGCGGCATGGTGCGCGCGGGCTTGGGCGCGGGCTGGACCTGTGTCTATGCCAATGACATCGACCCGATGAAATGCGCGACCTATCGGGAAAACTGGGGCGCTGCTGCGCTTGTCGAAGGCGACATCGCCAGCATTGATCCCGCGCCGCTGATGCACCCCATTGATCTTTATTGGGCATCCAGCCCCTGTCAGGATTTCTCGCTTGCGGGCAAGGGGCAGGGACTGCGCGGCAAGCGCAGTGGCGTGTTTTCGGAATGGGCGCGCCACATCGGCACTGCCGCCGAGAGTGGATTTGCCCCTCGTATCATCGCCTTCGAGAATGTGACCGGTCTGATGACCCGCAACGCGGGCAGCGACCTGAACGCCGTCCTGCGCGTGCTGGTGCGGCTGGGCTACCGGGTGGGCGCACTCGAGATTGACGCAGCTCATTTCCTGCCCCAGAGCCGTCCACGCCTGTTTGTGATCGGCGTCCGGCAGGACGTGCCGTTGGCCGGGTTGAGCGATGCTGCGCCGGCCGGACCCTTCCACACGCCGAAAATCCAGGCCTACGTGCGCCGTTTGCCCAAGGAGATCGCGCGCAATTGGGTGTGGTGGCGTCATCCAGCGCCGGATGCGCCGCCTCCCACACTGGAGCAGATGATCGACCGCAAGCCCGACACCAGATGGCTGAGCGAGAGCGAGATCGACCGGCTGTTCGCCATGATGTCCGAACCCAGCGAGACGCGGATGGCGCAGGCCCGCAAGGGCGGCAAGACGCAGATCGGGATGCTTTATAAACGCGGGCGCCCCGATGCGGATGGCCAGATGCGACAGCGGGCAGAGGTGCGTTTTGACGGGCTGGCGGGCTGTCTGCGGACGCCCGGTGGCGGATCATCGCGTCAGACGGTTGTGTTCGTGCGCGGCAACCAGACCCGCGCGCGCCTCTTGTCGAGCAAGGAAGTCGCCCGGCTGATGGGGTTGGCGGACAGCTACCGGATGCCGGAGCGGTACAATCAGGCCTACCAGGTGGCGGGAGACGGGGTGGCGGTGCCCATCGTCAGCTATCTTGACCGATGCCTGTTTCAGAAGATCCTGACAGCCGCCGCTGCGCGGCAGGCGGCATGAACAGCGCCGCGCAGGTCTATCGGTCCAATGCCTTGTCGCAACTCACGCCCTCCATCGGCGTCTATGCACTGTGCGATCTGGACGGACAGCCGATCTATGTCGGCCAGTCCGTGGACGGCATCCGCAGCCGCGTGCGCCGCCACCTGACATCCGCCCGCTCCGACGTGATCGCAAACCGGCAGATCGACGTCTGGGAGATCGCCTTTGTCTGGGCCTGGCCGGTGAATGACATCGTCGAGGTGGAGCCGTTGGAAGCGGCGATATTCAACCACTACGACGCCGAACAGGCGCTGATGAACGGCAAGACCATGCATCCCTCGCTCTATGCCTCAGACTGGCCGGAAAAACAGGTCGTGCAGGTGATCGAGGAAACGGACCGCCGCCTGCGGCTCGATCCGTCCATGCGGTTGCCCCGGCAGATACAGCAATACAATCTGCTTGTGGACTACATCCTGACGGTCAAGGACGCTCCGCATCTCAAACGGTCATTGGAGGCGCATTTTCAGCGCCTCGTGAAGTATCACCAGATCTTTCTGAAATAAGTCAACCGCGCTTGTCGTCGACCATCGCCTTCATCTGATCGGCGGGCAGGTAGCCGCGCAGCATCTCGTCGTGCAGCACGAAGGTGGGTGTGCCGCTGATCTGCAGCCGCTGCGCCAGCGCGCGGGTTTCGGCGATTTCGCGGGTGACCTCGTCGCTGTCCATCCGTGCCTCGACGGCATCGGCGTCCAGACCGAATGTATTGGCAAGACGGCGCAGGGCGGGCAGGGTCACATCGCCATTGAACTCCATCAGGGCATCGTGCAGCGCCTTGTAGCTGTCGTCGCCCGCGACCTGTTTGACTGCGATCGCAAAACGGGACGCCAGAACCGATTGATCACCCAGGATCGGAAATTCCTTGACGATCAGGCGGATATTGCCGTCTGATTCCAGCAGTTGGGCCACTTCGTCATGGGCGCGTTTGCAGTAGCCACAGCGGTAATCCAGAAATTCGACCAGCGTGATGTCACCCTCCGGGTTGCCGCCCACCCAGGAGAAGCCATCGTCGAATATCGCATCGGCGTTGACCGATACCAGCGTGAAATCCGCCTGCTCCTGCGCCTGCGCCTCGCGGGCCTGCAACAGCTCGATGGCCTCCATGATCACTTCGGGGTTCTCCATCAGATAGGACCGCACTTCGGTGCGGAACTGCGCACGTTCCGCGTCCGTCAGCTCCTTGAGGTCAGCGGCACCCACGGGCAAGGCAAGCGTGGCGGCAAGGGCGGGGGCGATGAAACGTGCGAGCATGAAAATAACCTTGTATCTTTGGGGCCGGAGCGGGTTGACGGCTGGCTGTCCGGCAGTGAAACACGGGCCAGTGATAGGAGCAAGCCCATGCGCAGATCAACCCGGTCCAACGTCGATCCCTTTATTGTGATGGATGTCATGCAGGCCGCCGCCAACGCCGAAGCGGCAGGCAGACACATCATTCACATGGAAGTCGGTCAACCCGGCACCGGCGCGCCGCGCCGTGCGGTGGCCGCGCTGAACGCGGCGATGGAGCAGGGATCCCTGGGCTACACCGTGGCCCTGGGGCTGCCCGCCCTGCGGGCGCGGATCGCGCGGATGTATGGTGAGTGGTACAACGTCGATTTGAATCCCGACCGCGTGGTGATCACCCCGGGGTCGTCGGGAGGCTTCATTCTGGCGTTCACCGCGCTTTTCGACAGTGGGGACAGGGTGGGCATCGGCGCACCGGGTTATCCCAGTTATCGTCAGATCATCCGCGCGCTGGGAATGGACGCCGTGGACATCCAGACCCGCGCCGAAAACCGCTATCAGCCGGTGCCAGATGATTTTGCAGCACTTGATCTTGCCGGTCTCATGGTCGCATCCCCCGCCAATCCGACCGGCACGATGCTGGACCGGCCCGCGCTCGCTGCCCTGATCGAGACCTGTGCCGCCAGGGACATCAGCTTCATCTCTGACGAAATCTACCACGGCATCGAATACGAGCGCAAAGCGGTCAGCGCGCTTGAGATCACCGATGAAGCCTATGTGATCAATTCCTTCTCCAAGTATTTCTCCATGACCGGATGGCGGGTGGGCTGGATGGTGGTGCCCGAAGACCACGTCCGCGTTGTGGAAAGGATCGCGCAGAACATGTTCATCTGCGCCCCGCACGCCAGCCAGATCGCCGCCCTTGCCGCGATGGACAGCACCGATGAACTGGAGGAGAACATGACCGCCTACCGCGCCAACCGCCAGCTGATGCTGGACGGGTTGGCGGATGCGGGCTTCACCAGCTTTGCACCCCCCGACGGGGCATTCTACGTCTACGCCGATGTCTCGAACCTGACCCACGACAGCCTGAGCTTTGCGGCGGAAATTCTTGATAAGGCAGGTGTTTCCGTCACGCCGGGGCTGGATTTCGACCCGGTGCGGGGTGCCACCACCCTGCGGTTCTCCTACGCGCGCAGCACCCAAGACATCACCGAAGGACTGGCGCGGCTCAAGGCCTTCATGGCCACGCGTTGAGCGGCTGGATTGACCGCGGCGTTAGTGCTAGTTTGCGCACAAAACCACGGGCACGAGCGGTGACATGATACGGGCTTTCCTTCAGGCGATTGCGCTTATGGTCTTTGCCACCTGCGGTGCGCAGGCGCAGGATCTGAGCGTGCTTGCCCGCGTCGATCCCGAACGCAGTGGGGTCAGCGACCGCTGGTTCGGTACGACGACACTCAACATCGGGCTCAGTCAGGGCGTGCCATTCCGCGTTTTCCTGCTGAACGATCCGGCAAGATTGGTCGTTGATTTCAAAGAGGCCGACTGGACCGGGATCCGTCCCGCCATGATCCTGCCGGTCCCCGGGCGCATCGCCGACGTGCGTTTCGGCGCGTTTCGGCCCGGCTGGTCACGGCTGGTGGCGGATCTGGCGGAACCGATGATCCCGCAGGAAATCGCCATGCCGGTCGATGAAGCAAGCGGCACCGCACAGCTTGAGATCGTCCTGCAGACGGCAGACGCGGAGGCTTATGCCGCAGCGGCCGGAGCGCCCGTGGACAGCGCCTGGGCCGTGGCGCTGACACAGGCACCACCCGCAACGCCCCCTGCCGAGGACCGCTTTGTCGTGGCGCTCGACCCCGGTCACGGCGGCATTGATCCCGGGGCCGAACGCGAGGATGTGGCCGAGAAAGACCTGATGCTCTCCTTTGCCCGAAGCTTGCGTGACATGCTGGTGCGCAGCGGTGTGGATGTGGTGATGACGCGCGACGATGACGTTTTTGTCGCGCTCGAGACGCGGGTGGCGCTGGCGCATCAGGCGCGGGCCGACATTTTCATTTCCCTTCATGCCGATATCCTCAGCCAGGGCGGGGCGCGGGGCGCGACGGTCTATACCCTGTCGGAGGAGGCCAGCGATGCCGCAACAGCCCATCTGGCCGAGCGGCACAACCGATCTGACATTATCGCGGGGGCCGATCTGACCGGATCGGACGACGAGGTGGCGGGGGTGCTGCTGGATCTTGCACGGCAAGAGACGGAACCCCGGTCCAAGGCGCTGGCGCGGGTGATCGTTGACGGGATGACGCAGGCGGGCGGCCCGATGAATGCGCGGCCGAAACGTCAGGCGGGTTTCTCGGTGCTGAAGTCAGCCGACATTCCGTCGGTGTTGGTCGAGGTCGGTTTTCTGAGCTCTGATCGCGATCTGAAGAACCTGCGGGATCCGGTCTGGCGGTCGGTGATGGTCGGGGCGATGGCGGATGCGATTCTGCGCTGGCGCGATCAGGACGCGGCGCGGGCACCGCTGGTGCGCCAATAGCTTCCGCAATCCTGTTGATTTTGTGGGCAAATTTCAGCCGACGGTACACCGGCACGTGTTTTGACCATTCCCTCCGTTGCGGCTATACTGTCTCAACAAAGTAAAACAATAAGGCGCGTGCCGGTGTTCCGATTTATCCTTTCTTTTCTGGGCGGTATCTTTACCACCCTGACCATGAGCATTGGCATGGTGGCGCTGACCATCGGTGCCATCTTCTGGATGTACGGCCGCGACCTGCCCAGCCACGAGAGCCTTGCGCAATATACCCCGCCCACCATCAGTCGGATTTATTCGGGACAGGGCCGTCTGATCGACGAATTTGCCAAGGAACGTCGCCTTTTTGCGCCCGCCGACACGATCCCGCCGCTCATCAAGCAGGCGTTCATCTCGGCGGAGGACAAGAACTTCTACGACCACGACGGCTATGACCTGCGCGGGATCGGGGCAGCCGCAGTGGATGCCGTCAGGACAAGGGGCCGCGACGTCCGTGGAGCCTCGACCATCACCCAGCAGGTGATGAAGAACTTCCTTCTGTCGGGCGACCGCAGGGCGGAGCGCAAGATCAAGGAGATCATCCTCGCCGCCCGTCTGGAGGAGACCCTGGACAAGGAAAAGATCCTCGAGCTTTACCTGAACGAGATTTTTCTCGGCCAGAACTCCTATGGTGTGGCCGCAGCCTCGCAGACCTATTTCAACAAGACGCTGAGCGAACTTGCCCCGCACGAGGCTGCATTCCTTGCCTCGCTTCCCAAGGCACCGTCCGATTATCACCCTGTGAGGCGCAAGGACCGACTGCTGGCGCGCCGCAACTTCGTGCTGCGGGAGATGAACGAGAACGGCTACATCGACGACGAGGTCTACCAGAGTGAACGCGCGCAGCCGCTTCGCTCGGTGCAGAACGGCGACTTCGAGAGTTTCAAGGCAGAGCTTCCGCCACGGGATTACTTTACCGACGAAATTCGCCGTCAGCTGTCGGAAGACTTTGGCGAGGGTGAATTCTTTACCGGCGGGCTGACCGTTCGTGCCACCATCGACAACGAAATGCAGCCCATCGCGGCCAATGCCCTGCGCCGCGAACTGGAGCAATATGACCGCGGGCGCGGCGTCTGGCGCGGGACCGGGCAGAAACTGCCCCCCGAGGCTTTGGACGATGAAGAGACCTGGCGCGCTGCGCTGGCGGACCTGCGGGTGCCGCGCGACATTGATGTCGAGAACCAATGGTATCCCGCCGTTGTGCTGAGCCTTGGGGACAGCGATGCGCGGATCGGGATCGAGGGCGTGGCCGAAGACGCTGACGGGCATTTCATTCCGGCAAAGGACGTCCAATGGGCCCGCAAGCTGCAGTCGGACGGTACGCTGGGCCGCAAGGCGCAGGTCGCCGGCGATCTGCTGGAGGTGGGCGATGTGGTGCTGGTGCGCCAGATGACCGCCGATGCCGACAACAGTTTCATCCGCTGGACACTGCGGCAGGTGCCGGAAGTGCAGGGCGCTTTCGTGGCGATGGACGTGGACACCGGGCGCGTGATCGCCATGCAGGGCGGCTTCTCCTATCAGGACTCGGTCTTCAACCGCGCCACTCAGGCACAGCGGCAGCCCGGCTCCAGCTTCAAGCCCTTCGTCTATGCCTCGGCCCTCGACAGCGGCTATTCCCCGGCAACCATCGTGGTGGATGCCCCGATCGAGATCAACACGCCGCAAGGTGTCTGGCGTCCCAAGAACGCCTCGAACAAATACTACGGGCCGACGCCTTTGCGCACGGGGATCGAACAGTCCCGCAACCTGATGACCATTCGTCTCGCGCAGGAAGTGGGCATGGACGTGGTGGGCAGCTATGCCGAACGCTTCGGTGTCTATGACGACCTTTCCCCGGTGCTGGCCAATGCCCTGGGCAGCCAGGAAACGACGCTCTATCAGATGGTCAGCGCCTATGCGATGTTCGCCAACGGTGGAGAGCGGGTACAGCCCACGCTGGTTGACCGTGTGCAGGACAGATATGGGCGCACCGTCTACAAACATGACGAGCGGATCTGCAACGATTGCCAGATGGCAAGCCTTGAACCCGGCGTCGCCCCGCGTGTCATCTCGAACCGCGAACGGGTCATGGACCCGGTAACGGCCTACCAGCTCACCTCCATGATGCGCGGCGTGGTGGAACGCGGCACGGCGCGCAGTTCCGTCAATCTTGGTGTGCCGACGGCGGGCAAGACCGGCACGACGAACGATGCCAAGGACGTGTGGTTCATCGGGTTCACCAGCAACATCGTGGCGGGCTGCTACATCGGGTATGACCAGCCGCGCCCGATGGGACGCGGTGCGTCGGGCGGTGGCATGTGTGGTCCGGTGTTCCAGCGTTTCATGACTCAGGCCGTGAAGAAATACGGTGGCGGTGATTTCAACGTGCCCGAGGCCTGCGAATTCATCAACATCGACCGCTTCACGGGCGCACGACTGAGCGATGGCGCGCGGGGCCCGAATGTCGTGTCGGAATGTTTCCGCACGGGCGAGGAGCCGATCTTCGGCATCACCTTCGACGGTGGCTTTGCAATGGGGTCGGATCTGCCGCTGGTCGAGGAAGTCAATCAGGTGTCCAGACAGGTCACCACCTCCACCGGCAAGAAGGCGGTCGTTGGTCCAAAGGCCAGCTTCGGTTCGCTGTCCTCGGGCGGTCTTTACTGACATCACGGGTGGGCAGGATGCCCACCTTACGGGCTGCATCGTCAGGTGGGCATCCTGCCCACCCCCGGCCCTTTGTCTCACCTCCCACCGTCTCTTGTAGCAGCGCCACTGCTGGTCTATGTGAAGCACACAAGGAACAAAGGCTTATCCCCCATGCGCGCAGAGGCACAGAACACCGCAGATCAGATTTCCAAGTCATTGGAATTGCTGGGACAACGGCTTGGAGTGGAGACCGCCGCCCACCGGCTCGAGGAATTCAACGCCCGTGTCGAAGACCCAAATCTCTGGGATGACGCCGAGGCCGCGCAAAAGCTGATGCGGGACCGGCAGGCCCTTGTCGATGCGATCGCCACCTACGAAGGCATCAAGCAGGAGCTGGCCGACAACGTCGAGCTGATCGAACTGGGCGAGATGGAAGGCGACGAAGAGGTGATCGCAGACGCAGAGGCGGCCCTCAAGGCCCTTGCCGTCACCGCCGCGCAGAAAGAGCTGGAAGCGTTGCTGGACGGAGAGGCGGACGCCAACGACACCTTCCTTGAAATCAATTCGGGCGCGGGCGGTACGGAATCCTGCGACTGGGCCCAGATGCTGGCGCGGATGTACGTCCGCTGGGCCGAGAAAAAAGGCTACAAGGTCGAGCTTCAGGCCGAAAGCCCCGGCGAAGAGGCGGGAATCAAGTCGGCCACCTACAAGATCGCCGGACACAACGCCTATGGCTGGATGAAGT
Source organism: uncultured Alphaproteobacteria bacterium (assembly GCA_963799505.1). Lineage (GTDB taxonomy): Bacteria > Pseudomonadota > Alphaproteobacteria > Rhodobacterales > Rhodobacteraceae > Sulfitobacter. Next base: position 202,558 of record CAWCXM010000002.1, read on the forward strand.
CGGAATCAGGTGTGCACCGTCTGGTCCGAATCTCACCCTTCGATTCCGCGGCCAAGCGCCATACGTCGTTCACCTCTGTGAAGGTGTTCCCGGTTGTCGACGACAACATCGAGATCGAAGTGAATCCATCTGACATCCGTATCGACACCTACCGTTCATCCGGGGCGGGCGGCCAGCACGTGAACACCACCGATTCCGCGGTGCGGATCACTCACCATCCCACCGGCATCGTCGTGACCAGCTCCGAGAAATCGCAGCACCAGAACCGCGACATCGCGATGAAGGCCCTGAAGAGCCGCCTGTATCAGATGGAACTCGATAAGCGTTCTGCGCTGGTCAACGAGGTCCACGAGAATGCGGGTGATGCGGGCTGGGGCAACCAGATCCGCTCCTACGTCCTGCAGCCCTATCAGATGGTCAAGGATCTGCGCACGAATTACGAGACTTCGGATACCAAGGGCGTGCTGGACGGCGATCTGGACGGGCTTATGGGGGCAACGCTTGCCCTGGCGGTCAGCGGCAAAAGCCGGGCCGAGGCGCAGGGCGACTGAGGCGCGCGGCGTTTCCTACAAAGTTGTTGCTTTCCGGGCAGGCAGTTGATTTTGTCCAACAATGGATATTCTTGACCAAGACGCGCTGACCCAATCCAGCCTGCTGGAGCGGGGAAAGCTGAGCGCAACGGAGTTGATGCAAGCCACGCTTGACCGCATTGATGCCGTCAACCCGGTGGTGAACGCCGTCGTGTCGCTGCGCGACCGCGACACGCTGATGTCAGAGGCGCGGGCAGCCGATGCCGCCCCCCGCAAAGGCTGGCTTCACGGGATACCGATCGCGGTCAAGGATCTGGCCAATGTCGCGGACCTGCCGACCTCGATGGGGTCGCCAATCTTCGCAGGGCAGATCGCGGCCAAGGATGATCTTGTGATCGCGCGTTTGCGGCAGGCCGGTGCGATTTTCATCGGCAAGACGAACACGCCCGAATTCGGCCTTGGCAGTCATACCTTCAATCCCGTGCATGGAGCCACGCATAACCCCTATGACCACGGGCGCTCGGCGGGTGGCTCATCGGGTGGGGCGGCGGCGGCGCTTGCCACGCGGATGCTGTCGGTGGCCGATGGCTCAGACATGATGGGGTCGTTGCGCAATCCGGCAGGCTGGAACAACGTCTACGGGATGCGCCCGACCTGGGGCAGCGTGCCCGCGGAACCTGCCGCGGATCTGTTCATGCACCAGCTCTCCACGTCAGGGCCGATGGCACGGACCCCCGCCGATCTGGCCGCCCTTGGCGATACGATGGCAGGGAGCGACCCGCGCCAGCCCCTGTCCTGCGATCTTGGTCCGGGCTTGCCCTTTACCGCCCGGCCCGGACCGCGCAGGCGGATCGGATGGCTGGGCGATTGGGGCGGGGCCTTGCCCTACGAAGACGGCATTGCCGATCTGAGCACTGCCGCCCTGCACCAGATGACCGAACTCGGCCACAGCGTCGAGGAGTTGCGCGCACCCTTTGATGCAGACCGGCTTTGGGACAGCTGGATCACCCTGCGGTCCTTTGCGGTTGCGGCGGGCTCTGCCGACCTGCATGCCGATCCGGACAAACGCCAGCTTCTCAAACCCGCCGCGCTGTGGGAGATCGAGCGCGGCCTGGCCATGACGGCACCCGACATCTTCCGCGCCTCGGCGGCGCGGTCCGACTGGTTCCGCTGCGTGACGGGGCTTTTTGATGCCTATGATGTGCTGGTCCTGCCGTCGGCGCAATGCTGGCCTTTCGACGTGACCTGGGAACACCCCAGGGAAATCGCCGGGGTCACGATGGACACCTATCACCGCTGGATGCAGGTGGTGATCCCTGCCGGTCTTCTTGGCCTTCCGGTGGTGAATGTGCCTGCGGGTTTCGGGGCGAATGGATTGCCCGGCGGTCTGCAACTGATCGGTCCGCGCGGCAGCGACGGGCATCTGTTGCAGCTGGCTCAGGAATGGCATCTGGCGACGGATTGGCCAAACGCGCGGCCTCCGGCTCTGTAGCTACCGCTTCGGCGGCAGGGCGGGGCCGAGCGGCGCTTCGCGGCCTGCGTCGAGGAGGCGACGGTGCAGGGCAGGGGCATCGTCATGCCCCGCCTCCAGCGCAAAGACGTAGGCCTGCGTCAGAAAGAATGCTGCGGCATCGGCGGTATCTGCCGCATCAGCGGCCTGCGCGTAGAGCGTGATCAGCGCCGCACGGTCATCCGCCCGGTGCGCTGCCAGCAAGGCCGCGTTCAGATCGGTCATTCCGCAGCGAGGCGCGTGCTCCGATGCCGCTGCATCTGGTCGGCAACCCAATCGTGGAACATATGTGTCGGCCCGTCCATCGCCGGAGAGAACCGCCCGCCGTCAAAGCCCACCGCGTGACGCCCCCGCTGCATCCCCTCGACCACAAAGATGTCTTCGGCGAAGACCGTTTGCCATTGTTCGGTGTTGCGCGCGCGCAGGTCTTCCGAGGTGTCGGGCTGTGCGTAGTAAAGATGAACGTATTCGATCGTCCGCTCCGGTCCCTGCGGCACCAGCACGATGGCGAATGTATGGTCGCGGTGAACCCCCAGCAGCACGTTGGGGTAGGCGGTCACGTATTCCGCGCCCTCGTTCCACTTGTCGGACAATCCTTCGAAATCGGGAAAGACATCGCCCGCATCGCCCTTGAGCTGCCGATAGACAAGCGTGCCCTGACCCGAGAAATGACCGGCTTCTTCGATGTGGTAATGATCCTCCAGCCGCGAATAGCTGTTCAGCCCCGGATGCACCCAGGGCAAATGGTAGCTTTCGCAATAGTTCTCGACCGCCAGCTTCCAGTTGCACTGCACATCCAGCGTCCAGCGGCTGTCGGCACCGCCGTGGTAGAGCGGCTTGTCGAACTCCGCCCAGCGATTCAGCAGATCGGCATTGGCGTCCTCGAAGGCGGGGGCGGTTCCCGAGACGTTGATGAAGACGACGTCCATCCAGACATGGCTGCGCACTTCGATGAGACCCAGCAGGGAACGGTCCAGCCCGTCGTGGGTGTTGCGGCCGGGGCCGCCCACATGCGGTGTGCTGACCAGCCGTCCATCGGTGCTGTAACACCAGCTGTGATAGGGGCAGCGGATCGCCCCTTCGATCTTGCGCGGCGCATCCACAAGGATCATGCCCCGGTGCCGGCAGATGTTGTGAAAGACGCGCACCTGACCTTCCTTGTCACGCACCATCAGCAACGGCATGTCCAGGAAGCTGATCGGCACCGCGTCGCCCACATCCGGCACATCCGCCGCCACACCAAGCCCGGCCCAATTGTCAAAGAGAACGGCCTGACGTTCCTCTGCAAAGACAGTGGGATCGGTGTAATGGGCATTCGGCAGACCGTGCGCCTGAGCGATGGGTTGCCGGACTGTGCTGAGATCGGTTTGCGTGGCGGCCATGATGCTCTCCTGTGGTATGAGCACAGTCTAGGCACCGTCAGGCACGCTTTCGGTTCTGTCTGCGACCCGTTTTTGTCGGAGACGACATGCATTCACGCCGCGTCAGGCAAAGGGTTTGTCCGGTTGGAGCAGGCGGCGGTGAAAAGGCGGCAATTCTTCGGTGGTGTGGAACCTGCTTTCGCGCGCGGCCGGCAAGGCATCGGCGGCCCTTGTACCCAGATATTCATAGACCAGCCGTGTCGCCCGCAGCCCTTTCTCGGTCTCGGGAACGGTACGGGTCACGTACCCGCTCCAGAAGTTGTTGTCGAAAGACGCGACCTGATTGAGATAGTTGAAAGACGAGGTCATTGCGTTCTTGCGCGACACCATGATCACGATACCGTTCTCCTGCTGCATCACGATCCCGCGGTATTCGCGCGCAACTGCGGTCGTCGGAAAATCCTGATACCGCATCGCCGGGATGGATTCGTATCCGCGCGCGATGGTGTAGGGTCCGTCGCGGCGTATGAAGACAACGCTCAGAATGAATACATCCCGTTTGGTAAAGCTGCGCCGGGAGAACCGGTAGAATCCGGATGGAAACAGCCGCTCCGGCACATCCGCCGCGCCGCCGGTCACATATCCGCGCAGAAACGGGCTGGAGAAGGGATCGGTCGCCGTCCCGATCGTGCTGACCGGTTCCAGCAAGACACGGGCATCGACGTTGAAGAACTTGCAGATACGGGCCAGCACATCGGGGCGCGGAAAGCTTTCTCCGGCGAGGTAACGGTTGAACTGTGTGCGGTTGATGCCCAGTTGACGTGATAAATCTGACACAGATCCATAGGGTGTGGACAATTGCCGCAGGTTTTCTCCAAACATGCTGCGCAGTTCTGCGGGGGATTTGGTGCTCACGATGCAGTCCATATGTTGGATTTTCGGCGGAACAAGGGGCCTTGCAAACTCAGAAACGCACTGGCGGTCCGCAGTGACGCTGATTAGCGTCAATGAAAGCGGAATTATGTGTCAACCATGCAATATGCCAGACACAAATACAATCGTGCGTTGATGTCGGCACTTCATGTAAAGGTTAACGAGCCTGGGAAGGGCGTCATTCAAGGGACATAGATGAACATGATTGGGGTGGTACTTTGGAGTGATCCTGCTGATCGTAAAGCAGTATTCTGGTGTGAAGATCATGGCGATCTGGCGTTTTATGATGGAAGTTCGAAGCCGGAGCAAGGCGACGGGTTCATGCAGGCAGGCGATATGGTTGCCTTTGACGTCACGTTCGAGCGCAAGATGCGCATTGCTCACAATGCCGAGCTGGTCAAGACGAAGGCGTGCAAGAGTCTGCATGACAAACTGCGTGATTGCGCACAGCCATTGACACCGCAGAAGGCGTCAGGCGGCCATGTCGTGCATTTCATGCGCCGCCCGGCCAACGGGACACCCTCCAGACAGGTTCGCAACGGTTAAAGGTGGTGCGGGCAGTCCAAGTCGGCTGCACCGCTGGCTTTTCCAGTTCAGTCAAAAGATCCTTCAGGCACCGCGCGACAGCGCCGCCACCCCGGTTCTGGCGACTTCGCTCAGACCAAGAGGACGCATCAGATCGGCAAAGGCGTCGATCTTGTCCGGTGCCCCGGTGATTTCGAAGACAAAACTTTCGAGTGTGCTGTCCACCACATTGGCACGAAAGATGTCGGCCAGTCGCAGCGCTTCCACACGGGCGTCACCTTTGCCGGAGACCTTGAACATCGCCAGTTCACGTTCGACGCTGGCGCCTTCGACGGTCAGGTCATGCACATCATGCACCGACACGATCCGCCCCAGCTGTGCCTTGATCTGTTCGATCACCTGCGGTGTTCCCGAAGTGACGATCGTGATCCGGCTGAGGTGGCCGGTATGGTCCACCTCGGCGACGGTCAGGCTGTCGATGTTATAGCCGCGCCCGGAAAAAAGGCCGATGACGCGTGCGAGGACACCCGGTTCGTTTTCGACCAGAACGGCAAGTGTATGACGCTCGATCACATCCGAGAAGTTGGGTCGCAGGTTGTAGGCGGAGTGGCTGGTCGCGCCTTTCTTGATTTTCAGAGCTGACATATCTTCATTCCTTGTGTTGGCGGCGGGGTGCCGGGGCTCTTGAAAACCCCGACCCGAATTTTGAAAAGGTTTCGGTCTAGACCAGCACCGCCCCGTCCTTGTCGATGACCATCTGCGTGTCCACGTTCTCGCCCATGATCATCTCGTTATGCGCCTTGCCCGACGGGATCATCGGATAGCAGTTTTCATGCTTTTCCACGACGCAGTCAAAGATCACCGGGCCATCGTGGTTGATCATCTCCATGATCGCGTCGTCCAGATCGGCGGGATCGGAACACAGGATACCCTTTGCGCCGAAGGCCTCGGCCAGTTTCACGAAATCGGGCAGGGCCTCTGACCAGCTTTGCGAATAACGTTCGCCGTGCAGCAGTTCCTGCCACTGCCGCACCATGCCAAGGCGTTCGTTGTTCAGGATGAATTGCTTCACCGGCAGACCGGTACTGCACCGCCGTGCCCATTTCCTGCATGTTCATCAGCCAGGACGCTTCGCCCGCCACATTGATCACAAGGCTTTCGGGATGCGCCATCTGCACGCCGATGGAGGCAGGAAAGCCGTAGCCCATCGTGCCCAGACCACCCGACGTCATCCAGCGGTTGGGATCCTCGAAGTTCAGATACTGCGCCGCCCACATCTGGTGCTGACCCACTTCGGTGCAGATGTAGCGGTCGTGATCCTTGGTCAGCGCCTCGAGCCGGGCCAAAGCGTGCTGTGGCTTGATCGTGTTGCCCTTCTGGGTGAACTTCAGGCAATCCACGGCACGCCATTCCTCGATCTGCTTCCACCATTTGGCGACCGCTTCGGAGTTGGTCTTGCGCCCACGCGATTTCCAGATTTTCAGCAGGTCTTCCAGCACATGGCCCACATCGCCCATGATCGGGATGTCGACGCGGATCACCTTGTTGATCGAAGACGGGTCAATGTCGATATGCGCCTTTTTGGACTTGGGGCTGAACAGATCGACCACGCCGGTGATCCGGTCGTCGAACCGCGCGCCGATGTTGATCATCAGATCGCAGCCGTGCATCGCCATGTTCGCCTCGTAAAGGCCGTGCATCCCCAGCATGCCCAGCCATTTGTCGCCGGATGCCGGATAACAGCCCAGTCCCATCAGGGTGGACGTGATCGGAAAGCCGGTGGCATCGACCAGTTCGCGCAGCAACTGAGACGCAGCCGGGCCGGAGTTGATCACGCCGCCGCCCGTGTAGAACACCGGGCGCTTGGCCTTTTCGATGGCGGCGACCAATTCGGTAATGCTTTCCAGGTCGCCTTTCAGTTGCGGCTGGTAATGCGAGGTCGACGGTGCCTTGGGCGTATAGGTGCCGGTCGCGAACTGCACGTCCTTGGGGATGTCCACCAGAACGGGGCCGGGGCGACCCGATTTCGCCACATGAAAGGCTTCGTGCAGGACACCCGACAGTTTGTCGGTCTCTTTCACCAACCAGTTGTGCTTGGTGCAGGGCCGCGTGATGCCGACGGTATCGGCTTCCTGAAACGCGTCCGATCCGATCATGAACGTCGGCACCTGTCCGGTCAGAACGACGATCGGGATGGAATCGAGCAGGGCGTCCGTCAAACCCGTCACCGCATTTGTCGCACCGGGGCCGGATGTCACCAGCACCACGCCGGGCTTGCCGGTGGATCGCGCATAGCCTTCGGCGGCGTGCACCGCACCCTGTTCGTGACGCACGAGAATGTGCTTGATCGCGTTCTGCTGGAACACTTCATCATAGATCGGCAGGACAGCGCCGCCGGGATATCCGAATATCGTGTCCACACCCTGATCAATCAGGGCTTGGACGATCATTTTGGCTCCGGTCATTTGGCGTTTCATCTGCTTGCTCCGTGCGGCGTTTCAAATTTTGCGTTGCGCATAAAAAAGCCCCCGATTGTGTCGGGGGCGCATGGGTCGAATTATGGTCTACCGTTACCGGCCCATGCGCGTGTGTCCTACGATGACGACTAGTTCTGTCATGCCCAAGGGCTCCTTTGTGCTTGGGGGACATTATGAAGGGTTGCAGGGGGCGTCAACACCGAAGTGAAAGGAAAAATGTCGCAGGGGCGTATTTCTGCGACATAATCTTTCGTTTTGAGGGCGTCATTTGTAACAAGGGTCATCTTTGCTGCATTCGAGGACGTTCCTGTCGCGACCTTGCATCCCTGAAACCGACAATACCCGGTGCTCCGAAGGTATCCGCTCGAGTTGTCCGGGCTAACCGGCAGAAAGTCAGTTAACCGGTTTGTAAAGGTTCTATGGCTTCATCCGGAAATGGTCGGATCGGAGAGCAGCCCATGCAACAACCCAGAAATCTGTTTACAGACGCCGGTCTGACCCGCGACCGCGATCAGTTTCTGCGCGAGTTGATCCGCGAGCTCTGTTCGGTTCTCGAAGAGACCGTTGGCGTCCGGGAGGCCGAAGGCTTTATCGCGCTTGTCGGCGGTCGGCTGGGCGAAATCATGAACCGTGAATATTGCGACGCTGTCGCACAGAAGAAGCTTGATCTTCACCAGATTGCGGATGCTCTGGTCGATCTCAAGCGGCGCATCAACGGTGGTTTTTCCATAGAAAGCATGGATGATGATGGCATTGTCCTTGTCAACACGGCCTGTCCATTTGGTGCCTATGTCAAGGACAGGCCATCGCTGTGCATGATGACGTCGAACGTTTTTGGCCGGATTTCGGCGGACAATCTTGGATATGCAAACATCGAATTGCAGCAAACCATCGCGAAGGGGGACGGGGGCTGTCGGGTTGTCATCCGCTTTCAGCCCATGGAACACGGTCGTGACTATTTCGGCTGAGTTCTGCAAAGAACCAGTCCAATTCGGATCTGTCTTTGATGCTTTGAAACGGTCGGCGGTGATTGTGGATGCCCAAGGTCAGATACTGGCAGCAAACCGGGCATTTTGTCGGGTTTCGGAATGCCAATCCAGCGCAGGCGTTTTCCCGGCCAAATCCCTTTCGGATGTCTTCGTCGGCGCGCAGTCAAAGCTCGCGGCGGATGTGCGATCATCCGTTTCCTCGACACGCCTCATCCTGAACCTGAGTGACCGGGGCAATGGTCATGCCCGCAAGATCGGTTTTGAAGTGTCCGTCCTGAGAGGGCCGGGAAGCACAGACCATCACTTTCTGATGGTCGAGACAAATACCGAGGCGTTCAACGAGAAATTCGTGGCGCAGAGCAGGGAGTTGGTTCTGGCGAACCGGAAGGCCGCGCAAGACCGCAAGACCCTCCAGATGCTTGAGGCGAGCTACAAGGAGCTCGAACAATTCAGCTACTTTGCCGCCCATGACCTCAAAGCACCATTGCGCGGGATTTCGGCTTGGCTGGAGATGTTGAAAGAGGATTTTGAAGGGACGCTTCCAGCGGAAGGATTGGAATTTGTCGAAAGGGCGATGTGCGAGGCGCTGAGGCTGAGAGACCTGATTGAAGCGCTGCTGGCGCTCGGACGGTCTGAAACGGTGAAACTGCAAAAGGAGCAGATCTGCCTTCGGAAGGTGATGGACGATGTGATCGGTGTTCTGGAACCGGAAATCCGTCAAGCGGGCGCAAGAATAGAGGTCGATCCGGCTCTGGGCAGTTTGGAGGCAGATGACGTGTTGTTCCGTCTGCTTGCGCAAAACCTGATCGGCAATGCCATACGGTATCGTTCGGCGGACCGGCCACTCGTCGTGCGCATCCTTCGATGTGAAGCACCGCTAAACGGGATCGAGGTGGTGGATAACGGTCGCGGTTTCGAGGACAAGCACAAGCACAGCATCTTTCAGCCGTTCAAACGGCTGGCCTCGACCTCGGATGTGAGGGGCAGCGGCGTCGGTCTGGCGATCTGCACCCGGATCTGCGAACGCCATGGCTGGCGTCTGACAGCCGAGGGAGTGCCGGACGCAGGGGCGACCTTCAGGATCATCTTCGACAGAACCTAGACCGCTGCCCCCGGCAGGCGCTGCGGTTCACAAGCCCGCCTTCACAACCGAACCCCGGTCCCCTGCAGGACCCCATGCTCCAAGGCATATCTTGTCAGCCCGGCCGTGCTCGAAATGCCCAGCTTGCGTTTGATGTTCTTGCGGTGCGTCTCGACCGTGCGGACAGAGATGTCCAGAACCCCCGCAACCTCCTTGTTCGACTTGCCGGAGGCCAGTTGCAAAAGGATCGTCTGTTCGCGTTCGGTCAGTGCCTCGCGGGTCTGATCGCCCTTGGGCGCAATGGATCCTTGCGCGCCGGTACACAGATAACGGTCGCCGCCCATCACGATGTCGATCGCCTGCCGGATTTCGTCGGTGGGCACGTCCTTCAGCAGATATCCCATCGCACCGTGGCTGAGGGCCGATGCGATATATTCAGGATTGTCGTGCATCGACAGGATCACGATGCGGGTGCCGGGGCGGCGTTCCAGCACGATTTCCGTCGCGGTCAGACCGCCGATGTCGGGCATGTTCAGGTCCATCAGGATCACATCGGGGTTCAGCGCCTCAAGCTGGTCGATCACCGCCCGCCCGTTGCTGAGCGTGGCGATGACGCTGATGTCGTCATAGCTTTCCAGGATGGACTGGATGCCCTCGGCGACCATCGGGTGATCGTCGACGATGACAACGCGGATGTTCTGGTTCATTCGGCGGCAACCTTGGGGTGTTCAGTGCTCTCAGGCGGCAACATATGGCTGAGCGGGACCGTCGCTTCAATGGTGGTCCCGCCGGTTTTTTCAACACGGATGATCAACTTGCCGCGCAATTGCTCCATCCGCTCCTGCATGTTGCGCAACCCCAGCCCGGCAGAGGTGACAGAGCGGCTTGCCGTCACGCCGCGGCCGTTGTCGCTGATCCGCAGGGTGGCGCCCTGACGGTGACCGCGCAGGTTGACGTCGACCTGGGTTGCGCCCGCGTGACGCTCCACATTGGTCAGGGCCTCCTGCGCGATGCGGTACAGGGCAATCTTGGCCTCGTCGTCCAGTCGGTTGCGAAACACGACGGTCTCGAAACGGCAGGTGATGCCGGTCCGGGCCTCGAATTCATCCGTGAGGGTTTTCAGGGCAGGGCCAAGGCCCAGGTCGTCCAGCACACCGGGGCGCAGATCGCGGCTGATGCGGCGGACTTCGGTAATCGCGACCCCCAGACTGTCGATGCCCTTGCCCAGGGGTTCCGCCGCCCGCGCGTCACCACGCTCCAGCCTGCGGCGGGCGTTCTCCAGCGCATAGCGCACGCCGACCAGGATCTGGCTGATCCCGTCATGCAACTCGCGCGCGACCCGCCCGCGTTCCTCTTCCTGCGCGTCGAATACCCGCTGGGTCAGTTTCTTCAGCTTGGCATCCGCAAGGCGGCGTTCGCGAAAGTTGATCAACATGCCGGTGCCAAAGACCACCAGCAGCGCGACCAGCGTGATCGCCCCGATGTGAACGAAGGTCCGCTGCACCCGTGTCTGCACGTCCGACCGCGCCGTCGCGACAGAGGCCAGCACATCGTCGATGAACACGCCTGTTCCCACCGCCCACCGCCAGGACGGAAAGGAGGTGACATATGTGATCATCCGCGCCTCCGTGCCCGTCTCGGCCTTGGGCCAAAGATAGCTGTGGTATCCCGCCCCGTCGCGGGCGATGCGGATCAGTTCATCAACCACGGGCGTGCCCGCGCTGTCGGTTTCGCCTGACCAGTTCTGGTTGATCCGGTCGGTCTGCCGGGGGCTGACCAACTGGGTGCCGTCATAGTCATAGACAAAGAACTGTCCCTCGTCGCCATAGATCATGGCCGCGAGGATCTGAGCCACCTGTTGCTTGGCGGCTTCATCGTCGGGGGCGGCGGAACCGTAGACGAAATAGAAGCCGTTGCGGGCCTGGGTCACATAGTTGCGCAGCTCTGCCTTCTTGGCCTCGATCAGCTGTGATTCCAGCGTGGTGATCTCGCGCTCGGCAAGGGCGCGTGCCTGCAGCGCGACAAGCAGGGCAATCGCTGCCACGGCCAGGATCAGCGGGATCGCGGCCAGCAGGGTCAGCTTTTGCGCGTAGCTGAGAACGAATGTGGGCAAAAGCCTGTGCATGGCTGATTCGATACGCCGAATCGGGACCAATTCAAAGAGCGGTGGCGTATGCGAGCGGTAACGGTGTGCGGATTGGGCAGGCATCCCTGCCTTTTTTCTGATGTATTTCAGCTACTTGCGCCGCTTTGCGTGTCTTTCTACGTAATACTAGGTATTTCACTTTCCGACCGCGTCGCTAGTGTACGCCCACTTGAAACGACCTGCAGCCGCGCACACGCGAGCTGTGGGCATCCTACTCGGGAGGAGTAACCTATGGATCGTCGTTCATTTCTGAAGACATCTGCCCTTGGCGGTACAGCCGCCGCTGCCACCACACTCGCTGCACCTGCCTATGCGCAGGGCAAGCGGACCCTGACAATGGTCACGTCCTGGCCCCGTGGCTTTGCCGTTCTGGACGACGCTGCGACCTATTTCAACAACATGGTCAACGAGATGTCGGACGGCAATCTGACAATCGACAAGAAAGCGCCAGGCGAACTCGTCGGTGCCTTCGAAGTGTTCGACGCCGTGTCTTCCGGTCAGGCCGACATCTATCACGCAGCCGACTATTACTTCATCGGCCAGCACCCCGGTTTCGCTTATTTCACAGCCGTGCCTTTCGGCGGCACAGCGCAGGAACTGACAAACTGGTATCTGCATGGTGGTGGTCACGACCTGCACAACCAGCTGGGCGAAATCTTCAACATGAAGATGTTCCTCGCCGGCAACTCCGGTTCGCAGTCCGGTGGCTGGTTCCGCAACGAGATCACCTCTGCGGCAGACTTCAACGGTCTGAAGTTCCGTATGCCCGGTCTGGGCGGCAAGGTTCTGGGCAAGCTGGGCGCATCGGTTCAGAACATCCCCGGTGGTGAACTCTATCAGGCGCTGTCTTCGGGTGCTCTGGACGGTCTGGAGTGGGTTGGTCCCTTCGCGGACGAACGTGCGGGCTTCCAGGAAGTCGCCAAGATCTACTACACAGCGGGCTTCCACGAGCCAGGCTCCGGTCTGACGGCGTCGGTCAACCTCGATGTGTTCAACGAGCTGACAACAGCGCAGCAGAAGATCATCGAGTACGCCGCGATGGCGACAACGCACACCGGTCTGGCCGAAACACTGGCAAACAACGGTGCGGCGCTGGCACGTCTGCAGCAGCAGGGCGTGAAGACCATGCAGTTCTCCGACGATGTCTGGGATGCATTCGGTGCCGCATCCAAGGAAGTCATGGACGAGAACATGGACGACACCCTGTTCGCCGACATCCGCAACAGCTTCGAGACGTCCTTGACGTCCTCGGCTGAGTGGCTGTCGAAGTCCGACGCCTTCTATGTCGAACAGCGCGAGCGCGTCCGCAGCGCAGGCTGATAGCTGAACGATCTGCACAAGGGCCGCCATTGTCGCGGCCCTTGTTGCACATCCAAAAACAGACGAACAAGTTCGGTTGATGCGCACAAGAGGGGCAAACCCCCCTGTGCCATCCGGGAGGGGACATCATGGAAAACGACGTGGCATGTTCGGGATTTTTCCGGGCAGCGGAAGGTGCAGACCTGAGCTGTCTCGACAAGTTTCAGGACAGTGGATTGATCCAGTTCATACTGGGCAACATTGTTGAAGCCTTCTACAACTTCTTCGCCGCGATCTTTCAGCCCGCGCTCTGGCTGAACTGGTCCGACCCGCAGGCGCTGATGCGTTTCATCTACTACGGCGGATCGGTCGAATTCTTCTTCGTCGTCTTCGTGGGTTTCCTGATCCTGACCGCAGTTGCGATCATGCGGCGCAACGTGATGTGGGCCGTGGTGCGCGGCCTTGAATGGTTCGGCAACGGGGTCGGACGTCTGTTCGCCTGGGCCGGTCTGATCATGGTGATCCAGCAGATCATCATCGTTTTCATGCAGCGGATCTTCACCCGGCCCGACATCTCGATCGGTTTCGGCATCCCGCTGCAATTCGATATTTCGTGGTTTGCCGAAGAATTGAAACTTTTCAACGCCTTGGTGGTCTGTCTTTGTGTCAGCTACACCTTCATCCAGGGCGGGCACGTGCGCGTGGACCTGTTTTATGCAGGGGCCAAATTCCGCACCAAAAAGATCGTCGACATGTTCGGCGCGCTCTTTTTCATGATCCCTTTCGCCGTGATCACATGGCTTTACGGCTGGTTCTTCCTTTGGCGCCACCTTGTCACGCCGAACCCATCGGCGTCCGATCAACTGGACCTTCTGCTGCGCAAGGCGCGGCTGCTGAAGTGGAACGTCGAGACCATCGGTTTCTCGCCCAACGGCTTCAACGGATACTTCCTGTTCAAGATCCTGCTCTGTCTGTTCTGCATCATGGTGATGTTGCAGGCGGTTGCGGTGTTCTACCGCAGCTGGTGCGAATTCATGGAAGGGCCTGAGTCCGAAGGCAAATACCTCGACAAGGATACCCTTGGCGAAGGCGAAGAAGCATACGAGGGAACACACTGATGTTTTTGGGGTTGGACGGGGTCGAAATCGGCCTGATTATCGTTTTCATCTGCCTGTTCGGGGGTATCCTGTCGGGCTTTCCCGTGGCCTTTGCCATCGGTGGGGCCGGTATCATTTCCTTCGGCATCATCGCTGGCCTGGACAGTGCGGGACTGCTGGTTCATCAGGCCATCGACACCTCGTCGGATGCCTTCCGCACACTGGTGAATTCGGGCGTCAGGGAGGACACGATATCGGTGTTCCGATACCCCGATCTGCCTCGGATCGGTGAACCGGTTTTCCCAAGCGGCTGGGAAGTCGCACTTGACCGGAACGTATCCTTTATCGTGAACCGGATGAACGAACGCGTTCTTGCCGGACAGTCGATCGAAACGCTGCTGGCCGTGCTGATGTTCGTCCTGATGGGCATCACGCTGGAACGCTCGAAGATCGCTGACGATCTGCTGACCACGATGGCCAAGGTTTTCGGACCGCTGCCCGGCGGTCTTGCGGTTTCCGTCGTGGTTGTGGGCGCGTTCCTTGCCGCCTCCACCGGCATCGTCGGGGCGACCGTGGTGACCATGGGCCTCCTGGCGCTGCCGACCATGCTGCGGAATGGCTATTCGCCCGAGATCGCGACCGGCGTGATCGCGGCCTCAGGCACTCTGGGTCAGATCATTCCTCCCTCCATCGTGATCGTGCTTCTGGGAACGCTGGCGGGTGATCTCTATTCCGCCGCACAGGAGTCGCGTGCGCAGCTCGCGGGCTGTACCGACGCGCTGACGCTCTTGGGTGAGCCCGCCGTCGTTTCGGTGGGAACGCTGTTTCAGGCGGCGCTGTTGCCGGGCATCCTGCTGGCGCTTCTCTACGCGCTTTATGCCTTTGGCTACGCGCTCCTGAACCCCGAACGCGCACCGGCCGTCGAGATGGGCGGCACCAACTCCGAGCCGATCACACGCAGCGAAGGGCTCACCTGGCTGCTGGGGGTGCCTGCGTTGTTGATCGTGGGCACGATCCTGCTTGGCAACCTGGGGGTCGTGGGCAGCCAGTCCACCACCGTCTCCAGCTTCTCTGACATCGGTGAGGCAGCGAGCCTGCGCACGAATGTGGGTGAGGAATGCAAGGCCTCCATGATTGAACTGCACGGGCAGGAGGCATGGGATACCGCCGTGGCCGAGCAGCAGGTCATCGAAGAGGCGGGTGGCCTGACCCAGTCCGAAAAATTGAGCGACGAGGCGCTGGCCGAGAAACAGGCCGCCAAGATCGACGGTGCGGCCCCCATCGGGACCGGCATCGCCATTCTGGTGGTGCTTCTGGCGATGTTCCTGACCTTCGCGCGCGGCACCGCGCCTTCGGCCAATACCCGTCCGCTGATCGTCGGCGCGGTGGGTCTGGTGCTGGCGGTTCTGGTGGATATCCTGCTGATCGGTCCGACCACCTCTGCCGGTATGACCGTCGTGTTGATGGCGATCCCCTTTGCGCTTGCCTTGTACGGGGTGGCCTATGCCGCGAGACTTTGCGCGCGCAACGAACTGATCCGCGTGGTCTTTCCACCGCTGATGCTGATCGTGGCCGTGCTGGGGTCGATCCTTGGGGGCATCACCAACCCGACGCCCGCTGCCGCACTTGGGGCGGGCGGTGCGATCATGCTTGCGGCCTACCGCAAATTGCAGGACGAAGACCGGTCGCCCAAGATCATCATCTGGTCCACGCTGGCGATCGTCGTCTGCATCCTTGTCGGCGTGAACTTTGATCTGCGGATCAATCAGGGCGGGGTGTCGGCGGAAAGCTGGATCGCCTTTGCCGTGGCCTATGGTGCCTATCTCTATGCGATCTTCGGTCTGCTGTTTGCCTGCTGGATCCTGTTCACCTCGGGCGTGCTGACACCGGTGGTGCGCGAGACGGCCAAGGTGACGTCGATGGTGTTCACGATCCTGATCGGGTCACAGCTGCTGAACCTTGTCGTGATCAGCTTCGGTGGCGAACATTACATCCAGCAATTCCTCAAGTCCTTCGACAACGAGTTGACGGTCTTCCTGCTGGTGATGCTGGTTCTCTTCGTGCTGGGTTTCGTGCTCGATTTCCTCGAGATCATCTACATCGTCGTGCCCATCGTCGGCCCGGTCATTTATGGCGGCACCTTCGATCCCAAGTGGGTGACGATCATGATCGCGGTGAACCTGCAGACCTCGTTCCTGACGCCGCCCTTCGGCTTTGCGCTCTTCTATCTGCGCGGGGTGGCCCCGGCGAGCGTCACGACACAGCACATCTATCGCGGCATCGTCCCGTTCGTGCTGATCCAGCTTGCGGGTCTGGCGATCCTGTGGTTCTTCCCGGCAATCGTCACAATCGTGCCGGACCTGATCCCGAACTGACGGGCGCGCAGGCAGGCCTGCGTTGATCTGAATGAGAGGCCGCCCACGGGCGGCCTCACGTCATTCCAGAAAGGGGCGCGGAGGAGAGGGCAGCGACAGATCTGACGTCGAGCCAGAGGCCAGGCGTCCTGCACGGTATATAAGGCCAAAAAGAGAAAGGGGCTGTCAGCGGCGGCTGCGCGCCATATCGGGCAGCGAGATGTTTGCGACCTGTTCGGCAATCGGATCGTTGCTGAGAGGATGGCGTTCCGGTTCGAACTCTTCGGGTTTTTGCATTTTCTGCCATGCACCGCCGAGATAGACTTCGAGCCCCGAGAATTTCGCCTTGTAGCCCATCTTCTGGCTGCCGGGCACCCAATAGCCCAGATAGACGTAAGGCAGACCGGCGGCGCGGGCGATTTCGATATGATCGAGGATGATGTAGTTGCCCAGGCCGTCGCGGGGCCTGTCGGGGGTGTAGAAGGAATAGACCATGCTGACCCCATCGCTCAGCACATCGGTCAGGCAGACGCCGATCAGATCGCGGGTCTTGTCATCGGTATATTCCACGACGCGGCTGCGGATCGGGGTCTCCTCGATCATCGCGGCGAATTCGAAAACGTCCATGTCCGCCATGCCACCATCCGCATGGCGGCTGTCGAGATAGCGGCGAAAGAGCGCGTATTGATCTTCCGTTGCCCATGGCGATGTGGCGCGGCGGGTCAGGCCCGCGTTCCGCTTCAGCGTCCGGCGCTGGCTGCGGCTGGGTTCGAACGCTGCAACGTCGATCCGGGCCGAGAGGCAGGAGGCGCAGTCGGCGCAGGAGGGCCGGTAGAGCACATTCTGCGAGCGGCGGAAGCCCTGCGCCGAAAGGCTGTCGTTCAATTCGGTAGCGGCCTCGCCCTGCAGGGCGGTGAACAGTTTCCGCTCCATCCGGCCTTCGAGATAGGGGCAGGGTTGGGGGGCGGTCACGTAGAATTGCGGCGTAAGTGGGAGTGTGTGGCGCATGGTTTCCGTTCTCTGGTCCCGAAAAGTGTAGCGCCGGCTGTGCGGGCCGCCAAGCCCGTGTTTTAATAAAATACCGCCTATTCCTGCCGCTGACGGAAGGTCAATTCCTCAGCGACGGCGGTTCAGCGCCACGGTGCCCAGCACCATATCGGTGAGGCCTTGCCGGCGTTCGGACGTGAGCATCAGGATGACGGAGATGAGTTGCAGGGGTGCCATCGCGATCGAGACCGAATAGCCCAGCGTGTGCATGAAAGCGGTGCCTGCGTCCAGCGGGCGGTCGTTGGCCTGCCGCAATTCCATCGACAGGAGCCGCATCCCCCAGGTGCCGGAGCCGTTGGCCAGCGTTGCCACGCGGTAGATGAAGCCGACCACCAGCATCATCAGCGGAAAGAAGAATATGCCGGTAAAGACAGTGAAGGGCAGGATCACCAGGCACAGACCGACGATGATGATCATATCGACACCCCAGGCCAGCAGGCGCTTGGTCGGGATGCCCTGGTAGAATTCGGGTTGTGTATGCGGGTCGGGCGTCATGGATCAAACCTTGGATCGAATGCAGGGAAGGATGGCCCCCGCCGATGGCGGAGGCCTTGTGTGCTCAGGCTTCGGCGGAGGTGTCGTCACGCTTGGCGCGGTCGTTCATGAACTGATCGAACTCGGCCTTGTCCTTGGCGTCGCGCAGACGCTCGAGGAAGGCTTCGAAATTGGTCTGTTCTTCCTCGAGCCGGCGCAGGGTGTCGGCCTTGTAGGCATCAAAGGCGCTGTTGCCGGTGCTGCGGGTCGACATCGTGCTGCGGGAACGGCGGGCGGTACAGGATTTTCCAGTGAACATGCGTTTGCTCCAGATCATGTAGGCAAGAAGGGCGAGGCCGACAGGCCAGAAGAAGATAAAGCCAAGGACCATCGCGGCAATCCACGCGCCTTTGCCTTTGTCATCCAGCCACATTTCGCTCCGGGCAAACCAGTTGGGCCGGGCGGCGTAGCCGTGTTCAGTTGTCATCGTTGTCATTGGTCGAGCCTTTCTTCGGGGTGGCCTGACTGCGGCCTGTTGTCCAAAAGGTCTTATGTGAATGCCTTTTACATCAACCAAAATGGGCATTCATCTGCGCGACGCAAGAGGGTATGTGAAAGGTTTTTACATTTATTTGGAAAGCTGAATGAATTCAGCCGTTTGCGCGCCGGAAATGCGCAGCATGTCAGGTGGCGACAGGCCGAAAACATGGTGCGGTGTCCCCGCTGCGGCCCAGATCCGGTCGAATTGCAGCAAGGTCGTATCGAACCATTTGCGGCACTCGTTCACATGACCGACCGGTGAAACGCCACCGATGGCAAAGCCTGTCTGCGACCGGATCAGTGCCGCATCGGCCTTGCCCAAGCGCTCGCCCGCCAAGGCAGCGGCAGCGTCCGTATCGACCTGTTGCCCGCCCGCAGTGATGAAAAGCAGTGCCTCGCCGGTGGTTTCGCCCCGCAACACGATGGATTTCGCGATCTGGTCCACCGCACAACCGAGGGCAGCGGCGGCGTCTGCGGCGGTGCGGGCCAGCGCCGTCTCGACGATCTCGGTGGAGACACCCGCACCGTCCAATGCAGCGCGCACGCGTTTCAGGCTCTTGCTCATGGCGCGACACTGGCGCAAACCTGATGACATGACAAGCAGCCTCGCCTCACGCCTCACCCGCACCCCACGGCCCTTCGACCCCGACCGCGCAGCAGAGGCAGAGCGCCTGCTGCCGGAAGCGCCTCCGGAAGTGCGCGCGCTGGTCGCGGGGGCGGCATCCTGCGCCCCTTACCTGATGGCCTTGCTGGAAAAGGAATCCGATTGGCTGGCGCGGTCCATCGACGATCCGCAAGCGGCGGTGGCCGATGTCATCAAGGCTGCGGCGCAGCACGAAGCTGACGGCATCGCGAGCGCGCTGCGGCAGGCCAAGCGGCGGGTGGCGCTGATGACGGCGCTGGCCGATCTGGGCGGAGCATGGCCGCTGGAGCAGGTGACCGGCGCGCTCAGCGATCTTGCCGATGCGGCCTGCGGTGCGGCGCTGCGGGCGGGGCTTGCACCGCTGATCCGGCGCGGCAAGCTGCCCGGCATGACAGAGGACGATCTGGCCGATGCAGGCGGCATGGTGGTGCTGGCGATGGGCAAGATGGGCGCCGGGGAGTTGAATTACTCCTCCGACATCGACCTGATCTGCCTTTTCGATGAGACCCGGTTCGATCCCGATGCATTTCACGATGCCCGCACGACCTTTGTCAAAGCCACCCGCGCCATGAGCGGCACCCTGAGTGAATTGACCGCAGAGGGCTATGTCTTTCGCACCGATCTGCGGCTGCGGCCCGATCCGGCTGTCACGCCGGTCTGTCTGGCGATGGAAGCGGCGGAGAATTACTACGAGAGCCTCGGGCGCACCTGGGAGCGTGCCGCCTACATCAAGGCGCGGCCCGCAGCGGGCGATCTGGCGGCGGGGGATGCGTTTATCGAACGGCTGCGGCCCTTCATCTGGCGCAGGCATCTGGATTTCGCGGCCATCCAGGATGCCCATGACATGCGCCTTGCGATCCGGGCGCACAAGGGGCTGGGCGGGCCGATCACCCTGCCGGGCCACAACATGAAGCTGGGCCGGGGTGGCATCCGCGAGATCGAGTTCTTCACCCAGACCCGGCAATTGATCGCAGGCGGGCGCGATGCCGATCTGCGCCTGCGCGGCACCTGCGACGGGTTGGCGATGCTGGGACAGAAAGGCTGGGTGCCCGAGGATGCGGTGGCGACGCTGACCGAGCACTACCGCGCGCACCGGACGGTGGAGCATCGCCTGCAGATGACCCGCGATGCGCAGACACATACCTTGCCGAAGACCCGCAAGGGGTTTGACAGGCTGGCCGCGATGATGGACATGGACCTGCCCGATCTGGAGGCGGATCTTGTCGCCCGCCTTTCCGCTGTCCACGAACTGACCGAAGGCTTTTTCGCGGCTTCCCGCGCAGCGACCACGCGGAACGACCCGGAAGAACACGCCTTCGACCGCGAGACACTGGACCGCTGGCACAGCTACCCTGCGCTGCGCTCGGCAAGGGGAGCGGAGATTTTCGAACGTCTGAAACCGGACCTGCTCGCGCGGCTGGCAAAGGCAGGCAAACCGGATGAGGCATTGCGCGCCTTCGACGGCTTTCTGGCGGGGTTGCCTGCCGGGGTGCAGCTTTTCTCGCTGCTCAAGGCCAATCCGCAACTCGCCGATCTGTTGATCGACATCGTCGGCACGTCCCCGGCACTCGCCGGACATCTGTCGCGCAACGCCGGGGTCTTCGACGCGGTGATCGGTGGGGATTTCTTCAGCGACTGGCCGGAAGAGACAGGTCTGACGCGGATGCTGGATGCGGTGCTGGCCGCCGAACCTTCCTACGAGGCGCAACTGGACGGCACCCGTCGCTGGGCGCGCGAGTGGCATTTCCGCATCGGCGTGCATCTGCTGCGGGGGCTCAGCGATGCGGATACGGCGGGGCGGCAGTATGCCGATCTGGCGCGCGCCGTGCTGGCCGCCCTTTGGCCGGTGGTGATCCGGCAGTTCGCCACCCGCCACGGACCGCCGCCGGGCCGGGGGGCGGTGATCCTTGGCATGGGGTCGCTGGGGGCAGGGCGGCTGACCGCGACCTCTGACCTCGATCTGCTGGTGATCTACGATCCGGCCGATCAGGAGACGTCAGACGGCAAACGCCCGCTGCCTGCACGGACCTATTATGCGCGTCTGACACAGGCGATGATCACGGCGATGACGGCACCGATGTCGCAGGGAAAGCTCTACGATGTCGATATGCGCCTGCGTCCTTCGGGCAATCAGGGGCCGGTGGCGACCAGTCTGGCGAGTTTCGAAAGCTATCAGAAAACCGAAGCCTGGGTCTGGGAACATCTGGCGCTGACCCGTGCGACGGTGGTCGCGGGCCCTGCGGAGATGCGCCGCGATGTGACGGCGTTGATCGCGGACATTCTGGCGCAGCCGCAGGATGCGGAAAAGGTGCTGGCTGAAGTCGCCGACATGCGGACGCGGATCGCGGCGGCCAAGGCCCCTGCGGGCGAATGGGACGCCAAATTGGGACCGGGACGGTTGCAGGATGTGGAGCTGCTGGCACAGGCCGGGGCCTTGATCACCGGAACTGCGGCGCATGACACGGCCCGCGCCCTTGTGGCGGGGCAGGTGGCAGACCTTTGGGATCAGGTCACGGTGGACCGGCTGACCTCGGCCTACGACCTGTGCTGGCGGTTGCAATGTGCGGGCCGGTTGCTGTCGGCCGCGCCGCTCGGGCGTGCGGATCTGGGACAGGCCGGTGAGGCTTTTGTCGCAAGGTCGCTCGAATGCGACACGCTGGAGGCAGCGGCGGCGCATCTGACACAGACCTGTGCCGCGGCGGCCGCATCAATCGACCGGATACTGGGACAGGAGACCGCATGAAAAAAGGTGACGCGGAAGACCCCAAGGGGTTGATCTACGAGGGGTTCCGGATCGAGGGGATCACCAAACCCGAATGCCGCACGATCTTTCTGGACTGGGCGCTGAGCTTGCCCCTGGAGCAGGACACGGGAGAGACACTGCGCATTCTGTTGGACCGATACGGCGCGGCGAACCCCGCCCATCCGATGACCGAAGTCATGCGAGAGGGGCTCAGCGCGATGGCCGCCCCGCGCCGCCGTGGTGGCTGGCGCGCGCGCAGCCGCAACTGATCCTGCGTGATCCCGGCGGGGTGTGTCCTGCCGGAAACACCACGAGATTTGCGCAGAATGCGCCCCAATGCTGCCCCAATCGCCCGCCAGTCTGCCCGCAAAGAAATATGCGCGCCCCGATGCGCCGCAAGCGAGGTAGACATGCAGATACTCAAACTTATCGCCGCAAGCACACTGGCCGCAAGCCTTGCCGCCTGTGGGAACGTCCCCGACATCGCCAGCCGCAACGCGCCTTTCGAAGCGACACCTCCGGCAACCGGCGTGGCGCAGGCGGGCCAGACCGCCCAGCCCGCAGCCTTCGCCGTGCAGCCCACGGCACTGCCTGTCAGCGTGACGGACATCCGCATTGCCGTGCCGCGCTCCCTGAGCGTTTCCGAGGCGAACTCCTATTATCCCAAGGGCGATATCGTCTGGCGCGGTGATCCGATCGGCGACCGCCATGCGCAGGTGCAATCGCTGTTCGAGGACGGTTTCGCCGCCGGCACAGCCGGGATGGAAGGCGGCACGCCTGTCACCGTCGACATCGAGGTGGTGCGCTTTCACTCGGTCAGTGAAAAGACGCGCTATTCCGTCGGTGGCGTCCACAACATCAAATTCAACATCACCGTGCGCCGCGCCTCCACCGGGCAGGCGCTCGCACCGACGCGACTGGTCGAGGCAAATCTGCCCGCTCTGGGCGGACGCTCCGCAATCGAGGCGGACCGGGCCGGACAGACCCAGCGGGTCCGCGTCACGGCGCATCTGGCGCAGGTCATCCGGCAGGAGCTTGCCCGTTTCGTGAGAGGGTAAGCGCGGCCACGCAAAAACAACGCTTTCGCAAAGACTGCGAAGGCTCTAAAGGGGCGCTATGACAGCGCCCCATACCCCCACCGCCTCCGATGATCCATCCTGTTCCGCTCTGCCGACCGTTCGGCTGATGCCAAAGGCCAATGCCCGCGCCATCCGGCACGGCGCGCCCTGGGTCTATGCCAATGAAATGGTCGTGGACCGGCGCACCAAGAATCTGGCGCCCGGCACATTGGCCCGGCTTGAGGATGCCGAGCGGTTGCCGCTGGGGCTGGTCAGCGTGAACCCCGCGTCCAAGATCATCGCGCGGATGCTGGACACCGATCCTGACGCGACAATAGATCAGGCGTGGTTCGAGGCGCGGATCGCCCGTGCGCTGGATCTGCGCACCAGATTTTACGCCGATCCCTACTACCGCTTGATCCACGCCGAAGCCGACGGGCTGCCCGGTGTGGTGATCGACCGTTTCGGCGACACATGCGTGGTACAGCCCAACGCGGCCTGGGCCGATGTCCTTCTCGCGCCGCTTTGCGCCGCCCTTGTCGCCGTCACAGGGGCCGCAAACGTGTTGAAAAACGCGGGCGGACGGACGCGCGCGCTGGAGGGTCTGGACGATATCTCCTCCGTTCTGGTGGGCGATGCACCTGCCGAGGCGCTGCCGGTGCCGATGAACGGGGCCACCTACATGGCCGATCTGACAGGCGGTCAGAAGACCGGCCTTTTCTATGACCAGCGCCCCAACCATGCATTCACGGCCTCCTTTGCAAAAGGCGCGCGGGTGCTCGACGTGTTTGCCCATGTCGGTGGGTTCTCTCTTGCGGCTCTGGCGGCAGGGGCGGAACACGCCTTGGCCGTTGATGGCTCTGCGCCCGCGCTGGCGCTGGCCGAACAGGGCGCTGCCGCGATGGGGATGCAAGACCGCTTTGCCATCCGCCAGGGCGATGCCTTTGACACGCTGGCGGCGCTTCGCTCCGAGGGTGCGGAATTCGACGTGGTGATCTGTGATCCGCCTGCCTTCGCGCCGTCGCGCAACGCGCTCGAGGCAGGTCTGCGCGCCTACGAGCGGATTGCCAGGCTGGCCGCACCGCTGGTGGCGGAAAACGGTATTCTGGGTTTGTGCTCCTGTTCGCATGCCGCCGATCTGGCGCAGTTCCGAAATGCCTCCGTGCGCGGCATCGGGCGGGGCGGGCGCAAGGGCGTGCTTTTGCACACCGGTTTTGCCGGGCCGGACCATCCGCAACTGCCGCAACTGGCCGAAAGCGGGTATCTGAAGTCGCTTTTCTTCCGCCTCTGATGCCGCCGCGCATCCTGATCGACGCCTGCGTTCTCTATCCCACAGTCATGCGCGAAATCGTTCTGGGCGTGGCGGAGGCCGGTCTGTTCGAACCGATCTGGTCGGAACGCATCCTTGAAGAATGGGCCCGCGCCGCGATCAAGCTGGGGCAGGCAGGCGAGGCGCAGGCCCGCGCCGAGATTGCCCTGCTGCGCGCCAACTGGCCCAAGGCCGAACGCCCCGCTGCCCCGCAGACTGCCGCGCGGCTTTATCTGCCGGACCCGGATGATGTGCATGTGTTGGCCGTCGCGATTGACGCCAGCGCTGACAGTATCATGACCCTGAACGCCAAAGACTTCCCTCGCGGTGCGCTGGCCGAAGAAGGGCTGACCCGTGTCGATCCCGACGGGTTTCTGATGCACCTGTGGATGGAAGACCCGGACCCCGTGGCAGACAAAGTGCCCAAAAGGTGCTGGCCGTGGCGCGGCAGATGTCCGGCACCGATTGGGATATGCGGGGGCTGTTGAAAAAAGCGCGGCTTCCACGACTGGCGAAAGCCCTGAGTTAATCCGGCCGCTGCCAGCGCATTTGCAGCTTTTGCAGCGCATTGATGCGGTCGTCCGTCTTGGGGTGGCTCAGAAGCCAGGCAGGGGCGGTGCCGCCACCGGATTGCGTCAATGCCTCAAGCTTCTTGAACAGCGAGATTTGTGGTGCCACGCCGATGCCCGCCTTGGTCAGCAGCGCCGCAGCGTAAGCGTCCGCCTCGTATTCGTCACCGCGTGACAGGCGGGCGGCCAGAAGGGTCGTCAGCATATTGGCGATCCAGATGCCGATGAACGGGATGAACCGGCCCAGCACCATCGCAAGCACCGTGCGCATGGCATTCTGGCCCGAAAAGTCGATCATCCTGCGGCGTGAATGGCCCAGCGCCACATGGCCCAATTCATGTGCGATGACGCTGGCCAACTCTTCCGCACTCACGTCGCCCGCACGGAACTTGTTATAGAAACCACGGGTGATGAAAATGCGCCCGTCCGGCGCGGCAAGGCCGTTCACCGGGTCGATCTCGTAGATATGCACCTTGATCCGCTCCAGATCGAGCGCCTTTGCCAGCCGGTCGCTCATGTCTTTCAACGTCGGATCGACAAGCTCGGTGGACCGCGCGTCCAGTTCCTTGGCGGTGCGCCAGGCGGAAAAGCGGTACATCACAAGAGCGTAGCCGACGGCCAGCAGGATGGGGAGGACACGTATCATGGGCTTAATATGGGGGCCATCGCGCAGGGAGCAAGCCGCTGCTCATGGGAATTGGCAAGGGGAGACGGGAAAGGTCACCATGTCACAGGCACCGACGTCGGCCCCCGGAAGGCCCAACCCTGGAACGGGGCAGGGCCGTCAAGCCGGAGACCCGGCAACGCCTCAAACAGCATTGGCAGCGCAATCTGGGTGATCAGGCATCGCGAAGCCGCCGCACCGGCGCAGAAATGCGGACCCGCGCCGAACGGGATCGACGGACCGGTATCGCGGCTGATGTCGAAGCGGTCGGGATCGGTGAAATGCGCCTCGTCCCGGCTGGCAGAGGAAAACATCAAGAACACGCGGTCCCCGGTGTCGAACTTGATGCCCCTGATCGTATCGGGCCGTGCCACCACGCGGGGTGACATGCCGATGGGGCTGATCCAGCGCACGTATTCGGCAAAGACATCTTGCCAGGTGTTCTGACCCTGTTGCACCGCCTCCAGCTGTTCAGGATGGGACAGGAGCGCCCAGACCGCCCCGGCAATCGCGTCGCGTGGCTCGTTCTGACCGCCGGAAATCACCAGCTTGATGTTGGCACGGATGCTTTCCATCGGCAGGCCTGCGGCCAGTTGAACCGCCAGCGCGGACTGCGGTGGGGCGCAGGCGAGCATGCGGTCGATGTGGTCGTCGATCAGGGCTGTGGCGGCGTGGCAGCGGGCTTCTATGTCCGGATCGCCAAGATAATTGGCGCAGCCGTCGATCATATGCTGGCTCACGCGGTCCATGTCCACGCGGGACATCTCACTGAGGCCGGTGATCGCGATGAGCGCGGCGGCAGAGACGGGCATCGCGTAATCGCGCACCAGATCGCAGCGGCCCTTTGGGGCGAGATCGGCAAGAATGTCGCGGGTTGCGGCTTTGAACATCGGCTGCCAGTGATCCGCTACGGTGCGCGGGCTGAGCGCGGGAAAAAGCGCCCGGCGTTCGGCCATATGGGCATCACCGTCCTTGCGCATCATGTTCTCGCCCATGAGCCTGGTCATCAACCCGTCGGGCTGAAGAGAAGAAAAGACCTCGATCCGCTTTTCCTCGCGGTGGATATCGTCGCGCAGGGTCAGAAGCGTCGCACCCAGTTCCGGCACGAAGGTGATCGGCGCCTCGCGGCGCATCCGCGCCAGCGCCGGATAGGGATCGGCGGCAAAGGCCGCAGCTTCGATATGGGTCAGGGGCGCGCTCGACATGAGGCCGAGCCTAGGCGGCTTTGCGGCCTGCGCCAAGTGTCTTAGCGTGTCAGTTCCTTGATGCCGCGGCTCAGACCTTCCAGCGTCATCGGCACCATCGCCTCCGGTCCGAAAATCTCGCGGATCATGGCGATGGACTGAGTATAGGGCCAGTATTTTTCCGGCACCGGATTGATCCAGAGGCTGCTGTTCCACTGGTCGCGGGCACGGGTCAGCCAGACGGAGCCGGCTTCGGCATTCCAGTGCTCGTTCGCGCCACCCGGATAGGCGACCTCATAGGGCGACATCGACGCGTCGCCCACGAAAATGCATTTGTAATCAGGCCCGTAGGTGCGCAGTACCTCATGCGTCGGGATCTGCGCGTCCCAGCGGCGGCGGTTGTCCTTCCACACGCCTTCGTAGAGGCAATTGTGGAAGTAGAAGTATTCCATGTGCTTGAATTCGGCCTTGGCGGCGGAAAACAGTTCTTCCACCACCTTCACATGCGGGTCCATCGAACCGCCCACGTCGAGAAACAGCAAGACCTTGACCGCATTGCGCCGCTCTGGCCGGGTTTTCACGTCCAGATAGCCGTGTTCGGCGGTGGCGCGGATCGTGCCGTTCAGGTCCAGTTCCTCGGTCGCCCCATCGCGGGCCCAGCGGCGCAGGCGCTTGAGCGCCACCTTGATGTTGCGGGTGCCCAGTTCGACCGTGTCATCCAGATTGCGGAACTCGCGCTTGTCCCAGACCTTGACCGCGCGCTGATGGCGCGATTCCTTCTGGCCTGCGCGCACGCCCTCGGGATTGTAGCCGTAGGCACCGAAAGGTGAGGTGCCCGCCGTGCCCATCCATTTGTTGCCGCCCTGATGGCGGCCCTTTTGTTCTTCCAGGCGCTTCTTCAGCGTTTCCATCAGCTTTTCAAACCCGCCCAGCGCTTCGATCTCGGCCTTTTCGGCGTCGGTCAGATGCTTTTCGGCCATCTTTTCCAGCCATTCGCGGGGGATTTCGACGGCGTCAAGAACGTCGTCCAAGCTGATGTTTTCCAAGCCTTTGAAGGCTGCTGCGAAGGCCTGATCGAACTTGTCGATGTTGCGTTCGTCCTTCACCATCGACACGCGGGCGAGGTAATAGAACGCCTCCACGTCGTAGGTCGCGATGCCTGCGGCCATGCCGTCGAGAAAGGCCAGAAACTCCCGCATGGAAACGGGGACCTTGTGAGCGCGCAGCTGATCGAAGAAGGGCAGAAACATCGGACTATGCTATGCCGCAGACAGCCAGCGGTCCAGCAAGACCGTGATCACCAGCCCCAAAAGGCCAAAGGCGATGGCAAATCCGGCGGCATATTGCGCGATGTCCATGCGGTTGCCGCCCTGTTTGCGGGCCTTGAACCCGCCGAAGACGGCACCGATGATGGCAAGAACCGTATAGATCATAAGCGCTTGCGCCCCCGCGTTTATCCTTTGAGCGGGTTGAGCGATGCGATTTCGCGCAGCTTGGCACGGACCGCCCAATCCGGACCAAAGCCGTACCGTGCCCAGCCGATGCTGTCCAGCCTGACGCTGCGCGCCTCGGCGTGGCGGTTCTCAAGCTCCAGCGCCTCGGACCGCAGCAAAAGAAGGGTCGAAAGCAGCGCCGCGTTCTCGCTTTGCCGGGCGGTGTCGAGGTGCGGGGCAATCAGCCGCAGGGCAAGTGCGCCTTCACCACGGGTAATCGCATAGGCAGAGAGTTGCGTGGCGACATAGGCGCGGTGCAAAGCGGTGCCGGGGGTGTTCGTATAGTACCGTTCAGCGGCCAGGTAATGGGCGTGCGCGGCTTTTGGATCGCTGGTCTGCAGCACCCGTCCCATCGCGTAATGGGCAAAGGCGCGGCGGTGGTCTGTCCAGCCCATCGCGGTGGCGATGCGGATCGCCTCGTTGCCGGCGGCCTGCCGTCCGGCGAAAGAGATCGACCTGCCAAGGGCGGTCTGCACGGCCTTGCTCCACTCGCGGGGCGTGCGGGTGGCATATCGGGCGGGACGGTTTGCGCCGCCCGGATTGGTGCGGGCCAGGATGGCGGGCAGGGCGGCGGCGACCTGACCACGGGTCATGCCCGAACGCAGTGCGGGATCGTAGTAGGTGCGCAGGATAACCATGTCAAAGCCCGTCAGCACCGTGTGGACATTGTCGTCGTTGAACACGGAATCCGGCAGGCGGTAGAGGTCGTTGAGCGGCCCCAGCGCCTGTGCGAGTTCCTCGTGCAGACAGTCGCGTACTTCCTGCGGGCTTGAATCGTTGGGCAGGAAGATGGCCAAGCGCTCGCGCTTTTCCATCAGGGTCCAGTTGGTCTGTGGTTTGCGGCGCGCGGACTGGTATTCGCTGAGCGAGGAGACGTTGGGTGCCACAAAGCAGGCGGCCTGCGGCAGAACCGAGCGGATCTCGGCGCGGCTCACAGCCTGAATCGTGATGTTCGCTTGCGGGGCATTGGTCTGGCTGATGTCGATCCTGGCCTCGTTGCGCAGGCGCGATACCAGACGCGTCAGATCGGGGGCAAGCGAGGCTGGCGGGCTGCCGGTGACACGCACGGTGATTGGTGTCTCGAACCGGGTCAGGACCGGCAGGCGGCGGCCGCTTTCCATCTGGAACGACAATTCGATGAAATCGAGCGCCAGATCGTTGTTCGACCGGACGGTTGCGCGTGGCGCGCTGGTCGAGAACATCTTCATCGGTGGCAGGGCGCTGATGCTGGTGTCGGCGCGGGTGGCGACGTCATGCTGGGACGCGGGCACGCAGGCATTCAACAACATGACAAGCGGCAAAACCGACCGCGCCCTCATGCGACGGGTCCGTGATTTTGCGTGGAAAGCGCGGATAATGTCTGTGCACTGCGCACAGTCCCTGTGCGCACGAACTGTGCGAAATGATCAATCATAACTGCCTGCCTGCCCTTTTTGAGCTTTGGATTTCAGGTCTTTTCACCTTCCATCCCGGTCTTTCTAGGGAGCAATTAAGGCAAATTTGGGGCAAATAAGGCGAAATAAGGCAGGGCGTATTCTATTTATGCGGGAATGGTGCGTCGGGACGGAAAAATGCCGTAATTCTCGCCGCCTAGTCACGTTAGTTAACGTAACGTTACCCTGTGACGCAAATGTACCAGTGCGTTACCGGGCGCTCGGCGCATCATCAGCGCCAGAGCGGTATTTCACCGGACGTGCAGGGCCAGTTCTGCGCGGCTCAGCGTTTGCCGCCACGCGCCATGAAGGCGAGCCGTTCGAAGAGGTGAACATCCTGCTCGTTCTTCAGCAGCGCACCGTGCAGCTTGGGCAGGGCCGATGTGCCGTCCGCCTTGAGGTCTGCGGCATCCATGTCCTCTGCCAGCAGCAGTTTCAGCCAATCCAGCACTTCTGACGTCGATGGCTTTTTCTTCAGGCCCTGCTGGTCGCGGATCTCGTAGAATTGGGTCAGCGCGGTGGTAAGCAGCTTTTCCTTGATCCCGGGGTGATGCACCTCGACGATCTTTTTCAGCGTCTCCATCTCTGGAAAGCGGATGTAGTGAAAGAAACAGCGGCGCAGGAAGGCGTCTGGCAATTCCTTTTCGTTGTTGGAGGTGATGATGACGATCGGGCGGTTCTCGGCCTTGATCGTCTCGCCGGTCTCGTAGACGTAGAACTCCATCTTATCAAGCTCTTGGAGCAGGTCGTTCGGAAACTCGATGTCGGCCTTGTCGATCTCGTCGATCAGCAGAACGACTTTCTCGTCGGCCTCGAAAGCCTCCCACAGCTTGCCCTTGCGGATGTAGTTGCGCACGTCGTGCACGCGCTCTTCGCCCAACTGGCTGTCGCGCAAACGGCTGACCGCATCATATTCGTAAAGCCCCTGTTGCGCGCGGGTTGTGGATTTGATGTTCCACTCGATCATCCGAAGCCCGAGCGCGCTGGACACCTGTTTTGCCAGTTCTGTCTTGCCGGTACCGGGCTCCCCCTTGACCAGCAAGGGGCGTTCCAGCGTGACGGCCGCATTGACGGCGATCGTGAGATCATCGGTTGCGACGTAATCGGCGGTGCCTTCGAATTTCATATGGATTTCAACCTTGTGTCCGGTAATCAAGCAGGGGCGTTTCCCCACGCTTTAACCAAAAATCAAAGGGATTGTGTAGTGACAATTCTTGGAGGCTAGTTTAGACGCGGCGTCACGGGGGCGAACTCGGGGAGAGGGGTCTCAAATGCCAGGACTAAAAACCGTTGAGGGACGAAAAATGAAACAGGAAGTTTTCCTGCCGGATGACTATTCTCCGGCAGAGGACGAACCGTTCATGAACGACCGGCAGGTTGAATATTTCCGCCGCAAGTTGTTGAACTGGAAGTCCGAATTGATCGAAGGCAGCCGCGACACCATCGAAGCGCTGCAGGATGGCACACGCAATATTCCCGATGTTACTGACCGCGCATCGGAGGAAACCGACCGCGCGCTGGAGCTGCGGACGCGGGACCGGGCCCGCAAGCTGGTCAGCAAGATCGACGGCGCGCTGCGGCGCATCGAGGAAGGCGAGTTCGGCTATTGTTCCGTGACCGGAGAGCCGATTTCGCTCAAGCGTCTGGACGCGCGTCCCATCGCCACGATGAGCCTGGAAGCGCAGGAAAGACATGAACGCCGCGAGAAAGTCCACCGCGACGATTGATCCCGCAGGGATCTCAGCCAGGATATGAAATAAAAGCGCCGGAGCCAGTCTCCGGCGTTTTGGTGTGGAGAAGAAGATGTCGATCTCGAACGCGATCGTGGTGGGGGGCGGTATCGGCGGTCTGGCTGCCGCCGCCGCCCTTGCCAAACGCGGCGTGGCCGTGACCCTGCTGGAACAGGCTGCGGCATTGCGTGAGGTCGGCGCAGGACTGCAAGTCAGCCCCAACGGGCTTGCAGTGCTCAGGGCATTGGGTGTCGAGGTGCCGCTGCGCAGCAAGGAGGCGGTGCAGGCGCGCGCGGTCGTGCTGCGTGATTACGCGCAGGGACGGCAGGTGGCCAGGCTCGACCTTGCCCGGTTGCGGCCGGATCAGAAATACCTCTTCGTCCACCGGGCGGATCTGATCGACGCGCTTGCAGCGGCTGCAAAGCGGGCCAACGTCACCTTCGAAATGGCTGCCGCCGTGGCCAGCGTGCGCCCCGGCCCGGTGCCGCGGGTGCAGATGACCGACGGCAGCACGCGCCGGGCGGAATTGATCGTGGCCGCCGATGGCATCCATTCCGTCGCACGCACCGCGTTGAACGGCCCCGACCAGGCGCGTTTTTCGGGTCAGGTCGCCTGGCGCGGGGTGATCCCCAATGTGACCGATCACCCGCCGGAGGCGCATGTCCACATGGGGCCGGGTCGCCATCTGGTCAGCTATCCACTGCGCGGGGGGCGTCTGATCAATCTGGTCGCGGTGGAGGAACGCGCGCTCTGGGCCGCCGAAGGCTGGCAGCAGGCGGATACACCCGACGCGGTTCGGACGGCTTTCGCCTCGTTTGGCGGTGACGTGCCGCAGATGATGGCGGCGGTGACCGATGTGACCCTGTGGGGTCTGCATCTGCATCCCGTTGCGGCCCGTTGGCATCAGGAGGGCGTGGCCCTTCTGGGCGACGCGGCCCATCCGACGCTGCCGTTTCTGGCACAGGGGGCCAATCTGGCGCTGGAGGATGCCTGGGTTCTGGCCGAGGCTGTCGCCAAGGGCCGAAGTGACGATCCGCAGGAGGCTCTCGCCGCGTATCAGGCGCGCCGTTTCAAGCGGACGCGCCGGGTGATCGCCGCCGCTGCGGGCAATGCCAGGCGGTATCATCTGCACCCCGGACCCTTCCGCAGTGCCGCGCATCTGGGGCTGCGCATGGCCAGCCGACTGGCACCGGGGCGGATGATCGGGGCATTCGACTGGCTTTACGGTCACGACGTCACGCGGCCTGATCAGCCCTGAGCGGCGCTACCGTTGCCCCGCGCGCGCTGCAGCATCCCGAACAGGTCTCGCGGATCGTCGGGATCGGCCAGCAGGTCGAGCGGATGAAAAAGCTGTGTCGCCTCGATCTGGTCACGGACGTAGCGCAACGCCGAAAAATCCTCGATCGCAAAGCCCACACTGTCGAACAGCGTGATCTGGTCGGCACCGCTGCGGCCCGCTGACTGACCCGTCAGCACTTTCCAGAATTCGGTGACCGGATGATCCGCTGCCAATTGCTGTATCTCGCCTTCGATCCGGGTCTGTTCGGGATATTCCACAAAGATCGCGGACCGGTGCAGGATCGCCGGGGCCAGTTCCGTCTTGCCGGGGCAATCGCCCCCGATGGCATTGATGTGCACGCCGGTCCCGACCATGTTGTCGGTGAGGATTGTTGCATACTGCTTGTCCGCCGTGCAGGTGGTGATGATCTGCGCACCCTCGATCGCCTCTTCTGCCGAGGTGCAGGAGACCACGCGCAGCCCTTGGCCCGCGAGGTTCGCCGCGCATTTGGCGGTAGCGGCTGCGTCGATGTCATAAAGACGCACTTCTTCGATTCCGACGATGCATTTCATCGCCAAGGTCTGAAACTCGGACTGGGTGCCATTGCCGATCATCGCCATGACACGGGCATCCTTGGGCGCAAGCACCTTTGCCACCAGCGCCGAGGTCGCGGCGGTGCGCAGCGCTGTCAGAACGGTCATCTCGCTCAGCAGCACCGGATAGCCAGAGGCCACATCAGCCAGAAGGCCGAAAGCAGTCACGGTTTGCAGCCCGTCGGCGGTATTGGACGGATGGCCGTTCACGTATTTGAACCCGTAGACATCGCCATCGGACGTGGGCATCAGCTCGATCACCCCGGTGTCGGAGTGGCTGGCGACGCGGGGCGTCTTGTCGAACAGTTCCCAGCGCTTGAAATCATCCTCGATATAGGCGGCGATGCCCTGCATCATCGGTTCCAGCCCGATATGGTGGATCAGCTTCATCATGTGATCGACAGAGACGAAAGGCACCAGTGCCTTGGACGACGGGGTGAGATTGGTCATGGTCATTCTCCCTAGAATGCGCGTGTCGGACGGTCAAAGACCCGGCGACCAAAGGCGGACGCGGTGAGGTCTACCATCAGGGACGCGGTGCGGCCGCGCTCGTCCAGAAAGGGGTTCAGTTCGACCAGATCGAGCGAGGTCATCAGACCGCTGTCGTGCAGCATCTCCATCACCAGATGACCTTCGCGCACCGTGGCACCACCGGGCACCGTCGTACCCACCGCCGGGGCGACCGAAGGGTCCAGAAAATCCACGTCCAGAGAGACGTGCAAAAGGCCGTTCGCTGCTGCGACGCGGTCAAGGAACGCGGTCAGCGGACGGGCGATGCCGGTCTCGTCAATCTCGCGCATGTCGACATAGGTGACGTCGCTTTCCTGCAGGGCGTCCCGTTCGGCCACATCGACGGAACGCAGGCCGATGATCGCCAACTGAGCATGGGGCAGCGGATCGTCGATGGCGGGGAACCCGTCAAACCCGTCGCGGCCCGTGACATAGCCCAGAGGTGTGCCATGCAGATTGCCGCTGTCGGTGGTCTGCGGTGTGTGAAAATCCGTATGTGCATCGAGCCAGAGCACGAAGAGCGGACGACCCTGCGCTTTGGCATGACGCATCGCGCCCAGAACGGTGCCCAGGGACAGCGCATGATCGCCGCCCATGAAGATCGGCACACCGTCGTTCAATGCCGCATGCGACGCATCGGCCAGGCTGTTGGTCCAGGCGATGTTTTCTTCCAGCGCCACCAGCTTGGGGTGGCTTTCTGGGCGTGAAAGGGGCAGGGGCCACGTTGCCGCGATCCTCGACCTTGTGGCCCAGACTGCCCAGTGCTTCGGCCAGTCCGGCGGTGCGGTAGGCATCGGGGCCCATAAGGCAGCCCTTGCGCCTCTTGCCGCAATCCAGCGGAACGCCGACGAGGATACACGTGGGTTTGGCAATGGTGGAATCGGACATGAGAGAAACCTTTCGTTGCGGGTTGAGGTCGGTATAGCTGGCGTATTCGAGCATCGACAATGGGTCATATTATCCGTATTGAGAGCGTATTGGTCAAAACGGACGTTAGAATGGACAATATGGACAGCCGCATCATCGCGGCCCTGCAGCGGGACGCGCGGGCACCCCTTTCCGATCTGGCGGCGACCCTCGGCATTTCGCGCACCACCTTGCGGGCGCGGATCGCGAAACTGCAAAACAGCGGTGACATCGTCGGCTTTACGGTCCTGACACGGGCGGATGTGATGCAGGATCCGGTGCGTGGCCTGATGATGATCGGGATCGAGGGGCGCGGAACGGAACGGATCACCCGTCAGCTGGGCGGCTTCGCAGAAGTGCGGGCGGTGCATTCGACCAACGGCCGATGGGATGTGATCGCCGAGATCGGGACCGAAACGCTGGAACACTTCGATGCGGTACTGACCCGGATCAGACGGCTGGACGGGATCGTGGCAAGCGAAACGAACCTGCTCCTGAAAACCCGCAAAGGTGCCTAGGCGCGCCGCGCGGCCATGACCCACAAGACAACCAGCGCGAACGAGATGACTGCATTCCAGCCTGCCATCGACAGGCCCAGAAACTGCCAGACAATCTCGTCACACATGATCACACCGGTTGGTGTGTCGAGCGACAGAAGCGCCCCGCCGTCCATCGACGACAGATCCGACCCACCGCCGCTGCAGGACGTCGGGCCGGCCCACCACCGCCATTCCACGCCGGCATGATAGACGCCGATGCCCCCCGTGATGGCAGCCGCCAGCGCGCCCGCCCAGGCCATGATCCGTGGCGCACCGAGCAGAATGGCCATTCCGATCAGAATGGCCGCCGCATGGGGCCAGCGCTGCCAAAGGCACATCTTGCAGGGCAAAAGCCCGCCCAGATGCTGGAAGCCGAAGGCCCCGGCCAGCACCAGAACGGACCCAAGGGTTGCCAGCAGGATGAGAGGTCGATGCGTCATATCAGTTTGAGTACCGCAAAACCGCCGACCAGCAACAGTAGCAACAGCGTGAACATCAGCCCCAGACGCCGCTCGATGAAATCACGGACCGGCGCGCCGAATTTCCACAACAGCGCCGCGACAATGAAGAACCGCAGGCCGCGGGCGATGATCGACGTAACGATGAAAGTGCCCAGCGGCATGGCGGTCCAGCCCGACATGATCGTGATGACCTTGAACGGGAAGGGCGTGATCCCCGCCGCGAGCACGGCCCAGAAACCGACGCCGTTGAACTTCTCCGCAAAGGCTTCCATTGCGTCGGCCTTGCCCAGACCTGCGAGAATCGGTGCGCCGATGCTTTCATAGGCCAAGGCGCCGATGGCATAGCCCAGAAGCCCGCCCAGAACCGAGGCCACCAGCGCCACGCCCGCGATCAGGAAAGCGCGGTTGGGCCGGGCGATGATCATGGGGATCATGATGATGTCCGGCGGAATCGGAAAGAACGAGCTTTCGATGAAGGCGATGAACGCCAGTCCCCACAGGGCATGAGGATGCTGCGCCAGTGCGAGGGTCCAGTCATAGAGGCGTTGCAGCATGGCGTGTTTTCTGGCGATCTGTGAGAGGTATAAAGAATGTCAGGCTGCAACACCATGTTGGTCGCGACGCGTCAAGGGCGGGCACGGTCGGGCGGCGCAAAATATCCTTGATGCGCTGAAAGATGCAGGCTAGACCCCGGCTCATGTGCCCAAGTGGCGGAATGGTAGACGCAGGGGATTCAAAATCCCCCGCCGCGAGGCGTGCCGGTTCGAGTCCGGCCTTGGGTACCACCGGTTTTCGAACCGTCCGCAAGTCCCTCCCGATAGCGCAGTCCTTCCCGATGGCCTTGTCTGCGCCCGCGCAGGGCATTCAACGGCAGACATGACTTTCCAGCCTTCGTGCAATGCGCACCTGGACCCGGCCGGACTTCCGGACTGCCGCGCATTTAGATTTGATTCGGTATAAATGTGGCCTGTTGCGCCGATTGCAGGCATCAGTATGGGCAAATATTCGGCATTGGTTCCAAGTGATGGACAAGGACGCTGCAACTAAGGCGGGAAGCAGGCGGACGCGCTCGTGAATGTGATCGGCGGCGATTGTTTCCAGAACGGGGGCTAATCACAGGAGCCAGAAGCAGAGGGTCGCTGGCTGTACAGTGAAAAACATACCTATTTATATGGTCGAAACCGAATTTGCATGAATTGCATATGGAAACAATCGCTTAACTTTGGCGCTTCAAGGATCACCTGAACGCTGCCTTATTGTTCCCCGCAGCGCCGGATAGAAGACACTTTTCCGACATTTTTCCCTTTGTTCGACCGTTCTGGATGGGTATCTATGGTCTTGCCCAACTGGGGGGCATTGTTTGTAGGTCAGGGGGCGGCCGCACTTTTTTCGCATCATCAGATGCGGGAGACGCGTGTACGCCGCACAATTTGCGACCGTATATTCGAAGGTCCGGGGTCTGAGCGACCTCGCGCTTGCTGTATGTCTGCAGCTCTCCCCATTTGCGCGTGTGTCTGAGTGTGTGCCGCCCGATGCTGCAATTTTGCCTGAGGGGGCGAGAGTTTGATGGAGAGAACATTATGAACCGTGCGCTGATGCCACCACCGACCCAGCCTACAGGCGTCCGGTCGTTTTCGTTCATCCACGATGCCGCCACTTTCGCACCAACTTCCCAATCGGCCGCGTTGCGCGCCGCGCGTAACACAGCTCAGGAGACTTCAAAATGATCCGTACACTTGATTTCAACGCATTTCCCGCAGGCACCGTCATTGATGATGAGTATTTCGCAAGCGATGGCGTGACTGTTTCGGTCGTCAGCAACGGTGCACCCGTCGATCAGGCGATGACCTTCGACAGCAACAACCCTACCGGGGACGATACTGACCTCGCGTCCGATACGCTTGACGGTCTGCTGATCATCTCGGGCGACGGCGACAGCTCCGACCCTGACGATTTCAACGGCGGCGGCAGCATCTTCTTCGACTTCGAAGAGATCGTGCGCATCAAGTCGCTGACCTTCAAGGACATTGAAGAGACCGCTGGCGAAGGCACGCGGATGATCTTCTACGGCGAGGACGGCAGCGTGATTTCGAACCAGTTCGTCGATCCGACAGGCGACGGCGGCGAACGCACCGTACAATTGTTCGTGCCTGGCACGACACGTCTCGAAGTCGTTCTTCCCGGCTCCGGCGCAATCGACAATCTGGTGTTCGATGATGGCATCGACGCGGACGATGGACCGACAGCCGTTGACGACAGCGCGATCACCGACGAAGGCACAGCCGTCGTGATCGACCTGCGTGGCAACGACACAGACCCGAACGATCCGCTCGACACGCTGACAATCGGCAACTTCGTCAGCCCGAACGGTACCGTTGCGGACAATGGCGACGGCACCGTCACCTTCACACCCGCCGACGGGTTCACCGGTGAGGCGACCTTTACCTATACCCTCACCGATCCTGACGGAAACAGCGACGAAGGCGACGTGACCGTCCAGGTCGGTGATGCCGGTGGCAACCTGCCGCCTGTGACCGTGGACGATGTGATCGAGACGGACGAGGACACGCCGTCCGAAACCATCAACGTGCTGGAGAACGACAGCGATCCGGAAGGCGGCACCTTGACGCTTATCTCTGCGACCAGCGCAGACGGCGAAGTCGAGTTTACCCCCGAAGGCGATCTGATCTTCACGCCACGGCCGGATTTCAACGGCAACACCCGTATCGACTATGTGGTATCCGACCCGCTTGGTGCTGAATCCGAAGGCTCTGTTACGGTCACGGTCAACCCCGTGAACGACGCACCCGATGCGGTCGATGATGCGGACACAACCGATTTCCAGACGCCGGTCACCGTCGATCTGCTGGCCAACGACACCGATGTGGACATCGACAGCAACGGCGACAGCCTGACCGTGACAGTCGCCACCGTTCCCGAAGAACAGGGTTCTCTCGTGGACAACGGTGACGGCACAGTGACATTCACTCCGGCGATGGGTTTCACCGGTGTCGCGACCATCAGTTATACGATCGAAGATGAAGGTGGTCTGTCCGACAGCGCCATTCACGAAATTACTGTCGGCGAAGACGACCGGGTGCGCGACGGTATCGTCGACGGCACCGATGGTGACGATCTGATCGACCTCGACTATGCGGGCGACCCCGATGGTGACTTCATCGACAACGAGGATGCGCTGATCCCCGGTCAGGAACCCAACGACGACATCGTGCGTGCCGGTGACGGCGACGACACGGTCCGCGCTGGCGAAGGTGACGACAGCGTCACGGGTGGCGAAGGCGACGACAGCATCTTCGGCGAAGACGGCAGCGATACCGTGGATGGTGGCGAGGGCGATGATTTCATCGACACCTCCGGTCCCGATCTGGCACCGGATGACGGGTATCCTTTCGCCGCGTCCGACGGGCTTGGCTTTGACGGTGACGTCGATCCGGAAAACGACCGCGACAGCGTCAACGGTGGTGCCGGTAACGACACGATCCGCACCGGCGATGACCGCGACACCATCACCGGCGGCGACGGCGATGACGTGATCGACGGCGGCATCGACGACGACGACATCCAGGGCAACGACGGTAACGACCGCATCGTGGGTGGCGAAGGCGATGACACTCTTCTGGGCGGCGCAGGTGACGATACCATCTATGCCGGTAACGACCCTGATGGCGTTGGCGACCTGCTGGACATCACAGACGAAGACACCGGTGGCTTCTCGCCTGACCGCAACCCCGACAACGGACGCGACTTCGTCCAGGGCGGCGCGGGCAACGATCTGATCTTCGGTGCCGACGACGATGACACCCTTGAAGGTGGTTCGGGCAACGACACCATCGACGGGCAGATCGACGACGACCTGATCCGCGGCGGCGCTGGCGACGACTCGCTTCTGGGCGGTCAGGGCAATGACAGCATCGACGGTGGCACCGGTGACGACTACCTTGAAGGTGGCGTCGGCAACGACACCCTGCGCGGTAACCGCAACGAAGACACCATCATCGGCGGCGACGGCGACGACGTGCTGGACGGCGGTGGCGAAAACGACCTGCTGGAAGGCGGCGCCGGTGACGACAACCTGCAAGGCGCGCTGGGTGACGACACCATGCGTGGCGGTGAAGGTGCCGATACGATGACGGGCGGCGGCGGTCAGGACCTCTTTGAGGACGTGGGCGCAGGCGATGACATCGACGGTGGTTCCGGTCCGATCGACTTCGACACACTCGATCTGCGCGGTTCCGCGCCAGAAGGTGGCCGTCTGGAGATCAACTATACCTCCGACGACCGTGAGGATGGCGTCGTCAACTACTTCGACGCCGACGACAATGCCGCAGGACAACTGGTGTTCGAGGAAATCGAGAACGTCATCCCCTGTTTCACCCCCGGCACCAAGATCGCGACCCCGAAAGGCGAGCGTCTGGTCGAAACCCTGCAGGTCGGCGACCGGGTCATCACCCGCGACAACGGCATTCAGGAGATCCGTTGGGTCGGTGCCCGCGACATGTCCGGCGCAGAGCTGGAAAAAGCGGCCCACCTGAAGCCGGTCCTGATCCGTCAGGGTGCGCTTGGCAACGATCTGCCGGAGCGTGACATGATGGTCTCTCCGAACCACCGGGTTCTGGTGGCGAACGACAAGACCGCGCTCTACTTCGAAGAGCGTGAGGTTCTGGTTGCGGCCAAGCACCTGACCGGTCTGGAAGGCGTTGACATCGTGGATGTGTCCCACACGACCTACATCCACATCATGTTCGACCAGCACGAGGTGATCCTGTCCGACGGCGCATGGACCGAAAGCTTCCAGCCTGGCGATATGTCGCTGGCCGGTATCGGCAATGCCCAGCGTCAGGAAATTCTGGAGCTGTTCCCGGAACTGGCGACCCAGGAAGGCATCGAAGGCTACGCGTCGGCCCGCCGTTCGCTGAAAAAGCACGAAGCGAAGCTGATCACGAAGTAATCGGACCGCTGGGGCGAATTTTCGAACACCGGATGCGCGGGTATGTCCCGCGCATCAGAAATATGCAGCTGTTTGGCTTGGGGATGTATCACCACTTCCGGCCGACATCGAAGCGGGGCGGGTGACCGCCCCGCTTTTTTTGTGCGTTGCGCAGTCCAGTATCGCCCGGCTGTTCAAACACAGGGGCAGACGCGCGTTGAGTGCGATGATCCCTGAAATGTTTATTCCAAAAGAAGTAGGACAAGGCGCGAGGCACGCGGATCGTGGGTTGGCATCAGGCCTTTCTTCTTGGCGTCTTTTTGGCCCGCCATTCGGCCCAATCCTCCGGCGTGTCCAGATCGCGGCGCGCGCGATCGCTGGGCAAGGGCACCAAGGTGATCCGGTCCTTCGCCTGTTTGACGACAGCCTGACCACCCTCATCCCCGGTGAGAGACTGGAAAGCGTCAAAGAGCGATGCGTCAAAGATGATGGGATGTCCCGGCGCGCCCTCGGCCGTGACGCCGCGCCAGACAAGGCTTTCGGGGTGCGCCGCGACCGCGTCAGCCACGCGGACAAGATCCCCTGTGGTCAGATCAGGCAGATCGCCAAGCAACAGCATCGCCTGCGGGCAACCTGATGGCAGGGCCGCGAAGGCTGCCCGCAGGCTTGCGTTCATCCCTTCCTGCGCGTCGGCGACCGGCACGGTGCGCAGATCAAGGCCCGCCAGCGCGGCGTAGCGGTCATGCGGTTCCGGGGGCAATGCCACAAGAACCTGACCGACCGTGGCAGCGCGCGCTTTTTCCGCCTGTCTGCGCAAAAGCGGCGCGCCGTCCACATCCTCCATCAGCTTGTCCCGCCCGCGCATCCGCGAAGACGCACCGGCGGCAAGAAGGATGATGGGCAGGCTATGCTGGGTCATGGGGCCAGCCTATCGCAAGAACCCGCTCAACCCAGCCCATTTATCCCCGCATCCGGCTGCCATCGGGATCGAACAGCGGTGTGGTGATCAGCGTTGCGGGGCGCATCTGACCCAGAATTTCGATCTCGACCTCGAGCTTTTCCTGCGCGCGGTCGCGTGGGACAAACCCCATGGCAACCGAGGTTTGCGCAAAATGCGAATACCCGCCCGAGGTGCAGAACCCGACAACCGCGCC
The DNA here is from genome assembly GCA_963799505.1 of uncultured Alphaproteobacteria bacterium. Taxonomy (GTDB): domain Bacteria; phylum Pseudomonadota; class Alphaproteobacteria; order Rhodobacterales; family Rhodobacteraceae; genus Sulfitobacter. Next base: position 244,137 of record CAWCXM010000002.1, read on the forward strand.
GTCCAGCCAGATGGGCTCATAGCCCTGCACATCCGCATCATCCGCGGCCACATCGAAGGCGACAAGCTGCCGATCCGGGGGCGTGGTGCGTTCCGCTTCCGCGGCGGCGCGGCCGATGAAATCGACGTTTTTCTTGAAGCTGATGAAACGGTCCAACCCGGTTTCTGCCGCTGTGTAATCCGGTGAAAACTCGGACATCCACGACCCGAAGAACTTGTCGAGCCGGAGCGACATCATCGCCCGCATCCCGAAAGGCACCATGCCATGAGGCTGCCCTGCGGTCCAAAGAACGTGCCACAGGCTGCGCTGGTCCATCGGATCGCAATAGATTTCAAAGCCCAGATCGCCGGTGTAGCTGACGCGCTGCACGATGCAGGCGACCTGACCAACGGTGAGGCGGCGCACATCGAGAAAGGCCATGTCGGACAGATCATCGCGGGTACAGGCCTGCAGCACATCACGCGCCTTTGGCCCCGCAATCTGAAATCCGGTGCGGCGGTCCGAGATGTTCTCGACTTGAACTCCGTCCTGCAAGTGGCTGATAAACCAACGGTAATGATAAGCCTGCGATCCGTAGGACGCAGTGAGTTGGAACAGATCGTCGGCGAGGCAGGAGATCGTGAAATCCCCGATCAGCTTGCCTTTTTCCGACAGCATGGGCGTGAGCGACAGCCGCCCTTTCTGCGGCACGCGCCCCGCCATGATCCGGTCGAGCCAGGCACGGGCGTCTGGGCCCTTGACCAGATATTTGCCAAAGTTCTGCAATTCATTGATGCCGACGGCGTTGCGCACGGCCAAGACCTCTCGTGCCGTTGCATCGAAGGCATCCGAGCGGCGGAAAGACGGCGTCTCGAACCCCGGCTCATTGCCCTGCGCAAAGTAGTTGGGCACCTCAAGCCCGAATTGCTGACCCCACACAGCGCCCATTTCGCTGAAGATGTCGTACATCGGCGTGGTGCGGTGGGGCCGGGCGGCGGGCAGTTCCTCGTTCGGGTAGGAGACCGAAAACCGCTTCTGATAATTCTCGATCACCTTGGGCAGTGTGTAGCCCGGCGTGATCCAGTCCCCGAACCTTGCCACGTCCATGGCCATCACGTCGCGTTCCGGTTCGCCTTCGATCATCCATTGCGCCAGCGTGAGACCCACGCCGCCACCCTGGCTGAACCCCGCCATGACGCCGCAGGCCGACCAATAGTTGCGCAGGCCCGGCACCGGCCCGACCAGCGGATTGCCATCCGGGGCGAAGGTGAACGGCCCGTGGATCACGTTCTTGACGCCCGCGCGTTCGAGATCGGGAAAGCGTTTGTAGGCGAAGTTGATGCTGTCCTCGATCTTGTCGAAATCATCCTGCAACAGATCCTGTCCAAAGGACCAGGGTGTGCCGTCAACGGCCCAGGGGCGGCATTTCTGTTCGTAGAACCCGATACATAGGCCGCGCCCCTCCTGCCGGAGATAGGATTCGCCCGCCGGGTCCATCACATGCGGATGTTCCTTTCCGTCCGCCATCATCTCTTCGATCAGCGGCACATTCTCCGTGACCAGATACTGATGTTCCATCGGGTGCAGGGGGAAGTAGACCCCGGCCATGGCACCGACTTCACGCGCCCACAGGCCGCCCGCGTTCACCACATGCTCCGCGTGGATCGTGCCCTTGTCCGTGACCACGTCCCATGTGCCGTCGGGGCGCTGATTGGTTTCCTGCACCATGCAATGCGTCTCGATCGTTGCGCCGCCCATCTTGGCTGCGCGGGCGTAGGCGTGGGTGGTGCCGGAGGGGTCAAGATGCCCGTCGAGCGGATCGTAAAGCCCGCCGATGATACCCTCGATGTTGGTCACGGGGGCGATCTTTCTGATCTCTTCGGGGCCGACGATCTCGGTATCCAGCCCCATGAACCGATGCTTGGCGCGCTCCGCAAGCAGCATGTCAAAGCGGTCCTGATTGTCGGCCAGCGTCACGCCGCCGACATGGTGCAGCCCGCAGGACATGCCGGTGATTTCCTCCAACTCCTTGTACAGACGGATGGTATAGCCCTGCAACGCGGCCATGTTGGTGTCGCCGTTCAACGTGTGGAAGCCGCCCGCCGCATGCCAGGTGGAGCCCGAGGTAAGTTCGGATCGCTCGACCAACATCACATCGGACCAGCCCAGTTTGGTCAGGTGATAGAGAACGGACGCGCCGACGACGCCGCCGCCGATGACGCAGACGCGGGTGGATGTAAGCATGGGGGGTCTCTCCGGTCGGATGGGTGGCTTTGCGCGACCTTGGCCCGCGGCATCCGGCAGGGCAAGCGGGATTGCGACATCCACAGGCCAGCGAGCGGCGCGGGGAATACTGCGCAACGGCCCTTGGCGCGGGCGCGGCGACGCGCTACCTGCACCCCATGAGCAAGATCAAAGAATTCATCGCCGCTGTAAAAAAGCGTGTATCCAACGCGATCTCGGCAGTGCGCGACACGCTGGCCAAACAGCCGCTTCTGCGACGCCTTGGCAAGCGCTTCGAGGATGTCTGGCCCGCGCATCTGATGCCGCGCACGGTGCTGCGCAAGCTGCGCGAGTATTCCCGCAAGTTGTGGGTGCGTGTGCTGGCGATGGGGTTTCTCAGCGTCGCGGCTTTGGGACTGACCCAGTTTGTCGAGCCGCTGGTGCCGGAGAAGCTGGCCGAAAGCCTGACGGGCGAGGCCGCGGACCGGCTGTTGCAGATCATCGCGGATGCGATGCTCGCGGCGACGATCTTTTCGATCACGGTGATGGTGAGCGTCTACCGTGCGTCTTCGCAGCAATGGACGCCGCGGGTGCACCGGCTGATCATTCAGGACAAGACAACCCAGAACACCATCGCGGTTTTCATCGGGGCTTACGTCTATGCCCTGATCGCGATCATCCTGCGGGAACTGGGTGTTTACACCGATGAACGGTCCTTCGTTCTGTTTCTGACCACCGTTCTGGTGCTTGCGGTGATCGTGATCTATCTGGTCCGCTGGGTGTTTCATCTGCAGGGCTTCGGCAGCCTGATCAACACGACCCGCCAGATCGAACAGGTCACGACCGAGAATTTCAAGGAACGGCTGCGCAATCCCTGCCTGGGGGCGAACCCGCTGGTGGACGACATTCCCGAAGATGCGCGCAAGGTGGTGGCCCGCGAAAGCGGATACATCCAGAAGATCTATCCCGAGACCCTGAATTCGGAGGCGCGCGCGCAGGGTGTCGACATCTATCTGTGCGAAAACATCGGAAGCTTCGTGTTTCTGAATGAACCGCTGGCGATGGTGGTGTCGCGTGGCGATGCCAATGAGGAAGGTCAGGAATACGAGGACATCGAGGCGGCAATCGCGGCCAATATCGTCATCGGCGACGTGCGGACCTTCGACCAGGACCCCCGCTTTGGCCTGATCGTGATGGGGGAGGTCGCCTCCAAGGCGTTGTCACCGGGGATCAACGATCCCGGCACGGCGATCGACGTGATCACCCGGATCGGGCGCATCCTGTCCGACTACACGGACGAGACGGACAACGACCGCGACGAGGTGCTGGAGCGCCTCTATGTCGCCCCGCTGAGTGCGGCGGACCTGCTGGACGACGGTTTCGGGGCGCTGGCGCGGGACGGCGAGACGCTTGTGGAGGTGCAGATCAGGTTGCAGAACACATTGAGCGGCCTGCGCCGCCATCCCGACAAGGAGCTATCGCGCGAAGCCCGCAATCTGGCGGAGATCGGGTTGCGCCGCGCCCTGATGGCGATGCAGTTCGAACGCGACCGTGAAAAGCTGCGGGCGGCGTCGGATGATGATGTCGTCGCGGCAGTCGACAAACAGTTGAAGGAAGCGGCAAAAAGCTGAGGCCACGGCGGTTGCATCTGCGCTTGGTCGGACAGCGACGCTTTGGTGTCGGGATTGGGCAACACGCGTCGCACCGCACGGCTCAGGGTGGGCGGCAGCGAAACCCAGTTCCGAAAGAATGCCATGCGTACCCATGCCCAAGCTGTCGTGATCGGAGGCGGCGTGATCGGCTGCTCGATCCTCTATCATCTCACGAAACTGGGCTGGACCGATGTGGTCTTGCTGGAACGCTCCGAACTGACGTCCGGCTCCACCTGGCACGCGGCGGCCAACATCCACGGCCTGCATGACAACAACAACATCACGCGCATCCAGAATTACACGATGGATCTGTACAACGCGCTGGAGGCCGAGACCGGCCAAAGTTGCGGGGTGTTCCAGCCCGGATCGCTCTATCTGGCGCAGACGGAGGCGCGGGAACACCAGCTGCGGCTTCAGGCGGCCAAGGCGAAATACTACGACATGCCCTTCCGCGAAGTCAGTCGGGCAGAGGCCGAGGAACTGCATCCGCTGGTGAATTACGACGGCATCCGCTGCATCATGTTCGAGGAAAACGGCGGTAATGTGGACCCCTCCGGCGTGACCAACGCCTATGCAGCAGGGGCGCGGCAGAACGGGGCCGAGATCATCCGCTTTTGCCCGGTGACCGGGACCGAACAGCAACCCGACGGCACATGGATCGTGCGCACGGAAAAAGGCGATATCGCCTGCGAATGGATCGTGAACGCCGCAGGTCTCTGGGGACGCGAAGTGGCGGCCCTCGCAGGGCTGACGCTGCCTCTGCAACCTACGGAGCACCAGTATTTCGTGACCGAAACGATTGCCGAGATCGCGGCGATGGACCGCCGCCTGCCATCTGTCGCGGACAGGGACGGGGAGTATTATCTGCGGCAGGAAGGCAAGGGTCTGCTGGTCGGTGCCTACGAGAAAGACATGCGGTTCTGGGCAGAGGACGGCACGCCGCAGGGGTTTGGTCACGAGCTCTTCGCGGATGATCTGGAGCGGATCGAACCCAATATGATGCGTGCCATCGACCGGGTGCCTGCGGTGGGGACGGCTGGGATCAAGCGCGTGATAAACGGACCGATGATCTGGTCACCGGATTCGAATGTCCTGTTCGGTCCCGTGCCGGAGCTGCGCAATTATTTCTGCTGCAACGGGATCATCCCCGGATTTTCGCAGTCAGGCGGCATGGGCCTTCTGGCGGCTGACTGGATCGTCACGGGCGAATCCCGTTACGACATGTTCGCCTGGGATGTCGCCCGCTTTGGGGCCTGGGCCGATGCGGCCTTCACCAAGGCCAAGGTGGGCGATCAATATGCAAACCGCTTCAAGATCCATTTCCCGAACGAAGAACGCAGCGCGGGCCGCCCCGTCCGCAAGCGCCCCGCCTATGACGCCCAGCGGGATCTGGGAGCGGTGTTCGGCCTGAACTACGGCTGGGAACACCCGCTTTACTATGGCTATCCGGTGGGGTCGCAGGACCAGACACATGGGTTCACCCGTCAGGACTGGTGGGCCCAGGTGGGCAAGGAATGCCGGATGCTGCGCGAGAACGCGGGCATCATCGACATATCGAACTTCGCGAAATACCGCTGTGCGGGGCCGGGGGCGGAGGATTGGCTGAACGCGGTCTTTGCCAACCGGATGCCGCAGGTGGTGGGGCGGTCCTGCCTGACGCCGCTGATCGGGGTCCGTGGCGGTATCGCGGGCGATTTCACCGTGACGCGGACCGGCGCAGAGGAATTCTACATCATCGGGTCGGGCATGGCCGAACGCTATCATCAACGGTTCTTCCGCGCCGTTCCGCTGCCCCCTGGGACAACTTTCGAAAGCCGGACGGACGCCATGTGCGGCTTCAACGTGGCGGGGCCAAAGGCGCGCGATATGCTGCAGCGCATGACCAATGCGTCGCTGGCGACGGCGGATTTCCCTTTCATGCGGTCGCAGTGGATCGACATCGCGGGCGTGCAATGTCTGGCCCTGCGGGTCAGCTTTACCGGCGATCTGGGATGGGAATTGCACTGCGATGTGGCGGATCAGTCGCGGCTTTTCGATGCGCTTGTCGCTCAGGGTGCCGGGATGGGCGCAGGCCCCGTCGGATCGCGCGCACTGATGTCGCTTCGGATCGAAAAAGGATATGGCTCGTGGAGCCGCGAATACAGTCCCGAATACTGGCCGCAGGAGGTCGGACTGGACCGGTTGTGCAGGATGGACAAGGACTTCCTGAACAGGGCGGCAGTGGAGAAGACGCTGGCGAACCCGGCCCGCGAACGGCTGGTGGTCATGGCGCTGGATGCCGCGCAGACCGACGCGTCGAATGCTGACGCCAGCGGGGGCGAGCCGGTGTTCAAGGACGGCGTCGGCATCGGGCGCGTCACCTCCGGTGCCTACGGCTACAGCGTTGGCAAATCGCTGGCACTGGGGTTCGTGAAGAACGCCGAGCCCGGTGAGACGGTCGAGGTGATGGTGCTGGGCCGGCCACACAAGGCCGTCATACTGCCGGAACCGCCCTTCGACCCGAGCGGTGCGCGCCTGCGGGCCTGATGTCGCCGCGCGTTAGAGCGGCTTGATCTTGATCTGGGTGATGCGGTTGCCGTCGCGTGCGGTCACCTCGAAGCGGAAGCCGTGAAAGCTGAAGACCTGACCGGGTGTCGGGATCATCTGTGCATCGTGGATCACCAGACCGGCCAGCGTGTTCGCCTCGTCGTCGGGCAGGGACCATTCGGTGGCACGGTTCAGGTCGCGGATCGTCATCGCGCCGTCCACATAATAATGGCCGTCCTCGCCCGGTGCCAGCGGCTGGTCCGCGTGGGGGTCAAATTCATCGGTAATTTCGCCCACGATTTCTTCGAGAATATCCTCGAGCGTGATCAGCCCCTGAAGCGATCCGTATTCATCCACCACCAGCGCGAAATGCGTGCGGCGGCGCAGAAACTGGCGCATCTGTTCGTCGAGGGTCGATGTCTCGGGCACGAAGTAGGGCTTCATCGCGACGCTGGCCACGTCGAATTTCTTGAGCGCGGCGGCGTCGCCTTCGGGGCCACCGATCAGTTTGTACATCGCCCGCAGCAGATCCTTGGCGTGAATGACCCCGATGATGTTTTCCGGATCGTCGCGGTAGACGGGCAGGCGGGTGTGGTTGGATTGCAGGCATTGGTTCAGGATGTCCGAAGGTTCGCTGGCCGCGTCGATCATCTCGATACCGGAGCGGTGCAGCATGATCTCCTCCACCACCCGCTCGCGCAGATCCAGCGCGCCGAGGATGCGGTCGCGGTCCTCCTTTTCGACCACCCCTTCGGAATGACCCAGTTGCAGCGCACCCGCGATTTCCTCGCGGACCGCCAGAATGTTGCTGTCCGGATCGACCGTCACCCCCAGCACCCGCAACACACCGCGCACGAAGAACCGCACCGCAGAGACCACGGGCGCAAACAGCAGCACGACTATGGTAATGGGCCGCGAAACCAGCGCAGCGGCGCGTTCGGCATTGGTGATGGCGTAGGTCTTGGGCAGCACCTCGGCAAAGACCAGCACAAGGCCGGTCATCACCAGCGTCGCCAGCGCCACACCGCTTTCGCCGAAAAGCCGCGTGAAAAGTGCCGTCGCCAGCGAGGTCGCAAGGATGTTGACGAGGTTGTTGCCCAACAGGACGGAGCCGATCAACCGTTCGTTGTCTTCGGTGATGTGCAGCGCCCGTTCCGCGCCTTTGCTGCCCTTGTCGGCCTGCGCACGCAACTTGCCACGGGAGGCGGCGGTCAGCGCCGTTTCGGAGCCTGAGAAGAAGCCGGAAAGAATGAGCAGAAGCAGGATGATGCCTGCGCTGAACCAGAAAGCGCCGTCAATCATCGCGGTGGAGGGTTCCATCGGGTCTTTTGTCCATGTGATAAGGTCTGGGTTGGTTATGGGGCCGCAGGTGGCCACGTTCAAGGGCCAGCGCAGGATGATCGGGTGCTGGAACGGATGAAACCTGACGACATTGACGCATTTGGAGGGTCAGTTGCGCGGCGTTGGCGGTTTTGTCCGGGTGTTCAGGCGCAAACGGCGAGCAGGGCTGGGCGGTGATCGCAGCGTTGCAAGAACCAGCCTCGCAGCCGTCGGGAGGATTTCGGCTACTGTCCGTCCAGCGAGGGTTTGCCCGATGACCTGTGCAGACCGCCCTCCGCCAGAGGATGCCGTTCCAGCACCAGTTCCGACAGGCGCTCTTCAAGAACATGGGTATAGATTTCGGTCGTGGCGACGTCTGCGTGGCCCAGCATCGTCTGAATCGCCCGCAGATCGGCACCATTTGCCAGCAGGTGCGTCGCGAAGGCGTGGCGCAGTGTGTGCGGCGTGACCTTGGCGGGATCCACGCCGGCGGCAACGGCGAATTCCTTGATCAGCAGATAGAACCGGTGCCGTGTCAGATGTCCCGACGCCCCGCGTGACGGAAACAGGAACCGCGACAGCGGCTTTTTCCTGAGCCTGTCCGCCTCGTCCTCAAGGTCGCGTTGCGCCAGCCAGGCGGTCAAGGCGCTGCGGGCGGGTGGAGAAAGCGGCACCATCCGCTCCTTCCCGCCTTTGCCCATGATCAACAGAAGGCGTGGATCACCCCGCGTGGCGGAAATGGGCAGGCTGACCAGTTCGGTCACCCGCATCCCCGTGGCATAAAGCAGTTCCATCAGACAGCCGTTGCGCAACTGGTCCGATGTGCTGCGCCCCGACGCATGGGCGGCCTCGAGCAACAGATCCACCTCCGCTTCACTCAGGATCTTGGGCAGGCGTTTGTCCTGACCGGGGCCGGAAATCTGGATCGCGGGATTGTCGCTGCGCAATCCTTCCTCAAAGGCAAAGCGGTAAAGCTGTTTGATCGCCGAAAGGCGGCGTGCGCGCGTGGACTTGGCAAGGCCCTGCGCATCGCAGAACACCAGATAGCTTTCCACATCCGACCGCGCCGCGTTTGCAAAATCGCGTTTCTGGCGGGCAAGATAGGCGTCGAAGTCCTTGAGATCCCGCCCATAGGCCAGTTGGGTGTTCGTGGCGGCCCCCAGTTCGGCTGATTGCGCTTCGAGAAAGGTCGATATCCAATGGAAGGTCGCGGTCTGCATCACAGCCGCTCCAACAGGAGGATCTGCAGGGCGGCGCGGCGGGCGCTGTCCTCCAGCCCCAATGCGCGCAGCGTCGCGATGCCGTCGCGCAAAGCGCTTGCGCTGCCGCTGCGGCCGTCGTGGATCAGGATCAGCACCCGCAGGATGCTTTCTCCCAGACGGCCTTGCTTGACCATGTCCAACAGATCGGCACGCGGTTCGGCTGTGGTGAAGCCCGCGTGGATCGCAGCCTCGATGGCACCCGGCGGAGGAGATCCGGTGACGGTGCCGCTGGCAATTTGCACGGCAAAGCCCTTGTCCGTGATCGCGGCGGCGGCGGTTTCATATCCCGGCGACAGCAAAGCGATATCGCGCTGGATCGCTGCGGCGTTGCCGGTCAGGTCGAACCCCGCCAGCCGGTCGGCAAAAAGGGCTGCAAAGGAGACCTCAAGCTCCGCTTCGCGCATGGCCTGCCAGACAGCAGGCAGGGTTTTGGTCACCGCGTCCACGCTGCCGGAATCCAATGCCGTCTCGAACCGCTGCAGGGCCGCGACCCTGTCCCAGACCCCGCCGGAAGCGGCAGCCTTACGATCGGTGTACAGCCCCAGCAGACGGTTGTCGGGCAGGGCACCCGCACGCGTCAGCCGTTCTGCGGCCTCAAGCTGCGCTTTCCACCCCGCAATGTCGCGCAGATCGGCCACCGCGTAGGCGCGGGGCAGGGTGCCGGTTGGAACAGGTTCGCCGATGGCCTCGAACATTCGAAAGCTGAGCGGGTCCATCTGCCGCGGTGTGGGCAGCGGAGGCAGCACGTCAAAGGCGTCGGGGTCGAGAAAATGATCCAGAAGCGCCAGCTTGGGTTCAGGCAGAAGGCCCAGTGCGCGGGCGGTTCCCAAGGTGAGGCTCGCATCCGACCACCTTTGCGCCCGTGCGTCACAGAAGATCTCGGTCGCATAGTCCCGGGTCAGATGCGGACTGGCGGCGAGAACCGCACAGGCGCGATCTTCGGTGCCCGACAGCAGGCTGATCTGCATCCACAGATCGAAGTGTGCGGGCGAAGTGGCCACGCCCGCCTGTTCGATCAGGGACAGCGCAGGATCAAGTGCGCCTTGCGCCACCAGCTTTTCGACCCGCGCCAGCGCCAGCCGATTGCCCGCCTCGGTGTCATTGCCCGGTGCCTGCGCCTCTGCCAGCAGGAGGGTGTACAGCAGCGCCTGAGCGGCGGGCAGGTGCAGGTCGGGTACCTTCGAGATGAGTGTCGTCAGCCTGTCCACGTCGCTACCGGCCCAAAGATCGGCGGGCAACCCGGTGATCCGCGCCGGGACCAGACCGATGATACGCGGTCCGCCTTGCGACAAAGGCTGTACATTGACCTGCGGGGCGACCGCGCTGTTGGCGACCGGCGGCTCGATCGGGCGGGGCAATGCGGCGGGCATGACGGGTGCGGCGGGCGCCTGCGTCCCGAGCCAGTCGATCACGGACAGCGGTGTCTGCTCCTGCGCGCTTCCCATGCAGGGTGCCAGCGTCAGTGCCACCAGCAGGCCCGCGCCGATATGCGATCCTGCCCGGCGCATTCAGTCTGCGCCCAAAGTCACGGGTTGGCGGATTTCTACCTGAGCGGGCGCAAACTGCACCCCGAAAAACGGACCCGCGTAAGCGAAGGCGACAAGTGCAATGAACCCAACAATCAAGAGGAAAAACAGCAGCTTAATTAGTCGACCCATTCAATATGCCCGTTTTTTTGTGCCCGATTTATGCAATCTATATATGGCCTTTTGCGCAAGATCACGTCATTCAAATGAAAATGAGCGGAATTAAGCACAGCATGGCCGATGACGAAACGTCAGCTTCCCCTTACCGGCTGAAGAAGACAGTCGTCATGGTCGGGATGATGGGCGCAGGCAAGACTGCCGTGGGCCGCGCTGTGGCCGCGCGGCTTGGTGTGCCCTTTCTCGACAGCGATGCCGAAATCGAAGCCGCAGCAAACGCCAGCGTGCCGGAAATATTCGAGCGCGACGGCGAGGTGTTCTTCCGCAAGCGCGAGACCGAGGTGATCACCCGCCTTCTGACCTCAAGGCAGGGCATCCTGTCCACCGGCGGTGGTGCCTTTCTGGCCGAAAAGAACCGCCGGATCATCTCCGAGAAAGGCGTGTCGGTCTGGCTGAATGCGGATGTCGAACTGCTGTGGAGCCGGGTCAAGCACAAGGAAACACGGCCCTTGCTGCGCACCGCCAACCCCAAGGCGACGCTTGCTGCACTTTATACCGCGCGCGTGCCGTTCTATGAACAGGCGGATCTGATGGTTCCTTGCGCTGCGGCCCTCAGCATCGAGGCCATGGCGGAACGTGTCATCGAAACGCTGTGTGACCGTCCCGATGTGCTGGAGCGGACAGATGATTGAAACCGTTGCCGTCGAACTGCCGGGCCGGGCCTACGAGGTGCGCATCGGTCCCGGTCTGGTCGCAGATGCTGCCACGCATGTCGCGCCCTTGCTGCACCGCCCGCGCGTCACCGTGATCACCGATACCAATGTTGCCGCGCTGCATCTGGATACGCTCCGCGCCGGACTGGCTGCGGCGGATATCTCGATGACAGCGCTTGAACTGCCACCGGGCGAGGGGACCAAGAGCTGGTCTGCGGTCGGGCAATGCTGTGATTGGCTGCTGGACCAGCAGGTCGAGCGGCGCGATGTGGTCGTGGCCTTCGGCGGCGGGGTCATCGGTGATCTGGTGGGCTTTGCTGCGGCGATCCTGCGGCGCGGGGTGCGGTTTGTGCAGATCCCCACGTCGCTGCTGGCGCAGGTGGACAGTTCGGTGGGCGGCAAGACCGGCATCAACGTGCCGCAAGGCAAGAACCTGATCGGCGCCTTTCACCAGCCCGCTCTGGTGCTGGCCGACACCGATATGCTGAACACGCTTGCGCCCCGCGATTTTCTGGCCGGTTACGGCGAAGTGGTGAAATACGGATTGCTGGGCGACGCGGCCTTTTTCGACTGGCTTGAAGAACGCGGGCCGGCCCTTGCGGCGGGCGACATGACCGCGCGGATCGCCGCCGTGCAGCGGTCGGTCCAGATGAAGGCCGAGATTGTGGTGCGCGATGAGACGGAGCAAGGCGACCGCGCGCTGCTCAACCTCGGACATACCTTCTGTCACGCGCTGGAAACCGCGACGGGCTACTCCGACCGGTTGCTGCACGGTGAAGGTGTGGCCATCGGCTGTGCTTTGGCGTTCGAACTGTCGTCGCGACTGGGTCTGTGCGCGCAGGAAGACCCCAGCCGTGTGCGGGCACATCTGCGGGCGATGGGCATGAAGACGGACCTGCGCGACATCGACGGCGATCTGCCGGGGCCGGATGCTTTGCTGGCGCTCATGGGACAGGACAAGAAAGTGCTGGATGGCAAGCTGCGCTTTGTACTGGCGCGGGGCATCGGGAAGGCGTTTCTGACCTCGGACGTGCCGCATGATGCGGTTTTGAGGCTGTTGCAGGACGCGCTGCGCGAACGGTAGACGGGGCCACAGGCCCAGGCCACAGCCGGATCAATCGCGCCGCAGCACCATCGCGAACTTGTCCTTGCCGGTGAAGCCGAGAGCCTCGTAAAAGCCTGCGGCCCCGCGTTTCTGACCGGTCATCAACATCACCTTGTAGGCATCCGCATCCCATGCGGCATCTATTGCGGCCTGCATCACCAACCGTCCGAACCCCTGCCGCTGAAACCTCTGCCGCGTCACCACATTTTCGATCAGACCGTAAGGCCGCCCCTGCCACAGCACGTTGGGCAACAGATGCAGCGTCAGCATGGCTGCCAGATCATGGCCGGAAAACGCGCCGAAAACCGCCGTGCCGGGATGGTCCAGATACAATGCCAAAGGCCGCCGGATCATCCGCCGGCGGCCCCACTGTCAGTTCGTTGTAAAGGACAAGCGCCTGATCTGCGTCTGCGCGGGTCAGCAAGCGGGTTGTCCCGTCGTTCATCAGAACGGGATTTCGTCATCCAGATCGCGCGAGGAACCGCCGCCGGAGTTGCCGCCGCCGGACGGACCGCTGTCATAGCCGCCACCGTCGCGGCCGGAATCGTAGCCACCGCCGTAATCGCCACCAGACGCGCCGCCGCCGCCATAGTTGCCACCGCCGCCGCCACCGTCGCGCCCGTCGAGCATCGTCAGCGTGCCGCCGTACCCCTGCAGCACCACCTCGGTCGAATAGCGGTCCTGCCCGGACTGGTCCTGCCATTTGCGGGTTTGCAGCTGGCCTTCGATATAGACCTTCGAGCCTTTCTTGAGGTATTGTTCCGCGATGCGGACAAGCCCCTCCTGAAAGATCGCGACCGAATGCCACTCGGTCTTTTCCTTGCGTTCCCCGGTGTTGCGGTCCTTCCAGGTTTCGGAGGTGGCGATCCGCAGGTTGCAGACCTTCCCGCCGTTCTGAAAGGATCGCACTTCCGGGTCGCGCCCGAGATTCCCGATCAAGATCACTTTGTTCACTGAGCCAGCCATGATTTCCCCCGTCCATCTGTCAGTTCAGGTTGGCCGAATCCGGCGCAACCGATTGCAGGCCTTATATCTGTCCAGGCAAGCATGACCAAGGGATGGTTAATACCAGATGAATCCCCCCGCAGGCGTTCCGGCTTACCGGACATTCTTTGGCTGGATGGATGTGCAAATCCTGTTATAAGGTGCCCAAAGAAACGGGCAGGGACGTCTTGAGGATGATGAGATCAGGTTTTTTTGCAGGGCTTGCCGCTTTTGGTGTGCTTTGCACATCGGTGGTTCCGTCACAGGCTGACGTCCTGTCTTCCAAGAACCGCACGGCGATTTTCAAGTCCCAGGCCAAACTCCTCGATAACCGCGCCTCCAAGCAGTATTCCGCTTCCATCCGGTTGCAGCCCCCCAAGGTCGATACACCGACAAAATGGCAGACGCCGAAGTTTCGCGGCACATACAAAGGCGAGTTTCTGACCATGGCAAAGGACGCCGCCTCGCGTCACGGTGTGCCGGAAGACCTGTTTCTGCGGCTGGTGCAGCAGGAAAGCAACTGGAACCATACCGCCGTCAGCCATGCGGGTGCCATAGGGCTGGCGCAACTGATGCCCGACACCGCCCGGCTTTTGCGCGTGGACCCGACAGACCCCAAACAGAACCTCGAAGGCGGGGCGCGGTATCTCAAGCAACAGTACCGCACTTTCGGGACGTGGAAACTTGCGCTCGCCGCCTACAACGCCGGTCCCGGCGCTGTGGTCAAGCACGGCGGCGTACCGCCCTACAAGGAAACGCGCAATTACGTGCGGGTCATCGCAGGTCAGTAAGGCACTGTTTTAAAACGATTTTCGTGAATTCTGGGCGGAAATCCGCCTTCTTTACCGACCTTGTCGAACAGTCACGTGGAACAAGCTGCCCGTCATCCGAGTTGTTCTGGCAATCCAAGGGGGTGGATCATCCGCCTTCGGGACACCTAGAAATGAAATGACGGAGCATACAATGTTCGATATTACAAAAAAAGTGACCCTCGCGGCAGCAGTCAGCCTGATGGCATTGAGCACTGCCAGCTTTGCAGCAGAGCCACCGACGCTGTCGGAAATCAACGTGAGCGCATCCTATAATGCAGCGGAAGATTCCAACGCGGCAGAGCTCTTTCCAAGCATCACGGACGACGTCCAAGCCGCAATCGCCAAGCTGGTCCCAATGAGCGACAGCGCTGCCGATCCGAGCTTGCGCGTCGACATCCGCAAAGTGGCTTTGGACGGCGACACGATGCTGCCGGACTCCGCTGAGTTCAACGAGATCGAAGGCGTGGTTTCGTTCCAGACAAATACCGGTGACGCAGGCAAAAGCTTTCCGGTCAACATCAAGGCCGTGATGGACGAGACCATGGTGCCGGAAGGCTATGTCGCCGTGCCCCCATCCCTCGATGACTTTTACCGCGCGATGGTCGACGGCTTTGCAATGAAAGTCGCTCAGGAAATCGGGTCCGTGGACGAGAACGGCGTCACGATCAGCCGCTAATCGTCCTTCCAGGACTGAATTGCCAAATTACGCGGCCCCTCTTGTAGGGGCCGCGTTTCTTTATTCCGCTGCGACGCCGACTTCGATAACCGGCTCCATCTCATTGAACTTCTCGTCCGACAGGTGACATTTGACCTGATGGCCCTCCGCCACCATGCGTATGGGCGGCACTTCCTTTTCGCACAGGTTGCCGGGGACTTCCGATTTCCAACGGCAGCGGGTCTGAAACGGACAACCCGGCGGCGGGTTCATCGCGGAAGGGATGTCACCTTCCAGAACGATGTGCTTTTTCTTCACCTTCGTATCGGCAATCGGCACCGCCGACAGAAGCGCCTCCGTATAGGGATGATAGGGCGGCGAGAAGACCTGATCGGTCGTGCCAAGCTCGACCACATGGCCCAGATACATCACCATCACCCGGTCGCTGAGATAGCGCACGATGCTGAGGTCGTGAGAGATGAACAGGAGCGTGGTCTTGTGCTTGCGCTGAATCTCCATCAGCAGATCGGTGACCGCCGCCTGCACCGACACGTCGAGCGCCGACACCGGTTCGTCCGCCACGACGATCCGCGCGTCCCCGGCAAAGGCGCGCGCGATGCCGACGCGCTGCTTCTGCCCCCCCGAAAGCTGTCGCGGCATCCGCGTCGCGAACTCACGCGGCAGCTTCACCAGATCGAGCAGTTCCAGCATCCGCTGCCAGCGATCCTTCTCGTTCTTGCCGATCTTGAAGATCTCAAGCGCCCGCACGATCTGCCGCCCGACGGTCATCGAAGGGTTCAGCGTATCAAAGGGGTTCTGGAACACCATCTGAATATCGGCGACGTTCTTGGTGGTGCGCTGTTCGATCGGGACCGATCCGATTTCCTGATTGTCCAGCAGGATCTGGCCTTCGGTCGCCGTCTCAAGCCCCATCAACACCTTGGCAAAGGTGGATTTTCCGCAACCGCTTTCGCCCACGATGGCCAGCGTTTCGCTTTCGCGTGCCTCGAAGGTCAGCTCCTCATTGGCCTTGACCACCTTGGTATCGCCACCGCCGAACATGGCGTTCGCCGCGACCTGATAGTATTTCTTGAGCTTTTCCATCTTCAGAACGACGTCGCCCACTTCGCCCTTCTGCTTGACCTCGGCGAGGTCCAGAGGTGCCTGCCAGTCGATCTCCTGATAGCGCAGACAGCGTGTGTGGTGCCGGTCATCGCCGCCGATGACCGACATGGGGATCACCCCCTGATCGCACCGCCCGGCCTCGAAATAATCGCAGCGGGGGCCAAAGTTGCAACCCGGCGGGCGCTCGTGGGGCAGGGGGAAGTTGCCCGGAATGGCGATCAGCGGCCGCGCGTTCTTGTCGGCCCCGGGCAAGGGGATCGACCGGAAGAGCGCCTGCGTGTAGGGATGCTGCATCTCGTCGAACACGTCCTCGATGGTGCCGCGTTCCACGGCTTCGCCGGAATACATCACGCAAATGCGGTCACAGGTCTCCAGCACCAATCCAAGGTTGTGTGAGATAAAGAGCATCGAGGTGCCGTATTTCTTTCCCAGATCCTTGACCAGTTCCACAACCGCCGCCTCGACCGTCACATCGAGCGCTGTCGTCGGCTCGTCGAGGATCAGCAGGGACGGCTCGCTCATCAGCGCCATGGCGATCACGATGCGCTGCTGCTGCCCGCCGGACAACTGGTGCGGATAGGCATCCAGAATACGCTTGGGATCGGGCAGTTTCACGTCCGTCACAACCATCAAGGCGCGGTCATAGGCGTCTTTCTCGCTCATCCCGGCGTGGATCATCGGCACTTCCATCAACTGCTTGCCGATCTTCATCGCCGGGTTCAATGACGCCATCGGCTCCTGATAGATCATCGCGATCTCTGAGCCGCGGATGTCGCGCAACTCATCGTCCGACATCTCGCCCAGATCACGTCCCTTGAACTTGATCGACCCGCCGACGATGCGTCCGTTCTTGCCCAGATCCTGCATGACCCCCAGCGCCACGGTGGATTTGCCGCAGCCACTCTCGCCCACCAGACCCAGCGCTTCGCCCGGCATCACGGAAGCCGAGAAATCCATCACCGCAGGGATTTCGCGCAGCCGTGTGAAGAACGAGATCGACAGCTTGTCGATCTCAAGGATCGGACCGTCGTATTTTTCCTTAACCATCTTCAAGTCTCCTCGAACCGCTGACGACACGCCCGCATTTCATCTTTCCAATTACACCTCCGGGGGTCCGGGGGCAGAGCCCCCGAAAATCCCCCCGTCAATCCCGCAGGGATTCCTCACGCAGACCATCCGCCAGCAGGTTCAGCCCCAGCACGAGGCTCAGCAAGGCCAGCGCCGGTGCAATGGCCGCATGGGGATAAAGCGACAGCAAACGCCGTCCCGCGTTGATCGTGCTGCCCCAGTCCGGGCTTTCGGATTCCAGCCCCAGACCAAAGAAACCCAGCGTCCCCAGAAGGATGGTGGTGTAGCCGATCCGCAGACAGAAATCGACGATCAGCGGACCGCGCGCGTTCGGCAGGATCTCCCACAACATGATGTACCACGGACCTTCACCGCGGGTCTGGGCCGCCGCCACATAGTCACGTGTCTTGATGTCGAGGGCCAGACCCCGCACGATCCGGAACACCGTGGGCGAATTGACAAACACCACCGACACGAACACCACCAGAATCCCGGCATCAATGTCGAATCCGTCCAGAAAGGTCGGAAGACCGGGGATGGTATATGTCGGCGTCTGAACGATGGCACCATCGTTGCTGATCATCGACAGATACAACCATCCGAGCACGCCCAGAACCACGATCAAGAGCGGCGTGCGAAACGACGGCTGCGTGTAGAAGCGCGAGTTCAGCAGGATCGCCACGAAGATCAGCGGAAAGACAAAGAGAAACAGCGCCATGTAGTTGGGAATGCCTGTCAGCACGATCTCCGGCGTCACCAGAAGGTAGAACAGCAAGATGACCGGGAAGGCGAGGATGAGGTTGGCGAGAAAGCTCAGGATCGTGTCGAGCCGCCCGCCATAATATCCCGCAGGCAGGCCCAGCGTGATGCCCACCATGAAGGCAAAGAGCGTCGCCATCGGCGCGATCTGCACCACCACCCAGGAGCCTTTGATCAGGCGGCTGAACACGTCGCGGGCCAGATTGTCGCCGCCCAGCAGATACCATGGATAATCGCCTTCCTCCGCCCCGCGCAGCGGGATGCCGGGCAGGGCGTTCTTCATGCCGGATGCCTGGCTCAGACTGTCGTGGGTGATCAGCAGATCGAAGACCCCGCCGAAGATGCCTGTATAGACCCAGAACATGACGATGCCGAAGCCGATCATGCCCACGGTGCTGTCGAAAAGCTTGCCGTAAAGCCCCAGCTTGCGTTTGTAGGTGATCGAGAGCGCGAAGGTCACGATCAGCGCGATCCAGACCGGCAGGAATTGCTGGGCCATCGCGCCGAAGATACCCGCACCCGGCCCCATGAAGATCCCCGCCACCACGTACAGGAGCACCAGCGCCACGAGCGCGAAAAAGAGGTAACTGGTGAGCATGCCGATGAACCCGGCAGCCCCCTTGTCGGCGGCCAGCGTGCCGTCGGACCCGATGGCGCGCGCGCCGGAGGACGGCACAACCGACAGGAGGATCGACGCCAGGATCGACAGGACAAGCAGCCCCAGAACGGCGTAGAAGATGATGTTGAGCCCGGAAAGGGAGCCCGTCCATGTCAATGGTTCCATGTCCTTGCTCCCTTATGAAATGCGAATGCGCGGGTTGAGGTAGACATAGCCGATGTCGGATATCAGCTGCGTCACCAGAACCACGACGACGGACACGACCGAGACCGCCAGCAACAATTCGATGTCGTTGTTGGACGCCGCCTGCACCAGAAGCCAGCCGAAGCCCTTGTAGTTGAAGAGCGTCTCGACGATCACAACACCGTTCAGAAGCCAGGGGATCTGCAACATGATCACGGTGAAGGGGGCGATCAGTGCGTTGCGCAGCGCGTGTTTCAGCACGATGTCCGAAAACTTCACGCCTTTCAGGCGCGCCGTGCGAATGTACTGCGCCGTCATCACCTCGGCCATCGACGCGCGGGTCATCCGGGCGATATAACCCATCCCGTACAGCGAAATCGTCAGCACCGGCAGAAAGAAGTTCCAGAAATTCGCATCGTCCATGGCCGATGTGGCAGAGCCGAGGAAAAGCGTCTTGCCGTCAATCAGCCCCCATTCGGCCAAAAGCGGGGATATCCCGAATTTGGAGGACGCCAGGACCGCGATGAAGATCACGCCGGACACATATTCGGGCGTCGCCGTCGTCGCGATGGAGAATGTGGACAGCGAGCGGTCGAGTTTCGATCCTTCGCGCATCCCGGCCAGCACACCGACGATCAGCGCCGAAGGCACCATCAGCAACAGGACACAGAGCATCAGCTTTCCGGTCAGCGCCAGCCGCGTGGCGACGGTGGGACCCACATCTTCCTTGAAAACGGTGGAGAACCCCCAGTCGCCCTGCAACACACCGCATCGCGTGGGGCGCTCCGCTTCGGGCGTGCCTTCTTCGAAACAGCGGCCAAAGACCCTGCCGTCATCCTTTTCCGTCACCCAGCCCGGAAAGACCCCCAGCCATTGGCCGAATTTGACCGGCATGGGTTGCAGATACCCGCGGTCCCCAAGATAGGACGTGACGGCCTCGTCCGACATGCGGAAGTTGCCTTGCGTCTTCGCGAGTTTCTCGAGGTTCGGATACAGATTGGTCAGCCAGAACACGATGAACGTCAGGCACAACGCCGTCAGCAACATCACGCCCAGTCTGCGTAAGATGAATATTCCCATGTAATGCCCCTGTTGGTGGCCTGGCGGGATTTTCCGCCGTTATTCTTGCGGGCCTTCGGCCCTTATAGACGGCATCGCCCGCCTTTATTGGATGTCGGGAAAACCTGTGTGATTGCGCCCCTCTCAGCGGTTTTCTACCCGATCAGATAAAGTTTTGACCGGTCACGCGATGTTTTCCAGACCCTATCAGGCACAAGACATACGGCAAGGTCAATGTGCGCAACCGCCCCTGTGACAGCAATTTGCGACATCTCCACGCGCCAGATGCGACATCGTTGCTGGAAATCGCCGGGCCGCAGACGGCTTCAGGTGCCGCGCAGTTTGCTGGGTGTGGCCCCGGTATGATGCTGAATAAACCGGGTAAAATAGGCGGCGGAGCCAAAGCCCAGATGACGGGCGATGTTCTGGGCGGGCTCTGTTGTTTCCATCAGCAGGCGGCGCGCCTCGTGCAGCAGACGTTCGGTCAGCAGATCGGCGGCGGTCTTGCCCGTCGCGGCTTTGACGGCGCGGGTCAGGTGCGTCGGCGTGACATCCAGATCGGCGGCATAGGCGGCCATCGTCTCCCCACTGGTAAACCGCGCGGGCAACATCGCGCAGAACCGCTGGCTCAGCCTTTGGGCCGCCTTGTGGCGTGGCGGGGTATGTTCGTCGAGCAGGATTTGCCGGCGCAGCCAGACCGCCATCAAGGCGCTGTAGCCCTCGAGCGCATCCGCGCTCAGCGGCCGTGCGCTTTGATGCTCGCGCTGGCTGGCTTCGATGAGCCCGGTCAGTTCGGACTGCACATGAACGTCGCGAATGCGGAAATGACGCGGTATTTCCGGCAACTGCAGGGAGGTCGATTCGGGCAGGCGCAGACAATGCCCGGTGGTTTGCCGCCCAAGGTCCAGCGCAAAGAGGTTGCGGGCAGGAACGAAGAGCGCGTTATGCGCGCCCACACCGCGCCGTGTACCGTCCAGCAACGCCAGACCCTGTCCACGGGTGATCCAGATCAGCAGATGATAGGGCCGGTCGTGGGCCAGCATCACACGCCAATCCTGACCCTTGCTGAATTGACCAAGGCTCTGGATCTGGATGGTATCAACGTCAAGCTGCATGGAATGTCATAATATGTAAACTCATTACGGTATTTTTGGCGCTACAGACGGGTACATTATCGCATATGGAAAAGTCAGGGAAGGGTCACTTTGTGCCAATCCGCCATCTTGCTGCGCATCCAGGTGCGTTGACGCTTGGCAAACCGCCTTGTCGCGATGATTGCACGGGACTTTGCTTCTTTCAAACTGGTTCGGCCATGCAGGTGGTCCATCAGCTCCGGCACACCGATGGCCCGGTGCGCGGGCAAGGAGGGATCGTAGTCATCGCCCAGCGCCGCCACCTCTTCCAAAGCGCCCTCCGCCAGCATCAGATCGAAGCGGCGGATGATGCGGGCGTTCAGCCAATCCTTGTCGACGTCGAAAACCACCGGATGACAGGCATCCAGCGGCAGAAGCGGCGGCGCGGTCCGGTCCTGCCAATACGCAAGCCCGCGCCCTGTCGCCTTCTGCACTTCCCAGGCGCGCTGTACCCGCGCCCGGTTATGGATGTCGATGCGGGCGAGGGTGTCCGGATCGAGCGCCTCCAGCATTTCGGCAAGGACCAGCCCGTCGCCTTCCTCTCGCACTTCCGGGGGCGTCGCCGGAATTTCCGCCAATCCCTGGGTCAGCGCAGTGAAGTAGAGCCCGGTGCCACCGGTGATGATCGGCCGCACGCCGGTCTCCAGCAAGGCCGTCACCTCGCGCAGCCAGTGGCCTGTCGAATAGGGCGCGGTCGCGGGGATATGGCCATAGAGCGCGTGAGGTGCCTGCGCCTCTTCCGCTGCCGACGGACGTGCGGTGATCACGCGCCAGCAGTCATAGACCTGCGAGGCGTCGGCATTGACGATCACGCCGCCCTGCCGCGCCGCGATCTCCAGCGCCAGAGCGGACTTGCCGCTTGCCGTCGGACCCGCAATCAGCACGGGTTTGTCGTCCGGCACCGCACGCAGGGCGCGGGTCAATTCGGCGTTAATCTGCATTCCTGTCTGCACCCCTGTCGCCATGCATTGAACATGCCGGTCATTTGGGACATTTTGCAGCCGATTGAAACACCCAGGCCGGAAAGGTTTTCCATGTCCGCAAATTCTCCCCAGATGTCGTTCAAGCGTGTGATGCTGAAAATATCAGGGGAGGCGCTGATGGGGGATCAGGGATTCGGGCTGCATCCGCCCACCGTCGAACGCATCGCCCGCGAGGTGCAATCGGTTCACGAGATGGGGGTCGAGATCTGCATGGTGATCGGTGGCGGGAACATCTTTCGCGGATTGCAGGGATCGGCTCAGGGGATGGAACGGACGACCGCCGATTACATGGGAATGCTGGCCACGGTGATGAACGCGCTGGCGATGCAATCTTCGCTGGAAGGGCTGGGCATCCACACCCGCGTGATTTCGGCGATCACGATGAACGAGGTTGCGGAACCCTACATCCGCCGCCGCGCCGTGCGACACCTTGAGAAAAAGCGCGTCTGCATTTTCGCCGCCGGCACCGGGAACCCCTATTTCACCACCGACACCGCCGCGACCCTGCGGGCGAACGAGATGTCCTGCGAGGCGATCTTCAAGGGCACCAAGGTGGACGGCGTTTATGACAAGGATCCTGCCAAGTTCGACGATGCCAAGCGGTACGATACGGTCACCTATGACGATGTCTTGCAGAAACGTCTCGGTGTCATGGACGCATCGGCCATCGCGCTGGCGCGTGACAACAACCTGCCGATCATCGTCTTTTCGCTGGACGAGCCCGGCGGGTTTCGCGGCATTCTGGCGGGCGAGGGCACCTATACCCGCGTTCAGGACTGACCCGGCACCACGGAACCGGTCGACTTGACGGTTTGTTGATACATTTCTGCGCACTGCTGTCGGGGCATTTCCCCGGACAGAAGGCGCAAGGATGGCGACCGTCGGACTGATCTACATCGGCAACTTCGCGCCCGCAGACACCTTCGAGGGCGATTTCGACAATGAAAATGACACCGTTTTCGCCGGGACACATGGCAACGGCGTTCTGCAAGCGCTGGTCGCGGATGTCACCGAACCGCTGGGCGATCAGGTCGCCTATGATGACGACAATGGTCAGACGGGAAGTCAGATCACCTATGATCTGGGCGCTGGTCCGCAAACCATCACGCAGGACAGCGTCGCCTCCTACAATGTGTCGATCCTGCTGGGTGACGGCAGCACGCTGAACACGGTCGTCAACGTCATCCAGTTGACCAACGGCGATACATTCATCAACGAAAACATCAACGGTGCCTCGCTGGACAACCGGACCATCCAGTCGGTGACGCTTGGCAGCGTGATCGAGGAAAACGCCGACGGCTGGATGACCGTCCGCAGCGTCGACAATGCCCGCATCGTCTGTTTTGCCGCCGGCACGCTGATCGAGACACCAAGAGGGCTGTGCGCGGTCGAGAATCTCGTCGTCGGTGACACGGTGATCACGCTCGATCATGGCCCGCAGCCGGTGATCTGGCGTGGAAGGCAGATCACACCCGGGGTCGGTGCCACCGCCCCGGTCGAGGTCGCGGCAGAGGCACTGGGTCCGGGCATGCCCTTCAGGCGGTTGCTGCTGTCGCCGCAGCACCGGGTGCTGCTGCGCTCACCGATCGTCAACCGCATGATCGGAGCGGAGGAGGCGCTGGTCGCGGTGAAGTTGCTGTGCGATGCACCGGGAATCTCGTGCAAATCCTATTTGAACGATGTGACCTACTACCACATCCTGCTGCCGCAGCACGCGATCCTCTGGGCCAACGGTGCCGCGACAGAGAGCTTTTATCCCGGTCCCGAAGCGCTCAAGTCGCTCGATCCCGAACAACTGGACGGTTTGCTGAGATGCCTCAGCGATCGCGGCAGGGACTATGCGCTCTGCCGGGACATCGTGGGGCGCAAGATCAGCGGCAAACTGGTCGAACGGCATTCAAAGAACCGCAAGGCGTTGGTCAGTGGCCGGGCCCAGGTGCCCCAGCCTGTACCATTACCCGCTCCAAAGATGTCCTGCGCGGTCAAACTGTTGCCGCGACGCGCAGAAGGTTATAACAGGGATAGACCAAGCTTTTGAGCGACATTCCACAGGACAACGACCCATGTCAGACGACTTTATGCTCGACACCGATGATCTTGAACGGCGCATGGACGGTGCCATCGCATCGCTGCGTACTGAATTTGCGTCCCTGCGCACCGGACGCGGATCGGCATCCATGCTCGATCCGGTGATGGTGGATGCCTACGGCTCCATGACGCCGATCAATCAGGTGGGTACGGTCAACGTGCCCGAACCGCGCATGGTCACGATCAACGTCTGGGACAAGGGCCTTGTGGGCAAGGTCGAAAAGGCGATCCGCGAAAGCGGTCTGGGCATCAATCCTCAGCTGAACGGCACGATCATCATGCTGCCGATCCCCGAGTTGAACGAAGAACGCCGCCGCGACCTGACCAAGGTCGCGGGCCAGTATGCCGAACACGCCCGTGTGTCGATCCGCAACATCCGCCGCGATGGCATGGACCAGATCAAGAAGGGCAAGGCTGACGGCCTGTCCGAGGACGATCAGAAAATCTGGGAGGGCGAGGTGCAGGATCTGACAAACAAGTATATCGGCATGATCGACGACCAGCTTGAGACCAAGCAAGCCGAGATCATGCAGGTCTGACGCGTTCAAGGGGGACCGTCCGGCCGCGGCAACGACGGCCTGAGACCGGGGAAGAAAAAGGAAGATGCCGTCAATGGACCAAGCCGCAAACGCGACAGCCGCGCCTGATCCTTCCCCCGATATGGTCGAAGGCTGTCCGGGCCATGTGGCGATCATCATGGACGGCAACGGACGCTGGGCCACCCAGCGCGGCAGGCCGCGGCTCTTCGGTCACCACGCGGGTGCGAAACGGGTCCGCGAGATTGTCGAGGCCTGTCCCGATTTCGGCGTGAAATATCTGACGATCTTCGCCTTTTCGACCGAGAACTGGAAACGCACCCAGGTCGAGGTCGCGGGACTGATGACGCTTTTCCGGCGGTACATCACCAAGGAAACCCGGCATCTGCGGGACCGAGGTGTGCGGGTCCGGTTTATCGGAGACCGGGTGCGACTGGACAGCAAGCTGATCAAGCTGATGAACGAGTTGGAGGAAGCCACGGCGCACAACAGCCATGTGCATCTGACCATTGCGCTCAACTACGGCGGACGCGACGAGGTTGCGCGGGCCACCCAACGGCTGGCCCATGATGTGGCGAATGGCCGGCTCGACCCTGACAGTGTGGATGAAGAAACGCTGCCAAAGTATCTGGATACCTATGTTTTACCCGATCCCGACCTGGTGATCCGCACCAGTGGCGAGGCGCGGATTTCGAACTTTCTGCTGTGGCAGTCGGCCTATGCGGAATATGAATTCATCGACACGCTCTGGCCTGATTTCACCCGCGCCGAATTCGGGGCGCTTTGTGCGTCCTACGGCGGGCGGGATCGGCGCTTTGGCGCGGTCAAGACCTGAGCGGCATCATCATGAGCAGTCTTCCCGAACAATGGTCCGACCTGAAACCTCGCATGGGGGCGGGGGCGGCGATGGTGGTGATCGGTCTGGGCGGGATCGCCCTTGGCGGGATCGTGTTTGACCTGCTGGTCGCGATGATCTGTGGCGTCATGGTCTGGGAGCTTGTCGGGATGCTGCGGCCGGGCGTGCGGCACATCCAGCTGCAACTGGGCGGGCTGACGGGCGTGGCGGTGCTTTTGTCGATCCTGCTGCCGGTCGGTTTTGCCTTGCCCTTGCTGATGGCCCCGGCGCTTGTTGGCTTTGGTTATCTGGAGCGCCACCGCACGGTATTCATGAGCTTTACCGTGATGATCCTTCTGGCCGGTTACGGCATGATGCAGCTGCGCAGCGATCTTGGCTTTGGCTGGATGCTTTGGCTCGTCCTTGTTGTTGTGGTCACGGATGTGGTGGGGTATTTCGCAGGCCGCATGATTGGTGGCCCAAAGTTCTGGCCCAAGGTCAGCCCCAAGAAAACATGGTCGGGCACCGCTGCGGGATGGATCGGCGCGGCGATTGTGGGTCTGCTGTTTTCGATCAACACAGGTGTCGGTCTGCAATTGATGGGCGTGTCCATCGCCGTCTCGATGGCATCGCAGATGGGCGATATGGCCGAATCCGGCATGAAGCGAAAGATGGGCGTCAAGGACAGCTCGAACCTGATCCCCGGCCACGGGGGGCTGATGGACCGGTTCGATGGCATGTTGGGTGCGTCGTTGTTCCTGTTGCTGATCGGGCAGGCCATCGGCTTTCCTTACGGTCTGGGCTAGGCGACCATGCGCCGCCGGGTAAGTATTCTGGGGGCCACAGGCTCCATCGGCCAGAATACGATTGATCTGATTGCACGCGATCCCGACAGCTATGATGTCGTGGCGCTGACCGGTGCGCGCAACATCGCGCAACTGGCGCAAGACGCGATTGCGCTGAAGGCCGATGTCGCGATCACGGCGGATGACACATTGCTCGACGATCTGCGTGCGGCCCTGACCGGTTCGGGTGTGGAGGCGGCAGCAGGCGCGGCGGCGATCACGGAATGTGCAACACGGCCCGCCGACTGGATCATGTCCGCAATTGTCGGTGCGGCGGGGCTTGCGCCGGGTTTGGCGGCGCTCAAGCAGGGGACGACACTGGCGCTGGCCAACAAGGAATCGCTTGTCTGTGCCGGTGCCCTCATGCTGGACACCGCGCGCCATCACGGTGCAACGATCCTGCCGGTCGACAGTGAACATTCGGCGATCTTTCAGGCGCTGTTGGGTGAGGACATCGCAGCGGTCGAGCGGATCATCATCACCGCCAGCGGCGGCGCCTTCCGCGACTGGCCGCTGGCGGATCTGGCGGCGGCGACGCTGGATCAGGCGTCCAGCCACCCGAATTGGGACATGGGGCAGAGAATCACCATCGATTCCGCTTCAATGTTCAACAAGGCGATGGAAGTCATTGAAACGCGTGAATTTTTCGGCGTTCGACCTGACCAGATCGAGGTCATCGTGCATCCGCAGTCATTGATCCACGCGCTGGTCGGTTTCCTGGACGGGGCGTTGATGGCGCACGTCGGCCCACCCGACATGCGCCACGCCATCGGCTTTGCCCTGCATCACCCCGAACGCAGGCATCTGCCGGTCGAACGGCTTGATCTGGCCGCCATCGGGCAGCTTGAGTTTCGCGCACCCGACGAGGTCCGCTGGCCCGCCCTCCGGCTGGCCCGCGAGACGATGCAGACTGGGGGCATGGCGGGTGCCGTGTTCAACGCCGCCAAGGAAACCGCGCTCGACGGCTTCATCGCCGGGCGGATCAATTTCGTTCAGATGGCACAGGTGGTCGAGGACGCCCTGGCCCATGTCTGCGCGACAGATGGCCATATTGCTGCCACCATGACACTTGATACCGTGCTGGAAACAGACCATGTGGCACGTAAGGCGGCGCAGGCGGCCATCGACAAAAGAGCAGGGTAGAATATTGGATATTGTAGGACTGATACCGCAATTCGGCGGGCTGATCTGGACACTTGTGGCATTTGTCATCGCGCTTTCGGTGATTGTCGCGATCCATGAATACGGCCACTATATCGTCGGTCGCTGGTGCGGCATCAAGGCGGATGTCTTTTCGCTGGGGTTTGGTCCGGTGATCTGGTCCGGCATGGACAGGCACAACACCAAATGGCAGATCGCGGCGCTTCCTTTCGGCGGCTACGTGAAATTCGCAGGCGACGCCAACGCGGCATCCGGCAAGGACGAGGCCGCGATGGCCGCCGTCGCCCATGATCCGCAGGCCGCCCGGCACACGATGCACGGTGCCCCTCTGTGGGCGCGCACGCTGACGGTCGCCGCTGGCCCGGCATTCAATTTCGCCATGTCGATCCTGATCTTTTTTGCGGTGGCCTTCACATCTGGTGTGGCGCGTGACCCATTGACGGTGGGCGAGATACGCCCGCTGCCGCAGGGCAGTGCCGAATTGCAGCCCGGTGATGAGATTCTGGGATTGGGCGGCACCCCCATGCCCGAAGCGGATCCCGAATATTCAGCCTTGATCGACAGCCTGCCAAAAGGCCCGACGATGCCCTATGACATCCGCCGCGACGGACAGGAAATGTCGGTGACCGGGCCGTATCTGCGTCCGCCGCTGGTGCAACAGGTCATCCCGCAATCCGCCGCGATCGACGCCGGTCTGAAGCCGGGCGACGTCATCACGGCCATCGACGGCACGGCGATCTACGACTTCTCGCAACTCAAGACCGCTGTCGAAGCCTCGGGCGGCGCGCCACTTGATCTGACGGTCTGGCGGGCGGGCGAGACACTTGAATTTACCATGACCCCCAAGGCCGTGGACGAGCCGCAGGCCGATGGCAGTTTTGTCCGGTCCTTGCGGATCGGGATCGCCGGGGGCCTTGCCTTCGAGGCGGCGACCGAAACACCCGGCGTCGGTCAGGCGCTTGTGGGATCGGTCGAGAACACCTGGCGCATCATCACCGGGTCTCTTTCGGGGCTGCGCGAGATGATCGTGGGCAACATCAGCACCTGTAACCTGAGCGGGCCGGTGGGGATTGCGCAGGCGTCGGGGGCGATGGCGAGCCAGGGGGCGCAATCCTTCATCTATTTCATTGCGGTGCTCAGCACGGCGGTGGGGCTTCTCAACCTCTTTCCGGTTCCGGCGTTGGATGGGGGCCATCTGACCTTCTATGCCTACGAGGCCGTCAGCGGCAAACCGCCAAGCGACAAGGCGCTGCGCGTTCTGATGACCATCGGTCTGACGCTTGTCCTGTCCTTGATGGTCTTCGCGCTGGGGAACGATCTGTTCTGTCCATAAAGGGGCAGGACAACAGATCAGCGGCAATCGCGCCAAACAAATGCGATTGCCGCAGTATCGCCACAATTCGTCAAAATCACGCCTTAATCCCTTGTTAGGGTTCTATCAACCGCACAAGGAGCGTGACATGCAGACGATTCAAACTTCATACCGGGGCCTGAGCCTGTTGATGGATCTCAACTGGGATCGCGTGCTTTACGTCGGGGTGATCGGATTTGCCCTTTGCGCGGGGGCGTTCATCGGTTCTCTTTGAACCGGCCGAACCCACATCATCCTGTTACAAATATGAAATGCGCTGCAGGATGTGGTGCATTTTTTGCATGTCCGGGTTTTGACAAACGGTTGTAACCTGCGTACTCAGTACCTCAACGAGGTCTAAAGAGTGGGTTTGAACCATGAGACTGACGACACGGGGCGGTGTGCCTTTTGAGCGGGCAGACAGAGCAAAATTCGGCGATACACTGCGAGGTGCATCGCTTTGCGTAATGTTATCCGTGGCTTGGATGGTGCCTGGCGCGACGGTGCACGCCCAGCAATATCAGTTCAACACGGTCCAGATCAGCGGGAATGAACGCATCGGCGATGCGGCGATCCTGCGGCAGGCCGGAATCAGGCAGGGCCAGCCGGTCAGCGGCGGCCAGCTGAATGCGGCCTACCAGAACCTTCAGAATTCAGGCCTGTTCGAAACGGTCACGATCGAGCCGCGCGGCGGCACCCTTGTGATCGACGTGGTTGAACTGCCCACGCTGAACAGGGTGCGCTTCGAAGGCAACCAGCGCATCAAGGACGATGCCCTTGCATTGCTGGTCAGCTCGACCGAACGGCGCGTGTTCAATCCCGCGCAGGCCGAGGCCGATGCAGCCGCCATCGCGGAAGCCTACAGCAACGAGGGCCGCGTCGCGGCGCGCGTGCAGCCCAAGATCATCAAGCGCAGCCAGAACCGCGTTGATCTGGTGTTCGAAATCTTCGAAGGCGACAATGTCGAGATCGAGCGTCTGAGCTTTGTCGGCAACCGCACCTATTCCGACCGCCGTTTGCGCCGGGTGCTGGGCACCAAGCAAGCCGGATTGTTCCGCCGTCTGATCCGTCGTGATACCTTTGTCGAAGGTCAGGTCGAGGCGGACAAGCAGCTTCTGCGCGACTTCTATTTGTCCCGTGGCTACGTTGACATGCGCACCACTGCCGTGAATGGCGAGCTGACGCAGGAACGTGACGGTTTCTTCGTGTCCTACAACATCACAGAGGGTCAGCAGTTCAGATTCGGCGAGGTGTCCGTTGTATCGGAGATCCCCAACGTGGACGCCGCGACCTACCGCAGCATCGTGAAGGTGCGGCCCGGTGTTGTCTATTCCCCGACCGTGGTCGAAGCTGACATCGCCCGGATGGAACGTCAGGCGATCCGCGATGGCGTCGATTTCCTGCGCGTCGAACCGCAGGTGACACGCAACGACCGCGATCTCACTCTGGATGTGTCCTATGTCCTGAGCCGTGGTCCGCGCGTCTTTGTCGAACGCATCGACATCGAGGGCAACACGACCACGCTTGACCGCGTGATCCGTCGCCAGTTCGACAGCGTGGAAGGCGACCCCTTCAACCCGCGTGAGATCCGGCAGGCCGCAGAGCGTATCCGCGCCCTCAACTATTTCGAGACCGCCGAAGTGAATGCCCGCGAGGGCAGCAGCGGCGAACAGGTCGTCGTGGACGTCGACGTGGTGGAGAAGCCGACAGGCTCGCTGAACTTCGGGGGCTCCTTTTCCAACAACGACGGCTTCGGCTTGGCGATCAGCTTTGCCGAGGAAAACTTTCTGGGACGCGGCCAGAAACTGTCACTGGCCGTTTCGACGGCATCTGATGCCGACCGCTATGGTCTGACCTTTGTCGAGCCGTCGCTGCTGGGCCGCGACGTGGCGCTTGGCATCACGCTGGACTACGCCGAGACCAATTCGTCCTTTTCCAGCTACGACACGAACCGTCTGCTGTTCCAGCCCTCGCTGTCCTTTCCGGTCAGCGAAAATGGCCGGATGCAGCTGCGCTATACCGCCGAGGAAATCGAGGTTCTGGCCCGTGATCCGGCGGAAAACGGTCTGACCATTGCAGACGACATCGCGGCCGGACCGCAGTGGTCTTCGGCGCTTGGCTACGAGTTCACCTATGACACCCGGCGCAGCGGGCTTGACCCGACATCGGGCGTCCTGTTGCAGTTCAGCCAGGATTTCGCGGGCCTGGGCGGAGACAGCAAGTTCATCAAGACAACGGCGAAGGTCACCGGCGAAAAACGCATCCTGAACGAGGAAGTCACCCTGCGCGCCACCGTCGAGGGCGGAGCGCTGGCATGGCAGGAAGGCAACAACCGCGCCGTTGACCGTTTCATCCTTGGCCCGTCGATCATTCGCGGGTTCGAGCCCGGCGGGATCGGTCCGCGTGACCTGAGCGGCGGGGGCAATGACCCCCTTGGCGGCAACCTGTTCCTTGCGGCACGTTTCGAGGCGGAATTTCCGCTGGGGCTGCCGGAAGAATACGGCATTTCCGGCGGCGTGTTCTACGACGTCGGCAACCTGTGGGATCTGGACGACGTCAATCTGAACGGCGGCTCCATCGTGGGCGAGGAGCGGATCCTTCCGGCATGTGGTCGGGGTATCCCTGTTCTGGACCACGCCATTGGGGCCGCTGCAATTCAACGTCTCCAAGGCGCTGCAAAGCGAAGACTTTGACGAAGAGCAGTCCTTCGAGGTCACGCTGCGAACCCAGTTCTGATACCGTGCCGGGCCGCGCCCTCTGGATAACCGCGCTGCTGGTGGCCCATATGGGGGTGACCGGCAGTGTCGGTGCTCAGCAGTCCGGCGGCACGCTTGATCAGTCCTTGGGACGTGGCAGCGTTGTCAGCCCCATCCTGACGATCGATTCCGAACGACTGTTTCTGGATAGCGCCTTTGGCAAGCGGGTGGCGAGGGATGTGGAGGCGAAAGGCGCGGAACTGGCCGCCGAGAACCGCCAGATCGAGACCGATCTGGAGGCCGAGGAACGCCAGTTGACCGACATGCGGGCGACGATGGCGGCGGATGAATTTCGTGCCCTTGCCAATGCTTTCGACGAAAAGGTGCAGCGCACCCGGGCGGCTCAGGCCGCCAAGGGGCGCGCGCTGAACGCCCTTCTGGAAGAGGAGCGCGAGGTGTTCCTCAACGCTGCTGCGCCGGTGCTGGAACAGTTGATGCGCGAAGCGGACGCGGCGGTGATCCTCGAGCGGCGCACGGTCTTTATCAGCGACACCGGGATCGAAGTGACCGACGATGCGATTGAACTCTTGAACGAAACGCTGGGAAGTGGGCCGGGAGCGACCCAGCCCTGAAAGGAGAGGCAGACCGCTTGTCCCCTCCGCTGCGACTTGATAGCCCTGATCCGGCCCTCAGATGCCAAAGGATACCGAATGAGCCAAGACCACAAACGCGCCGACATCCAGATGATCCAGCGTATCCTGCCGCACCGGTATCCGTTCCTGTTGGTGGACAAGGTCGAAGAGATCGACGGCACCACCTCTGCCGTCGGCTACAAGAACGTGACGATGAACGAGCCGCACTTTCAGGGCCATTTTCCCGGCACGCCCATCATGCCCGGTGTTACAATCGTCGAGGCGATGGCGCAGACCGCTGGCGTGATGGTGGGGGTGGCGCTTGAACAGATGGACAAGGAAATGCTGATCTATTTCATGTCGATCGACAACTGCAAGTTTCGCCGCAAGGTCGTGCCCGGTGACGTTCTGCGCATGGACCTCAAGACCCTGCGCGGCAAGGCCGGCGGCAAGATCTGGAAGTTCGCGGGCGTGGCCACTGTGGACGGTGAAATGGCCGCAGAGGCAGAGTTCATGGCCATGCTGGACCTGCCGAAATGAGCGAGATCCACCCCTCGGCGGTCATCGAAGACGGCGCGCAGATAGATCCCTCCGTTCGGATCGGGCCGTTCTGTGTGGTCGGCCCGGACGTGGTGTTGAAAGCCGGTGTTGTGCTGAAATCCCATGCGATCGTGACGGGCCGGACCGAAGTGGGCGAGGACACGGTGATCTTTCCCTTCGCGGTGATCGGCGAGATCCCGCAGGACCTGAAATTCAAGGGCGAGGCCAGCCGTCTGGTCATCGGCAAGCGCAATCGCATTCGCGAGCATGTCACGATGAACTGCGGCACCGAAGGGGGCGGCGGCGTGACCAGGATCGGCGATGACGGATTGTTCATGGCAGGCTGCCACATCGCCCATGACGCCGTTCTGGGCGACCGGGTGATCGTGGTGAATTCCGCGGCCGTTGCGGGACATTGCATCATCGAGGATGACGTGATCATCGGCGGTCTGGCGGGCATTCACCAGTTTGTCCGCATCGGTCAGGGGGCCATCATCGGGGCCGTCACGATGGTCACGAACGATGTGATCCCCTTTGGTCTGGTGCAGGCGCCCCGGGGTGAGTCTGGACGGTCTGAACCTTGTCGGTCTGAAACGGCGCGGTGTAGCGCGTGCGGACATCACTGCATTGCGGGCGGCGTTCCAGATGCTGGCACAGGGCGAAGGCACCTTTCATGACCGTGCCCACCGTCTGGGCGAAGAGACAGAGAGCGACTATGTGCGCCAGATCGTCGATTTCGTCATGGCCGACACGGGCCGCCATTTCCTGACGCCGAAATGACGCTGGCGCTGGTGGCAGGGCGCGGGCGATTGCCCGTCGAGGTCGCCGCCGCACAGGCGGAAGCGCCGCTGATCTGCGCTTACGAAGGGGTGCCACCCGATGGACTGGCGGTCGATCTGACCTTTCGGTTGGAAACGCTGGGCAGCCTGCTGGTGCAATTGGGCGAACGGGGTATCACACAGGTATGCTTCTGCGGTGCGATTGATCGGCCCGAATTGGATCCATCGAAGCTTGATGCCGAGACGCTGCCGCTGGTGCCCTTGTTCCAGAAGGCACTTGCCGCAGGCGACAATGGTGCCTTGCAGGTGCTGAAAGAGATTTTCGAGCAAACGGGGTTTGCCGTGGTCGGGGCAGACACCCTGCTGCCCGACCTGGTGGCTGAACAGGGCGTGTTGTCCGAGGCCTGGCCGGACGCCCAGATGCGCCGGGATGCAGCGCGGGGCGAGGCCGTGCTGGCGGGGCTGGCCCCTCTGGACATCGGTCAGGCCTGTGTGATCGGGGCGGAACAGGTGCTGGGCGTCGAGACCGCAGGGGGCACGGATCATCTGCTGGCGACGTTGCCTGAAAAGGCGCGCGGCTTGCGGGCGATCCTGTGCAAGGGGCCGAAAATCGGCCAGATCAGAGAGATCGACATGCCCACCATCGGCCCCGCCACCATAGAGGCGGCACATGCGGCGGGACTTGCCGGTGTGGTGGTAGATGCGGGGGATGTGATCATATTGGAGCCGGAGCGCTGCGCGGTGCTGGCGGATACCTACGGTCTGGTGCTGTGGTCGCGCAGCGGCGCGTTGGCATGAGGGTCTTCATTCTGGCGGGCGAGCCGTCCGGCGACCGTCTGGGTGGGGCATTGATGGCCGGGCTGAAGGCGCTGCAGCCCCAGGTGACCTTCGAGGGGATCGGTGGTCCCGCGATGGCAGCAGAAGGTCTGGTCAGCCGTTTCGACATGGCGGAGTTGAGTGTGATGGGGTTGGCCGAGATCCTGCCCAGATACCGCTCCTTGATGCGGCGGATCAACGAGACGGCGGATGCCGTGGTCCAGATGCAGCCGGACGTGCTGATCACCATCGACAGCCCGGATTTTTCCCTGCGCGTCGCGCGCAAGGTCAAGGCGCGGAGCAATGTGCGGTCTGTGCATTACGTGGCACCCACCGTC
>CAWCXM010000003.1:0-257045 GCA_963799505.1 uncultured Alphaproteobacteria bacterium
CATTCGTTTAGTTCATTTACACAATACAATATTGGCTAATATCCCACATTAACTGTCGATGCGGATTTTTCTCTCGCCTGAGAATGTTTCCCCTGATTTTCGAGCTAGTAGTTCTAGCAGAACTTGCGAAGAAGGTTTAAAGGCTTGGGAGGATAGACGTTCGCCAGAAGTGAGGTGAAGCGCTATTTGCCTATTTAGTTTTAACGTTTCGATAGATTCCCTATTCTTATCTATGTACGCAATGGTAGGTATTTTACCTCAATGGCTTAGTGTGACCGCAGAGTAGGTCGTTTGTGTCACCGGGAAAAATCCGGATCGATTTGCCCGTCTCCGCTAAGGTCCATTATGGTTACTGTTGCGCAAACGTGCATGGTCTAGCTTGAGCGACGAAGTCAGACTAATGGGCGCCTGGCGTGAGTGGTATCCCCTGATGACAGATGCGTCTGCTGCGGCGTTTTTCGGCCGCATGGATCGCACGCAGGCTTGCTGCGCGAGACCTATCTATCCACGCACAATTTTCTGGAAAGAACCCCTGCGTCAAGTCGAGACGGGAGAACACGAGATCGGATGAACGCGGTTGGCCCATGTCTTCTAGAAACACGTCGAACTCTCTCCATGGCTCATGAACTAGCACGCCGGGAAGAAAATCCTTCTTTGACCTCGGATTTGTAGCGGTGTGAATGATATGAGACCACGCCTTGTATGCTCTTGTCTTGACTAAGCTTTGTCCTGGTGCAGCCAGCTTTCTAACATTTGGTCGTCCTTTAGACAGGCGCTTCCTCGCGGCAGCTTCGCTGATACTGTCACGCTTCATAAGATAGATCACGCCCTCGGCAACACCTGGAAAGCGCAGCCCGTCTATCCAAACCGGGCGTTTGTTGCTGCCTCCGCTAGCACCGCCCGCTGAGATGTTGTGTCCTGTCGGCACCATCGTGTCGAGATCGCGGATCCAAGCCTTCTCCTTGGCCTCAAGGTCTTTCTTAGTCTGGCCACGATCGATTTGCTTAATGGTGAATGCGTCAACGCCATCCTTTCGGATGGCCGCATGCAGGCTGTCGAGGTTTCGAATGCCATTCGCTTGCGCCTGCTCCTCATGGAAACGCCAACGTCGCTCAAGCGACTGTACTGTAAGTCCCACATATTTCTTTCCGGTTACTTTGCTTTCAACCAGATAGATAATTCCATTTTGCACGCCAGGATTTGGAACCCGCTCAAACGCATCATCGGGGTCCATGCCATTTCTGATCCACCGCGCGATCGTGGCGCTCGCGGCCATAGGCTCAAGTGCGCGATGAGCGGCCTCAATGTTGGGGTATTCGACACCATAAACGGTGACCGTGTTGACTTGACGCTCGCCCCTTATAAGGCGCTCGTCAAAGATCTGCTCATCCGTCATGCCGGCTTTGCGACGCTTAAGAGCGCGCCAGTAATCTACGCCGAGTTCGTGGCAGCGGGCCTTTAGGCTTTCGTTGGAGAGCCTATAGCCGGAGCAGATGGGACATCCTTTGCTCCCAAGGTGGCCGTTAGGTGTTTGTTCAAATGGGCCGTGAATCGCGCACTTAACAACGCCCTTTTTAGTCACCCCACGAAAGTCAAACTCACTGTAGTCATAAACATCGCCATGAATCTCTTGTGCCCTACGAACAAACTCGACCTTCGCCTTTGCAAAATCTCGGTTCGGTTTGGGTCGATTGGCTAGAATTCGCTCGCCTTTGCACCTTGGACACCCTGAATGGCCGTGCATGTGGTTAGATGCAGATTGTGAGAAGATCAGTCCATGCAGCGTGCATCTGATCTCCACAATGTCCTTTGATAAGTCGACGTTCTCTGGGACGAGTTCATAGTCGTAGACTGCGCCATTGGCGTCTCGACATTTCGCGATGAACTGTGCGCGCGTAATTCGTCGACTTTCGAAGTAGCAGTGACGGCAGCCGGTGCCGTTGCGATGATGGCCGGGAAGTATCTCGAAGTCTCCGTGCTCCCCACACGTTACAACGACTTTCTGGTTCGACCCTGCGTACTGCGTTTTGGTGTAGCTATACCTATCACCATGTCGCTTACGGAATGCCGCAATAACTTCATCTTGCGTCTGTCGCTTTGGCAAAATTCTCACCTTTCCCGCAACAGATCCCAAGCTGCCCCTTACACCCTCGGTGTGAAGTTTGAACATTTTAAGGCAGCGCCGAGATTTTGTCTTTGCTCTGGACCCTCTTCCGGCTGGCAATCTTTGTTGAGAACGGCGGTGCAAAACTGGGCCACTGTAGCGGCGGGATAGTCTCGCTGCGGGCGGAGTAAAATCCTGCCACTTTCCCTTCTTGCGGCAGCAGGGAGGGTGGGGAGATTTATACTGTGGAACTTTACAAGAAGGTTCGTCTGGCGTGTAGCGAGGGCATGAGCGCGCGGGCGGCTGCGAAGCATTTCAACATTTCGCGCGGGACGGTTGAGAAGATGTTGGCCTTCTCGTTGCCGCCTGGTTATCGGCGGGAGAAGCCGGTCAAGCGCCCGAAGTTGGACGGGTTCACCGAGATCATCGACGCTTGGCTTGAAGGCGACAAGGCCGTGCATCGCAAACAGCACCACACGGCCAAGCGGATATGGGAACGGCTTCAGGCCGAGCATGGCTTCACCGGCGGCTATACGATCATCAAGGATTATGTGCGCGAGCGTGAGCGGCGAACACGGGAGATGTTCATGCCGTTGGCCCATCCGCCGGGCCATGCGCAGGCGGATTTTGGCGAAGCGGTCGTCGTCATCGGGGGTGTCGAGCAGAAAGCGCACTTCTTCGTCATGGACCTTCCGCACAGCGATGCCTATTTCCTGCGGGCTTATCCGGCGGCGACGGCAGAAGCCTGGATGGACGGGCATGTCCACGCTTTCGCCTTCTTCGGCGGGGTTCCGCAGTCGGTGGTTTACGACAATGATCGCTGCCTGGTCTCGAAGATCCAGCCGGATGGTACGCGCATTCGTGCCGCGCTGTTCAGTGGCTTGCAGTCGCATTACCTGTTTCGGGATCGCTATGGTCGCCCCGGCAAGGGGAATGACAAGGGCAATGTCGAAGGGATGGTCGGTTATGCCCGCCGCAACCACATGGTGCCGATCCCCCACTTTGCCAGTTGGGACGATTTCAACGCCGACCTTGAAGGGCAGTGCCGCGCGCGGTGCACGCATACCCTTCGTGGTCACAAGGAGACGATCGGCGAGAGGCTGCAGCGCGATCTGGCCGCGATGCGCCCGTTGCCTGCCGCCCCGTTCGAAGCCTGCGACCAGGCGGGCGGCAGGGTCAGCTCCCAGTCACTCGTGCGCTATGACACCAACGATTACTCGGTTCCCGTCGCCTATGGCCATCAGGATGTCTGGATCCGCGGCTATGTCGATCAGGTTGTGATCGGCTGTCGCGGGGAGGTGATCGCTCGACACCCGCGCTGTTACGATCGCGAGGAC
Organism: uncultured Alphaproteobacteria bacterium; assembly: GCA_963799505.1. Taxonomy (GTDB): domain Bacteria; phylum Pseudomonadota; class Alphaproteobacteria; order Rhodobacterales; family Rhodobacteraceae; genus Sulfitobacter. The sequence goes on from CAWCXM010000003.1 coordinate 3,442, forward strand.
ATGATCTTCGACCCGGTTCATTACCTCCCGCTGATCGAGCGCAAGATCAATGCGTTGGACCAAGCCGCACCCTTGGCGGAATGGGACTTGCCCGAAGAGTTCCATACCCTGCGCCGCCTGATGGAGGTGCGCATGCTCAAGATGGGGCGGCGCGAGTATGTGCAGGTGCTGCGTCTGCTCGAGACCTTCGGCATGGATGACCTGCATGCCACCGTGAAGAAGGCCCTGAAGCTGGGCGCGGTCGGCTTCGATGCTGTGAAGCACCTCGTGCTTTGCCAGGTCGAGAAGCGCCCCCCGAGGCTCGACCTCGATGTCTACCCCTACCTGCCTCGAGCGAACGTCGAGACGACGCGTGCGGCCAGCTACATGGCCTTGATGTCGGAGCTGGCGGAATGAGCGACGCCCCGAAGATCCTGCTTGCCCACCATCTGAAGACGCTGAAGCTGCCCACGTTCCTGCGGGAACACGAGAAGGTGGCGCGCCAATGCGCCGCCGAAGGGCTGGACCATGTGCAATTCCTATCGCGCCTGGTCGAACTGGAACTGATCGACCGGGAGCGGCGGATGGTCGAGCGACGCATCAAGGCTGCGAAGTTCCCGGCCACCAAAAGCATCGACAGCTTCGACTTCAAGGCAATCCCGAAGCTGAACAAGATGCAGGTGCTGGAACTGGCTCGCTGCGAATGGATCGAACGGCGCGAGAACGTGATCGCCCTCGGCCCCAGCGGAACCGGCAAAACCCATGTAGCCTTGGGCCTGGGGCTGGCAGCCTGCCAGAAGGGCATGTCCGTCAGCTTCACCACCGCCGCCGCGCTGGTCAACGAGTTGATGGAGGCGCGCGACGAACGCCGTCTGCTCCGCGTCCAGAAGCAGATGGCTACCGTGAAGCTGCTGATCATCGACGAACTGGGCTTCGTGCCCCTGTCCAAGACCGGCGCCGAGCTGCTCTTCGAGATGATATCCCAGCGCTACGAGCGCGGAGCCACGCTGATAACCAGCAATCTGCCCTTCGATGAATGGACCGAGACCTTCGGCACCGAGCGGCTGACCGGCGCACTGCTCGACCGGTTGACCCACCACGTCAACATCCTCGAGATGAACGGCGAAAGTTACCGCCTCACGCAAAGCCGCGCTCGAAAATCCACCGAAACCGCCTGAGCCGACCCGCGCTGTCTTGGTCCCAGCGGGCCAAGGCGGCCAGTCAGCCGCCAGCTCTCTGGGGAGCGCGGCTGACTGGCCGCCGCCTCGTGGCGCGCTTCACGCCCAAACCAAAAGTGGCCTACTTTTGCGCCGCCCCGTGGCCCAATTTTACTCCGGCGTTGACAGCTGAAATCCACCTCATAATTGCTTCCGCCAATGCTACTGAATACTGCTCGTGTGGTTTATATGCCAAATTTCACTCAACGCGAACGCGAAAGTGTATGGTTGAGCCTTTGGGGAGAACCAAACGCCGGGGCGTGAAGTAAGGCAGCGCCAAATAGGTAAATTCCAAAGTGCAACATATGATACTTGACGCCCTGCAATGTCTGCCTTGAAGATCCGCTAAGCTTTATGCTGCATGGCAGCGAATTCACACTTCCCGCCCGATCTGCTAGAAATCAGTGTCTGCTTCCTTCGCAAGGCATATGGATTGCCATCGTCTATAATACCTTTCTGAGTATGTATTTGCGTGACGAATAATACAATATAACGCAGTAATCATCGGGCTTCATTGTAGGCACTAATACGGATGCACGACTCGGAGCTTCTTAGGAAGCGTTGAGCACATCAGAAATATACCGTTAGTTTCGTCTGTGTGGGCTGCTGTTAGAGAAGTCGTTGGTGGTTAGAAGCCTGTGAAAGATAGACGCTAGAACGACAGCAAAGCCTACTAACGCGTCTATTGTCCGAAAGCTCAGCCACGATCTGCTGCCAGGGAAGCAGCCCGAGAGAGGTGACGTCAAGTCTAGCATGGCGGGTTCTAACTCGACCAAGGTCAGGCGCGGCTTTCGGACACCGAAGCCATTGATTTATATGGATACTGGTGCTGCTGGCTGCTGGAGAGAATTGAACTCTCGACCTCTCCCTTACCAAGGGAGTGCTCTACCTCTGAGCTACAGCAGCCTACCATTTTCAGGGTATCCGAAGAATTACCCTACTATCGCCCTACTTTTTTATCCACGCTACTGCCAACTCAATGTTATGCAACATTGTTTTGGTTTAGACCCCCACCTTACCAAGGGAGTGCTCTACCTCTGAGCTACAGCAGCGCCGATGCGCTGGCTGATTAGCGGCAAAGCAAAATCACTGCAAGCGCAATCTGGACGCTGATCGAGCCCTGCGCTAGACAAACCGCATGGCACAAGGCAAGACGCCCCCGACACAAAAAACCGAAGCGCAGCTGCGTGAAGAGCGGCTGAAGGCCGCGCTCAAGGCGAACATGGCGCGGCGCAAGGCGCAAAGCAGGGTGCGGGACGCGCAGCCGGACAAGAACAAACGGGGCAACAGGCCCGACGAGGAAAGCAGCTAACATGGATTCCATTCTGGTCAGAGGTGGCAAGGAACTTGCCGGGCAGATCCCCATCGCGGGGGCCAAGAACGCCTGCCTCACCCTGATGCCCGCAACATTGCTGAGCGAGGAACCCCTGACGCTGACCAACGCGCCGCGCCTCAGCGACATCCGCACCATGACGCAACTGCTGCAATCGCTGGGGGCCGAGGTGTCGTCCCTGCAGGACGGCAAGGTGCTGACCATGTCGAGCCATGGCGCCATCAACACCCATGCCGACTACGACATCGTGCGCAAGATGCGCGCGTCCAATCTGGTGCTTGGCCCGCTGCTGGCCCGCGAAGGCCATGCAGAGGTGTCCTTGCCCGGCGGCTGCGCGATTGGCGCCCGTCCCATGGACATCCACACCGATGGTCTGGCGCTCATGGGGGCGGACATCGAACTCAAGGACGGCTATCTGCACGCGAAGGCGCAGGGCGGCAAACTCAGGGGGGCGGTGATCGACTTTCCCTTCGCCTCCGTCGGTGCGACCGAGAACATCATGATGGCAGCGACCCTGGCCCGCGGCACCACCGTGATCAACAATGCCGCCCGCGAGCCCGAGATCGTCGATCTTGCCACCTGCCTGCGCGCCATGGGTGCCCAGATCGACGGCGACGGCACCTCGTCGATCACCATTCAGGGCGTCGATGCCCTGCACGGGGCCACCCACCGTGTCGTGACCGACCGGATCGAACTGGGCACCTACATGCTGGCCCCTGCGGTCTGCGGGGGCGAGGTCGAGCTTCTGGGCGGCCGCATCGACCTGCTTGCCGCCTTCTGCGAAAAACTCGACGCGGCGGGCATTTCCGTCAGCGAAACCGACACCGGCCTCAAGGTCGCCCGCAAGAACGGGCGCATCCATGCGGTCGATGTCACCACCGAACCTTTCCCCGGTTTCCCGACCGATCTGCAGGCCCAGATGATGGCGCTTCTGTGTACCGCCGAAGGCACCTCCGTCCTGCACGAAAAGATCTTCGAGAACCGCTTCATGCACGCCCCGGAACTCGTCCGCATGGGGGCCAATATCGAGGTGCACGGCGGCACGGCCACGGTGACCGGCGTGGACACCCTCAAGGGGGCGCCTGTCATGGCGACCGACCTGCGGGCCTCCGTTTCGCTGATCCTGGCCGGGCTCGCCGCCGAAGGCGAAACGAAAGTCGCGCGCGTCTATCATCTGGACCGGGGCTACGAGCATGTGGTCGCCAAATTCCGCGGCGTCGGTGCGGATATCGAACGGGTCAAGGACACATGAGCGACGACGCACGTTTCGAAGACGGCCGCGAAGCACCACTGCACCTCGGGGCAATGGACGCCGATGACCTCAACGTCATTTCCTCCCTGACCCAGGATGCCGTCTTTCCGGCCTCCGAAATGCGCTGGGACCGGCAGAACAAGCGCTTTGCCCTGCTGTTGAACCGGTTCCGGTGGGAAGACGCAGGCAAGGACCGCCACGCGCCCGAACGGGTGCAATCCGTGCTGGTCTTCAACACGGTTCAGCACGTCGCAAGCCAGGGCGTGACAAAGGGGGATGCCGATACCATCCTGTCCCTGCTGAGCGTCACATTCGAGCAGACCGATGCGCCCTCCGGTCACATCCTGCTGACCCTCGCCGGCGACGGCGCGATCCGCGTGACTGTCGAAGCGATCGACGCGTCCCTGAAAGACGTCACGAAACCCTACCTCGCCCCGTCCGGAAAACGCCCCGATCATGGCGATTGAGATCGGACGTCCTGCCGCGCAGGACGCCGACTTCCGGCACGATCATGTCGCGGCAGCGGGCAGGGATCACCGCCACCTCAGACCTGACACGTATCGTCGCATCCGACGATCCACGCCCCAAGGGTTTCCAACAGCGTAAAGGCAGGAAACACGGGGGGCGGCAGCCCCGCGCCGTCCGCCTGCGCAACCGCGTCAGAACGATCTCTGCGGGCACCCTCCGCTTGACAGCCGTGCCGCGTCCCGCCACACCCACCGGCGACCCTGCCGCTGAACCGTCGATCCCACAGGATGCCTCTCTTTTTGGCCTTATATACCGTCTTCTGGAGCAACCCTTGCCATGCCCGTCACACTTGATGCGTCAGCACCCGACTTTGAAACTGCCTTCACCACGCTGCTGAACGCCAAACGCGAGGACAGCCCCGATGTGGATGCCACGGTCGCCGAAATCATCGCCGATGTCCGTGCGCGCGGCGATCAGGCGATCATCGACCTGACCACCAGATTCGACCGCATCACGCTGACCCCCGACACGTTCCGCATCACCGCCGAAGAGATCGCGGCAGCGGCGGACGAAGTCTGCCCGGAGGACAAGCAGGCGCTCGACCTCGCCGCGACCCGCATCCGCGCCTACCATGCCCGCCAACTGCCCGAAGACGCCGAATGGACGGACGAGGCGGGCGCGACGCTGGGCTGGCGCTGGACGCCGGTATCCGCTGCCGGTCTCTACGTGCCGGGCGGGCGGGCCAGCTATCCCTCTTCGGTGCTGATGAACGCCATCCCGGCCAAGGTCGCAGGCGTGCCGCGCCTTGCAATGGTCGTGCCCACACCCGACGGCATCCTGAACCCGCTGGTGCTGCTGGCCGCACAGATGTCGGGCGTGGATGAAATCTACCGCATCGGCGGGGCACAGGCCGTGGCAGCGCTCGCCTACGGCACCGACACGATCGCGCCGGTGGACAAGATCACCGGCCCCGGCAACGCCTTCGTCGCCGCCGCCAAGCGCCGGGTGTTCGGCAAGGTCGGCATCGACATGATCGCGGGCCCGTCGGAAATCCTCGTCATCGCCGATGGCGACAACGATCCCGACTGGATCGCGCTCGACCTGCTGTCTCAGGCGGAACACGACGAAAGCGCCCAATCCATTCTCATCACCACCGACGCGGGCTTTGGCCGCGCCGTCGGCACCGCCGTCATGAAGCGCCTCGAAACCCTCGAACGCCGCACCATCGCGGGTGTCAGCTGGCGCGACTTCGGCGCCATCATCACCGTGCCGGACCTGGACACCGCCGCCCGGCTCTCCAACCGCATCGCCCCGGAACACCTTGAACTTTGCGTCGCCGACCCGGAGGCGCTCAGCCAGCGGATCACCCACGCGGGCGCGATCTTCCTCGGCCAGTGGACCCCGGAAGCCATCGGCGACTACATCGGCGGCCCCAACCACGTCCTGCCCACCGCCCGCTCGGCGCGGTTCTCCTCCGGTCTGTCGGTGCTCGACTTCATGAAGCGCACGACCCTGGCCCGCATGACCCCCGACGCCCTGCGCGCCATCGGTCCGGCCGCCGAACGTCTCGCCACCTCCGAAAGCCTGCAGGCCCACGGCCTGTCGGTCACCGCACGGCTGAACAGACTGAACCGCTGACGCTGCACTGCGGCATTGATTTGCGGCGGCCCGTGGCGTATGCCGGTGCGAACAACGCTTATGAAAAGGATGCGCCCGATGTCCCGCATCAGCCACATCAACCTTGACGACGCCGGTCTGCCGGCCCCCACCCCCGAGATCGAGCAGGAGCGCCGCGTCGCCGTCTTCGACCTGCTCGAAGACAACACCTTTGTCATTCCCGCCCGCGACGACCGCCCGGTGCCACAAGGCCCGTACCACCTGGGCCTGTCGATCCGCGACAAACGCCTCGTCTTCGACGTGGCGACCGAAAAGGCCGAAAAGGCCGCCGAATTCCACCTCTCCCTCGGCCCCTTCCGGCAGGTGGTCAAGGACTACTTCCAGATCTGCGAATCCTACTTCGAGGCGGTCAAGAAACTGCCGCCCAGCCAGATCGAAACCATCGACATGGCCCGCCGCGGCATCCACAACGAAGGCTCCCGCGTGCTGCAGGAACGTCTCGAGGGCAAGGCCGAGATCGACGCCGACACCGCGCGGCGGCTCTTCACCCTGATCTGCGTCCTGCACTTCGGCGGCTAGCGGTGTCAGACCCACTTCCCCAGTCGGTCCTGTTCTGCTGTGACCACAACGCCGTCCGCTCCCCGATGGCCGAAGGGATCATGAAGAAATTCTACGGCACCGACACCTACGTGCAATCCGTCGGCGTCAAGAACGATCTCGAGATCGACGGCTTCTCCGTCGCCGTCTGCGCCGAGATGGAGGTGGAACTGGCCCGCCACCGCTCGCGCTCCTTCGACGAGATGGAGCAATGGGGCGACGACCTGTCCTCCTTCGACCTCATCGTCGCCCTCTCCCCCGCCAGCCAGCGCCGCGCGCTCGAACTCACCCGCTTCTTCCACCTCGATGTCGAATACTGGCCCATCCTCGACCCCACCGGACTGGGCGAGGACCGCGAGTCGAAACTCACCCAATTCCGCGCCGCCCGCGACCAGATCGTGACACGCCTGCTCGACCGCTTCGGCCCACCACTGGAGACCCCATGAAAACCCTCATCCAATCCTACTTCGACGCCTTCAACGCCAAGGACACCGACGCCATGCTCGCCTGCCTGTCGGACGACGTGGCCCACCACGTCAACGAAGGCAACATCCGCACCGGCAAGGAAAAATTCGCCGACTTCTGCGCCCATATGACCCGCTGCTACGACGAAACCCTCACCGACATGGTGATCTTCGTGAACGAGAACGGCAGCCGCGCCGCCGCCGAATACACCGTGAACGGCACCTACCTGCAGACCGACGGCGATCTGCCCGCCGCCCACGGCCAGACCTACCGCCTCCCGGCCGGATCGTTCTTCGACATCGCAGAGGGCCGCATCACCCGCGTCACCACCTACTACAGCCTCTCCGGCTGGATCGCCCAGGTGTCGTGACACACCACAGCCGCGCTTCATCTTTCCCCTACAACTCATCCTCCGATCGCCGATCGCACAACCGCCCATGATGACGCCCGACATCCGCCCCCTGACCGGTCCCGCCCTGTCCGCCGCCCTGCCGGATGTCGCCCGCCTGCGCATCGCGGTCTTCCGCGACTGGCCCTATCTCTACGACGGGGATCAGGCCTACGAGGAAAGCTACCTGCAAACCTACCGCGACAGCCCCCGTGCCATTCTGGTGGGTGCCTTCGACGGCGACACATTGGTCGGGGCCAGCACCGGCACGCCCCTTGCCGACCACGCCGAGGATTTCGCCGGGGCCTTCGCGCAGACCGGTCTGGACCTGAACGACATCTTCTATTGCGCCGAAAGCGTGCTGTTGCCCGGATACCGGGGCAGGGGCGTCGGCCACCGCTTCTTCGACCTGCGCGAGGACCACGCCCGCCGGCACGGCTTTGCCCGGTCCGCCTTCTGCGCCGTGACCCGCCCCGCGGATCACCCCGCGCGCCCCGACAGCTACCAACCGCTCGACCCTTTCTGGCGCGCGCGCGGCTACACACCGCTGCCCGGTGTCATCGCGTCATTCAGCTGGAAGGATCTGGGGCAGGAGGCCGAGACCGCCAAACCCCTGCAGTTCTGGATCAAGTCGCTCTGACCGCCCCCGGACCTGTCAAACGGTCCGTCCCGATGTCCGCGCAGACATCGCCGCCGCGCCGGAATTTTCAAAAATTCCGCCCCGATCTCTTCAAAGAGATCGCACCATCCCGCTCACGTTCCCGAACACATCTGCTCGGCCCGCTGGCCGTAAGCCTTCCACGCCGCCCAGAACCGCTTGTTGCCTGGATTGCTGTCCTGGTTCTGGCGCACTTCCTGCAACTTGTGGGGATCCTTGAAATACCGCACCGCCCGCCGCTGATCGGCAGAGGACAACTCCAGGTTCGCCACCGCCTGCACACAGCCGCATCTTGTCGGCGTCGCCGCCCTGCGGTCCTGTGCCGCACAGGCCTTCTGGATCGGCCCCGTCGCATAAAGCGTCGGCGCCCCGTATCCCCGCGTCACATTCTGCGACCCGCCCCCGCACGCCGCCAACCCCACAAGCGCCCCAAGCGCCAAACTCATACGTATCATCGTCACTGCCTTGTCCCGGACCAGTGGGGTTTGCCCCTTGAGCGGTCCTGTTGCTGCCTTATGCACACCACTATGCCGGATTTGGGAGGAGGGGGCAAATCACGAAATGGCGGAGGGTGTCGCACCGCTGGCGATCTGCGTAGGGCGGGGTTTCACCCCGCGAGCGCCATCAGAGAAACGGCAACCACTTCTCTGCGGCTGAAATGAGCGCTTCGATCTTGCCAGGATTTGCTAGAATATACGCCGTGGCGGCGGGTAGCCCCCACCTTATCAAAGTGTCTGTCGCCAAGTCCCCTTTATGACCGAAGAAATGACTAACTGCCAAGCCCAGCGATCCGACAACGCCTGCACCAAACGCTGTACCTGCCGCCTTTAGCGCGGACTGAGTGAAAAGCCCGTTTACCGTCTTTCCCTTTGCCTCTTTCAACTTCGCCTCAAGTTCAGCGATCTTGGAGTTCAGAGTTCTGCAATCTGATCTGCGAGCCTTTTTGCTTTTGCTTCTGCCAGATCACTACTCTGGATCGTCGTAGATAATCGAGAGGAAGAGCCTTGGCAAATCATGCAAATGGCCCAGCTCATCTGCGAAGACAGTTCGCGGGCGCATCATCCAAGTATTGTTTTATTGCCGACCAAGCCACTTCGAAACACGCCGTCAGACCTCTCGACAAAAGGCTGATCGCCACCTTGACCCGTCGCGCGTCCGGATTGTCTGCCTCGACTTCTTTTTGAAGCGCGTTCTACCCCTGACCAGATGAAGATGGCTTGGGCAGAAAGCTCAGAGATGTCCTCAATTTCTTCCGGCGGCGCGTTTCCACCTATGCCATGTCTGTCTCGAACTTCGACCTGACGAGTTTGCGGTAAGTCATAAAGGGCCTTCTTGACGTTGTGTCGCGCCTCGATCCGCGCGATCTCCGCCGCGACGTTTCCAGCGCATCCCCTCCTCCCAAACCTCATTCTTGATCTTGGCCACTTCATGCGCAAGGTGCCAATCCGTCCACGTGCCCGTCCCACATCGCCACGTACCAGTTGCGCCAGAAGACCCAATCGAATTCCGAAATCTGGTTTCAAAATTTGCTTTCTGCTGAACTAAATAGTGTCTCAAGACCAAGTGGCCAGAGCTTGGTCAATTCTCTCCTCGGATCGAGGCCACGTCAGCACTAACCGCCTGATTGGCAGTACGCAGCCTTTTCCCTCAGAGTTTCGTCGATAAGAGCGAATATATGACCTTGAACGTCGACACGCGTGCTACAGAATGACACGCATCTTTCGCAGATTTTGCTGCGAGCGATGTGATGCCATTGCTTACGCCGCTTCCCACCCATTTGACTAACGCTATCAATGACTTTGAGCGTATCGTATCGATACTTAGGCGCAGCGTTTCGGACGAACCGCAAAAGAGCATGATCCGCGAAACCTGTGATACTGCATTCACCCCGCTGACCCAAGAAACAAGCAATGCTCGAAAGCTCAGCAAGGTTAACGCAGCAAAATGTTCATCATTTCACGTAGTTGATTACTGGCAAGGCGCGCATTGCCGCACGATTTGCAAGCTGACTACGAATTTCGTTCCGCTCGCTCAAACCAGGTTTCCGCTGCCTCAAGATTGGTCAGACCGCTAAGCGTTATCGCTCCATCATCCACCTTGACCACTCCCCCAAACCGCATCATATCCCGATCATGACACCCTTATCCCACATCCGCAATTTCTCCATCGTCGCCCATATCGACCACGGGAAATCCACGCTCGCCGACCGGTTGATCCAGTCCACCAACACCGTGGCCGACCGCGACATGAAAGAGCAGATGCTCGACAGCATGGACATCGAACGCGAGCGCGGCATCACGATCAAGGCCCAGACGGTGCGGATCAACTACACCGCCCAAAACGGCGAGGAGTATATCCTCAACCTGATCGACACCCCCGGCCACGTCGATTTCGCCTACGAGGTCTCCCGCTCCATGCGCGCCGTCGAAGGATCGCTGCTGGTCGTGGACTCCACGCAAGGGGTCGAGGCGCAGACGCTCGCCAACGTCTACCACGCCATCGACGCGGACCACGAAATCGTCCCCGTCCTGAACAAGATCGACCTTCCGGCGGCCGACTGCGACCGCGTGGCCGAACAGATCGAGGATGTGATCGGCATCGACGCCTCCGGCGCCATCCGCGTCTCCGCCAAGACCGGCGTCGGCATCCCCGAAACGCTCGAAGCGATCGTCCACCATCTGCCCGCCCCCAAGGGCGACCGCGACGCGCCCTTGAAGGCGATGCTGGTGGATTCGTGGTACGACAGCTACCTCGGCGTGATCGTCCTTGTCCGCATCATGGACGGCGTGCTGAAGAAAGAACGACCGCGTCCGCATGATGCAGAACGGATCGGTCCACCACGTCGACCGCATCGGCGTCTTCCGCCCCGCCATGACCGAAATCGACGAACTTGGCCCGGGCGAGATCGGCTTTCTCACCGCCTCCATCAAGCAGGTCCGCGACACCCGCGTCGGCGACACCATCACGCACGAGAAAAAGGGCTGCGACAAGGCGCTCCCCGGCTTCAAACCGTCGCAGCCCGTGGTCTTCTGCGGCCTCTTCCCGGTCGATGCCGCCGAATTCGAAGACCTGCGCGACAGCATCGAAAAACTCGCCCTCAACGACGCCTCCTTCAGCTTCGAGATGGAAACCTCCGCCGCCCTCGGCTTCGGCTTCCGCTGCGGCTTTCTCGGCCTTCTCCACCTCGAGGTCATCCGCGACCGGATCGAACGCGAATATGACATCGACCTGATCACCACCGCGCCTTCGGTGATCTACGACATCCACATGAAGGACGGGACGATGCAGGAACTGCACAACCCCGCCGACATGCCAGACCTCACCTACGTCGATCATATCGAGGAGCCGCGCATCAAGGCGACGATCCTCGTGCCCGACGAATACCTCGGCGATGTGCTGAAACTCTGCCAGGACCGCCGCGGCATCCAGATGGACCTCACCTATGCCGGCTCCCGCGCGATGGTCGTCTACGACCTGCCGCTGAACGAAGTGGTGTTCGACTTCTACGACCGGCTCAAATCGGTGACCAAGGGCTACGCCTCCTTCGACTACGCGCTGATCGGCTACCGCACCGACGCGCTGGTCAAGATGTCGATCCTCGTGAACGACGAACCCGTCGATGCCCTGTCGATGATGGTCCACCGCGACCGCGCCGAAACGCGGGGCCGCGCGATGGTCGAAAAGCTGAAAGACCTGATCCCCCGCCACATGTTCAAGATCCCGATCCAGGCCGCCATCGGCGGCAAGGTCATCGCCCGCGAAACGCTGATCGCGATGCGCAAGGACGTGACCGCCAAATGCTACGGCGGCGACGCGACGCGCAAGAAGAAGCTGCTGGAGAAGCAGAAGGCGGGTAAGAAGAAGATGCGCCAGTTCGGCAAGGTGGATATTCCGCAGGAGGCGTTTATCAGCGCACTGAAAATGGACAGCTAAAGCTGGCCATTTACAGCGCGGATGAATGCCAGTGGGGTGAGAGTCTCGCGCAGCGAGGCGCGGCCCTACCCGCTCTCGTTCAACGTATCATTTCAATTTCCGCGTGATTTCCCTCTGATCCCACGCTATTCTGCCCCCATGCCAACCGTCTTTCGCCACGCAGGCTTCCGGTTCTTCTTCTACTCGAACGAAGGCGACCCCCGCGAACCGGTCCACATCCACGTGATGAAAGACGGACACGAGGCTAAATTCTGGGTGGGCGACCCCGCAACCCTCGCCCGCTCCGCCGGTTTCGACGCCCGCACCCTGCGCCAGCTTGCAGGGCTGGTCGCCGAACACCGCACCGTGATTGAGGAAGCATGGCATGAGCATTTCGGCAACTGAGGTCCGCTTTGATCCCGACACCATGTGGGTGTCGCTGGAAGACGGCCGCACGCTGGGCGTCCCCCTGGCATGGTTCCCCCGCCTGATGGCGGCGTCCGAGGCCGAACGCGCGGCGGTCGAGATCACGGCTTTCGGCTTGCACTGGGAAGCGCTCGACGAGGATATCTCGGTGCCCGCGCTGCTGGCAGAGCAGGTGCGGGTCGCGGCGGAATGAGCACCCGTAGGGTGGGGCTTGCCCCCACGCGTCTCCGCCATATCAACCACTCACAACGCTTGGGTCGAAAACCCACCCGCCGCGCCAACGCGTGGGTTAAAAACCCACCCTACAATCTACACCTTCCTCTCGCGATGCATCGAAGACCACGCCCAATCCTCGGGCCGCTCCACATACCCGTGCTTCACCGGGTTCCAATGACAATACTCCACATGCGCCGCAAAATCCGCCTCATCGCGGATGCAATGCTCCCAGAACCGCCGCTGCCAAATCCCGCTCTCCTTTTTCCGCACCTTTGATGGGCTGCGTAGGGTGGGGCTTGCCCCCACGCGTTCCAACACATCCGCTTTCGTCAACGCCCAAGAGCTTGCCCCCACGCGTCCGAACCCTTCAACCGGCGCACCCGCCGGCATGTTGAGACGCGTGGGGGCAAGCCCCACCCTACACCCTCTTGAAAACCGCGACTTGATCGCACCCCACCGGACCGAGAAATCCGCATCCCCCTCGGGCAATGTCCAGACCGCGTGCAGATGATCCGGCATCACCACCCAAGCCTCGATCCGGAAGGGCCGCTCCAACCGTGTCACCCGCACGGCCTCGCGCAATACATCCACATGCCGCACCAGCAAATCCCCGCCGCGTTGCGCCAGATTGACGGTAAAGAAATACGTCCCGCCCGGAACATACATGCGGCGATAGCGGCTCATCGCAAAAGCCTGCGCCAACAGGGTTAACAAACCATTGCGCGCGGCCATCGCCCACCCTACACCACCGCCATGACCTGCCCCCTCTGCGACACGCCCAACACCCCTCTCGTCACGACCCCCGTTCCCGGTGGCCCCACTGACGCATCCGTCGACATCTGCGGCATCTGCGCCGACCAGACGCAGAACAATGATCCCAACCCCGACCATTTCCGCGCCCTCGCCTCGACCATGTGGTCCGAAGACCCGGCGATCCAGGTCCTCGCCGCGCGCACGCTGATACGCCTCGACACCGACTGGGCGCGCGACCTTTCCGACCAACTCTACCTCGACGAGGAAACCCAGGCCTGGGCCGACAACGTCACCACGGACAGCGATCACAAGGACAGCAACGGCGTCCCCCTCGCGACGGGCGACACCGTTGTCCTGATCAAGGATCTGAACGTCAAGGGCGCGGGCTTCACCGCCAAGCGTGGCACCGCCGTCCACCGGATCAGCCTTGTTCCTGACAACCCCGCCCAGATCGAAGGCCGCGTGGAAGGCCAGCGCATCGTGATCCTGACGGAGTTCGTCAAGAAGCGTTAATGCCCGGCGTCGTCCTGCAATGCGTCGATCCGCTCGGACGCTTCCGCCTTGGTCAGGCTGTCGTCGAATTCCGCGCCCGTCTGTTCACACAGCGTCTTGAGGTAACTCGCCTGCGCCCCGGTCATCGGCTCGTCGCCCGTGACCCAATCGTCGGGGTCTTTTACCGCATTGCCGGTCGGGTTGGTTTTTGGATTGTCGGTCATGGTGTTCTCCTTATGTTCAATGGTTAATGCACCAGCGGCCCCGAGGTTCCCGGTGATTTGATATGTACGCGCGGTGTACGTCCGGTGTACGTTGTGTGACAATTAACCGAAAATGAACGAAATCCGCCGGTTAACACCAAAAACCGAACAATCCCAAGGCCTTGCTTCATGTCCAATCCCTGCATCCTCTGCGTCGCCATCACCGGCTCCGTCCCCACCAAAGCGGCCAATCCCGCCGTGCCGACCACGATTTCCGAGCAGATCGAAAGCACCCACGAAGCCTACGAGGCAGGGGCCAGCATCTGCCACGCGCACGTGCGCAACGCGGATGAAACCCCGTCGTCGGACCCCGAAAAATTCGCGGCGGCTTCAGGAGGGGTTGAAGAAGCATTGCCCTGATATGATTATACAATTTTCGACCGGCGGTCGCTCCGGCGCAGGCCAGGAACGCGGCGGTATGCTGTCGTTGAAGCCCGACATGGCAAGCCTCTCCGTCGGCTCCAACAACTTTCCCACCCGCGTCTACGAGAACCCGCCAGATCTGGTGGACTGGTTGGCATCCGAGATGCAAGCCCATGAAATCAAACCGGAAATCGAGGCTTTCGACCTTTCCCACATCCACAAGGCCGCCGAGATGAACCGCGATGGCCGGATCCCCGGCAAGCTTTATGTTCAGTTCGTGATGGGCGTGAAAAACGCCATGCCTGCGGACCGCGAAACCTTTGATTTCTATATCAAAACGCTCAACCGTCTGGCCCCTGATGCGCTCTGGTGCGCCGCCGGGATCGGCCCCAACCAGATCGTGTTGAACGAATGGTCCATCGCCGCCGGTGGTCACACCCGCGCGGGGCTGGAAGACAACGTGCGCCTTGACCGTGACACGCTGGCACCGTCCAACGCCGCGCTGATCAAGCGGGCCGTAAGTCTTTGTGAAAAATACGAAAGACCCGTGGCGACCCCCGCGCAGGCGCGCGAAATTCTGGGCCTGCGTCCCGCCTGATCAGCGGCGCAGGTCGACCGCGACCGCCCCGCCGTCGAGCAACCGGGCAAGGCAGCTTTCCGTAAAGCCCCAGATCGCCGCGTCATGCACCAGATGGTGCGTGAGCAGCCCCAAGGGCTCCTCCGCATCCGTGCGCCCCTCACGCCGATCGCGCAACAGCACCACGAGCTGGTGTATAAGCTGATCCGCGGGCAACAGGCCGCCGCCGCCGCGCCAGTTGATCGGATCGAGGTGGGTGTTGATCTGCACCAGTCCGGGTGCAACCAGCCTGCCTTCGCGCGGAGTAAATGTTGACAGTGCAATGTACCCCAGCGACCCAAGCCGTTCCGCCAACGCCGGGTCGATCCGGTTCCAGGGGGGCACAAACACCGGCAGCATGTTCGCTCCGAACACGTCCACCATTCGCGCCAATGCGCCCGATGCCTCTGCGTCAAGCCCCGCTCGCGGATGACCGAATTCAGCCTTCTTCGCCCCCTCGGGCGCGTGGTTCTTGTGGCACCAGCCATGTACCAGTGGCACCAGCCCAGTCGCATCGGCACAATAGGCAGCCAGTGCCGGTCCCGCCATTTTCGGGATCACGGCAAGATGCACGGGAATATGAAGCGCCTCCGGCCAATCGGGTCAAACGGTCCAGCTCAGGTGTCGGGGCGACAGCATCGTCATCCCGCCACCAGACCGGCAGGTGCAGGCCCGCTGAACGCCAATGCGCCAACTCCTGTTCCAGCGGTGACCAGTCCGTCCTATCCATGTCTGCCCGCCAGCCTTTCCACGATCCTGACCGTTTCCGCAGCACCATCCGCCGACGTATGGATCAGACCGCGTCGCGATCCTTCTGTAACCGTGGTGACGGCCCGGCACATTGCCTCTGCGCTCATATCCTGCGTCGGCAGAACCGCGAACCCCGGCAACCGCGCCAGCGCCTCGGCGCGGATGGATTGTTCCACCTCGTTGCCATCATCAAAGGGCACCAGCACGGCGGGGCAGCCGCTTTGCAAGAGGTCCATCGCAGTGTTGTACCCGCAGAAAGAAACCGACGCGGCGGCCTGGGTCAGCATCTGGCGGAAATCGTCACGGGCGGCCTCGACAACCACATTCGCCGGTGCATCCTGACGCAATCCCGCGATGCGATCCCCGGCTTGCGGACCACCCACCAGGATACGCCAGGTCCGTTCGGGCATCAGAGCCGCCGCATCACAGGCGCAGGCGAAAAGCGCGGCACCCACATCGCCGCCGCCCGCACTGATCAGCACCTCGTCTTTGCCACAGCCGTCGGGATGCGGACCCGCAGGGGGCGGCGCGACAAAGCCGGTGTATTCCAGCCGCGCGGCCAGCATGTCCGACACCGGCCAGCTGAGATCGAGCGGGGTGACCGCCGGATCGGAATGCACCAGCACCGCATCGTAAAAGCGGGCGACGGTCTCATCCGCGAAGATACGTTTTTTCTCTTTTCCGGGCGGGGCGAGAATGTCGCGGATCGACGCGCAGACCAGTGGCTTCTCCGGTCGGGACGTTGCGGCATCCAGCACGGCCAGAAATTCGCCTCTCAGGCTGCGCCTGCCGAACGGAAAAAGCTCGGTGATCAGCACATCAGGCTCGAAATCGTGCAGGAAATCAATCAGTTCCGCTTGCCGTTTCGCCAGATACGCACTGTCCGCAAGGCTGCCGCCCGCGTCCAGAACCCTGCTGAAATCGGCACCATCGGACCGGACCGGGGGAAGTTGCACGATCCGCACCCCGCGTTTTTCGAGGCGCGGCACCGGCGTGCCACCCGAAACCACAGCCACATCGTGCGACGCCGCGCCAAAGGCTTCGGCCAGCGTCACCGCGCGCGCAAGATGGCCGGTGCCCAGCAGATGTGTGACGAGGATCATCACCTTCACGGTGCATCCTCCGTCAGCCTGACCTGATCCGCTTCTACCGACAGACCAGCCCCGCTGATCCGCACCACGAACAGCCGATTGCGCTTGACGGTGAAGGGGGCAGGACCGTCGAAATCCCAACCCGTCGCCATTCCCAGGATCACCCGCATGACGCCGATATGACAGACCGCCACCGTATCCTCGGCCAGTGAGCCGAGCCACGGATCCAGCCTGCGCCGCAGCGCGTCGGGGCTTTCCCCATTCGGCGGCGTATAGTGCCAGCCCCACGTTTCGATGTCGCGATGGTCGCACCCTGGGTCGGCCCGCAGGTCGGCGGCGACCCTGCCTTCCCAGTCACCCCAGTTCATCTCGATCAGCGCGTCCTCGCACCGGGGTGCGCGGCCCGCGATCAACCGCGCCGTCTCGACCGCCCGCGACAGAGGGCTCGACACCAGATCGGCCTTTTCCCAGGGGGCGGGCAGGGACCGGCGCTGCAATTCTGCGCGGGCATCGGCATCCAGCGGCACGTCGGTGCGGCCCTGGATACGGCCTTCGCGGTTCCACCGGGTGTGCCCGTGGCGCAGCAGGGCAAGGCGGATCATGCGGCAACCCCCGCCAGCCGCAAGCCGGCGCGCAGGGTGTCGGCAGCGGCAGGCATCAGATGATGGGCCGCAACATGATCCCGCGCGGCCTGACCTTCGGCCCGACAGGCCGACGGGTCAGAGAGCAGACCGGACAACCGCCGTGCCAGACCGGCGGGCCCGTCTTGCGGTGCGGGATGAACGCGCCCCGCCAGCAGTTCGTTCATGCCGGGCCGGTCCTGCGCGACAATCGGCACCCCGGCGGCCTGCGCTTCCAGATAGATCATGCCAAGCGCCTCGTTCACGCCGGGCCAGAACATCAGGCGCGCCCGCGCATAGGCGGCCTGCAACGCGGCACTCTCCAACCGCCCCAGAAATCGCACTTGCGCACCGAAAGGCGCCATCAGTTTCTCCACCTGCGCCCGCGCCGGCCCGTCGCCAGCGATGTCGAGCCGCCAACCGTCATCTTGCACCAACCCGAGCGTGTCGGCGATCAGCCGGTAGGACGCCAGCTTGTCTCCCTCCCGCATCATCCCGACGCTCAACATCGGCCCGCTGTGGTCGCTCCGTACACCTGGCGTCACCTGCGGCAGAAAAGGCCGAAGATGCAGCAGATCCTGACCTTCCGGCGCATGGGTGCGCAGGCTCTCTGCATCGCGCAGGGTAAAGTAGAACACGACCCGCGCCGCATCGGTCGCTTTCTCCGCAACCCCGGCAAACAGCGCCCATGGGCCGCTCAGACGTTTGCGCGCACGGGTGGCTTCGATCTGCAGATAGGGAATGCGCAAGGCCCGGCTGACCGCTGGGCCGATCAGGTCGGGGGCCTTGTAGTAGCTGTGATAGGTGATCCAGGCCTGCCACCCGGCGACACGCCCCGTGGCGATCAGCCGGTCGGCTTCCGTCTCCGCCTCTGCCATCAGCTTGCGCTGCAGGGCACCGTCGCCCCGGCCATCGCGGCTGCGCAGGCGGCTGGCGAGCGAGACCTCGGCCCCCAGCGTCTCAAGCGCCGTGATCAGGTTGCGCGCGATGGTGCGGTCGCCCGATGGCACCGGATCGTCCGGTGGTTTCATCGGAGCGTAGAACGCCAGATGCATCACCCCGCATCCGCCAGCATGGCGGTCAGCCGCGCCTTCAGATGGACGATCCCGGGATGCATCAGGAATTCGGATGTCAGCCGGTCAAAGGCCGCATCGGCCCTCTTCTGAGCCATGGCACCGTCCTCGGCGATACCGCGCATCGCGTCGGCCAGCCGGGCAGGGGCGTCATCGCTCAGGATGCCGTGGACGCCGTCCTCGATGAATTCGGGGATCGCGGACACCGGCGTGCTCAGGATCGGCAGCTTCTGGCTCGCCGCCTCCATCAACACATTCGGCAACCCGTCGCGGTCCCCGTCCGCGGCAATGCGCGAGGGCAGCACAAAAAGGTCGGCCGCCCGCATCGCCGCGACCACATCGGGCTGGTCACAGGCGCCGCGCCAGGTGATCCTGTCGGACAGACCCAGTGTGTCCGCGCGCGCCCGCATTTCTGCATCCAGAGCGCCGCCGCCGATATGCGTGAAATGCCAGTCGAGCGCCGCAGGCAGAAGCGCCAGCGCGTCGATCAGATTGTCGTAGCCCTTTCTTCTCCACCAGCCGCCCCACCGACATCATGTGGAACGGTGCATCCTGCGCGCGCGGCGTACGGTCGGGTGGGGCCGGAAAGCGGGACAGGTCAAGCCCGTGATAGACCAGATCGACACGGTCGGGCGTGTCGGCCAGCCCTTGCAGATGCGCCGCCCCGAACCTTGTGCAGGTGGCGCCAAAGGCCGCGCCGTGATGCGATGCAGACAGCTTTTCGCGCAATTCCCAGTCGGGCGAGGTCCAGATGTCCTTGGCATGGGCCGAAAACGACCACGGCATCCCCCGCAGGATGGCGGCATAGCGCGCCACCGAAGACGGCGTGTGCAGGAAATGGGCATAGATGCCGCCCACGTCGTCGGGCAATTCATGTGCCATCACGCAGGCCTGACCCCAGCGGCGGCGGCGGTTCACGGTATCGTCGCGTTCCAGATCGGCGACAAACGCCGCTGCGGCGGCCTCGAACCCCGGCATTTCGGCGGCAGCCCCCATCGCGCGGGCAACGCGCGTGGGCTCGTCCCGCAGGTATTCCGGCAGATAATGCACCGCTGCCTGCAAGCGGTCGTGCAACGGATGGGTCTTGGCATCGGTCGGATGCCGCAGCGACCAGATGTCGAATTTCAGTCCGGCGTCCTCCAGGGCGACCAGTTCCTGCGCGATGAAGGTCTCTGACAGGCGTGGCCAGCCCTTGACCACCACGGCCAGACGGCGGGTCATGTCCCGTCTCCGTTCATCAGCGCTCGGGCGCGTCTGACCACCACATCAAGCCCGTCCAGCAACCCGTCGGATCCGGCGACAGAGGGTTTCGGCTGATCCGGCAGCGCCTTGATCGCGGCGATCATCGACTCTGTGGTCAGCCCGTCACGGGTCTCGTCCAGCATCCGCACCAGCCCCAGTTCCTCGGCGCGGCTGGCGCGGATCCACTGCTCCAGCCTCGGCTTTGTGCGCGGCACGATGACGGCGGGCTTGTCAAAGGACAGCACCTCGCAAAAGGTGTTGTATCCGCCCATGCAGACCACGCCGACAGCCCCCGCGAACAGCGCCTCGATCCGGCTGTCGAATCCCACGGCAGTCACGCGCCCGTTCGAGCCTCGCCACCCGCGCATCGAAGGCATCGCGCACGTCGCCCGACAGGAACGGCCCGTAGATCAGCACGGCATTCGGTCCCAGATCGGGGTCTTGCTCGTAGGCCGACAGCGCCAGCGACACCATCGCCGCCCCGTCCCCACCGCCACCGGGCGTGACGAGGACATAGGGCGTGTCCGGCGTGTCCGACGCATCGGTGATCTGGCGGCGCAGATACCCGGTCCAGTGCATCCGCGCGCGCGCTTCTTCCGACAGGTCAAGCCCGCTTGTCGGATCATAGACGTCGCGCACCCCGTAGACCCAGATCTCGTCATACAGGTTCTCGGCGGCGGCCAGCGCGCCCTTGCGTTTCCATTCGGCGGCCAGCACCTGTGGCTCGTCCAGCACGTCGCGCAGACCCAGAACGACGCTGGTCCTCCCGCGCATCCGCAGGTATTCCAGTGTCGGCAGCAACTCCCCGCGAAAGCCCGTCGGCTCCTTGTCCACGATCAGAAGGTCGGGCTCGTAGCGCTCCACCGCAGACTGGATCAGTCCGGCGCGCAGCGAGGTGGTATCGTCGATGTTCAACCCCAGCGTCTGACTGATGTAGGTGCCGTCGGACAGCTTGGTCACACCGGGCAGACGGATGTGATCGACCCTTTCGGGAAAGGTGAACCGCCCCGCGACAGGCGACCCCGTCAGGATGATGGCCGAGGCCTGCAAGTCGCCCTCCGTCAGCGCCGAGGCCAGTGCCCGACTGCGCCGCAGATGACCCAGTCCAAAGGTATCGTGACTGTAAAACATCACACGGCGGGAGGCCGTAGCGGCGCGATTGGCCGGCGAGAGCATTGGCCCCATAGGTGTGTCCTGTCCCCGGTCTTGCCGCTGCCTGCTCTGCGGTCTTGTCACCGGCGCAGGACGGACCCGTTATCGGGGGGCGTTCGTGTTGATCTTCAAGATGCGCGGGGCACCTCATCTCCTGGCCCCTATTGCACGGAAATGCCTGATTTGTAAAACCTTGTCCCCGACTTTTTGAGCAGGGCATCGTTTCACGGGTCGCGCAATTGCCTTGAGCGTCACTCTGGCCTAGCGTGCGGGGGCGCAAGCGGCCAATTTCGGCGGAATATGCGGCGCGGACGGGGGCTGCCTTATGCGACTGTTTTTCTCAGTGCTGGTTCTGATCTGTCTGATCCTTCTGCCCGACCCCGGGGGCGCCTGGGCGCAATCGCGCGGATCGCTCTTTCAGGACAGCGTTAGCGCCAATTCGGGCACCGGCACCACGGTGGACGACATCATCGCGCAGGCCGCCGACAAGGGAATCGGCGTCATCGTCGTCGATACCGACGGCAACGTCGTCTCGCAGACGCGGCAGGCCGAACCCGGATCTCCCGTCGTGGAAGATGTCGAGGAAGGCTCTGCATTGATGCGTGTGCAGGACAGCGCGGTGCGCTTTCGCGCGGCACTGGTGGCGCGGCTGCTCGACATGCCCGCCGCCTTCAACGAAGTGCTTTTCATCCTGCGGGCCGCCAGTCCCGATGGCACGCTGTTCGCCTTCGCCAAGGTGGTGATCTATTCGCTGGCGCTCTTTGCGGTCGGCATCCTTTTTGAACGCGAAATCTATGGCAAGCGGCTGATGAAACGCTTCATCGTGTCGCGCATCCACGAAAATCCACAAGGCTATTCCGAAAAGATGCCCTTTCTCGTGGTGCGTTTCCTGGCCGGGATCGGCGGCATCATCGTGTCGATGCTGGTGGCCTATGTGCTGGGTTCTCTGATCTTTGGCACGATCGAGGACACCGCCGTCCAGTTCACCGCAACCCTCGTGAATGTCGGCTATTTCGCCAGCCGCTTCGTCGCGACCCTCTGGCGGATGATCCTGTCCCCGTATCTGTCGCAATACCGCATCCCCGCGTTCAGCGACCGCGCGGCCAACCGTCTGCACCGCTGGCTGTGGATCCTGGGCAGCCTCGACATCTGCGTCATTCTTTTCGGGGTCTGGATCGCGGAACTCGGCCTGAACTACGATGTCTACGCCTTTCTCTTCGCGCTGCTGTCGGTGGGGATCGTCCTGCTGAACATCCTGATGGTGCTGGTCAACCGCAACGCCATTTCGCTCGCCCTGCGCCATGGCAAGCCGCTTGAGGAAACCAGCGCGACGCTGCGCCTGCTCAGCCGCATCTGGGCACCGCTGGTCATCGCCTATGTCATCTTCGCGTGGTTCGAACTGACCTACGATCTGGTGCTGGGCAATCCGGGGTCCGTGCCGCTGATCGCCGGAGCCTACATCATCCTGATCTCGATCATCGTGGTCTACGGGGTGATCAACTTCTTCATCGAACGCAGCTTTGCCCGCGCCCGCGCGCTGCGCCGCATGAACGAGATCATGCGCGAGGAAGAGGTGCAGGAGGCCGCCCTGGCCGAAGCCAGACGCGCTGCGGAAACCGAGGAAGTGGCCCGGCTGACCGAAGAGCTGGCCGAAACCCGCGCCGAAGAGCAGGAAGCCAAGGCCGCGATGGGACCGGCGCCGGGCATTCACAGTTTCGAGGCACTGGCCCGCAGGGTCGCGGGCATTCTGGCCTTCGTCGCGGGGGTCAACGCGTTCTTCTACATCTGGGACAACAACGGCGCCCAGATGGTCGAAAGCTACGCGGACCGCTTGCTGGATGTGATGGTCATCAGCTTCATCGGCTACATCGTCTATCACGCCTTCCGCATCTGGATCGACACCAAGATCCGCGAGGAAACCGGCGATATGGTCGAGGCGGAGCTGGGCGACGAGGGCGGCGGCACCTCCGCCTCGCGGCTGGCCACGCTGCTGCCGCTCTTTCGCAACATCGTCCTGATCGCCGTGGTGATCTCGATCCTGCTGATCGTGCTGATGGAATTCGGCGTGAACGTCGGCCCGCTGTTCGCCGGTGCGGGTATCATCGGCATTGCGGTCGGCTTCGGGTCTCAGGCACTGGTGCGCGACATCTTCGCGGGCGCGTTCTTTCTGTTCGATGATGCCTTCCGCAAGGGCGAATACCTTGATGTGGGCGGCGTCAAGGGCACGGTCGAGAAGATATCGGTCCGGTCGTTCCAGCTGCGCCACCACCTGGGCGCGCTGCACACGATCCCCTTCGGCGAGTTGCAGGTGATGACGAACTATTCGCGCGACTGGGTGATGATGAAGCTGCCCTTGCGCGTGACCTACGACACGGACGTGGAAAAGGTGCGCAAGCTGATCAAGAAACTGGGTCAGGAGCTTCTCGAAGATCCGGTCATCGGCCCGGATTTCATCCAGCCGCTGAAATCGCAGGGCGTGATCGAAATGCAGGACAGCGCGATGATCATCCGCGTGAAGTTCATGACCAAACCGGGCGACCAGTGGGTGATCCGCAAGAAGGTCTATGAGGAGATCCGCATCCTGTTCGAACGCGAAGGCATCAAGTTCGCGCACCGCGAGGTGACCGTGCGGCTGGCAGACGGCAAGGTGAGCGATCTGACCGAAGAGCAGAAAAGGGCGGTGACGGCAGCGGCGCAGGCGTCTGTCGACGACGACCTGATGGAAGGCGGACCGGACCCCAGCGCGGATGACCGCTGAGCGCGTTTGACTTGGGTCCGCCTCCCGCTAGCTGTGACGGAATGAACAGCAAGGAGTATCCCATGTCACAGACCCGCCGCACTTTCCTCGCCACTGCCGCCGCAACGGCAGGGGTGGTCACCGTCATGCCCTATGCCGCCCTGGCCGCGGCCCATGAAAGCAACACCTTCGAGACGGACGCAGGCCCGGTTACGGTGCATCCGGTCGATCATGCCTCCATCGTGCTGGAGACGCCCAAGGGCGTGATCTATGTCGATCCGGTTGGTGACGCCGCGCAATACGAGGATTTCCCTGCGCCGGACCTGATCCTCGTGACCCATGAGCACGGCGATCACTACAACGCCGAAACCCTGCAGGCGCTGGTGGCGGACGACACGGTCATGGTGACGAACCCGGCTGTCTTTGCGATGCTGCCGGAAGATCTCAAGGCGAAGGCCAGCGAAATCGCCAACGGCGGCACCGCCAGTTTCATCGGCATGCAGCTTGACGCGATCCCGGCCTACAACATCACCGAAGAGCGCAAGAACTTTCACCCCGAGGGACGTGACAACGGCTATGTCCTCAGCCTCGACGCCTTCCGCATCTATGTTTCGGGCGACACCGAAGACACACCCGAGATGCGCGCGCTTCAGGACATCGACCTGGCCTTTGTCTGCATGAACCTGCCGTTCACCATGGACGCCAATTCGGCGGCCTCTGCGGTGTCGGAGTTCGCACCGACCTATGTCTATCCCTACCACTACCGCGGTCGGGATGGCGGCACCCAGGACCCGGAGGCCTTCGCCAAGATGCTGGGCGGAGACATCGAAGTGAAGATGGGCAACTGGTACAGCTGACCGGTTTCGGATCGCTGCGCGATCCGACCGAAGCGGGGGCTTGCGCCCCCGCTTTTTCGTTCAGGGGAGGGTTCGTGATGCGGGGGTTGGAAAAGGGAGTCTTTGTTGGAATTTGCAGGCAAATTCAGGGGCTCTGCCCCGTCGATCAAAGATCGACTCCCCGCGGTATTTACGGCCAAAAAGAGAAAGCCGGGCGGTGCCGGGGGTGGGTGAGGCGCGCGCCTCAGCTCTTGTAGGGATCAAGCGAGGCGCGCAATCCGTCACCGAGGAAGTTGAAGGCCAGCACCACCACGATGATCGGCAGCATCGGGATCGCCGTCCACCAGTAGATCTCGATGCTGGCGAGGTTCTGGGCGTCGTTCAGCATGACGCCCCAGCTGACCGCAGGGGCCCGCAGGCCCAGACCCAGAAAGCTGAGCGCGGTTTCACCCAGGATCATGCCGGGGATCGACAGGGTTGCGCTGGCGATCAGGTGCGAGGTGAAGTTCGGCAGCAGATGCCGCCGGATCACGCGGGTGGGTTTTGCGCCCATCATCTCGGCTGCCTTGACGTATTCCTCTTCGCGCAGGGACAGGAATTTGGACCGCACCGCCCGCGCCAGCCCCGGCCAGTCGAGGATGCCGAGGATGATCGAGATGATGAAGAACACCGCCACCGGCCCCCAGTTCGACGGCACCGCCGCCGACAGGGCCAGCCAGAGCGGCAGTTCCGGCAGGGAGCGCAGAATCTCGATCACGCGGTTCACGATCCAGTCCGTCTTGCCGCCGAAATAGCCCGCCATCGCGCCGAAGGTGATGCCCAGCACGAAGCTGACCGTGATCCCGATCAGACCCACCGTCAGGGACAGTTGCGCGCCGTAGAGAATACGGCTGAAGACATCGCGGCCCAACCGGTCGGAGCCCCAGATGAACACTGTCGCCCCTTCGGGCGCGCAGAACAGGTGGGTATCGCTGGGGATCAGCCCGAACAGGCGATAGGTGCTGCCTTCGCAGAAGTACTCCAGCGGGGCAGGGGAGGTTTCGTCGGTGGTATAGGTCCAGCGAAAATTCACCAGATCGGCTTCGGCCGTGATCGGATAGACGTAGGGGCCGATGAACGCGCCCTCGTGCCACAGGTTGATGCCTTGCGGCGGGGCATAGAGGTAATCGGCGCTGCGCTCGTTCGGCGTATAGGGCGCGATGAAGCCTGCGACGGGCAGGATCAGGTAGCAGGTCAGCAGAAAGACCGCCGACACCAGCGCCAGCTTGTGCCGCCGGAACTTGCGCCATGTCAGCTGCCAGGCGGGGGCGTCCATCTCGGCGCGGTCGGGGGCGCTGATGTCCGTCTCGTCGTGCCAATCGGCGCTGTCCACATAGCGGTTGTCGGGCTGGATGCTCACTTCCCGCGCTCCCCGTAGCGGATGCGCGGATCCAGCAGCACCAGAAGCACGTCCGAGATCATCGTGCCGATCAGCGTCAGCAGCGCCACGAACATCAGCACGAAGGCCGCCAGAAACTGATCCTGCGATTTGAGCGCGGTCAGCAGTGACGGACCGATGGTCTGCAGGCCCAGCACGACCGACACCAGAACCGACCCCGACACCATCGCGGGCAGCAGGTTGCCGATGTCCGCCACAAACGGGTTGAACGCCATGCGCAGGGGGTACTTGGCCAGCAGGCGGGCAGGGGCCATGCCCTTGGCGCGGGCGGTCTCCACATAGGGTTTGCTCAACTCATCCAGCATGTTCGCGCGCAGCCGCTGCATCATCGCCGCCGCACCGGAGGTGCCGATCACGAAGGTCGGCACGATGAGATGCAGCAGCATGGATTTGACCTTGTCCCAGGACAGCGGCTCGCCTTCATAGACCGGATCCATCAGCCCGCCGATCGGCAGGTCGAAATACTTGTTGCCGTAGTAGAACAGCATCAGCGCCAGCAGGAAGTTGGGCGTGGCAAGACCCAGATAGCCGACGAAGCCTGCGGTATAGTCAACCCATGTCTCGGATTTGGCGGCCGCCAGCACCCCCAGCGGCAGCGCCACGGCATAGACAAAAAGCACCGCCGCCAGATTGACCAGAACGGTCATCCACAAGGCATCGCCCACGATCTCTCCCACCGGGCGGTCGAATTCGAAGGACCAGCCGAAATCGCCCTGCAAGAGGCCGGAAAACCCGTTCGGCCCCGGCAACATCCCGACCCAGATGAAATATTGTTCCCAGATGGGCCGGTCCAATGAATATTCCGTCCGCAGGAATTCGACCTTGGCGATGCCTTCGGCCTGCCCCGTCGCGCGCAATTCGGCGATCTGGTTGCTGAGGTAGTCGCCCGGCGGCAGGTTGATGATGATGAAAACCAGGATCGACACCACCCACAGGGTCAGAAGCATGGTGATGAAACGATAGACTGCGTAGCGCAGCAGCATCATTGCGTCACCTGTTCGAACGGCATGTCGAAATAGAACTCATCCATCCGGTGCACCCCGAAATGCGCGCCGGGTTCATAGGCCCAGATCGCGACTTCGGGTACGTTGCGCAGGTTCTTCGACACCACGACCGGTTGCGGCGCACCGGACAGGATGCCGATGGCGAATTGCTGATCGGCGTGAATGTCCAGCATCTCGCGCCAGATCGCCTTGCGCTCCGAAGGGACGGCGGTGCGAAACCAGTCGTCGGACAGCTTGAGCAGACGTTGTGCGGCTTCGATGTCGGGTGCCTCGCCCGCTTCGCCGCCGGTCACATGGAACTGTCCCCATTTGGGCCAGGAAAAGAAATCCTGATTGGTCGGCGCCAGATAATCGGGCGAGGTGCCCGCGGTCGGCAATCCGTTGTCCCAGCCGTACCAGATCGCCGCCATCGTGACCCCGGCATAGACGCGGTTGCGCAGGATGTCGCGGTCGAGCGGGCGCAGCACCAGCCGGATGCCCAGCTCGCGCCAGGTGTCGGTCACGATCGCCAATGCGTTGTCCACCTCCTGCCGCTCGCCTGCGGTTTCGATCACGAACTCCATCGGCCGCCCGTCGGGCAGCAGGCGCAACCCCGAAGCGGTGCGTCCGGTCAGGCCCATCTCATCCAGAAGCGCATTGGCCGCGTCGAGGTCCAGGTCCGACCACATCTTGAGGTCTTTTTCATCGTAAAGCGGGCTGGAGGACAGCGCGGTCATGCCGCCTTCATGCGCCAACCCGAAGTACAGCGCACGGTTGATCATGCGCCGGTCGATGCCCATGCTCAGCGCCCGGCGGAACCGGGCGTCGCGCATCACCTCGCGCCAGACCGGATCGTTGAAATTGAGGTTGGGATGGATGGCGATCTGGCTCGCCACGCCATTGGCCCAGAGGTAGGTGCGGTAGTTGCCGCCGTCCTCCTCGCCCTTTTTCAGGATGGACACGTCGGAGAAATCAAGCCCGCGCGCCTGCAGATCGGCCTCGCCCGCGTTGGCCTTGGCCGCGACCAGCCCGCCGCCGACGATGGTCATGTTCACCACGTCGATATAGGGCAATTGCACGCCCCGCGCGTCAATGCGGTGATAGTAGGGGTTGCGCACGAAAAGCTGGCGCGACCCGCTGTCGCTTGCGCTGATCCAGGGTTGCAGCGTGGGCTGCTGCGGATTGTCGAACTTGTCCATGCTGTCGCGGCGGTTGTGCAGCGCGGCCCAGCTTTTCACCCGCGCAGAGCGCACCTCTTCGGCCAATGCGTCCGGATCGGCAAAGTCGATGTGGAACTGCTTGAGGTAATGCGCGGGCCGGTAGATGAAGGGCGGTGCCGCCTGCGCCAGGAGCGGCAGAAAGTTGGGGTTGGGCGCGTCCCATTCAAAGACCACCGTATGGAGATCGGGAAAGCTGACCCGCCCCACCTTGTCGTTCACGACCATGAACTCGGGCGGCCCCGACGGCGTGATCTCGGCATTGCCGACGACCTTCTCCCACCAATAGCGGAAATCTTCCGACGTCAGCGGGACACCGTCCGACCAGCGGTGACCGGGCCGCAGATGCAGCACATAGCGGCGGTCCTCGAACACCTCCACATCACGCAGGATGTCGGGGTAAAGATCGTAATTCGTGTCGTAACCCACCAGACGCGCATAGCCGTAATTGACCATCTGGCGCACGTCCTTGGACCGCGTGACCATGGTGCGCAGGGTGCCGCCGGGCGTGCCGAAACTGCGACCCTTGGCTTCCAGATCGACGACCAGCGGCACGTCCGGCAGACGCTCGGCGATGGGTGGCAGGTCTCCTGCCGTGACCTCGGCCCGCCAGAAGGCCGACTCCTGCAACGGAACCTGCGCAAAGGCGGGCGCGGCCAGAAAGGCCAGTACGGCAAAAAGTCTACGCATGACACCGCACCTTATGACCCGGCTCCAACTCGCGCAAGTCGGGCGCTGTGGCACCGTCAAAGCGGAACATCTCGGGCCAGCTTGTCGGCGCACCGGCCCCTTTCGACACCAGATCAAGGTCGATGGGCCGGTCCATGTCCGGCTCGGGCTGGGCGGCGATCAGCGCCTTGGTGTAGGGATGGCGGGGATTGAAGAACAACGTGTCGGGCGGGGCCTGCTCCACGATCACACCGGCGCGCATCACCGCAACCTCGTCCGCGATCCGCGCCACCACGGCCAGATCGTGGCTGATGAACAGATAGCTCAGGCCCGCCTTGGCGCGGATGTCTTCCAGCAGCGTCAGGATCTGATCCTGCACCGACACGTCCAGCGCACTTGTCGGCTCGTCGCAGATCAAGAGCTTCGGGTCCAGCGTCAGCGCCCGTGCAATCGACAGCCGCTGGCGCTGGCCCCCTGAAAAGGCGTGCGGATAGCGGCGCAGCATATCGGGGTCCAATCCCACCAGCCGCAGCATCTCTGCCGCCTTGTCGCGGCGGTCCGCGCGGGTGCCGATCCCGTGAATGTCCATCGGTTCGGTCATCGCATCCAGCACCCGCATACGCGGGCTGAGCGAGGAATAGGGATCCTGAAACACCATCTGCGCCTGCCGCTGGAAGGCGGTGCGCTGCGCTGGCGTCATGTCGTGGACGGGGATGGCAGGCGCGTCCGTTTCGGGCCGGAACAACACCGCGCCGCCCGGATCGGGATGTTCCGCACCCAGGGCCACGCGGGCGCAGGTGGTCTTGCCCGATCCGCTTTCGCCCACCACCGCCAGCGTCTTGCCGCGCACGACCTGCAGGTTCACATCGCGGCAGGCGGTGATCTGCACCGGCTTGCGCCAGCCGCTGGCCCGCATCGTGTAGGTCTTGGTCACCGCTTTCAGATCGAGGATCACATCGTCATGGCTCAGCTTCGGCGCAGGCGTCGATACCGACGGGATCATCGGCGCGGCGGCGAACAGCTTCCTGGTATAGCCGTGCGACGGGGTCCGCAGGATATGCTCCGCCCGGCCCGATTCCATCACCCGTCCCTTGTTCATCACCACCACATGCTCGGCCATATTGGCCACGATACCCAGATCATGCGTCACCAGTATGACGGCCATCCCGGTCTCTTTCTGCAAGGCATTGATCAACCCCAGAACCTGCGCCTGCGTGGTCACGTCCAGCGCCGTGGTCGGCTCGTCCGCAATCAGCAACTCCGGCTGTGCCACCATCGCCATGGCGATCATGGCCCGTTGGCGCATCCCGCCCGACATCTCGAAAGGATAGCTGCGAAAGGCGCGTTCGGCGTCGGCAAAGCCCACCTTCTCGAACTGCTCCAGCACCCGTCGCCTGGCCTCGGCCCGGCCCATGTCGCGGTGCAGGCGCAGAACCTCGCCCACCTGATTGCCCAGCCGGTGCAGCGGGGACAGGGACCGCATCGGTTCCTGAAAGATCATCGCGATCCGGTTGCCCCTGATCCGCCGCATCTGTTTTTCGGGTGCGCGCAACAGGTCCACCGGACCGTTCTGCCCTGCAAAGGTGACGGACCCGCCCCGGATCTGCGCCGCCTCCGGCAGCACCCGCAACGCGGTGCGGCAGGTCAGCGTCTTGCCCGATCCGCTTTCACCGACCAGCGCCAGCGTCTCCCCGGCGTGCACGGAAAAGCTGACCTCCGACACCACCGGCGGTGCGTTGCCGAACCCGATGGTCAGCGCATCTACCTCCAGCAAAACGGTCATGTGGGTCCAGTCGGATCAGTTCGGGCTACGGATTCGGAGTGAAGCCCATTTGGCACCGATCGTCTAGCGAATCCGGTGAAACATCACTTGATCACTCCTGCCTGAGCCGTTGTTTCCTGCCGTGCCACGCAGCCCGCCACCCTGTTCTTACCGCTCTGCGCTCCACCGGTCTGCGATAAATCCCCTGACGTAAAATCCCCCGGACACTGGCACTTGCGCAGGGATCGGGCTAGGTACATCGGCGCACCCGCTGGGCCATCC
The DNA here is from genome assembly GCA_963799505.1 of uncultured Alphaproteobacteria bacterium. GTDB lineage: Bacteria > Pseudomonadota > Alphaproteobacteria > Rhodobacterales > Rhodobacteraceae > Sulfitobacter. Next base: position 34,309 of record CAWCXM010000003.1, read on the forward strand.
GCGCCCCGCCAACAAGGAGCCCGACATGAGCCGACTGGATGCATTCATCAACCGCATGGTATCGCAACGCGCCTGCCTCAACTTCGCCGCCGAGCAGACCCGCGACATGCCCGGCCCCGTGCTGGAACTGGGCCTCGGCAATGGCCGCACCTATCACCACATGGTGGAAATCATGCCGGGGCGCGACGTCTACGTCTTCGAACGGGCCATCGCCTCGCACCCCAAGAGCACGCCGCCCGACGAGATGCTGATCATGGGCGACGTGCATGAGACCTTGCCGCAGGCGCTCGAACGGTTCGGGCCGACCGCCTCTCTGATCCATGCCGATCTGGGCGGGCACAACCCGGCCAAGAACGACGCCTTCGCCCGCGCCGTGTCGCCGCTGATCGAACCCTTGCTGGCCAAGGGCGGTCTGATGGTGGCCAGCGACCGGATGTACTTTGAAAACCTGCGCGAGATACCGCTGCCGCCCGATGCGGTGGAATCGGCTTGTTTCATTTACGGATAGGGTCAATCCTGCCGCCCTGAAAAGACCGGCAGGCACCCGTACACCACGACCGAGGAGGAGACCTCTATGACCGACAAGATCGCCTATACCCGCCACGACGATATTGCTGTCCTGCGCATTCAGAACCCACCCGTCAATGCGCTGTCTCAGGCCGTTCGTCAGGGGCTGTGGGACGCGATGGACCGCGCCGAAGCGGAGGAGGGCGTGAAGGCCGTGGTCATCGTGGGCGAAGGCCGCGCGTTCATCGCAGGCGCCGACATCACCGAATTCGGCAAGCCACCGATGGAGCCTTACCTGCCCGTTCTGTGCAACCGGATCGAAGCCTCGCCGCTGCTGGTCGTCGCCTCCATGCATGGTGTGTCGCTGGGCGGCGGGCTCGAGGTGGCACTGGGCGCACATTACCGCATCGCGCAGCCTTCCGCGAAAGTGGGCCTGCCCGAGGTCAATCTGGGCCTCATTCCCGGTGCCGGCGCCACCCAGCGTCTGCCCCGGCTGACAGGGGCCGAAAAGGCGCTCGAATTGATCACGAGCGGTGCGCCGATCAAGGCCGAGGCCGCCCGCGATCTGGGGATCATCGACCGCGTGACCGAAGGCGATCCCGAAGCGGTCGGTCTGGCCTATGCCGCCGAACTGCTGGAAGGGGGCGCGACCCGCCGCCCGGTCAGTGAACTGCCGCCCGCCGATGCCATCGACTGGGACGCCACCTATGACGCGGTGCTGGCCAAGGGGCGCGGGCAGATCAGCCCGGCAACCGCCGTCCGCGCCGTGCAGGCGGCGACCGAACTGCCGTTCGAGCAGGGTCTGCAAAAGGAACGCGACCTGTTCATGGAGCTGATGCAGACCGATCAGCGGCAGGGCATGATCCACGCCTTTTTCTCCGAACGCGCCGTCAGCAACCTGCCGGAACTCAAGGGCGTCGAGCCGCGCAGCCTGAAGACGATAGGCGTCATTGGCGGCGGCACGATGGGCGCAGGCATCGCCACCGCCGCGCTGCTGGCGGGCATGGGTGTCGTGCTGATCGAGATGAAGGACGAAGCCGCCGCCGCCGCGCAGGAGCGTATCTCGGGCAACCTCTCCGGTTCCGTCAAACGCGGCAAGATCAGTCAGGACAAATTCGACACGCTGACCCAGAAGGCGCTCACCGTCTCCACCGACTATGACAGCCTGAGCGATGTCGATCTGGTCGTCGAAGCGGTGTTCGAGAACATGGATGTGAAAAAGGAGGTCTTCGCCAAACTCGACGCCGTCTGCAAACCGGGCTGCGTGCTGGCGACGAACACCTCCTATCTGGATGTGAACGAAATCGCCGACGCGACATCGCGGCCCGCCGATGTGATCGGCCTGCACTTCTTCTCTCCCGCCCACATCATGAAACTGCTGGAGGTCGTCGTGGCCGACAAGACCGCGCAGGATGTTGTCGCCACCGGCTTTGCGCTGGGCAAGGCACTGGGCAAGATCTCTGTCCGCGCCGGGGTCTGCGACGGGTTCATCGGCAACCGCATTCTGGCGACCTACCGCACCGCCGCCGATCACATGGTGCTGGATGGTGCCTCGCCCTATCAGATCGACAAGGCACTTGTGGATTTCGGCTTTGCGATGGGCCCCTTCGCCGTTGCCGACCTTGCCGGGCTCGACATCGGCTGGATGACCCGCAAGCGCAAGGCGCCGCACCGCCACCCCGATGAGCGGGTGCCGACCTATATCGACAAGCTGTGCGAAGAGGGGCATTTCGGCCAGAAGACCGGCGAGGGCTATTACATCTATGCCGCAGGCAAACGCGCCGGTGTGCCGAACCCCAAAATCGCCGAGCTGATCGCCGCCGAACAGGCAGAGCGCGGAATTACGCCACGTCCCTTTACCGACGAAGAGATTGTACGCCGCTATATGTGTGCCATGGTGAACGAAGCCGCGAAGGTTGTCGGCGAAGGCATCGCACGCCGTCCGCTGGACGTCGATATGACGCTGCTCTTCGGCTACGGATTTCCGCGCTATTGGGGGGGACCGATGAAATGGGCAGATATTCAGGGCTTGCCGTCCGTGCTGGCCGATATCAAGCGCTATGCCGAAGAAGACGCATGGTTCTGGAAGCCCGCGCCCCTGCTCGAAAAGCTCGCGGCGCAAGGCCGCACCTTTGACGATCTGAACAAGGACGCCGCATCATGAAACAAGCTGTCATCGTCTCCACCGCCCGCACCGGGCTGGCAAAATCCTTCCGGGGGTCGTTCAACATGACCCACGGTGCCGCGATGGGCGGTCACGCCGTGAAACACGCGGTTGAACGCGCAGGACTGGACCCCGCCCAGATCGAAGACGTGCTGATGGGCTGCGCCACCCCGGAAGGGGCCACAGGCGGCAACATCGCCCGCCAGATCGCCCTGCGTGCGGGTCTGCCCGTGACGGCTGCCGGTGTGACGGTCAACCGTTTCTGTTCCTCGGGCCTGCAAACCATCGCGATGGCCGCCAACGCGATCACGCAGGAAGGTGCCGGGCCGATGGTCGCGGGGGGCGTCGAAAGCATCTCGATGGTGCAGCCGCACGTCAAACCCGTGCGCGACCCCTGGCTGGAAGAACACAAGCCCGCCGTCTACATGACCATGATCGAAACGGCGGACATCGTCGCCGAACGCTATGGCCTCAGCCGTGAATACCAGGACGAATTCGGTCTGCGCAGCCAGCGGCTGATCCACGAGGCGCAGCAGGCCGGCAAGTTCGACCACGAGATCGTGCCGATGCAGACCACCATGGGGATGCAGAACAAGGAAACCGGCGAGATCACCCATCACGAGGTGACCGTGGACCGCGACGAATGCAACCGCCCCGGCACCACGCTCGAAGGTCTTGCCGGTCTGCCCCCCGTCCGCGAAGGCGGCTATGTCACCGCGGGCAACGCCAGCCAGTTGTCCGATGGTGCCGCCGCGGTCGTGGTGATGGACAGCAAGCAGGCCGAGAAACAGGGGCTTGAGCCGCTGGGTGCCTTCAAGGGGTTTGCCGTTGCCGGATGCGAGCCGGATGAAATGGGCATTGGCCCGGTCTTTGCCGTGCCGCGCCTGCTGGAGCGTCACGGGCTCAAGATCGACGACATCGACCTGTGGGAATTGAACGAGGCCTTTGCGTCACAATGTCTCTATTCCCGCGACAGGCTGGGCATCGACCCGGATAAATATAACGTCAACGGCGGTTCCATTGCCATCGGCCACCCCTTTGGCATGACCGGCGCGCGCTGCACCGGGCATCTGCTGCTGGAAGGCAGGCGGCGCGGGGCCAAGCTGGGCGTTGTCACCATGTGTATCGGCGGCGGCATGGGTGCCGCTGGCCTTTTTGAAATCTACTCATAGGGAGTTCTGAAATGGACCTGAGCTATACAGACGAAGAAAAAGCCTTTCGCGAGGAAGTCCGAACCTTCCTCAAGGAAAAGCTGCCGAAGGATCTGCAGGACAAGGTTGCGGGCAGCGATGGTGACGATCTGACCAAGGATGACATGGAGCGCTGGCACGCGATCCTGAACGAACAGGGCTGGCTGACGCCGAACTGGCCCAGGAAATTCGGCGGGGCCGAGTGGAACGCGGTGCAGCGCCACATCTTCGAGGAAGAAGCCGCCGCCGCAAATGCGCCGCGCATCGTGCCTTTCGGCTTTTCGATGCTGGCCCCCGTGCTGCAGAAATTCGGCTCTCAGGAACAGAACGATTACTGGCTGCCACGCATGTTGAACGGCGACGACTGGTGGTGTCAGGGCTATTCCGAGCCCGGCGCGGGTTCCGACCTTGCCTCTCTGAAGACCACAGCCGTGAAAACCGAGGACGGCAAGCATTACATCGTCAACGGTCAGAAGACCTGGACCACTCTGGGCCAGCACGCCAACATGATCTTCTGTCTGGTCCGCACCGACAAGGACGTGAAGCAGCAGGAAGGTATTTCGTTCCTTCTGATCGACATGAACACGCCGGGCATCGAAGTGCGCCCGATCATCCTGCTGGACGGCACGCCCGAGGTGAACGAGGTCTGGTTCACGGACGTGAAGGTGCCCGTCGAAAACCTTGTGGGCGAGGAAAACAAGGGCTGGACCTATGCCAAGTACCTGCTGACCCACGAGCGGACGAACATCGCCGGTGTCGGCTTCTCCCAGGCTGGTCTGAACACCGTCAAGCGGTTGGCCAAGGCCGAAATGGCGGGTGGCAAGCCTTTGATGCAGAACCCCCATTTCGCGGCCCGCGTCGCGCAGGTGGAGATTGATCTCAAGGCGATGGCAACGACGAACCTGCGCATCATCTCCAAGGCCGCCGCAGGCTCGGCACCCGGGGTCGAGGCGTCGATGCTCAAGGTCAAGGGCACGGTGATCCGTCAGGAAATCAACGATCTGGCCCGCCGCACCGCCGGTGTCTACGCGATGCCGTTTGCCTCCGAAGCGGTCGAGGGATCGAACGCCGGTCTGCCCGATCCACTGGGCGCGGGTCCGGTTGCGGCGAAGTACTTCAACAACCGCAAGCTGTCGATTTTCGGCGGGTCGAACGAAATTCAACGTGGCATCATCGCCAAGGTATCCATGAGCGGAGGCGCGTAAGCCATGAACTTTGATCTGACAGAAGAACGTCAAATGCTGCAGGACACGCTGCGGCGTTTCCTGCGCGACCGCTACGATACGGCGACGCGGAACAAGATCCTCGACAGCGACACGGGCATGTCCACCGACATCTGGAACGAACTGGCCGAATTGGGCGTGATCGGCGCGCTCTTCACCGAAGAGCAGGGCGGTTTCGGCGGCAAGGGGTTCGACATCGCCGTGGTGTTCGAGGAACTGGGCCGCGCCGGTGTGGTCGAGCCGTTCCTCGATACGGCTGTGCTGGCCGGCGGTCTGGTGGCCGATCTGGGCAATGACGAGCAGAAGGCGCTGATCGAAGAGATCATCGGCGGCACCTGCCAGATGGCCTTTGCCCACGGTGAGCCGACCAGCCGCTACGATCTGAACCGGGTGCAGGCGACGGCCAAGGCGGACGGCGACGACATCGTGCTGAACGGTCACAAGGCCGTGGTGGTGAACGCCGAAGCGGCGGATCATCTGGTGATCTCGGCCCGCGAAAGCGGTGAGCCGGGGGAGGACGCGGGTATTTCGCTGTTCCTCGTGCCCGCCGACACCAAGGGCATCACGGTTCAGGGCTATGCCCTGCTGGCCGGTGGACGTGCTGCCGAAGTCATGCTGGACGATGTGCGCATCCCGGCCTCCGCCCGTCTGGGCAAGGCGGGCGAGGCCTTCGCCGCGATCGAGTACCGCACCGCTGCGGCCAATGTGGCCCAATGCGCCGAGACCCTGGGCGCGATGCACACCGCCACGCAGCTGACCAAGGACTACCTGATGACGCGCAAGCAGTTCGGGCGTCCCATCGGCACCTTCCAGGCGCTGGCCTTCCGCATGTCCGATCTGCTGATCGAGATGGAGCAGGCCCGGTCCGCCGTGATCAACGCGGCGGGTCATCTGGAAAGCGACCGCAAGGCGCGCGAAAGCAACGTATCGGCCACCAAGAACCTGATGGGCCGCGCGGGTCGTCTGGTGGCGGAGGACAGCATCCAGCTGCACGGCGGCATCGCCATGACGCAGGAATACGAGCTGGCCCATATCGCCAAGCGCATCGTCATGGCGGACCACCGCTTTGGCGATACCGATCACCACCTCGAGCGGTTCATCGCCCTTGCAGCAGCCTGACGAAAGCCAGCTGATCCGGGACGAGACCGGCACCCAGACCCTGATCGGATATGTCGTCGACATATCCGACGGGGAACGGGGCCGGTGTTTTCTCGACATCGGGCCGCAACACACCAACCGGCACAATGTGCTGCATGGCGGCATCGCGGCGGCGATGCTTGACAACGCCTGTGGCTGCACCGGGTCGCTGACCGTGGACAAGACCGGGCGCGCGCCGTTTCTGACCGTGTCGATGACCACCCATTACATTGCACCCGGCAAGCCGGGCCGCGTCTGGGCCACCGGCTTTCTCAAGGGGGGCGGGCGCAGCATTCTGTATATCGACGGTGAACTCAGACACGAAGACGGCACACTGATCGCCACGTCCACGGGCGTGTTCAAGCGGGTGCCGCAGGAGAAGCTGACATGAGCGCAAGGATCGAGGACAAGGGCGACCGCCTGATCATCTGGAACGGCAATCAGGACAAGCGCGGTGCGCTGTCGCCGGAGCTGTATGACTGTATCGGGACGGCGATGAAACAGGCGGAGGATCCGCGCATCCGCGTGGTGATCCTGACCTCGGACGGGCCGTTCTTTTGCGCAGGCGGCAATCTCAATGTGCTGATCGAACGGCGCGGTCTGTCAGAAGACGCCCGGCGCGGCAAGGTTGACGAACTGCACGATCTGCTGCGGGCGATGCGGAATTGCCCCGTGCCCCTGATCGCGGCGGTCGAAGGCGGCGCGGCGGGTGCGGGCCTCAGCCTCGCGCTGGCCTGCGACATGATCGTCGCGGCCAAGGACGCCAAATTCACCGCCGCCTATGTCAAGGCGGGGCTGGTGCCTGATGGAGGTCTGACCTCGGCGATGGCGCGGCTGCTGCCTCGCCCTCTGGCGATGGAGATGTGTCTGATGGGCCGTCCGGTCATGGCCGCCCGTTTTGCCGAACTGGGCGCGGTGAACCGGCTGGCCGGTCCGGGCAAGACGATGGAGGAAGCGATGATCCTTGCCGATGCGCTGGCCGCTGGTCCGCGTCAGGCGCAGGGCGTGATCCGCGATCTGGTCGCGGCCGCATACGAGGCAAGCGAAGCGCAGCAACTCGATGCGGAACGCGATGCGATGGCCGCCGCCGCGGGCCGGGACGAGGCCGCCGAAGGCATTGCGGCATTTTTGGAGAAACGCGCCCCGACCTATCGGTGAGGGAGGGCGCGACACCGGGGGAGGTGAGCGATCATGGGACGGGTTGAAGGATTCTTGAAGGATCAGGTTGCCGCGCGGCCCGATGCACCGGCCCTGATCGACAGCATCGGGACACATTGGTCCTATGCCGATCTGGACGCCGCCAGCGACGCGCTGGCCGAACAGTTCCGCGATGCGGGTGTGCGGCCCAACGACCGGGTGCTCATGCTGTCGGAGAACTGCGCATCGGCGGTGGCGGTGTTGTTCGCTGCGTGGAAGCTGGATGCGGTGGCGATCCCGGTGAACGCGCGCCAGACGGAAGGCGAGTTGAAACGCATCCTCGATCACGCGACCCCTGCGGTGGTGGTGATGACCACTGCCGTTTCAAAGGACGCGGTGGCCCATGCGGAACGGCTGGGCGCGGCCGAGATCAGCGGGACATTCGGCACGCTGCACATGGCGGTGCGGTCCTCAAACCCGGACGCGGACCTGCACGATGTGGCGGTGCTGCTTTATACAACCGGCACAACCGGCGATCCCAAGGGCGTGATGCTGACCCATGACAACATGCGGTTCGGCGGCATCGCCTCGTGCAACCTGCGCCGGATGACACCCGACGACGTGGTTTACGGCGTGCTGCCGCTGACCCATGTGTTTGGATTGATTTCCGTTGTGACGGGCACCTGCTTTGCCGGTGCGACGGTGCAGCAGGAATCGCGGTTTTCGGCCAAGGCCCTGTACGAGGCGGTGATGAACGGCGTCACCGTTTTGCCCGCCGTGCCGCAGATGCACGCGCTGGTGATGCAATACACCAAGGAGCAGGGGCTGACACAGCTCGGCTCGCCCAGTCTGCGCTATGTCTCGTCGGGCGGTGCGCCGCTTGATCCCGCGTGGAAGCGCAAGGCCGAATTGTTCTACGGGCTGCCCCTGCAGAACGGGTTCGGAATGACGGAGACAAGCTCGGGCGCGTCGGCCACGGACAACCCGCTGGGATCGTCGGACATTTCCGTCGGCCCGAAAACACCGGGCACCGAGATCAGGATCGACGATCAGGCACCGGGCGGCAACGGCGCGGGTGAGGGCGAGGTGCTGGTCCGGGGACCGCATGTGATGAAGGGCTACTACCGCAACCCGGTCGAGACCGGAAAGGCGCTGGACGCGGAAGGCTGGCTGCGCACCGGCGATCTGGGCAAGATCGACGAGAAGGGACATCTGCACATTCTGGGCCGGTCAAAGGAATTGATCATCCACGGCGGGTTCAACGTCTATCCGCCCGAGGTGGAAGCAGCCCTGAACGATCATCCGCAGGTGATCCAGTCCGCCGTGATCGGACGGACCCGTGACGGCGACGAGGAGGTGCTGGCTTTTGTCCAGATCGCGGAGGGCGATACGGTGGATGTGGACGAGTTGCGCCGTTTCGTGGGCGAGCGGCTGGCCGGATACAAGCGGCCCAGCCGGATCATCACCGGCACCAGCCTGCCGGCGGCACCGACCGGCAAGATCCTCAAGCACAGGCTGTTGGAAGCCTTTGCCGATCAACTGGAGTGAGGCAGGGCATGTTTCGCGCGCGAAACATTGCTTTTTAATCAATCTGTTAACGAATTCATACATAGGTGCCTTCGGCAGCGGCGCGGATGGCGCGGATGTTCTCGCCGTAAGGCGCGGGGTCGGAGACCGAGCCGCCCTTGAACACCGCGGAGCCCGCGACCAGCACGTCGGCCCCGGCGCTGGCGACGATGGGGGCGGTCATGGCATCGACCCCTCCGTCGATTTCGATATGGATCGGCCGGTCGCCGATCATCCGGCGCAGGGTCTTGATCTTGGTGCCCATGTCGATGAACTTCTGCCCGCCGAAACCGGGGTTCACGGTCATCACGCAGATCAGGTCCGTCAGGTCCAGCAGATGTGCGACACTTTCCGCCGGTGTGCCGGGGTTGAGCGCCACGCCCGCCTTGACACCGCTTGCGCGGATCGCCTGAAGCGTGCGGTGGATGTGCGGACCGGCCTCGATATGGGCGGTGAGAATATCCGCGCCCGCCTGCGCGAAGGCGTCGATATAGGGATCGACCGGCGCGATCATCAGATGTACGTCCATGACCCCTTTGATATGGGGCCGGATCGCCGCGCAGGTTGCGGGACCGAAGCTGATGTTGGGCACGAAATGGCCGTCCATCACATCGACGTGCACCCAGTCGGCGCCCTGCGCTTCGACGGCTGCGCATTCCGCGCCGAAGTTGGCGAAATCGGCGGCGAGGATGGAGGGGGCGATCTTTATCGAGCGGTTGAAGGTCATGCGGGGGTCCTTTTGGCGCGGCTTTGGAGAGGGAGGGTGCGGGGGGAAAGGGAGGATGAGTTGTATTGGAAAGATGAAGCGGGGGTCAGGTCCTGTAATAGTCGCGGTACCAGTCGACGAAGTGTTGCAGGCCCGTGGCGATGGGCGTGACGGGGCGCTGGCCGGTGAGGGTTTTCAGAAGGCGCGCGTCGGCCCAGGTGGCGGGGACGTCGCCGGGCTGGATGTCGTGGAACGTCTTGATCGCCGCGCGGCCGCAGGCGGCTTCGATCGCGGCGATGAAATCCATCAGGTTCACCGGGCTGTCGTTGCCGATGTTCACCACGCGGAACGGCGCGGTGGGTGAGATGCTGTCGCCCGGCACGGGATTTGCCGGATCGGGGACGCAGTCGATCAGGGCGAGCAGGGATGCCACCAGATCGTCCACATAGGTGAAGTCGCGCTGCATGTCGCCGTGGTTGTAGATGTCGATGGGATCATTCGCGAGGATGGCGCGGGTGAATTTGAAATGCGCCATGTCGGGGCGGCCCCACGGCCCGTAGACGGTGAAGAAACGGTACATGGTCGTGGGCAGGTTGTAGAGATGTGCGTAGCTGTGGGCGAGGTTTTCGGTCGCCTTCTTGGTCGCGGCATAAAAGGACATCTGCGTGTCGACCTTGTCGGTCTCGGCGTAGGGCATTTTCGTGTTGGCCCCGTAGACGGAGGAGCTGGAGGCCAGGAGCATGTGTTGGGGCGGGAAGGTGCGGGCGGCTTCGAGAAGTTCGAAGGTGCCGATCAGGTTCGCCTCCACATAGGCGCGGGGCATCTGGATGGAATGGCGCACGCCTGCTTGCGCGGCCAGATGGATCACCACGTCGGGGCGGTGCTGTTCGAAGAGGGTGAGCAGGGTGCCGGGCGTTTCGATGCGTTGGTTGATCACCTGAAATTCGGGATAGGCCAGCAGCATGTCCTGCCGCCGTTGCTTGAGCGCGACGTCGTAGTAATCCGACAGGCTGTCGATCCCCACCACGCGCCAGCCCGCGTCGAGCAGGGCGCGCGCGGTGAAGTAGCCGACAAAGCCGGAAGAGCCGGTGACGAGGGCGGTTCTCACAGGTCGATCTCCAGCGTGGCCTGCGCGTCGGCGGCGCGGGACTGGCAGAGGATCATGGAGGTCTGGCGCTGGGCGGCGGAGAGGACGAAGTCCCGGTGATCGACGCTGCCGGAGGTGACGCCGCATTTGCACACACCGCAGATGCCGTCGCTGCATTTGATGTCCACCGGGATGCCGGCGGCGAGCAGGGCGTCGGAGGCGGATTGATCGGCGCGCACGTCGATGCTGCGGCCCGAGGACAGGCGCAGGGTGAACGGATGGTTCACGTAATCGGGCACCTCCGGCGCCCCGAAATATTCGAGGTGCCGGTGGTCTTCGGGGATATGGGCGTCTGTTGCAGCAATCATCACGGAGTGCATGTAGGCATCCGGGCCGCAGGTGTAAACGTGGCTGCCCTGCGGTAACGCAGACATGAGGGCCGGCAGATCGGCGCGGGTGTTCTCGTCCGTGAGGTGCAGATGCACGCGGCCCGCCCATGGCATCGCGGCGAGGCGGTCGCAGAAGGCAGCGCTGGCGCGGGTCCGGGCGGAATAGTGCAGGTCGAAAGGTTTGCCCAGAGCGTGCAGGCGGTGGGCAAAGGCGATCATCGGGGTGACACCGATGCCGCCGCCCATCAGCAGGGAATGGGGGGCGTCCTCGACCAGTTCGAAATGGTTCACGGGTCTGGAGACGAAAACCCGGCGGTTCGGGGTGAAGACACGGTGCAGCAGCGCGGAGCCGCCGCGCCCCTTGTCTTCGCGCAGGACGGCGATTTCGTATTTCGTGCGGTCGGCGGGATCGCTCATCAGCGAATAGGGGCGCAGAAATTCAGGGGCCACGACCAGATCGAGATGGCCCCCGGCGGTCCAGGCGGGCAGGGCGTGGTTTTGCGGATGGGTGAGGGTGTAGAGCGTCACGGCATCGGTGAGATGTTCGACGCCGGTGATGCGCAGGTCAAGCACGGGCGTGTCGCTTCCCGCGTCATAGAGGTGCAGATGGTCGGTTTCACCTGCGGCGGTGCGGGCGCGGTGTTCATCTGCGCTGAGCAGGGCGGCATGGGCGCGGATCCCCGCCTCGCGGTCCATCGGGTCGGGGTAGGGCCAGGGGTGCGGGGCGAGCGGGGCAGGATAGACCGCAAGGGTCTGATCCTCGAACCTCAGATCCAGATCGGGTTGCAGGTCGCGGGCGTTGACCGGGGCTTTGGGGATGCCATATCCGCCATCGGGACCAACCTCGATGTCCCACCACCATTTCTTGACCGGGTTCAGCCCGCCGCGCCCGGCCTTGTCGTCGAGTTTGGCGAGCAGGGGGGCCGCCTTGGGGATATGGCTGGCGGTCCAGCGAAACGGGGCTTCGGCGAACAGGCCTTCGAGGTTCCAGGGGCAGGTCTTCATGCAGCGGCCGCACATGGCACCGCCCTGATTGGTGATGCGGTAGGTGGCGCATTTCTGGCTGTCGGATTTCCAGATTTCGTATCCGTTGAACATCTTCTTCGGACCGGCGGTGATGGCACCCGACGGACATTCGCGCGCGCATTTGTTGCAGGCCTCGCAGAAGGATTGCAGGCCGAAGTCGATGGGCTTGTCGTGGGTCACGGGCATCGTCGTTGTCACGACACCGGATTTGAGGCGCGGGCCGAGGAAGGGGTTCAGGATCACCTCGCCGATGCGGCTGACCTCGCCCAGCCCGCTGAGCAGCAGCAGCGGCGGTTGCAGTACGTCGCCGTCCATCACCGTATGCGCCTTGGCGGCAAAACCGAGGTTGCGCAGGTGCTGGGCGATCACGCCGCCCAGAACGGCGAAACGCAGATAGGCGCGCATGGACTGGCTGACGCTGATCCAGTCGTCGCCCGAGGCACCCTCCATCGTCTCGTATCCCTGGTCGATGATCATCGAGAGCGCCTGATCGTGGGGCGGGTCGATGGGTGTGCCGGTGGCATCGTGGCTGTACCAGGTCCAGGCCGGACAGGCGGACAGCCCCGCCGCATCGGTGCCGAGGAAATAGCTTGCGGCCTTGAGGTTGGCGGCGTTTTCCTGCGGATCAGTGGCGGCAGGCGGTGATGATACGGGACCGTCTTGGAGCAAGATAAGCGCACCCAGAAGGCGCCGCTGGGCTGCGGAGGGGGCGGATTTGATGACATGATGGCCGCCTTTCATGGCGTCCTGCACCTTTGGACCCATATCGCCGAACTGACCACGGGCGAACATGTCGGTGCGCTTGGGGATGCGCGGCACATTGGGCGCGTCGATGTAGGTGGTGGGGGTGTCCACCCGCTTGAGGGTCTCGAAGGGGTGGATGCCTTGGGCAAAGCCGCGTCTGGCGAAGGGATCGACGGTGCGGGCACTGCTGGCCGCCGTGGGTGCCGAATTGCCAGACAGGGCCGTTGATCACGGACCAGGGTTGCGCCTGCAGCGGGGCGAGCGGCAGGTCGGGGCTGAGCGTCATGTCGGTGGTGACGACGGCGAGACCAAAACGCGTGCCGATCCACGGGGCTTGCAGGCTGCCGTTCTCCCAGACCGCAAGCCCGGCTGCCAGCGCGCAGAGGCCGGGGTTGATGTCGGATGTCGTGGCGGAATGGACGCGGGCGTCGAAACCCAGCTGGCGGATGTATTCGGCCAGCACGGTGGCGTTTTCCGTGCTGCGCAGGCAGGCGCGCTCGGCTTGCGCGTTCATGATCCACGCGGCCCCGGCCTCGTCCCGGCGGGGGTCGCGGGGGTAGGCGGTGAGGATCACCAGCGCATGTGTGTGATCGGGCAACGGGGTGGCGGGGGCGGCTGCCGCCTCGCGCAGGTTGGCCATGATCACGTCGACCCCTGCGGCCAGCGTCTTGGTCTGGCGTTCGCGCAGGTCGCGCACAAGGGCGGCGGTACCGGGGTTGCTGCGGGGGCTGGTCAGACGGGCCGCGTCGGGCAGGGCGCAGATGCCCATCATCGAGGCGTCGTTGTAATAGCCGAACGCCTTGAGGTGGTTGGCCCGTTCGGTGGGGTCGTCAGGGATGACGGCCCGGACCGGGTTGACCCTGCCGCTGCGCAGCACATCCATCATTGCCTGAAAGGGTGCCATCGCGTTGACGATGCTTTGAGGTGCATCGGGCCGGACAAAGGAGAGCGCGGGAAAGGGGACCGAGGGGAACCGCGCCAGGGGCGTGTCCAGCCGGCGCAGCCGTTCCAGCGGAAAGCCCCCCAGATGGACCGGGCGTGATCTTGAGGAAAACATCTTCATCCGCCAGAGGTGCCATAGACCGGAACCGAAAACCAGAGCGCGCTTGACAGTGCAAGGGTGCCTGCCCATCCTTGCGCAAAACATCCGGGAGGAAACCATGAACCGCTTCAACCGCCGTCAGGCACTCGCCACCCTTGGGGCCGCCACCGCCGTGGGTCTTGCCACACCCGCGCTGGCGCAGAACCGCAAGATCACCGTGGGCGCGCTGCGCTTCACCAGCCACGCCGGCAGCTTTGTCGCCTTCGAGCGGGGATATTTCGCGGATGCCGGACTGGACGTGGAACTGCGGTTCTTCGAGGCGGCGCAGCCGATGGCCGTGGCGATTGCCAGCGGGGATGTGGATTATGCCGTGACCGCGATTTCGGGCGGTCTGGTGTCGCTGGCCGACAAGGGGGCAATCAAGGTGATCGGGGGCGCGCTGCAGGAAGAGGTCGGGATCGACGGGCAGAAGATCCTCGTCTCGGACGCGGCGTTTCAGGCGGGTGTCACGGCACCTGCCATGCTCGACGGCAAGAGCTGGGGTGTCACGCAGGCGGGATCGTCCTTCCACTACATCGGATCGAAGATCGCGATGAAGGAGAACATTTCGCTGAGCTACAAGCCGCTGCAAAAGGTCGGTGCGGTCATCGGTGCGCTGAAGTCGGGCCAGATCGACGGCTGGGCCATCGTGCCGCATATCGCCAAGCCGCTGGCCGGATCGGGTGAGGTGCATATCATCGGCGACGTGGCAGATTACATCGAGGATTATCAGGTCACGACCGTCTTTACCTCTGCCAAGAACGCGGCGGACGAGCGCGAGATGACGACGAACTTCCTTGCCGGGTATTCCAAGGGTGTGGCGGATTACAACAGTGCCATGATCGCCAAGGGCGGCGGCGATGAGGGGGTGAACGACATGGTCGCCCTGCTTCACAAATATGTCTATACGGACCGTCCGCTGGACAAGGCAGCCCCGTCGATCATCAACGGCACCATGCGTCTGAACGAAGGGGCCGCGCTGAACGTGGCTTCGGTGGCCGATCAGCTGACGTGGTTCCAGTCCGAAGGTCTGGTGGACGCGGGCATCACGATGGAGACACTGGTCGATACCTCCTATGTGGAAGATCATCGGGGCGTAATCTGAAACCATGCCGTCACGGGGGCCGGGCCAAGCGCCCGGCCTTTTGCGCTTGAAGGATCAATGATGGACCTGCATCTGCACAACGTCTGCCACAGCTACGGCGACACCGAAGTCCTGCGGGACATCGACCTTGAGGTGCCGTCAGGGCAGATCGTCTGCATCGTCGGGCCGTCGGGATGCGGCAAGTCCACGCTGCTGCGGATGCTGGGCGGGTTGGAACGGCCCACGTCGGGCGAGATCGTGCAGGTGGGTGAACCGCCCGAAGGCTGTCTGAACCCGCTGACCTTCATCTTTCAGGATTTCGCCCTGCTGCCCTGGCGCAGCGTGCGGGGGAACGTGGGTTTGGTGCTGGAGGATCATGCGCTGGCCCGCGCGGAGCGGGACGCGATCATCGACGATGTGCTGGCCCGCACCAAGCTGAGCGAATTTGGCGCGGCGCTGCCCAAGCAATTGTCGGGCGGGATGAAACAGCGGGTGGCGATAGCGCGGGCGCTGGCGGTCAATCCGGCGGTGATGCTGATGGACGAACCGCTGTCGGCGCTGGACAGCCAGACGCGCGAATTGCTGATGGACGATCTGATCGCGCTCTGGACGCGCCAGCCGTTCACCGCCGTCTATGTCACCCACAATCTGGCCGAAGCGGTGCGGCTGGGTCACAGGATCGTCGTCCTGTCGCGGCGTCCGGGGCAGATCAGGGAGGTGGTGGAACTGAGCACACCGCTGGCCGAACGGCAGTATGGTGACGCTGCCCTTGAAGCGCAGCAGCAGCACCTCTGGGGTCTGATGCGCGATGAAGCAGCGGCGGCGGATGCGGAGTTGATCCATGTCTGATCCCGCACGTCCGGTGCCCTTTCGCGGCGGTGGTTTTGTCGCGCAGCGCAGGCGTGGCGTGGGACTTGCGGTCTTTGTCGTTCTCTTGCTGCTGGCGGAATGGGGCACCCGGACGGGGTTCATCTCGCAACTGACACTGCCGCGACCAAGTGACGTGCTGTGGACCTTTCAGGAACTCTATCAATCCGGGCTTCTCTTCAAGCACCTTCTGCCGTCGCTCACGCGGTTGGTGGTGGGGGCGGCCATCGGCGCGTCGCTGGGCATCGCGATTGGTGTGTTCATCGGATTGTTCTCGCTGGTCCGCGCCGGGCTGGTCCCGCTGGTGGCGGCGATATTTCCGATCCCGAAGATCGCCCTGTTGCCGCTTTTCGTGATCTGGTTCGGGATCGACGAGTTGAGCAAATACGCCCTTATCGCGTTCGGCACCTTCACGCCCACGGTGGTCGCCACCTATGCCGCCGTGGACAACGTCGACCGGACACTCATTCGCATGGGCCAAAGCTTTGGGCTCAGCTGGCGCTCCATCGTGACCAAGATCGTGTTGCCGGGAGCGATGCCGGGCATCCTGTCGGGGCTGCGCATCTCGCTGACCATCGCGATCATCCTGTTGGTCGCCGCCGAAATGCTGGGGGCGGAATACGGGATCGGGGCCTATATTCTGCAGGCCGGGAGCCTCTATGATCTGGAGCGGCTCTTTGCCGGTGTGGTGATCCTGTCGATCATGGGGGTGCTGGTTTCCGGCGCGATCGGCATGATCGAGCGACGCGTGCTGCGCTGGCGCGTCTGACGGGAACCAAGCGCCACGGCGCGGTGTTGTCTGACTGAAACCAGACAGCGGGGTGCCGACATGGCCAGTATTTCCGAAGGGGACAAGGTGGAATGGGATTGGGGCGATGGCACGGCCACCGGCACCGTCAAAAGCAGCTTTGCCGAAAAGACCACGCGCACCATCAAGGGCTCCGAAGTCACCCGCAACGGCAGCAAGGATGATCCGGCGCTCTATATCGAACAGGCGGATGGCGACACCGTGCTGAAGCTCGCCTCCGAGGTGCGCAAGGCATGACGGCACCGGGCGAAGCCATCCCCGGCGATCTGGTGTACGTCAGCGACAACCAGCCCGGCATCACGCGGCGCAGGCGCGGGCGCGGCTTCACCTATACCGCCCCCGATGGCACCACCATCGCGCGCGGTGCAGAACGCCAACGGCTCGAAGCGCTGGCGGTGCCGCCCGCCTACGAGGACGTGTGGATGTGTATGCTGGCCAATGGTCATCTGCAGGCCACGGGCCGCGACGACCGCAAGCGCAAGCAGTACCGCTACCACCCCGACTGGGCCGAGGCACAGGCGCAGACCAAGTTCGACAGTCTGGCAGAGTTCGGCGCGGTCCTGCCCCGGATCAGACGGCGGCTGCGCCGCGATCTGGGCGAGGATGTGGGCGAGCGTGATTTCGCGCTGGCCAGTGCCGTGACATTGATCGACCGCACGTCGATCCGGGTAGGCAATGCCGATTATACCCGCGACAACGGCAGCTTTGGTGCCGTGACGCTTCGGCGCAAGCACATCACCCTTGACGGGAACCAGATCGACCTGCGTTTCATCGCGAAGGGCGGCAAGAAGGTGCATCGCCAGATCACCGACAAGCGGCTGGCGCATCTTCTGGAACGGATCAGCGATCTGCCGGGGGCGGAACTGCTGACCTGGGTCGATGAAGACGGCAAGAGCCATGCGCTGTCGTCGCAGGCGCTGAACAGCTACATTGCGGACGCGGCCGGGGTCGAGGGGATCACCGCCAAGACGTTCCGGACGTGGAAAGGCACGCTGGCCGCTTTCGAGGTGGCAGAGGCGGGCGGGGCCACGATCAAGGCCATGGCCGAAGCGGCCTCGGAGGAATTGAGCAACACGCCGACGATTGCGCGCAACAGCTACATTCATCCCGCGGTGGTTGGTCTCGCGGGCGGCGACAAGCTGGAGACCGAGGGCTATGACCGTGCGGAACTGCGGCTGGGCGAGGGGCGGTTGCTGCGTTTTCTCGATGAGCTCTGAGACCTGCTGGCCAGAGGCCGTGAACCTGCTATCAAGGGTCTGCGCAGCAAAAGGCCAGACCGATGACCACCACACATGAAGCCGATGAAGACCTCCGCAACCGGGACATCCGGATCTATGTGAACGGCGACATCGTCCACCGCGACGCGGCGAAGGTGTCCGTCTATGACGCCGGTTTCATGCTGGGCGATGGCATCTGGGAGGGGATGCGGCTGTATCAGGGGGTCTGGGCCTTTTTCGACGACCACATGGACCGCTTCTTCAATTCCTGCAAGACCATCGCGCTGGATGTGGGGATGGACAAGGCGGGCATCGCCGATGCGATGGCGCGGACGGCAGAGGCCAATGGCATGACCGACGACGTGCATTGCCGTCTGATGCTGACACGGGGGATCAAGGACAAGCCGTTCCAGCATCCGGCGCTCAGCACGACAGGTCCGACGCTGGTGATCATCATGGAACATTCCAGACCGGTGGACCGCCTGCAATCGGCGGGCATCCGGCTGGCCACCGTGCCGCAGGTGCGCGGATTGCCGATGGCGCAAGACCCGAAGCTGAACAGCCATTCCAAGCTCAATTGCATCATCGCCTGCCTTCAGGCCGAAGCGGCGGGTGCGGACGAAGGGCTGATGCTGGACCCGCATGGATTTGTGAACACGACCAACGCCTGCAACTTCTTCATCGTGCGGCGGGGAGAGGTTTGGACCTCGACCGGGGACTATTGCATGAACGGGGTGACGCGACAGAAGGTGATTGACCTGTGCCGCGCCAATGGCATCCCGGTGTTCGAGAAGAACTTCTCGCTTTACGAGACCTACGGTGCGGACGAGGCGTTTCTGACGGGGACATTCGGGGCGCAGACCCCGGTGGCGGAGATTGACGGCAAACCTGTCGGCGACGGCGCGCGGCCCGTGACACAGCGGATCCAGGCGCTGTACAAGGAATTGATCCGCAGCCATGTGGCCGAACGCGGTTAGGCCGCAGGCACCTCACCGATCAGGATCGCGCGGAAGTCGTTGACGTTTGTGCCGGTGGGTCCGGTCACGAACAGGTCTCCGGTCGCCTCGAACGCCGAATAGGCGTCGTTCCTGTGCAGGAAAAGCTGTGGATTGATCCCGGCGGCGCGCATCCGGGCGGCGGTGGTCCCGTCGGCGAAAGCCCCTGCGTTATCCTCTGACCCGTCGATGCCGTCGGTGTCGGCGGCAAGCGCGGTGATGCCCGGCACGTCGTCAAGCGCCAGCGCCAAGGCAAGCTGGAACGCACTGTTGCGCCCGCCGCGCCCCTTGTGGCGCAGCGTCACGGTGGTTTCGCCCCCGGACAGCAGAACAACGGGTGCCGCGTGGGGAAACCCGGTCTGCGCCACCTGGCGGGTCAGCGCCGCATGGACGCGCGCCACGTCCTCGGCCTCGCCTTCGATGCGGTCCGAGAGCACCCATGCCTGCACGCCGGCCGCGCGGGCCGCGTCTGCTGCGGCGTCCAGTGACAGGGCGGCGGAGGCGATGATGCGGGTGGTGACGCGCGGGTCGACGGCGGCGGTCGCGGGTGAATTGCGGGCACCGAGATGCGCCAGGAGCCGATCGGGCAGGGTGATGCCCCGGGCTGTCAGCATCTCCAGCACCGTGGCGGAGGCGGGACGCCCCGGCACGGTGGGGCCGGACGCAACCTCGCCCGGTGCGTCGCCGGGCACGTCCGACACGATCAGGGTGCAGACCTGCGCGGGCGCGGCCAGTTCCGCCAGACGCCCGCCGTTGATGCCCGAGAAACATTTGCGGATGTCGTTCATCGCCGAAATGGGCGCGCCCGAGGCGAGGAGTGCCTCATTGAGATCTTGCAGATCGGCCAGATCGAGGCCCGCCGGTGGATCCGGCAGGAGCGATGAGCCGCCACCGCAGATGAGCGCGATCACCAGATCGTCGGGGCCGAGACCGGTAACGGCAGCTTTGAGTTCTGCGGCGGCCTTGAGGCCTGCGGCGTCGGGCACCGGATGCGCGGCTTCCATCACGCGGATCGTCTTGCAAGGTGCCCCATAGCCATAGCGTGTGACGACAACGCCCTCAAACGGGCCGTCCCACAACGTCTCGAAGGCCTGCGCCAGTTGCGCCGCACCCTTGCCCGCGCCGATCACGACGGTGCGCCCCTTCGGTGGGGCGGGGAGCCTGCCGCGCAAAGCCTCCAGCGGGTCGGCGGCGGCCACGGCGCGGTGAAACAGGTGGGTCAGAAAATCGCGCGCGGCCTTGTCCATGACGGCTCCTCGGGGTCAGCTCACGCCGAAAATATCGCGGGTAAAGACCTTGCCTGCAACATCGTCCAGTTCCCTTGCGGCGCGGTTCGCGACGATCACATCGCTTTGCGCCTTGAATGCGGCCAGATCGGTCACGACTTCGCAGCCCATGAATTTCTTCTTTTTCAGGCTCGGCTCGTAGACCAGCACGCGGATTTCCGCATCGCGGATTTCGCGGATCACGCCCCGGACGGAGGTCTGCCGGAAATTGTCGGAGCCTTCCTTCATGGCCAGACGGTGAACGCCGACGGTCTTTGGCCCGCGCGCGATGACCTGTGCGGCGATGAATTCCTTGCGGGTCTTGTTGGCCTGCACCACGGCGCGCATCAGGTTTTGCGGCACTTCCGAAAAATTGGCCAGAAGCTGCTTGGTGTCCTTGGGCAGACAGTATCCGCCATAACCGAAGGAGGGATTGTTGTAATGCGTCCCGATGCGCGGGTCGAGGCCGATGCCGTCGATGATCTGGCGCGTGTCCATCCCCTGCGCCATGGCGTAGCTGTCGAGTTCATTGAAGAACGCCACGCGCAGGGCAAGGTAGGTATTGGCAAAAAGCTTGATCGATTCCGCTTCTTCCGGCCCGGTGAAAAGGATCGGGATGTTGGTTTCCTGCGCCCCGTCGGCCATCAGTTGCGCAAAGGTATGGGCGGCGGCCGTGTCCGCGCCGACCACGATGCGCGACGGGTGCAGGTTGTCATAGAGCGCCTGGCCCTCGCGCAGGAATTCCGGGCAGAAGAAGATGTTCTGAGTGCCGAGCGCCTTGCGCATCCGGCTGACGAAGCCCACCGGGACGGTGGATTTGACCACCAGATTGGCCTCCGGGTTTGTGTCATGGGCCAGCGCCAGCACGCCTTCGACCGAAGAGGTATCGAAGAAATCGCTTTTGGGGTCGTAGTCGGTCGGCGTGGCGACGATGACGAAATCCGCGCCCTCGCAGGCGGCTTTGGCATTTGTCGTGGCGCTGAGGTGGAGGTTGCGTTCGGCGAGCCATTTCGACAGGGCCGCTTCCTCGATCGGGGAGGTGCGGGCATTGACCTGCGCCACCCGTTCTGCGGACAGATCGACCGCGACGACGGTGTTCTGCTGCGCCAGGAGGGCGGCGTTGGACAGGCCCACGTAGCCGATCCCGAATACTGCGATCTTCATGCTCTGCTGCCTCGCGTGGTTTTGCAGTCCGTGGTTTCATATTCGGATCAGCCTGGCAACACGGGCGCAGCCTGTCGAGATCATCAAGCGTGCAGGTGATGCACGGCTGCCATCGCGTCAATCGGTTGGGGTGCCGTTTGCGCGGAAATGATCCAGCTTGCCCAGCAGATCGAGCAATTGTTCGAATTCGCGGTTGCCCAGCGTCTCGCGCAGCGCCTGCGCGATCTGGCCCGCCTCTTCCTGATTGCTTTCGATCACGGCGCGGCCCTGAGGCGTGAGTTTCACGACCTGCTTGCGTTTGTCGTCGTTGTCCTGCGTGCGGGTGATAAAGCTGCGCGTGCTGAGCGTGCGCAGGATCCGCGTGAGGCTGGGCTGCAAGAGCGCGGCGCGTTCGGCCAGTTCGGTGGCATCGAGTGCGGCGTGTTCGGACAGAACCCGCAGGACGCGCCATTGCTGTTCGGTGATCCCGGTTTCCGACAGCATCTCGCGGATCGGGGCCATGACCCTTTCCCGCGCGCGGATCAGCGCGATGGGCAGGGACCGTTCGGTGGAGGGCAGGCTGCGTTTCGACATGGCGGAGTTATGCGGGGGAATACTGCACAAGTGAAGAAATTTCTTGACTCCGGGCGCGGCGAATGTAGGCTGATAATGCTTAACATGGTAAATAATAATGCCACATCTCATCATCGACTATTCCGCCAATCTGGAAGACGCCGTCGACATGGCGGGGCTGTGCGAGGCGTTGCGCAGGGCGATGACGGAACTGCCGGTCTTTCCGGCCGCCGGGGTCCGCGTCCGCGCCACGCCTGCGCCGCATTACGCCATCGCGGACGGCAATCCGGCGCATGGCTACATCGACATTTCCGTCCGCTTGCGCGCAGGTCGGTCGCAGGCGGACAAGGAAGCGGCGACCAGTGCATTGTTCGATGTGGCGCAGGGGTTCATCGCGCCCGTGATGGCCCGACAACCCATCGCCCTGTCGTTCGAGATGCGCGACATTGATCCCGCCCTATCCCCCAAATCCGGCAGCATCCGTGACCACCTGAAGGACATCTCATGAGCAAGTTGACCGAAAACACCGCCAAGCTGGACAAACTGCTGGAGCGGTTTCGCGAGGGCGGCATCCTGAACCGTGTCGCGGGGCAGGACGTGCAGGGCAGTGGCGGCACCTTTGCCAATACCTCCCCGGTGGATAAAAGCGTGATCTGCGATGTGGCGCATGGCACGGCGGCTGACATCGACGCGGCGGCCAAAGCTGCCAAGGCGGCGTTTCCCGCGTGGCGCGACATGCCCGCGACCGAGCGCAGAAAGATCCTCATCCGCATTGCCGAGGGCATCGAAGCGCGCGCCGAGGAAATCGCGCTGTGCGAATGCTGGGACACCGGGCAGGCCTGGCGCTTCATGTCCAAGGCCGCCCTGCGCGGGGCGGAGAACTTTCGGTACTTCGCCGATCAGGTGACATCGGCGCGGGATGGCAGGCACCTGCCGTCGCCCACGCTGATGAACATCACGACCCGGTCGCCCATCGGGCCGGTGGGGGTGATCACGCCCTGGAACACGCCCTTCATGCTGTCCACCTGGAAGATCGCGCCGGCCCTTGCCGCAGGTTGCACCGTGGTTCACAAACCGGCCGAGGCGTCGCCGCTCACGGCCCGTCTGCTGGTCGAGATTGCGGAGGAAGCGGGCCTGCCGCCGGGGGTGCTGAACACCGTCAATGGCTTTGGCGAAGAAGCGGGCAAGGCGCTGACGGAACACAAGGACATCCGCGCCATCGCCTTTGTCGGGGAAAGCCGGACGGGGAGCATGATCACCAAACAGGGGGCCGATACGCTCAAGCGCGTGCATCTGGAACTGGGCGGCAAGAACCCGGTGATCGTGTTCGACGATGCCGATCTGGAGCGGGCGCTGGATGCGGTGATCTTCATGATCTATTCGATCAACGGGGAGCGCTGCACGTCATCATCCCGCCTGTTGATACAGGAAAACATCCGCGAGGCGTTCGAGGCGAAACTGGTGGCGCGGGTGAACACCATCAAGGTCGGGCATCCGCTGGACCCCGATACGGAGATTGGTCCGCTGATCTCGGAAGAGCATTTCGCCAAGGTCACGTCCTACTTCGACATCGCGAAGGAAGACGGCGCGACCGTGGCGGCGGGTGGCGAGACGGTGGGCGACGAGGGCTATTTCGTGCGGCCCACGCTGTTTACCGGCGCGACCAACCAGATGCGGATCGCGCGCGAGGAGATTTTCGGTCCGGTGCTGACCTCCATCCCCTTTGCCACCGAGGAGGAGGCACTGGAGATCGCCAATGACACCGATTATGGTCTGACCGGCTATGTCTGGACCAACGATCTGACCCGCGCCTTGCGGTTTACCGACAAGCTGGAAGCGGGGATGATCTGGGTCAATTCCGAGAACGTGCGCCACCTGCCGACACCTTTCGGCGGCGTGAAGGCCAGCGGGATCGGGCGCGATGGCGGGGACTGGAGCTTCGAGTTCTACATGGAACAGAAACACATCGGCTTTGCCACCGGCCAACACAAGATTTCGCGTCTTGGCGTTTGAGTAAGGAGAGCCCCGATGCCCGTACCCGCCCCGAACCTTTATCCTGATTTCAATGTCATCCGGTTGAGCCATACCTGCCTGAACGTCGCCGATCTGGCGGCGTCCAAGGCGTTCTATACCTCGATCCTCGGCCTTCAGGTGACCGATGAGGACGAGGCCCGCGTCTATCTGCGCGCGATGGAGGAGCGCGGGCATCACTGTGTGATCCTGCAACAATCGGATCAGCCCGGCACGGTCGAGGTGATGGGGTTCAAGACCTATGACGAAGACGATCTGGACCGTGCGGAGGCCTATTTCAAAGCCAAGGGCCAGCCGACGGAATGGGTGGAGCGCCCCTATCAGGGCCGGACGCTGCTGACCCGGGACAACATCGGCATCCCGCTGGAATTCTATCACAAGATGGACCGGCTGCCGTCGATCCATCAGCAATACGCCCTCTATCGCGGGGTCAAACCGCTGCGGATCGACCATTTCAACTGCTTCACGCCCGACGTGGATGCCAGCGTGGCGTTCTACAACGACATCGGTTTCCGCGTGACCGAATATACCGAGGATGCCGAGAGCACGAAACTCTGGGCCGCGTGGATGCACCGCAAGGGTGGCGTGCATGACATGGCGTTCACCAACGGCACCGGGCCACGGATGCACCATGTGGCCTTCTGGGTGCCGACGCCGCTGAACATCATTGATCTGCTCGATCTGATGGCGACGACGGGCCATGTGAAGAACATCGAACGCGGCCCCGGACGGCACGGGATTTCCAACGCGTTTTTCCTGTATATCCTTGACCCCGACGGCCACCGGATCGAGATTTACTGTTCGGACTACCAGACGCTCGATCCCGATCACGAGCCCATTCACTGGGATCTGAAAGACCCGCAGCGCCAGACCTTGTGGGGCGCACCGGCCCCGAAAAGCTGGTTCGAGCATGGCACGACCTTCGTGGGCGTGGCACCCGAGGAAGCGAAACTCAAGGCGACGCCCATCGTCGCGCCGTAAAGGAACAGACCATGCGATTTGCAACCTACACGGCGGACGGCGCGCAGCATTATGGTGCTGTGACGGATCAGGGCATGATTGCCCTGTCGCCGCAGTTTCCACAATGGCCCAGCCTGCGCGCGGCCCTGATCGACGGTGGTTTTGATGACCTGGCCCGCGCGGCAGAGGGCGCGGAGGTGAGCCACAAGGATGTCACCTATGACATGGTGCTGCCCGACACGACGCGCATCCTGTGTGTGGGCGTGAACTTTCCCGACCGCAATGCGGAGTACAAGGATGGCAGCGACCAGCCCAAGCATATGTCCTTGTTCCCGCGCTTTGCCAGCGGGTTCACCGGGCATGATCAGCCGCTGATCCGCCCGCCCGAAAGCCCGCAGCTGGATTACGAAGGCGAGGTGGCGGTCGTGATCGGCAAGGCAGGCAGGCGGATTGCGCAAGAGAATGCCTATGATCATATCGCGGCGCTGACCATCTGCAACGAGGGCACCATCCGCGACTGGGTGCGGCACGCGAAGTTCAACGTGACGCAAGGCAAGAACTGGGACCGATCCGGCGCAATGGGGCCGTGGATCGTGCCCTTTACCGACGCCGCGCAACTGGATGACGCGCGCATCATCACCCGCGTGAACGGCGAGGAACGGCAGAACGACACGCTGAGCCGCATGATGTTCGGGATCCGCGAACAGATCGCCTATATCTCGACCTTCATGACGCTTCAGCCCGGCGACATCATCGTCACCGGCACACCCACGGGGGCCGGTGCGCGGTTTGATCCACCGCGTTTTCTGGTGCCGGGGGATGTGGTCGAGGTTGAGGTGAACACCATCGGCACCCTGCGCAACACGGTGGAGGACGAGGCATGACGCCCGACGAACACGTCTCCGCCGCCGCCGATCTGCTGGAGGCGGAACGGAGCGGAACCCAGATCGGTCTCTTGTCCGTCCGTTATCCCGACATCACGATGGACGATGCCTATGCCATCCAGACCGCGCTCTATCACGCGAAACTGGCCGAGGGGCGGCGGGTGATCGGGTGGAAGATCGGGCTGACATCGAAGGCGATGCAGGCCGCACTTGGCATCGACATTCCCGACAGCGGTATCCTGTTTGACGACATGCTGTTCGAGAACGGCGCGACCGTGCCGAAAGGGCGCTTCATCCAGCCCCGGATGGAGGCGGAAATCGCCTTTGTCATGAAAGCCCCGCTGGGGGGGACCGATGTGACCCGCGAAGAGGTGATCGCGGCGACGGACTACGTGGCCCCGTCGATCGAAATTCTCGACACGCGCATCCTGCGCGCCGATCCCGACAGCGGCCAGCCGCGCCGGATTTTCGACACGATCAGCGACAATGCGGCCAATGCGGGCATCGTGCTGGGCACCGAGCGGCACAGGCTGGATGCGGTCGATCTGCGCTGGACCGGCGCGATGGCGTTTCGCGATGGCGAGGTAGAGGAAACGGGGCTGGGGGCCGGGGTGCTGAACGATCCGGTCGAAAGCGTGGTCTGGCTGGCCAGACGGATGGGGCAATACGGTCAGCGGATCGAGGCGGGGCAGGTGATCCTGTCGGGCAGTTTCATCCGGCCGGTGGAATGCCCGCCGGGGTGCAGCATCGTGGCGGACTTCGGCGATTTCGGCAGGGTTGCGGTGGATTTCGACTGAACCATCGCTTTGGTCCCGATATGGCCTATGTTCCGGGTCGAGGGATCCCAAGCGAGGCGCAGATGCTGAGACAGAGTTTGACCGCCTTTTTCATTGCCGTCGCGCCCCTGTCCGTGGCGGCGCAAGAGCTGACGCCTGCGCAGGCGGAGGCGATGCGTGCGGCGGATGTGGTGCTTTTGGGTGAACTGCACGACAATGCCGCGCATCACCTTGGACAGGCGGCGCTGTTGCGGCAGGTCGCCCCCAAGGCGGTCGTGTTCGAGATGTTGACGCCGCAGATGGCGGCGGTGGTGAACGACTACACCGGCGATCTGGCCGGGCTTGGCGATGTGATCGGCTGGGAAGACGCGGGCTGGCCCGACTTTGAAACCTATCTGCCGATTTTCGAGGCTTTGGGCGATGTCCCTGTCGCAGGTGCCGCCGCCCCGCGTGAACGCGTGCGGGCGGCCTTCACGCAAGGTGCGGCGGCGGTGTTCGGCGCGAATGCATCCCGCTTCGGCCTGACCGCGCCCTTGCCCGAGGATCAGTTGCAGACCCGTCTGACCGCGCAATTCGAGGCGCATTGTCAGGCCATGCCGATCGAGATGATGGGCGGCATGGTCGAGGCGCAGCGGCTGCGCGATGCGCAGTTTGCGCAGGTGACGCTGGACACGCTGGCGCAATACGGCGCGCCCGTGGTGGTGATCACCGGCAACGGCCATGCGCGGCGCGACTGGGGCGTGCCCTTTGCCATTGCACAGGCGGCACCCGACGTATCAACCTTCAGCGTTGGATTTGTAGAGGCACCGGCATCGGCGCAGGACGCGCGGTTCGATGCGACGGTGGTGACGGAACCGGCCCCGCGGGGCGATCCCTGCGCGGCATTCAACAAGTGAACGGAGAGACCGGATGTATATCGCGATGAACCGCTTTTCAGTGAAACAGGAGAATGCGGAAGCCTTTGAAGCCTTGTGGCTGAACCGCGACAGCCACCTCAGGGAGATGGAGGGCTTTGTGGAGTTTCACATGCTGCGCGGTCCCGAAACAGATGGATTGGTGCTGTTTGCCTCGCACACGGTCTGGGCATCCGAAGAGGCGTTTCGCGGATGGACGCGAAGCGAAGCGTTCCGGTCGTCGCACAAGAGCGCCGGGACCACAGGCAAGCTGCACGAGGGAACGCCGGTGTTTGAAGGCTTCACGACGATCCAGCATATCGCCTGAGGGCTTTGCAACTGGTGCATCGACGGATTATGCAGCCTTGAATGATCGTCCAGCGGAGAGACACCATGCCCGACAAGCTTCTCATCACCCGGCCCTTGCCCGACAGCGTGATCGCCGCCGCGCGCGAGGTGTTCGATGTGACGGTACGGTCCAGCAATGCGCCGCTGAGCCGGGACGAACTGGCAGAGGCGGTGACGGCCTATGACGCGGTGTTGCCAACGCTGGGCGATGCCTTTTCAGCCGAGGTATTTCCCGACAATCCCCGCTGCAGGATCCTCGCCAACTTCGGCGTCGGCTTCAACCATATCGACGCCAAGGCCGCCCGTGCGGTGGGGATCGAGGTGACGAATACCCCCGGTGCCGTGACGGATGCCACCGCCGACATCGCCATGACGCTGATGCTGATGACCTGCCGCCGCGCGGGCGAGGGCGAGCGGATGGTCCGGGCGGGCCACTGGGAAGGCTGGCATCCGACGCAGCTGCTGGGCCTGCATGTATCGGGCAAGACGCTGGGCGTGATCGGCATGGGGCGCATCGGCAAGGCGATTGCCAGGCGCGCGCAGGCGGGGTTCGCAATGAAGGTGGTGTTCCATAACCGCTCCAAGGTGGCCGAGCCGGGGGTGGAGGCGGTGCAGATGGACAGTGTGGCGGATGTCATGAAAGCCGCCGATGTGGTCGTGTTGGCCGTACCCGCCAGCCCCGAGACGCATCATCTGATCGACGCGGAGGCGCTGGATGCACTGGGCCCGCAGGGCTATC
Organism: uncultured Alphaproteobacteria bacterium; assembly: GCA_963799505.1. Classification (GTDB taxonomy): domain Bacteria; phylum Pseudomonadota; class Alphaproteobacteria; order Rhodobacterales; family Rhodobacteraceae; genus Sulfitobacter. The sequence goes on from CAWCXM010000003.1 coordinate 62,849, forward strand.
TGATCAACATCGCGCGGGGTGATGTGGTGGACGAGGCGGCGCTGATCGACGCGCTGCAACAGGGCCGGATTGCGGGCGCGGGTCTGGATGTCTACGAATTCGAACCAAAGGTGCCCGACGCGCTGATCGGGATGCAGAACGTGACGCTTCTGCCGCACATGGGCACCTCGGCGCAGGAAGTCCGCGAGGAAATGGGGATGATGGCGGTGGCGAACCTGATCGCTTTCGCCAGAGGAGAACAGGTGCCAAACCCGGTCTGAGGGGGTTTCATCCCTGCGGTCTGTGGCGCAAGGTGGGCGCAAAAGATCGGGTGAGTCCTTTGGAAAAACAATCTGTCAGACTGGGCGTGGATATCGGCGGCACCTTCACGGATGTGGTGCTGGAAACAGGGGCGGAGGTGTTTTCGACCAAGGTGTTGACCACCTATGCCGCGCCCGAAGACGCGATCATCGACGGCTTGCATCAGGTGTGCACCAAGGCCGGGATCGCCCCGTCCGAGATCGGACAGATCATCCACGGCACCACGCTGGCCACCAACGCGCTGATCGAGCGGCGCGGGGCCAAGACCGCGCTGATCACGACCGAGGGTTTCCGCGATGTGATCGAAATGCGCACGGAATCGCGGTTCGAACAATACGATCTGAACCTTGTCCTGCCGGACCCTCTCTTGCCGCGCCAGATGCGCTATGTGGTGCCGGGGCGGATGGATGCGACAGGCGCGGAACTGGTGCCGCTGACCCGCGACCAGATTGAACCGGTGGTCGATGCGATTGCGACCGCCGGATACCAGAGCGTCGCGGTGGGGTTGATCCACAGCTATCTCAACGACGCGCATGAACGTCTGGTGCGCGAGGTGCTGGCCGAACGGCTGCCGGATGTGATGGTGTCGATCTCGTCCGAGGTGTCGCCGCAGATGCGCGAATACGAACGGTTCAACACGACCGTCGCCAACGCCTATATCAAGCCGCTGATGAAAAGCTATCTGGACCGGTTGCGCGGGCGGCTGGCAGATGAAGGTGTCGCCTGCCCGGTGTTCCTGATGCATTCGGGGGGCGGGATCATCTCCATCGAAAGTGCCGCTGAATTTCCCGTGCGGCTGGTCGAATCCGGCCCTGCGGGCGGCGCGGTCTTTGCGGCGCATATCGCGGCGCGCTACGGGCTGAACAAGGTGCTGAGTTTCGACATGGGCGGGACCACGGCCAAGATCTGTCTGATCCAGAACCAGACGCCCAAGACATCCCGCGTGTTCGAGGTGGCGCGGACCTACCGTTTCAAGAAAGGGTCGGGGATGCCGATCTCGATCCCGGTGATCGACATGGTTGAGATTGGCGCGGGGGGCGGATCGCTTGGCCATGTGGATGCGATGCGCCAGATCCGCGTCGGGCCGGAAAGTGCGGGATCGGAGCCGGGACCGGCCTGCTACGGACGCGGCGGCACGCGGCCTGCGGTGACGGATGCCGATCTGGTGCTGGGCAAGCTGGACCCGGATTTCTTTGCAGGCGGGTCCATCGCGTTGGATGCCGGGGCATCCGGATCGGCATTGCTGGATCATATCGGAAAGACGCTGGACATGGACGCAGCCACCGCCGCCTTCGGACTTGCGGAGGTGGTGGACGAGAACATGGCCAATGCAGCACGGGTTCACGCCGTTGAGAACGGCGAAGACCTGAGCGGTTATACGATGATCGCTTTCGGCGGTGCGGCCCCGCTTCATGCGGCGCGGCTGTGCGAGAAGCTGGGGATCGACCGCTGCCTTGTGCCGCCCGGTGCGGGCGTCGGATCGGCCATCGGCTTTCTGCGCGCGCCCTTCAGTTTCGAGGCGACACGGTCGGCCTATATGACGCTTGGCACCTTCGACGCAGAGCGGGTCGTGGCGTTGTTGACCGATCTGCAGGCGGAGGCGGAGGGTTTCGTCCGCTCCTGCGCGGGGGATGCGCCGGTGCTGTCCGAATACAAGGTCTACATGCGCTACAAGGGGCAGGGCTGGGAGATCCCGGTGCGCCTGACACAAGAGCAGGCGATGGCGCCCGATGCCGCCACGCTGGAGGCGCTGTTCGCCGAGGATTACACCCGGCTGTTCGGACGTCCCGTCGTGGGGCTGGACATCGAGATCACGGTCTGGGCGGTGAATGCGACCACCCCTCAACAGGAGGTGACCGTCGTGGATCAGATCACCGCGCCGCCAAAGGCGGAAGCGGCCAGGACACGCGATGTGTTCGACGCCCGGCTGCAAGGATATGCCGCTGCCGGGGTGTTCGCCCGCGCTGATGTGGCGGGGCATGGCGTGCGCGGGCCTGCAGTGATCGAGGAAGCGGAAACCACGGTGATCATACCATCGAGCCGCGATCTGGTGGTGCAGCCCGATGGCTGTCTGGACATCCGCACCAAACCCGAAGGGAGCACCGCATGACGCAGGACATCTCGACCGTCGCCTATCAGGTCATGTGGAACCGCTTGATCTCGGTCGTGGAGGAGCAGGCGCAGGCGCTGGTGCGCACGGCCTTTTCCACCTCCGTCCGCGAGGCGGGCGATCTGTCGGCGGGGGTCTATGACACCGAAGGGCGGATGCTGGCGCAGGCGGTGACGGGGACGCCGGGGCATGTGAACGCAATGGCCGACGCCGTTCCGCATTTCATCCGGCGCATCGGGCGAGAGAATATCCTTGAGGGCGACGTTTATATCACCAACGACCCCTGGGAGGGCACCGGGCATCTGCATGACATCACGATGGTGACGCCGTCGTTCCATGGCGGTGTGTTGGTGGGCTTTTTTGCCTGTACCGCGCATATCGTCGATATCGGCGGGCGCGGCTTTGGCGCGGATGCGGCAAGTGTCTATGAGGAAGGGTTGTACCTGCCGATCATGAAGTTCGCCGAACGGGGGGTGGTGGACAAGACGCTGATGCACATCGTGCGCGGCAATGTGCGCGAACCGGATCAACTGGTCGGTGACATCTATGCGCTTGCCACCTGCAACGAGATCGGGCACCGCCGTCTGACCGAGATGCTGGAAGAGTTCGGGTTGCGCGATCTGACCGGGATCGCGGCCTTCATTCTGGAAAATTCGCGCCGGGCCACGCTGGAACGGATCGCGGCGCTGCCGCAGGCGCAGGCGACCGGAGAGATGACGGTGGACGGATTTTCCGCGCCGATCACCCTGCGGGTAAAACTGACGATCGAGAAGGATCGCATCCTGTCGGACTTCACCGGCACGACGGGGGTGGACAAGAAAGGCATCAACTGCCCGCTGGTCTATACCAAGGCCTATGCCTGCTACGCGTTGAAATGCGCGATTGCACCGGAGATTCCGAACAACGCGGCGTCGCTTGCGCCGTTCGAGATATATGCGCCTGAAGGGACCATCGTGAATGCGGTGCATCCGGCACCCGTGGCGCTGCGCCATATCGTGGGGCATTTCGTGCCCGATACGGTCTACAACGCGCTGGACAAGATCCTGCCGGACAGGGTCCCGGCAGAGGGTGCCGGGATGTCTGTGCAACTTTCAGCTTTCCCTGCGGCCCCGGACGGATGGCCCCGCCCCTGACGGCGCGGTGCGGGCCGAGGTGCTGACGTTCAATTCGGGCGGGTCGGGGGCAAGGCCGGAGTTTGACGGGCTGAATGCGACGGCCTTTCCGTCCGGCGTGATGACCATGCCGGTAGAGGCGACGGAACACGCAGGCCCGGTGATCATCTGGCGCAAGGAATTGCGGCCCGGTTCGGGCGGTGCCGGTAAACAGCGCGGCGGGTTGGGGCAGCATATGGAAGTGGGTGCGCGTGAGGGGCATGAGTTCGACTTTCAGGCGATGTTCGACCGGGTGCGCCACCCCGCACAGGGGCGTCGGGGCGGGGGTCCGGGCGCGCCGACGACTGTCGCGCAGGACGACGGCACCAGGATGCAGGGCAAGGGCAAACAGTTCGTGCCGCACGGGCGGCGGGTGGTGATGGCCTTTCCCGGCGGTGCGGGTTACGGCGCGGTGCGCGAACGGAACGCGGACGCGGTGCGGCGTGATCTGCTGCGGGGTTACATCACCGAGACGGAAGCAGCAGAGGTCTACGGGTTGAGCCGCGAAGACATCGCCGCCGTGCAGGATGCGATCATAAAGGGAGAGGATTTCTGATGCAGATGCCACGCAATCCGTTCACCCACGCCCTTGCCGCGCGGGAAAAGCAGATGGGGCTCTGGATCAGCCTGTCCAGCCCCTTTGTCGCCGAGGTCACCGCGCACGCGGGCTTTGACTGGGCGCTGATCGACATGGAACACGCGCCCAACGACTATTTCAGCGTCTTGGGGCAATTGCAGGCCTTTGCCGCCTCGAACACGACGGCCATTGTGCGCCCCGAATGGAATGATCCGGTGATGGTGAAACGTCTGCTCGACCTTGGTGCGCCGGGGTTGCTGTTTCCGATGATCCAATCGGTCGAGGAGGCTGAGAAAGCGGTTGCTGCAACACGCTATCCACCACGCGGGATGCGCGGTGTGTCCGGCGCGATGCGCGGCAACAGGTTTGGCCGGATCAAGGACTATGTTGAGCGGGTGGAGCAGGAAACGACGGTGATCCTGCAGCTTGAGACGCGGGCCGCGATTGAACAGGCCGACGCGATTGCGGCGGTGGACGGGGTGTCGGGCGTGTTCTTTGGCCCTGCGGACATCGCCGCCGATATGGGCAAGGTTGGTCAGGCCATGGATGCGGAGGTCTGGACGCTGATCCGCGCCACTGCAAAACGGCTGGGCGACAAGGGCGTGGCGACGGGAACGCTGGTTCTGGACCCGGACTTTGCCGCGGAACTTCTGAACGACGGCTTCACCTTTGTCGCCTGCGGAACGGATGCGTCGCTGCTTGCCAGGGCCACCGACAGCTTGCTGGCGACGGTGAAGGGCAAATTGATATGAGAGTGGGAAGGATGATCCGATGAAGAAACTTGTACTGACAGGCGCCGCCGGGCGGTTGGGGTCTTACCTGCGGGAGCCGCTGGCCAGGATGTGTGATACGCTGGTGTCGACCGATATGGTCGAGGACATCGGCAAGCTCTATCCCGGCGAGACCTACATGAAGGGGGATCTGGCCAGCATGGACGACATGATGCGCGTGCTGGACGGGGCCGAGATGGTGGTGCATTTCGGGGCCATCGCCGATGAGGCACCTTTCGAGGACTTGCTGGGGCCGAATTTTGTCGGGGCCTACAACATCTGGGAAGCGGCGTACCGTCATGGTCTGCGCCGCGTCGTCTATGCCAGCTCGATCCATGCGGTCGGGATGCACGCCAAGAATGATTTCATCGGCACCGATGCGCCGCACCGGCCTGACACCTTTTATGGGCTGGCCAAGTGTTTTGCCGAGGATCTGGGCAGCATGTACTGGGACAAGCGCGGGCTGGAGAGCGTCCATATGCGCATCCTGTCCTGCGCGCAGGTCAACAACGCGCGGGCGCTGGGGTCGTGGCTGTCCTACGACGATCTGATCCAGCTGGTGCAGCGCTGCATCGAAACGCCGGTCACGGGGTTTTCGGTGGTCTATGGCGTGTCGAACAACGACCGCGTGCCGGTGGACAACGCCCGCGCCAGTTTTCTGGGTTACCGCCCCCGCGACAATGCCGAACAATTCGCGGAGAAGGTGCTGGCCGAAGAGCCGCCCATGGACCCGACAGACCCCGGCCATATGTGCCACGGCGGGCCGTTCGCGTCGGTCGAGCTGGGCAACAGCGGCGTGGCGTCGATGAACATCGTGGATGACAAGAAGGCGACCTGACGCAAGGGCCTTAGGGCCTTTGGGTGCCCTTGTCCGCCATGTGCAGCATGGCGCGAAGGTACACCGGGGTGTCGTTGATCATCTCGAAGAAGACCGACATCGGCGTGGGCCAGGCCGGGGCCAGGGTGGCTTCGACCTCGCCGATGTCGAACTTCAGCACGGCGTCGTGCTTTTTCGCCAGGGTCTGCATCCGCTTGTTTTCCTTGAGACAGATCATGTGGATGGACCGGATGTGGCGGTTCCGGGCCGCCGCGACGATCCGGTTGAACATGGCGTCGCCGATCCCTGCGTCCTGCCAATCCGGTTCGACCAGCAAGGCAAGCTCTGCCGTGCGGGGCCAACTGTCGTGCAGGCCCCGCAATTCGGCGACGCCGCGCAATGCGCCATCGGGGAAGGCCCCAAAGACCACGGAATCACTTGAGAGCAGTCCTTGGGCGTAGGTTGCAAGATAGGTGTCGCTGACCTGCGCCAGAAATCTGAGGCGGCGTGTCGGCAGATCGAGACGCTGGAAATGGGCGACAAGCTGTGACTGATCGGACGGCCAGAGCCTGCGGATGTTGTGCGGGATGTTCCTGGACGCGTGATGCATCGGTTCGGACCTTCCATGGCGTCAGATGTTCTGACAAAGCGACGATCCTCCCGTGTTCAGCATGTAATGCTGCGGTGCGGCATGTCCAGTCACATCCCGGTGTTCGCGGGTGAAACAGGCCTGTTGCACATAAAAAGGACCGCACCCTGCGGCGCGGCCCTTTCCCTGACAGATCGGTGGGGCGGATCAGTTCCAGCCGACTTCGTTGAAGATCTTCTGCGCTTCCGGCAGGTTCGTGGCCACGGCGGACAGGTTCACATCGTCAGCCTTGAACTCACCCAGCTTGGCGACGCTCTCGCTCAGCTCGACCCCCGGCACGGCGGGAAACTCATCGTTCCCGGCAGAGAAATAGACCTGCGCCTGATCGGAGGTGAGATATTCCAGAAAGGCGATGGCGTTGTCGCGGTTGGGGGCATTCGCCGCCACGCCGCCGCCAGACAGGTTCATATGCGCGCCTTCCGCGTCCTGCGCGGGGAAGATCCAGCCGATGCTGTCGATGTCCGCGCTCAACCCGTCGACTTCGGTGCGCAGGGCGCGGGCGAAGTAATAGGTGTTCGCGATCGAGATGTCGCATTGGCCGGACACAAGACCTCTGAGCTGGTCGGTATCGCCGCCTTCGGGATCACGGGCGAAGTTTGCGACCACACCGGCAGCCCAGTCCCGCGCCGCTTCCGCGCCATGGTTTTCGATGACGGAGGCCAGCAGCGTCTGGCTGTAGACGTTCGAGGACGAGCGGTGGCAGACCATGCCCTTGTACTGCGGATCGGCGAGGGAAAGGTAATCCATCGGCGGGTTTTCCACCCGGTCCTTGGCGTAGAAGATGATCCGCGCGCGCTGCGAAAAGCCGAACCACTGGTTGTCGCTGTCCTGCAGGTTGGCGGGCACACGGTCTTCAAGCACCGCACTGTCGATGGATTGCAGGACGCCTTCGTCCTTGGCGCGTTGCAGACGCGAGGTATCGACGGTCAGCAGAACGTCGGCGGGGGAGTTCGCCCCTTCGGCCCGCATCCGGGCGATCAACTCGTCCGCGTTGCCTTCGATCCGGTTGATGGCGATGCCCGTGGCTTCGGTGAATTCGGAGTAGAGCCGTTCGTCCGTGTCATAGTGGCGCGACGAATAGAGGTTCAGCTCCTGCGCCCAAAGAGGGGCTGCGCCCAGTATGGTCGAGGCGGTGAGAAGGAGGGTGACGGCATAGCTGCGCATGGTGGGGGATTCCCTTGTTGAGTATCTGACTGTTTTAATCAACTACCACAGGATTTGCGCGGGTCAACATAGTTTATAAAAATAGTCGGATTTCCGTCTGCCTAGGCCACGCCTTTGCTTGCGCGCGGATGAGGCTTGTCACTTCGCTGCCGACTTGAAAGGATGCGCCATATAAATTTGGGAGGACTCACATGAAACTGACGAAGATTCTGACCGCCACAGCCATGGCGCTGACGTTGATCGCGCCCGCGGCCTGGGCCGAGACGCGGATCACCTACAAATCGGCCAAGACCGAATCGTCCTACTATCAGATGGGCGTGCAGATCGCCGAGGCGATGAAGGCGGGCACCAACGGCGACGTGATCGTCACGGTCGAGGAAAGCCAGGGCTCGGTGCAGAACGTGATGGAGGTGCGCGCACGGGGCGGCGATTATGTGTTCACCACACCGCCCGCGCTTGTCGGTCTGGCGCAGGGCGGCAAGGCCATGTTCGAGGGCAAGGGCGACCCGGCGTTTGACGAAATCCGCGCCCTGTTCCCGATCCCGTCGCTGACGATGCATTTCGTGATGTCGCAGGCATCGGGCGTGACCGATTTTGCCGGAATGGAAGGCAAGACGATCCTGCTGGGCAGCGGATCGTTCGGCGCGACCGAGGGCGAGAAGTATCTGGCGCTGTTCGGGCTGGAGGGCAAGGTGACGCTGGCCGACAGCGAATTGTCGAACGCGGTTGCGGCGCTGAAGAACGGGCAGATCGACGGCTTTGTGACGGCGGGGTCGTACCCGGCACCGAATGTCATCGAAGCGGCGGCATCGACGCCCGTGACCATCCTGTCGCTGAGCGACGCGCAGATCGCGGAAACCAAGCGCACGCGGCTGGTGATCCCGGCAGGCACCTATGCGGGACAGGACAGTGATATCGTCACGACATCGCTGCCGGTCGCGGCCTTTACCACCACCAAGATGGACGAGGACACCGCCTATCTGCTGACCAAGACGTTCTGGGAAAAGCAGGCGGCCCTTGGCGATGCGGCGGCGTGGTGGAACGGCGTGACACCCGAGATGCTGTCGAGCGTCACAACGGCGCTGCACCCCGGTGCGGTGAAGTACTACAAGGAAATCGGCGTCACACTGACCGACGCCCAGATGTAAAAACCCGGCACTTCGGCGGTGTGACCCCCGCCGAAGTGCCTGTTTTTCAGGACTGCACCTCATGACAGACCCTCTTCGCCCGCCTTTGTGGGTTGCTCTTGGCGTGCTGACCTGTGCGTTTCACCTCGGGTTGATCTTTTACGGTCTGGTGCCCAATCTGGTCAGCCGCCCGCTGCATATGGCGCTGCTGCTGCCTTGGGTCTTCGTGTTTGGGGCAACGGGGCAACTGGCGCGGATCAGCGGGATCCTCATCGCGGGGATCGGGATCGCCTGCTGTTTCTGGATCGCGTGGAACCACGCAGCGCTGCGCAACCAGTACGGATTTCTGGAAGGGCGCGCGCAGGTCTGGATGGCCGTGGCCCTGCTGCTGATCGCCATCGAAGGGGCGCGGCGGATGATCGGCTGGCCCCTGCCTCTGGTCGCGTTGACGGCGCTGGCCTACGGGTTGTTCGGGCAATACCTGCCGGGAGAATTCGGCCACTCCGGCACGCCCTTGCCGTCCTTTCTGGGCACGCTGACCATCGCGGAAGGGGGGCTTTGGGGCAGCCTGACGGGCGTGTCCGTCAATGTCGTGGCGATCTTCGTGATCTTCGGCGCGGTGCTGAATGCGGGCGAGGCGGGGCAGGGATTCATGAACGTGGCCTCTGCCGCCGCAGGGCGGTTGACGGGCGGAGCGGCCAAGGTGTCGGTGCTGTCTTCGGCGCTTTTCGGCTCCATCTCGGGTTCGGCCTCGGCCAATGTCGCCTCCACGGGCGCGATCACGCTGCCTGCGATGACCAAGCTGGGCTATCCCAAGCGGTTGGCGGCGGCGGTCGAAGCTGTGGCGTCTTCCGGCGGGCAGATCATGCCGCCGCTGATGGGGGCGGGCGCCTTTGTCATGGTGGAACTGACGGGCGTGCCCTACACCCAGATCATGGTGGCGGCGATCCTGCCTGCGGCGCTTTATTTCTTTGCGGTCTGGATGGGGATCAACGCCTACGCGGGCCGCTACGACCTGAAGGGTGTGCCCGAAGACGAGCGGCCCGGCCTGCGCGACGTTGTGGTGACGTCGGTCTTTTTCCTTGTCCCGTTTACCGTCCTGCTGAGCGCGATGTTCGCGCTGGGCTACACGCCGCAATACGCGGCCTGCATGGCGGTGATCGTTGGCATCGCCGCGCTGGCGTTTGACGGCAGGCGCGGGCTGGACCTGAAGCAATGGGGCAGGCGGCTGGCCGATGCGGCGCTGTCGGCGGGCAAGCAGGTGGCGATGATCGGGTCGATCATCATCTGCGCGTCGATCGTGATCGGTGTGCTGGGCATCACGGGCCTCGGCGTGAAACTGACCAGCGTGATCCTGTCGGGTTCGGGCGGGTTGCTGTGGCCGTCGCTGTTCCTGACGGCGCTGGCCTGCCTGCTGCTGGGGATGGAGGTGCCGACGACGGCGGCCTATGTGATCTGTGTGTCCGTGGCGGGGCCTGCGCTGATCGAACTGGGGCTTGAGCCCTTGCAGGCGCATCTGTTCGTGTTCTGGTTTGCGCTGTTGTCGACGATCACGCCGCCGGTCTGCGGCGCGGTGTTCATCGCGGCGGGGATGATCGGGGAGAATTGGCTGCGCGTGGCGCTCACCGCGATGGCGCTGGGTGTCGGGCTCTATCTGATCCCGCTGGGCATGATCGCAAACGATCAGCTGATCCGGCTGGGTGAGGCACCGCTGCTGGCGCTGTGGGCGGCCTTGCGGATGGCGCTTGGACTGTCGCTGATTTCCTACGGGCTGATCGGCAAGGGCCATGTCATGCGCCGGGCCGCTCTGCTGTTCGTGGGTCTGGCGGTCATGTTCGCGGGCATCTGGATCTGAAACAGGCTTTTCAGAGGTGACGGTTCCTGACGGCCCTCTTGATCGCGCGCCTTGTTAGCGCTAACAAGGCGGCACACATGCAGAGGGAGCCATTCAGATGACCACAAGACTCGCGATCAACGGATTTGGGCGGATTGGCCGCTGTGTGCTGCGCGCCCTGTTCGAGAGTGGTCGGACGGATGTGGAGGTGGTGGCGGTCAACGATCTGGCCAAGCCAGAGCATCTGGCCCATCTGTTCAAATACGACAGCGTGCACGGGGTCTTTGCGCAGGATGTGGGCGTCGAGGGGGATACGCTTGTGGTCGCCGGTCGCAAGATCCGGCTGACCGCATTGGCCAACCCGGCGGAACTGCCCTGGGACGACGTGGACATCGCGCTGGAATGCACGGGCCGCTTCAACAGCCGCGACAAGGCGGCGGCGCATCTGGAGAACGGATCGAACCGCGTGCTGTGTTCGGCCCCTGCATCGGGTGCGGACCGGACGGTGGTTTACGGCGTGAACCACACGGAACTGACGGCGGATGATGTGATCGTGTCGAACGCATCCTGCACCACGAACTGTCTGGCCCCGGTGGCCAAGGTGCTGGACGACGCCTTTGGCATCAAGACCGGCTACATGACAACGATCCACGCCTATACCGGCGATCAGCCGACACATGACCGGGACCACAGCGACCTTTACCGCGCCCGGGCGGCGGCCCTGTCGATGGTGCCGACGTCTACCGGCGCGGCCAAGGCGATCTCGCTGGTGTTGCCGGGTCTGGAAGGGCGGCTGGAAGGATCGGCGATCCGGGTGCCCACCGCCAATGTGTCGATGGTCGACCTGAGCATCCTGCCGGAGCGGGAAGCGACGGTCGAAGCCGTCAACGCCGCACTGCAGGAAGCCGCCGAGGGGGCGATGAAGGGCGTGTTGGGCTACGAGCCCGCGCCGTTGGTTTCGACCGATTTCAACCACAACCCGCTGTCATCGGTCTTTGCGCCCGCGCAAACCAGCGTGACGGGGGGCGGCATGGTCCGCGTGGTCAGCTGGTATGACAACGAATGGGGATTTTCGAACCGGATGCTGGACACCGCAGCATATATGGCGGGCGTCTAGAGGCCCGGCAGCCAGAGGGCGAGTTGCGGGAAGGCGACGAGCAAAGCCACCAGCAGCAGCGAACAGCCGATGAACGGGAAGGCCGAGGTGTAGATTTCGCGCATGGTCGTGCCGGGGGGCGCGACCCCCTTCATCACGAACAAGAGCAGCCCGAACGGCGGCGTGGTAAAGCTGATCTCCAGCGCCAGCAGCATGATGAGGCCGAACCAGACCAGATCGAAGCCCAGCGTCTGCGCCAGCGGGAAAAAGATCGGCACGGTGAGCAGCATGATGGAGATCTGTTCCATGAACATGCCGAGCAGAAGCAGAACCGCGAACATCACCAGAAGCATGACAAGCGGGGCCAGATCAAAGGACGTGGCCCAGTTGACCAGACCGCGGGAGGCACCGGAAAAGGCCAGAAGCTGGCTGAAGGTCGCCGAGCCGAAGACGATGAGATAGGCCATCAGCGTCACACGCAACGCACCGACGACGGATTTCTTCATGGTCTCCCAGGACAGGCAGCGGAAGGCCGCAGCGAGGATCAACACGCCGAAGGCGCCGAACGCCGCCGCCTCGGACGGGGTGACGATGCCGTTGATCATCAGGACGATGATCACGACCATGACGCCGACCATCGGCACGACCTCGGTGAGCAAAAGCTTGATCTTGGCACCAAAGCCCATCGGTTCGACGTCATAGGCAGGAGCGGCTGTCGGGTCGATCCGGGTCTGGATCCAGATGGTCGCGATATAGAACGCGGCAAGGATCAGGCCGGGAATCACACCGGCAATCAACAAGGCGGCGACGTCGATCTGGGCCAGTGTCGCCAGCAGCACCGCCAGCGCGGAGGGCGGAATGATGATTGCCAGACCGCCGGTGCCGAGAATGGGACCGATGCTCATGTGCGACTTGTATCCGCGCCGCGCCATTTCCGGCACCATCAGCGACCCCAGCAGGGCGGTGGAGCCCATCGACGATCCCGACAGCGTGGAAAACGCGGTGCCGCCCAGCACGGTGACATAGCTGAGACGTCCGGGCAGACGGCCCAGCAGCTTGTCGATGGCGGTGAACATGCGGCCGCCAAGGCCGGTGTGAAAGAAGATCTCGCCCATCAGCAGGAACAGCGGGATCGGCACCAGCGCGTAGGAGGTGAGCGAGCCGAGACCGTTGTTGAGCAACTGTCCGATGCCGCGTTCGCCACCCATGAAGATCCAGGCACCGAGGATGTTGGCAGCCAGAAAAGCCAGCGCCACGGGCATCCCCAGCGCCATGAGAAACATGATCGCGCCCAGCAGCAGGCCCAGGGCTTCATACCATTCCATTATTCGTGAATCCCTGCTTCGCCCGAATGCATCAGGTCATCCCCAAAGACGAAGCGTGCAAATTCGATCGCCATGATGCCGAAAGACAGCGGGAAGGTGATCGTCAGCAGCCAGCGCGGATAGTAGTAGGCGCGGGTGTCATAATCGCCGCGTTCGATATTGGTCAGAAACAGCTCGACCCCTTTCCACGCGAGGATCACGCATACCAGAACGCATCCCGCGGCGACGATCCGGCTGACCATGCGTTGCGGCCCTTCCGGCAGGGCGGAGGTGACCAGTTCGATGTGGACATGCCCCTTTTCACGCACCAGCCAGGGCGCGCCGAGCATGGTCATGTAGAGGATGCCGTATTCGGCAGAGGTAAAGAGCCATGCCGCCGGTTGCAGGCCCAGATTGCGCATCATCACCGACGTGATCGTGCTGATCATCAGCCAGACAAGCGTGCCGCCCGCAATGATGGCCATCGCGTAGAGGAGCGCGTCGTAGATCCGGGTTACCGCTGTCATGATGCCTGCCTGTCAGAATAAGAAAGGCCCGCCACAACCGGCGGGCCTTCATGGTGTCAAATCAGTCGAGCTTGTAGAACAGTTCGATCAGGCGGTCGTAGTTGTCGGTGCCGCCGGGCTGTTCGGCCATCACTTCCTTCATCCGGTCCCAGGTTGTTTCGCGGGCAGCCGCAAGATACCTGTCTGCCGCGTCCCCTTCCAGACTGACAACCTGCATGCCACCGGCTTCGAGCGCGGCAAAGTCCTCATCGCGCTTGGTGCGCAGCGCCTCGACGCTGTCTTTCTCGTGCTGGATCGCGACGTCCTGAAGGATCTTTCTGGACTCCTCCGACAGGCTTTCCCACTTTTCGTTGTTCACGATGACGCCAAGATCGGTGGAGAAGAAGCAAGGCTCGATCCGGTAGTTCAGGAACTCGTTCCATTTCAGGTCGATCAGGCCGATCTGGGTCCAGCCTGTCGCATCCACCACACCGCGCTGCAGGGCGGAATAGACTTCGCCCGTCGGCAGGTCGATCACCTGTGCGCCAAGGTAGTTGGTGAAGAAGGCGTTATAGACGTTGTTGCCGCGCAGCTTGAGGCCGTCGACATCCAGATTGCCCTCCGCATCGAACTTCGGCTCTTCGCGGGTCCACAGGTTGTAGCAGACGCCGCTGTCGAACCAGCCGAGGTACTTGAGGCCCATCTTCGCCTGATGGATCTGGTCGATCAGTTCGATCCCGCCGTTTTCGCGCGTCTCGACGGCTGTCAGGTTCGACGTCACCATCGCGTCTTTCTCGGGCAGCGCACCACCGTAGAACGAACCGGGCGTATAGACCATGTCGACGATCCCGTCGCGCACCGCATCGGGCTGCTGGAACATGCCGATGGCTTCTGGTCCGCCGCGCACTTCGATCTGCACGACGCCCTCGCCAGCGGCATTCACCTTGTCCACGAAGGACAGAAAGCTTTGCGTATAGATCAGCGTTTCGGGAAACGCATGGACCGCCGTTATGGTGTCCTGCGCATAGCTGGCACTGGCGACCAGTGTTGATCCGGCAATCATGCCGCCCAGAATATTCAGTTTCATGTGTTTTTCCTTCCTGTTGTTCGCCGCTTTGCCGCGGCCTTTGGGTGACGGGCAACTCCCTTTGCCCGGATGTGCCGGCGGGGTGCCGGCTGGTCTTAATCCGCGGTGCTGGGCCAGGCCCATGGTGCGTGCGAATGTCGGTGGTTCCTGAAGGCGGCGATGGCCTCCGCATGGTGCAGCGTCAGGTCGATGTCGTCCCAGCCGTTCACCAGCTTGGTCCGCCAGCTGTCGCGCAGGGTGAAGGGAAAACTGCAATCCCCCGCCGTGATCAGGCAGTCTTCGAGGTCGATCTCGACCGGTTCGGTCGCATTGCCCAGAATATGCGTGATCGCGCCGGCATCACCGATGGAGACTTCGGCTGGCAGCAACCCGTTGTTGACCGCATTGCTGGCGAAAATGTCGCCGAAACTGGTCGCGATAACCACGCGGATGCCCGCATCGACCAGCGCGTAGACCGCCGCCTCGCGCGACGATCCGCTGCCGAAATTGCGCCCGGCCACGAGGATCGTGGCGTCCGGTTGCGCGTTCAGGGGAAATTCGGGGCGCGGGGTGCCATCGGCGTCGTGACGCAGATCGTGCAGAAGGAACTTGCCGTAGCCCGCGCTGCGCGGCGTGGACATGAAACGCGCCGGGATCAGTTGATCGGTGTCGATATTGGCCAGGGGCAGCGACACCGCAGGCCCGCGATATGTGGTCCATCCGGCCATCACGCGGCCCGCCCCTGCATCATCGGGCGCACATCGGCGATTGCACCGGCCACGGCGGCGGCGGCGACCATCGCGGGCGACATCAGATGTGTGCGCGCGCCGCGCCCCTGACGACCGCGAAAGTTGCGGTTGGTGGAGGAAGCACAGCGCTTGCCCGCCTCTACCAGATCCCCGTTCATCCCGACGCACATCGAACAGCCCGAAGCGACCCATTCAAGGCCCGCGTCGATGAAGATACGGTCCAGCCCTTCGGCCTCTGCCTGCGCCTTGACCTGCGCTGAACCGGGAGAGACGATGCCGGGCACCTTTGCGTTGCGGCCAGACAGGACCGCTCCGGCAGCGCGCAGATCTTCGATCCGGCCATTGGTGCAGGAGCCGATGAAAACCTGATCGACAGGCGTACCGGCGATGGGTTTGCCCGCGCTCAACCCCATGTATTCAAGCGCCTCGCTTGCCGCCTTGCCCTTGTCCGCGTCCAGCGCGGAAGGATCGGGGATCGCTGCATCCACCGGCACCGCCTGTTCGGGGCTGGTGCCCCATGTCACGGTTGGCGCGATGTCTGCGGCGTCGATATGCACCTCGCGGGTGAAGGAGGCCTCGTCGTCGCTGCGCAAGGCGGTCCAGTCCGCGACCGCCCTGTGCCATGCCGCCCCCCCTGGCGCGTAGGGACGGCCCTGAAGGTAGGCGAATGTCGTCTCGTCCGGTGCGACCATCCCGAACCGTGCGCCGCCTTCGATGGAGAGATTGCACAGCGTCATGCGGCCTTCCATGCTCAACCCGCGCACCGCCGATCCGGCGTATTCCACGGCGAACCCCTGTGCGCCGCCGGTGCCCAGACGGGCGATCCAGTTGAGCGCGATGTCCTTGGCCGATACCCCCGGCCCCAGGGCACCCTCGACGGTGATCCGCATGGCATCGGGTTTTTTCTGCCAGATCGTCTGTGTGCCGAGAACATGGGCCACTTCCGTGGCACCGATGCCAAATGCCAGTGCACCGAAAGCACCATGCGTCGACGTATGGCTGTCGCCGCAGTTGATCAGCAGACCGGGCAGCGTCAGCCCCTGTTCCGGGCCGATCACATGCACGATGCCCTGTTCGGGGTCCATCAGATCGAACAGGCGGATGCCGTGCTGCTCCGCGTTGCGGCGCAGCGTTTCGATCATCCGCGCCACATCGGGGGCCAGCGTGCCGCCCCGGTTGCGGGTGGGGGCATAGTGATCCACAACGCCGAAGGTCAGCGCGGGTTCAGCGACGGACGCCTTGCGCTCCGCCAGCTTGGAAAAGGCATGGTGCGATCCTTCGTGCACCAGATGCCGGTCCACCCACAAAAGCGATGTGCCGTCCTCGCGCTGCAGTACCTCATGCGCGGACCACAGCCGGTCAAGAAGGGTGCGCGGACCGCTCATCCTGCGGCCTCCCCGTCTTTGCCGATGGCGGGTTCCCAGTGCCGCGCCGCGCCGGTGCCGACACGGGTCAGCGGCATTTCAAGGCGGAACATGTCCGGGCGATAGAGGGCCGAGAGATATTCCACGCCCTTGCCGTTCACATCGCGCACGACGCGTTTCAGCGACAGGAGCGCGGTGCCCACGGCGACCTGAAGCGCTTCGGCGACATCGGGGCCCGCCAGCGTGGCCGACACCGACTGATGGGCATGGGCAATCTCGACCCCGCTGCGTTCAAGCAGGGTGAAAAGCGGATGGCTGGCCAGATCGTCTTCCGAATAGTTGCGCGCGATCCCGGCCGGGACATAGGTCGTCAGATGCGAAAACGGCGTGCCATCGGCACTGCGCACGCGGATGGCGATCTGCACATCCTCATCGGTGGTCAGGTCCATCGCACGGCCAACAAATTCGGGTGCAGGGCCGTAGGAAAAGGACAGGAGCCGCGCAGAGGTGCTTTGCCCCATCTCGACCAGTTGCGGCATCAGCGTGGCAAGGTTCATCGCCACGGGCCTGTCGGTCACGCCGCTGTCGCGCACCGTTGTGCCGCTGCCCGCCCGCCGGTCGATCAGCCCGGTCCCCGCCAGCGCATCGAGCGCCCGGCGCACCGTGACGCGAGACACGCCAAAGCTTTCGGCCAGCCGCTGTTCCCCCGGCAGACTGTCGCCGCCCGACAGCGCACCGCCGGTGATCTGATCGCGCAGGGACAAATAGACACGCTGCGCCTTTGCGCCTTCCGGCAATCTGGCTGGTGCGGTTCTGTTCACCTGGTACGACTCCCCCTGCATGACAGGAACACTATCTTCGAATTCCGGAAATGCAAGATAATGTATTCACAACATCCGAGATTTGGTATTATAGATAATACAACTTGTGGGGAGAGATGTGATGCCGGTCGTGGAGCTGCATATCCTGGAAGGCTACACCGCCGACGACAAGCGTCGGCTGGGCGAGGCCCTGACCGACGCGGTGCGCCTTGTGGTGCCGGCACCGCCCGAGGCGATCACCGTCATGCTGCACGAAATGCCTACCGAGGCGTATTACCGGGGCCGGACCACGCGCACGGGCGCCGCAGCGCTGCCGGATCCTGCCGACGTGGTGCGCGGCTATCTGCACGCCATGGAGCGGCGCGATCTGGAGGCTGCGCAGGCGATGCTGTCGTCTGATTTCGTGATGCAATTCCCCGGCGCGGCCCCGATGACCCAACTGTCGGAACTGATCGCCTGGTCCAGACCCCGCTATCAATCGGTCGCCAAGACCTACGACGGCGTTGACGCCATGCAATCGGCCGGTGAGGCCGCCGTGGTCTACGCACGCGGCACGCTCCATGGCGTCTGGCTGGACGGGACATCCTTCGACGGCATCCGATTTATCGACCGCTTCGAGCTTGTCGGCGGGAAGATCACCCGACAGGACGTCTGGAACGACATGGCAGAGGCAAAGGCAAACGCATGAGCACCCAAGCGACCCCGCAGATTGATCCGATCACGCTTTCCGTCCTGGCGGGTCGGATGGAACAGATCGCCGACGAAATGGACGCGACCCTGTTCCGCGCCGCCTTCAACCCCATCATCGCCGAAGCGCATGACGCCAGTCATGGTCTCTATCATGCCGTGTCGGGGGATACCCTGGTGCAGGGCAAGTCCGGCCTGCCGATCTTTGTCGGGGTGATGTCCTTTGCCGTGCAGGCGGTGATCGAGAAAGCCGCCGCCGATGGGGATTTGCAGGACGGTGACATCTATATCTTCAACGATGCCCATATCGGCGGCACGCACCTGAGCGACATGCGGCTGGTGCGGCCCTACTACCGGGACGGCGCATTGTTCTGCTATCTCGCTTCCGTCGGGCATTGGCATGACGTGGGCGGCAATGTGCCCGGCAACTACAACCCCGCCGCCACGGAGGTGTTTCAGGAAGCCTTCGTGCTGCCGCCTGTCAAGCTCGCCACGGCGGGCAAGGTCAATCAGGACATCATCGACATTCTGTTGCGCAACACGCGTTTGCCGCAGTCCGCGATGGGCGATCTGAACGGCCAGATGGGCGCGCTCGATCTGGGCATAAGGCGGATGGACGAATTGCTTGATGAATACGGGGCCGAGACGGTCAGCGCCGCGCTCGAAGCCTTGGGCCACCGCGCCGAAGCGCTGATGCGTTCCGAACTGGAAAGCCTGCCCGATGGCCGATGGGAGGCTGAGGATTTCCTCGACAATGACGGGATCGTGGACGAACCGCTCAAGATCAAGGTGGCGTTGGAGATCAGGGACGACACGATGACGCTGGATTTCACCGGCTCCGCCCCGCAATGTGCAGGTCCGGTGAACATCGCGCTGCCGACCACGGTGGCGACCGCCTATGTGGCGATCAAACATATTTTTCCGGGTCTGCCCGCCAATGCGGGCGTGATGCGTCCGATCAAGGTGGTGGTGCCCGAAGGATCGCTTGTTGTCGGCGGAGTTTCCGGCCCCCACGGGCGGCTATACCGAAACGATCCTGCGGATGATCGACGTGGTGTTCTGTGCCTTCGCCGGGGCCGCGCCGGACCGCGTGGTCGCCAATGCCTACGGCACGATCAACGCCCTGTCGATTGCGGGCAAGCGCAGCAATGGCCAGCCTTGGGTCATGTTCAGCTTTTACGGCGGCGGGCACGGCGGATCGCCCGAAGGCGACGGGTTGAACCACGGCAATGCGCCGATTTCGACGGCGACGATTCCGCCGATGGAAATTCTCGAAGCGGCCTATCCCGTGATGTTCCGGCAATGGGCGTTACGGCCCGATTCAGCGGGTGCGGGTGCGCACCGGGGCGGGGTCGGCGCAGTCTACGAGATCGAAGTGCTTGAGGAAAACGGTGCGGAGGCGTTCCTGTTCGGAGAGCGCGGGCGTTTTGCGCCCAAGGGCATCGCAGGCGGTGGAGAGGCGGCGATGAACGTGTTCCGGTTCGAGCAGGACAACGGCTGGGACAGCCCGCCACTGGCATCCAAGATGCGCGGCATAAAACTGAAGCAGGGGCAGGCCGTGAGGCTGGAAACGCCCGGCGGCGGCGGCTACGGCGCGGCGGCGGACCGCAGCGCGGGCGCGGTGGCACGCGATGTGGCGCGGGGGCTGATGACCGCCGGCAGGGCGGACAAAACCTACGGCACCGCATGGCGCGAGGTGCCCCAATGAGCGGGACGGGCAAAGGCCGCATGGTCGGCGTCGACGTGGGCGGAACATTCACGGATGTTTTCGTGCTGAACGAGGCGGACGGCACCGCAACGGTGGCAAAGGTGCCCACAACGCGGCCCGATCAATCCGGGGGCTTTCTGGACGGCATCATGCGCGAGGTGGCGGACCTGTCGGACATTTCGGTGGTCGTGCATGGCACCACGGCGGGCACCAACGCGCTGTTGGAACGCAAGGGTGCCAAGACCGGCGTGATCTGTACGCAAGGCCTGCGCGACGTGCTGGAGATGCGCCGCCGCGACCGGCCCCGCACCTGGGGTCTGCGCGGTGATTTCGAGCCGGTGGTGGACCGCCGGAACCGGCTGGAAGTGCCGGAACGGACCCTGGCCAGCGGTGATATCCGCACGCTCGTCGATCTGGACGCGGTACGCGATGCGGCAAGACAGTTGATCGACGATGGATGTGCTGCGGTGTCGATCCTCTTTGCCAACGCCTATGCCAACCCCGAAAACGAGGCGAAGGCAGTCGCAGCGGTGCGGGAGATTTGGCCCAACCCGCATGTATCGGCGTCGTCGGAAATCCTGCCGGAAATCCGCGAGTTCGAACGGTTCTCGACCACCGCGCTGAATGCCTATCTGCAGCCCGAGGTCTCGGGGTATCTGGGACGGCTGGAGGCGGCGTTGAAGGAAGGCGGTTTTGACGGCGAGTTCATGATCGTGCAGTCGAACGGCGGCGTGATGGCGGTCGATACCGCCTGCCGTCTGCCGGTGCGCACCGCGCTTTCCGGGCCTGCGGCGGGCGTGATTGCTGCGGCCTATATCGCCTCAACCGCCGGATTCGACAATGTGATCACCGGCGACATGGGCGGCACCAGCTTTGACGTGTCGCTGATCGCCGAGGGGCGGTCGATGCTGTCGCCGCAGACCTCCATCGACTTTGGCATGGTCGTCCGCGCGCCGATGATCGAGATCACGACGATTGGCGCGGGGGGCGGGTCCATCGCCTGGGTGGACAAGGGCGGTCTGCTGAACATCGGGCCGGAAAGTGCCGGGTCCGATCCCGGCCCGGTGGCCTACGGTTTGGGCAATGACAGACCCACGGTGACGGACGCCAATGTGGTCTTGGGCCGGATCGACCCCGACAATCCCATCGGCGGAAAACTGGAACGGCTGGACGTGGAAGCCGCGAAAAAGGCGATTGATGTGCATGTGGGCCAGCCGCTGGGGCTGGATACGCTGGCCGCCGCCGAGGCGATCCTCAAGGTGGCCAACTCGCGCATGGCGGGCGCGATCCGGCTGGTCAGTATCGAGCGTGGCTTTGACCCGAAACGCTTTGCCTTCATGCCGTTTGGCGGGGGCGGTGCACTTCATGCAGGGGCGATGCTGGCGGAGGTTGGTATCGCCAGCGCCATCGTGCCGCGTTACCCGGGGGTAACCAGCGCCATGGGCTGTGTGATCGCGGACATGCGGCAGGATTTCGTGCAGACGGTGAATACCCTGGTTTCCGCGTTGGACGAGGAAGCGCTGGGGCAGTTCATGCAGGATCATACAAACGACGGCATGGCCCTGCTCGACGCTGCGCGCACCACGTTCGAGGCGCGGGAGGTCGGGTTCGAGCTGGACATGGCCTATGTCGGTCAGACCCACACGGTGTCCGTACCGCTGAGCGTTGAGGTGGTGGAGGGCAAAGTGACACCGCCAACCAGGGCGGAGATCGAGACGGCCTTCGACGCCGCCTATCAGGCGACCTTCGGCAGGCTGTTGAAAAACGGCACACGGCGGATCATCAACCTGCGCTCTGCGGTAACAGGCAAGCGGCCGAAGTTCGATCTGTCCACACTGGCCCCTGCCACAACCGGCGCGGCCAGCCCCAAGGCCACGCGGCCCGTGCATTTCGGCACAGACTGGCACGACACGGCGATCTACGACCGGCTCACCTTGCCTGTCGGCACGGTGATCAGCGGCCCCGCGATACTGGAGCAACCGGATACCACCGTGCTGATTGAACCGGGTCTGGTGGGCCGGGTGGACGATTTCGGCAATACCATCATCGAACCGGCAAAGGACCAGACATGAGCGATCCAACCGGCTGGAGCCTTGAACGCACCGCATTGCTGACGATTGATCTGCAAAACGACTTTATCCATCCCGAAGGTGCCTATGGCCGCGCGGGGCAGGGTGCCGACAGCATTGCGGGTTTGCCGGATCGTGTGGCGCCGCTGGTCAAAGCCTTGCGCGCCAGGGGCGGGCATTACATCTCGGCCCAGTTCACGCTGGTGCCGGGACCGGACGGCGCGCCGCTGATCGCGCCACATCTCAAGGCGTTGCGGCCGTTCCTGACCAAAGGCGATTTCGAGCCGGGCAGCTTCGGCCATCGGGTCGTCGATATCCTGCATCCGGCGGATTTCGTGATCGAAAAGGTTGCCTATTCCGCCTTTTACCAGACGCGGCTGGAATACATCATGCGGGCGATGGGGATCGAGCATCTGATCGTCGGCGGGATCGTCACCAACGGCGGCGTCGCTTCTACCCTGCGCGACGCCCATCTGCGCAACATCGAGACGGTGATGCTGACCGACGGGTGCGCGGCCTTCCGCGACGAGGTGCACGAGGCGACGATCCTGTCGCTCGGCACGGTGACGCACCAGATGACCTGCGCAGAGGTGCGTGACTGGCTGGAGGGCGCGGCATGAGCCTCAAGACCCGCCTGACGCAGACCGATATCCTGACGGCACCCGGCGTCTATGACGGGCTGACCGCGGCACTCGCCGAGGCTGCGGGGTTCGAGGCCCTGTATCTGAGCGGTGCAGCGGTCGCCTATACGCGGCTCGGGCGGCCCGACATCGGGCTGAGCTCCGTCAGCGAAATGGCCGACACGATGACCTTGATCGCGGACCGCGTGCGCCTGCCGGTGATCATCGACGCCGACACCGGTTTCGGCAACGCGCTGAACGCGCAACGCACCATGCGGCTTTATGAGCGCGCGGGGGCGTCGGCCTTGCAGGTGGAGGACCAGACCTATCCCAAACGCTGCGGTCATCTGAAGGACAAATCGCTGATTCCGGTGGGCGAAATGGCGGGCAAGGTCGCGGCGATGGCCGATGCGCGGGCATCGGAGGAGACGCTGATCGTTGCGCGGACGGATGCGATTGCGGTGGAAGGGCTGAACGCAGCACTTGAGCGGGCGGAACGCTATCTGGAGGCCGGGGCCGACGTGCTGTTCATCGAGGCACCGCAGACCAGCGATCAGATGGACCGGATCACGCAGACGTTTGCGGCGCGCGTGCCGCTTCTGGCGAACATGGTCGAAGGCGGCGCGACCCCGATCAGTTCTTCGCAGGACCTTCAGGCGCAGGGGTTTTCCATCGCGATCTTTCCGGGCGGCATCGTGCGGGCCTTGGCGAAGACGGCGCAGGACTATTATGCCAGCCTGCACAAGTCCGGCAGCAATAAACCCTTTGCCGATCGCATGTTCGATTTCGACGGGCTGAACGCGGTGATCGGCACGGACGAAATGCTCGCCCAAGGGGCGCGCTATGAACGCGATGAGTGATGGTGTTGCCGACCCGCCCGATGCGTTCGATCTTTGTGTCGAGACGCTGATCATCGGGGCCGGTGCCTGCGGATTGGTGGCGGCGCTGGCCGCGCATGAGGCAGGTCAGGAAGTTCTGGTGATCGAAGCGGATGCGGTGCCTTCCGGGTCCACCGCGCTGTCGGCGGGGCTGATCCCGGCGGCGGGCACGAAGGTGCAGGCGGCGGCGGGGATCGAAGATACCGCAGCGATTTTCGCGCAGGATATTCAGGCCAAGGCACATCACGAGAACGAGCAGGCGCTGGTCGACACGATGGCCGGAAACGCCGCCGGGGTGATCGACTGGCTGATGGAAACACATGATCTGCCGTTCAGCGTTGTCACGAACTTCGACTATCCCGGCCACAGCCGCCGCCGGATGCACGGGTTGCCGACGCGGGCGGGCGCCGAACTGATCAACGCGCTGCGCTCCGCCGTGGAGGCCAGCGGCATCGACATCATCTGCGAACGTCGCGCCACCACGCTTTATCGCGCGGGTCGGATCGTGAAGGGCGTTCGCGTGCGCCGCCCCGACGGCGGGTCCGAAACCATCGGCTGCAAGAAACTGATCCTTGCCTGCAACGGCTTTGGCGGCAACCGTCAGATGGTGTCGGACCACATGCCAGAGATCGCCGACGGACTGTGGTTCGGCCACGATGGCAATCAGGGCGAGGCGATCCGCTGGGGGGGAGACATGGGCGCCGCGCTGCGTCATCTGGGTGCCTATCAGGGTCACGGCAACGTGGCCCATCCGCATGGTATTCTGATCACCTGGGCCACGATGACCGAAGGCGGTGTGCAGGTGAACCGCGCGGGCAAGCGGTTCTGGAACGAGGCGCAGGGCTATTCCGAGGCGGCGCGGGCTGTTCTGGCGCAGGAAGGTGGCGAGGCATTTGCCATCTTCGATGCGCGGATCGCAGCGATCGCGGGCCAGTTCGAGGATTTCAAACAGGCGCAGGCGGTGGGCGCGATCCGCAAGAGCGACACAGTGGAGGGGCTGGCGCAGGACCTGGGCCTGCCTGCTGACGCCTTGCGCCGCACCATCGAAGGTTTGCCGCAGGACGCGGAAGACGCCTTTGGCCGCCGGTTCAGCGGCCCGCCGCTCGCCGCGCCATTCTGCGGTGTGCGGGTCACGGGCGCATTGTTTCACACGCAGGGCGGCCTGCGGGTGAACCGGGCCGCACAGGTGGTCGATGATGACGGCGATGCCTTTCCCAACCTTTTTGCGGGCGGCGGGGCGGCTTGCGGCGTGTCGGGTGCGGGCGACACCGGCTATCTGTCCGGCAACGGGTTGCTGAGCGCCGTCGTGCTGGGCCGACTTGCGGGCCAGGCACCGGTTTCGGACGGCTGACACGGGCGATTCGTTACGCAGAACGGTCGCTCGGCCGCGTGGTGGTGCGACCTGAACCGGAGCCGGACGATCCGACAAGATTATGAATAAATGCGTAAATTCTGCGGCTGCGCCATTTACTTAACATGTATTTCCTCCGCGAAGGGCGAATTGACTTGGCAAAATACCGTGATGTGCTTTGCTAAGGAGGACGTGACCGGGGAGTGTGGAATTTGAGTATCGCCATCAGCGCAGACAAGCTTCGCAAGGTCTACGCGGGACAGCCGCCTGTCGTGGCGCTGGCCGAGGCCAGCATCGAGATCAAGGACAACGAGTTCTTCACGCTGCTGGGGCCGTCGGGCTGTGGCAAGACGACCCTGCTGCGGCTGATTGCGGGGTTCGAGCAGCCCACGTCGGGTCAGCTCAGGATGCACGGCGACAGCATCATCGACCTGCCACCGCACAAGCGTCCGGTGAACACGGTGTTCCAGAACTACGCGCTTTTCCCGCATCTGACCGTCGCGCAGAACATCAGTTTCGGTCTGGAAATGCTGGGCAAGCCCAAGGCCGAGATCAAGAAGACCGTGGACGAGATGATGGCGCTGGTGAAGATGACCGAGATGGCAGACCGCCAGACCAGCCAGATCTCCGGCGGACAGCAACAGCGCGTGGCGCTGGCGCGGGCGCTGGCGCCCAAACCCAAGGTGTTGCTGCTGGATGAACCGCTCAGCGCGCTGGATTTCAAGCTGCGCAAGGACATGCAGCTGGAGCTGAAGCGTCTTCAGATGGAAACCGGCATCACATTCGTTTTCGTGACCCACGATCAGGAAGAGGCGCTGACCATGTCGGACCGGATCGCGGTGATGAGCGCGGGCACCATCCGCCAGATCGGCGGGCCGCGCGACATCTATGATCATCCCGCCGAGCGGTTCGTGGCGGATTTCATCGGGGACACGAATTTCCTGCCCGCCGATGTGACCAGCACCGACGCAGAGGTCGCCCTTGTCCGGCTGAGTTCAGGCCAGACCATCGCCGCCCGCGCGCCCGAAGGACAAACGGTCGAGGGGAAGGTCACGGTTGCCGTCCGCCCCGAACATGCCACGATCGAGGCGGAAGAAGCGGGCCTTGTGAAAGGCACCCTGGGCGAGGTTGTCTATTTCGGGACCGACACGCATTTCCACGTCAAACTGGATGATGGCACCGCCTTTGTCGTGCGCCAGCAGAACCGCCCCGACCGCGCCGAAAGCCGCGCCACGGGCGACCGGGTCGGCGTGCGTTTCGCGCCCGGCGTCGGTCAGGTGCTGAGGGACTGACGCATGGCTGATCTGTCCACCACCGCCGACAAGAGCGCCGCAAGACGGCGCTGGCTGCTGTTGGCCCCGGCGCTGATCATCCTGATTTTCGCGGCCAGCGGTCCGTTGCTGATCACGCTGGTCTATTCCTTTCTGACGGCAGGGGACTATGGCGGCGTCGAATGGCAATTCTCGACCTCTGCCTGGTTCAACGTGGTGATGGAGCGCGACATCTTCGATGACACGCTCGGCTTTTCGGACGCCCATCTGAGCATCTTCTGGCGTTCGGTGAAGCTGTCCTTGATGACGACGGTTCTGTGCCTGTTCTTCGGCTTTCCCACGGCCTATTTCATTGCCACCCGGCCCAAGAAGCAGCGCGATCTGTGGATGCTGCTGATCATCATTCCGTTCTGGACCAACCTGCTGATCCGCACCTTCGCGGTGGTCGAACTGATCCGGAACGAAGGCACGGTGAACACCGCGCTGATCTGGCTGGGCGTGATCGACGCGCCCATCCAGATGCTGTTCACCGAATTTTCGATCCTTGTGGGCATGGTCTATGTCTATCTGCCGCTGATGGTGCTGCCGCTTTATGCGTCGATGGAACGGCTGGATTTCAGCCTCGTCGAAGCGGGTTATGATCTTTATGCGACGCGTATCAAGGTGTTGCGCCGGGTGATCCTGCCGCTGGTCAAACCCGGCGTCATTGCGGGGTCGATCCTGGTGTTCGTGCCGTCGCTGGGGGCCTATGTGACGCCGCGTGTGATGGGCGGCGGCAATCAGTTGATGATCGGCAACCTGATCGAATTGCAGTTCGGGCAGGGCCGCAACTGGCCGCTGGGGGCGGCGCTGTCGATCACGCTGCTGGCCATCGTGATGGTGGCGCTGATGGCTTATGTCCGCGCGGTCGGGACGGAGGATGTCAAGCATGGCTAGGCCTTTCGACATCCGCCGCCAGACCGGTTTCACCACGATCGCGGCCGCCTGTTTCGTGCTGCTCTACATGCCGATCATCCTGCTGGTGATCTATTCCTTCAACGCGGGCAGTTCGATTGCCATCTGGGAAGGGTTTTCCTGGCGCTGGTATCAATCGGCCTGGGCCAACGATCAGGTGCAGGAGGCGACGATCCGCAGTCTGGTGATCGCGCTCTGGGCCTCGGCTATCTCCACTTCGGTCGCGGTGCTGGCGGCTCTTGCCACCACGCGCACGCGGGGTTTCAAGGGGCAGTCGGCCGTCTTTGCCATGATCAACCAGCCGCTGATGGTGCCGGAAATCGTGACCGCCGTGGCGCTCCTGATC
Organism: uncultured Alphaproteobacteria bacterium; assembly: GCA_963799505.1. Lineage (GTDB taxonomy): Bacteria > Pseudomonadota > Alphaproteobacteria > Rhodobacterales > Rhodobacteraceae > Sulfitobacter. Next base: position 90,138 of record CAWCXM010000003.1, read on the forward strand.
TTCTTTGCGATGATCAAGGTGGCGACCGGATATACCGGGCTTGCCTATCTGATCATCGCGCATTCCGCCTTCTGCATTCCGTTCGCCTATCTGCCGATCCGGGCGCGGTTGCAGGGGATGGACCTGAGCCTTGAGCAAGCCGCCGCAGACCTCTATGCGACACCATTCATGGTGTTTCGGCGCATCACCCTGCCGCAGCTCTGGCCGGGGATCCTGGCCGGCGCGATGCTGGCTTTCGTGATCAGCCTCGATGATGTGGTCATCACGGAGTTTGTGAAATCCGCAGGACAGGATACACTGCCCACCTACATGCTCGGCCAGTTGCGCCGGGTCGTGACGCCCGAGATCAACGCGATCTCGACCGTGCTGCTTGGTATCTCCGTGACCTTCGTCGTCCTGTTTACGGTGCTGAGCAAGATCAAGACCTAAAACAAAAACAAGGGAGTACGACCATGAAAAAGACACTTACGGCGATCACGCTGGCGCTGGCCAGCCCTGCCTTTGCCGAAGGCGAGCTGAACCTCTACAACTGGGGCAACTACACCTCGCCCGAGATGATCGAGAAATTCGAGAAAGAGACCGGGATCAAGGTCACGATCACCGATTACGACAGCAACGACACCGCGATGGCCAAGATCAAGGCAGGCGGTCACGGCTTTGACATCGTCGTGCCGTCGGGCACCTATGTGCCGATCTTCATTCAGGAAGGGCTGCTGATGGAAAGCAAGCCCAACGAGATGGAGAATTTCAAGAACATGGACCCGCAGTGGGTCGATGTGGAATTCGATCCGGGCCGGAACTACACCGTGCCGTGGCAGTGGGGCACCGTGGGCGTGACCGTGAACACCTCTGTCTATGGCGGGGACATCAACACCGCCGCCGTGATCTTTGATCCGCCGGAAGAGCTGAAAGGCAAGATCAACGTCGTGCCGGAAATGAACGATGTCATGGGCATGGCGATCCATTATGCCGGGGGCGAGCAGTGCACGGCGGACAAGGAAGTCCTCAAGAAAGTGCGCGACATCCTTCAGGCGGCCAAGCCGAACTGGCTGTCGATGGACTACGGCATGATCGAGAAATTCGCCAAGGGCGACGTGGCCGCCGGTGTGAACTGGAACGGCGCGTCGATGCGGGCGCGGGACCAGAACGCCGACATCGCGTTCGGCTATCCGCAGGAAGGCTACCCTGTCTGGATGGACAACGCCGCCATTCTTGCCGATGCGCAGAACGTCGAGGAGGCCAAGACCTTCCTCAACTTCATCATGGACCCCGAGAACGCCGCCATGCTGTCGGAGTTCGCACGCTACGGCAACGGGATTGCAGGCTCGGAAGAATTCATGCCCGAGGACATGAAATCGGCTCCCGAGATCGTGGTGCCGGCAGACCTGAAGGCGGCGGCCTATGTGGCCAAGACCTGTCCGCCCGAGGCGTCGAAACTCTACACGGCGATCTGGACCGAACTGCAGAAGTAAGCCAATCGCGGCTCCGGAGATGGTCCGGGGCCGCATTCCGTCTGGAGAGACCCCATGACCGACGCCCCCGACATCATCATCCACAACGGCACCCTCATGACCTTCGATCCGGCAAGACCGGAAGCGCAGGCGCTGGCCATCACGGGCGGCACGCTGAGCGCGGTGGGCAGCGAGGCGGAAATCACCGCGCTGGCCGGTGAAGGCACCCGGATGATCGACGCGAAAGGCGGCACGGTGATGCCCGGTTTCATCGACAGTCACGTGCATCTGTTTGGCGGATCGGTCGAACTGTCCCTGCTCAGCCTTTATGGTGTGAAGGGGCTGGAGGAGATGAAAGAGCGCATCCTGCCCTATGCCAAGGCCAACGCAGAGGACGATCTGGTGTTCTGCGTGATGGCGGATTACGGCATTCTGGGCACCGGCAGCACGCTCACGCGCCATGACCTCGACCAGATCATCGAGGACCGCCCGCTTGCGATGTTCGCGCCCGATCACCACACCGTCTGGGCCAACACCGCCGCCCTGAAAGCCGCCGGGTTGTTCGACGGAGGGGAGGTGGACGCGGGATCGGAAATCATCATGGGCGCGGACGGCAAGGCCAATGGCGAGTTGCTGGAACCCGGTGCCTATGGTCCGATCCTCGAGATGACGCGCCACCGCGGGCGCGAGATGCTCGGGCTTGTCACGGGCCGCGACCCTGATCCCGCGCCCAGCCCCGCGCAGCGCGAAATGGACAAGAACGTCATCGAACAGGGACTGCTGCACTGTGCCGAACAGGGGATCACCGGCCTGCATCTGATGGACGGCAATACCTATCAGCTTGAGGTGCTGAGCGAGCTTGAGGCCGAGGGTCGGCTGCACTGCCGCACGATGGTGCCGTTTCACTTCAAGGGCACCGACGACATCGCCCGCATCGCCGCCGAAGGCGTGCCGATGCGCGATGCCTTTCAGGGCGACAAGGTCTGGTGCGGACATATGAAGATGTTCATCGACGGCGTGGTGGAAAGCGGCACGGCGCTGATGCTGGAACCCTATCCCGGCCAGATGGGGGCCGGTGGCAACACGGGCGATGAAGTCTTTACACAGGATCATTTCGTCGCTGCCGCCAAGGAGGCGGACAAGCACGGATTCCAGATCGCCGTTCACGCCATCGGCGATGCAGGTGTAAGGCGCACCATCGACGCCTACGAGGCGGCCCTGAAGGCCAACGGCAAGCGCGACAGCCGCCACCGCATCGAACATCTGGAGGTGATGCACCCCGCCGACATTCCCCGTCTGGCCGCGCTCGATATCGTCGCCTCCATCCAGCCGGGCCATGCGCCGCGCGGTCATATCTTTCCGCCCGGTGCCGTGGGACAGTACCTGCATCCGCACCAGATCGAAGGTGCCTATGCCTGGCAAAGCATCCGCGAAACCGGCGCGAGGGTGGTCTTTTCCACCGATTGGCCGGTGATCCCGGTGCATGTGATGGACAACGTCAAGGCCGCCATCGCGCCGCTTGATCTGGGCCCGGAATGGCCGGACCAGTCGCAATCGCTGAGCGACACACTCGCCAGCTACACCCGCGACAACGCCTGGGTGGAATTCAACGAGGACCGCAAGGGCCAGTTGACCCCCGGCATGATGGCCGATGTCGTGATCCTGAGCGAGGACATCGCCGCCGTTCCGCCCGCAGAGGTGCCAAGGGTGCAGGCAATGGTGACCATCTGCGACGGCACGGTGACCTTTGAACGCAGCGTTTGAATGTGCGCGTCGCCTCGCCTAATCTGGCGGGGACAGCCCTTTGAAAGACCGCGCCATGCCTCTTCGCCCCCTCGGACTCGATCCTTCGCATTGCTTCATCGGTGGCGTCTGGTCGCCGGGTGACAGCGGCGAAACGCTTGATCTGCGCAATCCGTCGGACGGCAGTACCCTGTGCGCGATCGCACGGGGAAACGCGGCCGATATCGACAGGGCCGTGGCGGCCGCAGAAGCGGCGCTTGCGGGCGATTGGGGGCGGCTGGCGAATTTCGAGCGTGGACGCATCCTGCACCGCATCGGCCAGAACGTGCTGGAGCATGTGGAGGCGCTGGCCGAGCTTGAGGCGCAGGATGTGGGCAAACCGCTGAAGCAGGCCCGAGCCGATGTGATCGCCCTTGCGCGCTATATGGAATTCTACGCCGGAGCGGCGGACAAGATTCACGGCACCACGATCCCCTATCTGGACGGCTACACCGTTTACACGCTGCGCGAGCCGCATGGGGTGACGGGCCACATCATCCCGTGGAACTACCCGATGCAGATCATTGGCCGGTCGGTCGGGGCGGCGCTGGCAATGGGCAATGCCGCCGTGCTGAAACCGGCCGAGGAAGCCTGCCTGACGGCATTGGCCTTCGCCCAGATCGCCCATGACGCGGGCCTGCCTGCGGGGGCGCTGAACGTGGTGCCGGGGCTGGGCGCGGAAGCGGGCGCGGCCCTTACGGCACATCCGGGTGTGCGGCATATCTCTTTCACGGGTTCGGTCGGCGTTGGCAAACTGATCCAGTCGGCGGCGGCGCAGAATGTGGTGCCGGTGACGCTGGAACTGGGCGGCAAGTCCCCGCAACTGGTGTTCGAGGACGCCGATGTGGACGCGGCGCTGCCGTTTCTGACGAACGCGGGGATCCAGAACGCCGGACAGACCTGTTCTGCCTCGTCGCGTATTCTGGTCCACCGCAGCCGTTATGACGAGGTCGTGAGCGGCATGGCCGCGCGGTATGCGGAATTGCGGGCCGGACCGGCGATGGACGATCTTGAGGTCGGGCCGCTGGTTTCCGCGCGGCAAAAGGAGATCGTCGAGGGATTTCTCGCGCAGGGCGCCGACCTGGAGGTCGCGGCACAGGGTCGGATTGTGGATGGCTGCGCCCGCGGGCGGTGCCTATGTGGCACCGACACTCTTTGCCGGGGTATCCCCCGCGCACCGGCTGGCACAGGATGAAATCTTTGGTCCGGTGCAGGTGATCATCCCCTTCGACAGCGAGGACGAAGCGGTCGGCATCGCCAACGGCACGGCCTACGGGCTGGTCGCCTCTGTCTGGTCGGAAAACGGCGCACGGCAGATGCGGCTTGCGAAACGGCTGCGCGCCGGACAGGTGTTTCTGAACAACTACGGTGCCGGAGGTGGGGTGGAGTTGCCGTTCGGCGGCACGGGCCTGTCGGGACACGGACGCGAAAAAGGGTTCGAGGCGCTCTACGGCTTCTCGAGCCTCAAGACAGTGGCAGCTTTGCACGGATAGGAGGAGGATCAGGATGCGGCTTCAGGACAAGACGGCGATTGTGACGGGCGGTGCCTCGGGCTTTGGCGCGGGGATCGTGCGCAAGTTTCACGGCGAAGGGGCCAGGGTGCTCATCGCGGATCTGAACACCGACATGGCGCAGGAACTGGCGGACGAACTGGGCGACGGGGTGCAGGTGATCACCACCAATGTCGCCGACGGCGCGGAGGTGCAGAAGATGGCCGATCACGCGATGTCGCTTTGGGGGCAGATCGACATTCTGATCAACAACGCCGGGGTGACGCATCTGCCCGCTGCGATGGAGGACATCTCGGAAGAAGACTTCGACCGGGTGATCGCGGTGAACGTGAAATCCGTCTATCTGACCGCGCGGGCCATCGTGCCGCTGATGAAAGAGCGCAAGGCAGGTGCGATCCTGAATGTGGCGTCGACCGCCGGGGTCAGCCCGCGCCCCCGGCTCAGCTGGTACAACGCCTCGAAGGGCTGGATGAACAACGCGACCAAGGGGATGGCGGTGGAACTGGCGCCTGCGGGCGTGCGCGTGAACGCGCTGAACCCCGTGGCCGGGGAAACCCCGCTGCTGAAAAGCTTTCTGGGCGAGGACACGCCCGAAATGCGGGCGAAGTTTCTGGCGACGATCCCCCTCGGGCGGTTTTCGACCCCGGAGGATATGGGCAACGCGGCGTGTTACCTTTGTTCGGACGAGGCGAGCATGATCACCGGCGTCTGCATGGAGGTGGACGGCGGGCGCTGCATCTGAGCCCCGTCAGGCAGCAGTTGCATTCTGGACGGGATCGGCGTACTTACGGTTAAGTTAGCGCTAACATCGGGAGAAATCGCATGTCAGTTCACGCCAGACTTCAAGAGATCACCGACCGCATCATCGACCGCAGCGGTCCCAGCCGCGACAGCTATCTTGAGCGGATGCGCAACGCCGTCAGCAAGGGGCCGAGCCGTGCGCATCTGTCGTGCAGCGGACAGGCCCACGCCTATGCCGCGGCCGGGCCGGATCAGGCGCCGCTGGCCACTGGTATCGGTGGCAACCTTGGCATCGTCACCGCCTACAACGACATGCTGTCCGCGCATCAGCCGTTCGAGCATTTCCCCGAGATCCTTCGCGCCGCCGCCCGCAGCGTCGGCGGCACCGCGCAGGTGGCCGGTGGCGTGCCTGCGATGTGTGACGGGGTGACCCAGGGCGAAGCGGGGATGGAGCTGAGCCTCTTTTCGCGCGATGTGATCGCGATGGCGGCGGGCGTGGCGCTCAGCCACAATGTCTTTGACGCAGCGGTGTTTCTGGGGGTCTGCGACAAGATCGTGCCGGGGCTGGTGATCGGGGCGCAGGTCTTTGGTCATTTGCCTGCGGTTTTCGTGCCGGCAGGGCCGATGACCAGCGGTCTGGCCAACGATGAAAAAGCGCAGGTGCGCCAGCGGTTCGCCGCAGGAGAAGCGGGCCGTGAGGAGTTGATGGCCGCAGAGATGGCCGCCTACCACGGTCCCGGCACCTGTACTTTCTATGGCACGGCGAACACCAACCAGATGCTGATGGAGTTCATGGGACTGCATCTGCCGGGTTCCAGTTTTGTCACGCCGAACACCCAGATGCGGCAGGCGCTGACGACCGAAGCCGCACGCCGCGCGCTGTCTCTGTCGGCGCTGGGCAACAACTATACGCCGGTCTGCGATATTCTGGACGAAAAGGCCTTTGTGAACGGCATGGTCGGGCTGATGGCGACGGGGGGGTCGACCAATCTGCTGATCCATCTGGTCGCGATGGCGCGGGCGGGGGGCATTCTGCTGACGCCCGAGGATTTCTCGGATGTGTCCGATCTCGTGCCGCTTCTGGCGCGGGTCTATCCCAACGGTCTGGCGGATGTGAACCATTTTCACGCTGCGGGCGGGTTGGGATACATGATCGGGCAACTGCTCGACGGTGGTCTGCTGCACCCCGATACCAGGACGGTCGCGGGCGAGGGGCTGGCCCATTACACGCAGGAGCCGTTCCTGCAGGACGGTGAACTGATCTGGCGCGAGGGAACGAAGGAAAGCCTGAACGACAAGATCCTCAAGACTGTTGCCGATCCGTTTCAGGCGACGGGTGGTCTCAAACGGCTCAAGGGGTCACTGGGCACCGGGGTGATCAAGGTTTCGGCGGTGAAGCCCGAATACCATGTCATCGAAGCCCCGGCGCGGGTGTTTCACACTCAGGACGACGCCAAGGCCGCCTTCAAGGCGGGGGAACTGACGGATGATGTGATCGTGGTGGTGCGCTTTCAGGGGCCCAAGGCCAACGGGATGCCGGAACTGCACAGTTTGACGCCGATGCTGGCGATCCTTCAGGGGCGCGGTCAGAAGGTGGCGCTGGTGACGGACGGGCGCATGTCGGGTGCCTCGGGCAAGGTGCCTGCGGCGATCCACGTCTGCCCCGAAGCGATGGACGGCGGCCCGATCGCACGGGTCCGCGACGGTGATTTGTTGCGCGTCGATGCGGTGGCGGGGACGCTCGAAAATCTGGCACCCGATGCGGCGGATCGCGCGCCTGTCAGCGCGGATCTGACCGGCAATCACGCAGGCACGGGCCGCGAGTTGTTCACGCCTTTCCGCGCGGCGGTCGGGGCTGCGGACGACGGGGCCTGTGTCTTTGGATGGTAAGGAAATTGCGATGACTGATGTGAACCGCTCTGCCGAGACCCGCAAGCTGTGCGCTCTCGCCCCGATCATTCCCGTGCTGGTGGTCCACGATGTGGCTCACGCCCGTCCGCTGGCCGAGGCGCTGGTGCGCGGCGGATTGCCGGTGCTGGAGGTCACGTTGCGCACGCCTGCGGCGCTCGATGTGATTGCGGAAATGGCCAAGGTCGCGGGCGGTCATGTCGGGGCCGGAACGCTTGTGACGCCCGCTGATGTTCACGCGGCGATCAAGGCAGGCGCCACCTTTGGTGTCTCGCCCGGATCAACGCCTGCCTTGCTGGATGCCGCAGAGGCGGCAGGCCTGCCGATGCTGCCTGGTGCGGCGACGGCGTCCGAGGCGATGGTGCTGCTGGCACGCGGGTATGACGTGCTCAAGTTCTTCCCGGCGGAGGCGTCGGGCGGTGTGCCTGCGCTGAAGGGTATCGGCGGTCCGCTGCCGCAGATCACCTTCTGCCCTACTGGCGGCATCAACCCGCAGAACGCGCAAAGCTATCTGTCACAGCCCAATGTCATCTGCGCGGGGGGCAGCTGGGTCTGCCCGTCCGAGTTGGTGGAGGCCGGTGCCTGGGGGCAGATCGAGGCATTGGCGCGGGACGCCAGCCAGCTGTCCGCCTGACGGCGCGGCAGGGGCCGTCAATCCAAACTCGACAAGGATGCCGCGCTGTGGGATGCACGGGGCGCATTTTATCGTGGGTTCAGAGGGCGATCAGCGCATGGCGACGTGGCAAGACCTTGAGACGGAGCTTGAGCTTTGGCGTGCCGCTGGCGAACGGCCCACGTTCTGGTGGCGCGACGACGACACCGAAGCGCCCACCGATGCGCTGCGCCGGTTGATCAGCCTCAGCGAAAAATACGACGCACCATTGCATCTGGCGGTGATCCCGGCCCGGATTGATCCGGGTCTGGCTGCACTTCTGGAGGCAGCGCCGCATGTCTGGTCGATGCAGCACGGGTTTGCGCACAAGAACCACGAACCCAAGGGGCTGAGGGCCTCCGAGGTTGGGGTCTCGCGCGATCTGGCGCTGCAGGAGGCCGACCTGCGCGAGGGCTGGCGGCGGATGGTGGCCGCGAACCTGCCGCGCCTGACGCCGATCTTCGTGCCACCGTGGAACCGCATCGGCGATCAGGTGGTGCCGCATCTGTCCGCCTGGGGCTATGCCGCGCTTTCGGGTTTCGATCGGACGGACCTGCGGCGGCATCCTTGCGGGTTGCACCAGATCAACGGCCATATCGAACCCCTGCGCTGGCGGCCCGACGCGCAATTCGCCGGCGAAGCCAAGACGCTGGCGCAATGCGTCACGCCATCTGCGCGAACGGCGCACCGGCCTGGCCGACAAGGACGAGGCGACGGGCCTGGTGACGCATCATCTGCAGACGCCCGACGCGGTCTGGGCGTTCTGCGATGCGCTCGCCGCCCGTCTGGCCCACGACAACCGCGCCGAATGGATCGCCATTGATCCGCTGATCAGGGAACCCAATGATGGTTGAGATTACCTATGCCCGCCCGGACGAACGCGAGGAAGTCGCGCAGTTCATGAATGATGTTTTCGTGCGGGCGAAATGGGACATCGACGGCTGGCGGCGGTTGCTGGCCGGGCGCTGGTGCGGCCCCGACGGCCGCTATGCCATCACCGTGCGCGATGAAGGGCGTCTGATCGGCGTGCTGGGGCTGGTCTATGCCGAACGGATCACCAGCGGGGGTCGGCGCACGACGGCGGACATGACATCCTGGTATGTGCTCAAGGAGTATCGCGGGCAGGGGATCGGTCAGCGGATGATGGCTCTGGCGACCTCCGACCCTGCGGTGACGGTCACGAATTTTTCCTCGGCCAAGGCCGCCGTGAAGGTGTTGATCAGCGCGGGCCTCACGGTGCTGGATGCCGAACGTCTGGTCTGGCACCCACGCCCGGCTGCCACGGGGTTCACCCTGCATGAGGATGCCCTGACGGTCGCGGACCGGCTGAACGCGAAGGATCGAAAGATCATCGAGGATCATCAGGGACTGAAGCTGCGCCATCTTGCGGTCGATACACCCGAGGGACTGGTGGCACTGGTCGTCTATCCGCAAAAGAAGCACGACGAATATGTCACCCACGAGATCATGTATCTGGGCGACCAGCCGCTTTTTGCAAGATATGCGGCCCAGATCGCATCGGTGGTCCTGCCTCGAACGGCTGCGATCCTGTCGCTTGACCGGCGCTTTGCCGCGGAGGGCATCACCAGTGACGAGGTCCGCGCTTTCGCGACCCCCCGGTATTGTCAGCCCGGTCTGCTGGATCCATCCGAAATCGACATGCTGTATTCGGAATGTGTGCTTCTGAACATCAAGATCCACTGACCGGACCCCCGACAGGGGGCATACCGATGCCTGACCGGCCTGCTTAATAAATGGGCAAATGCGCCCGTTCGCCTACATATTTTGACAGCGTCATTGTCAGGCAGCCGGATTAGGATAAGTTAGCGGAATGAAAAGCAAACCTTCTCACTTCGACGAAATGCAGGGGCCCGGTGGTCTGCGGCCCCCCTACACGACTTACGGAAACTGGTTTGCACACCAAAACAACGAACGTCTGGCCAAGAAGGCTGGCGAGGCGGAAGCGTTCTTTCGCAGCACGGGGATCACCTTCAACGTCTACGGCCAGTCGGATGCAGAAGAACGTCTGATCCCCTTCGATCTGGTTCCCCGCATCCTGTCGTCGCGCGAATGGACCAAGCTGTCGCGTGGAATCGACCAGCGGGTCCGCGCGATCAACGCCTTTCTGCACGACATCTACAACCGTCAGGAAATCATCCGTGCCGGGATCATCCCGATCGAACTGATCGCGAACAACGATGCATTCCTGCCGCAGATGATCGACTTCAGCCCGCCGGGCGGGGTGTTTACCCACATCGTCGGCACCGACATCGTGCGCACGGGAGAGGACGATTTCTTTGTCCTCGAAGACAACGCGCGCACGCCCTCCGGTGTCAGTTACATGCTGGAGAACCGCGAGACGATGCTGCAGATGTTCCCCGAGCTTTTCAGCAAGGTCAAGGTGCAGCCCGTCAGCGACTACCCGAAGGAGCTGCGCCGTTCGCTGGAAGGGTCCGCGCCTGCCTCCTGCAAGGGACGTCCCAGCGTGGCTGTCCTGACGCCCGGTATCCACAACTCGGCCTATTACGAACACAGCTTTCTGGCGGACCAGATGGGGGTCGAACTGGTCGAGGGACACGACCTGCGGGTGGTGGACGGCCATATCGCGATGCGCACGACCAAAGGTTACAAGGTGATCGACGTGATCTATCGCCGTGTGGATGACGATTTCCTTGATCCGCTGACCTTCAACCCGAAGTCGATGTTGGGCGTGCCGGGGATCATGGATGTGTACCGCGCCGGCAATATCGCCATCGCAAATGCGCCGGGGACGGGCGTGGCCGACGACAAGGCCATTTACAGCTACATGCCGCAGATCGTGGAATTCTACACCGGCGACCGGGCGATCCTGAAAAACGTCGAAACGCACCGCTGTTCGGAGCCGGAGTCGTTGAAGTACGTGCTGGATAACCTCGCCGATCTGGTGGTCAAGGAAGTGCACGGATCAGGCGGATACGGCATGTTGGTTGGCCCCGCCGCCTCGAAACAGGAGTTGGCCGATTTCGCCGACAAGCTGCGGGCGCGTCCGGGCAATTACATCGCGCAGCCGACGCTGTCGCTGTCGACCGTACCGATCTTTACCGAAAGCGGTCTGGCCCCCCGTCACGTCGATCTTCGGCCTTTCGCGCTGGTTTCGCCCACGGGTGTCAACATCATTCCCGGCGGTCTGACGCGGGTGGCCCTGACCGAAGGCAGTCTTGTGGTGAATTCGAGCCAGGGCGGCGGCACCAAAGACACTTGGGTACTGGAAGACTGATATGCTGGGAAAAACCGCAGGTGGTCTTTACTGGATGTTCCGCTTTCTCGAGCGGGCCGAGAATACCGCCCGTCTGATCGAGGCGGGTTTCCGCATCGCGCTGACCCGGTCAAGCGATGCCGAAGCCGAATGGCAATCGGTGATCACCACATCTGCCGTGCGCAATGCCTATGAGGCAAAGCACAACGGCTATGACAGTGCGCGGGTGACGGACTTTCTGCTGCGCGACACGGACAACCTGAGTTCCGTCCTGTCCGTCATCAAGATGGCGCGGGACAACGCCCGTCTGGTGCGCACCGCCCTGACGACCGAAGTGTGGTCTGCGGTGAACGAGACCTGGATGTTGTTCAACGAGATCCTCAAGGAACCCGTCGCCGATACCGAATTGCCCGCGCTTCTGGCCACCATCCGCCAGCAATCGGGGCTGGTGCGCGGTGCCTTGCACGGCACGATGCTGCGCAACGACATCTATGATTTCTGCCGCCTCGGCACCTTCATCGAACGGGCCGACAGCACGGCACGGATCATCGACGTGAAGTATTATTCCTTGTTGCCGGCACCCTCCTTTGTCGGCAGTCGCATGGACAACGTGCAATGGGAAACGCTGCTGCGGTCGGTTTCGGCACATCGGTCGTTTCGCTGGGCCGTCGATTCGGAATTCAACGCCGCCAGCATTGCCAGTTTTCTGATCCTCGACCGGCGTATGCCGCGGTCGCTTTCATTCAGCGCCACGCAGATTGTCGATAACCTTGGGCAATTGACCGAAGAATATGATATGGCCATGCCAAGCTTCGAGATGGCCAAGATTCTCCGGGCGCGGCTTCAGAATCGTGACATCAACGCGATTTTCGACGAAGGGCTGCACGAGTTCATCAATTCGATCCTGCAGGATGTGGCGCGGCTTGGCCAGCAGATTGAAAAAGACTACAGGTTCACGCAGTAGATGTTGCTGAAAATTAGCCATGAAACCCGGTACACCTATGACCGGCCCGTCACCTACGCACTTCAGAAAGTGCGTTTGTGCCCTTTGTCGTCGGCCGTTCAGACGGTCAACAGCTGGGCGCTGAGCGTCGAGGGCGGGCAGGTCGAATGCAGTTATTCGGATCATTACGGCAACCACGTCGATCTGATCAGCACGGACCCGGAATCGGACAGCCTTGTCATCCGCGTCGAAGGGCAGGTGGGCACGGTCGATACCGCAGGCGTGTTTGGCCAGGTCTACGGACGTGCACCGCTCTGGCACTTTCAGCAGGTCACGCCGCTGACCTCGGTCGGAGAGGGCGTCCTGCCGCTGGTCGAGATCGTCAAGGGACAGGACAACACACTGGCCGGGCTTCACGCGCTTTCCGCCGCAGTGCTCGAGGCGGTGCCCTACGAGATCGGCAGGACCGGCGCCACCACAACGGCGGAAGAGGCGCTTTCGATCGGGGCGGGGGTCTGTCAGGACCACGCGAATATCTTCATCGCGGCGGCGCGCGCCGCAGGCGTGCCTGCGCGCTATGTCAGCGGTTATCTGATGATGGACGACCGCGTTGATCAGGACGCAAGCCATGCCTGGGCCGAAGCTCATGTCGATGGTCTGGGGTGGGTCGGTTTCGATGTGTCCAACGTTGTTGCACCGGATGAGCGCTATGTCCGTCTGGCCATCGGCCGGGATGCCGCCGATGCGGCCCCGATGTCGGGGATGCGCATGGGATCCTCGGACGAGGCGATGGTGGTGACCGTTCAGGTGCAGCAGTAAGGCGAAGCGGTTGACGCGCCCTTGCGAAAAGCGTTCTGTCGCGCGACCTGACGCGAAGGCCCATCCGACCCATGCCCGACATTTCGGAAACATCTGACCCCAAGACCGATTTCCTGAAACGGTTGGATCTGGGCACGGTAAAGTTGATCCCGCTGCAATCGGATGCCTCTGCCCGGCGGTACTTCCGGCTGGACGGGCAGGCCGGATTGTTGATGGAAGACCCGACCGATCCGGTCGGCTTCGACGCCTTCATCAGGTTGGCGGCCCACCTGAACGCGCTGGGACTGAGCGCACCGCAGGTGCAGGCCAGTGACCCCCTTCATGGTCTGGCGCTGATCGAGGATTTCGGCGAGGACACCTATGGCAAGCTGCTGAACGCGGGGACCGATGAAACCGCGCTCTACGCGCTTGCCATCGACACGCTGGTGCACCTGCACAGCCATCCGCAGGCGACGGATGCACAGGTGCCGGTCTATGACACCGCGCTCTTGCTCGATGAACTGTCGATCTTTTCACAGTGGTTCGTGCCGGAGTTTTTCGCGGCTGTGGATGTGGCCGACTTCGACCGGCGTTTTCGTGGCCTGTGGACGACCGCCCTTGCCCCGTTGGAAAGACACCAGTCCGCACTTGTGTTGCGCGATTTTCACATCGACAACCTGATGCTTCTGCCGGGCCGCGTTGGAACCGCCCGTTGTGGTCTGCTGGATTTTCAGGATGCGGTGCGGGGGGCCGGAGAATACGATCTGATGTCCCTGCTGCAGGACGCCCGTCGCGATCTGGCACCCGGGTTGGAGGATGCGATGCTGGCGCGCTATCTGGCGGCGGCACCTGCGCAGCTTGGTCCGCCCGACGACATCATGCAGCGGTATCATCTGCTGGCGGCGCAAAGGCACACACGGCTCGCGGGGCTGTTTCCGCGGCTCAACCGGCGCGACAACAAACCGGGCTATCTGCGCTTCATGCCGCGTGTGATGCGGCAAATGCGGACAGCACTCGACGCGGCGGCGCTGACTGAGATCACGGGCTTTCTGGACGATACGCTGCCCGGCTGGCAGCGGGTGGCGGAAGCCTAGGCCGTGCGCGCCGCAGGCAGCACCGCTTCTTCGATCAACCCCATGATGTCGCCGAAATATCCGCCGCTGCGGGCCGGAAGAGTGGGATCGGATGTCAGTGCAAGGGTGAGCGAAAGACCCGGCACCACACAGATGATCTGTCCCCCGTAGCCACGGGCCAAGGCATAGTCCTGCCCGTTCGAGCGGCCCAGGAACCAGCCATAGCCATACTGCAAGCCGGAAAAGAACGAGCGTGTGCGCGGCACAAGCGACTGCGCGACCCAATCCGCGCTCAGCACGCGGGTGCCGTCCCAGATGCCGCCGTTGCGATACATTTCGCCAAAGCGGATCATGGCCGGCAGGGTCAGGGACATCTCGTTGCCGCCCAGATACCGGCCCTGCGGATCGCGGGTCCATGCGGGGATGTCGATACCCAGAGGGGCGCCAAGCCTGCTCCGCGCGAGGCTGAGGAGGCTGTCGCCCGAAACTTCGGAGAGGACCGCACCCAGCACATGGAACGATCCGGTGGAATACAGCATCCGGCTGCCCGGTTCGGCGACGAAGGGGCGCGAAAGCGCATCGGCGACCCAATTGGCGCTGCTGACCCAACTGCCGTAATTCGCACCCGATGTCCGCTCAAGCCCCGCCTGCATGGTGACCAGATCGGCGATGGTGATGTCGCCCACGCGCGGGTCGGCCCCTTGGGGGATCAGGCGGGGTGCGACTTGTGACAGCGTAGCGGTCATGCCGGCAATCTCGCCACGGTCGATGGCCACGCCGGTCAGGGCGGCGACGATGGTTTTGGACACGGATTTGACGGGCACGGCCCGGCCCATCGCAGGGCCGCGAAACACCTCCGACACGACATCGGTGCCGTTCTGGCGGACGATCAGCGCATGGCATTGATCAAGGCTGCGGGCGCGGTCCACGACAGACTGCCAGCCCGTCGTCTGCGCCAAGGCGGGTGCGGCCAGCAGGGCGGCACCGGAAGCGATGAAATGTCGGCGGTTCAGAGGGGTCATGCAGGCTCCATCAAGATATGGATCAGAACATGGCCCCCCGGTCCGCAATTGCAAATCAGAGGATCGTGAAGCGTCCTCAGGCGACGGCCGCCAACCCCTTGTCCAGCGCCTTCAGGATCACGTCCACCTGCGCCTCGGAGATGATCAAGGGCGGGGACAGGATCACGTTCGGTCCCGAGATGCGCACCATCGCCCCGGCTTCATATGTCGCCTGATGCAACGCGTTGGTCGTCTGTTTATCTACCGGTTTCTTGGTGTCGCGGTTGCTGACCAGTTCGATCGCGCTCATCAACCCGTGGCCGCCGCGCACGTCACCGATCATGTCGTAGGTCTGCGCCAGGCGTTGCAGTCCTTCGAACATCTGCGTGCCACGAAGACCGGCGTTGTCCTTGACCTGAAGGCGCTCTGTCTCGTGCAGGCAGGCAATCGCCGCCGCCGCGCCCACGGGGTGACCGGAATAGGTATAGCCCGAACCGATGGACCCCATGCCGCTGGTGTCCTTTTCGAACACCTCTGCCACCTTGTCGTTGATCATGGCGGCACCGAAGGGAAAATAGCCGTTGGTGATGGCCTTGGCGATGCACATCATGTCGGGCTTTACGCCCCAGTGACGCGACCCCGTCCAGCTTCCCGTGCGGCCAAAGGCGGTGATGACCTCGTCCGCGATCAGCAGGATACCGTTGCGGTCGCAAATCTCGCGCACGCCGGGCATGAAACCGGGATGGGGCGGGATCACGCCACCGGCCCCCAGAACGGGTTCCATCATGAAGGCCGCGATGGTGTTCGCCCCCTGGAAGGCGATCTCGTCTTCGAGCGCCGCAAGACAAAGCTGCGCCAACCGCTCCGGGTCCGTTTCGTTGAACGGGTTTCGGTAGGTATAGGGTGCCGGGATGTGGAAACAGCCGGGCATCATCGGCTCGTACATGGCGCGGAAATTGGCGTTGCCGTTGACGCTGGCCCCCATCGTATGGGTGCCGTGGTAGCCTTTCTTGAGCGACAGGTACTTCACGCGCCCCGCTTCGCCACGCAGCTTGTGATACTGCCGCGCCAACCGCAGGGAGACTTCGATGGAGTCCGATCCGCCGGAGGTGTAGAACGCGCGGGCCATCCCCTCGGGCTCGAAGAACGCGCGCAGCATCTCGCTCAGTTCGATCACCGCGTTGTTGGTGGTGCCGCGAAAGATCGAATAGTAGGGCAGCGCGTCCAGCTGTGCGCTGATCGCCTGTTTCACCGGCACGCAGGAATAGCCAAGGTTCACGTTCCACAGCCCGCCCACCGCATCCACGGTGCGGTGCCCGTCGATGTCCGTGATCTCGACCCCTTCGCCGCTGACGATGATGTCGGGCGGATTGGCAAGGCTGTCGGCAGGATGCGTCATCGGGTGCCACAGGCTGCGGGCGTTGTGTTCCTTGAGGAAATTGGCGTCTTTCATGGCGAGATACCTTCTATTGTGGATGCGACAGGGCCGGATCGGCGGTGTCGGGTGAAGTGAAATCAGGATGGTGGCCGCCCAGGGACCGTGTGGCGACGCGGGCGGCGGCGTGGAGCTTGACGGCCACGGCCCGCAGGCTTTCCGGTGTGGCACGTGCCTTTGGCACAGCGACCGAGAGGGCACCGATGACGCGCCCGTGCTGCCCGAAGAGCGGCGCACCCTGCGAGGTCACTTCGCTGTCGAAACTGCCATCCATCAGGCTGATGCCGCTCTTGCGTGTGGCCTTGATCATCTCTCGCAGCACATCGGGATCGGTCTGCGTGCCGGAGGTCAACGCCGCAAGCGGATGGTTCAGGATATGATCCTGCAACTCCGGCCCGGCAAAAGCCAGCACCGCCATGCCCCCGGACGTCGCGTGCAGCGGCAGGCGTTCGGCCTCGTCGAAATGCACCTGTGTTCCGTGCCGCCGGGGATCGGCGTGAACGAGCGGTGAAAGCATGTCCCCCTGCAAGAGCGATGCATGGGCCAACTCGCCCACCGCATCCGCCAGTTCGGTCACGATGGGGCGCAGCAGGCGGCGCACGGGAAAGGCCGCCTCGCGCACCGCCGCAAGCCGAAGGAGGGCAGGGCCAAGCCGGTAGGCGCGGCTGCTCGCGTCCTGTTCGAGAAAGCCGTTTTCTTCCAGCTCACTCAGATGCCGGTGCACCGTGGCCTTGTCACGGTCGGACAGGCGCACAAATTCACCCAAACCGATCTCCGACCGACCGGAGGAGAAATAGTTCAGCAGTTCCAGCGCTTTGGTGATTGTTCCCATCGGCTGCTCTATGCCTCCCCATCAGGCTGCGGGCCCTGTTCGAAGAAGCGTGCGATCTCTTCGGCAAAGGCCTTGCTGTCGGCGGACCGGGCAAGCGAGGCACGGGCATTGGCGGTCACCTCCGGGCCGACCTCTTCGGCGTAATGCTCCACCAGATCGGTGATGAAACCGTGATCCATCTCGGGGTGATGCTGCACCGTGAAGACATGGTTGGCGATGGCAAAACCCGCGATGGGGCAGCCCGGACCGGAAAAGACCGTTCGGGCACCGCCGGGCAGGGCACCGACCTGTTCGATGTGAGACCCGTAAAGCCAGATGTGCTTTTCCGGGCCTGACCATGGTGTGTTCGCCTTCCGCGTCACCTCAAGCGTCCCATGACCCCAGCCTTGCGGGTTGCGGATGATCGGCGCGCCCAGGGATTTGGCGACCAGTTGATGCCCGAAACAGGCGGCAAAGAGCGGCTGGCCGCTGGCGATGATCTCGCGCACAAGCGTTTCAAGCGGCGCGATCCAGGGCAGGTCCGACAGGACAGAGGACGGGCTGCCGGTTATCATCACCCCGTCAAACTCAGCGATATTTCGCGGAAATTCGCCGCGACACACCCAGAATGAGGTGCAGGCCCAACCGGGGCGCACGGCACGGATCATCTGCGTGAACTTCTCGCTGTCGTCGGGGCGCGCGCGGGAAAAGTCACTGTCGTCGGTGTTGGTGATGAGGATCGCCAGATGCATGTCAGATAAACCAGACATAGAAATCGAGCAGCGCGTTGGGTTCCAGGTCGCGGGTCTTGCGGTATTCGCGTTCCTTCATGAACAACTGATGTTCGACCAATTCGGTGCCGACCGCCTGCGCCAATGCCGTATCGGCCTGCAGATCGCGCATCGCGGCCCGCAGGTTCGGCGCGGTGCCGTGTCTGGCGTCGGTCTTGTCAAAGCCATCGCCGGTCTCGATGGGCGGCAGGGGCAGCTTGCCCTCGAACCCCAGCCGTGCGGCCTGCAGCACGGCGGCGGTGGCGGTATAGGGGTTGGCGCTGGCGTCGGCCATGCGGTGTTCGAGCCGCGCCTTGGCCCCGCCTTCGCAGGAGACGCGGGTGGTGACGGCACGGTGATCGCCGCCCCAGTTCTGCCAGTAGCCCGACAGGGACGCCGGTTGCAGCCGCAGATAGGAGGTCGTGGTCGGCGCAAGCAAACCGGCCAACCCTTTGTGATGTTCGACCAGCCCCGCCAGACAGCCCCGTGACAGATCGTTCAGATGATCGGGTCCGCCCAGCGGTCCGGTGGACAGGGCGTTCTGGCCGTTCTCATCCACAAAGGAAAAGTTGATGTGCATCCCCGACCCACCCGTTTCGGCAATGGGTTTGGGCAGGAAGGTCAGGATGATCCCGTGATCCAGCGCGATTTCCCGCGCCATGAGCCGAAAGAGCACGATGTCATCCACCGCCTTGAGCGCATCATCGAAGGTCAGCGTGTATTCGAATTGCGGGCTGTCATACTCCGCCGTGATCATGTCGAGCTTGAAGCCGAGTTCCTCGGCCTTGCGCCAGATCAGATCGTTCATCCGCATCGGATCGGAGAATGGCCCGGTGCCGTAGACCACACCGCCGGGCGCATCGTAGGGCCGCAGGCGTCCGGCCTCATCCCCCTGAAAGGCATAGGCTTCCAGTTCAATCCCCACCTTCGGGGTCAGCCCGTGCTTGCCCCAGTCCGCAATGGCGCGTTTCAACGCCCCACGCGGACAGAGCGGCAGAGGCACACCGTCGCTGTCGTAGAGATCGCCCAGCACAACCTTGGTCGCAGGCTCCCAGCCATCGCGAATGTCATCGCCCCGCCAGCGCAATTCCATATCCGGCATCCCTTGTCGCACCATCGCATGAGGTGCATCCAGCAGCAGATCGCGGTCGTAATGCACACCAAAGGTGGCGCGGGCAAAGCGGGTGTCGTTGTCCCCGATCTTGGAGCCGGGCAGGTATTTGCCACGGGGGATCGACAGGTGGTCGATGAACAGGGCGCGAAGACGGTCGGACATGGGAAACCTCAGTTCAGCGTGACACGGACGGGCAGGCGTTTGATGCCGCCGACGAAGTTGGAGCGGACAAAAGCCTCCGGCCCGGTGAGTTCCACGGCCTTGATCCGCTTGACCAGTTCCTGAAACAGCACCCGGATTTCCAGCCGCGCCAGATGCATCCCCAGACAGACATGCGGCCCGCCCTGACCAAAACCAAGCTGGCGGTTGGGTTTGCGCGCAAGGTCCAGACGGTAAGGGTCGGCGAACATCGCGTCATCGCGGTTGGCCGAGCAGAACCAGTAAAGCACCTTGTCGCCTGCCTTGATCTGCTGGCCATGGACCTCAACGTCACGGGTGGCGGTGCGGCGAAAATAGGTGGCGGGCGATGCCCAGCGGACAATCTCGTCCGGGGCGGTGCCCCAGACTTCGCCGCCTTGCATCTGTTCCAGCAGTCCGGGCTGACGCGCCAGCGCCTGAATACCGGCGGCGATGGAATAGCGCGTGGTGTCATTGCCCGCCGCGACCAGCAGGCAGAAGAAATTGCGAAACTCGGTTTCGGAAATCGTCTCGCCGTTCTCGTCCGGTTGCAGGATCAGATGCAGGATGCCGTCGGTGTCGCCACGGGCGTTCTTCTTCTCCATCAGATCGCGGGCGTATTCATAAAGCTCCGCCCCGGCGGGGGAGTTGAAGGGCATCAGGCGGTAGGCGTCCGTCTCCATCCGGTCGGCCACATGATCGGTGAAATCGGGATCGGTGTTGGCCATCAGCGCATCGCCCTTGTCCACCAGCCAGCCAAGGTCATCCTCCGGCACGCCGAGGATCTGGCCCAGCATCCGCATCGGCAGTTCGCGGGCGATGGCGTGGGTCGCGCAGAATTCGCCCTGCGCCAAAGCGGCATCCAGAATGGGGTGGCACAGATCGCGGATCTGATCCTCGAACCCCGCGACGACACCGGGAGAAAAGGCACGCGCGACCTTCATGCGCACGGTGCGGTGATCGGTCCCGTCGGTCTCCTGAAAGGTGCGGCGGGCCATGTATTCCTCGTGGGTCTGATCCTCCATCCGGATGCCTTGGGCAGATGAGAACGTCTCGGTATCGCGGATCATGCGGTCGATGTCGGCGTGACGGGTGATCGACCAGTATCCCTTGCCCTGATCGTAATCCGACCAGTGGCAGGGGGCCTCGCGCCGCAATCTCTCGAAGGTGTTGTAGGGCGCGCCCTGCGCAAAGCTGTCGTGCTTGCCCAGATCGGCGTGGCCGTCGTCTTCAGGAACCCAGATGGTCATATTTCCGCTTTCGTCGTTGCTGTTTCGTGCGCACTTCGAAATGCCGTGTCTTGCGCCCCGCGATGCGCCTGGCAAAGTGATGGGAGGCCTTGCGTGCGGGCGTGCGCCGGTCCACGGGCTGCCATTCGCGCCAGACGCGCCACAGGGTCGCCAGCAGGATCAGCGCGATCAGGCAGAACAGGATGAACGCGATGGGACGGTCGATGAAGTCGAGCGGTGTCTTCACCCGGTTCATCGAGGCGCGCAGTTTCACCTCCATGATGCCGCCCAGAACCATGCCCAGAATGATCGGCACCACCGGCATGTTCAGCCGTTTGAGGACAAAGCCGATGAGGCCGAAGACCGCTGCAATCGCGCAGTCCACCGCCGAGTTGCGGATCGAATAGACGCCCACGAAACTGAGCAGCAGGATGCACATGCCCAGAAACCGGTTCGGGATACGCGTCAGATGCACCAGCCATCCGGTCGAGATCAGCAGAAAGATCACCACCAGCACGTTCAGGATGAGAAGCGCCAGATAGAGCGCGATGACGAAATCCATCTGGTTCAGGAACAACCCCGGCCCCGGCACCACGTTGTGCACATAAAACACCGACAGCATCATCGCCGTCAGCGCCTCGCCCGGTATCCCCAGCGCCAAGAGCGGGATCATCGCGGCGGCGGGCACGGCGTTGTTTGATGCCTCGGACGCGATCAGCCCTTCGGAGGAGCCTTGACCGAAAGCCTCGGGCGTCTTCGACAGTTTCCGGGCGGAGGTGTAGGACATGAACTGCGCGGTAAACTCGCCGACGCCGGGGATCATGCCCATCAGCACGCCAAAGCTGGCCGATATGGTGGCGACACGGGGGTGACGCCCCAATTCGCGAAACCCCTGAAAGAGCGATCCGCGCGATTTGGTCAGACGGATTTTCTCGTCATCCGAGGTGAGCAGGATCAACGCCTGGCTCAGCGCAAAAAGGCCCAGCACGACGACGATCAGATTAACGCCGCTGGCCAGCCAGGTCTGATCAAAGGTGAAGCGGCGGGTGTATTTGACCGGCTCCAGCCCCACGGTGGCAAGGAAGATGCCAAGGCCGGTCAGCGCCGTGGCAATCAGCATCTGGCCCCGGTGCGCCACGATCACCAGAATGATGCCCAGAAGGGCGGCCAGAAAAATCTCGCGGCTGCCGAACATGGGTGCCACCTTGGCCAAGAGGGGCGAGAGCAGGATCAGACAGAGAACCGAGAACACGCCGCCGAAAAAACTGGCGGAATAGGCCAGCGACAGCGCCCGCCGCCCTTCGCCCCGTTGGGTCATGGGAAAGCCGTCGTAGGTGGTCAGCGCGTTGACGGCGGTGCCGGGCGTGTTGATCAGGATGGCCGGGATCGCACCGCCGAACATGGATGATCCATAGATGCCCAGCAGAACGGTCAGGCCCACGATCGGGTCCATCGAAAAGGTCGCGGGCAGCAGGATGGCGATGGCGACGGCAGGGCCGACGCCGGGGATCGCGCCAATGGCGACACCGCCGATGGACCCGACAATCAGCGCCAGCACAACATCCCAGCGGGCCAGCACGTCAAGGGCAGAAAGCAGAAGGTCCATCACAGATACAGGATGAAGAAGTTGCGGATTGCACCGGGCAGAAGGTCATAGATCGCGGCACCGGGAATGCGCACACCGAGCAATCCTTTGAAGATCACCACCACGACCAACGCAAAGACTGCCGCAAGCGGCAGATAGAACCGCCCGCGGTATCCCAGCCGATATGTCAGACCGCAGGCGAATATCACGCTCATCGGCAGAAAGCCGACAACGGGGACGGCAAAGACATAGCCCATGAACCAGCCCACATATTCCAAAGGTTCCACCCAGCGCCGCGCTTCGGCCCAGTCCAGCGGGCGCGGACGCCGCCGCTGCATCCGCATCAGATGCAGACCAAAGCCCGCGACCATCAGCGACAGCGCCACGGCGGGCCAGAACCGCGGCTGCGCGGGCACGGATTTGCTGTTCTCGATCCAGACCGTCTGTGTGGTGATCTGCGACAGCAACAGAAGCGACAGGGCCAATGCGCCCAGCACGAAAATCACCTGTCCGGTGCCGCGCGTCTTTGCCTGAAGTTCGGTTTCAATGCTCAATTGTCTGCCTCACAGAAGGCGAAGGGGCCAGGGCGGCCCCTTCGTGTTTGATCATTCGAGGATCGTACCGACGGTGGCCAATGTGGCCTTGTCCGCCTCGATCACCTTGGCGCTTTCCGCAGCATCCAGCCAATAGACCAGCGCGCCGGTTTCTTCCGCGACCTTCTGGGCGCGGTCGCTCATCACGGTTTTCTGCGCAACGGCGGCGATCTTGGCACGCACGTCTTCGGGCGTGTCCTTGGTCACGAAGAGCCCGTTCCACAGCGCGATGTCCAGATCGCCATCAACCTCTGCGATGGTTGGCGTGTCGGGCACGATGGAAATCCGCTCGCCCGTGATCGCGACCAGAACCTTGACCTGATCGAGGCATGGCAGCACCAGTTGCAGGGTCGTGTTGATCACATCCGCATCGCCCGACGCCAGCGTGTTGCAATCCAGCGCGTCGAAGGCGGCATCCGAGGCCCAGTCAAACTCCATCTTCTTCGCCAGCGCCTTGGTCACCTGTGTCGGTGTCAGCACGTCACCGAAGTGGCCCAGCACAACGTCGTTCTCCCTTGCATGGGCGGCCAGTTCCTCCATCGAGGAATAGGGCGCGTCTGCCGAGGTGGCGATCACGAAGGGATAGGTCAGGAAGATGCCGATGGGATCGAATTTCTCGGGGTCGAGTTCCGGAATGCCGATGGTATGGCCGATCAATGCGACGGCAGGCACGAAAGACCCGATGGTATAGCCGTCCGCTGGCGCGTTCGCCACTTCGATGGCGCCGGGGAAGGGACCACCACCGCCGCCGGGTTTGTTCACCACCGCTGCGGCGACACCGTATTCGGTCTGGAAGTCTTCCGCGATCATCCGCGTCAGCACATCTTCCAGATCACCCGGAGGCCAGGGCACGATAAAGCTTACGGGTTTTTCGGGGTATTCAGCCAGCGCAGGTCCGGCAAGGCCCAGCGTGAGGGCCGCGATTGCTGCGGTCAGAACCGTTTTCATATGGGGACTCCCTGTCTTTTCAACATCGGCTCATTATTTGAACCGCTAGTTCGAAATTCTTGACTTTGGCGATGCACCTGTCAACATTTCTTTTGAAACGGGGGCGGAACGTCGGGCAAATGTCTGTGAAACAGGCGGTTGCACCGCGCGAACAGCCGACCCAGCGGAAGGAAAGGCACCAAATGGACCAGACCCGAATCGATGCGCTTCGTGCGCTTGCGGTGCCGCCCGCCCGACATCTGATCGACGGCATTGCCTGTGCAGCCTCCGACGGAGCCGAGATGGAGGTGATCTCTCCCCTCGATGGGCAGGTGCTGACGACGATGGCCAAGGGCACCCGGCAGGATGCCGACCGTGCCGTGGCCTCTGCACGGCGGGCCTTTGACAGTGGCATCTGGTCCGGGCTGGCCCCGGCGGCCCGCAAGGCAGTCATGCTCAAATGGGCCGACCTGATCGAGGCACATGCGCTGGAACTGGCCGTTCTTGGCGTGCGCAACAATGGCACCGAGATCGGCATGGCGCTCAAGGCCGAGCCGATGTCCGCCGCCGCCAGCGATCCGCTATTACGCCGAAGCCGCTGACAAGCTGAACGGAGAGATCGCGCCGACCCCGCCCGGCACGCTGGGCCTTGTCCACCGCGAACCAGTGGGTGTGGTCGGGGCGATTGTCCCGTGGAACTTTCCGTTGATGATCGGTGCCTGGAAGCTGGGCCCGGCGCTGGCGGCCGGGTGCACGATGGTTCTGAAGCCGGCCGAGACCGCGTCGCTGACGTTGCTGCGCATCGCGGAACTGGCGCTGGAGGCGGGACTGCCGCCCGGTGTGCTGAACGTCGTGACGGGGCCCGGTGCAACGGTGGGCGCGGCCATTGCGGATTCGATGGACGTGGATGTGCTGGTCTTTACCGGCTCCGGTGCCACGGGACGCAGATTGCTTGAGGCGGCGGCACGGTCCAACCTGAAACGGGTCTATCTGGAACTGGGCGGCAAATCCCCCAATATCGTATTTGCGGACGCGCCCGATCTGGACGAGGCGGTCAAGGTTGCGGCAAACGGGATCTTCCGCAACGCGGGACAAGTCTGCATCGCCGGATCGCGGCTGCTGGTCGAACGCAGCATCCATGACGCTTTCGTGGAAAAGCTGGCGGCTTTCACCAGGGGGATGTCCGTCGGTGACCCGCTGAAAACGGATACAGTCTGCGGGGCGGTCAACTCGCTGGCCCAGCTCGAACGCAACCTCGCCTTTGTCGAAAACGCCCGCAAGGCCGGGGCAACCATCGTCACCGGGGGCGAGCGCATCCTGCAGGACACGGGCGGCTATTACATGGCGCCAACGGTCGTCACCGGTGTCAGCGAGAATGACGCCATCGTGCGCGAAGAGGTCTTTGGCCCCGTGCTGGCCGTCCTGCCCTTCGATACGGAACAAGAGGCTGTCCGCCTTGCCAATGACAGTGACTATGGCCTTGCCGCTGCCGTCTGGACAGCGAACCTCAGCCGCGCGCACCGCATGGTCCGCGCCATCCGCGCCGGTGTCGTGCATGTGAACACCTATGGCGGATCGGACCTGACGGTGCCGTTGGGCGGCGTCCGGCAATCGGGCAACGGGCACGACAAGTCGCTCCATGCCTTCGACAAGTTTCTCGACCTCAAGACAGCCTGGATCAAGCTATGACGGACCGCACCATCCTGATTGTCGGCACCTACGACACCAAGGACGATGAACTTCATTATCTGCGCAAAGTGATCGAAGGGCAGGGCGGCGCGGTGCTGAGCATGGACGTGAGCGTCCTGGGTGACCCGTCCACGCCCACCGATGTATCCAAACATGCGGTTGCCGAAGCAGGCGGGCACAGCATTCAGGAGGCCATCGACGCCGGGGACGAAAACCTTGCGATGCAGATCATGGCCAAGGGGGCTGCCGCACTTGCGGTGCGGCTGCATACGCGAAGGCAAATTCGACGGCGTGATCGTTCTGGGCGGCACGATGGGCACCGACCTCGCGCTCGATCTCTGCGCGGCCCTGCCGCTGGGCGTGCCGAAATACATCGTGTCCACCGTCAGCTTCTCACCGTTGATCCCGCCGGAGCGGTTGGCGGCGGATGTGCAGATGATCCTCTGGGCGGGCGGGCTCTATGGTCTCAACTCGGTCTGCAAGGCGTCGCTTTCGCAAGCCGCAGGCGCGGTGCTGGGTGCGGCGCGCGCGGTTGAGCCGCCCCGCCGGGACCGCCCGTTGATCGGCATGACCTCTTTCGGCAAAACCGTGCTGCGCTACATGGTGGCGCTGAAACCCGCGCTGGAGCAACGCGGGTTCGAGGTCGCCGTCTTCCACGCCACCGGCATGGGTGGCCGCGCGTTCGAGAGCCTGGCGGCCCAAGGCGCCTTTGCCGCCGTGATGGATTTTGCGCCGCAGGAAGTGGGCAATCATCTGATGGGATCGAACATCAGCGCGGGTGCCGACCGGATGACCGCCGCAGGGCGCAGCGGCACGCCGCAGATCGTGGCACCGGGATGTTATGATCTGGTGGATTTCGTGGGCTGGCAGGACATTCCCCCGCGTCTGGCAGGGCAGGAGGTCCATGCCCACAACCGGCTTTTGTCGTCGGTCATGATGACCGCCGATCAACGGCGCGACATGGCCCGCGAGATGTGCCGCAAGCTGGCCGGTGCACAGGGGCCAAGCGTTCTGATCCTGCCCGAACAGGGCTGCAACGAATGGGACCGTCCGGGTGGGCCCTTGTCGGACCCTGCCGGACTGGCGGCCTTCGTCGAGGAGATCAAGGCACGGTGCCCCGACACCCTCCGCCTCATTCCGATGGACGCGCATATCAACGATGCCGCCTTCACCGATCAGGTGCTGGAGGTTTTCGACGCATGGCTGGCCGAAGGTGTGATCAGCGTCTAGGGAAGTGGCGGGCGGCGTCTTTCATGAGCGAGCAGACCGCAGATCACGATGACGGATGCGCCCAGCACCTCGCGCAGGGTCGCGACTTCGCCAAAAACCAGATAGCCGACGGTCAGGGCAAACAGGATCCGCGCATAGGGAAAGGTCGCAAGACTCGAGACTTCGCCAAAGCGATAGGCTTCGACCGTCAGCAACATGCCCAGCGTCGCCAGCGTCGAGGCGGTGATCATCAAAAGCACATCCTGCGCCGCAAGTGCTGTCCAACCCGCCGCCGCGCTGGGCAATGTGCAGATGCTTGCGACAAGACCAATCCAGAACATGATTGTTGCCGTATGCTCGGACCGCGCCAACACCCGGTTCTGAAAGATCAGGATCGCCGCCGCGAAGGCCGAGCCAAGCCCGAAAAGCAGGCCCGGCTCCGCGGTAAATCCCGTCACGCCGCTGGCCAGTATCACGCCGCCAAACCCCAGTACCGTCGTGATCCCTCGCAGCAGGCCGATGCATTCACCCAGCACGAAAGGGGCCAGGGCAACGACAAAAAGCGATGTGGTGAACGTCAGTGTCGAGGCGAGCGCAAGGTCGAGCCGCTGAAAGCTCGCATAGTAAAGCCACCAGCAGATCAGCGAGGTCAGTCCGCGCGCCACCAGCATCGGCCACCGGGGAGATCGAAAGAGCGCAGGTCGTGTCGCCGCGATCCACAGGGCGACAATGACAAGCTGGCACAGGGACCGGAAAAAGATGATCTGCGCAAATGGTACCTCCGAGGACAGGAATCGCAGCACCGTGACATCCGCCGTGAAAGCCGCGGCAGCAGCGACCAGCAGGACCGCACCGTAGCGGTTGTCGACGGCGACCTGCCCGTTCACGGATCAGCGCCGTCGGAAGGGGACAAAGGCCACAGGGTCGAGCGCGGCGATCTCGCGCAGGATCTGGACCCAGGCGGCCAGGCCTTCGGGGATCGACGACAGGCGAAAAAACTCATTGGGTGCGTGAAAGTTCTCGTCCGCAATGGCAAAGGAGAACATCACCGTATCAAGGCCAAGGGCGTTCGACACCATTTCGGTCAGTGGCAGGGTCGCCCCGATGCGGACCTTGAGCGGGGTCTCACCTGTGGTGCGTTCAAGTGCTGCCACGGCTGCCGCCAGCAGCGGGTGATCGGGCGGCACAGCATAGGCACCGCCCTGTCCCCGGTCGCCATAAATCTCAAGCTTAGTGTAGGGCGGCAATTGGGCCTTCATATGGCGAATGACCGATTGCTTGGCGCGTTCGGGATCCTGGCCCGGCACCAGCCGCATGGTCAGTTTCGCGAACGCCTCGTTTGGGATCACCGTCTTGGACCCGGCACCGGTATATCCGCCCCACATCCCGTTCACGTCCAGTGTCGGCCGCATCCAGAGCCGTTCCAGTGTAGAATATCCTACCTCGCCATGCGGCACGGCACCGATTGCACCCAAAGTGGCGGTTTCATCATAGGGGATAGACGCGATTTCATCGCGTTCCTCCGCTGTCGGTTCGGCCACTCCGTCGTAAAACCCCGGTGCGGTGATATGCCCGCGGGCGTCGTGTAATCCGCCGATCAGCCGCGACAGGACATGCAGGGGATTCGCCACGATCCCGCCATATCGGCCCGAATGCAGGTCTTGCGCGGCGGTCTGCACGCGCACCTCGAACCCTGCGTTTCCGCGTGAGCCGACGTTGAGCGCCACCAGATCGTGCCGCCATCGTGCGCCATCCGCAGACAGAACCGCATCTGCCGCCAGCAGGTCGCGGTGGGATTCGAGAATACCTGTCAAAGACGGCGAGCCGGTTTCCTCCTCCCCCTCGATCAGCAGTTTGACATTCAAGGGCAAATGTCCGTCGACCGCCATGAAAGCCGCCAGCGCATCAAGCGCGATCAGCATCGGTGCCTTGTCATCGGAGATGCCGCGCCCGAACAGCTTGCCGTCCCGCTCCGTCACCTCGAACGGGGGGCTGTGCCATTTAGCCAAGGGATCGGGCGGCTGCACATCGTAATGCGCATAGATTAGGATGGTCGGCCGGCCCGGCGCGTCCAGCCGCTCCGCATAGAGTGCAGGCTGGCCGGTATCGCTGGCGGGACAAAGTCGCTGACAGCTGGAAAACTCCATTTCACCAAGCCGCGCTTCGATCAGCCGCCGCGCATCCTCCATCCCCTGCGCCATCGCCGGATCGGCACCGATAGAGGGACAGGCGACCAGCGCGGTCAACGTGTTGATCAACTGCGGCTGATGGGCGAGCGCGTGGGCAAGGACGGGATCGGTCATGGGGTGCTCTCAGGTAACGCCGCCATCGACGCTCAGGATTTGGCCGGTGATCCACGCGGCCTCCTCCGAGGTCAGAAAGGCAGCGGCAGAGGCGATGTCTTCGGGCTTGCCAAGACGGCGGGTGTGTATGCGACCGATCAGCTGCGCCTGCCCTTCGGGACCGTAGGCGTCCCACTGGCGGCGCGTGGCGGGGTTGGACAGGATAAAGCCGGGGGCGATCGAATTGACCGTGATCCCCTGTGGCCCCAGTTCGAGGCTCAATTGTTTGGTCAGACCGACCAACGCGTGTTTGGCCGCCGTATAGGCGTGGATGCCGGTCAGACTGGGCCGCAATCCCGCACCCGAACTGATGGTCACGATCCGGCCCCATCCGCGTTTCTTCATCGCGGGGACAAGCGCTTGGGAAAGGTACAGCGTCGCGTCGACGTTGATCGCGAAAATGCTATGCCATGCATCCGCGTCGACATTTTCCAGCTGTGTACCGACCTGACCCCGCACGCCGCCGGCGGCGTTCACCAGCATGTCGGGCGCGCCGTGGTCTGCTGTGATGCAAGCAGTCATTTCCCTGACAGACGCAGGATCACCCAGATCGGCGGCGACGGCGGGCAGGCTCAGCGCGGAGGATGCCTCTTGCAATGCCTCACCGGCCAGATCGGTGACGATGACCTTCGCGCCATCCCGTGCCAGCCGTGCGGCAATCGCCGCGCCGATGCCGCCAACTACCCCGGTGACAAGAGCGACGCGGGTGGTCATGCCAAAACCCTGGTTAACTCGTGGAAGGTTTCACCTGACATTTCGCGACGGCCTTCTTCGATGTCGTGGATCAATTCGACCAAGCGCACCAGCAAGGGTGTATCGATGCCATGGAGTGCGGCGATTTTGGCGACCGATCCGACCTGCGGATCCACTTCTGTCTTGCGCTTGCGCACGGCCAGATCACGGTAGATGCCTGTATGTGTCTTGGCGGTCTTGGAATTGAACGCCGCCAGATCGGCAAGGCTTTTCAGTGCGGCGGCATCGCCTGCACCAGGCATGAAAGCGGCAGGTTCAAACCCGTTAAACGGCTTGGGATCGACCCCTTCGGCCTGTGCGGTCAACATGACTTCGCGGGCCAGACCCATCAGGGCGGGACCACGGGCCGGATCGCCGAAATTCGCGGCCATGCTGTCGGGCGTCAGGGCGGTGGCAAAGAGCATGGCACCATAGCCGAGCTTGCCCCAGAGGTAGGCCCAGATGTCCTGAGTCAGGATTGCATCAAGTTCGAAGATCTGAAGCAGTTCAAACATCTCCTCCGTTCGGGGTCGAATGCTGCCGTCGATCTCACCTACCACGACAGCACCCCGGTTGCCGAAGAGAATGCGCCCCGGCCCGACCCAATCCGCCCCATAGTTGACGAAAGCTCCCATGGTCCGTTCTGGTCCTGCGTGCTCTGCGATCACCCGCTCATTGAGCCCGTTCTGCGCCGACAGGATGTAACCGTCCCGGGACAGATGCGGCATGAGCTGCTCCAAGGCCGCTTCTGTGGCTTGCGCCTTCACGGCGAGCACGACGCGGCTGTAGGTGCCTTCCAGTGCCTCGGGCGTAACGCAGGGGACCACTTGGGTAAATTCCTCAACAGGACCTTCGATCCGCAATCCGGTGGTGGCACAGGCTGTTGCGTGGTCTGCCACAATATCGACCATCAGCACCGGCACGCCGGCCCGCGCCCAATAGGCACCCAGGATGCCGCCGATCGCACCCGCGCCCCAGATCAGAACCGGTTCAGTCATTTCGCGCCTCCGCCCATGGGCCTTCGAGCGCTGCGCGGGTCTCAGCCACGCCGACATCCCAGATCGCCTGCATGTCTGCATCGGGCCGCTGCCACGGCCCGCCGAAGGATCCGTCGTCCAATATCTCGCGGACTTGCGCGGGGCTTGATGCCTTCATCAGCGCCATGTCCACCCCCGGTTTTTCGCCTTCCGGCGCAGGGGCATGGGCCAGCCGGGTCCAGGGGAAATTTTCCATCCAGTTTGCGTGCGACCCGCTGGTGTCGGTGGCCTGGATTTTCGCCCAAGTCTCGGGCGCGTTCCACCAGTTGTGAAACTTGATCGACGTGTCGGGATGCTCGCCCATCAGTTCCTGCGCCAAGGCACCCACCGGGTTGTTGCCGCCATGGCCGTTCACGATC
The DNA here is from genome assembly GCA_963799505.1 of uncultured Alphaproteobacteria bacterium. Lineage (GTDB taxonomy): Bacteria > Pseudomonadota > Alphaproteobacteria > Rhodobacterales > Rhodobacteraceae > Sulfitobacter. The sequence continues at coordinate 121,242 of CAWCXM010000003.1, forward strand.
AAGATCCGGCGAAACCCTGCCCGTCGCACAGAAGAGATCACATCGCGCATCACCGCCATCAGCGTCTCAACTCTCAGGCAGATCGTTCCCGGGTAGGCGTTGAAATAGGGGGCAAGGCCAAAAGGCATCGCTGGAAAGACCGGCACCTTCAATGGCTCCGCCGCATCCAGCGCGACCTTTTCCGCAAGGATCATATCGACGCACACCGAGAGTTGCGCGTGCTGCTCGGTCGATCCGATGGGCAGGACACAACGCGGATCGCGGGCTGCGGCGGCTTCGACATCGCGCCAGTTCATTTCGGCAACCTTCATTGCGGTTTCCCTTCTTTCCGTAATTCCGTGTCTGCCAGCGCCTCGGTGGGCAATGTGCCAGCCCATTCTTCCGCACCCAGCACGACCTTTGACATCAGTTCGAACAACATCTGACGCTCGCCATCCGACAGGGCCGTCAGCATCCGCTTCTCCAGCGCCTCGAAAGCAGGGCGTGTTTCGTGAAACAGTGTCCAGCCTTTCTCCGACAGGTGCAGCGCTTGCTTGCGCCCGCCGCCGGGTGCCTTGATCCGCGCGTCAATCAACCCCATAAGTTCAAGCCGCTTCACCGCGCGGCTGAGCGTATTCTTGGGAAAGCCCGACGTGCGGGAAATGTCGCGCGCGCTGCCCCCGTCTGCCAGCGCCAGCGAGTAGAGCACAACGTACTCTGGACGTTTCAACCCATAGGTATCCTGCACCCAGCTGTAGAGCGGCGTGTTGTACAAAAGTGCCAGGTAGTTGATCCGGAAGGTGAAAGGGCATGGATTCTCCCAAAGTTTGGCGTTCAGCATGTCCGGCCCGCCTTCGGTATCCTCCGCCAGATCCGGTTTGCCGAAATCTTCATCATACGCGGTCTGCGGACCCGACATATCGTACCATTCCTTCCGAGTTGATCTTTGAGTTCCAAAATGAACTTGACTGATAGATTATCTCCCCACATTCTTCAAAAGCAAGTTCCAAATGGAACGCGAAAACCCAAAAATAAACGAAAGGCGGGTATCTTGCCCGCCTTCACAACGGGAAGGGAAGTCATGAAACATCACAAATTCCTTGCACCTCTGGCCTTTGCGCTAGGCCTTGCAACGGCGGGTGCCGCATCGGCGCAGACGTTGACGATGGGCGTGCGCGGCGGCCCCGAATCGATGGACCCGCATTTCTCGGCGCTGGGCTCCCATGCCGAAGCAGCCAAGCACATCTTCGACACGCTGGTTTGGTCAGGCACCGATTTGCAGATCGAACCGGGGCTGGCGACAAGCTGGACTCCGGTCGATGAAGATACTTGGGAGTTCAAGCTGCGCGAGGGCGTGAAATTCCATGACGGATCGGACTTTGACGCGGAGGATGTAAAATTCTCGATCGAGCGGATCCCGGTCGTGACTGGCCCGACGACCACTGCGATCTACGTGCGCCGCGTGGCCAGCGTGGACATCATCGACCCCTACACGATCCACATCAACACCGACGGTCAGGCGGCAACGCTGCCCAATGACTTCATCCGACTGTTCATCGTTTCTTCCGAGGCGGCAGCGGATTACTCCACCCCCGAAACCGCTGCTGAAGGTTTCAATTCCGGTGCGGCGGCCGTCGGCACCGGTCCTTATAAATACGTCAGCTGGGAACCCAAGGGCGATCTGGTTCTGGAAAAGAACCCTGATTACTGGCGAGGCGACGGGCCATGGGAAACCGTGATCCGCAAGGAAATCCCCAACGACAGCTCGCGTCTGGCCGCACTCAAGGCCGGTCAGGTCGATGTGATCAACTATGTCTCCTCTGTGGATTATCTCGCGCTTGAGAACGATGCCAGCGTCGATGCGATTACGGGGGATTCCGTCTACGTCATGAACCTGCAGTTGGACCAGCGCGAAGACACGCCGATGGTACGCGCCACCGACGGCTCCGATCTTGATGCCAATCCTTTCCGGGATCTGAAGGTGCGGCAGGCCATCGACTATGCGATCGACCGCGAAACGATGGTCGATATCGTGCTGGAAGGTCTGGGCAAACCCGCGAACCAGATGATGCCTCCGGGCTTCTTCGGGTCGTCCGAAGACATCCCGATGCCCGAGTACAACCCCGCCATGGCCAAGGAACTGCTGGCCGAAGCAGGCTATGCTGATGGGTTCCAGGTTGATCTTTACTGTACCGCCGACCGTCTGCCGGGCGATGGCGCAATTTGTCAGGGTCTGGGTCAGATGCTGACGCAGGTGGGCATCAAGACCAATGTCAATGCGATCTCCAAGACGGTCTATTTCCCCGCTCAGGCGCGGCTGGAGTATTCGATGTTCATGAATGGCTGGGGCACCTTGACGGGCGAGGCGTCCTATACGCTGGGAGGTTTGGCGCATTCCAACGACGAAGCAGTCAAGCTGGGTGCTTTCAACCGCATCGCCTATAAGAACGAAGAGGTGGACAAGCTGCTCCAGGAAGGTGCGACGATGATGGACGAGGCACAGCGCCGCGCCACCTACGAGGAAGCGATGGAAAAGGTTATGGCGGACAAGGCCTATATCTCCCTGGTGCAGTTGCAGACCGTCTGGGCCGCAAAGGCCGGGATGCTGTCCTTCGACCCGCGCTTTGACGAAGACACGCTGGCGTTTTTCATCTCACCCGCGTCCTGAACCTCATAACGTAAGACAAGACCGGGCGGCGATCATGCCGCCCGGTTTATGCTGAACTCCGAGGGAGAGCGAATGCTCGGCTTTATCATCCAGCGTTTGTTGCAAGCCATCGGTGTGATGGCGGTCATGTCCGTGATCGTCTTTTGCGGCGTCTATGCCATTGGCAATCCCATCGACATCGTGATCCCGCCAGAGGCCACGGCAGATATCCGCGCCGAGGCGATCCGGCGGCTCGGCCTGGACCGTCCGCTTTACGAGCAATACTTCATTTTCATCCGCAACCTGTTGCAGGGCGATCTGGGCAGGTCCTTTGTCTATAACGTGCCGGTGCTGGACCTGATCGGCGGGCGGCTGCCCGCGACACTGGAACTGGTGTTGATCTCCGTGATCTCCGCCACGGTTCTGGGCGTCAGCCTGGGCATTTATGCGGGTTACCGCCCGGACAGTTGGGTGTCCAGGACGATCATGGCGGTCTCGGTGCTGGGGTTTTCGGTGCCCTCCTTCTGGGTCGGTCTGATCCTGATCCTGTTCTTCGCGGTCAATCTGGGTTGGCTGCCTGCGGGTGGCAGGGGTGATACCGTCGAGCTTTGGGGCGTCGAATGGTCTTTCCTGACGCCCGACGGGCTCAGTCATATCATCCTGCCTGCCGTCAACCTTGCCTTGTTCAAGCTCGCGATGATGATCCGCCTGGCCCGTGCCGGCACCCGCGAGATCATGCTGACCGATACGATCAAATTCGCCCGTGCTGCAGGGCTGTCCGAGGCGACGATCCTGCGGCGGCATCTGCTGAAACTCATCTCTATCCCGATCATCACGGTTTTCGGGCTGGAACTTGGCTCGACACTCGCCTTCGCAGTGGTGACGGAAACAATCTTCAGCTGGCCGGGAGTTGGCAAGCTGATCATCGACAGCATCACCGTGCTCGACCGGCCTGTCATGGTCGCCTATCTGATCCTCGTCGCCTTCCTCTTCGTTACCATCAACTTCGTGATTGATCTGGTGTTCGCATTGATCGACCCGCGTGTACGGGCGGGGGCCACCGCATGAGCGGGACCAGCACACCGCTGCGCCGCTTCTGGGCCGAATACCGCGAGAACAAGATTGCTGTCGTTGCCCTGATCGTCGTCATAGCGATGATCCTGCTGGCGCTTTTCGCCGCCGTCGTGTCCCCGCAGAACCCCTATGATCTGGCGAACCTGTCCTTGATGGACAGTCGCCGCCCCCCGGGTTTCGTGGGGTCCGGCGGGTATACACATTTGCTGGGCACCGATCCGCAAGGGCGCGATCTGCTCTCCGCCATCTTCTACGGTCTGCGCATCTCGATCCAGATCGGCCTTGCGGCGGGTTTCGTATCGCTTTCCATCGGCACCGCACTGGGCATCACGGCGGCCTATGTCGGCGGGCGCATTGAATCGCTGATCATGCGTCTGGTTGACCTGCAACTGTCCTTTCCGGCGATCCTGCTGGCACTGGTGATCGTCGCCCTGCTGGGGCAGGGCAAGGCGCAGCTGATCGGTGCGCTGGTAGCCGCGCAATATGCCTATTTCGCGCGCACCGCCTACGGTGCGGCCAAGGCCGAACGCGGCAAGGACTACATCGAGGCGGCGCTCGCTATCCCGCTCAGCGGACGTCTGGTGGTGTGGCGGCACCTGCTGCCCAATTGCACCCCGCCCCTGATCGTCGTGGCCACGGTTCAGATCGCAAATTCCATCTCGCTTGAAGCGACGCTCAGCTTTCTGGGCCTCGGCCTGCCTGTGACGGAACCGTCGTTGGGGATGCTGATTTCCAACGGCTTTCCCTACATGATGAGCGGGCGTTACTGGATTTCCGTCTACCCCGGCATCGCCCTGATCATCCTGATCGTGGCGATCAACATCGTCGGCGATCAAGTGCGCGACCAGTTCAATCCAAGGCTGCGCAAATGACCGATCCCGTTCTCAGCGTTACCAATCTTAGCACGCATTTCTTCACGCGTGCGGGCGTGGTCAAGGCTGTCGACGGTGTGTCCTTCAATCTTGCGCGAGGCGAAATCATGGGGCTGGTCGGCGAAAGCGGATCTGGCAAGACTGTCACAGGTTTTTCGCTTTTGGGTTTGGTCGACGCGCCGGGGCGGATCGTGAAAGGCTCCGTCAAGCTGAATGGCACAGAGCTGACAACTCTGTCCGAAAAAGAATTGCGCCGCCGCCGTGGATCCGAGATTTCGATGATCTTTCAAGACCCTATTGCCACGCTGAACCCCATGCTGACCATTGGACAGCAGATGCGTCTGGCCATCGACGCTCACGAAAGCCTCAGCAGCCGCGCCGCCGACGCCCGCGCCGCGACGTTTCTTTCGCAGGTCGGTATCCCTTCCGCCGCGGCCCGTCTGCGGGCCTATCCGCACGAGTTTTCGGGCGGGATGCGCCAGCGCGTCGCAATCGCCATTGCCCTCCTGCACCGCCCCGCCGTTCTGGTTGCGGACGAGCCGACGACCGCGCTCGATGTGTCCATTCAGGCGCAGATCCTCTACCAGATGCGCGATCTGGCCGCCGAGACCGGAACCGCGATGATCTGGATCAGCCATGATCTTGCCGTGGTTTCCAGCCTCGCCAGCAAACTGTCGGTAATGTACGCGGGCCGCATCGTGGAGCAGGGGCCGACTTCGACACTGCTGCGCGATCCGCGCCATCCCTATACTGCGGGATTGATTGCCTCGCTGCCCGCAATGGCCACGCCGGGCACACCGCTGACGCAGATACCCGGCACGACGCCCTCCTTGTTGTCGCTGCCGCCGGGATGCCCCTTCGCCCCACGCTGCGGTCATGTGACTGGTGCCTGTGCCGTGGAACCGGAGATCATGATGCAGGGTCCGCGCGGCTGGCGCTGCTTCAATCCCGTTGGGCAAAGTGCCGGGGTGTCCGGATGACTGGTTTTCTGCAAGTGACGGATGTAACCCGTTTGTTCGGCCCCAACCTCAGCACAGGCGAGAAGATCGCCGCCAAGCTGGGCTCGAACGTTGAGACCCGTTCCGTCCGCGCGGTGTCGGAGGTGACACTGTCGGTCCGCAAGGGCGAGACTTTGGGACTGGTCGGTGAGAGCGGCTGTGGAAAATCCACGCTCGGCCGCGTCATGGCAGGTATTCTGCCGCCGACAACAGGCAGCGTGCGCATCGACGCGGCTCCGGTCATGGAGGGCAAGACCAAGGTCACCACGCGCGTCCAGACCGTGTTTCAGGACCCCTTCGCCAGCCTCGACCCACGTATGAAGGTGGGTGATACAGTCTCCGAAGGGCCGATTGCCCACGGCTTGACCAGCCGCGCCGAGGCGCGTCGCTATGTGGCCGGATGGTTTGAACGTGTGGGCCTCGACCCGGTCTGGGCGGACCGTTATCCGCACCAGTTTTCGGGTGGTCAGCGCCAGCGGATCGCCATTGCCCGTGCCTTGGCCATGCAGCCTGACGTGTTGATCTGCGACGAACCCGTCGCATCCCTCGACGTCTCCATTCAGGCACAGATCATCAACCTGTTTCTCGAACTTACCCGCGATCTGAACCTGACATGTGTGTTCATCAGCCACGATTTGAGCGTGGTGCAACATGTGAGCGACCGTGTTGCGGTGATGTATCTGGGCCGGATCGTCGAGTTAGGGCCGGTGGCCGAGGTTTTTGGCACCCCCGCGCATCCCTATACGGCGGCGCTTTTCGGCAGTGTGCCCAAGCTGGTGCTGGACGCTGATGAACTGGTACGCTTCGACACCATCGAAGGGGAGGTGCCGTCGCCTCTGTCGCCGCCCAGCGGCTGCTATTACCATCCGCGTTGTCCGCTCGCGACGGACATTTGCCGTCAGACGCAACCGGCAATGCAAGAGGTCTCTGATCTGCGGGCGGTGGAGTGCCACCATTTCACCGAACAACGCGCCAAAGCCGAAACATCGTAACCTGACGCGCAAACGGCACCTTGGCGCGTGGACAATCACGCGCGTCTTGTTGATGGTTGGGCCAAGGCCGCACCACCGGCCCCGCAGAACAGGAGGACGACATGACAATTGAACGGCAACTTGGGTCGAAGGGCCCGATGGTCCATCCCGTCGGCATCGGGGCCATGTCATTCTCGAACTTCTACGGCCCTACGACCGAGGCCGACAGCCACGCCATTCTGGACGCCGCCCGTGACGCGGGCGTGACCCACATCGACACGTCGAATGTCTATGGCATGGGCGGTTCGGAGACTGTGATCGGCACCTATCTGGCGGCCAATCCCGAGGCACGCGATTACTTTTCCATCGCGACGAAGGGCGGGATCAGGCGCAAGGAGGACGGATCGGGCAGCTATTTCGACAACTCCCGCTGCGCATCTCGAAACCGAACTGGAAGGCAGCCTGAAACGGATGGGTGTGGAGGCGGTCGATCTTTATTATGTGCATCGGCGCGATCAGAACGTCCCGATCGAGGAGGTGACCGAAACCTTGGCGGCCCTGGTCAAGTCGGGCAAGACGAGAAGCATCGGCTTCTCCGAAATCGCGCCAAGCTCCCTGCGTCGCGCCCATGCGGTGCATCCTGTCGCGGCTGTCCAGTCGGAGTATTCCCTGTCGACCCGCTCGCCGGAACTGGGTCTGGTGCAGACCTGCGCGGAACTGGGGACAGCACTTGTGGCCTTCTCTCCGGTCGGGCGGTCCCTGCTGACGGACAATCCCCTGAGCTTCGAGGCCGCACAGGCGCTGCCGTTCCTGCAGAACAATCCGCGCTTCATGCAGCCGAATTACGACGCCAATATCGCGGCTGTCGCCGGGCTTCAGGCTTTGGCCGCGGATATGGGCCTGTCCACCGCCGGACTTGCCATCGCCTGGGTTCTGGCCCAGGGCGAGCATGTCATCCCCATCCCCGGCACCCGTTCGGTCAAACACTTCAGGGAAATCCTGGAAGGGGCCGACCGTCGGTTGAGCGCGGATGACCTCGCGGCGGTGGAGGCTGTGCTGCCCGTGGGCTGGGCGCACGGAGACCGCTATTCCGCCGTGCAGTGGGCAGGGCCGGAACGCTACTGCTAGATATCTGATCGCACAGTCCGGGGGGGCGACCTTCTCTCAGGCTGCAAGGGACGCATTATGGATATGCAGCCCGGTCGATCGAGATTATCAATGCAGCATGACCTTTGACCAAATCCGCACCTTCCTCTGGGTGGCCCGTCTGGGTGGGTTCCGCAAGGCGGCGGACCGCCTGCATCTGTCCCAGCCTGCGGTCTCGACCCGCATTTCGAATCTGGAGCAGGATCTGCGCGTGTCCCTGTTTGAAAGGGGACCGGGCGAGCTGGTCCTGACCAAACACGGCGCGCTGTTGCTGTCTTATGCCGAACAACTTCTGTTCGTCGAGGAAGAGATCAAGCAGCGCGTCGCCAACCCGTCGGACACCGAAGGCCTGTTCCGGATCGGCGCTTCAGAAACCATCGCGCAGGCCTGGCTGCCGACGTTTCTGCAGGCGTTCAGCGCCCGGTTCCCACGGGTGAATGTGGATCTGACCGTCGATATCTCGCTGAACCTGCGGGCGGCCTTGCTGGAGCGCAAACTGGATCTGGCGATCCTCATGGGGCCGGTGTCGGAATTTACGGTAGAGAACGTGCCGCTGCCCGCCTTCGATCTGCATTGGTACCGCTCGACCCTGAATGACGAAACCGATCTGGCAAAAATCCCGGTGATTTCCTACGCCAGCCAGACGCGCCCCTACCGCGAGCTGATGTTGGAACTGTCTCGGCGGATCGGCCCGAAACTGCGCATCTATTCGTCCGCGTCGCTGTCGGCCAGCCTCAAGATGATCGCGGCGGGAATCGCCGTTGGTCCTTACCCCAGGGCGCTGGCCAGTGATTTCCTGCAACGCGGCCAGATCGTCGAATTTGATCCCGGCTATCAGCCGCAGCCCTTGGCCTTTACCGCCTCATACCTCTCGGAGCCGCGCAGCTTTGTCGTTGAAAACAGTGCGGGAATTGCGCTTGAGGTGGCAGAACACTGGGATGTGGCGCATGAACCCAAATCCAATTAATCTATCAACCCTGATACATAATGATAATTTGCCTGAAAGGCTTGCACCGTGTGATGCTTCGGTGACGTCGTGGGGGCTGACATTATGGCAACAACAACCGTTTCACACAGCGATCTGATCGGCGCATCCGCCGCCGATGTGCGCGGGGCGATCCGCAGGGGTGCCTACGCGGGCCATACCGCTGGCCTGGCTGCGGGAAAGCTGCAGTGCAACCTTGCCATCCTGCCGGAACGATGGGCGCTGGATTTCCTCCGCTTCTGCCAGCGCAATCCCAAACCCTGTCCGCTCGTCGGCGTCGGTGACAGCGGCGACCCGGCGTTGCCGACACTGGGGCGTGACATCGACATCCGCTCGGATGTGTCCAAGTACCGTGTGTTCCGCGACGGCGTCCTTTCGGAAGAAGTGACGGACATCGCCGAGCATTGGACCGACGATCTGGTGACGGTCGCCCTTGGCTGTTCCTTCACCTTCGAAAACGCCCTGCTGCGCAGCGGCATCCCCGTGCGCCACATCGAAAGCGGCCGGAATGTCCCGATGTTCCGGTCCAACATCAATCTTGTGCCGGCCGGTCCGTTTCACGGGCAGATGGTCGTCACGATGCGCCCCATCCCCGAAGCGCAGGTGGATGAGGCGCGGCAGATCAGCGGGCGGTTCCCGCAGGCGCATGGGGCGCCCATCGCTGTGGGCGATCCCGCGCAGATCGGAATCCCCGATCTGTCGAAACCCGATTGGGGCGACGCGGTGGAGATCAAGGACGGCGAAGTGCCCGTCTACTGGGCCTGCGGCGTGACCCCGCAAAACGTCCTGCTGGATGCGGGCCTGCCGCTGTGCATCACCCATTCGCCCGGTCACATGCTGATCGCCGACGTGGCAGAGGACGCCGAGACGACCATCCTGAAAACTGCCTGAACCAAGAAACGATCCAACAAGGAGTACCACCGATGAAAAAGACACTTGCACTGCTGGCGACGACAACCGCTTTGGCGGCCCCCGCGATGGCCGAAACCCTCTCTGTCGTCGGCAGCTGGTCCAGCTTGCCGCTGCACAACGAATACGAGGCACCTTTCTGGAGCACCACCCTGCCGGAAGCGTCGAACGGAGACATCGAGGTCGAACTGACCACGCACAATCAGATGAGCCTGGGTCTGGGCGATATCTATCCGCTCCTGGGTCAGGGGGTTTATGACGTCGCGATGACCGTGGCCGACTATGCGGTCGCGGATGCGCCCGAACTGGAAGGGCTGGACGTGCCGCTGCTGGCGCTCACCGCAGACGAGGCGCGGGCGATGGTCGATGCCGCGCGCCCGATGGTGTCCGACATCTACCACGACCGGTTCAACAGCCACGTTCTGGCCATTGCGCCTTACCCGCCGCAGGTCGTGTTCTGCAATCACGAGATTGCAAATCTGGATGATCTCAAGGGTCTCAAGGTGCGCGCCTCGGGCCGGATGACAGCCAAACTGCTGGAGGCGCTGGGGGCCGAAGGCGTCAATGTGTCCTTTGCCGAAGTGCCGGGTGCCCTGCAGAACGGTGTGGTTGATTGCGCCGTCACCGGTGCCGGATCGGGCTATTCCGCGGGCTGGTGGGAAGTCTCCACCCATCTGCTGCCGATCCCGCTGGGAGGCTGGGATTCCGTTGTCACCGCGATGAACCTCGACAAGTGGAACGGGCTGAGCGCCGATCAGCAGGCGTTGATCACCGATCAGATCAAGACCGGTTTCGAAGATCCCGCATGGAACAGCGCGCAGGATGCGCTGGTCAACGACATCGCCTGTCTGACCGGCAATGGCGATTGCCCGTCCGGCGAAGCCCGGTCGATGACCCTGGTCGAGGTGAGCGACGCGGATTTCGCAACCGCCCGTGACATCCTGACCAGCGAAGTGCTGCCCGAATGGGCAGAGCGTGCCGGTGGTGACTGGGCGCAGCGCTGGAACGACAGCGTGGGCAAGGTTGTCGGCGTGACCATCAACTGATCGCCGGACCGGAAAGGGACGTACCGATATGGAACTGAAGATGATAGAGGTCTTGCGCCGCCTCAACAAAGGCGTGGCACTGGTGGTCGGTTTCGGCCTGCTGGCCTGCGCGGCCTTCGTGCTGACCGATATCATCATGCGCCAGATCGGCACGTCCCTTGGCGGCACCGAAGAGATCGCGGGCTACGCCATGGCGCTCGCGACCTCCTGGGGGATGTCCTTTACCCTCGTCGAACTGGGTCACGTCCGCATCGACCTGCTGCGGACGCGGTTTCAGTCCTTCGGCAAGGCGCTCTTCGATGTGTTTTCGATGATCGTCATGTCGGGGGTCATCATAACCATCGCCATCAAGGCCTGGCCGGTGGTCGAAAGATCGCTGACCAACGGATCGCGCGCCAACACGCCGCTTGAGACACCCCTGATCTGGGTCCAGTTGCCGTGGTTCGCCGGATGGGTCTGGTTTGCCCTGATGTCCTGCCTCGTCACCCTCGCGGCACTCAGCCTGCTGCTCAAAGGCCGCCACGCCGAGACGGAAAGCTTTGCGGGTGCCTTTGCCGAACAGGAGACGCTGCAATGATCGGCTACATCTCGATCGGCCTTCTGGGGCTGCTGGCGCTGTCGTTACCCGTGGGTATCGTCCTGTTCCTGCTGGGCTTCGGCGTCGACGCGTTCTTTTCGAGCTTTCCGCTGACGCGGGGCCTGGGCAACATGGTCTGGTCCGCGTCCAATTCCGCGACCCTCATCGCCATTCCGTTCTTTGTCCTGCTGGGCGAAATTCTTGTCCGCAGTGGCGTGGCGACGCGCACCTATGCCGCGCTTGACCGCTGGGTCAGCTGGCTGCCCGGTGGATTGGTCCATGCCAATATCGCAACGGCGACGATGTTTTCGGCCACCTCCGGGTCGTCCGTCGCCACGGCGGCAACGGTTGCCACGGTCGCCATGCCGCAGGCGGAAAAGCTGGGTTATGACCCCAAGTTGTTCTCTGGCGCCATTGCGGCGGGCGGCACCCTGGGCATCATGATCCCGCCGTCGATCAACCTGATCGTCTACGGCTTCCTGACGCAATCCTCGATCCCGCAGCTTTTCCTTGCGGGTCTTGTCCCCGGTATCGCGCTGGCGGTGGCCTTCATGGCCGTGACCGCGATCATCTGTATCATCCGTCCCGATCTGGGTGGCATTCGCCGAACCTTCCCTTTTCCGCAAATGTTGCGGGCGCTGATTGATCTGGTGCCGATCCTGCTGCTGTTCGGGCTGATCGTCGGTTCCATCTATCGCGGCTGGGCCACGCCGACCGAGGCCGCCGCCGTGGGTGTGGCGGGGGCGTTCATCATCGCGCTGGTCTTTGGCGGCGTGAGCTGGGACATGCTGACACAAAGCCTGACCGGCACGGTCAAGATCACCTCGATGATCATGCTGATCGTCATTGGCGCATCTTTCCTGAACTTCACGCTGGCCTCTGCGGGGTTGGGGCGCGAGTTGACCGCCTTCATGACCGGGCTTGGCCTGACACCGCTCAAGACGATCCTCGTGGTGGTCGTGCTTTACATCGTGTTGGGCTTTTTCATCGAAACCCTGTCGCTGATGGTCGTGACGATCCCGATCATCGTGCCGCTGGTCGTGGCGCAGGGATATGACGTGATCTGGTTCGGCATCCTGATGATCGTCCTGATCGAGATGGCGCTGATCACACCGCCGGTGGGTCTGAACCTCTATGTGGTGCAGGGCGCGCGCAAATCCGGCTCGCTGAACGAAGTGATGCTGGGGGCGTTGCCTTACTGTCTGACGATGCTGGCGATGGCCTTTCTGCTCATCGCCTTTCCTTCCATCGCGTTGTTCCTGCCGAACTTCCTGCAGTAGCCTGTTCAACCGCGTGCAGCGGACAGGGCCGTCCCCGAAAGGGGGCGGCCCATTGCCGTTCCCTCTCAAAAACATCTGGCCAAATAAAGTTATCCTCTATACCTATTTCGGCAATGCCTTCCCGTCCGCCCGCGCTTTCAGGAGACCGCCGTGCTGAAAATCGAAACCGATGGCCATATCGCCACGCTGACCATGAACCGACCCGACAAGCGCAACGCCATGTGCGAGGAGTTGCTGGCGGCGCTCGACAGCTTCTTTTCCGCACCACCGAAGGATGTGCGCGTGGTGGTCCTGACCGGGACTGCCGGACATTTCTGTTCGGGCCTTGATCTGTCCGAACACGTCCACCGCTCGGCCGAGGAAAACCTGCATCATTCGCGCCGCTGGCATCAGGTGATGGACAAGATCCAGTTCGGCGGGCTGGCCGTCGTGTCCGCCATGTTCGGGGCCGTCATCGGCGGCGGGCTTGAGCTTGCGGCGTCGACCCATGTGCGGATTGCGGAACCCTCGACCATCTTTCAGCTGCCCGAAGGGCGGCGCGGCATCTTTGTGGGCGGCGGTGCGACGGCGCGCGTGGGCCGCTTGCTCGGGCCCGACCGGATGACGGAGATGATGCTGACGGGCCGCAAATACGGGTCCGATGAAGGGCTTGCCCTGGGTCTGACCCATTACGCGGTGGGCGAGGGCGAAGCCCAGGCGCTGGCACAGGAGCTTGCGGGCAAGATCGCGCGCAATGCGCCGCTGTCGAACTACCTGATGATCCAGTCGATTGCGCGGATCGGCGACATGAACCAGTCCGACGGATTGTTCACCGAATCCCTTGCCGCCGCATTGGCCCAGACCACCCCGGATGCGCAGGAGGGGCTGCGCGCCTTTCTGGAAAAACGCGCGCCGAACTTCCGGTGATGCCATGAAACCGACCATGCAGGCCCCCGGCCCGGATCAAACTGCGCCTGACCGGATCGAGGACGACACGCTGCGCCGGTCCGTCGGCTATCACATGAAACGCGCCTTCAACGTGGTGCAAGCCGATCTGGTGGCGACACTGAAACCCTTCGATCTGCGGATGCTGACATACACCGCATTGGTGCTGATCGTGGACAATCCGGGTCTGAGCCAATCGCAGCTTGCCGCGGCGATGGACATCGAACGCCCCAATCTGGTGGTCATCATGGACGAGTTGGAGCGCCGGGCGCTGATCAACCGCGACCGTGTGCCGACGGACAGGCGCGCCTATGCGTTGACCGCCACGCTTGCAGGCCGACGCCTGTGCGAAAAGGCTGTTGCGGCGGTCGGACGTCATGAGGAAAGGTTGCTGGCAGGCATCGACGCGGCGACACGCGAAACCGTCATCGGCGCGTTGCGGCGGATCGAAAGACGCCAGACGGGGGGAAACGCATGAAACGGACGTCGGATTACCTGAAACACGCCGTCACGCTGGAAGACCGGGAGGACGGGACGCTGCTGCTGCGCTCTGACTATCCTTTGGGGCCGGTGGTGGAGAAGACGGGCGTCTGGCTGCACGACTGGGCTGAAAAGGCACCCGACCGGACCTTCCTTGCCGAACGCAGCGGCGCGGGCTGGCGCACGGAAACTTATGCCACGACGCTTGGCAAGGTGCGCGCTTTGGCGCAGGCCTTGCTGGCGCGGGGCATGGGGCCGGACACACCGCTGCTGATCATGTCGGGCAACAGCGTCGATCACGGTCTGATCACGCTTGCCGCGCAGTACATCGGCGTGCCGACCGCACCCGTGGCCGAGCAGTATTCCCTGATCGAGGCGGCCCATCCCCGGCTGGTGCACGCGGTGGAATTGATCAAGCCGCGCATGGCGCTGGTGTCCGATGCCGATCAATACGCCAAGGCAATCGCGCTCGACGCCCTGAAGGGGGTCGAGATCATCGCGAGCAGACCGGGCAGTCAGACCGGCATCACGGCGTTTGACGATTTGCTGAAAGGGGACGGCGGCACCGATCTTGAGACGGCCTATGCCGGGGTAAACGCGGGAACGGTCGCCAAGATTTTGATGACCAGCGGCTCTACCTCCGCGCCAAAGGGGGTGCTGACCACCCAGGGCATGATGTGCGTGAACCAGACCCAGATCGCGGATTCGCTGCCCTTCCTGCGCCGCCACCCGCCCAGCGTGCTGGACTGGCTGCCGTGGAACCATGTGTTTGGCGGGTCGCACAACTTCAACATGATGCTGGCCAACGGCGGCAGTTTCTACATCGACGACGGCAAGCCGGTGAAGGGCCTGTTCGACCGCACGGTCGAGAACCTGTCGATGGTCACGGGCTCGCTCAGCTTCAATGTGCCTGTGGGATACGCCATGCTCTTGCGCGCGTTGCAGAACGACAAGGCGCTGCAACAACGCTTCTTCGAAAAGCTGGATCTGATCTTTTATGCCGGGGCGTCGCTGCCGCAGGATGTCTGGCAGGGGTTCGAACGGATGGCGCTGGAGATCAAGGGAGAGATCCCCCTGATGACGTCTTCGTGGGGGCTGACGGAAACCGCGCCTGCGGCGATGATGCAGCAGGAACCGATCGACCGGTCCGGCGTGGTCGGCGTGCCGATGACCGGTGTGACGCTGAAACTTGTGCCGGACAACGACGGGCGCTGCGAGGTGCGGGTCAAGGGGCCGAACGTGATGTCGGGGTATCTGGACGATCCCGAAAAAACCGCCGAAGCCTTCGATGCCGAGGGCTACTTCATCACCGGTGATGCGATGGTATTCATCGACCCGGACGACATACATCAGGGCATGAAGTTCGACGGGCGCATTTCCGAAGACTTCAAGCTGCTGACCGGCACATGGGTCCGCGCGGCGCAGTTGCGGCTCGACATGCTGGCGCATCTGGCGCCCTTTGCTGCCGATCTTGTCGTCACCGGGGCGGACCGGGACGAAATCGGGCTGATGATCTTTCCTGATGCAGGCGCTTTGGCCGCTGCCGGTTTTGATCCCCAGGACGATGACGGTGCGCTGGTCTGCCCGCTTATGCAGGCCGAGTTGACGCAGCGGCTTCGCGCGCGGGAAACGGCGGGCAGTTCCACCCGCGTGACCCGTGCGATCGTGCTGTCCGAACCCGCCTCCATGCCCGAGGGCGAGATGACCGCCAAGGGCAACCTGAATTTCCGCAAGGTGCTGACGCGCCGCAAACATCTGCTCGACCGGCTTTATGCGCCCGCCGATGCAGCCGTGATCAGACAGTAACGAAAGGACGACAGACATGGTCGATCTGACAAAAGTGCGTGCCATTGATATTCACACCCATGCCGAGGAACCCTGCGGCTGTCATGCGGATGATGGCTATGACGATCTTCAAGCGACGATGGCAAGCTACTTTGGCGCGCCGTGGAGCCATCCACCCACGGTCGAACAGACCGCCCAGCATTACCGCGACCAGAACATCGCGGCGGTGATCTTTCCCGTCGATGCGGAGCGCGAGACGGGATACCGCCGCTACAAGAACGAAGAGGTGGCCGAGATTGCCGCCGCAAATGACGATGTGCTGATCCCCTTTGCTTCCATCGACCCGCACAAGGGCAAGATGGGTGCCCGCGAGGCGCGGCGGCTGATCAGGGATTTCGGCATCAAGGGGTTCAAGTTTCACCCGACGATGCAGGGGTTCTATGCCAACGACCGCATGGCCTATGAGCTGTACGAGGCGATTGCGGAGGAAGGCGGTATCGCGCTGTTTCACACGGGCCAGACCGGAGTGGGGTCTGGGATGCGCGGGGGCAACGGGATGCGGCTGAAGTATTCCAATCCGATGTATATGGATGATGTAGCGGTGGATTTTCCGGATATGAAGATCATCCTCGCGCATCCGTCCTTCCCCTGGCAGGAAGAAGCGCTGGCCGTCGCACAGCACAAGCCCAATGTCTACATCGACCTGTCCGGTTGGTCGCCCAAGTATTTCCCCGAAATTCTGGTGAAATACTGCAACTCGATCCTGAAGAAAAAGGTCCTGTTCGGGTCCGACTGGCCGATGATCACCCCCGAGCGCTGGCTGTCCGATTTCGACAAGATCGCCATCAAGGACGAATTGCGTCCCGACATCATCAAGGGGAATGCCGCCCGTCTTCTGGGGTTGGCGTGACATGCAGATCCCCGTACCGGGACTGGTCCATTCCTTCACGCTGAACGTCACGCTGGGAAAACCCATCGAGTTGGGCGCGGGCCGCGCAGGGCAGCGCCGGATCATCCCGATCATCGGCGGGCAGGCGCTGGGCCCGGACATCGAGGGCGAGATCCTGAACCTTGGGGCGGATTGGCAGACGGTCTTTGCCGATGGCGCGGCGCATCTGGATACCCGGTACGCCCTGCGCAGCGCCGAGGGCGCGGTGATCGAGGTCATCAACATCGGCAGCCGTTTCGGACCACCGGAGGTTCTGGCCGATCTCGCTGCGGGCAGGGATGTCGATCCTTCCCTTTACTACATGCGCACGGCGGCGCGACTTGAAACGGGCGATCCCCACCACGCCTGGGTCAACCACACCATCTTTGTCTGCGCGGGCATCCGGCGGGCATCGGCGGTCGAAATCGCCTATTACAAGGTCACCTGATCTAGGCGCGTTTGTCTTCGGCCTTGCGTCCCACGTATTTCTGTACGGCGTCGGGGGCTGCATCGCTTGCGTCGGGTACGCCAATCATGACGCCCTGACGGGCGGAAGCGGTGCGTTTGAGGATGAAGCTGTCGTTCGACATTGTGGTGCGGGCTGCCGGTCTGCGCGCCCAGTCGAAGAGCTTGTCATAGAGCGCCGACCGGATCGCCGCGTGTTCCGCACTGTCGCCCAGATCGGTCACTTCGCCGGGATCATGGGTCAGATCAAACAGCATCGGACGATGGCCGCTTTCGAAATGGATCATCTTCCATGCCTTGTCCGCCACCATGAACATCCGCGCCTGATCCGGATGCAGGTCCAGCTTGCCCGCCAGCGGGCTGGCCGAAAAGTCATATTCCGCGATGACGTAATCCCGCTCCTCGCTTGCCGTTCCGTGCAGATGCGGCAGCAGGGAGCGCCCTTCGAGGATGTGATCGAGTTTGCCCGCGTCGCGTCCGGCAACGTCCACGAAGGTGGGCAGCAGATCAATGCTTTCCACCAGCGCGTCGCAGGCCGTGCCTCGGGTGGCATCGGCGGCGGGCGAGGGGTCGTAGACGATCAGCGGCACCCTGACCGACGCGTCATGGAAGAACGTCTTCTCTCCCAGCCAGTGATCGCCGAGAAAATCACCGTGGTCCGAAGTGATCACGATCATCGTGTCCTGCATCCGCCCGGTCTTTTCCAGCCAGTCGAACAGCACACCCATCTGATCGTCGCATTGCTTGATCAGCCCCATGTAGGCGCGCAGCACCTTGTCGCGCACATCATCGCGGGAAAAGGCGCGGCCCACGGGCGCGTTCTGAAACCCCTTGTAGACGGGATGGTCCGTCTCGCGTTCCGCTTCGCTGCGCACCGGCGGGACGAAATCCTGCGGCCCGTACATGCTGGCGTAGGGTTCGGGCACGATATAGGGCCAGTGCGGTTTGATATAGCTGAGGTGGCAGCACCAGGGCTGGTCGCCCTGTGCCTCGATAAATTCCATGCCGCGCCGGGTCAGATACGGAGTTTCGCTGTCTTCCTCACGAATGTTGGCCGGCTGATCGGAGTTGTTCAGAAACCAGCCCGACAGCACGTTGCCGCCATCGTCGATGCCTGAATTGGCGTAGTCATGCCAGGGGTTGTCGCTTTCGTATCCCTTGCCGCGCAGGTATTCGTTGTATTTGAGCGCGCCGCCCGGATCATAGAACCCGTCCGGGCCTTCGGGGCGCATTCCGTCGTCGCGTTCCCAGATGTCGAACCCACATTCCGCGACGCGCGCGCCGATCACGCTGTCAGGCTCAAGCCCCAGACGCCGCATTCCTTCGGCATCGGCTTCCATATGCGTCTTGCCCACAAGCCAGCACCCCATGCCCGCATCGCGCAGGTGATCGCCCATCGTGATCTCGCCCACCTTGAGCGGCACCTTGTTCCAGGACGCGCCATGGCTGTGGACATAGCGCCCGGTGTAGGTGGACATCCGCGAAGGACCGCACAGCGGTGACTGGATATAGGCGCGGTCGAACCGCACGCCCCTGGCCGCAAGGGCGTCGATATGCGGGGTTTTCAGATGGGGGTGGCCGTAACAGCTCAGGTAGTCCCAGCGCAGCTGGTCGAACATGATGAACAGAATGTTCTTGGCCTTGCTCATGTCGGTGTTCCCATCGGATTGTTCCCGCCCTGGCGGACTGCCGGTTGACGCTACCGCATCTTGCCGCAGGTGAGAAAGTTCCTATTGAAGGTTGTCATGCGGATCGGTGAGCGGCGGTTCTGGCCGGATCGAGGCGGGCGCGTACCTTCAACGGCACGCGCCCGCCTTGATAGGTTTCAGCCGCCGTGCTTCTGGATCAGGGCCTTGGCGCGGGTGATCAGGTCCTGACCATCAATACCCTTGGCCTCCATCTCGGCGACCCAGCGGTCCACCACCGGCTGCGCGGCGGCCTTCCAGCGGGCCACTTCCGCCGCGTCCAGCGTCACGATGGTGTTGCCGTTCGCCTCGGCGATGTCGCGGCCGGGCTTGTCGGCGGCAAGCATTTCCGCGCCTGCGAAGGCCGTCAGGTGCTGGCCTGATTCCGCGTCGAGAATGGCGCGCAGATCATCGGGCATAGCCTCATAGGCGTCCTTGTTCATCACCGTCACGATGGTCGCCGTGTAAAGCGCCTCGGCACCGGAAAACTCCGTGTGATTTGTCGCAAGTTCGCTCAGCTTGATCGCGGGGGTGACTTCCCACGGGATCACGGTGCCGTCGATCACCCCCTTGCTGAGCGCTTCGGGAATGGCGGGCAAGGGCATCCCGACGGGTGTGGCACCCAGTTCCTTCAGCAGATCCCCGATGATACGGGTCGGCGCGCGCAGTTTCTTGCCTTCCATATCCTCCAGCGTGGTTACACCGGTGTTGGAGTGGATCACGCCGGGGCCGTGGACCCATGCGCCCAGAACCTTGACGTCCTTGTATTCGTCATCCTGCAATTCGGTTTCGACCAGTTCCATGAAGGCTTTGGACGTCGCGACCGAATCCGTCATCATGAAGGGCAACTCGAAGACTTCGGTTTTCGGGAAACGGCCCGGTGTGTAGCCGACCACGGTCATGGTGATGTCGGCAACCCCTTCGATGGCCTGATCCATCAGCTCAGGCGGGCCGCCCCCCAGCGACATGGCGTCGAAATGTTCGATCTTGATGCGCCCGCCGGATTTTTCCATGACGGCATCGGCCCATGGCTTGAGAACCTTGTTCGGAACGGTCGCCATGGGCGGCAGGAACTGGTGCAGCCGCAGCGTGACCTCCTGTGCCGCGACGCTGATCGGCAGGGTGGCCAGCACGGCAACAGCCGCCAGACCCCTCAATGTGGATCGTCTGTTCATTCATCTTCTCCCTATGGTCCCGCAGGTTTTTGCCTGTCGGTATTCTTCTTGATCGCGGCGGCTCTTGTGTCGGCCGCTTTGCGCAAGGTGGATGATACGGCGATAAGCAAAGCGGTGGCAACGGATCACTCAGGGCGGATCACCCGTTTTCCTTTTTCACCTCGACCCCGACGTTATGCGCCGCCGCCCCCTGACCCAAGACGGAAGTGCCGCAATCCCTGGTCAGAACATTGGGATTGCCCGCACGGTCGGTGCCGTCCGCCGCAGGATCGAACCAGGCGCCCGTGGGCAGGGCCACGACCCCTTGCAGGATCGTGTCCTTGATGCTCAGACGCGCGAGGCAGGCACCGCGGGCGTTCCAGATGCGGACCGGATCGCCCTCCGCCAGACCGCGCGCCTTGGCGTCCTCGGGGTGCATGATCAATTCCGCCACCGCGCCTGTTTCGCTGTCGATGATGGCGGATTGCATCTGGCTGTGCAGCTTGTCTCGGGGCTGCGGCGACAGCAGGCGCAGGGGGTAGTCGTCATCGACGTCAGGCGCGTGCCAGACCGGGTGACCGCTGACGTTGTGGTAACCGAACCCGGCGATGGTGTCGGAAAAGATTTCGATCCTGCCGGAAGGCGTGCCGATGGGGTGCTGCGCGGGATCGGCGCGGAAGTCCGCGAACGGCGCAGGCGCTGCGGCATGGGGCTCGACCGGCAGTTTGATGACGTTTCGGGATTTCAACGTCGCAAAATCGGGTACGTCGATCCCGTCCGCCTGCGCATTGCGTTCGAATTGATCATAGAGATGCGCGAGCCATTGTGCCGTGTCGCGGCCTTCGGTGAAGGGATCCTCAAGACCCAGACGCTGCGCGAGGCCCGTGAAGATGGCGTAGTCGTCCCGTGCCATGCCGACAGGCTCGATCATCTGCGGCATGTGGAAAAGATAGGGATCGCCCTTGGCCCAGCCGATATCCTCGCGTTCGAACTGTGTCGTCGCGGGAAAGACGATATCGGCGCGTTTGGCGGTGGGGGTCCACCAGGGTTCATGCACGATGATCGTTTCGGGCTTGTCCCATGCTTTCATCAGGCGGTTGAGATCCTGATGGTGGTGAAACGGATTGCCGCCGCACCAGTAGACAAGCCGGATGTCGGGATAGACGCTGCGCCGACCGTTGAAATCATAGGGCTGGTTGGCGTTCAGCAACAGATCGGCGATGCGCGAGACCGGGATGAAATCCCTGACCGGGTTGATGCCCTGATCGAACGTCGGTCCACGCAGGCGTGTCACGTTCGCGCCGACATTTCCGATGGCCCCATAGCCAAAGCCGATGCCGCCACCGGGCAAGCCGATCTGCCCCAGCATGGCGGCCAGAACACAGGCCATCCAGAACGGCTGTTCGCCGTGCTGCGCGCGCTGAAGCGACCACGCGACACTGATCAGGGTCCGCCCCTTGGTCAGGTGGCGTGCCAACCGGGCGATGCGGTCCGCGTCGATCCCGCAAATCTCCGCCGCCCATTCGGGCGTCTTTGGCTGACCGTCGGTGTCGCCCAGCAGGTAGGGGACAAAACGGTCATATCCGATGGCGTGGCTGGCCAGAAACCCGCGATCGGCGAGGTCTTCGGTTTCGATCACATAGGCAAGCGCCAGCATCAGCGCCACGTCCGTTCCCGGCCGGATCGGCAGCCATTCGGTGCAATCGGGACTGTCGTCGCGTTGCGGACTGATGGAAACCAGCCGCTTGCCCTGTGCCGCGAACCGCTCAAGATGGCTGGCGGTGCGATGTTCCGTCACCCCGCCCATGCTGACCTGCGCGTTCTTGGGGTTGATCCCGCCGATCATCAGCAGGGTGTCGGTATGCGCTTCGATCATGTCCCAGGTGCTTTGGGTGCCCCATGTGACCTTGTGGAAATTCGTGCCCAGCACATGCGGGATGATCGTCTGCGCGGCCCCGGTGCTGTAGCTGGCAAAAGAGCTGACATAGCCGCCGAAGACATTCAGAAAACGGTGGACCTGACTTTGTGCGTGATGAAACCGGCCCGCGCTTGCCCAGCCGTAAGAGCCGCCATAGATCGCCGTGTTGCCGTGCGTCTTTCGCACGCGGTCAAGCTCCTCTGCTGCAAGATCGAGTGCCGCGTCCCAGTCCATCGGCACATAGGTATCGCCGCTGCGCGATCTGTTCCGGTCCTTGTCGAGCCAGCCTTTGCGCACATGCGGCCTGTCGATCCGGGTGTGGTGATGCACCGCAGCGGGGACGATGCCCGCAATGCCCGGCGGATGGGGATCGTCCTTGAAGGGTGCCGTGCCGATGATGCGCCCGCCTTCCACGGTCACTTCGAACGCGCCCCAATGGCTGGTGGTGATGCGGGTGGTCATGGTCAAGAAACTCCGATCCAGATGGACCCAATATCGACCGCGACCATCGGGGCATTGACCTGCCTCGTCAAGGGCGCGGACAGGCGGGCAAAGGGAACCCGCAATGATTGAGTGAACCGGCATTGCGGTCTATCATCCGGACGCAGAAGAGCAGCGGTCGTTCTGACATCTGAAAGGCGGGCCCATGAAACGCTCCACCGTCAACGATATTCTCGGCGCGGCGGATGATATGATCCGCTCGCACGGCTTTGCCTTGCCGCCTTTCGCCTATTGGTCCCCGGAGACGTTCAGGCAGAAGGCGGACAGCGCACGGCATCTGATCGACGCCCGCTGTGGCTGGGACGTCACCGATTACGGTGGCGGCGATTTCGGGCGAATGGGGCTGTTTCTGTTCACGCTGCGCAATGGCACCTTGGCCGATCTGCAACGCGGGCGCGGCATGTGCTATGCCGAGAAGCTGTTGATCTCGCGGCAGGATCAACTCAGCCCGATGCACACCCATGTCCTGAAAGCCGAGGATATCATCAATCGCGGCGGTGCGACCCTTGTGGTCGAGCTTTTCGGTTCCGACGACGCGGGCGGTTTCACCGAGGACCGCGGCGGGACCGTGTGGTGCGACGGGATCCGGCGCGAATATGCGCCCGGTGAAAAGCTGCGGCTGTCCCCCGGTGAAAGCGTGACCCTGCGCCCCGGCGACTGGCACGCGTTCTGGGGCGAGGCGGGCGATGTTCTGGTCGGTGAAGTATCGACCGTGAACGACGATCAGAGCGACAACATCTTTCGGGCACCCATCGGACGCTTCGCGACGGTCGAGGAAGACACGGACCCCCTGCATCTGCTGGTCAGCGACTACGCGACCTGGCTGGGGTAGGGCGCAGGACGGAAGAAGCGGCGTACTGCAAGGTCGGTCGCAGATTTTCGCGTTTCGCCACTCTTTGCGTTCTGCCGCTCGTTTCTTTCTTGATGTGGACAGGGCAAAGGGCTGAAAAACTTGATTTTCCGGCGAGATGACACCCGCCTTGAAGGGGATCAACAGGCGGCGTTTGCCCGGCGAACTGTCGCCGAACGATTGCGCCGAATCCGCGATCATCGAAGGCACTGAAATCCTGCGGAAAACAACCGAGCCGGCACTGTTCGCACCATGCAAACACGACCGAAGGGCAAGGAATTCGCCGCTGGAGATGGTCAATCAAAACAGCACCGCTATGTAAATCGGGACACCGCAGGACGCCGAAGTCCGCCTGAATTCGACGACAGCCGCATTGACACCGGCCCGGGCAAACGTGCCCGCGCCGGGACATGCCTTGCCGCTGGCTGAGGGTTCGGTCAATCGGCGGATGAGGGCGGATTGCGGCCCCGGACAGGGGCCGATCCCGTGCAGACCGTGAAATTTGACAAGAGGAAGTACAGTACAATGAAGGATCAAGCAGAACATGCCGCAACCCAGGGTGCCTGCCCGTTTCGTGGCACCCGCGTCGGTGGCGCACTCGGGTCCGAGCCGCAACTGGATCATTGGTGGCCGAACCGGCTGAAGGTTGAATTGCTGCACCGGGATGGCCCGCAGGCCAATCCGCTGGGCGAGGACTTCGACTATGCCGCCAAGATCGAAGCGCTGGATTACGAGGCGCTGAAACAGGACATCCGCAGCTTTCTGCGGACGCCTGTGGACTGGTGGCCTGCCGATTACGGCCACTACGGACCGCAGATGTGCCGCATGTCATGGCATTCTGCCGGCACCTACCGGATCGCCGATGGGCGTGGCGGGTCCGGCACGGGGATGCAGCGTTTCGCCCCGATCAGCAGCTGGTGGGACAACGGCAACACCGACAAGTCGCGCCGCCTTTTGTTGCCGATCAAGCAGAAGTACGGCAGCGCGGTCAGCTGGGCCGATCTGATGCAGCTGGCCGGGACCATCGGGCTGGAGGACATGGGCCTGCCGATCCAGGGTTTCGCCTTTGGCCGCGAAGACGCCTGGGAGGCGGACGATGCCACCTATTGGGGGCCGGAAGGCTGGATGGGCAGACGCCCCTCGGAAGAGCCGGAAGGGCCGCATGAGGGGCATCCCACACAGATGGTCAACCGAGGCATCCGTTGGGAAGGCGAGCCGACCGACGCGCATTACGATCTGGAAAATCCTCTGGCTGCCTCGCACCAGTCGCTGATCTATGTCGATCCGGAAGGGCCGAACGGCAACGGCGTGCCGATGGACAGCGCGCGCGACATCCGTGAAACCTTCAGCCGGATGGCGATGAACGACGAGGAAACCGTCGCGTTGATCGCCGGGGGCCATGCCTTTGGCAAGTCACACGGCATGACACCACCCGATCAGATCGGCTTTGCCCCCGAAGCGTCACCAATGTCGCAGCAGGGTCTGGGCTGGAAGAACCCGCGTGGCAAGGGCAATGCCGAAGACACGATGACCAACGGCATCGAAGGTGCCTGGACCCAGAACCCGATCCAGTGGGACAATTCCTATCTGGAAAACCTGTTCAACTTCGAATGGAAGCAGAAAAGATCGCCCGCCGGTGCCCTGCAGTGGACACCCGTTGACCCCCACGCACCCAAGACGCCGGACGCGCATATCGAAGGTCAGATGAATGACCTGATGATGATGACCTCGGACATTGCGCTGAAGGAAGACCCGGAGTACCGCAAGGTCTGCGAGACGTTCCTGGCCGACTTCGACTATTTCACCGAAGCCTTCTCGAAAGCATGGCACAAGCTGATCCACCGCGACATGGGTCCGAAATCGCGCTACCTTGGTCCCGACGTGGGCGGCGACTTCCTGTGGCAGGATCCGGTGCCGGATGTCGATCATCCGCTGGTGGACGAGGCCGATGTGGCGCGGCTCAAGCAGGCGTGTCTCGATACCGGATTGCCCGTGCGCGAGTTGATCGCTGTCGCCTTTGCTTCGGCGTCGACCTACCGGCACACCGACAAGCGCGGCGGTGCCAACGGCGCGCGCATCCGGCTTGACCCGTTGAACGGGTGGGAGGTCAACAACCCCGTTCAGCTGCATCGCGTGCTGGGGCGGCTGGAAACGGTCAAGGCCGATTTCGACGGCAATGCCAGTGGCGGCAAGAAAATCTCCATGGCCGATCTGATCGTTCTGGCGGGTGCCGCAGGTGTGGAAAAGGCGGCCAAAGACGGTGGGTACGACATCACCGTGCCGTTCACCCCCGGTCGCACCGATGCGACTTCGGACATGACGGACGAAGAGCAGATGGATTACCTGCAACCGGTCGCTGACGGTTTTCGCAACTACATCAACTCCGATGTGGGCTTTGGCGTCGGGGCAGAGCATATGTTCCTCGACCGCGCGGCGCTTTTGCAGCTGACCTCGTGGGAGTGGACGGCGCTGACCGGTGGCCTGCGCGTTCTTGATCAGAACTGGGACGGCTCGGACTATGGGGTCTTCACCGACCGTCCGGGGGTGTTGTCGAATGATTTCTTCAAGGTTCTGTGTTCGACCGAGTATGACTGGAAGCCGCTTGATGACCGGGAAACCGAGTTCGAGATCGTGACCCGCATTGGTGGCGAAACGAAGTATCGCGCCACCCGTTGCGATCTGATCTTTGGGGCGAACGCGACCCTGCGCCAGCCGGCCGAATTGTATTCAGGGTCGGACGGAGAGGAGCGGATGGTCAAGGATTTTGTCCGCGCCTGGACGAAGGTCATGATGGGCGACCGTTTTGACGTGAAAGAAGAGCGCAAAGCGGCATTTTCCATCTGCTGAGGCAAAGCTGTCACAGGCCCGGACCTTGGCGGTCCGGGCCTGTGGTCATTCAGGGCAAAAGGGGCTGGACAGCACTTCAGCGGGCTGATGCCATTGCTCTGTTATTCCTTACATTTCAGGTGGAAACGGCGGGGCGGATGATTTCTCGGGCACCCTTCGAAAGGCCCTATGTTTCTTGCTCATTGAATGCTGAAAAAGCTCATCTTCCCCGAACCTGCGGGGCGATCTGGCCGCAGAAATGACCGGAAACCGTCGTTAGTCAAATTATCTATAGAAATACGAAAATTCTCTACCTATAAGTGAATTTGATAAATGGTCGGGGGTCTGAACCCGGATCGAGAGGCACGATAGCGTTCATCGTTTTGGGTTGAGTGGTAATTTCGGTTGGCACGTATCGAACATCTGTTGTTTGCATTGGCGCTTGCTTTGGTCGCGGGGCTGTCGGTGTTCAGCCACAAACTGGGTACGGTCGATGCGCGCAGCGAATTCGAACGGGTCGCGGATCACAACGTCGAGGCGATTGTCAGGCGGATGGCGACCTACGTTCACAGTCTGAACGCCGCAGCCGCATATGTGCGCCGCTCGACGGATGTCACCGCGGCGGAATTCGAGATGTACGTCGATGATCTGGACATCGCGAATACCTTGCCGGGGATCAACGGGATCGGTTTGATCGTCCCCGTGGACAGCGCGCAACGGTCCACCCTCGTGCGGGACATGCGCGCCGAAGGCTATCCTGCATTCGATATTCACCCCCAGACCGGCAATGACGAGAGCTTTGTCATCAAATACATCTTTCCGTTCGAGCCGAACCGGGAGGCCATGGGCCTCGATATCACCTTCGAAGAAGGGCGCCGGGAGGCCGCGCGGCAGTCGCTTGCGTCTGGCGAGGCGCGGATCACGCCGCGGATTGATCTGGTTCAGGAGGATGAAAGCAAGGCCGGTTTCCTGCTGCTTGTGCCAGTGAACGGAGCGCAGGCCAATGCAGGGCCAACACCTGCGCCCCTGGAGGGATGGATTTATGCCCCCTTCGTTGCTGATAACCTGCTGACGGGTCTGGCACCCCTCGAAGGGCGATACTTCGATTTTGCGGTCTTCGACGGTCCCTCGGATGCGGACGATACCCTGATCTTCAGAAGTGCAGAGCCCTACGCGTCGGAACCTGCCTATCAGGTCACGCGCACCATCAATGAATTTGGCCGGTCCTGGACTGTCCGCTACTCCAGCAATGCCGTATTCGAACGGACGTTCCGAAGCCAGGTCCCCTATATCATCGCGCTGGTCGGATCGCTGAGCCTGATGCTCCTGTTCGCGTGGTTTCAGAACCAACGACACCGGACGGATGCGATTGCGGCTGTGTCCAGGTTGCGTCAGCGCCGGATCGTCGAACAGGAAAGCGCAAACCGCGCGATGGTGGAAAACGCCGTGACGCCGGTGTTCGTTCTGGACGGAGACAACCGCATCCTGTTTGCCAATCAGGCCGCGCAGATGTGTTTCGGCTACAGCGAAACCGAGATGAAGGAGATGTCGTTTTCAAAACTGGCCGGGGTGGAAAACGCCGGGTCACAGATCGCGGGACCATCGTTCCCCCAAGGCAGGACGCGCAAGGGGGAAACCCTTGTGCTTGATCTGCAACGGAACAACTGGACGACGGCGGATGGTGAGGCGCGGGTGACAGCCATTGTGCGGGACATCACGGCACAGACGAACCTGCAGACCGAAATCGAAAGAACCAAGACTCTTTATGATCTGGCGCTGCAGGGATCGCATATCGGTGTTTTCGACATTGACCTCAGCACGGGACATTCGGATGTTTCGGATACGTGGTGCCGGATCATGGGGTTCGAAAAAGGGTGCGATAACCTCGATACGCAAAAGGAATTTCTTGCCAGAATTCATCCCGATGATCTGCCCGTCCTGCAAAAAGCGGATGCGGACTGTATCTCGGGCAAGACCACCCGGTCGATTGCCGAATATCGGATGTACTTTGGCCGGGACACATGGCGCTGGATGCGGTCGGATGCGGTGGTTTCGGCGCGGGACGAGAGCGGCAAGGCACTGCGTCTGATCGGCACGCAGACGGATGTGACGGAGGTGCGCCACGCCCGCAATGCGCTTGAAGCCAGCGAGGAACAGTTCCGTCAAGTTCTGGCTGCGGCACCCATCGGCATGGCGCTGATCAACGACCGGGCGCAGTTTCTGGGTGTGAATACGGCATTCTGCGGTCTGTGCGGCGCTTCCGAGGATGAGCTGCTCACCGAGTACCGGCTTTCGGATATTCTTCATCCGGACGATCTCAAGGTGATATACCGGACAGTTGCCGCAAAACTCGAGGCGGATTCACCAGAGACTTATATCGGTGAGCACAGGCTCCAAGGCCCTGACGGCGACGAACGCTGGGGGCTTTTCCACATCTCGTGGTCGTTCGACAAGAACGCAAACAAGAATTTCTTCATCGCCCAGATCGTGGACATCACCGAGCAGAAGCGGCTGGAGCAGATCAAGGACGAGTTCGTCTCCACCGTCAGTCACGAATTGCGCACCCCGCTGACGTCGATCAAGGGTGCCTTGGGCTTGATCAGGGCGACCGATGATCCCCATCGCAGCAGCGCCACCAACCGCCTGTTGGAAATTGCTGCATCCAACGCCGACCGGCTGACCCATATCGTGAACGACATTCTCGATCTCGAGAAAATCTCTTCTGGGGAGGTGGCCTTTGAAATCGACACTCTGGACATCGGCGACCTGATCGAAGGGACGGCCCACGAATTGTCCCCTTTCGCGCGGGAGCACAACAACACGCTGCGGGTAGAGGCCCCCGATGCACCATTGATGGTCGTTGCCGACGCCGCCCGGACGCGGCAGGTGATCGCCAACCTGATATCCAATGCCTGCAAGTATTCATTCGACGATACCGAGGTACGTGTCATCGCCGAACCGCTCGACGACACCGCGATCATCTATGTGATCAACAGGGGCGCCGGCGTGCCGGACGCTTTCCGACCGCGCATCTTCAACGCGTTCTCGCAGGCGGACGGGTCCGATACCCGCGCCAAAGGGGGCACGGGTCTGGGGCTGAACATCTCGCGTCAGATCGTGGCACGGCAAGGGGGAACGATCGGGTTCGAAAGCGTCAAGGGCGGGGTCACGGTTTTCTGGTTCACCTGCCCGCTGGCCGGATCGCAACACGCCGTACTGCCGCCGACGCTTGCGGCTTCGCCCATGACGGGTGCCAACCGGGCGACCGTGCTGCATCTCGAGGATGACGCCGATTTCGCCGATGTGATCCGGTCCGGGCTTTCGGATTCGGCGGATGTGATCCGGGCGGGCACGATCAGCGAGGCACATCTGCTGCTCGACCGGTTCGACTTCGATGCGGTCATTCTGGACTGGCAGCTTCCCGACGGAGATGCCAGCGTCCTGCTCGACGACATCAAACGGTTGCATCCGAACGCCTCCATACTGGGCCTGTCGGCGCAAGCGGACCGGGATCCGGAGCCGCGGATCGTCGCCAATCTGGTCAAGAGCCGCGCCGATGTGCCTGCGGTCGTGAAGAGCGTTCTTGGGGCGATGTCAAAGGCATCCTGATGGCCAGCAGTGTCCTGGGACATTGAAGCCCACAGTTTGCCTTACTTCTGACAGGATGATCTTTCACAAGGGCCTGAACAACAAGTCGCGCTGCAGAATATCCGGCACAAGCGACAACAGTACAAGACGAGGGCATCCATGCGCATCGAGCCAAAAAGCGAAAGTATCGGCAAGACGCTCCTTTTCGGGAGCCTGTGTTCCGCTGGCTGGTACACCACGACTTCGGCGCTTCTTTCCGGTGCCTGGGGGACGGTTGTTCCGATTGCGGGGGCGATCGCGATTGCAGGGCTTGTTCCGGCGCTGGCAAATCTGCGGAGGACGGGGCGCTACATCCGCAATACGAACCTGTCGCTGGTTCAGCGCATTCAGGCTTTCGATGAACATGCCGCCGTCAACATCGTCGGCTCGGACCATATGATTTCCGAAGTGAACGAGCGCCTGATCGAATTGACCGGCTATTCCCGCGAGGAATTGGTCGGCAAACCTGTCGATGTGATGTACGGCGCGCAGGGCGCAGAACGCTGTCTCGAGATCCGCGCCTCGCTGATGCGGGGCGAAGCCTGGCAAGGGGAGACACCAGTCCGCCATGCGGACGGGCATACGATCATCACGCAGACGACGGTGACCCCGCTTACCAACGCAGACGGAGAATGGGTTGGCTCGATCGCCATACGCACCGATGTGACCGGGGCCTACGAGTTGATCGCGCACCAGGAAACCGCCGAAACCCTGCACGAGTTGCGCGACGACATCTGGATCGTGGATGCCGAAACAGAGCGTTTCAGCTACATGAACAAGGTCGCGGCGTCGCGCTTTGGTCTGCAGAAGCAGGACTATCTTGCGACGCGCCTCGATACCCTGAGCGATGGTGACGAAATCCGCTCGATCGTTCAGGCCTGCCGGAATCTGCGCAGCACCGGCGAAAGCACCACAAATTTCGAGATGACGCTGAGGGATGTACCCTTCTACGTGACGGTCAAGTATCTGCACCGCAAGGCGCAGGGTGGCCGCTATCTGATCTTGTTGTCCGACATCACCGAGAGCGTGGTTCAGGCGCAGAACCGTGCGGCGTTTGTGTCCACGGTCAGCCACGAATTGCGGTCTCCGCTGACCTCGATCAAGGGATCAATGGGCCTGCTGCTGTCAAAATCCGCAGGTGAACTGCCCGAACGGGCCGTGGCGCTGCTGGAAATCGCGCATCGCAATGCAGACCGTCTTGTGCTTATCATCAACGATATTCTCGATCTGGAGAAAATCTCCCAAGGGCAGATGGACTTCACGAAAGGCGACGTCGATCTCTGCGCGCTGGTGCGCGAAGCCTATGAGGCGAACATCACGCTTCAGCAGCGGTTCTCTCTCAACTTCGAGATTTCGGGCGATGAATCGCCGCTGTGGGTTCACACCGATCCGAACCGTATCATTCAGGTGCTGAACAACTTCCTGTCGAACGCCTGCAAGTTCTCGAAGCCTTCTGGCAAGGTCTCGATCTGCCTTCACGACGAGGGCGATCAGGTGCGCGTCTGCGTCAAGGACGAAGGGCGCGGCATTCCGCCCGCCGACCAGAAGAAGGTCTTTCAGCGGTTTGCGGACATGGAAAACTCCGACCGCGCCGCCAAGGGCGGTACCGGGCTTGGCCTGAGCATCTGCAAGGCCATCATCGACGGTCTGGATGGCACCATCGGATTCGATACCCGCGAAGGCGCGGGGACAACTTTCTATTTCGTACTGCCTAAGGTTGTGGCAGAATCGATGCCAGCCGACACGGGCACACGCCTGCGTGTGGCAAGCTGAGTAGGACAGGTAATGATCAGACTTTTGCACGTCGAGGACGACGCGGACATCCGGGAGATTGCCGAAATGTCCCTTGGGTTGTCGGGTGAATTCGAGATCCGTCAGTGCGCGTCGGGCGAGGCGGCGCTGGCCTGTGTCGAAGATTTCGGTCCCGACGTTCTTCTGCTCGACATGATGATGCCCGGCATGACGGGCCGTCAGACCCTCAGCAAGATCCAGGAGATCCCCGCGTTCTGCTCCGTGCCTGCCATCTTCATGACGGCGCGCGCGCAACACAACGAGATCGAGGAACTGCGCAAGGCGGGGGCTGTCGCTGTCATCAGCAAGCCGTTCGACCCGATCTCGCTTGGCGATCAGATAAAGTCAGCCATCGGCAGATAAGCCGGAAGGTTTCGGGCGCGTCAGCACAGCAGCGTTCGCAGTTGCACGGGAAAATTCACGCGCATTTGGCTGCCTGGTTATCATGTAAAAAAACCGGCTGGCTGTCGCATCAATCGTGCGTCAGCGATGCCAGTGATGCCGGACACGCACGCGCAAGCCCTTATCCGTGGTTGTCGATGATCATGCGGGACATTTCGACGAACTGATCGAGCAATTGCATCAACTCGTCATTGACAGGTGCGTTCAGCGCGCCTGTTCCTTCGGTGAAGGCGATGATGTGTTGTTCGCAGCGATGTGCGATGTCGCCAAGATCCGCAAAGCCCAGCGAACCCGCCGTGCCGGTGATCTGATGCAGGATGTGCTGCGCGGCTGACAGCTCTGCTCTGGCTTCTTCCGACGGACCGGCTTCCCATGCGGCGAGCGCATGTGCCGCGACACTTGAATGGCGGTCTTCCAGCATCGAGACAAATCGGCCCTGAATTCTGGCCAGACCGGGAAGCACCCCGGACAGGTCGTTCACGCGCGTTGCTCCGTCAGCCAGATGCTTCCGTATTCCTTTTCCGCCGTGTGGCTGGCGACTTCGGCGCTGGTGTGGGCGTCCGCAAGCGCCTCCATCAGCGCATTGCCCGACTTCCAGACCAGACGGATTGATTTGCCCACGACGATCCGGGGTTCGAGAAGGGTGCCTGCGTTGTCGTAAATCTCGGTCCTGTGCAGCGCGAGGTTCACCGTATCCTTGAGCCGGTCCATTTCCGGCTGCCAACCACTTTCGGTGACACAGAGGAAGATGCCGTTGCCTGCATAGGACATCAGGAACTGATGGCCCATAAGAGCGTCCGAGATGGTTTCGGCAATGTCCGAAATCATGCAGCTGAATTCAAAACTGCTGAGCGAGGCGTGGAAATCAGCGATGCGGCGCACTGAAAAAGCAAACACGCTGGAGCCGAAAAGCGAATTCCGGGTCAGTTGATTGACGTAGTTTTCCATCGCAGCATGATCAATGACGTTCTCGATGTCATAAAGCGACAGCGGCTCGAAAAGGTCGATCTTCTGTTTCGGAGGCTGATCGACAAGGGACTCCGCCGCAAAGATCTTGCGGGTGTTGACCATGCGCTTTTCCGCGTGAAGCTCAGCAAGGCCAAGACATATCTTCAGCTGATTGACCTCGAACGGCTTGGTGACATAATCGGTCGCACCGGCAGCAAACGCCCTGTCGATATAGCGTTTCTCGGACATGGCTGTCAGCATGAGGACGGGTGTGTCGCAATACTGGTCGATCTGCTTGATCCGGCGGGTCAGTTCGATTCCGTCCATCTGCGGCATCTGGATATCGAGCAGGAAACAATCGAACCGCGCACCGCCGGGACGTTCGAGTATCTCCAAAGCCTCCATGCCGGATTGTGCCGTTGTCAATTCATGGTCGCCGACGGCCATCATGAACTGGGTCACCAGCTCAAGGATGATCGGATCATCATCTACTGCCAGGATTCTCATCTGTTATCTCCACATTATGTTTCCGGCCGTCGTGAAACGGATCGAGAGAGGTCTTTGCCCCTTCAATCTCACGTAGAAACAAGGCAAAAATTTGACCTTTGGAAACAATAATCAGAAGTTTTGCAGATTGGTTCGAAATGGGCCGAACCTGTGGCCGAAAAACGCAACTGCCGCCCCGTTTCCGGACGCATTTACACCGTGGCGGCTGCGTCTTCCTGCCAGCCCCGGTCCGACCGTGTGAAGGTCTTTTTCTGCTCAAGCTGGAAATCCACGACCTTGTCCGCAACGATATATCGGTCGATCGTGACCTTCGATGTCTGCAAGGTCAGCAGGTTGAAATCATTCGGCTCGCCCCGCACCCGGTTCGACAGGCTGGTGCCGGCATGGAGTTGAAGCACCGCTGGATGGTCGTGGTTTTCCGCAAATACCCCGGCCCGCCAGCTGTGAAGGTGCCCCGACAGGACCAGATCGGTCCCGCAGGCGCCAAGTGCGCGTATCGCGGCGGATGCGCCGCGCATCAGTTTCTTTTCGTCGCCCGGCAAGTGTTCGAGCGGATGATGGACCACGACCATTTTCAACGCGCCCGGCGCTGTCTTTGCGAACCCGCGTTTGACGGTGGCGATGTCATCCTTGGTGAACCATCCGCGTTGCCAGCTGAACGGATTGACCGAATTGATCCCCACGATGCTGACGCGGTCGGTATGCAACTGCGGTTCCAGGTCTTCGGAAATCCACTTGCGGTATCGCCGAAACGGCATCAGGGCGCGTTCGATGAAGTTGTAAAGCGGCGTATCGTGGTTTCCCGGCACCGCCATGACCGCCGGGACAAGGCTGTCGATGAACCGCCGCGCCTGACGGAATTGTTCGGCGCGGGCACGCTGGGTGAGGTCACCCGATATGGCGACCAGATCTGGGGCGAGGGAGTTGATCGTGTCGCGCAGAGGGCTCAGGAGTTCCGGGCGATCCCGGCCGAAATGCAGGTCCGATATATGGAGCACACGCATCAACGGGTTTCCTCGGCCGCCTCTGCTGGGGCGATGACCTGCAATCCTCCGGCCAGCATCTCGATCTTGAACGGACTGGCGAGTTTCTCGCGCTCTCCGTCCCGTGCCACCAGAAGGGACTTCTTCTTGCTTTGGATCACGATCGACTTTCCGCAGATGAACCTGAAGTCGCGGTTGCGTTGCGCCCTTCCCGAGAGCAGCGCCACACCATGTTTCAAAAGACCGAGCCTGCCCGCGTTCTGCGCGATCAGGACGGCAAGTTCGCCTTTGGCAATGTTGTCTGCGCCTTCCAGCCCCATTTCCTGCAACTGAAATGCGTTGCTGACGACAAAGATCAGCGGGGTCTTGAGCGTTTCACGCTGTCCGTCAGCGGTAATTTCCAGCTGCAGAGGTTTGGGCAGCCGCATCATGGTCTGCACGACCGACCAATAGGCCGCGATCCGGCTGCGGCCCCATCTTGCATAGGTATTCTCGCGGGTCCGAAGGATTTCGGGATAGATGCCAAGGTTGGCGTTGTTCAGAAACAGGCGGTCGTTCAGGGTGGCGACGTTCGTGTGCCGGCGATGTCCCTGCGCAATCACGTCAAGCGCGCCCTCCACGTCCTCGGGGATACCAAGCGAGCGGGCGAAGTAGTTGAATGTGCCCATCGGCAGGACACCCATCGGGGTATCGCTGTCAAGCAGGGCCTGCGCGACGCCGCACATCGTGCCATCCCCACCGGCGGCGACAATCATGGTGGCACCGGCTTTCACTTCCTGCCGGGCGATCTCGGCAAAGTCCTCGCCTTTCTTCAGGCGGCGAAGGTCTGCATCTATGCCACGGGATTTGAACCCTTCGATCACTTCCGCAAGCCGCAGTTCCTTGTCTGCCTTGCCCGATTTTGTATTGGCCAGAATGGAGATGCGGGACATGTCCGCGCGTGCGTTCGGGGATGGCGATGCAGCAGGTGGCTCTGCGTCCGCGCCCTGAAGTGTCGTGCGAGGCGCTTGATCTGACAGGTGGGGATGCGCCTGATCGACGGTCTCATTTTCAGTCGTCGCGTTGATCGTCGTCATGGCCCGCCTCTTGGTTCAGCATTACCCGACTTAACACCTGAGAATCCTTGTGGTTCCCGGCGTTCCGGACCCAGCAGCACGCACGGCTTACAGAGTTGTTGTTCTTTGCTGGGTGAAAAACAGAATATACGGTATTCTGGTCATGTCCGCACGGATCAGACGGCGGTGCAGGTCGGAAAAGCATGATTTCGGTCAGGATATTGGGCTGATCGCCGATTTTCGGAGCGTGCTACGGAAAATTGATGTGCTTTTCCGGTGTGATGCGTCAATTCTTACAGGGCCGTCGATTTTTGAAAGAGACATGAGACAGATGCACATTCTTCGACAGACCGTTGTTTTTCTCGTTGTCCTTGCAGGCGGACTTTATCTTTGGTTGGTCTATGTGCCCGAAGCCCGTGCCATGCTGGAGCGCACAGGCATCCCCGAGTTGCTGGGCATCGAATTGCCCCAGATGCAGGTGGTGGAGCAAAGCGCGGGTCGGCCCAGAGGTGGACCAGCGCAGGTGGTGACGGAACCTGCGCTTGAACGTGCGATGGCGGACAGGATCACCAGCATCGGGGATGGGCGGGCACTTCGGTCCGTGACCGTTCGGTCCAATGCCAGCGGCATCATCACCGAACTTGCTCTTGCTTCGGGCCGACGGGTCGAAGGCGGCGATGTCATCGCGCGGCTGGAAGACGAGGCCGAACAGATCGCACTGGAACAGACACAGGTCATGCTGGACGACGCGCGGTACGAGGAGCAGCGGATCAACCAGTTGCGAACGTCCGGTGCGGCGACCGAAGTGCGGCTCAGAGAGACCGAGAATACCTTGCGCAACGCCGAACTCGCCGTGCGGGAGGCCCAATTCATCCTGTCACAGCGTGAAATCCGGGCACCCATTTCCGGCTGGGTCGGCATCATCGAGATCGAAGAGGGCGACAGGCTGAACAGTCAGGACATCATCGCCACGATCACCGACCGCTCCGCGATCCTGATTGATTTCCGCGTCCCCGAGCGGGTCGTCGGCAAGATCGCCAAGGGGCAGCCCATTCAGGTCATGCCGCTTGCCCTGCGGGACGTGACGCTGGAGGGCGAGATCGACACGATTGATACCGTCGTGGACCGCGCCAGTCGGACATTGCTGGTGCGCGGCAAGGTCCAGAACACCGAAGATCTTTTGCGGGCGGGCATGGCGTTTTCGGTCAGCCTGACGTTTCCCGGCGAAACGCTTCTGTCGATCCCGCCGCTTGCGATGCAATGGTCCAGCGACGGCCCCTTTGTCTGGGTCGTGCGGGATGGCAAGGCGGTGCAGGTGTCGGTTGCCATCGCACAGCGCAACAGCGATTCCGTCCTGATCACCTCCGATGATCTGAAACCGGGCGAAGAGGTCGTGACCGAAGGTGTGCAGACCCTGCGCGACGGGGCCGAGGTGACACCTGTTGAAAGGCCCGCCGCTGCCGATGCCGTCACCGGGCAGGCCAAGGAGGGCACATTGTGACCGATACCCCGCACACGCCCGCGCCTTCTTCGCCCGGAACGGCGCTTTTTGTCCGCCGGCCGATCCTTGCCTTCGTTCTGAATGCGCTGATCATTCTGGCCGGGTTGGCGGCTCTTGTGGGGGTCGAAATTCGTGAACTGCCGAATGTCGATCGGCCGGTCATCACGATCACCACCGCCTTTGCCGGTGCAGCGCCGGAGACGGTGGATCAGGAACTGACCGGGCGGATCGAAGGGGCAGTCGGCCGCGTTTCGGGCGTGCGGTCCATCGCGTCCAATTCCCGGTTCGGGCGCAGCCGTGTCACCATCGAATTCAACGATAACGTGGATATCGACGTGGCCGCGACGGACGTGCGCGATGCGGTCGCGCGGATCGTGAACCAGTTGCCCGAAAC
Source organism: uncultured Alphaproteobacteria bacterium (assembly GCA_963799505.1). GTDB lineage: Bacteria > Pseudomonadota > Alphaproteobacteria > Rhodobacterales > Rhodobacteraceae > Sulfitobacter. The sequence continues at coordinate 158,450 of CAWCXM010000003.1, forward strand.
CGCCGACGAGCCGGAGGTCGTGAAGGCGGACGCCAATGCCCAACCGGTGATGCGGATCGCCGTCACCTCTGACGGACGCTCGCCTCAGGAACTGACCGCGATTGTCGAGGACCGGGTCGCGGATCGGCTGGTGTCCGTCGAAGGGGTTGCAGACCTGCAGATCTACGGCGACCGCACCCCGATCTTTCGCGTGGACATCGACCAGCTTGAACTGGCCAGCCGGGGCCTGACCCTCAGCGACATGCAGCGGGCCTTGGCCGACGTGGCCTATGATGCGCCCGCAGGGGATCTGGCCGGGGACAGACAGTCGATCAACGTGCGCACCACCGCCAGCGTCGCGACCGAGGCCGCCTTCGAGGCGCTGAAGATCAGCGAAGACGTGCGCATCGGTGATGTGGCCCGTGTCACCCTTGGCCCTGCACCGGGCGAGACGGTCCTGCGGGCAAATGGCCGTCAGGGCATCGGCATGGGGGTCATCCGCCAGGCGACCTCGAACACACTCGAGATTTCGCGCGATGTGCGCGCCGTCGTCGAAGAGTTGAACCGCACCTTGCCCGACGATGTGAACATCTTCGTCACCTCGGACGATGCGGTCTTCATCTCGGGCTCCATCGAAGAAGTGCTGAAAACGCTCGGGCTTGCGATTGCCATCGTCGTCGCGGTGATCTTTCTGTTCCTGCGCGACATCCGTGCGACGCTGATCCCGACGCTGACGTTGCCGGTGGCCCTTGTCGGTACAATCGCGGCGATCTACCTCGTCGGGTTTTCGATCAATATCCTGACGTTGCTGGCGCTTGTTCTGGCGACGGGGATGGTGGTCGATGACGCCATCGTCGTGCTGGAAAACATCGTGCGCCAGCGTGCGTCGGGGATGGGACCACGGGCGGCGGCGGTGAACGGCACCGCACAGGTGTTCTTTGCGGTGGTCACGACCACGGCGACACTGGCGGCGGTGTTCATCCCCCTGTCCTTCCTGCCCGGACAGGCGGGCGGGCTGTTTCGCGAGTTCGGCTTCACGCTGGCCATCGCGGTGGGTCTCTCTTCGGTTGTGGCACTCAGCCTCTGTCCGGTGCTGGCCAGCCGACTGCTGACCAAGCCGCCGAAAGAAGACCCGCGCGGCCCGCTGATCTGGCTCGGCAACCGGCTTCTGCGGATTTACGAGGCGACCTTGCGCGGGGCGCTGGCGATGCCGTTCGTCATCATCCTGATTGCGGCTTTCGTGGCCGGGACGGCCATCCTGCTGGCGGGCGGTATCAAGCAGGAGCTGACACCGCCCGAAGACCGTGCGGTCGCACTCTTGCGGGTCACGGCACCGCAGGGCGTATCGCTTGCCTACACGCAATCCAAGATGCAGGAGATCGAGGACAGCGTGGCGCATCTGCAGGAAAACGGCGAGATCACCAATGTCTTTTCCATCAGTGGCTTTGGTGCGGACAATCGGGGGTTCATGGTCTTTACCCTTGCCAAATGGGAGGACCGCGCCCGTGGTCAGCAGGAGATCGTGAACGAGATCAACGGTAAACTGCGCAACATCATCGGTGTGCGTGCCTTTGCGATCCAGCCCAATTCGCTGGGCATCCGCGGCGCGGGCCGTGGTCTGGCCTTTGCGATCACCGGGGACAATTACGGACAACTGGCCGAGGTGGCGGAAACGATGGTCGACCGGATGCGTCAGGTGCCGGGCATGGGGCAGGTGCAGCTGGAATACGAACAGACCCAGCCGCAGCTCTTTGTCGAGATCGACCGCGCTCTGGCCGCCGACCTGGGTGTGGATATCACGGGTCTGGGGCAGGCGTTGCAGGCAGTGCTGGACGGGCGCAGGGTCGCGTCGGTGTTCATCGAGGACAAGAGCTATGATGTGCAGATGCTGTCCACCTCCGATCCGGTGAACGATCCCAACGATCTGGAGAACATCTTTGTCCAGACGGGCGCGGGCCAGATGGTGCCGCTGTCAAGCTTCGTCACGCTGCAGGAACGGGCGGTGGCCCCGGAACTGGACCGGGAAGGGCAGAACCGTTCGGTCGAATTGTCCGCAGGTCTGACGCCCGACATGTCGCTGGGCGACGCCTTGACCGAGGTGCAGCGCATCGGCGAGGAGGTTCTGGCAGAGGAGAACCGCATCGTCCCCTTGGCGGAAGCGGCGACGCTGGATCAGACCAGCGCGGGCCTTTTCGTGACCTTCGGCTTTGCCATCGTCGTTGTGTTTCTGGTGCTGTCGGCGCAGTTCGAAAGCCTGATTTCAGCGGTGGTCGTCATGTCGACGGTGCCGCTGGGGCTGGCCTGTGCGGTCTTTGCCCTGCTGCTGACGGACCAAAGTCTGAACGTCTACAGTCAGATCGGGCTGGTGATGCTGATCGGGATCATGGCCAAGAACGGTATCCTGATTGTGGAATTCGCCAATCAGTTGCGCGACGAAGGCAAGGAGGTGCGGGATGCGATCTTTGCCGCGTCCACGATCCGCCTGCGCCCGGTGATGATGACGATGACATCGACGGTGCTGGGCGGCGTGCCGCTGATCTTTTCCGCCGGAGCGGGGGCCGAAGCGCGCGAGGCGCTGGGGTGGGTGATCGTCGGCGGTCTGGGGTTGGCGACGTTGTCGACGCTTTATCTCACACCTGTCGCCTATTTGCTGCTGGCGCGTTTCTCCACCCCCAAGGCCGAGGAGGAGAAACGGTTGATGCGCGAACTGGAAGAGGCGCGGGCGCAGACGGTTTGAGGGCAGGGCGGCACGGACCGGACAGATCTGCCCGGTCCACCGATCCTCAGGCCGCGTCTTTCCAGCCCGGCACGAAGCTGCGCCAATCGGGATTGCGCCCGGCGGCAAAGTCCAACCCGATCTGAACCCAGTCTATGTCCGGACCGGTATATCCCGCAGTCCCCTGTGCCGATCCGTAGGTGATCACGCGCTGCCCTTCTTCAAACTGGTCGAGTGACTGCGGCCATGTCTCGTTCTCCCAATGCAACGTCATGCGTTTCTCGAGCGGTTCGTATTCAGCGGTAAAGAGTGTGCCGAACCCTTCGGCATACCGGTCCTGTTTCAGGGGTGCCGCCTTGAAACCGCGCACAAGCTCCACCGGAAGCGTCCCGTCCTCCGTCAGCGATGTCAGGCGTTCGGCACGCTCGAACGTCCGGGTGAAGGCACCGCGATCCGGTGCCGATCCATCCGACTGATGATTGGTCGCGACAAGGCCCGGCTGGACGCGTATGCCACCCCCGGCATAAATCTCGACGCTGGCAGCGGCGGATGTCGCATCGGCCAGCACGACATTATAGGGCATATGCGACGGCACACGGTGCAGCACGCGCAGCGCTTCCTCGACGGTGTCGCAGGTTTCCAGCACATAGCGCAGGATGGTGGTGATCCCGAACCCGCGCCCGGTTTCCTGGCGGCCACCATAGGCCAGCGCGATGCTGAGACCGGCGGCGTTCATGCCGTCGGACAGACCCCAGAGAAATTCGACCATGCCCATCACGGGCCGTCCGTTCCACGCGCTGTGCAGCAGCAGACCTTCGTTCAGGTCCGGGGACAGGTCGTAGTTGCGGACCAGTCGCACATCGTCGTTCGACACCGCACAGGCCAGCGAGCATCCACCCAGATAGCTGGGCGGGCACCATGTGGACAGGAACCGCGCCGCGCGGTCCGATCCGCCCGTCAAGGCGGTCAGTTCGGCATGAACGGGCACCAGTTCGGGCATGTAGCTGCGCAAGGCTGCTTCGCAGGCGGCGCGGTCGGGGCCGTTGTCGCCGCCGTTGGCGACGAACCAGGCCTCATAGGCAGGCCAGGATCTGTTCCAGCGGGCCAGCCACTTGGGGCCGGGGCGTGCTTCGCTTACGGCATCGAAGGTCAGGGAGTGTGTCATGTCATGCACCTTTCTGTGGTGTATCGAGGAAAAAACGGACCATTTCGGCACTGGCCTGCGGTCCTTTGGGATCGGTGTAAGACCCGGCGGCATTCCCGCCGGACCATGCGTGGCCGAGGCCTTCGACGAGCCAGATTTCGCGGTTGGCAGTGCCGCCTTCGGACAGGGTTGTGGTGCGGCTGAAGGCGCGGCCATTGCCGGTGCCGTCGTCAATCAATTCCACGCCGTCGGCACCCGCCTGATCAAAGATCATCCGCGCGTTGCCCACGTTCACGGTGGAATCCGCCGTGCCGTGGAAAATGATCGTGGGAACCGGCTGCGCGGCGGCGCGGACAGATGCGCCGGTGCCGCCGCCCATCGCCGCAAAGGCAGAGGGTACGTCGTGCGCGGATTTGTAGGGCAATCCCGAATGTACGCCCACCGCCGCAAAGATGTCGCCGTGCGTCCGTCCAAGGATCACTGCCATCGCGGCCCCCGCCGACAGCCCGGCGACGAAGATCCTGCCGTCGGGCACTTCGTGCTGCCGTGCGATGTCCAGGGCAAGCCCGGCAAGGATCGCCGGTTCTCCGGCCCCCCGTTCCTGATCCGCAGGGGCGAACCAGTTCCAGCAGGACTGCATGTTCGCCCCGCGCGATTGCGCCGGATAGACCACGATCAGACCATGTGTTTCGGCGATACGGTTCATGTCGGTGCCCGCCGCGAAGTCTTCGGGCGATTGCGTGCAGCCGTGCAGCATCATCACCAACCCCGAAGGAGCCTTGCCCTCCAGGTTCGGCACATAGACGCGGTAGTCCCGGCTTCCCGCCGTGTTCGAGAATGAACCCCGGTCGAAACGCGCGCCCTGGGGCAGCACCGGTTCCGGTCCTTGCGCAGGTGTGCCGGTGCCGCGCCCCTTGAGAGCGGCAAGATTGGCCAACGTGGCACCGAGGCCGGATTTCCTGGTCCGTGCAGCGGCAGTTCGTCCGGGGCGGCGATGACGGCACCGCGCCATTGCCCGCGAGGGTGGATTGGATCAGCCTTGTCGCCGCTGCGGGGTCGCCGGCGCGCACAAGGTCGTTCGCCCGGCGCATGGCCGACGTGAATTCAGTGTTCATGGTGATGTCCTTTTAGGGTGTGTGTTCAGCTGATACGGTCGGCGAGGGCTTTCTTGACCTCTGCGCTGGCCTGCAAGGCACCCAGCACGGTGATGGACCCGATGGTCGCCAAGGCAAGTTCGGGCGTGACGTCTGTGGCAATCCGGGCAAGTCCCACAACCTTGATGTGCAGCACTTCATTGGCGGCCTTGACCTGCTCCAGATCGGCAGCGGTGTAATCCCGCAAGCCCAGTTCCATCGTATGCCGGTCGATGGATTTCGTGACCGTCTCCGATTGCGTGTCCAACTGGTTGCGGATCGCGGTGCGGATGAAGTCACTGCGGTTGGAATAGAAACCTTCCTGCACCAGCAGGTCGATGCGGCCCAGATCGACAAAGCCGAGGTTGATCGTGATCTTTTCGTTCTCGGGCATCTTGTCCCGAAGCTGTCTGACGTTGCTCATCTCATTACTCCATCTGTATGGATGGTATATGGATGCTATGCGGAGTGATGCAAGGGCGAAGTTGTTAATTAGTGGTGAATGTCGGTTTTCAGGCCCGTCGTGAAGGCGGCTGAGGTTTCACGGCGAAGGCGAAAGGGCAGGGCGCACAAAAAAGGGCGGCCGAAGCCGCCCCTTTCCGATTGCAAGAAGAAAATCGTCAGTCCAGACCCACCAGCACCTTGTCGAGCGTTGCGGGGTAGTCGCGAACCCGCACGCCGGTGGCATTGAAGATTGCATTCGTGATCGCCGCTGCGGCACCGCAGATGCCCAACTCTCCGATGCCCTTGACCTGCATCGGGTTCGCGTGCGGATCGCGTTCATCCAGCAACATCACGTCCAGTTCCGGCACATCCGCGTGGACGGGCAGATGATATTCCGCAAGGTCGTGGTTCACGATGTGTCCAAAGCGGGCGTCATGGACCAGTTCTTCGGTCAGGGCCATGCCGATCCCGAAGGTCATGCCGCCCAGACACTGGGACCGTGCCGTCTTGGGGTTCATGATGCGGCCTGCGGCGAAGACGCCGAGCATCCGGCGCACGCGGGTCTCGCCCGTGACGGCATTCACCGCGACTTCGGCAAAATGCGCGCCGAACGTCGATTGCGTCAACTCCTCCATCGTCTTGCCGGGTTCGATATGGCCTTCCGCGTCGAGCGGCCCTTCCAGAAGATCGGACAGCTTGTGCTTCTTGTTGCCGCTGATGACCTCGCCATTCAGGAACGTGACCTCGGTTTCGTCGACGTCCAGCTTTGCCGCCACCTCCTTGCGCAACGCTTCGCAGGCCAGATAGACCGCCGATCCGGCAGATGCCGCACCCCATGATCCACCAGAGCCGGGGCCGTTGGGCAGATCACTGTCGCCGAGCATCACCGTGACATCCTCAGGCTTCAGCCCCAGCATCTCTGCCGTCAGCTGCGTGAGGATCGCATAGGTTCCGGTGCCGATGTCGGTCATGTCGGTTTCGACGACTGCGCTGCCGTCGGGGTCAAGCTGCACGCGGGCGCGCGCCTCGCTCAGGATGTTGACCCGCGCCGCCGAGGACATGCCCATGCCGATCAGCCATTCGCCTTCGCGTTGCTGGCCGGGTGTCGGGTTGCGTTTGTCCCAGCCGAACCGTTTGGCGCCTGCGTCCAGCGCGTTGCGCAGGGTGTGCGACGAGAACGGCAGCCCGCTTGTCGGGTTCTTCTCGGGGATGTTGTTTCGGCGCAGATCGACGGGGTCGATCCCGGCGGCATGTGCCAGTTCGTCAAGTGCACATTCCAGCGCCGCCATGCCGACGGATTCGCCCGGTGCCCGCACCGACCCCGCGCAGGTCCGGTTCACGCGGGCGATGTTCTGTCCGATCACGCGGTGCGCTCCTGCATAAAGGAAAGGTGTCGCTTGCGTGACAGGCTCCGCAAAGTCTTCACCCGGCAGGTTGGACACCCAGGCCTCGTGCCCGATGCCCGTCAGCTTGCCATTGTCGTCAAGGGAAAGGCGCAGGCGCTGCCGGGTTTCGGACCGGCGAATGGTGCTTTCGAACACCTGCGGACGGGTCAGTGCGACGCCCACGGGCCGACCGATTTCCCGTGCGGCCAGTGCAGCCGCGACGGCTTCGGGCGCGATGCCCAGTTTGGAGCCAAAGCCGCCGCCGACGTAGGGCGACAACATGCGGATGTTCTTTGGGGAAATGCCCAGGGAGTTGGCCAGTTCGTTGATGTTGTAGTTCAGCATCTGATAACTGCCGCGCAGCGTCAGCCTGTCACCCTCCCACTGCGCAATCGACGCATGGGGCTCCATCGCGGCGGAGTTGTGGCCGGGAGTGGTGTACGTCACATCGACGCTGTGCGCCGCGTCTTTCATCGCCTGTTCCAGATCACCCTGGCTGTCCTGACTGTCCTCGGGGGTTTCCCATTCGGCGGACTCCAGGTCAGTGACCGCGTCTTCGGTGTCGATGTCCAGCGTCAGCATATGCGCCCCGTGACGCGCCTGCTCAAAGGTTTCCGCAACAACCAGCGCCACGGGTTGACCGAGATAGTAGATGTCCTCGCTGCCTTGTACGGGGGCTTCGTCTGCGGTGCCCTGCGCCGGGTTCCGCAACATTCTGTCACCGCTGATCACGGCCAAAATGCCCGGCAGACCCTTGATGCTGTCCGCGTTCACCGGCTTCAGTCTGCCCCTGGCCACCGGCGCGCGCACCAGAACACCATGCGCCATACCGTCGGGTTGGACTTCATGCGCATAGGGTGCGGTGCCCGTCACCTTGGCGGGCCCGTCGGGGCGGTCCATCGGGCTGCCCAGAACGCCCTGCGCCATGTCGTCGAGGCGGTTGCGCGTGTCGGGTTTGTCCATCTTCAAATGAGCGGTCATGCGGCATCTCCTGCGGTGGCCTCTGACAGCACGGCGGCAAGCGTGCGGCGCAGAAGCGGTATCTTGAAATCATTGCTGCCATGCCCTTGCGCGTCGGCGAGCAGTATGTCGGCGGCCCTGGCCCAGAGGTCGGGCGAAGGCACCTCACCCAGAAGCGCATCCTCGACGTCGGCCACCCGCCATGGCTTGGGTGCGATGCCGCCAAAAGCCAGTGCGGCATGGTCGATCCTGTCGCCGTCCATACGCACGACGGCGGCGATGGAAACCAGCGCAAAGGCGTAGGACGCGCGGTCGCGAACCTTGCGGTAGATCTGGCGTGACGGGACTGGGGCGGGAAGGATCACATGGGTGATCAGATCGCCCTTGTTCAAGGTCGTCTCGGTTTCCGGCGTGTCACCCGGCAGACGGTACAGATCGTCGAGAGGGATCGTGCGCGTCTTGCCCGAGGCACCTTCGATTTCCAGCTTTGCGTCCAGCGCCATCATGGCAACGGCCATGTCGCTGGGGTGGGTCGCGATGCAGTGCGCGCTGGTGCCCAGGATGGCGTGTATCCGGTTGAACCCTTCCATCGCAGAACATCCCGACCCCGGAGTGCGCTTGTTGCAGGGCATGTCGGTGTCATAAAAGTAATAGCAGCGCGTCCGTTGCAGAAGATTGCCGCCCGTCGTCGCCTTGTTGCGCAATTGTCCGCTGGCCCCTGCCAGCAGCGCTTTGGACAGCACCGGCCAGTTGGTCCTGACCCGCATATCGGCGGCCAGATCGCTGTTTGTGACCAGGGTTCCGATCCGAAGCCCGCCGTCGTCCGTTTCCTCGATCTGTCCCAGATCCAGTCTGGTGATGTCGACCACCGTGTCGGGAGCCATGATTTCATGTTTCATCAGGTCGATGAGGTTGGTGCCCCCTGCGATGATCGTCGCACCGTCCTGCGCGGCGGAAACTGCGGTCGACGCACTGTTGGCGCGGATATAATCGAAAGCTTTCATGAGCTTGCTCCCGCCGCTTGCCTGATGGCTTCGACGATGTTGGGGTAGGCCGAACAGCGGCACAGGTTTCCGCTCATCCGCTCCGAAATCTCTGCGTTGCTCATCGTGGGAACGCCGGTGACATCGTCACTGACGTTGCTGGGCCAACCCGCACGCAACTCTTCCAGCATGGCAGTGGCCGAACAGATCTGACCGGGCGTGCAATAGCCGCACTGGTAGCCGTCCTGCTTCACGAACGCCGCTTGCAAGGCGGACATGTTATCGGGCGTCCCGATGCCTTCGATCGTCGTGATCTCGTCTCCGTCGTGCATGCAGGCCAGTGTCAGGCAGGAATTGATCCGCCGCCCGTTGACCATGACGGTACAGGCACCGCACTGGCCATGATCGCAGCCTTTCTTGGTGCCGGTCAGGCCAAGGTGATTGCGCAGAGCATCCAGCAGGGTCACCCGGCTGTCGTGGTCTAGGGTCCGGGTTTCACCGTTTATCGTAAGGTCTGTCTGCATGAGGAGTCTCCGCTTCTTGTAAAAGGTCAACGACGTAACGTGCCGTGGCATGGTTTTGTTCTGCACCGCTTGCAATTCCCCGAGGTCAGCAGGGGGCGACGTGTCGATGAGGTAGAGCTTTTGGCTCTGAGGGGGAGCAATGATTTTGTCCTGCGCTTCGCTGCATGGACGTTCACCCCCGTCAGGGCTGCCGGTTCAAAAGGATCATCCCTGCGCTCGAAAGCCTCAAGAATGAACCGGTCACGGCCATGTGAACGTATACTGCCGCCCTTCGCAGGAGGTTTTGTCAGATCAGCGATTGACTTCTCCGGCGGCAAAAATATGTTCGACATATTATAAGTCAGACTTACTAATTAACGGTAGAATGATGAGCAACGGTATAGATCCGGACAGCGCCGGGTTTCTGATCAGCGCGACCGCCCGCCTGATGCGCGGTGCTTTTGAACGCGAGATCGAGAGCAGTGAAATCGGCGTGACCTCGGGCGAGGCGCGGGTGCTGGCGCATATGTCGGTTTGCGGCGCAATGCGGCAACATCATCTGGCGGATCGTCTGGGTGTCGCGCCCATGAGCGTGACCGCGTTTCTGGACAAGCTCGAAACGGCGGGTCTGATCCGGCGCAGCCCTGACCCGAACGACCGGCGCGCCAAGATCGTGACCTTGACGGAGGCTGCGGTGCCGATCCTCGCGCAGATCCATCTGGCCGGGACACGCGCCAAGGACACGGCCTTTGCCGGGGTTTCAGCCGAGGAATTCGAGGTATTCCGATCGGTTTGCCACAAATTGCGCGCCAATCTGGAGGATCGTCGATGTCAGCAGGTGGCACCGTGACCACATCCCCCCTCATGACCGAGCGCCGCGTCAGCATGATCGGCGCGCTTCTGGTTGCCATCGGCCCGGTTTCCATGGCGCTTTATACGCCCGCGATGACAGAACTGGTGCGTGCTTTCGGATCGACGGAATCCGTCATCAAGCTGACGCTGACGCTGTACTTCGGCGGCTTTGCCTGCGCCCAGCTGATCGCAGGACCGTTGTCGGACGCGCTGGGCCGCAGGCCGGTGACGATGGCGTTCCTGGGCCTTTATTGCGCCGCAAGCGTGTTGGCGATGCTCGCCCCAACGGTAGAGGTGCTGATCCTCGCACGGTTTGCCCAGGGCGTAGGTGCATCCGTCGGGGTGGCGGTGTCCCGCGCGCTGGTGCGCGATCTTTTCACGGACGAGCAGTCGTCGCGTATCATGAACCTGATCGGGATCATCCTTGCGCTCGGTCCGGCACTGGCACCGACCTTGGGCGGACTGATGTTGCTTTTCTTCGGCTGGCGGTCGTTGTTTGTGCTGATGACGCTGATCGGCTTTGGCGGCATCGCGGTGATCTACTTCTACCTCAAGGAAACGGTCGAGCGTGATCTGTCGCGGCTGAACCTGCCTCAGTTGGGGCGCAGCTACCGGATGTTGCTGGGCAATCGCCAGTTCATGACATCCGCCTGCGTGATCGGTGGCGCGCTTGGCACGATCTATGCGCAGGCGACATTCCTGCCGTTTATCCTGATTGATACCGTAGGCCTTAGCCCGCAGCAGTTCGGGCTGGCGATGCTGGCGCAATCCGGCAGCTTTTTCACCGCCTCGCTTGCGGTGCGCGCGCTGATGAAGCGGTTCAATTCGAACCGTCTGGTGCCCGTGGGGCTGGTCTTTATCGCCATCGGCAGCATCGGCACCTCCACCCTGTTGATCTGGCCGCCCGGCTTTGTGCAGGTGATGCTTCCCGTGGCGATCTATGCCTGCGGTATCGCCTTTGTCATGCCTGCGATGTCCACGGCGGCCCTTGCGCCCTTCAAGCGGGAAGCAGGCGCGGCAGCGGCGCTGCTGGGCTTCATCCAGATGGGATCGGGCCTGCTGGTCGGGACCGCAGGCGCATTTCTGGGCGATGCGGTTCTGGCGATGGCTCTGCTGATCCCGATGATGGGGGCGGGGGCCTGCATTGCCTATGTGCTTTACCGACGAACGGAAATCGTCATGCCGCCACCGCCTGTCGACACCCGGTCAGAGGCGGGGCCAATCACCGCAAAGGTGCACCCGGTGACCGGGCCGGACCGCTAATCTTCTTTCGCCGCAGTGCCGCATCGCGCTATAACATAAGACATACCCTCACAGGAACGCCCGACGGGATCCCGATATCATGCATTTTACAACAGTTTTCCGGCGTTTGCCGCTCCACCTCCTCATTCTGGCCAGCCTTGCCGTGCCGGTGGCCGCGCAGCAGCAGAACCGCCCGCCGCCCGCCGTGACGGTGATGACCGTTCAGCCGGCGGACGTCACACTCACGACAACCCTGCCCGGTCGCGTTGTGGCCTCGGCCATGGCCGAAGTGCGCCCGCAGGTCGCGGGTATCATCACGGAGCGGCTGTTTCAGGAAGGCGGACGGGTCGAGGCGGATGATGTTCTCTTTACCATTGATCCGGCCAGCTACGAGGCGGCAGTGGCACAGGCCGATGCGGCGGTGGCGCAAGCACAGGCACAGCTGAACGCGGCGCAGAAGGAAGAGGTCCGTCAGCAGGAACTTGCGTCGCGCAATGTCGCCAGCACCGCAGCGCTGGACACGGCCATCGCGGCGCGGGATGCCGCGCTTGCTGCGGTTCAGGCCGCTCAGGCGCAGCGCAACTCGGCGCAGATCGAACTCGACCGCACCACGATCAGGGCCCGCCTGTCGGGCGAGATCGGCCGTTCCCTGACCAGTCAGGGGGCGCTGGTGACCGCCAGTCAGGCGAGCCCGCTTGCCGTGATCCGCAATATCGACACTGTCTATGTCGACGTCACACAATCCGCTGCCGAGATCATCGAGTGGCGGCGCGGCAACCAGGGCGAGCGGATGGGCGATGACATGCCGCAGGTTACCCTGACCCTGGCCGATGGCAGCCTTTACGACCAGACCGGCACGCTGACCGCAGCGGAGCCGGACGTGAACGAACAGACGGGGGTCGTCGTGCTGCGGATGTCGTTTGACAACCCTGACAAACTGCTGCTGCCGGGCATGTATGTGCAGGTCGAGATGCCGACCCGCACGGCCGAAGGGGTGTTCCTGATCCCGCAGGAGGCCGTCAGCCGAAACCGGCGTGGTCAGCCCACGGCGATGGTCGTGGGGGCCGAGAACGTGATCGAGGCGCGGCAACTGACGGTTCTGCAGGACAAGGGCAGCGATTGGGTCGTCAGCGACGGTCTGAATGCGGGTGACCGGATCGTGACCGTTGGTCTGCAAAAGGCCAGCCCCGGTGCCACCGTCACGCCGGAGGAAGAAGGCGCGCAGCCCGCCACCCCGGGCACTGCCCCCGCAGAACCGGCGGCGACCGACACCCCGCCAGAGACAAAAACAGAATAATCCAGAACCGGAAGCTCCATGGCCCGCTTTTTCATCGACCGCCCCATCTTTGCCTGGGTCATCGCAATTTTCATCATGGGCATCGGTGTGCTGTCCATCCTGTCGCTGCCCGTGGCGCAATACCCGCAGATCGCGCCCCCCACCGTGTCGGTGAACGCGGTCTATCCGGGTGCCTCTGCCGAAACGGTGGCCAATACCGTGACGCAGGTGATCGAACAGCAGATGACCGGCCTTGACGGGCTTCGCTACATCTCGTCCAGCTCCACGTCCTCCGGCAGTGCCAGCGTGACCCTGACCTTCGAAACCGGGACGGACCCCGACATCGCGCAGGTGCAGGTGCAGAACAAGCTGGCGCAGGCGACGGCGCTCTTGCCCGAAACGGTTCAGCGGCAGGGCGTGACGGTGCGCAAATCCTCTGCCGGTTTCCTGATGGTGATCTCGCTGATCTCCGAGGACGGCAATCTCGACGCCACGGATCTTGGCGATTACCTGTCCACAAACCTGGTCAACGAACTCAGCCGCGTCGAAGGCGTGGGCAGCGTTCAGGTCTTTGGCGCGCAATACGCAATGCGCATCTGGCTCGATCCCGCCAAGCTGGCCGCGTTCGAGCTGGCGCCAGCGGACGTTGTGAACGCCGTATCGGCACAGAACGCCCAGATCTCTGCCGGTGCATTCGGATCGCGCCCGTCGCCCGAAGGGCAGGAGTTGAACGCGACGATCACCGCACAGTCGCTTTTGCGCACACCTGAGGATTTCCGCCAGATCGTCCTGCGTGCCGAAACCGACGGCGGGCTTGTTCTGGTCAACGATGTGGCGCGGGTCGAGATCGGGGCCGAAAGCTATGCCACCCTGTCCCGCTACAACCGCAACCCATCGACCGGCATGGCGATCAGCCTCGCCCCCGGGGCGAATGCGCTCGATACTGCCGGGGCGATCGAAGCGCGGATGGAAGAGCTGGCCGCGTTCTTCCCCGAAGGTGTCAGCTATGTCGTGCCCTTCGATACAACGCCCTTTGTCACCATCTCGATCGAAGAGGTGATCAAGACGCTGCTGGAAGCCATCGTTCTGGTATTTCTGGTGATGTACCTGTTCCTGCAGAACTTCCGTGCCACGCTGATCCCGACACTGGCGGTGCCGGTGGTTCTGCTCGGGACGTTCGGGGTCATGGCTGTCCTGGGCTTTTCCATCAACACGTTGACGATGCTGGCGATGGTGCTGGCCATCGGTCTGCTGGTGGACGACGCGATTGTCGTTGTCGAAAACGTCGAACGCATCATGGAGCAGGAAGACATCGGCCCGGTGGAGGCAACGCGCAAGTCGATGGATCAGATCACCGGCGCGCTGGTCGGGATCGGGGTGGTTCTGTCTGCCGTCTTTGTTCCAGTGGCGTTCTTTCCCGGCTCTACGGGGGTGATCTACAAGCAATTTGCGGTCACGATCATTTCGGCCATGACGCTGTCGGTCATCGTGGCGCTGACGCTGACGCCCGCCCTGTGCGCGACGCTGCTCAAGAAGAACGGTCACACCCAGAAACGCGGCCCGTTCAAGTGGTTCAACAGTGGCTTCGACAAGCTGCGTGGGGGATATGCCGGTCTGGTCGGGGGCATCATCCGGCATCCGTGGCTGAGCGGTATCGTCTATCTGGCGATCATCGCCGCGATGGGGGCGCTCTTTCTGCGCACACCGCAGGGGTTCTTGCCGGAGGAGGATCAAGGCATCCTCTTTACGCTTGTACAGGCCCCGACCGGGGCCACGGCGGACCGCACGCTGGATGTCATCAAGCAGGTCGAAGACTACTACCTTACTCAGGAAGGCGAGATGGTGGAATCGGTCTTTGGCGTCGTGGGTTTCAGCTTTGCAGGGCAAGGGCAGAACCTTGGTATCGTCTTCGTCCGACTGAAGGACTGGAAAGAACGCACCGCGCCGAACCTCAGCGCACAGGCGCTGGCGGGGCGGGCCTTTGGTGCTTTCAGTCAGATAAGGGATGCGCAGGTCTTTCCGATCGTACCGCCTTCGGTGATCGAACTGGGCAATGTGTCGGGCTTCGATTTCTACCTGCAAGCGCGCGGCGGGCAGACCCACGAACAGCTTCTGGATGCGCGCAATCAGCTTCTGGGGGCTGCCGCGCAAAGCCCGCTGATCGCGTCCCTGCGGCCCAGCGGGCTGGAGGACGCGGCGCAATTCAACCTTGATATCGACTGGCGCCGCGCCGGTGCGATGGGGGTCACCGCGCAGGACGTGGGCAATCTGCTGACCACGGCCTGGGCAGGGCGCTATGTGAACGACTTCATCGACGAGGGGCGGATCAAGCGGGTTTATGTTCAGGGCGAGCCCGCGTCCCGCGCGCTGCCATCCGATCTTCAGAAATGGCGGGTCCGCAATGCCAGCGGTGGGCTGGTGCCCTTCTCCAATTTCTCGGACGCGAACTGGACCTACGGGCCACAGGGCGTCAACCGCTACAACGGTGTGCCCGCGATGCAGCTTCAAGGCTCGCCCGCGCCGGGAACAAGCACCGGCGAAGGGTTGGCGGAACTTGAGCGACTGGCCCGGGATTTGCCCCCCGGCTTCGTGATCGCGCCGACCGGTCTGTCGCTCGAAGAGCAGGAATCAGGCAATCAGGCACCTCTGCTTTACGCGCTGTCCCTTGCCGCGATCTTCTTGTCGCTGGCCGCATTGTACGAAAGCTGGTCCATTCCTTTCGCGGTCATGCTGGCCATGCCCATCGGGGTGCTGGGGGCCTTGACCGGCGCCTGGCTGGGCGGCTTTGAAAACGGGGTGTTCTTTCAGGTGGGCCTGCTGACCGTGATCGGCCTGACCGGCAAGAACGCGATCCTGATCGTCGAATTCGCCCGCGACCGACGCGAAGAAGGTGAAAGCATTCTCGATGCCGCCCTCGACGCGGCGCGGCAGCGGTTCCGTCCGATCATCATGACCTCCATGGCGTTTTCGCTGGGCGTTCTGCCTCTTGTCCTCAGCTCGGGTGCGGGGTCGGGGGGACGGACGGCCATCGGCAGCGGTGTGTTGTCAGGCACCATCGCCGCGACAGTGCTCGGCGTCCTGTTCGTGCCGTTCTTCTTTGCGATGATCGCCCGACTTACGGGCAGCAGGGACAAGAAGAAAGCCTGAAAAAAGGTTGGCCGCGATGCGGTCTGCCGTTTGAGCTTGCTGGCCTGATACAAGGGTCACGAAATGGCGGCGATCACCGCGCCGCTTCCTTTTGCTCGTCTTCACCGATATCGACGGCAGGTTGCTGATTTCCGCCAGATCGGCCATCAGCCGACCCGGAGGGCGTGCAGGGTTCGGCTATTTTTGGCCCTCTGTTCGCGCCAGTTCTTGCAGATCGGCGATCAGCGTTTGAAACCCCTGCACGATGGACTGTATCTCCTTCTGCCCGGCGTCGGCCGTTGCAGCGGATGCATCACCAACGGCACCTTCGGTGTTCAGATCCTGCGCCAACCAGGCGATGTTTGCAGCGGCCCCGTGATAGCCGAGCTTTTCCGCCGCGCCATCCAGCGCGGTCTGCGCGCTGGTGAAATTTGCCGCCCGGTCCATGTCGACAAGATCAGGCCGCAGGGCCAGCATCAGCGATGTTTCCGACAGACCTGCGTGGATGTCGATGATCGGGCTGTCATAGCTGTAGATCTCTTGCCAGCGGCCCAACCGCCCCCAGCTGGTGGTGACGACACGCAAGCCAAGTCGCTGTCGCACCTCGCGCGCGGCAATCTCCATCGGGGCGATGTTGCCACCGTGGCTTGTCACCAGGATCAATGTTCCCGGACCCGCCCGAGCGACGCTTTCCGCGATGTCGAGCCATACCCGCGTGACCGTGTCCCAGCCGATGGTCAGCGTACCGGGAAAGTCGATATGCTCGTTGGATTTGCAGATTTCCTGCACTGGCAGGAAGGTGACGGGGGCATCCTCGGGCAGGGTATCCACGCAGGCCGCGACAAGACCTTCCGCGATCATGCTGTCGACGCCCACGGGCAGATGTGGCCCGTGCTGCTCTGTGGCTGCCAGCGGCAGAACAACGATCCAGTCCGCTGCCTGAGGGCCGAAGGCGGAGGTGGGCATGTCGCGCCAGTATCGTTTGGGGATCATTACGCGCTCTCCTCTGCGGCGATGGCTTCAATCTCCACCACGAATTCTTCGCGCGTGAAACCGCCGACAATCATGAGGGTCGACGCCGGAAGGGGATCGGCCCCCGCCAGCCAGGCATCGCGGGCGGTCATGTATCCCTGCATGTGGCGGCGGTCGGTGACATAGGCATTCAGACGCAGGATGTGCTGGCGGTTCATCGCCGCTTCGCGGAGGATCAGGTCAATGTTGTGAAAACAGATCTGCGCCTGCGCATGGGCACCAGCGGGCACCGTGCCATCAGCCGCCAGACCCAGCTGTCCGCTGATGGTCACAAGGCGCGTGGGATGCGACAGCGTGGCGTGGCTGTAGCGGGCGAAGGGCGGCGCGATGCTGTTGGGGTTGAGCGCTTTCATGACGGCGCCTTCTGCAATCCGGGGTAGGTGTATCCGCCCAGCGGGTCGTAGGAATAGGAAGGGTTTTCCCAGCCGATCAGCTTGCCGGGGTTGAGCAGACCCTTGGGATCATACTTCTTTTTCACCGCGATCAGATCCGGGTCGGCGTCGCTGCGGTTGCCTTCCTCCCACGCGTAGGCATGGGGATTCCAAATCGGGCACCCCAGCGCTTCCAGCTCCGAGATGAGGGCGTTCAGGCGCGCCTCGGTCGAGAAACGCACCATCGGCAGGCTGCTCATCCGCAGCTTGCCTTCGCTGCGGGTGAATTCCACATGGTTGACAAGCTCCCCTTCGAAACGCGCGGCAATCGTCATGCAGGCCCCGATGTCATCCTCGGGAAAACCCATTTGCAGATAGGTCATTTCCGGGTCGGTCTTGAGTGCCCGCAGGGTGGTGTGGTTCCACATCAGGTGATGCAGATGCGGCAGCCCCTTCTTGTCATCGTCGCGTGCTGTGTCGTCGCGGAATGCGATCCGGCCGCCTGCGCGTTCCATCATCCCGACCAGCGGCGCGATGGAATTGGGCGCAACCTTGATGCACAAAAGGTTGTCGCCTTCTTCGAGGAACTTGCGATGCCGGGTGAAGTAATCGAAAGGGGCCGGGGCCTGCACCGCGCCCAGTTGCTTGAGCCAGAAGCCGTCCGTCCGCGCAATCTGATACCCTGCCTCAAGGCAGGTCTTCCAGTCATCGAAGGCGACCAGAACCGCAACCCATTCAGGCGCGGGGGCGAGCGGCAGCTCGATCTGTGTGATGATACCGGTCAATCCATAGGTGTGATGGGCCTGCATGATGTCGGGTCCGGTCAGGTCGATCAGGCGCGGCGTGGTTTCCATCGTCGCCATGCGGATGCGCAGGATGTTGCCCGGCACCGCCAGTCCGCCCCATGTGATCGACCCCACGCCGGCAGAGCCGCCAGCGACAAAGCCGCCGATCGTCGCGGTCTCTCGCGTAGAGGGGTGCATCCGCAACTCCTGTCCCACGGCGGCCTTGGCCGCATCGTCAAGATCGCCGATCAGAACGCCGGGTTCGGTGATCACCACACCGTCGCGGATGTCCTTGATCTGGTCAAAGCCCGAAAGGTCCAGCACGATGCCCCCGGCCAGCGGCATACTTTGCCCGTAGTTTCCGGTTCCGGCCCCGCGCGCGGTGACAAAGATGTCCAGGTCGTAGCAGGCCGCCAGGACGCTCAGCACCTCGTTTTCCGTCCGGGGAGAGACGACGGCATCCGCCGTCACATGGTCCAGCCGGTCCTTGAGAACGGGTGAATACCAGAAGAAGTCCCGGCTTTTTGCCTTGACGGCTTTCGCCATGGTCTGCACCGGGATGTCACCGATGCGCTTCGTCAGGGCGTCGATCTTTCCGGTCATGGGTGCATTCCTTCCAGCCTGTCCAGATCGGCAAAGTCCGGTGGTGTCGTGTCGATGCTTTTGCCGCCCCGCAACACGATACGGTCATGCTGCGTGCGGGCGGTAAATTCGCTCCAGTTGCGGGCAGAAAAAAGGATGAGATCGGCAGGCGCGCCGACGGTCAGGCGGCCCAGATGAGGTGCGCCGATCAGGTTTGCGGCACCGGACAACACGGTTTCCGGCCAATCCCCGACGGGGTGATCCAGCTGCATCATGCGGATCGCAGAGCGAAACAGTTCCGGCACGTCGAGATCGCCGTAGGCGTGGAATCCGTCGCGGATGTTGTCGGAGGCAACGGCCACTGGAATGCCGCGCGCGCGAATGTCCTTGAGCGGGCCGATGCCGCGCTGGCGCGGGGAGCCGTGGCCCCGGCGGTCCTGCAGATACATGTTGCACAGGGGCAGGGCGACGATGCCGATCTGCGTCTGCGCCACCCGGTCGAGTGTGCGTGCGACGGTGTCCGCCCCCTGTACCGACAGCGCGCAGCAATGCCCGACCAGCACCCGCCCTTCAAAGGAGTTGCGCAAGAGTGCCCGCGCAATGGCGTCAAGGCAATCTGACGCTGGATCGAGGTTTTCGTCGGCGTGAAAATCGAGGTTGAGGTCATGGGCGGCGGCGCATCCGATGATCCGGTCCAGAAGATCCGGAAGCTCTGCATCCGCTTTCACGAAGAAGCTGAGCGTGCGGGCAGAGGTGGAGGCGGCCTGCGTGGCCAGCCGGGCAAGCCAGTCCGCGTCATAGGGGCTTCCCGTAAAGGGACAAAGCTGCACCTCGATCCGCCCGGCCCAATCCTGTGCCACCTCGCTGAGGACGGCAAAGCGCCGTTCCAGGGTACTCGGGGGTCGCGTCCACATGGCTGCGCAGGAGCGACGTGCCATGGGCATGGGCCGAGGCGAGACTGAAACTGGCGCGCGCCCGCAGATCGTCGTCGGTCTGATAGGTCTCGAAATCCGCGCGGGCGACCTGCAAGGCACCATCGAAACTGCCATCGGGGTTCGGGCTGCGCGGCCAGACCTGTCCTTTGTCCAGATGCGTATGGCAATCGACCGCAGCGGGCCAGATCATGCGATGGCCCATGTCGATACCGCCTTCCGTGTCGGTTTGGGCTGGTTGAATACGGGCGATCTTGCCGTTTTCCAGAAAGAGGTCGATTGACGTCAGACCATCCAGCCGATCATCGGGCACCAGACCCGGGACAGTGCTCGACGGGGCACGCAGATTGCGCAAGGCCGTGGCATCCCCCATTGCGGACCGTTCAACCTGCTGCCGTACTTGGTCCCAGCTCATGCCGCGCCATCCATCAGCGCGATTGCCTGCGCCCGCATGGCATCCAGACCATCCGCAGCGGTCATGGAGGCGCAGATGCTGGTCAGCCTGCGCGGCTCGGTCATGGGCCAGGGGGTGGCACGGTGCAGAACTGCCCGTTGGTCCCAGATCAGCACATCGCCGGGTGACCAGCTGTGCGTGTAGACATAGGCCGGTTCTGTGCAGTCAGCCACAAGCGCGTCCACCAGGTCCATCGCCGCTGCGTCCTGCATCCCGTGGATCCCGCGGACGTGACTTGCCACATAGATCGCTTCCGCTCCGTTTACGGGATTGGGCCAGACTGCGGGCCAACGCTGTTCCGGCCATTTGTGAAACATCGGCATCGCGGCCAGTTCTTTCGAAATCCTGGCCCGCGATTGAGAGTAATGGTGGCGAAACACCATCTTTCTGAGCGCCTGTTGCCGCGCCTCCGTCATGTCGGCAAAGGCAGCGCGGGTCGATGCCAACTGCGTCTCGCCGCCCGTCCTGGTCACGACATGGGCGGTCAGCACGTTTGTCAGCGCAGGGACCGGCATGAAAGTGCTGTCCGAGTGCCATAGCATGTTCGCCTTGAGGTTCAGCGTGTGCAGGTCCATCTCTCCGGTCACACCGCCGTCTTCGGTGATGTTTGACACCTCCGGTATCTCGAAAACCTCGCCTTTCTTGCGTTCGTCAGCCTTGCGGTCCTCGATCGGACCGAAGAAGCGGGTGATCCGCATGTGGGTTTCCGGTGTCATCGACTGATCGCGGAAAAGGAGGGCGGAATGGGTCTCGAACAGGGCGCGCAGCGGCCCGAATTGCCGGTCGTCCTGCACGTCGGCAAGGTTGATTCCTTCGATTTCGACGCCGAAGGTCGCAGTCAAAGGGCGGGTTGTCAGGTCGATCATGATCGAAATCCTCTGTTCGGTGCGGACACAGCCCGCGTGGCAAAGACACTACGTTGCAGAGCCATGACTGAAAGAGGAACCCCTCGGGACATCAAGACAGGGCTGCGCGACGGCAGGTTTAAGGGCCCTATGTCTGTGCCAGAGAATACATTGACGCTAACTGTCGTTTCTTGCGTTTGCAAGTGCCCTGACATCGCGTCGCCGCCCCGGATGGCCGGAGCGGCGCGAATTTGGGCATCAGGCGCGTTTGTAGAAGGCCAATCCGCCCGCCAGCGCCAGCATCGCAATTCCGCAGGACCGTTCCAGCCACATGGCACCTTTTTCGCGGAGGAACCGCATGGCGTTGACGCCGACGGCGGCATAGATCGCCATCACCGCAAGGTCGATAAGGACAAAGATGGCGGCAAGTGTGGCGTACTGGGTGAACAGATTCTGCGTCATATCCACGAACTGGGGCAGGAAGGCCGCAAAGAAAAGATACCCTTTGGGGTTCGTGACCGCGACGAGAAAGCTTTTGCGAAAGATGTGGGATGCGCCCCCGGCGCGATCCGCTGTTTCGGGGTCTGTCGTCACCGCGCCCAAAGACCCGGCCGATCGCAGCATCTGCACGCCGAGCCATGCGAGGTAGATGACGCCCAGCCATTTCACCACCGCGAACCAGAAAGCCGACGCGGCCAGCACAGCACCAAGGCCCAGGGCCGCGGCCGTGATCAGCACCAGATCCGACAGGCCCGCCCCCAGGATCCCGGACCCGGCGCGCACAAAGCCGTAGCGAGAACCGTTCGTCAGCGCCAGAAGGACCGTCGGACCGGGTGTCGCAACGGTGATGAAGACGACGATGGAAAAGGCGATCAAGGGGTAATCCATGGCGGGGTTCTTTCTGTCTGAGCTGTTCGGGCTACACCGTTCGGGAGGCGTAACGTGAATTACGGTTGTCACTATCCGTATTTGCAATTACGGTATCTGTCAAGCGATGTCGTCGGGAAGGTTCCGATCGGCGCGTGTTGTGACCTCTTTTTGAAAGGAAATTCCAATGACCACTTTGATACCCCCGCAGGACTGCAGTTCGATGGCGGAGTTACGGCTGCAAATCGACGCAATCGACACCGCGCTGCTTGATCTTCTGGCAACCCGAAGCGGCTATATCGACCGTGCGGTTGATCTCAAACGGATCGAAGGGCTGCCCGCGCGAACGGTGGACAGGGTGGCCGAGGTCTTGAACAACGTGAAAGCGAAGGCCCGAACGGTCGGGCTGGATGAAAAGCTGGCCGAGACTCTGTGGTCCGAGTTGATCGAATGGTCGATCGCGCGGGAAAGCAAACATTTGGGATAGCGGCACCGGCACGAATTTTCGCATGCCTGCCGCCAATTCCTAGACAGGGTTCGCAAGAAGCAGCGAGAGGCGGCGCAGCGCCGTTTCTGCCCTTTGCGCGCAGAATGCTTCTGTCGGGGCGGGCGCGCGCCCGATGACACGTCGGATCTGCAGATCTCCCACCAGCAGATCCATGTAAAGACCAGCGGCGAGATCGGCGCGGTCGAAGACCAGCAGTTCTGCCTGTTTCGCCTTTTCCAGAACCTGCACGATCAGTGGCAGCACGGTTTCTCGTCCGGCCTGCGAGATGGCTGCCCCCAACTCGCCCGAAGGGTCCGCCGCCGCCGCACGGTTGAGCGCAATGGCGCGGTCCCCCAGCAAAAGGGTCAGGAGTTTCGGCCCCAAGAGCCCAAGCGTGTCGATGGGGTTCGGGTCGGCGGCAAGCTCCGCCTCGAGCAGCGCTTTCACCTCGGCGGCGTTGCGGCTGACCAACGCCTTGAACAGCCCGTGTTTGTCGCCGTACCAGTTGTACAATGTCTCGTTCGACGCTTTTGCCTTGCGGGCAATGGCCAGCATTGATGTCCCGGCATATCCCTTCTGTTCCAACAACGCATATGCCGCTGTTTCGATCTGCTTTTGCCGCTTCGATCTGTTCTCGTCGCGCATGCCGACACCTCTGCTCTTGACAGAAACCGTAACACAAATTACGGGTATCGCAATCCGTAACTGTGAATACGGTTTTGCCTTTCGTTTATCAAGAAGGATTGATCATGACCCGCGCTCTTCCCATTACCGCACTGCTTGCCTTGCTCTTGTGCGGGGCTGTCTTTGGCTTTTTCTATGCGTGGGTCTGTTCCACGATGTGGGGGCTGGACACCGCAGACCCCGCTGTCGCCATTGCCGCGATGCAGGCGATGAACGCCTCTGTGCGCAATGCCGTCTTTTTCCCCGCGTTCTTCCTGACACCCTTGGTTCTGGCAGGCGCTGCAGCGCTGGCAAGGGCTGACCAGCGCCGCACGGCGTCCTACGCTTTCGCAGCTGCGGCGGTCGTCTACCTGTTCGGCGGGCTGGTGCTGACCATGATGGTCAACGTCCCCATGAACGAGGCGCTGGCGCAGGTCATCATCCCCGACGACACCACAGAGGCGCGGCGAATCTGGACAGAATATTCCGCGCCTTGGCAGTTCTGGAACATCACGCGGACCGTCCTGAGCGGGGTTGCCCTGCTGTTGACGGGATACGGCCTGATGACGCTTTCAAGGCAGGAAGCCTGATGTCCTTGGCCCGTGGCACCACTTCTCGTGGTGCCGACGGCGAAACGTTGCCGGATGCCGTTCGCTGCATCCGGGCGTTTCACCCCGGCAAGACTTCGGCTAGGGTTCCCCTGCGCCTTGTTCGAAACAGCGCGCCGCCCTTACATTCGAGACTGCGCCGATGCACGATGATTCCGCCTATTTCCTTTACCATTCAATTGGCCTTTACCCCGGAAAGGCGGAAGACATGGCGGCAGCATTTGCCGCCTTTTCGCAGGAGTGGGGGGCGACGGATGACGCACAGTGGCCGAATGTTCTGGCTGCGCGGGCGGAGTTTCTTGACCTGTGGCGCGCGTTGATTGATGCCCCCGAAGGTTCGCTGACCTCGGCCGAGAACGTGACGACGGCGCTCTTCTCGGTTCTCGGGGGGCTGCCGCCGGACCGTTTGCGCGGCAAGAAGGTGCTGATCGCCGCCGATTGTTTTCCCTCGTTGCACTTTCTGCTGAACGGTATGGCGGACCGTCTGGGCTTCACCCTTGAAACCGTGCCGATCCGGCAAGGTGCGTTCTGGGTAAGTGACGAGGATATGATTGCCGCCTGGAACGAGGAGGTCGGTCTGGCGATCCTGACCTTCGTGACTTCCACATCCTCGCATCGGTGTGATCTGGCCGCGCTCATCGCGCATGGGCAGCGCATGGGGTCGCTGGTGGGGGTCGATCTGACGCAGGGCATCGGCATCCTGCCTTTTTCGCTCAAGGATTTCCCGGCGGATTTCGTCATTTCGACAACGCTGAAATGGCTGTGCGGAACGCCCGGTGCGGGCATTGTCCAGATGCGGCCCGATCTTATCGGCGAAGTGAAGCCGGAATTGCGCGGCTGGTTTTCGCAGGACAATCCATTTTCATGGGATCTGGACGCATTCGACTATGCCCCCGATGCACGGCGGTTCGAACATGGCACGCCGTCGGTTCTGGCTTGTGTCGGCTCCGTGCCCGCGTTGAAGTGGCACGCCGCGCAAACGGATCTCTTGGGACACAACAGGCAACTGACCGCCGCCGTCATCGCGCGCGCGCAGGAGGAGGGTCTGACGATCGCGACACCGCTGGATGACGCCCGGCGCGGCGGGTCCGTCATGGTGCAACTTGCAGGCGACGGGTCGGGCATTGTGGAGGCGTTGCGCACGACGGGTATCCACGTCGATATGCGCGGGCGCATCTTGCGGATCTCGCCCGGTGCGGTGACCGAGATGCGGCATGTGGATCGCTTGTTCGATACTCTGGCGCAGGTGGTCTGAAGGCCCAGCTGACGAGCAGGTCGCGTACGGTGGGGCTGTGGCCCACCCTTGCCTAGAGGGCGTTGAAAAATCGCTGCATCCGGTCCATCGCATCTTCCAGCACCGCCATGTCGGCGCAGCCGAAACACACCCGCAGGTGTCCTTCGCCCGCATCGCCGTAGAAACTGCCTGCCTCCACCACCACACCCGTTTCCGTCAACAGCCTGTCGGCGCAGTCCTGCGCCGTCAGCCCGGTCGCGGAGATATCGGGAAAGGCATAGATCGTCCCTTCGACATCGGCGCAGCGAACGCCCGGCATCTGGTTCAGTCGCCCCACCACCAGATCGCGCCGCGCCCTGTCACGGGCCACCATGCCGGCAAGCACGGAGGGATCGCCGGTGACCGCGGCAAGCGCCCCATGTTGGACGAAGGTGTTCACATGGGTCACTTCATTGGTCGTGATCTTCATCATCGGGCCGATCAGGGCGGCGTCCGCGGCGATGTACCCCAGCCGCCAGCCGTCCATGGCGTAGGCCTTGGTGAAGGCGCACATGGTGATCGTCCGCTCTTTCATGCCGGGCAGCGACGCGATGGAGATGTGTTCAGCCCCGTCATAGGTGATCTCTTCATAAACCTCGTCAGAGAAGATCAGAAGGTCGTGCTCTTGCGCCAACTCTGCCAGAACCTGCAACTCGCCGCGTGAATAGACGCGGCCTGTGGGATTGCAGGGATTGATCAGCGCGATGGCCCGCGTCTGCTTGGTGATGTGCGGCTCGATCAGGGCGCGGTTGATCGCGAACCCGTTCGCCGCATCGAGGGGGGCAACGGTCACCCGGGCACCGGCAAGTTCGGCCTTGCCGATGTGCTGCGGATAATAGGGGGCCAGCAACAGGCATTCGTCACCGGTATCCAGAAAGGCCATGAAAGCCGCAAAGGACGCCTGTGTCAGACCATTGGTGAGAATGATCTCGTTCGCGCTCACGTCCATCTTGTTCCTGCGGCGCATTTTCGCAGCGATCGCCTCGCGCAGTGCGGGCAGCCCTTGCAGGTCGGAGTAGTGAACATGACCGGCTTGCAAGGCGGCAATGGTTGCGTCCTTGATGTGCTGTGGCGTGTCTTCTGCCGGCATCCCGAGTTCGAGGTGAATGAGGTCGCCCGACAGTCCGACGGCCTTGGCAAACATGCCGAAATTCTTCGGGGATGTGTCGGTGATGCGGCGGGCGGGACGGATCGGCATGGGGTGTTCCTTGGCAAGGGGCAGGGGCTTGGCTACACCTAGCGCAGCTGGATTGGAAAGGGCAGGGGTATGAACAAGGTTGCAGTGGTGACAGGTGCGGCAGGGGGCATGGGGCAGGCGATTGTGAACCGCCTGCTGGCAGACGGCTGGGCCGTGGTCGGATTCGACATTGACGGAGATGGGCTTGCTGCCATGGCACAGGACGGTTTCGCGGCGATGGTCGTCGATCTGATGGACGCAGAGGCGATCAAGGCGGCCTTCAGCGAGATCGAAGGTATGCTGGGGGGCGTGGACGGTCTGGTGAACAACGCCGGAACCTGTTTCATGTCCGACTTTCCCGAAATTCCTGTGGACGAGTTCGAGCGGCAGATGAAGCTGAACTTCTCGGCCGCCTTCCACTGCTGTCAGGCGGCGATCAAGCTGATGGAAGGGCGGGCCGGCGTGCGCAAGATCGTCAACATCTCGTCCAACGGCGCCTATAATTTCGACGTCTTCGATCCGCCGCACTATCGTGCATCCAAGGCAGCGCTCGACAATCTGACCAAGGATCTGGCGCGGCGCTATGCGACGGACAAGATCGCGGTCAATTCCATCGCGCCCGCCATGACAGAAACGCCGTTGTTCGGTGTGTTGAGCGAAGATGTCCTGGCCAAGGCGGTCGCCGCCATGCCGCACGGGCGTGCGATGCAGCCCGATGAAATTGCAGCCTGGGTCGGATTTCTGATGTCGCCCGCCGGGGATGTGTCGAGCGGGAACGTCATCATCCTGAATCAGGGCCGTGACGTGCGTTAGGATTATGCTAAGATCATGCGCATAAAGATGCGCATCAGGAGGCATGTCATGGGTATACAGGGCGCTGGGAAGAAGAAGGCGACGAATCTTTCCCTGGATCAGGAGTTGCTGAAAGACGCGCGGGCCTTGGGGGTAAACATCTCTCAGGCGGCTGAACGTGGCGTGAGCGACGCGGTGCGCAAGGCCAAGGGCGAGGCCTGGCTGGCGGAGAATCGCGAGGCGATTGAGGAATGGAACGACTGGGTGGCTGAAAACGGTCTGCCGTTGGAAAAGTACCGGATGTTCAATGTCTAGATTCGATCTCTACAAGGCGAGGGGAGAAGACACGTATCTTTTGGACATGCAGACAGATCTTCTGGAGATTCAATCTACCCGTATGGTCGCTCCTGTATTGCCGCAGCACAAAGTCGCGACGCAGATCAAAACGCTGCACCCGACGATAGATGTCAACGGCGTGCCTCATGTTCTTGTGACGCATTTGATGGCCGCAGTACCCGTCATCCACTTGAAGAACCCGATTCAGAACTTGGCGCAGCAATCCGACGCATTTACCCGCGCCCTCGATCTTCTGTTTCAAGGCTACTGAAACGGGCGGTCATTCGAACCACTCCGGCGCCTTTTTCAGTGTCGGCCATTGCTCTGGCGAATGACCGAAGATGACCATCGCGTCCCGCTCCGCCGCAAGCGCCATCAGCCGATCCCCGTGGAATATCGCCAGATCGACGTCCCATGATCCTGCGAATTTCTCGTCGATCTCGGACGCGCGGCTGATCGCGTCCGAGGTCAGCACCACCCATCCCGTTTGCGGAAGGCGGATCATGAATGCCAGTTGCCCCGGCGCATGGCCCGGACAATGAAGCACCTCGAACCCCTCACCAAGCGTCATGTCCCGGGTCACCGGCAGATAGTCACGGTCGGGCCATTCCATCGCCTGTTTGCCGGACCAGTAGAGCGGGCGGGGCAATGCGCGTTCGTCGGCGGAGATCAGGATCGGGGCATGTGGAAAGCCCGCCATATCGCCGACGTGGTCGATATGCGTGTGGCTTTGGATCATCAGCGTCACGTCGGATTTGGCCAACCCCAGCAAAGCCAGTTGCGGCCCCGGCATGTTCTCGGGCGTGACAGACAGGACACGCCCGAAACTGCCCAGGGCATCTTCTTGCGTCGCTGCTTCCGCGTCCTGCGCATATTTTTCGGGAAAGCCCGTGTCGATCAGAACGACCTCGTCCCTATCGGTCTGAACGACAAAGCCACAGATACCGATGACACGCGGCCCGGCATGGACTTCAAAAAGACCGTAATCCAGCACGGCCAGACGTTTCGGTTTGCCCCTCAGGGTGAACTGGGTACTCATGGGGCCATTGAGGAAAGGGCGGGCATGAAAGTCAAGATACACCGATTGTTCCAGTATTTGCTGGAAACCACCGAAGCAGCGCCCGAGGCGATCGTCGGCTTTTCGCTCTCTGCCTCCCCTGTCCTGGGGGATTTTCTGCCGGATCTGGATCCGGAGCAATCGCTCGATTGGAACAATCGCGACTTTCGCGGCCTGCCGGAACTGCGGGATCATGTCCTTCGCCAAGCGGGGCTGACAGGCGCATGCACGCCCGACGATGTCCTTATCACCGCAGGTGCGGCCGAGGCGAATTACCTCGCCATCATGCAACTGGTGCAGCCGGGTGATGAAATCGTCGTAGAAACGCCCGGTTGGCCGCAGGCCGAAGTGCTGGCCATGGCCATCGGCGCGACCATCGTGCGGGTGGAACGGTGCGAGGCGGATGGCTGGGCGCTGCCGCTGGACCGGGTGCGCGATGCGGTGACGGACAGAACGAAGATGATCTTCGTCAGCAACCCGAACAACCCGACCGGCCATCTGTTGCAGAAGCCGGAATTGGAGGAACTGGTGCGCATCGCAGACCATGTGGGCGCGTGGCTGCTGGTGGATGAAGTCTATGCCGGGCTGGAATGGACGGGCCCCCGTGCACCCTCCGTCGCGGGGATGTACGCAAGGGGCATAACGACCGGGTCGGTCAGCAAGGCCCTGGGCCTTCAGGGGTTGCGCACGGGCTGGTTGATCAGCCCCGATCCTGACCTGATCATGGATGCGGTCATTCTGCGCGAAAATTCATCCGAAATCATGAACATCATGGGTGAAGTCATCGCCGAAATCGCCATGCGCCCTGAACGGTTCGGCCCTGCGATGGAAAAGGCCCGCAGCGAAGGGGCGGCGAACCTCGAACGGATGAATGCATGGGTCGAGAGGCAAGAGCGGCTGGACTGGGTTTCGCCGCAGGCCGGGCTGATCGGGCTTGCCCGCCTTCCGGAGGGGATCGACAGCGACGATTTCGCCAGGGTGTTGCTGGCTGATCCCTACCGGACCTTTCTGCTGCCGGGCAGCGCCTATCATCAACCGGCCCATATCCGATTGGGCGTAGGGGGCGGTGCTGCGGTCAATCTGGATGCAGGGCTGGATCGTTTGGCGCAGGCCCTGAGGAATTGGTAAGATACCGGTGCGCTGCTCCGTCCGCAATTTGCGTGAAATTGAAACGGGAATTGGAAATGCGCGCATTTTTGCTGAAATGGACAAGAATTACCCACCTAGGGTAGAAAATTAGTCAGCGTTGATAAAGGTTTATCGTATCTGCAACGATTTGACCCTAATCAAGAATGATGGACTCGGTGACGTGGGATATTTTCGAAGAGCGGATCGCAACGCTGGTCCTTCTTGAGTCGTTCCCGCTGCCTCGGGCCATCGGCACACTTTGCAGCGAACATCCCGACATCAGCGCGGACATCCTGCTGCTCGCCGCGATTTCCTTTGCGACGCATCTCGATACGACATCGGGCCACATCGAGAACAAGGCGCTTGTCCAGTCGCACCGCCGCTACCGCATCATCGCGGCACTTGCGGCGGATGTTGCGCTGCTGGCACCGGGCGACAGGACATGCAAGGCGCTGTGTTCCTTCTGGATAACCTCGCAAAGCGACGTTTTCCGATGATGCGGTCCCTGCCTCAGTACCATTTCGCCACCGGCGGCAGGCTCATCAGCACCGCCTCCGGGTCGTGCCCAGTCTCCAACCCGAATTTTGTGCCACGGTCGTAGACAAGATTGTATTCCGCATAGAGGCCGCGGTGCTGAAGCTGGATATCCTTGTCCGCCTCGGTCCATGCCGTCTCGCGCCGTTTGTCGACCAGAGGCACGAACGCCGGCAGGAAAGCTGCGCCGACATCCTGCGTCAGTTTGAAATCAGCCTCCCAGTCACCCGTGTTGCGGTCGTCGTAGAAGATGCCCCCGACACCTCGCGCTCTCTTGCGGTGGGGAATATAGAAATATTCATCCGCCCAGGCTTTCAACTCATCATAAAGGGTGTCGCCATGGGGATCACAGGCCGCCTTCATCTGACCGTGAAAATGGGCCGTGTCATCGGCATATTCGATGCAGGGATTGAGGTCTGCACCGCCGCCGAACCACCAGGCATGGGGTGTCCAGAACATCCGCGTGTTCATGTGCACCGCAGGCGCGTGGGGATTCTGCATATGTGCCACCAGCGAGATACCCGACGCCCAGAAACGCGGATCCTCCTTCATGCCGGGAATGCCCTTGCGCGCGGCCATTGCGGCCTGGGCCCGTTCGGCAAGCGTGCCATAGACGGTCGATATGTTCACGCCCACCTTCTCGAACACCCGACCGCCGCGCATCACGCTCATCTCTCCGCCGCCGGCATCCGATCCGTCATCCGACGTGCGCGATGTCTTGCGCACCTCGACACGGCCTGCGGTGCCGATAGAGCCATGTCTGTCTTCGATGTCGTGAAAGGCTTGAACGATGTCGTCGCGCAATTTGCGAAACCACGCTGCGGCGCGGGCTTTTTCGGTGTCGAAAGTATCTGTCATTGAATCCGGTTCTTCGTCTGTTTCAGGTGCAGCGTAGCGCGGCATGGTGTCAGATAAAATAGACATCTGATCCGGGTCATTGATCTGGATCAGAATGCGACTGATATGCAGGAAGTTCTATCGCCGGAAAGCAAAGAAGTTGTCGCTCGATCACGGGCCGGAATGCCCCAATCGATCTTCTACACGACTGGTTCACCTGACGGTCTGTTCCGATTCCGGAGATCCTCTCAGCTGCGTTGTTCCAAACATGCCCACCATTTGCGGTGCGTATGTCAGACCGCTGAGTCATGAGGCAAGGGGCGTGCATTTCGGTCCGACCATCAGGATCGGGGCGGGCGGTCTATTATGTCTTGTCGGGTTGACGTCCAAGGCGCATGATCTAGGTCGATCACTGATACGCAAGACGCCGCGTCTTGCCGCAGGTATTTCAGCACACATGAAGGAGCATTCCCAATGGTAAGTTTTACTCTGAACGGCAAAGAGGTGAGCGTCGACGCTCCTGACGATACCCCGCTTTTGTGGGTTCTGCGCGATGACATGCGCCTGACCGGCACGAAGTTCGGATGCGGGATCGCCCAATGTGGTGCCTGCACGGTCGAGTTGAACGGCATGACGCGGCGCAGCTGCGTTACCCCGATCTCGATGGTTGAAGGATCCTTTGTCACCACGATCGAGGCCGTTGAAGGGCCTGAAGCCGAGGCGGTTCAGGCCGCGTGGGAAGAGATCGACGTGCCGCAGTGCGGCTGGTGCCAATCCGGTCAGGTGCTGAGCGCGACGGCATTGCTGCGCGAAATTCCGAACCCGACAGACGAAGACATCGACAACGCAATGGCAGGCAACATCTGCCGCTGCGCAACCTACGTCCGTATCCGTCAGGCGATCAAGAACGCCGCAAAAACACTGGAGGGCTAACTGATGTCCAACACCACTCTTTCCCGCCGCGGTTTTCTCGCGACAGCTTCTGCCGGTCTTGTGATCGGCGTCGTCCTGCCGGTCAAGTCACGCGCCCAATCGGGTGCCGCCCAGGCTTTCAACCCGTCGACGGATGCCGCAACCTTTGCGCCGAACGCCTTCGTGCGGGTCGCACCGGATGATACCGTCACGGTGATGATCAAGCACATTGAGTTTGGCCAGGGTCCGAACACCGGACTTTCCACTCTGGTCGCCGAAGAACTGGATGCCGACTGGTCACAGATGCGGGCCGAAAGCGCGCCCGCGAACGACGAACTCTATGCAAATTCTCTGTTTGGTCTGCAAGGCACAGGCGGATCGACGGCGATGGCGAATTCCTACATGCAGATGCGCAAGGCGGGTGCTGCTGCGCGCGCCATGCTGGTCGATGCCGCCGCCGAGGAGTGGGGCGTTCCCGCGTCCGAAATAACCGTGTCGAAAGGCAAGATCGCCCATGCCGCCAGCGGCAAGGAATCCGGCTTCGGCGCGCTGGCGGAAAAGGCGGCAACGATGACCGCGCCCACCGAGCCTACGTTGAAGAAAGCGGCTGATTTCGTGTTGATCGGAACCGACGTCCCGAAACTGGACAGCCGCGCCAAATCGACCGGGCAGGCGACGTTTACCATGGATGTCTACCGCGAGGGCATGGAAACGGTGGTCGTGGCACATCCTGACAAGATGGGCGCAACCGTCGCCAGTTACGATGATGCCGAGGCGCTGACGGTTCCGGGTGTGACCGCCGTCCGCCAGATCCCGCAGGGTGTTGCCGTCTACGCAAGGAATACCGCCGCTGCCATCAAAGGCCGCGAGGCGCTGAAGATCACCTGGGATGACAGCAAGGCGGAAACCCGATCCACCGATCAGATTTATGCCGACTTCTCGAAGGCAGCGGATGCCGGTGGCCGCCCTGCAGAGGAAATCGGCGATGCCCTCGCGGGTATCGAAGGCGCGGAGCAGGTGCTGGAGGTCGAATTCAGGTTCCCCTACCTCGCCCATGCCACGCTGGAGCCGCTGGATGCGGTCATCGAAATGACCGACGGCAAGGCTGAGCTTTGGATGGGGTCACAGTTTCCGTCCCTGGACAAGCCGACACTGGCCCAGACGCTTGGGATCGAGCCTGCCAATGTTGCGATCAATGTGATGTTCGCAGGCGGCAGTTTTGGCCGCCGCGCCCAGCCCACCGCCCATGTCGCCGCCGAGATCGGTGAAATCGCCAAGGCGGCGGGCGGCAACGGCTCGTGGAAACTGCTCTGGACCCGCGAGGACGACATGACCGGAGGGTATTACCGTCCGCTGACGGTTCACAAGATGCGGGGTGGTCTGGATGCTGATGGCAACATCGTCGGCTGGCACAACGTGGTCGTGAACCAGTCGATCATGGCCGGCGGCCCCATGGCCGGCATGATGCAGGATGGGATGGACCCGACATCCTACGAAGGGTCAACGAAGATGCCCTATGACATCGCCAATCTCAAGGTCGACTGGGTGCAGCAGGAAAGCCCGGTTTCGGTGCTGTGGTGGCGTTCCGTGGGGCATTCCCACACCGGATATGCGACCGAAGTGTTCCTGGATCAACTTCTGGAAGCAGGCGGCAAGGATCCCGTTCAGGGGCGACTTGACCTGATCAAGAGCGACAACGGCAGGGACCGTGCCGTGCTGGAAAAGGTTGCGGAAATCGCGGGTTGGGACGGCACCAAGGTCAGGGGCGACCGCGCCTATGGCGTGGCGCTGCATGAAAGCTTCAACACATATGTGGCGCAGATCGTCGAAGTTTCCGACAAGGGCGGTTTCCCGAAAGTCGAGAAGGTCTGGTGCGCGGTCGATTGCGGCGTCGCGGTGAACCCCAACGTGATCCGCGCGCAGATCGAGGGCGGCGCGGGGTACGGTCTGGGATCGGTTCTTTTCGACGAGGTGACGCTTGCCGAGGGTGGCACGATCACCGAACGCAATTTCGACCAATACCGCATGTTGCGCATCAACGAGATGCCGGAGGTCGAGGTTGCGATCATCCAAAGCGACAACGATCCCACCGGCATCGGTGAGCCGGGTCTTCCCCCTGTCGGTCCTGCTGTGGCGAACGCGTGGCGCGCCTTGACAGGGCAGTCGATCACCACACTGCCCTTTACCAAGTCTGTCGGAGCGTAACGCCATGAAAAACCTGTTCAAAGTCGCCCTTATCGGTGCCCTTATGGCTGGTCCGTCGATGGCCGAGACGGTCAACGGACTGAAGACCGTGGATGAATTCGAAAGCATCGAGGACGAGACCGAACGCTCTGTCGCGCTGTTCGAGGAGTTGATGGTGGTGATCGAGCATCCGCGTTGCCTGAACTGTCATCCTGTCGACAATTCCCCGCGTCAGGGCATGAACATGGAAATGCATCAGCCACCCGTGGTGCGCGGGGACGCCGATTTCGGCGCGCCCGGTATGCGATGCTCGACCTGCCACGGCGAGCAGAACATGGAATACACCGCAGGCGGCGGGTCGATCCCCGGCCATGTGCCGTGGCAGTTGGCCCCGATCGAGATGGGCTGGATCGGCAAGACCGCGGCGGAGGTCTGCGCTCAGATCAAGGATCCCGAACGCAACGGCGACCGGACCTTGGCGGAACTGCACGAGCATAACGCCGAGGACGGTCTGGTCGGCTGGGGATGGGAACCGGGCGAAGGACGCGAACCCGCGCCGGGCAATCAGGAGATATTCGGTCAGTTGACCCAAGCCTGGATTGATACCGGTGCAGCCTGCCCCAGCAGTTGATGTTCTGAAGGCCGCCTGTTTCGGGCGGCCTTTCTCACGGCTGGAATGAGGGCCTGTGGCCAGGGTGTCCCGTCATGGCGCACGCAACTTTGTTGAGGCCGGAACTTGTGTGAGTAAGAGGTAAGATATGTTTACAATCCGCAACATCATCGTGGCCGCCGTCGCTGGCATCCTTGGGTGTATCGCCAATTCCTTGGCCCTGAATGCAATGGCCGACGCGCCGCTCATGCCACTGATCCTGTCCGCAGGACGCGAATTCTGGTCTGTTGTGTTTGCAATGGCGCTGATCCCGATTTTCGCCCGGATGAGCGGGCCTGCTGCCTGGATTACCGGTTTCATCGTGCTGAATGCGCTTGCGACACTTTCGGCCAAGATCATCTGGGCGGCAGAGGCACCATGGGGTTTCGTGCTCTTGGTCAACGGGGTTTATGCCATCGTCGCCGTTGCGGTCTACGCCGTCGGTCGCGATCGGCATTCCGTAAGCGACATGGGCTGATCCGGCGCTGCTCTCGCGGTTCAGTCCGGCGACGTCGTCTGATCCTTCAGCAACCGGTCAACCAGCGTCCGCGTCGCGTCAAGCGCTGCATCACGGGTGGCGCGTCCCGGATGCAGGTGGATGTTCTGCCAGAAACCATCGGTCAGCGTATCAATCCATTCGGCGATCGCATCCGCCTCGGCACGGCGCGCTTCGGGCAGCAGGCTGCCGCAGATCTCGCGGATGACGGCGTTGCGGTCAGTGTCGTATTCGCGGGAAATCTCGGCGTACTGGGGGGTGAAATTCTGCTCTCCCCAAAAGGCGAACCAGATGGACAGGGCATCGGGCGAGCAGACCTCAGGAGAAAAGTCCGCCTCGATCAATGCGTTCAATCTGGCCCGGGGATCGTCACCTGCCGCCTCCAGCGCCTTGCGCCAGTTGTTGGCGTAGGTGTCGTATTGTGACCGCAAGGTTTCGGCCAGAAGGCCGTTCTTGGATTTGAAATAGAAGACCGCGACGCCCTGGCTCAACCCCGCCTCGTTGGCGACGGTTGCCAGCGTCGTCTTGGACAGACCGTGCTGGATCACCGATCTTTTGGCCGCGTCCAGCAGTTGCCGACGGCGCATGTCGGCATTGTCCTTGCGTTCCTTGCGGGGCTTTTCGAGCAAACAAAGTCCTCCATGCTGTACGTTCCGGTTTTTTCACATTGGCCCGCCAATGTCATGCTTGATATTTTTATTTGAGCGCTCAAAAAAACTTTACGCAAATCCATCCCTCGGCTAGAGATGAAAGGGACAAAAAGGAGCGGTCAGTGAGCGCAGGGAAGTATGACGCGATCATCGTGGGGGCAGGGCACAATGGCCTCACCGCGGGTTGTTATCTGGCCCGCGCCGGGATGCGCACGCTGATCGTCGAAAAGAATGACTGGATCGGTGGCGCGGCGGTGTCGCGGTCGTTGCACGACGGCTGGACATATTCCAACTGTTCCTACGTGTGTTCGCTGTTGCGCCGCGAGATCGTGCGCGATCTGGAACTGCCCAGATACGGCTTGCAGGTGATCCCTTACGAAGGCGGCGCGACCTTTACCGGCGATGGCGACTACTTTGCCTATCTCAGCGATCATAACGCGCTTCGCCGCGAGATTGCCCGCCATTCGCCGCGCGACGTCGACGCCTATGACCGGTTTTCGCAGACGGTGATCCGCCAATGCCGTTTCATCCGCCCCTTCCTGCTGCGCAACGCGCCGGACCCCACATCGCTGCATCCCCGCGATCTGGGGGAACTGGCGTTTCTGGTCAAGCAGGCGCACGGGTTGGGTGCACGGGAGTTGGGCGAAACGATCCGCTTCTGGACCATGTCCATCGGTGATTTTCTGGACGAGCATTTCGAGAGCGATCTGATCAAGGCGCATCTGGCAGGATCGGGCATCATCGGAACGGGGCTGGGCGTCTATTCGCCCGGCACCGCCTACGTCCTGCTGCACCATTACATGGGCGATGTGGACGGGGCGATTGGTGCCTGGGGCTTTGCGCGCGGGGGCATGGGCGCGATTTCGAACGCTCTGGGTGCGGCATTCGCCGAACACGGTGGCGACGTGCGCACGGGTGCCGGGATAGAGCAGTTCAAGATCAAGGGCGGCAAGGTCATCGGGGTCGCGCTGGACAACGGGGATGAATTCGAGGCGCCCATCGTCGCGTCGAACATGGACATCAAGCGGACGTTCCAGCACCATGTCGATCCGGCGCATGTGCCCGAGGATTTCGCCAGGGCGGTCAAGCGGTTCAAGATCCGGGGATCTTCGGCCAAGCTGAACATCGCGCTTGACCGGATGCCCGACATTCCCGCCGCTCCGGCCGGTGCATCCTTCCTGCGCGGTGACATGCATTGCTCGACATCGCTTGCAGAACTCGAACGGGGCTATGACGACTGGAAGGCGGGGCGCTGGTCGGTCGAGCCTTACTTCGACATGCTGATCCCCAGCCAGATCGACCCGACGATGGCACCACCGGGCCAGCACATGATGACGGTTTTTGTGCAATATGCGCCCTACGACCTTGAGGTCGATGGCGTGCGATCGGGCGACAACTGGACCGACAATCAGCGGGCGGCGCTGGCCGAGTGCGTCTATGACAAGATCGAACAGGCCATGCCGGACATACGTGAACGTATTGTTCATGCTGAAGTGCGCACCCCGCTTGATATCGAACGCGAGGTCGGGCTGACCGAGGGGAACATCTTTCAGGGCGAACTGACCTTTGACCAGTTGCTCTTCAACCGTCCGGTGCCGGGCTATTCCGACTACACGACACCCATTGCCGGGCTTTACATGGTCGGATCGTCAAGCCACCCGGGGGGCGGTGTGATGGCGGCACCGGGGGCGAATGCGGCCCGCGAGATTCTGCGCCGCGCAGGGCATGGCAAGGCCGCCAAAGGGGTCGCCGCATGAGCGCGGGATACGATGCCATCGTGATCGGCGCGGGCCACAACGGTCTGACTGCCGCGCGGGTGTTGGCGGAAAAGGGCCACAGTGTTTGCGTGCTGGAACGGTCCGATTGGGTTGGTGGCATGGCGGCGAATGGCACGCTGGGCGGCGTGACTGTCCCGCGCCTGGCGCATCTGCTCTATGGGTTGAGCGGCGACGCCGGGGTCGAGACAAGGAAACTGCCCACCATTGGGCTGTCGCCGGATGGCCGCCATGTGGAAATAATGGGCAGCACATTGCGTTTTGCCGATGGCACGGTCCACCCGGAAGCCGAAGGTTTCGCCGCGCTTTATCAACGTCTGGCCCGTTTCGCGGCGCTCTTGGGGGGCTTGTCCGATGCGCCGCCCCCTGCACTCGCAGAAGGGTTGAGCGACATGGCGGGGCTGGCCAAGCTGGGGCTGGGCGTCAAACGGCTGGGCCGGACCGAGATGCGCGAATTTCTGCGGGTGATGCTGTCCAATATATATGACCTGCTGCTTGACGATCTGTCTGACGGCCCTGCGGCAGGGATAATGGCCGCCGATGCGGTGCGCGGTGCCTTTGCCGGCCCGCGCAGTCCGGGCAGTGTGCTGTCGCTGATGTACCGGATGCGGCAGGGGGGGGACGCACATCTGCCGATGGGTGGCATGGGGGCTGTGCTGGACGCCATGGCGGATGCCGCCCGCAGCAGAGGGGTCGAGATCCGGTTGGGCTGTGGTGTGACTGCGGTGAACACCGACGGTATGCAGGCCACGGGGGTCACGCTGGAGGACGGCACGGCACTGACTGCCCGCGCGGTGCTGTCCAGCCTTGGCGCGGCGCAGACCATGCACCTGGTCGGGCCGCAGCACTATGACATCGAAGCCGTGAGGCGTCTGCGCAACCTGCGCAGCAAGGGCACGGTCGCCAAGCTGAACCTTGTTCTGTCCGAGGCACCCGCAATTCCCGGCCTGACGGATGCCCAGCGGGCCGGGAGGCTGATCCTTGCCCCCTCCGCCACCTACGTGGAGGACGCGTTCAATCCGGTAAAATACGGTGAGGCGAGCAAAGCGCCCGTGCTGGAGGCTGTCATCCCGTCGCTGAGCGATCCGTCGCTGGGCGGGCATGTGATGTCGATCAATGTCCAATTCGTCATGGGCGCGGGCGAAGGTCTGCAGGCCCGCGTGATCGAGGCGCTGACGCCCTTCATGCCGGATCTGCCTGCCTGATCAAGGACGCCGAACTCCTGACCCCTTCGGACATCGAGACAGTGACAGGCGCACCCGGCGGCCACTGGCATCATGCGGAAATGAGCATCGACCAGCTTCTGACCGTGCGGCCCGTCAACGGCCTGGCCCGCTATGCCTTTGGGCCGAAGGGGTATTTCCTGTGCGGTGCCTCCGCCCATCCGGGTGGCGACGTTACGGGGCAGCCGGGTCGCAACGCGGCCCATGTGGTGCTGAAAAGCGGGGTCTTCGCATGAGCGTGCAGCATGTTCCCCTTGGGCTGATCCCCGGCCCGGTCCACGACCGCATGATGCCGCTGAGCCGGACGCAGGGATGGATGGACTGGGCGGGCTACCTGTCGCCCTCCGTTCTCGACACGGCGGAGTTCGAATATTTCGCGATCCGCAATCAGGCGACGCTGTTTGACGTGTCACCGATGCACAAGTACCGGATCACCGGGCGGCAGGCAGAGGCGATGGTGAACCGGCTGGTCACCCGCGATGTCAGGCGCATTGCGGACCACCGCGTCGGATATGTGATGTGGTGCGACGAGGAGGGGATGCTGATTGACGACGGCACGCTGTTCCGCACGTCGGCGCAGGATTTCCGCCTGTGCTGTCAGGAACCGATGTATTCCTGGTTGCTGGATGCCGCCTACGGTTTTGATGTCGAGATCACCGACGAAAGTCACAGCATCGCGGGTCTGTCCCTGCAAGGGCCGACCTCCTGGTCGGTGCTGGATGCCGCCGGGTTCGATATAGCCGACCTCAAACCCTTCGACTGGCGCGAAGTGGCTCCGGAATTGTGGATTTCGCGGACCGGGTTCACCGGCGATCTGGGATATGAGCTTTGGATGCCCTGGGCGGATGCGGGCAATCTCTGGGACCGGCTGTGGGAGGCAGGGAAAATCTGGGGACTGCGTGCCATTGGTTACGAGGCGCTGCATCTGGCGCGGATCGAGGCGGGGTTCATCGCCGCCGGGGCCGATTTCCAGCCCGTTCATGCCGCATCCAGATTGCACCGGGGGCGCACCCCGATGGAATTGGGTTTTGCCAAGATGGTGCATTTCGACAAGGGCCATTTCAACGGCCGCGCCGCACTGCTGCGGCAAAGCAGGGAAGGCCAGCGCTTTGTGCTGGCAAAGCTTGACATCGGCGGCTTCAAACCCGCGCAGGGCGCGCTGATCTATCACCGCAAGCGGCGGGAGGTCGGCCATGTGACCAGCGGTGTCTGGTCACCCACCGCCAAGCGGAACATCGCGCTGGCAGAGCTGAAGGCCCCTTACGGGTTGGAAAAAACCAGTGACCTCTGGGCCGAAATCTATGTCAACGAAGAGGGCGTCTGGGACCGCAGGCTGGTGCCGGTGACGGTCGAGGACAAACCCTTTTTCATCAACGACCGCGCACGGGCGACCCCGCCGCGTGCATTCTAAGGAGCAAGCCTGTGCCAGATACAGTCATCCCCAACGAACCCTCGTCAGACACGCTCAGCGAATGGGACCGCACCCATCAGCTGCATCCCTGGGCGGCGATGGATGCCTGGCAGGAAAGCGATTATCACCCGATCGAGAGCGCCGATGGCATTTATCTGTGGGATGCTGACGGCAAGCGGTTCATCGACGGGCCGGGGGGCATGTGGTGCGTGCAGATCGGCTATGGCCGCCGCGAGATGGCCACCGCAATCGCGGATCAGGTTCTGCGGCTGCCCTATACATCGCCCTGGACCACAACGACCGATCCGTCGACGATGCTGGCCAAGAAGATCGCCGATCTGGCACCGGGCGACCTGAACAACGTGTTCTTCACCACGGGCGGCTCGACCGCAGTGGATACCGCGATCCGCACGATGCATTTCATGAACAACGCGCTGGGCCGCGCGGACAAGAAGATCGTGATCGCACGGGAAAAGGGATACCACGGATCGACCTATCTGGCATCCTCTGTCACGGGCAAGGAGCGTGACAAAAGCCGGTTCGACGTGGCCTCCGACATGGTGCGCTTTCTGCCTGACATCAATCCCTACATCCGGCCCGAGGGCATGAGCGTTGCGGACTGGTGCGATGCAAAGGTCGGCGATCTGGAACGGATGATCGAAACCGTCGGGCCCGAAAACATCGGCGCGTTCATCGCAGAGCCGATCCTGTGTTCGGGTGGTGTCATCGTGCCGCCCGAAGGGTATCACAAGCGGACCCTCGATCTCTGCCGCGCGCATGACATTCTCTACATCTCGGACGAGGTGGTGACGGCTTTCGGGCGGCTGGGGCATTGGTTTGCGTCCGAAGACGTCTTTGGCATCGTCCCCGACATCATCACCTGCGCCAAGGGCCTGACCTCTGGCTATCTGCCGCTGGGTGCCTGCATCATTTCTGACGCGGTGATGGAGAGGATGACGGGCCCGGACGAGAATGTGCTTTTTTCCAACGGATATACCTATTCCGGACATCCGGTCTGTTGCGTTGCCGCGCTCAAGAACATCGAGATCATGGAGCAGGAGCAACTGCTGGAGCATGTCCGGAACATCACGCCACATTTCCAGAAACGGCTGCGGGCGCTCGCGCGTTTTCCCATCGTCGGTGACGTGCGCGGGATGGGCTTGCTTGCCTGTATTCAAGGACGTCCCGACACGCCCGGCACCTCGCTGGCCGCGGAACGCAAGCTGGGCGCGCTGTTGGATGCCGCCTGCGAAAAGCGCGGTTTGCTGGTGCGACCGCTCATCAACATGGCGGTGTTTTCACCACCCTTGATCATTTCGAAAGCGCAGGTGGACGAGATGTTCGATATTCTCGAGGAAGCCTTGGAAGAGGTCTGTGCGCAGATGGGATGAGCCGTCAGAGCGGCCTGTCCCGGCGCGTCATGTCGAGCGGTGGACCGCCCATCTGCACAGCCGCGCGGTAGCCGGAATGGACGGCGGCCGCGATCAAACCGGGCGCTTCTGCATCGCCGATCAGGGTGACGCTGGGATGTGTCCCGCGCAGGCTGTCATAAAGAGACCTATGCGGAATGCGCCGGGTGACAGGCACGAGCGCGTCACAGGACAGGGAGATATCGGTCTCGCCAAAATGTCCTGAAAGCGTAAGCTGACTTTGCGCGATGGCTGTCACGATCCTGTTCGTCACAATCTCCACACCGGCGCTGACCAGAGCGGTGGTGGAGGCAATTTGTTCCTGAGTGAACGCCCCCCAAGCGCAGGCGCGCCCTGCCGGGGTGATCAACGTCACGCGGTGGCCATGCTTGCGCAGCAACAGGGACAGGACCGACCCCAAATAGAAATGATCGTCATCGTAGACTGCCACATGATCCGCGTCGATCGTACCGCCGGTCAAAAGATGTTCCGCGCTGGTGATGATCGAATGACGCAATCCCTGCGGATCGTGCCGACCGGCGGTATCGGCGGCCCAATGTGCGCCGGTCGCTACAATCACGTGGTCTGCGTTCATCGAGGGCACATCCGGGGCGGTGATGGTGCTTTCGGGAAAAAGCGTGACGTTGTCCATCTGCGCGATCTGGCCCAGCCGCCAATCGCGTACCCGTGCCCATTCGGCAAGTCCGGGCAAGGCAGCCTCGCGCGTGACGCGTCCGCCGAAGCTGCGAGAGGTCTCGGCCAGCATGACCTCGTATCCCCGCTGTCCCAGGGTGCGCGCTGCCTCAAGTCCCGCAGGACCGCCACCGATGACAAGAACCCGTTCGGTTGCTGGGGCGGGTGCCACCCGTTCGGGATGCCAGCCCATCCGCCATTCGTCGCCCATTGTGGGATTCTGCGTGCATCGGATCGGCACACCAAGACTGTCATGCGCATAGCAGACGTTGCAGCCGATACATTCGCGGATGTCAGTGCCGCGCCCTTCGCGTATTTTCAAGGGCAGAAACGGATCGGCGATGGAGGGGCGCGCGGCACCGATCATGTCCTGTACCCCGTCTCTGACCACCTGCGCCATCGTGTCGGGAGAGGTAAAGCGCCCCACCGCAACCACGGGTTTGTCGGTCAGCGCCTTTGCCTGCGCCACGCTGGCCTGCAACGCCGCCTCCTTGACGAAACGGGAATGGCCCATTTCCACGTCGTAATCAGGTACGGTCAGATCCCAGAGGTCCGGCAGCGCGGCAAGCATCGCAAAGGCATCATGGCTTTCGGCGTCCTCGATCCCGACGCTGAACCG
Source organism: uncultured Alphaproteobacteria bacterium (assembly GCA_963799505.1). Taxonomy (GTDB): domain Bacteria; phylum Pseudomonadota; class Alphaproteobacteria; order Rhodobacterales; family Rhodobacteraceae; genus Sulfitobacter. The sequence continues at coordinate 200,974 of CAWCXM010000003.1, forward strand.
GCAGGCGACGGCGGCGCGGCCCGCGACGGCTTCATGGGTCTCCTCGATCAGTTCCCTGACGATCCGCACCCGGTTGCACAGCGATCCGCCATAGGCATCCGACCGGTCATTTGCGGGATCAAGAAACTGCGACAGCAGATAGCCGTGTGTCGCATAGACATAGACGATGTCAAATCCCGCCTCTACGGCCCTGAGGGCGGCGTCGCGGTGCCACCGCCGCAGATCGGCAATATCGTTCAGGTCCATCGCGCGGGTCTGGCCGGGATGCACCTCGTCCGCATCAATCTGCGGCATACTCCGCAGCCCCAGAGGCGGGATGCGGGTGCCCAGATTGACCACCATTCCGCCGCCAGCCCAAAGCTCGACGCCCGCCAGTGCGCCATGGGCATGAACCGCGTCCGTCATCAGTCGGTGGGCCTTGATATCACCCTCGTCCCAGAGGGAGGCATAGGCGAAGGAATCATTGTCTGACGTCGGATGGATGGAGCAATACTCGGTGCAGACGACGCCCCAACCACCCTCTGCCTTGATCCCGCGCATGGCCGCCAGGGACTGCGGACGCCGCCACCCCATGCCGGTGCAATGCGGCACCTGATAGAACCGGTTGGGCGCTGTCACAGGACCGATCCGCACCGGTTCGAACAGAATGTCATGACGTGGATCGCGCATGGGGTCCTCGAAGGTTGTCCGTTTGATCATTATTTGAGCGCTCAAATAAACCTTGAGTCAACCTGCGATCCCGCCTAGCCTTTTGTCAGGGTCTTTCCCCATCACGCTGTCGGGACGGACCGATAATGATGGGGAGACATCAATGACCAAACTCAGACAGACTGGATTCGCGCTTGCCGCTGTGACGGCTCTGATTGCAGCAGGTGCATCGGCGCAGGATGCCGAACTGACCGTTTTCGACTGGGCCGGGTATGAAGATCCGGAGTTTTTCAGCAGCTTTTCGGAAAAGCACGGAGGTCCACCGACCTTTGCCTTCTTCGGCGACGAGGAAGAGGCGTTTCAGAAACTGCGATCGGGTTTCAAGGCGGATGCGGCGCACCCTTGCTCTCAGTCCGTGCCGAAATGGATGGAAGCAGGGCTGCTGGAACCGCTCGACATTTCACGGATCGACCGCTGGGACGACGTGAACGAGGAGTTCCGCGAGATCGAAGCCTACAAGAAGGACGGTGAGTATTACTTTGTCCCGATGGACTGGGGCAACACCGGGCTCGTGTACAACACCGAAAAACTGACCGAGGAACAGGCGGCATCGCTTCAGCTTTTTGCCGATCCGTCGATGGCCGGAAAGATTTCCATGCCCGACAATGTCGATGACGCCTATGCACTGGGGTTTCTGGCCACAGGGGTGACAGATTGGACACAAGCCACGGATGAGGAATTCAAGGCGGCCTCCGATTTCCTGCGAAAGGTGCATCAGAACGTGCTGAGCTATTGGGACAGTTCCTCTTCGCTCGCGCAGTTGATGCAATCGGGGCAGGTAGAAGCGGCATGGGCCTGGAACGAGACCGCTGCGACCCTCTCCGCAGAGGGCCTGCCGATCAAGATGAAGCGGGACGCGACCGAGGGTGCATCAAGCTGGGTCTGCGGCTACGTCAAGCTGAAGGACGGGCCGGGGTCCGACGACAAGTTTTATGACTTCATCAATGCATGGCTTGAACCCAAGACCGCCGACTATATGGTCAGCGCCTGGGGCTATGGTCATTCCAATGCAGCGCAGATGGAACAGATGGATCAGGCGATGCTCGCCTCCATGAGCCTCGACAGCAATGAAGCCCTGCGTGCGAACACGCTGTGGCAAGGCCCGGCCGGGGCCGACCGCCGCGAAAAGATGATCGCGGAGTGGGAGAACATCAAAGCCGGATTCTGAGCCGGTGACCTCGGAAAAAGTCCGCCGCGGCCTGAAAGGGCCGCGGCGTTTTTGTTGGCAAAGCTGTGGCTCTTTGCGCTTGGCGCGGCGCGCTCGTCCACCGCCTGTTGCAGTGACGCGAACCGATGCCTGATAGGTCACAATGAAGGGGACGAAGGCGAAAGTGTCACATCGACCAGACAAGCGCGTTCTTGCTTGTTCACTGGCCCGGCGCGGGAACTCAAGGACGTTTGACGCGTTCTGATCCAAGCGCAGAAGCATGGGTTTTCTGCCGTTCAATCCCGACAAAAGGCCACGGTGATGAGTGTACTGATCGAGGCCAACGCGCCCATAATCGCGCTTGTGATACTGGCACTTCTCTTTGTTGCCTTCACCATCGAAAAGTATCCACCCGAAGTGACCGCAGCGGGCGCAGCGGCGTTGTTCATCCTGCTGGGGCTGGTGCCGCACGACGAAGTGATGGATGTGTTTTCCAGTTCCGCGCCGATCACCATCGCCGCAATGTTCGTGGTGTCGGGTGCCCTTGTTCGGACAGGGGTGCTTGACGCGATTGCCGGGCTGGTCATAGGCCGCGCACAAGACAGGCCCGTGCTTGCCATAGCCATCTTCATTCTTGCGACCATTGCCGCATCGGGTTTCATGAACAACACGCCGGTGGTTCTGGTGTTGATCCCTGTGGTCATTCGGTTGGCGGCCAGTCTGAACATCGCCTCGACACGGCTGTTGATCCCCTTGTCCTATGCGGCCATTCTGGGCGGAACCTGCACGTTGATCGGCACGTCGACCAACCTGCTGGTGGACGGTGTCGCACGCGAAGCGGGCCTCGAGCCTTTCTCGATCTTTGAAATCGCGCCTGTCGGTCTTGTCGTCGCCCTTGTCGGAGGCGGGGCGATGCTTCTTTTGGGGAACTACCTTCTGCCGGATCGCGCGTCCCAGAACGGTGAAACAGAGAATGCCGAGACCGCGTTCCTGTCCGAAATCACGGTGCTGTCGGACTATCCTCAGATCGGCTCGCACCTTTCGGACGTCGCGGATTTTCAACGCAACGGGATCCGCATCACGGGCCTGCGGCGCGGTACTGTGATCGAACGGAAAGACCTTCCCGAACAGGATCTTCGCAAAGGGGACGCTGTCATTGTCGTGGCCCCGACATCGGAGTTGCTTACCTTCGCGGAAATACCCGGCTTGCGCGTCGGTCTGCGCCGCACGGTCGAGCTTGACCCGGATTCCCAGGTGCGCGTTGCCGAAGCGATCGTCACGCCGTCGCGGCGCAGCTCCGGCATCCGCATTGCGGACCTGGCGCTTGGTCGGCGGGCGGGGATGCGTGTGCTGGGGGCCTTCCGACCCGGACATTCGGTCGCCGGTGCCGATCTGTCGAGTGTAAAGCTGCGGCCTGCTGACAAGTTGCTCCTGGAAGGGACGGTCGAAGGCTTTGACGAGCTGACAAGAACCGGTGATGTGGTTTCGGTCACCTCCCCGAACGGACGCGCATTCCGCCGTCGTCAGGCACCGATCGCGATCCTCGCACTGGTCGGCATCGTCACCCTGGCCGCCTTCAATGTGATGCCCATCGGTATTCTCGCTCTGGTCGGCGTGGCCGCCATTCTGGTGCTGCGGTGCATCGACAATGACGAAGCATGGGGGTCGATTGATGGATCAATCCTCGTTCTGATATTCGCGATGCTGATCGTCGGTGCCGGTCTCGAAAACACCGGCGCGGTGGAACTGATCGTCACGGCACTGACCCCTTGGCTGCAGGGGATGCCGCCGTTTCTCACTCTTCTGGCGGTCTACGCCGTGGGGTCCGTGCTGACCGAAGTGGTGACGAACAACGCCGTTGCCGTCATATTCACACCCATCGTCGTGGCCCTTGCGACGCAATTGGGGGTGGATCCCCGGCCTTTCGTGGTTGCGGTGATGTTTTCGGCCAGCGCAAGCTTTGCGACACCCATCGGGTATCAGACGAACACGCTGGTCTACGCTGCGGGCAACTACCGGTTCACCGACTTCCTCAAGATTGGTATTCCGATGAACATCATTGTGGGGCTGACGGCGGTTGTGGCGATCAGCATCTTTTTCCCGTTCTGAACTCCGGTGGCAGGCAGATTATTCCGGCTTGCGGGCCCGCAGGTGATGCGGACAATGTTCACCCGTTTGCAAGACACCGATCATCGCCTGCCATGTGGTGATCTGGTCGGCGATCAGGTCCGCACCATGCGCCGCTTCAAAGGCGGGGCGCTCCGGGCCGAGGAACCGGGCCAGCTCCTCCTTGGCCACTTCAGCGTACCAGGGATTGCGGTTGGTCAGACTGACATCTTCGAACCCCGCCGCCTTCAGCGCGGAAGCGTAACGCTGGGGCGAGGCCATGGCAAAATCCAGATCCTCCAGCGCGATATAGGCTGCCATTTCGGAAGACGGTGCGCCGTCGTGTGACATCAGCCAGTCAGAAGCGGCGAACCAGCCGCCCGGTTTCAGGACGCGGAACACATCCGCCGCCAGCGCTTCCTTGTCGGGGATGTGGATGATGGAATCCTTGGAAAAGACCACGTCGAAGGTCGCATCCTCGAAGGGCAGGGGGCCGGGCGTGACTTCGCGGATCGTGATGCGGTCGCTCAGACCCGCCTCTGCCACGCGCCGCTTGGATGCGGCGCAGACCGGCGTCTCCACGTCGATGCCGGTGACGTGACCCGCGCCATGGTCACGCACGAGGGACACCGCGATGGCCCCCGAACCACAGCCGATATCAAGAACATGGGCCCCTTTCAGATCGAGCCCTTCAATCACCCGAGCCACTTCTTCGGGGCCGCCGGGCGAAAGGTATCCTTCGCCCCAGAGCGCTTCGAGAAAGGCGATATGGCGGTCGTCGTAATTGTCGTCGTTCATGCGGTATGCTCCCGTAAGGTGGCAAGATAGGTGTCGATGAACCGCGCCACATACCGCTCCATCCCGACCAGAGGTCCGGGCCTGTAAAAGCGCGAGGCGATGCCGGCGGCGTTATCCTCGACGATCCGTTTGTCGGCGCGGGTGGTAACGTCCCACAGCCATGTCAGTCGTTCGCGGTCAAAGTCTCGGCCTTCTTCGGCGTCCTCGCGCACCAGCCAGATGATCTCCTGCGTGCAATGGTCCTTGTCCGTGGGCAGGAACCGATAGAGGACGGCGTGGTCGCAATAGATCAGCATCGGGTTGAGCATTCCGACATAGGCGTCCGAGGCACCGCCGTCATATCCGCGCAACCTGCCCAGCAGAGGGGCCAACGGGCGGCCGTCTTCTGATCCGGTATCGAAACCCTCGGACAAGGCATAGCGGTTGTAGGCGTGATCCGTGCCGCGCCCCTGGATGGCGTCGATGAAATCGTAGGGAACGCCGCAGGCATGCGACCGGGCCTGCATCGCGTCGGTCAGAGGGGCGGCGCGATGTTCCGGCAGATATGTCGTATGGCTCTTGCTGAATTCGGGGTGCGCGGTGGCACAGTGGTAACACTCGTTGTAGTTTTCGATCAGCAGCTTCCAGTTCGCTGCCACGCTGTAGGACGCACGGTGCGCAACGCGGGTGCGCGCCAGATCAAAGGGAGCCAGAACCGGGGTCATCGCGGCGCGGATCTGGTCGAAGTCAGGCGGCCTGTCTGACAGCGAGACATAGATCAGCCCTTCCAGCACCTCGACCGCGACGGGATGCAGGGACAGGTTGTGCGCGCCTTCCAATTGCGGCGCATGAAACAATGTGCCGTCAAGGGCGTAGGACCACGCATGATAGGGACAGGTAAAGCGCCGCACCGTGCCGCGCGAAGCCGCACACAGGCGTGACCCACGGTGACGGCAGACATTGGCAAAGGCGTGCACTGTGTCTTCTTGGCGGACCACGATAACGGAGTCTTCCAGCATCTCGAACAGGAGGTAATCGCCCGTCTCGGGGATGTCGCTCATGTGACCGGCAAGCTGCCATTCGCGCCCCCAGATCGCTTGGCGGTCGGCCTGCCAGATGGCGTCTGACGCATAGAAACCCTGTGCCATCGCGTGACCGGTCTTGTGGGCGGAAAGCAGGGCGGCGGTATCCATGTCAGTCGTTGAAAAGCACGATGGAATCCGATCCCCACCCGACGCGGACCTTCGACCCCGGCGGGGCGACGGACCGTCCTGCCGTGTTGCGCATGGAAATCGTGACAGGCGCATCCTGACCGGGCAGGCGCACCCCGTAGTAGGTCATGTCGCCGTAGTACTGCGTATCGACAACCTCGCCCTCAACCTCGTGCTGCGCGTGATCGTTCGCATCGAAAAGCAACGTCAGCATTTCGGGTCGCACACCGATGGTCTGGATTGCCGACGCGACGATCCCCGGTTTCAGCGCCTTGCGCTGCAACTCCGTGCGCCCAAGCGCGGGTATGTCGAGAGATATCATGCTGTCCGTTTCCGCGGTGCATGTGGCGGGCAGGAAATTCATCACACCGATAAAGGACGCGACCCGTCTGGTTGCAGGGCGACGATAAAGCCCCTCTGGTGTGTCCATCTGCGCGATCTTGCCGTCGAACATCACGGCGATGCGGTCGGACATGATCAACGCTTCTTCCTGATCATGGGTGACGAGGATGAAGGTGATGCCGATGGACTTCTGCAAGGACCGCAGTTCGACCTGCATCTGGTCGCGCAATTTCTTGTCCAGCGCCGAAAGCGGCTCGTCCAGCAGGATCACCTTGGGCTGCATGACCAGCGCACGGGCCAGCGCGACACGCTGGCGCTGGCCACCCGATAACTCATGCGCCTTGCGGGTGCCGTATCCCTGCATGTCCACCAGCGACAGCACCTTGTCGACCTCGGCGGCGATTTCCTGTTTCGGCAGGCCACGGGTCTTGAGGCCGTATCCCACGTTCTCGGCCACGTTGAGATGCGGAAAGATCGCATAGCTTTGAAACACCATGTTCGTCGGGCGGCTGTTGGCCGGGATGCCCGCCATATCCTTGCCACCGATGCGGATGGTGCCGGAGGACGGCGGCTCGAACCCCGCGATCATCCGCAAGAGCGTGGTCTTGCCGCAGCCCGACGGTCCCAGCAGCGAGAAAAACTCGCCCTCGCGGACGGCCAGATCAATGCCGTGCAGGGCGGTGAAACTGCCAAAGCGTTTGGTTGCGCTTTCGATCTCGATCATTTGCGTCTCGTGTTGCATGGTCAGACCCCCGCCAGCGTGGTTTCAACGCCCTGCCGCGCGGCAGACCGGCGGCGCAGGATTTCTGCGATGATCAGAAGGACGATGGACACCACCAGCAGGATCGTTCCCAGGGCCATGACCGAAGGCAGCTTGGAGGGGAAACGAAGCTGGCTCCAGATATAGACCGGCAGGGTGACATCGGTTCCGGTCAGAAAGAATGCGATGATGAATTCGTCCAGACTTATCGTGAAAGTGATCAGCAAGGACGAAATGACCCCCGGCAGCACCAGCGGCAGCGTCACCCGGCGAAACGTGCCCAGACGGCTTTCGCCGAGGTCGAACGAGGCCTCCTCAAGCTCCCGGTCCAGACCGCGATAGGCAGAACTGAGGATGGCGATGGAAAATGGCGTGCAGATCAGGACATGCCCCCCCACCACCGTCCAGAGCGACAGCGTCAGACCGATCTGGTTGAGCATGATCAGCAGGGCCACCGCGATGATGATTTCTGGCAGGACAAGCGGCAGCATGATCAGCCCCATGATCCCGGTCTTGGCCGGAAAGACAAAGCGCGCAGCGGCACGTGCGGCGAAGGCCCCCAGCAAGGTAGACAGGATCGCTGTCGACACGGCGACCTTGGCCGAGTTCCAAAGCGCGACATGCAGGGTTTCGGTGTACCAGAGGCCGACAAACCACTCTGTCGTGAAGCCGGTCAGTGGAAAGGCGATGATCGTCGATTGGTTGAAGGCAAAGAGCGGCAGCAGGATCACCGGCGCATAGAGGAAGATCATGTAGACGACTGCGTAGATGCTCAGCCATTTTGCGCTCAGGTATTTCATCTCACACGGCCCCCCAGCTTCTTGCCCAGCAGGAAGATGCCCGCGCTGATCAGCCCGATGACCACCATCGACGATACGGCAAGGGCCGCCCCCAAGGGTGCGTTGTTCGCCTTGCCGATCTGGATCTGGATCATGTTCGCGATCATCAGCCCATCGGTGCCACCCACCAGACGCGGCGTGATGAAATCCCCAACCGTCGGGATCAACACGATCAGGGTCGCCGCGACGATACCGGGCATGGCCAGCGGCAGGGTAATGCGAAAGAAGCGGCGCACAGGGCCATCGCCGAGGTCTTGCGCGGCTTCCAGCAGGGAACGGTCGATCTTTTCGAGCGCCACGAAGATCGGCAGAATGGCGAAGGGTGCCCAGGCGTGGGCCAGCGTGATCACCACGGCATTCAGGTTATACAGGATGAAGGTCAGCGGTGCGTCGATGAAACCCAGTCCCAACAGGGTCGAGTTCAGCACGCCGTTGTAGCCAAGGATCACCTTCCACAGGAAAACCCGCAGCAGATAGGATGTCCAGAACGGCACGGTGATCAGAAACAACCACAACGCCTTGCGTTTCTTGACCTTGAACGACAGGAAATAGGCGATGGGGAAGGCAAGCAGGACCGTCACCAAAGTCACGGTGAGCGAGATGCGCAGGCTACGCCACATCAGCACCTGATAGATCGGCGTGCCCCAGGCCTCGCGATAGTTTTGCAGCGTCGGGGTGGTGTCGATGGTCAGATAATCCTGCGTCCAGAAACTGAACGTGATGACCATCAGCAAAGGGGCCGCCAGCAGGACAATGACGTAGAGGAACGTCGGGCTGATCAGGGTCAGACCCTGCCGCGCCTCGCTGTCAAGCCGCGCCGCCATCAGGATGCTCCCGCGTGCGGCGCAGAAAGCCTCACTCTGCCGGGACCTTTGCCAACAATTCCGCGTTGCGCGCAGCGACCTCGCCCTTCGGCGGCTCGTCTTCTGTCAGAACGGGGAAATGGCTGCGCAATGCATTGTGGTAACTGCGCACGCAGTTTTCGAGATCGGACAGGATCACCCCGTCATAACCGCTGGAAAACGTCGCTTCCCAGACCCAGCGCACCAGTTGCTCGTCCTCTTCGGATGTCAGGCGGTCGATCCGGCTGGACAGATACCGTGCAGCACGCATCCTGCGGTCCTCGTTGCCAAGGCGGTAGGTCGTGCCGCGCTGCATGGTTTGCCCGTAGGCCACCGGAAACTCCTGATAGAACTTCACGCAATCAGGATAGAGCCCAAGCACGCAGTTTGGGAAGAGCCCAATGTACAACCAGGCGCGTTTGTGTTCGGTATCAAGGGTGTCGGGCGCTTGCAGGATGGCACGGTAGGCCCGCACGCTCCACAACCGGTTGCGTCCTTCGCGGAACAGCGAGAACGACCGCGACGTGCCCTTGTGAAAATCTTCGTCATAGTAATTGTCGCCAAACAGGTCATCCAGACCCGGATGCGCCATGGGCACGTGGTATCCTTCGTTGTCCACGTCCCGGACGCATTTCCAGTTCACGGCGGCCTTTTCGGCATAGAACCCTTCACCCGACGGCATCAGCCCGTCCAGGTCATACTGATCAAGCTCCTTGTCGAACCGCGACAGCACTTCGTGCATCGGGGGCTGGGGGCCGGGTTGAAACCGCACAAAGACAAAGCCGCGCCAGAAATCGGTTTCGATCGGCTTGAGACCGAAGGCCACGGAGTCGAGCGGGGGCAGCTTGTCCGGCTGCGCGGCACCGCGCAGCGTTCCGTCCAGATTGTACACCCAGCCATGAAACGGGCAGACGATGGAATTGCGGCAATTGCCCTGTTCGGCGGCCACCACCCGCGATCCGCGATGGCGGCACAGGTTGTGAAATCCGCGCACCACACCGTCCTGGCCCCGGACCACCAGCGCACGTTCTCCCACACAATCCATTGTGATGAAGTCGCCGCTTTCGGGAATGTCGTTCACATGGCAGACCAACTGCCAGTGCCGGCGGAACAGCAGATCCTTTTCCATCTCCAGCATTTCTTCGTTGAAATAGCTCCACGCGGGCAATCCCTTGCGGTCATGGTCGTTTGGCAGCGGTTGGGCAGAAGTGGCCGGGGATGTCATGTACTGCTCCTTTGAGGCGGTTCAGGGAGAGCCTATCAAATTATTTTGAGCGCTCAAACAAAATTATCCGGTCTCAATTGTCCGCGCCTGAAATTTCGGCGTTTGGCGTCGTGCAATAGACGAATTGCGCGGCGGACAAGCCGCCGTGGCGGTGACAGTGTTCCGGGAAGCTGGGAAGTTGCGGGACGGAGGGCAGGTTCCTGCGATCACTCCGGCATGTTCACCACGGTCACGCCGTCGATGCAGTCCCGCGCCAATTCGACCAGATGTGCATGGTGCGTAAACAGAATGGCCTGCCCGGTCGTGCCGATTTCGGCACAAAGCCTGAGAGCCGCGCGCGCACGGGTGTCGTCGAAGGTTTCCATGATATCGTCAAGGATCATCGGCAACGGTCCCGGATCGCGGGCAAAGCTGCGATAGCCGGCGAGGCGAAGGGCAAAGTACAGTTGTCCCATGGTGCCGGTCGACATCTGATCCACGGATACGGCATTTCCATCGGGCTGGATCCCGACAAGCTTTTCCCCTTCGGCCTGCGTCCAGACATCGACACCTGTCCAAGCAGGGGCCGTCATCGCGACGAAGGCCTCTTCAACATCCCGCAACATCCCACTGCGCCGCTCCGCCGCAAGGCGGCGCAGTGCGCCGCGCGCCGCAAGCTCGCCCAGCCGTGGCGACCGCCGCGTGACGGGCACCGCTCCGCAGTTCCTCCAGCAAGGTTGCCTTTTCCGTGGCCAGATCGCTGTGGGTGCCGGTCTCATACGCCGCGTGGTACACCCTGTCCGCTTCTCTGTGCGCGCCGAGAGCGGTGTCCCGCGCTGACTGCGCATCCGCCAGAGCCAGTTCCAACTCGCTTGCGCGGGTCACATCCGGCATTCGGCTCAGTTCCTCTTCGAAAAGGCCGGCAACCACCCCTTCCCTCGCCTTGAGACGTTGCTGATCCGCCGCGTCCTTTTCGGCGCGCAGCCGGTCACGTTCCACCAGTTGCGAGACGCGTTCCCGCGGGGGCAGGTCACTGTGACCCTGGCCCTCGAAACATCTGTCCAGCGCGTCCATCGCATCCTGACGGTCGATCTCGGCACGGCGCTTCTGGGTTGCGACCTCTGCCTTGCGGGCTAGGGCTTCCTCGCGCTTTTCGTCCATGCGCGCGGCACGCACCGTCTGGTTGCGCGCCTGGTCGATGATCTGAACCGGGTCGATCACCGCCTGATCGCGCGGCGTCCCCATGATCTCGCAAAGACGTGCGGCACCCTCGTCAAGTGCTGCGATCGCCTGTGCGAGAGATTCGATGCGGCCCGATAGTTTGCGGTGCTCATCGTGAAACCGTTGCAGGTTTCGCAGATGCGGCATGGCCTTCCGGATCGCGGTAAAGGACAGGTCCGGCAACGGCAAGGATGCCGTCAAATGGCCGAGAGTACGCTGCGCGTTCTCGAAATCCCTGCGATATTCCTCTGCTTTGCTGTCCAGCTTTGCGATGCTCTTTTCTCCCTCCTGCCATCTGCTCCAGGCCTTCCGGTCGCTTTCTTCCAAGGTCAGGGCACGCTGCACTTCCGCAGGCAGATCGCCCGGTGCAGCAGTCACGCCAAGCGGTTGTGCTGCGTCGGTCAGGGACTTGAGGGTAGCCTCCCGTGCAGCACGACGGTCTTTCAAAGCCCTTTCCGCATTGGAAAGATCGGCAGCGGCCTCAGCGGCGAATGTCAACGCCTGCAGCCTTGGGCCGAAAGCGGACGGCGGCGTGTCCGCGTCCAATCCCAAAGCAAGCGCCAGCCCGGCGCATCGCTGCGACAGCTGCTCGCGTTTTGTGATCGCTGTGTCGTACCTGTTCTGCGCGGTTTGATGGCGCCCGGCTGCGGTCCGTTCCTGATCCTGCAGGGCCAACACCCGTTCCCGTGCGCCTGCGCCGATCAGAAAACGCGCGCGCGCAGCGTCGTCTTCGTACATCGCCGCCTGAAACAGATTGGCTGTCTCATCGGTCAGTTCGCTACGGTGTTGCCGCCAGACAGCATCACGCTGTCGCCGCGTCTCTTCCGTTTTGACAACATCGACGGCTTCGGGCGCATCCATCTGCGCATGAAGGTGCGCCCGCACTTCCGCCAGTTCCGCAGCGGATTTTTCCAGATCTTTTTGTGCCGATCCAAGATCCGCCTCTATGTCCGTCCAATGGCGGACGACAGTGGCCACCGTCTCGGGCGCGGGCAGACCTTCGGCAACCAAAGCCGCCCAGGACTGGGGCAGGGCGGCCGTGGCCTTTGTCAGACGGTCCAACGCCTGGTTTTGACTTGTCTCCAGCGCGGAGGTGTTTTCCACGGCTTTCCATTGATCGAAAGCGGCGCGCAACACGGTGAGGTCTTGTGGCTCCCTCGGGGCGTCCCCTTGCTGCGCGCGCGCTGCTTGCGCTGCATGTCGTGCGGCGGCGGCATCACTATCGGTGGTCGAACAGAGCTGCACGGCCTCGGCCAGGGCCTCGACCGCGGCCGCGTCCAAGGCAACCGTGGATGCGGGGGTTCCGGATAGACCGAGATGATGTAACTCGGTTTCCATCTGCTTGGTCAGTGCAGTTTGCTCATCGCGGCGGCGGGCCAGATCAGCCTGCGCGGTGCTTGCCCGCCCCATCAAGGGTGCCCCGTCGATGGTCATCCGGTCGAGGCGCTGCAATTCAGTCGTTAACGGTTCGGCCTGCGGATCGAAAGGATTGTCCGCGACGACGCGATCCATCTTGTCGATTTCTTCACCCGTCTCCGTGATCCGCAGTGTCAGAGCCTTGATCTGCTCGACAAGGCCCGCAACCTGCCCCGCCGCATCGGGAGCAAGGTCAGGGCCGTCCGGAAAACCCGCCAAGGCCTCGGTCAGACGCTCCATCTTCGCGGTTGTCTCGTACCAGACCGCTGCAGCCTTTGACGCAGCCTGCCGTTGAATGGCCTGCTGCAGATCGGCGTGGGCGCTGTCGAATGCCGCAGACGCCAGATCACGGTCCCGACGCAGATTGCGTTCCCGCTCGACCGTCAAGGTGTCCGTGCGCAGTTCACGGCTGATCTCCCGAAGCCTGTCCTTTTGCGTTTTGAGCAGCGTCCCGCGCCCGCCTTTCTTGTAGAACCTGTCCGCCCGTCCGGTCAGCACGTCCAAGGTATCGGCGATGCCCGTCAGCCCCGACAGACCTGCGTGCAGAAGCTGCCCCAGATCACCTTGCGCCCCAGCGATCCGGGCGCCCCCCTCGCGCAACCCCTGTTCGTTCAGCGAAAATCGTTCTTCGTAGGAATCTCGCGTCATGCCATGCAAGGCGCTCGCAAGGATCGCCTCGTCCACCGGGCGATCCTGCGCGTCCAGCAGGGACTGCGTTTTCTTGCTGTTCCGGCGAAAGACCGCAGGACCGCGACCGGGAAGGTCAAGTTCCGCCCCGACCACCAGATCGCCCCGGGCAAAGCGAAACGCATAGGGATGCGCCCCGTTCTTGAACCCGAAAAGCAATTCCAGAAAGCCGGTGTAGGTCGTGGACTTTCCTGCCTCGTTCGGCCCGAAGATCACCGTGACGTCCGGTGCGCCTGCGGCGGGTTTCGCAAAGGGTATGCTGGCATTGCTGAAGCGGCCATAGCGGATCAGGTCGAGCCGGTTGAGCCTCATGGCGCGGAGCCTTCGTGCAGAGACAGGGACACCTCTGCGATCGCCTCTTGCAACAATGCGTCAAGCCCGTCCGCGTCCAATTCGTCCATGATCTCGGAGGGCAGCGCCTCGCGCAATTCTTCGAGCTGCTGCAGAGCCGCCTGCCGAAATCCGTCTTCTGCCATCTCCTCCTGCATCAGCCGCACCAGATCGTCATCCGCTGCTCCCGGTTGCAGCGGCGGCGGCACCATCTTCAGCTTGTCGATGAACACGCCGTCGATGTCCTCAAGCACCTCCGCCGCAAATTCCGACATCAGGTCGGTCGCGTGGCGGTCCGAGGTGACATGCAGGCGCACCGCAGTATCGCGTCCCTGAACCTGGGCTTTGAGCAATGTGTCCCGCAGGCTGCGCAGGACGTCCTGCTGATCCGAACAGTCGGTCAGATCCAGCGTGGTTTCGACAAATCCCAGGTGGCCGACGGGTCGGCGTTCGCAGCTGGGCGGTCCTTCCCCAAGTGTGACCAAGGTCACGCTGCCCCCATGTCGTTCTCCGAAATGCCGTGGCTGGGGGATGCCGGGCATCACCGCAAGGACGGGTCCGTCCGTCCGCTCGAAAGGAGCATGGATGTGGCCAAGGCACCAAAGCTCGTATCCGTTCGCCATCAGATCCCGTTCGGCACAGGGCGCGTAAGGGTCATGGCCCTGCGCTCCGTCGAGGGAGGTATGCATCAGTCCGACGTTGCGTTTGCCCGGTACGGGGCGCGGATAATCGGGCAGAAAGCTTTTGGCGACATGCGCCGCATCGAAAGACAGGCCATGGAAAACGGTGTCGCCCATGTCGACCGACGGCGCATCTTTGTGCAGCAGATGGATGTTCGGCCCCAGATCGCCATGCGCCTTGTGATCAAGCAGGGCATCGTGATTTCCCCGGATCAGGACCGTGGGCACCTGCGCATCCGCAGCGCGCGCCAACTGCGCAATCAGGAAGGCGCGGGATTTCAGATCCGGATAGCCGTTGTCGAAAATGTCCCCGGCGATCACCAAGGCATCCACTTGTTCGGATATTGCCAGATCGACAATTCTGACAAAGGTATCCCGGCTGGCCTGCTTCAACCGATCGCCCAGGTCGGGATTGCGCAGCGCAACCGATCTGATCGGCGATCCAAGATGAATGTCTGCTGTAACGAGAAGGCGCATCATATTCCGTTCGTGTTGCCGCAAACGATATGGCGTAGATGTCGGGACCACAAATTCTATCTGGCCCTGTCTTGAGAAATTGGAGGATGCCGAAAGCAGGGGTTGATCCGGGAACGAGGGCAAAGCGGTGACAGACATCCGCAACGAGGCTGAGACCGGTATTGGCAGTCATTCGTGGCCATTCGGGTCTGCACGCTCAGATGTAACCCATCGGACCTTCTGAAGGTTTCAATAGCTGTTCCCCGCTTCAGTGCTCCGTATCCCCGGCCCTCAGCGCCATGTCATCGTGCAATGGCACCGTTTGCCTTTCGATCATGCGGTGGACGACCGGCGATCCCTCGCCCCGATGCAGACCACGCAACTGATCCGCGAGCGCCGCATCGGCATTCGTGCGCCGTTCGTTGTGGCGCACATATTCCCCCCAGGTCGGCACATGATAACTTTCGCTCCAGTGTTCCGGGTGTTGCAGATCACGCAGCAGCGCCCATTGCTGCGCACCGTCTCGGATACGGACACGGCGGCGCTGGCTCATTGCGGCAAGAAACTCAGGCACGTCTTCTTGGGCGATTTCGTAATCGACCATCACCATGACCGGCCCGCTGCGATACGTCAGATCGAACCGCGTCGTCGGTTCCTTGAACCGATTGAGCGGATCGAGATTGAGACCTGCGAACTCCGGCAGAGGCAGCTTCAGTCCCATGATCGCCCCGATCAGCAGAAGCGCTGCGGCGCTCAACAGGGCAGGCGAAGGACCAAAATGCTCTGCGATCTGACCCCAGATCAGACTGCCCGCCGCCATGCCGCCAAAGGTGCCCGTCTGATACAGGGCAAGTGCGCGGCCAACCACCCAGCGCGGTGTGGACAACTGCACGGTGACATTGAACATCGAGAGGGCGAGCACCCAGCACGCGCCCGTCACCAGCAGGGCAGTTCCGGCAAAAAGGGTGTTGTCGGACACCGCCAACCCGGCGCAGCTGAGGCCGAAGCCGATGAATGCCCCACGCGCGATGATCTCGTTGCGAAACCGCTCGCGCAACCTTGCATTGACCAATGCACCTGCCACCGCGCCGACACCGAAGGCACCGAGCATGACACCATAGACGAAGGCCGTACCCTGCAGTGTCTCGCGGACGACGATGGGCAAGAGCGCCAGAAGCGCGATGGCAGAAAGACCGAACCAGAACCCGCGCAAGATCACCCGCAGCAGGTTCGGCGACATCGCCACGTACCTCAGACCGGCGGCAAAGGCGCTGCCGAAGGCCTCGCGCGGCAGATGTGTATCACGTTCGGGGGCTTTCCAGCGCAAGAGCGCGAGAATGATGGCGACATAGCTGAGCGCGTTGACCGCGAAGGCCGCAGCAGCCCCAGCGACCGCCACGATCGCACCGCCCGCCGCGGGTCCGACGCTGCGCATCAGGTTGAAACCCATGGAATTCAGGGAAACCGCCGTGGGCAGTTCCTCGCGGCTCACGATATCGCCCATGGTTGCCTGCCATGACGGATTGTGCAGGGCCGTGCCGCAGCCGATCAGAAAGGTAAAGAACAGCAACGACCATGGGGTCAGCCATCCCTCGAATGCCATGAAGGTCAGCATCAGCGAAACGCCGAACATGAATGCCTGCGCGATCAGCATCACACGGCGGCGGTCGAAGTTGTCGGCAAAAACCCCTGCCAGCAGCGAGAAAACCATGATGGGCAACGTGACCGACCCCTGCACCAGCGCGACCATGCCCTGCGACTCCGACAAGGACGTCATCAGCCATGCCGCCCCGACCGCCTGCACAAGGCCGCCGAAGTTCGAGGCGAGCGCGGCGATCCACAAGGAGCGGAAGGTCTGGTTTTGAAACAGGATCAGCGGCGAGATACGATCGGGCATAGATGATTTCCGCGTCTCCCGCGCGTCTTTGCGAACCGTCAAGGCCCGACTTGGGAAAGTTCCCATATCCCCTACCATGCAGTTTCCCAACGGGAAAACAATGACCCGGTCTGAGGATAGGGGTCGTGGTCTGTGGGCGATATGGCGGGGTTGCGGCGCAGATCTGACGCGCCACGCCGCTCGACAATGTGGATCCGTCAGGTCAGGGTAAGACTGACGGTTCCCAGTGTGGACATATCAACCACGATTTCGCCCGGCCCTTTGTGATACCATATCGGACTGTGGGTGCCACAGAGAACAACCTGTCCGGCCTCCAGTCCGAAGCCGCGAGATGCCAGATGATTGGCCAGCCAGGTCACGGCATCGCGCGGGTTTTGCGGTGCGGCACCTGTCACGTCATGCCCGACCTTCCCATCAATCCTGACAACGGTTTGTACAGTCGCGGGATCAAGCGCGTCCGGCGAAATGCCCGGCCCGCCCAGGACCGCCCCGACGTTTGAGATGTTCTGTGCAATCGCGTCGGGGATGTGGGTGTTGGGCATATCGGTTTCGCGCATGTCCAGCAGTTCGAGCGCGGGGATGAAACGATCAACCGCATCCATGACATCGGCAGATGAGAATGGAGCATCCGCCGGATCAAGCGTCTTTTTCATCACCGCTGCGATTTCGGGTTCGAAAGCAAACTCGGTGTAGTCGGAGGCCGCCAATGTTGCGGGGCTGTCATGGCGCTGATTGGCAAAGACGCGGCCTGTTGCAGGCTCGTCCAACTTGAAGCGCGCCATGAGTTGGGGCGAATTGGCCGCGATCTTCCACCCCGTGACGGGCCCCCGCTTGTCGGGCGCCGCAAGCGCCACGGTCAAGACGTCCTGTAGGGCATAGGCCTCGGCAGGAGAACGCGGGGGATCCTGTGAATAGGGTTGGAAGGGCGTTCCCCCAAGGACATCGGCCAGAATCTTGTCAACGGTATCGGAGCGTGCGTTCATGTCAGTTTCCTTTTGAAATCATCCATCCAGCCAAGGCCCGGAAGCGTCCCGCCAAGTGGTTTGTATTCGGCTGAAACCTCTTCGGCATAGCCTGTTTCCCTCAGCGCGGTGAGTGCCGCGGCAAAATCAATATCGCCGGTTCCCGGTTCATGCCGACCGCCGGTATCCGCGAACTGAACATGCCCGATCCGCGATCCAGCCTGCCTTATGGCAGCGGACAGATCGGGTTCAGTAATAGCCATATGATACAGATCGAATTGCAGGAAGAGATTGGGGTGATCAATGCTCTCCAGCAAAGCCATCGCATCGGCAAGACCTGACAGGAAGAACCCCGGCACATCCCCCCGGTTGACCGGTTCGACCATCACCCGAACACCGATTGCGGCCATGGTGTCCGCCGTGTGGACCAGATTCTGTTTCAGGGTTTGAAGGCAGGCATCGCGGCGCGCGTCCTCCGGCGGACGGCCCGAAAGCACGTTCACCTTCCTCACCCCCAGCGCGGCAGCATGGATCGCGCAGGTTTCAACAGCGGCGCGGTAGGCGTCTTCCTGGCCCGGCAAGGCGGCCAGCCCGACCGCGTCCCCCGGTCCGCGCGGTACGTTGATGAGCACAATGGGCATATCGTGTTCCGCTGATGCAGCTTTGAGCGCGGGAATGTCGCCGCTCTCCGGAAACTGAATCTCGACGCCCGAAAACCCGGCGCGCCGGGCGGCCGCGATCCGGTCGATCAGATCATGCTCGGTAAACAGCATGGAGATGTTTGCGATCAATTTCATATGCGGCGATCCAAATCGTTGGTTGACAGAAAACGGGATTCGATGATTTCATTCAAGCATAAACTTTCTTTCACGCAACTTTCTGTCAAGGTGACCATTCATGCCATCGAACTCCAAGAAGCCTCTGCGCTCACGCATCACCACAGACGGGATCGACCGCAGCCCGCACCGTGCGTTCATGCACGCGATGGGTCTGGATGATGCGGCCATTGCGAAGCCCATGGTCGGTGTGGTGAGCCAGAAAGGCGAGGTCACGCCCTGCAACATGACCCACTACGCGCAGGTCGATTACGCAAAGGAAGGCGTGGCGATGGCGGGTGGAACGCCGCGCGAGTTTACCACGATCTCCGTGTCCGACGGGGTGGGGATGAACCACGAGGGCATGAAATTCAGCCTCGTCAGTCGCGAGATTATCGCGGACAGCATCGAAGCGGTGATCCACGGCCATGCCTACGACGGCATCGTCGGATACGGCGGCTGTGACAAGACCCTTCCGGGTGTGATCATGGGCATGGTGCGGTGCAACGTTCCGGCCGTGTTCGTCTATGGCGGTTCAGCACTGCCGGGACGGTTTCAGGGACGGGACGTCAGCGTGCTGGATACATACGAGGCCGTTGGCGCCGTCCAGGCCGGCACGATGACCGAGGACGAGTTGACCCAGCTTGAAGAGGCCTGCAAACCGACCATCGGGGCCTGCGCGGGACAGTTCACCGCCAATACGATGGCGATGGTGTCAGAGGCGCTTGGCATGACGGTGCCCAACTCCTCCATGATCCCGGGTGTCTATTCCGAACGCAAGGGCGTGGGCCACCGTGCCGGGGCGCTGGTGATGGAAATGATCGAACGCGGCGGACCTTTGCCGCGTGACATCGTCACCCGCAAGGCATTGGAAAATGCCTGTGCCATCGTTGCAGCCACGGGCGGTTCCACGAACACGGCGCTGCATATACCGGCGATTGCGCATGAGGCTGGGATCAAGTTCACCGCAGACGATGTGGCGGCGGTCCTGCAACGCACACCGTTCATCGGCAACCTGCGCCCGGGTGGGAAGTATCACGCCAAGGACGTCTACGAGATCGGTGGCGCGCATGTGGTGATCAAGGAATTGATCCAGCATGGCTTCATGCACGGTGACACATTGACCGTCACGGGCCGCACGTTGGCCGAAGAGGTGGCAGATGCTCCGGCGCCGGACGGCGAAATCATCCGGCCCGTTTCGGATGCGATCATGCAGTCGGGGGGTGTCGTGGTGCTCAAGGGCAATCTGTGCCCGGACGGTGCATTGCTCAAGGTTGCGGGCCTGAAATCGCTGACGTTCACCGGCACCGCGCGGGTTTTCGAGTCAGAAGACGACGCGGTCGAGGCGGTTCACACCCGCGACTACAAGGAAGGCGAGGTTCTGATCGTGCGCAACGAAGGTCCGGTAGGTGGCCCGGGCATGCGCGAGATGCTTGGCCTGACCGCGCTGATCTATGGACAGGGCATGGGCGAAAAGGTCGCCTTGCTGACGGACGGACGGTTTTCGGGGGCAACACGCGGTATGTGCATCGGCCATGCCGCCCCCGAGGCCGCACTGGGCGGCATGATGGGACTGGTCCGGAACGGCGATACGATCAGCATCGACGGCAAGGCCGCCACCATCACGCTCGATGTGGCCGAGGAGGAAATCGAGCGCCGTCGTGCGGAATGGAAAGCACCTGAAACCCGCCACAAGGGCGGGCTTTTGTCCAAATACGCGGCCACGGTCGGCCAGGCCCACGAAGGTGCCGTGACGCACGCTGGCAATGCACAATGGCCAGAGCCACGCAGAAAAGGAATGGCGACATGAGTGAGGAACCAACACTGGGGTATATCGGCATTGGCCTGATGGGCACGCCCATGGCAAGCCGGTTGGTTGATGCGGGCTACAAGGTCACGGTCTGGAACCGCACAGCCTCCAAAGCGGACCCACTGATCGACAAGGGTGCCGCACTTGGCGACAGCCCGGCCGACGTCGCCGCAAAGTCTGATATAGTTTTCATGTGTCTGACGGACACGAAAGCCGTCGAGGCCGCCGTTTTCGGTGAAAACGGTGTTGCCGAAGGCGCAAGGAAGGGCAGCGTGCTGGTTGATTTTTCGTCGATCCAGCCGGAAGCATCGCGCCGGATGGCGGAGCGGCTGAAAACCGAAACAGGGATGGATTGGATCGACGCGCCCGTATCCGGCGGTGTGCCCGGTGCCGAAGCCGGAAGCCTGGCGATCATGGCAGGTGGCGATGCCGACGTTTTTGCCCGGGTCGAAGCGGTCGTGCTGAAGATGGCCGCGCGGTTCACGCTGATGGGGCCCGCCGGGGCGGGGCAGACCACAAAGCTCTGCAATCAGGTCATCGTCGGCTGCACGATGGCCGTACTGGCAGAAGCCGCACGACTGGCCACCAACGCAGGTGTGGATGCAACCCGTCTGCCAGAAGCCCTGGCAGGCGGGTTCGCCGACAGCAAACCCTTGCAGATTTTCCTGCCGCGCATGGTCAATGCGCAGCACGAGCCGCCTTTGGGCCATGTCTACACGATGCTGAAGGATCTCGATTCCGTCACTGAACTGGCGCGGTCCTGTGCCTCACCGGTTCCGTTCACCGCAATGGCCGCAGAGCAGTTTCGTCTGCTTGGCGTCAGGGGCGGCGACAAGGCGGATGCGCTGGAAATCTACAAGCTGAGCGGCGCAAGCAAGTTGTGATTTCAAAGACCAAGGCGCGGTAAGGACCGCACAACAAAAGGGAGAACAAGGATGAAGTTATTTGCAAGCTGGGGCCTGGCGCTGGCCGTGGGACTAAGCGCGTTGCCGGCATGGGCGCAGGACAGCAAGACACTCCGCATCGGATCATGGCTGCCGCCGCATCACCTGATCGTCTCGGGCATCCTGCAGCCCTGGGCCGCCGCAATCGAAGAGGAGACCGGCGGGTCGCTCAAGTTCGAGATCATGACATCCTCGCTGGGCCCGCCACCGGCACAGTTCGACCTGCTGCTGGATCAGGCATTCGACGTGGGCTATGGCGTATCCGGTCACAATGCAGGCCGGTTCACGATGACGCAGGTGATGGACCTGCCCTTCATGTCTCCCGATCCGTGGGCCGGTTCGGCGGCGTCGTGGTTGACCTACCAGAAATACGGTGCGGAATACGGCGAACACGATGGCGCGCATGTTGTGGGCTTGTTCACCCATTCCAATCCCAACATCAACATGGCCAAAGGCCGGATTGATACGCTGGCCGACCTCGAAGGCAAAACCATCCGCGTGGGCGGGAACGTGACCGGGCGCATGATGTCTGAACTGGGTGCGTCCCCGGTGCAACTGCCCCCGACCGAGGCGCAGACGGCCATGTCACGCGGCGTGGCGGACGGGATCACCTTCCCTTCCGAATCCATCGACTTTTTCGGGATCACGCCGGTGATTTCGTCGATCACACGGGTGCCCGGCGGACTGTACACCGATACATTCTGGGTCGCCTTCAATCAGGACAGCTGGGACAACCTGACCGATGCTGAACGGGCAGCGGTCGAAAAGCACTCCGGTATGGCCATCGCGATGCTCTCGGGATTTGCCTGGAGCAATGGCGACCGATACGGTGAGGAAAAGCTGAACGAGCAAGGCGTGGAATTTATCACCTTGCCGGAAGCCGACGTTGCAGCGGCGCGCGAGAAACTCAAGCCGCTGGAAACCGAATGGATCACGCAGGCATCCGAAAAAGGCTTCAACGGTGAGGAAATCCTGCAATACGCCCGCGACATGGTGGAAAACTACCGTGCAAACCGCGAAGTGAATGTGGTCAAGTGATCACCCGGGCGGTGCCCTATGCCTGGCACCGCCCGTTTCTATCTCCATAAAGAACAATCTTCGCCTCGGGGGCATGATGACAGCCGCGATAAACGCCTTTGACAAGATATGCCTGGTCCTTGCCTGGCTTTCGGGGCTGATTGCCTTTTTCGTCATGTCCGTCACCTTCGTCGGGGTGGTGATGCGCTACGGTCTTCGCAGCCCCTTGATGGGCGGCTTCGAGATGATCGAGATCGGCATGGGTCTGATTGTATTTACCGCCTTGCCCCTGATGGTGCGACGGCGGGGCAATATCTCGGTGACTGTGCTGGTCGACAAGTTGCCCCAGACCGTCTTGCGCGTGACCGGGTTCGTTTCGGACCTCGCTGGGGCTGCGCTCATGGGGTTTGTGGCTTGGCGCGTCTGGTTGCAGGGGGAACGTCTGCTGACCTACGGCGAGGTGACAATGGAACTTCGCGTGCCAAAGGGGCTGATCGCGCAATGCATGTCATCGCTTCTGGTCGTTGCAGCACTGGCCTTCCTGCTCTGCGCTCTTGAAGCCTTTCGCAGTACCCGCACCGATGTGGGCCGCATTGGGGACAACATCTGATGGGGGTCTGGGAAATCGCCGGGATATCCTTTGGCGGGGTGTTCGTTCTCATGATGGGCGGTATGCCGATTGCGCTCGCGATGTTGTTTGTCGGCCTGGCCGGCATCTGGATCAACATCTCTGAACGCACTGCGATGGGGATGATCGGGCAACTGCCGATCAATGCCACGATGTCCTATGAACTGTCCGTGCTGCCGATGTTCATCCTGATGGGCGTCTTCGTCACGCGTGCGCGGATGTCAGAAGACCTTTACCGCCTTTGCCACGGATTTGTCGGACACATGCGCGGTGGCCTGGCGGCGGCAACCATCCTCGCCTGCGGCGGATTTTCCGCTCTCAGCGGGTCGTCCATGGCCACAGCCGCCACCATGGCAAAGGTCGCCGTGCCAGAGATGCGCCGCTACGGCTATGCCGACGGCTTCGCCGCCTCTGCGGTCGCTGCAGGCGGAACATTGGGTATTCTGATCCCCCCTTCCGTCATTCTGGTCCTCTACGGCATTGCGACAGGCACCGATATCGGCTCACTTTTCATCGCGGGTATCCTGCCGGGAGTGCTGGCGATCATCCTTTATCTGGTGGCAATCCGTATCGCCGCACAGATTGACCCTGCCTGTGCGCCTGCCGCACCGCGTGCGGACTGGTCCGAGCGCCTGCGGTATCTGCGGAGTGTGGGACCAATCCTCCTGCTGTTCGTCGCGATCATCGGCGGCCTTTACAACGGTGTCTTTACGCCCACCGAAGCAGGCGGGGTCGGTGCCACCGGTGCCTTGGCCTTTGCCCTGTGGCGGCGCGCCCTGTCCTGGGGCGGCCTTGTCGCGTCGCTGGTCGAAACTGTCCTGACGACGGCCAGCTTGTTTCTGGTGCTGATCGGCGCACTGGTTTTCTCAAACTTCATGAACCTCATCGGATTGCCCAACGCATTGTCCGAACTCATCACCTCGCTCGGCCTGGGGCCGACGGCGGTGATCCTGACGATCCTGGTGATTTACCTGTTTCTCGGTATGTTCATGGAAAGCCTGTCGATGATCCTGCTGACGATCCCGATCTTCTTTCCGATCGTCACGCAAATGGGCTACGATCCGATCTGGTTCGGCATCTTTGCAGTGATGGTGACGGAACTGTCTCTGATCACGCCGCCCGTGGGTCTGAACCTCTTCGTGATCAAATCGGTCATTGACGATCTGTCTGTGGGGGACATGTACCGGGGCATTCTGCCTTTCGTGCTGGCAGATATCCTGCGGATCATCATAATCATCGCCTTTCCCTGGATTGTCATGGTCCTTCCCCTGATGGCGCGGTGAACATGGACGACAAAACCAATATCAACATCGGCGGCGACATCCTGTCCTATGAGGCCGTGAGTGCACCCGACAGTGCAACGCTGGACAGTGGGATCCTGCATGAATTCATCGGCATGTATCTGCGGCGTGCCTATGAGGTCGCTTACGAGGATTTCCGCGTCAAGCTGGGGAGTGACGCGCTGCAACCGGGGTACTTCAGCATCCTGACATTGATCGTGCGCAACCCGAGGATCAGCCAGACCCAGATCGGGATCGCATCGGCACGCGACAAGTCAAGCATCACCAAGGCGCTGCGCTGGATGGAGGAAAACGGGCTGATCACGCGCTTGCGCTCTGCCAGCGACAGGCGCATCCATCTGAGTGTCGCAACACCGAAGGGCATCGCCCAACAGGCCCAGATGGAAGCAAAGGCGTTGGCGCACATCCAGCTTTTGCATGACGCCGTGGGGACCGAAAGATATGAGGCCTTTCTGCAGACGCTCAAAGACCTGATCGGTACATTGGAAGCGGTGGCGAAACAGAGCGCGCCGGAGGAATGATCCGGCTTAATTGTCGCGTCTTTCGCGGCTTGTGTGTGTGCCGTCGCACCGCGATGTCTTGTGATGCAGAGACGCTTCAACCCATCGTTCTGGGCAGCCAGAGCACCAGCGATGGCACCGCCACGAGCAGGATCAGCCTCAGGATATCCGCAGCGACGAAAGGCAGGACGCCGCGGAAGATCGTGGTCAGCGGAATGTCACGGGCGATTGAGTTTATCACAAAGACATTCATCCCGACCGGGGGGGTGATCAGGCCCAGTTCCACCGTCATCACGACGATGACGCCGAACCAGATCGGATCAAATCCCATCTGGGTCACGATCGGGAATACAATGGGAACCAGAAGGATGATCATCGCCATCGCGTCCAGAATGCACCCCATCAACACAAAGAAGATCAGGATCAGCGTAAGCGTGCCGTAGTCACCCAACTCCAACCCGACCAGCCAGGCGGTGATCTTCTGCGGGCTTTGCGTGATCGCCAGAAAATAGCCGAACAGGATCGCACCGATCAGGATCGTGTAGATCGCAACGGAGGTGCGCAACGCCTCGATCAGACTGTCCAGCAACAGACGCAAGGTCAGTCTGCCCCGGACAAACCCGATGAGCGCCGTCAGGAAGGAGCCGACAGCCGCCGCTTCGGTTGCAGTGGTGACGCCGAAGTAGATTGATCCGATGATCAGTGCAAAGAGCAGCAACACGGCCCAGACGCCGGACAGGGACCGGACAGCATCCGACAGCGAAAAGGGTTCGCCCGCCGGAAGGCGTTTGCCATAGGCGACGCGCACGGCGGCCATGTACATGGCGATGGCCAACAGTCCCGGAACGATGCCTGCAATGAACAGCTTGCCCACGTCCTGTTCGGTGATGAACCCATAGACCGCCAGCACGACGGACGGCGGGATCAGGATGCCCAAGGTGCCCCCCGCAGCGACAACGCCGGTCGATACGTCGTCGGGATACCCCGCGCGCTTCATCTCGGGCAGAGCGATCTTGGTCATCGTGGCGGCGGTGGCCACGGACGACCCGCAGATTGCCGCGAACCCGGCGCAGGCGCCGATGGTCGACATTGCCATGCCACCCTTCATGAACCCGAACCAGTGCCGTCCGGTCCGAAACAACTCGCGCGACATGCCCGAATTGGTGGCCAGGACGCCCATCAGAACAAAGAAGGGGATCAGTGTAAGGTTGAAATCGGTAACGGTGCGGATGGGTGATTGTGCCAACAGGTTGAGGGCGGGTTTCCAGCCCACGACGCCGGCAAAGCCTCCGACACCCACCAGTCCCATGGCGATGCCGATCGGAACACGAAGGACCATCATGGCGAAAAGCGCCACGAAGCCTGCGATGGCAATGATGTCGCCGCTCATTTGATGTCCTGCTCTTCAATGCTTTCGAAGTGGTCGAGCGTCCCACGACCCGTCACGATCAGGATCAGTCGCGCCAGTATTGCGGGCAGGCTGACCGCCACGCCCAGCCAGATCAGTCCCATCATGGGCCATGCCGGAAGCCTCAGATCCATGGTTGATTCATTACTCACGGCAGCGCTTGAAACGCGGCCGAACATTTTCCATGCCAGCAAAGCGGTGAAGATCAGCAACACCGACCAGGCAAATGCGTCGACCCAACGCCGTTTGCGGAGGGGCAGCATCTCGGCGAAGATGTCGACCTTGATATGAGATCCCCGGTAGCCGACGCTGGCAAAGCCCCACATGATCGCGGCCCCCAACAAAAGCCGTGACATGTCAAAGGCATCTGGCAGCGGATAGGCGAACAGATACCGCCCCACGGCTGAGGCCACGACCAGAAGCGTGACCAGCCCCATGATGATGCCGGCAACGGTTTCGATGGCCAGCGCGGTCCGTTCGAGAATGCTTTGAAGTCGTTGCATATCAGGCTCGCGCGGGCGGTTCGGGACCGCCCGCGCTTGTCGCTCAGTAGCGGCTGTCGTGACGCTCAAGCGCCTCGATATAGCCGTCGTAATATGCCTGGGCTTGGTCGCCCACTTCAGTCTTCCAGGTTTCGATCAATGGCTCTGCCGCAGCCCGCCAGGCCTGTACTTCCTCTTCGCTCGGGGCATAGAGGGTGTGTTCACCGCTATCGACCATCTTCTGCCGACCGGATGCTTCATTCTCGGCCCAGCCGGACGAGAACCGCTTTGACCACTCCGGCGTACAGTGATCGTCAAGAATTGCCCGCAGATCATCCGGCAACCCGTTGTAGGTGTCCTTGTTGATCAGCAGAAGCTGCGCCGAGATGTAGAAGGGCATATCGAGGTGATACTTTGTCTCAGCATCGATGCCGAAGATATATACCGAATTCCATGGGAAGGTGATTGCATCGGCCGTGCCGTTGGCAATCGCCTCGCGCGCTTCGGGTGCCGGCACCTGAACCGGACCACCACCCAGGGAACTGACAAAGCGGGACATGGTGGCATGTGCGGGCCGGACGTTCAGGCCGTTGATGTCGCCAGGCACCTTGATCTGGGTCTTGGAATGGAACGTGCCCGGATCGTGTGGGTTTGCCACGCAGAACTTCACATCGGACATTTCGGTTTCCGCGATGGGTGCGTACCATTCGTGCAAGGCCTGCGCACCGCCCGTCGCATTGTTGGCGTGAAACGGAATCTCGATCAGGCTGTAGATCGGGAACCGACCGGCCTGATAGCCCGGATTGGTATAGCTGATATCGACGATACCGTCGCGCGCCATGTCATAATGGTCCGGTGCAGCGCCAAGCTGCTGCGCAGGAAAGATCGTCACGGCGATGCGCCCGTCAGATGCTTCGGAAAGTGACTGGACCCAGGGTTCGATCCCCAGCGTCTGGATCGGATGTGTCGGTGGCACCCAGTGCGACAAACGCAAGGTGACTTCTTGTGCGCAGGCCGATCCCACTGTCAGGCTTCCTGCAATGGCCGCAGCCATCATATTACGAATGTTCATTTTGTTCCTCCCATGACCCCCGTCTCGATTCCTGCAGGGGTTCGACGAACAATGGCCGAAGCCTTCGCCACAGGCAAGGTTGCAGATGAGGGGGAAGTGATGCGGCACCCGTCCGCCGGCACGTCGTTGTCGACTTTCCCGAGGGGGGATGAGAAGCTCAAGTCACGCAATTGACGTGGGGCATGAGGAGAGATGAAATGAACCGCATCTGGGAAATGACAGCCAGCGAGATCGCTTCCGCCGTGCGTCATAAGAAGCTGTCCGCAACCGAAGTTGCCAAGGCTCATTTCGAACGCCTTGACGATGTGAACCCAAAGATCAACGCCGTTGTACAGGACTGCCGCGACGAAGCGCTGATGGCTGCCCGGCAGGTGGACGATGCGGTGGCCCGCGGTGACGATCCGGGGCCCTTGTGCGGTGTCCCGGTCACGATCAAGGTCAATGTCGATCAGCAAGGACATGCGACCACCAATGGCCTGCGCCTTCTTGAAAACCATGTGGCAGATCACGACAGCCCTGTTGTGTCGAATATTCGGAAGGCAGGGGGCGTGATCATCGGGCGCACGAACACACCTGCGTTCTCACTGCGATGGTTCACCAAGAACAGCCTGCACGGTCAAACGCTGAACCCGCGCAACAAAGAGCTGACGCCGGGCGGATCCTCTGGCGGCGCAGCCGCAGCGGTTGCTTCGGGCATCTGTGCAATCGCGCATGGCACTGACATTGCAGGTTCCATCCGGTATCCCGCATACGCATGTGGCTTGCACGGGCTTCGGCCCTCGCTTGGCCGGGTTCCCGCATATAATGCAAGTGCGGCGGACCGGTTCATCGGGGGGCAGCTTATGGCGACGTCCGGCCCTCTTGCCCGCAGCATCGCGGACATTGAAATCGCATTGACGGCGATGGCTGGGCCTGACCCCCGGGATCCGTGGTACATACCCGCACCTCTGGGCAGGCAGGACTTTCCGAAACGGGCGGCGCTGACCGTCGCGCCGGACGACATGCACGTTGCGGATGAAGTGCGCGCGGCGCTGGAAGATGCTGCCGACAAACTGAAAGCATCAGGTTGGATCGTCGACGAGATCGCATGTCCGCCCCTGCGGCCCGCAGCAAAAATCAATGCGCTCCTGTGGATGGCCGAGATGCAGTTCGGCGCGAAGGGTCTTGTCGAGCAAGAGGCGGATCCGGACGCGACATGTTCGTGTTCGAGCAGATGAAGCGGGATGTCGGCGAAGTCGGACTGGAAGACGTGATGACCGCTTTGCAGACCCGCGCCGGGCTTGTCAGAGAGTGGGCGTTGTTCCTGCGCGACTATCCAGTTGTCATCTGCCCCGTATCGGGTGAACTGCCGTTCCTGCAGGATCTGGACGTACAATCGGAAGACGCCTTCTCGAAAGTATACGACGCGCAGCTGACGCAACGGGCATTGCCGGTTTTCGGTGTCCCGTCTCTTTCGGTGGCGACCGGCGATGCAGGTGGCAAGCCTGTCGGCGTGCAACTGGTCGCGCCTCATTACCGCGAGGACATTCTCTTGGCCGCAGGTCGGGCACTGGAAGCCGCGGGAGAACCGGTTCGGGTCGCTGAGCCAAACTGGGACTGAAATCAGCCGGTGATTGGAGGGATGTGTCTGCCCGGCAAAAACGACGTGCAGGCTAATGCCGTTCCGCCGCAGTCTTTCCGCGCGTCAGGCAAGCCCAGGCGTCATATTGCGAAAGGAACACCTGGCCGTTCAGATCGCCGATGAGGTGCGATTTTTGCAACCGGTCCATGACCGGACCCTTGACCTCCGACAGATGCAAACCGACGCCCATATCCTTGAGCCGCAGGTTGATCGCCTCAAGACTTTCCAGCGCGGAAAAGTCGACTTCGTTGACGGCAGAGAACATCAAGACGACGTCCCTGATCTCGCACCCCGTGGTGACGCGCGATTGCACAAGGTCTTCCAGAAAACGTGCGTTCACGAAGTAGAGACTTTCGTCCACGCGCAGGGTCAGCACCTGCGGACTGGTTTCAACGGCGTGTCGGTTCACGTTCCGGAAATGCTGCGTGTCAGGAACCAGACCGACCTCGGCCACATGGGGGCGTGAGGTCTTGTAGAGATGCAGCAGGATCGAAATGGCCACGCCACTTGCCACGCCGACCTCGACGCCCAATCCAAGGGTCAGCAGGATCGTGGCCGCGACGGCAGTGAAATCCGAACGGGCGTATCCCCAGGTTTTCCTCAGGATCGAGAAATCCACCAGTGAGAGCACTGCGACGATGATCGTCGCGGCGAGGGTCGCGTTGGGCAGGTAATAGACCAGAGGGGTCAGGGCGAGGGCCGCGATGGCAAGGCCGATGGCGGTGTAGATGCCCGCCGCGGGTGTCTCTGCGCCTGCGTCGAAATTCACGACCGAACGCGAAAACCCGCCCGTCACGGGGAAGCCGCCAGTGAAGGCGGCACCCAGATTGGCAGCTCCGAGGCCGATCAGTTCCTGATCGGGGTCGATGCGCTGACGCTTCTTGGCGGCAAGGGTTTGTGCCACCGAAATGCTTTCGACAAATCCGATCACTGAAATCAGGATCGCGGGCATCAAAAGGGCCCCGATCAGATCCGGGGAAAGACCGGGCAACGTCAGCGGAGGCAGACTTTGCGGCACGTCGCCCACGATTCTGACGCCTGCAGCCTCAAGATCGAACAACCAGACCGCAAGGGTTGTCGACACCACGGCCGCCACGGGTCCGGCCTTGGCCAGCAAATCCGTCAGCAGGGGGCCGGTGCCAAGCCGTTTCAGAAGCGGTTTCAGATTGCCCCGTACCCAGAACAGAAAACCTGTCGCGGTCACGCCAATGGACACCGTGATCCAGTTGACCTGATCCAGATGCGCCACGATCGACCCCACCATCTCGGGCAGTGTATGCCCATGGGCGCTGACGCCCAGAATGTGCTTCAACTGACTTGTCGCGATCAGAATGCCTGACGCGGTGATAAAGCCCGCGATCACGGGATGGCTTAGAAAATTGGCCAGAAAACCCAGACGAAAGATGCCCAGAAGCACCAGAAATGCCCCCGAAAGCCCTGCGAGTGTCAGGGCGGCAACGGCATATCCCGCCGTGCCGGCCTCGGCCACCTGACCGATGGCCGAAGCTGTCAGCAAGGACACCACCGCCACCGGCCCAACGGCCAGTGCCCGCGAGGTGCCGAAGATTGCATAAAGCACGATCGGCGCGATCGAGGCGTATATCCCGGCCTCGGGCGGCAGCCCCGCCAGCAGCGCATAGGCCAGGGATTGCGGGATCAGCATGATCGTGACGATCACGGCGGCGACCATGTCGTTTGACAGTGCACGTCGGTCATAATGCCGTCCCCAGTCAAGGATCGGCAGGTAACGGGAAATGGAGGGCATGAGATGTTCAGTTCATCAGGGGAAACCGCCTTGGGCGTGCGGTTTCCCGTTACGTCACTCTATGGACAACGGTGCGGCTACTTCGCTGTGGCGGTCAGTCTTTCGGGCTTGGCCATCCACTCCTTGCCTTTCAGCATGGCCTGCCAGTAGATCGGCGGCAGCATCTTTTCCTTCAGGAACCATGCCGCCCGCGTAGGCTTGGTGCCATCGACAAGGAACGATGGAAAACTGGGTTTCAACACGCCGCCATAGCCGAATTCGGCCAGCACGATCTTGCCGCGTTCCACGGTCAGCGGACAGGAGCCA
This sequence comes from uncultured Alphaproteobacteria bacterium, assembly GCA_963799505.1. GTDB lineage: Bacteria > Pseudomonadota > Alphaproteobacteria > Rhodobacterales > Rhodobacteraceae > Sulfitobacter. Next base: position 232,228 of record CAWCXM010000003.1, read on the forward strand.
TAGCCGTCATAAGCGGCCACCGGGGAGCGTCCGCGAATGTCCGCCACGATATTGTCGGCCACAGTCGGCGCTTGTTTGCGCGCGGCGGCTGCGGTCTTTGCATTGGGCGCATTCATCACGTCCCCCAGCGACCAGATGTTGTCAAATGTCTTGTGACGCAAGGTAGCCTGATCCACATCGACCCAGCCCGCCGCATCGGCCAAGGGCGAGACGCGAATGAAATCCGGCGCAGTCTGGGGTGGGCAGACGTGCATCATGTCAAAATCGACCGTGATCGTTTCCGGATCGGTGTCGGGCTTGGCCACCTTGAAAGTCGCTGTCCTGGCAGGTCCGTCAACGGCCGTCAGAGTATGAAAGAAGTTCAACGTCGCGTCGTATTTGCGGACGTATTCCATCAGGGCGGGCACGTATTCCTTGACCCCGAACAGAACCCCGCCCGCGTTCATGAACTGAATGTCGATGTTCCTGAGCGCCTTGTTGCGGAACCACGCATCACCGGAAAGATACATCGCCTTTTGCGGCGCGCCGGCACATTTGATCGGCATGGGCGGTTGCGTGAACAGGGCGCGGCCTTGCTTCAACCCTTTCACCAGCTCCCATGTATAGGGGGCAAGGTCGTACCGGTAATTCGACGTCACGCCATTTCGGCCCAATGTATCTTCGAGCCCCTCAACCGCCGCCCAATCCAGCTTAAGGCCCGGACACACCACCAGACGGTCATATTTGACCACGCGGCAGCCTTCGAGAATGACCGCGTTGTTCTTCGGTTCAAAGGCGGCAACGGCGGACTTGATCCACTTCACGCCGCGCGGGATCAGGGATCCCATCGTCTTGGAGGTTTGTTCGGGCTGGAAGATTCCGCCGCCCACCATGGTCCAGCCGGGCTGGTAGTAGTGGATGTCTGCCGGATCAATCACTGCAATCGACAGCCCGGACTTGCGGGATTTCAGGCTGGCCGCGACAGAGATACCTCCCGCACCTGCACCTACGATCACCACGTCAAAATGCGCATCGCCCGTATCGGTCGGTGTCTTGCCACCGTTCGCGATACGCCGCGCGACACCGTTCATGTCATATCCCGCCGCCTTTGTGGCAGCGAGGATCTCCGGCATCGGTCGCTTCTTGGCCTCGTGGAACGACCACAAGGTCGCCGAGCGTGTCCCGGAACGACAATAGGCCAGCACGGGCCGGGGCAATTCCTGGAGAGCGGCAGAAAACGCCTCGACATCCCCGTCCGTCACCATGCCGGACTGCACGGGCACATAGCGCGCCTCGATCCCGACCTTATTGGCCGCCGCTGCGATTTCCTCGAAAGAGGGCTGATCGGCACCCTCGCCATCGGGCCGGTTGCAAATGATCGCCCGGATACCGGCGGCCTTGATCGCATCCATATCGCCCGGCAGGATCTGTGCGCTGACGGTCGTCTTTTCGGTGATCTTCCTGAGTTCCATTTTGCGCTCCGATTAGAATCTGTTGACGGGGATCTTCAAATAGCTGTGGCCATCGTTCTCAGGGTCGGGCAAGCGCCCGTCACGCAGATTGACCTGCAGGGCCGCAAGCATCCGTGCGGGCAATGCAAGGGTCTTGTCGCGCGCCTCGCGCGTTTCGACGAAGTCTGCCTTTGAAACGCCGCCGCCCAGATGGATGTTCTCGCTCTTCTGCTGATGAACCGTGCTTTCCCAGGCAGGCTCTTTTCGGTCTTTTGTGCCGTAGTCGTGACCGATGAAGATGCGGTGATCATCAGGGTGATCGAAGATCGCCATGATACTGTCATAGAGCACAGCCGCCGATCCACCGGGAAAATCGGCGCGTGATGATCCGGCGTCAGGTTGCATCAGCGTGTCATGGGCGAAAATCGCATCACCGGCGACAAAGGACACAGATCCAAGCGTATGACCGGGCGACAACATGACCGTCACATCCAGGTTGCCCAGTTTGAACGTGTCGCCATCCGCAAAAAGATGGTCAAAGTCCGGGTCGATCGGAAAGGCATCGGGCAGATTGTAGTAATCGCGCCAAAGCACGGCGATCTCTCGGACCTTTTCGCCGATGGCGGTCTTTACGCCGGTCTTGTTCCGCAACCAGTCTGCGGCAATGAAGTGGTCGGCATGGGGGTGCGTGTCGAGGATCCACTCGAGTTCCAGATCGTTTTTCTTGATGTAATCAAGCGCCCACGCGGCATGGGCGAAATCGGTGGCAAACGACTTTGGATCGAACTTCTGGACAACGTCGATGACCGCACATTTTCGGGTTTCGTCGTCGATGCAGATGTACTGGCAACTGCCCGTGTCGGGTTCGTAAAAGCCGACAACAGTCGGGCTTCCAGCACCGCGTGATTTCGAAACCTTGTTGAGAATGTCAGTCATTTCTTCGGATCTCCGCAAATTGGCGATGCATGTCTGCCCTTGTCAAAGCAGGTTCAACGGCACTTTGAGCATCGGATTGCCGTCCTTGTCGGTCGGGACTTCACCCGCACGCATGTTCACCTGCAACGACGGAATGATCAGCTTGGGCATGGCCAGTTGTGCATCGCGTTCGGTCCGGAACCTGATGAAGTCTTCGCGTGTCTTGTCGCCACCGACGTGGATATTGTGGGCCTTTTCATCGGCCACGGTGGTTTCCCAGGCAATATCGCGGCCGTTCGGACCGTAGTCATGGCACATGAACAGACGCATATCGTCGGGCAATGCGAGAACTTTCATGATGCTGTCGTAAAGCGCCTCTGCACTCCCACCGGGAAAGTCGCAGCGGGCAGAGCCGCCATCGGGCATGAACAGTGTATCCCCGGTAAAGGCGGCGTTGCCGATCACATGCACCATGCAGGCAGGCGTGTGGCCCGGCGTGTACATGGCAAAACCCTGCATGGTGCCGATCATGTAGGTGTCGCCGTCCTCGAACAGCGCATCGAACTGGCTTCCATCGCGCTGGAAATCTGTCCCTTCGTTGAACACCTTGCCAAACACGTCTTGGACGACGGTGATCTTTGACCCCACGCCGATCTTGCCGCCCAGCTTCTCCTGAATGTAGGGGGCCGCGCTGAGGTGGTCGGCATGGACATGGGTCTCGATGATCCATTCCAGTGTCAATCCGCGCGTCTCGACCTGACGGATCAGTTCGTCCGCATGATCAAAGGTGATGCGGCCAGCGGCATAGTCGATGTCCATCACGCTGTCGATGATCGCGCAGGCGTTCGATGCAGGGTCTTTGACGATATAGCTGATCGTGTTTGTCGCTTCGTCGAAAAAGGCCTGAACGTCTGGTTTGATATCCATGTTCACAGGATAGGATGTCATTGTCTGGTCCTCCGATATCAGGGTCGTGCAGCAGTGCGTTGGGTCGGCATCAGCAGGCGGCGCAGGTAAAATCCACCCGCGACGGCCAACAGAAACAGCGCCACTTCCCAGCGGCCCGTTCCAAGTGCGGGGATGGCGGCACCGGGGCAAAATCCGGCAATGCCCCAACCCACACCGAAAAGGGCCGATCCGCCGACGAGTTTTGCGTCAATCGCCGTGCCTGTCGGAACCTGGAAAACGCGGTCAAACAGAGGGTGCGCCCGTCGCCACACAAGCCGGTAGCCCACAGCGGTCACCACAAGCGCGCCGCCCATGACAAAGGCGAGGCTGGGATCCCATGTTCCCGCAACATCGAAGAAATTCAGCACCTTGGCTGGGTTCATCATCCCTGAAAGAGCGATCCCTACGCCAAAGACAAGGCCGGTCAGGCCAGCGAAAATCAGTTTCATGGATCAGGCTCCAAAGACGTGGCGAATGAAGAAGACCGTGATGGCCGCCGTGGCCATAAACGTGGGCACCGCGACGATGGACCGGATCGACAGGCGCGACAGACCGCAAACACCGTGGCCCGAGGTGCATCCCGACCCCAGACTGGCACCAAGGCCAACGATCACGCCGCCGATTGCGATCATGAGGGGGCTGACGGGGACATCAAGGGCCGGCATCGTGCCGCCTGCCATCCAGATCACACCGGGGGCCGCGATCATGCCGGCGACCATCGCGCCGCGCCACGCCGCCTCTTCCCGGTTCTCGGCAAACAGAAGCCCGGACATGATGCCCGTCGCCCCAAGGATGCGCCCCAGTCCAAGCATCAGAAGGACAGCGCCCAAACCGATCAGGAGACCACCGCCGAACGAGGCGACAGGGGTGAACGCCGTCTCCATGGTCATGCCCGGCACGTCTTGATGCCGAAGATGCTGTAGATCGGGCACATGCGCACCGCTGCCACGACCAGCATGACGATCCCGACAATCGCCGCGCCGTATTTGACCAGATTGGACTCAAAGGCGGGCAAGCCGCTGAAGAAGGCAAGGTAAAGAAGACCCACGCCCAGGATGGCGCGCAAGATGCGGTCGATGGTGCCTACGTTGATGGTCATGATCGTCTCCTCAGACGTTAAGTTGATATCGAAATATAACTTTGAACGCCCGGCTTCAGTGACAATGTCACGCAACTTGAAAAAACTCTCCGCCATCAGCTGCTGTGTGCGATGGCAGCCAGCCCCGGCTTGTTCGTGAAGGTGATGACACCGCGCGCCTGTTCGATCAGCTCACGCTTGTGAAAGTCATTCAGCACGCGCGAAATCACTTCGCGGGCGGTGCCAAGTTCGCTGGCCAATTCCTGATGAGTGGTACGGATCTCTTTCAATCCTTGGCCCAGCGACAAGAGCCGCTCTGCCAGACGCACGTCGATCCGGCCAAAGGCCACGTCGTCCACCACGCGCAACAAATCAATCAGGCGGCGCGAATAGGCGGCGAACACAAAGTTGCGAAAGGCAGCTTCTTCCGAAGCGAGGCGGTCAAAGGCGGGCTTGGGCAGCACCACTGCCGTGACATCCGTTTCAGCGATGCCTTCCGCGTTGTAGGCTTCTTCTGCCAGCATGCAGGCCGTGGTAAGGACACAGCTTTCGCCCGCATCCACCCGGTAGAGCACAATTTCCCGACCGCTGTCGGAACTTTGGGAAACGCGGATGCAACCATCGTACAAGAACAGCAGACTTTCGGGCGCCTTGCCCGGCCCGAACACCTGCTCTCCCTTTTTCATGTGAACAATCCGCGCTGTTGCGTTCAACCGCTTTCGCACATCCAGAGGCAACGCCGCCGTTCCCTGAAAGCGCTCTGTCCAGTCAAAATCGGTCATCTCGCACTCCGAACAGGCATTGTGATCCCGTCTTCCAACGGCGCAATCCGTGCCAGAAGATCACCGCGATTTGAGGCAATGTCTGCCAGGGTCAGATCATCCAGTACTGCCATGAAAGCGCGCGTCGCCTCCTGCAACGCACGCGACAGTTTGCAGATGCCGATCAGCGGGCAGGTATTGCGGGTCGGGTTGAAACATTCGACCAGCTCCATCGGCCCTTCCGTCAGACGCACGACATCGCCGACGATGATCTCCTCTGCCGGGCGGGCCAGGCGAAAGCCGCCGCCACGCCCACGCTGCGTCTCGATATAGCCGGCCAGTCCCAGTTCATGCACGATCTTGACGATGTGCGGGCGGGCAAGCCCGTGCACGCGCACCACGTCATCCACACGGATCAGGTCAGGCGACTTCAACGCGGCCAACTGCAACGAGCGCATGGCAAAATTCGTATATGATGTGAGTTTCATGACATCTCCCCGCTCAAAGATATACCTGAAATATATGTTTATGCAAGTTGCGTGACATTGTCACTGAAGCGGTCAGGGCAAAGGTCTAGGTCAGGGTCAAACAACATTTGGAGCCGACCATGAGCCTACTTCTAGGAGACACCGTTCCCGATTTCACTGCCGAAACCACCACCGGTCCGATCTCTTTTCATGACTGGATCGGAGACGACTGGGCGTTTTTCTTCAGCCACCCGGCGGACTTTACCCCCGTCTGCACCACGGAAATGGGCCGCACGGCGCAACTGGCGCAGGAATTCGCCAAGCGCGGGGTAAAGCCCATTGGTCTGAGCACCGACAGTGTCGAAGAACACCTGAAATGGATTGAGGATGTGAACGACACGCAGAACACGACGCTGCGCTTTCCCATCGTTGCGGATCCCGACTGTGCCATCGCGAAGCTGTACGAGATGATCCACCCCGGTCAATCGCTTACTGCCGCCGTTCGATCCGTCTTCATCATCGACAGCGACAAGAAGCTGCGGTTGTCGATGACCTACCCGATGAGCGTCGGGCGCAATTTCGATGAAATCCTGCGGGTGATAGATGCGCTGCAAACCGGTGACGCCAAGGGCGTGGCATTGCCCGCCGACTGGCGGCCCGGCGACCGGGCCATCATTCCCCCAAGCCTGTCGAACGCGGAGGCGGCTGCAAAGTTTCCGCAAGGCTTCGACGAAATTCGCCCCTATCTGCGGACGGTGGATATTGGCGGAAAGCTCTGATCGCGCCAGTCTTGATGCAGAATGTCTGTGGGATCAACCTGCCCAACAAGGGGATCGCCGACGCCGCGTGTCCGAATGGGATTTGCGCTGCGAAACCGCCGGAAGCGGCGTCACGGATGCGCGCGCCCGAGACACAGATCAAGTCGTTCCAATCGCGCAATGTGGGTGAGGAGGGTGGGGAACCGCCAGCGTCGCCCCCTTGCCTTACCGGGATCATACCATGCTAGACGGATTTTCCGCTGAAACACTGGCGCGTATTCAATTCGCGTTCACCGTTTCGTTCCACATCATCTTTCCTGCGTTCTCTATCGGCCTCGCCAGCTATCTGGCGGTGCTCAACGCGCTGTGGCTGCGCACACGGGAAGATACATACCTGACGCTCTTCAACTACTGGAAGAAGATATTCGCCGTGGCCTTTGGCATGGGCGTCGTGTCGGGAATCGTGATGTCTTACCAGTTCGGGACAAACTGGTCCGTATTTTCGGACAAGGCAGGACCGGTGGTTGGCCCTCTCATGGCTTACGAAGTGCTCTCGGCGTTCTTCCTCGAAGCGGGCTTTCTTGGCATCATGCTGTTCGGCCGCGAACGTGTGGGGGAGCGGCTGCATATGTTCGCCACGGCGATGGTTGCCTTTGGCACCCTGATGTCCGCGACGTGGATCTTGTCGGTCAACAGCTGGATGCAGACCCCGGCTGGCTACGGCATCAATGATGTGGGCCAGTTCGTGCCCGAGGACTGGTGGAAGATCGTCTTCAACCCGTCTTTCCCCTACCGCCTCGTGCATATGGTGCTGGCCGCTTTCCTCACGACCGCGCTGGTGGTCGGAGCTGCAGGAGGTCTGCACCTGTTGCGTGATCGTGCCGATAAGGAGGCTCGGCGCATGTTCTCCATGGCGATGTGGATGGCGCTTCTGGTGACACCCCTCCAAATTCTGGCCGGCCATGAACATGGGCTGAACACCATCGAACATCAGCCCGTGAAAATCATGGCGATGGAGGGTCATTACGAAAGTCACCCCGAGGGGTGGGCACCGCTTTATCTTTTCGGCATTCCCAATGACGCCGAACAACGGCTCGACTACGCGGTTGGCATTCCGGGTCTTGGGAACCTCATCTTCGAAAAGCCGCTCGATCAGCCGGTGATGGGTCTTGATACGATCCCGGACGCGGACCAGCCTCCTGTGGCAATCGTCTTCTGGTCCTTCCGCGTGATGGTCGGGCTGGGGTTTCTGATGCTTGGTCTGGGTGCCTGGTCGGCATGGGCCCGCTGGAAAGGCCGGCTTTATGACGCGCCGTGGCTGCACCGCGCCTGTATCGCTATGGGGCCGACCGGTTTTGTCGCCGTCCTGGCGGGCTGGATCACCACAGAGGTGGGCCGCCAACCCTATACGGTTTATGGCTTGCTCCGCACATCCGACAGTCTCGCGCCTGTTGACGCGCCCGCTGTGGCGGCCTCGCTTGTTGCTTTCATCGTGGTCTACTTCTTCGTCTTCGGGGCGGGCACCTATTACATCCTTCGGATGATGAACAAACGGCCGTCCACGCCGAAACTCGGCCTTGCCGATGGACCGATCCGCACCGCTGGCATCACGCCCGCCCCGCAGATCGACAAAACCTTCATCCCCGGCGAATAGGAGAGCCAGAATGATCTATGATCTTGCATTCATATGGGCCGGGCTGATCGCCTTTGCCGTATTGACCTATGTGGTCCTGGACGGGTTCGACCTTGGACTTGGCATCCTTTTTCCCTTTGCCAGATCCGACAGCGACCGGGACTTGATGATGAACTCGGTCGCCCCGGTGTGGGACGGCAATGAAACGTGGCTGGTGCTGGGCGGGGGTGGGTTGTTTGCCGTCTTTCCGTTGGCCTATGCCGTCATCATGCCCGCGCTTTACATGCCGATCATGATGATGCTTCTGGCTCTGGTCTTTCGCGGTGTGTCGTTCGAATATCGCTGGCGGACGACCCGGTGGAGAGGCGTGTGGGACATTGCGTTCTTTGCAGGCTCGCTCATCGCGGCGCTGTGTCAAGGGATCGCACTCGGCGCTCTTGTTCAGGGGATCGAAGTGACGGACCGCGCCTATTCGGGGGGCTGGTTCGACTGGCTGACCCCGTTCTCGATCCTGACAGGAATCGCCGTCGTGGTGGGCTACGCCTTGCTGGGGGCCACATGGCTGGTGCTGAAGACGGAAAACGCGCTTCAGACCCAGATGCGCGGCTACGCCTGGTACCTCGGCGCTGTAACACTGGGGCTGATCGGCTTGGTAAGCGTGCTGACACCGTTCCAGGATCCGATCTATTTTCAACGCTGGTTCAGTCTTCCCGGAAGCCTTTGGACGATGATCGTGCCTCTTGTCATGCTGACGCTCGTCTGGTCGTTTTTCCGAGGGCTGAATGACCAGAAGGATCTGCAGCCGTTCCTGTCCGCACTGGGGTTCTTTACGGTCAGCTTTATCGGCATCGGCATCAGCTTCTTCCCAATGATGGTACCTCCATCGCTCACCATCTGGGATGTGGCAGCACCCCAAAGCAGCCTCGCTTTCGCATTGGTCGGTGCCTTGGCGCTGATCCCGATCATTCTGGCCTATACGGCATACGCCTATTGGGTATTTCGCGGCAAGATGGACCCAAGTGAGGGGTATCACTGAGGATCGGCTTGCGGGCGCGAGAGGCGCAAGGGGGGCTCTTTAGGGTTCGGGATTCCGGGATCAGTCTCACGGGGCATAGCCAATGCTTCTGACAGAGATTGTCAGTTTGACATATCTGATAGATTCAGTCAGGTATAAGAAAGGGGCTGGCAACACGCATGTAAGCCGAGACGCCCGTCGCGCTGGCCAAGAAAGGACTTGTCAATGCAATCACGCTTGGTTTCGACACTTCGTCGCAAAAGTGAATCACATCAAGGCTGTTCTTCGCGGACCCGAAAAGCCGCCGAATCCAAGGCGTTGGCTGCGGTCTTCAGGACAGCGGATGGGATCGCACAGTACATTTCAGGGCGCGGGAAAACCTTGTCATGAGTTTTCACACTTCGCCGCCCAAGCAATCCCAAACGACGACCCTGCCAAGCCATGCGGCACGCGATCTTACCGAAGGGGGCGATCAGGCGCATATTGTGCTGGATGGTCAAACCTACACGCTGCGCATCACGCGCACGGGCAAGTTGATCCTGAACAAATGAACGATGTTGCCCCGCCTCATTGCTCAGTGCCCGCCTGAAGCCCCGGTTATGGCAATTGATCCCGACACACTCCCCCAGACACTGATGGGATATTATGCTGCGGCGCACGACAGCATGGTGCCGGAAAACCGTGCCTACTTTCTGGCCGGTGCCGGGAATGAGACAACGCTGTCGGCCAATGAGGCGGCATTCCGCAACGCCACGATCATCCCCCGCATGTTGCGTGCTCTCGGCGGCGGCTCCACCAGGACGCGGCTTCTGGGGCAGGAGCTTGCCGCACCCCTTCTCATCGCGCCCGTCGCCTATCAAAGCCTGCTCCATCCAGCGGGCGAGGTCGCCACGGCACAAGGGGCCGAAGCGCAGGGGATCAAGATGGTCCTGAGCGCCCACAGCAGCCGGTCCATGAATGACGTGCGGGCGGCAGGAAAAGGCGCCGACTGGTTTCAGCTGCATTGGATGGGCAGCAGAGAGACGACGCGTGAACTGGCTGAAATGGCGCTGGCTGCGGGGTTCACGACCCTGGTCCTGACGATTGATGCACCGGTGCAAGGCGTCCGCGACCGCGAGATCGAAGAAAGGTTTCATCTGCCGGCGCATGTCAGCGCCGTCAATCTGACGCAGTTTGCAGGTCCACGTTTCGCGCCCCTCGAAGACGGGCAGTCCATCGTGTTCGACCGTATCGCGCATGGTTTGCCCACATGGGACGATGTCGCCTGGTTGGTGGATGTCGTGCAGGTGCCGGTTCTGCTCAAGGGCATTCTTCACCCACAGGATGCAGCTGCGGCTGTGACCATCGGCGCTGCGGGCATCATCGTCTCAAATCACGGGGGTCGCGTTCTGGATCGGGCACCCGCCACGCTGGCTCAATTGCCCGCCATCGTTGATGGTGTCGGGCCGGATTATCCGGTGCTGATGGATGGGGGCATCCGCCGCGGTGTCGATGTCCTCGCGGCCCTCGCGCTCGGGGCCAAGGCTGTCCTCATCGGCCGCCCCGTGGTGTGCGGTCTTGCGGTCGCGGGTGAACTGGGCGTCAGCCATGTGCTCCGGCTCATGCGGGACGAATTGGAAATCGCCATGCTGCTCAGCGGCTGCCGCACCGTTGCCGACATCACAAGGGATCTGGTTCACCTGAAGCTGTAGCGCAGCGGAATGATCAGCGTGAATGCCTCGCCGGTCAGGTAATTGGGGGGCGTGGGCATCTTTCCCAATCGCTTCACCGTCTCGACCGCAGCATCGTCCAGAAGCGATGAGCCAGAGGATTTCGCCACCTCGGTCGCGATCAGCGCGCCGTACCGATCAAGCGTGAACTGCACCTGAACCTCCCCTTCGATGCGGTCGCTGCGGGCTTGCGCGGGATACGTCTTGGCTCCGCTGATCAGCAAGACGATGCTCTTTTGCCATTCCCGGATTTCCGCCGTCTGCTCGGCGGTCAGGCCCTCGCTTTCGGCCTTGGCGGTCTCCGCTTCGGTATCTGCCTCGACCCCTGCCACGGATTGCTCTGATGCCGCGCGGTCCTCGGCACCGACCTGGCTTTCTGCCTCGATCTGCTCGGGGTCCCGCTCTGTGGCGACTTCTTCGGCCACCTCTTCGGTCTCGACCTCGGGCTCAGGGGCGGCCACCCCGAATTTCAGGCTCTCATCGTCAACGTCGTAGGGGATCTGGCTCAGCAGCGGCTGCTCTGCCGCTTTTGCGGCTTCAACGGCCTCCGGACTTTCGGTCACGGTGGGCGCCTGGACTGCTTCCTCCTGGGCCAGGCTGTCCTCTGCCGGGGCGGACGGTGCCGCGATGATGTCCGACAGATCGAACATGATCGCACCGGTGATGCCGTCCGGCTGAGGGTCGGTTTCCACAGGGTCTGAGGGGCTGCTCAGGATTTGCGTCGGCAGACCGATGTGCAGCGCAGCGCTCAGGATGATCCCGGCACACCAGAACAGCGGCTTTGCGCTGCGCGATCGGTAGGTCAGGCTCATGGTTCACCTGCCGCGTCTGCTGCGCCTGGATCCGCTGCGTCGACTGCGTTTTCGTCAAGACCGACCAGCCCGACTTTCAGAAAACCATCAGCCCGCAGGATGTTCATCACCCGGATGAATTCACCGTAGGGCACAGACTTGTCCGCCCGGATGTAAATCCTTGTGTCGCGCTTTTGGCGTGTGGCGATACCGACGTCGATGAAAAGACGGTCTGCCGTCGTTCCGGTCTCTCCGACGGAAAGTGCAAGGTCTTCCGCAATTGTGATGAACACCGGATCGCTCGGACGGTCGGGTGCATCCGCAACGGCCACGGGCAGTTCCACCGGGATGTCGACGGTCGAAAGAGGTGCCGCAATCATGAAGATGATCAGCAAGACCAGCATGACATCAATAAAGGGGGTGACGTTGATTTCGCTGTTTTCGCCGAAATCATCACCATTGTCCTCACGAAGACGCGCAGCCATGACAGTTACTCCGCCACATGGGCAGAGAACGATCCCAGTTGGATCACCGGCCCTCTGCCTGTGCTGGCCGTGGGCTCCAGATCAAGGTCGCGCGACAATGTCCGTTCGACCAAGGCCCCGGCATCAGCCAGCATCACCCTGTAGCCGCCCATGCCGCGCGCAAGGATGTTGTAGAAGATCACGGCCGGGATCGCCGCGACAAGCCCGATGGCCGTCGCCAGCAGCGCCTCGGCAATGCCGGGGGCCACGATTGCCAGATTGGTGGTGTTGCTTTCAGAGATGGAGATGAAGCTGTTCATGATGCCCCAGACCGTGCCGAACAGCCCGACAAAGGGCGCCGTCGATCCGACATTTGCCAGAAAACCGGCACCAAGGCCCATGCGTCTGGCGGCCCCGGCCTCGATCCGACCGATTTCCGAACTGACACGCTCCTTGATCCCGGACTTCAGCTCGGGTGCGGTGCCGGTGGCCGCGCGTTCGCGCAGCGCAGCGCGTACCATCTGGCCCACCACACCTTTCCTCTTGGCAAAGACGGTCTCGGTGGACCTCAGCGAAGCTGCGTTGTCCAGATCACGGTAGCGTCTGCGCAGGCTCCGGCGCTCCCACCCAAGGATCATCACCTTGGCCAGAAAGATCACCCAGACCAGAAGGGACGCCAGCAGCAGCGACAGCATGACGCCTTTCACCACCCAGTCCGCCGCCATGAACATGCCAAGCGGAGACATTTCATCATGCTCTGCCTGCTCCAGCAGGGTGGTCAGAGTTTCAAGGTCAAGGGCCGCAGCGGGCCCCGCGACCGCTATCGCGAAGACAGCGGCAAGGATGATGGAAGATGGTTTCATGTCTCAGGTCTCGCTCCATGTGCGGATCAGGTTGTGATAGATGCCGGTCAGCCGCACGGTTTCGGGACTGTTGGCCCCTATTCTTGACGCGAGAGACTGGATGGTCTGATCCAGATCAAAGAGGATCCGGCGGTTCGCATCTGACCTGATCATGCTTTGCAGCCAGAAGAACGAAGACACCCGCGCCCCGCGTGTGACCGGCGTCACCTCGTGCAGGCTGGTCGCGGGATAAAGGATCATGTCACCGGCAGGCAGTTTGACGCTTTGCGTGCCGTAATGGTCCTCGACCACAAGCGTGCCGCCATCATAGTCTTCCGGCTCGCTCAGAAACAGGGTCATCGACAGGTCGGTCCGCAGACGTTCGTGTGTCAGCGGATTGACCCGGATGGCGTTGTCGATATGGGCACCAAAGGTCTCGGACCGCTCATATTTGTTGAACATGGGCGGCAGAATGCGCGATGGCAGGGCCGCCGACAGAAAAAGCGGATCGGCCGTCAGCTTCTGAAGGATGAACTTGCCGAGCGTCTGTGCCGTGTCGGACGTGGGCGGCAATTGCTGATTGCGCTTTACCTCCATCGACTGCGGACCGGCGGTGGCCGACCCGTCTTCCCAATCCGCCGCATCGAGTTGCGCACGCACGTGCTTGACGTCTTCTTTGCTCAGGATGGCGGGAATGGTGATCAGCATGGTTTGTCCTCAAGAATGTGCGGGCAGCCCTGGACTGCCCGCTGACATGGCGTCTGGTTCAGAACTTCATTTCGAGCGCGACGGAAATCTCCCGACCGGGCGCGACATAGGTGAACGGCGTGCCGGACCGATAGGCCGCGTCATAGACGGTCTTGTCCGCAACATTGGTGATGCCCATCTTCAGCTTCGCATTGTCCGCGACCTCGTATTCGCCCAACAGGTCGAAGGTGAAGGCATCCGGGATCGACCGGCCGTTCGCGGCAACGCTGCCCAGATCAATAGAGCCCTGATAGTTGACGCGCCCGCCGATCATCAGCTTCTCCGTCACCTGATAGGTCGCAAGGATATTGATCTGTTCGTGCGCCACATTCGCAACCGACAGCCCGACATTATCGCCATCCGCGCTTTCAAGCACCTTGCTGCTCATGAAGTTCGCGCCACCAAACAGGCTCAGCCGATCGGTTACCCTGCCGGCAACGCCCAGCTCCAGACCCTGTATGCGGTACTTCAGGGTATCGGATGTCACGGTGGCCCCACGCGGCCCGATGTCCTCGCGCGCCTTGTCCTTGGTTGTCTGGTACAGCGCTGCGGTCAGCAACAGATCCGGCGTGAAGCTGAACTTCGCCCCGATTTCGAGCGAGGTGTTCTCTTCCGGTGCCAGCCCCGAACCGCTCGTATCGAGACCGCCGTAAAAACCGCCACCCGCTTCCAGCTCCTGTCCTGCCGGATTGGTCGAGGTTGCGGCCGCCGCGTATACATTCAGTCTGCGGCTGACGGCATAGGTCGTGCCAAGGTTCCAGTTCAGCATCACGTCATCGCGCGACAGGGTATAGGCCTCTCCGCCACTGACGCCGGAGCGTTCGATGTCATACATGTCGACACGAAGCCCGCCGTTGACCTTCCAGCGGTCCGACAGCGTGACCGTGTCCAGAGCATAAAGTGACGTCGTCTTGACCGTGGTCGCTGTCACATCCGTGCCAAGTCGGGGTTGCTCGCCAGACCAGCATCCTTCCGCGATGGGATCGGGATTGACCGCGCTGACCGTACAACCGCGCTGGCCTGCGGGGGGCAGATAATCCTCACTGCTCAGGTTCGAGTAGCCGAATTTGTCGATGTCTTCCCGCGACGCGGCAAGTCCAAGCACGAACGCATGGGTGGCGCCTGCAAACGCGCCTTCGCCCGACAGTTCAAGCACATTGGCAAGGACATCCGTCTCCTGATTCCAGCTCTTGAAACTCAGCCCGACCTGCCAGTCTTCCGGATTGGTGGAGCCGTTGTCGATCAGACTGCTCGGCGCGGTCAGGACATAGTCGTTCAGCGACCGGGACGCGCGGAACGTGTTGGTCAGCTTCATTCCATTATCGAAGGAATACTGCGCCTTGGCGGTGGCCACGGTTTCTTCGTAGGTCTGGAAATCGCGCCCCGGCACACCGTAGAAGGTCTCGCGGTCGATCCCGAATTCCGTCACCGGGCCAACAAGCCCCAGGTCTTCGTTGTTCACATAAGGCACGCCCCAGTCAGGGGTCTGCTCGATCTTGGTATAGCTCAGGTTGCCCTCGAAGGTCAGCGCATCGGTGGCAAGGTACCTGAGCGCCAGCGCGGCCCCTTTCCGATCATCGGTTGCATGATCGCGCCCCGCGACATTGCCGTCCTGCAGCATCCCGTTGAACCGAAGCTGCAACCGGTCGTTGATGACCTTGTTGGTGTCGATCGTCTGGCGCACCGTCGATGCGTCCGAAACGGTTGTGGTGGTGCGGGTAAAATCAATGTCCTGCGTGCTCTTCGAGATGACGTCGATTGCGCCTCCCGTGGTGCCGCGCCCGCCGACCGTCCCCGCCGGGCCTTTCACCACCTCGACCTGCTCTGTGTTGAATGTCTCTGCCACACCTGTGCCGGGGCTGCGCACGCCGTCGGTATAGGTGTCGTTGTTGGCCTTGAATCCCCGGATATAGATGTTGTCGCCAAACGAATTGCCACCTTCGCCAAAGCCGAGCGAAATGCCCGGTGTGGAGCGGGCCAGTTCACGCACACTGGTCGTGCCGGTGGTCTCCAGAACTTCCTGAGTGATGGCCGTCACGGTACGCGGATTGTCCCTGATCGGACCGGGCATCCGGCTGTTCGCGAGCGTGTTTGCCTTGAAAGGGGCATCCGGATCGACATAACGGCTCCCGCCTGCCGCTGCTTTTGCTTCCGCCAGGGCGCTTGCCTCTGCCTGCCGCTGTGCTTCACGCTCTGCCGCTTCTTCTGCAGCACAGACAGGCGTGCCGGCCAAAGCGGGCGTACAGACCGCAGGGGCCGCCACCCGGGACGGGGCCGCGCGGCGCGGTGCCGGATTGGCCCTGACCGGTGCAGGTGCGGTCGCGCGCGGCGCGGCGGGTTCTTCCGTCGTTTCCACCTCGACTGTGGGCAGGATGATGGGATCGGATGTCTGCGCAGCCGCCCCCGTCGCCATACAGGCCATGGCCAGCGAAGCGCCGAAGCCTCCGACGACAAAGGCGGAAGTTCGGTGCGGCTGCTCTGTGCAAGCAGCATTTTCAGATGTTTTCAGCATGGTTCCCTCGCGATGAATGATCAACTTTTACGCTGGCTACTCACGGAGAGATCGGCTTGCTTTATCCGCAGACCTTTAACCTGACTATTTTAGTAAGTAAATATTGCCGAGCCACTTTTTTTGCCGAGGTCGTCTCGCGGGGACTGTTGCATTAATCGAGGGTCTTGGCGAAGTTCTGGCTTTTGAGGTTTCTGATGCCTTGCAAGTCACCGTTCAAACACCATCGCTTTCCCGCGACATCATTCTTTGTGCCGCGCGCTGGTATCTGCTCTATCTACTGTCCTATCAGGATGTCGTGGATTTGCTAGCGGAGAGTGGGATCACGGTTGATCGATCCACGGTGTATCGCTGGGATCAAAAATTCGGGCCGGAATTGACCATACGCACCGAGAGGCATCTGCGGCGTGCCAGGGTCACGTCCGTCAAGGTGGTGTAAATTTCCAGATGGCCTGAGGTCATGATCAGGCGGCTTTCGTAGTTATGCTGAGAATGGGGTCGATCTCCTCCTTGTCGATCTGGGCGAAGGCCTCGACCATCATGTAGCGGCTCGCGGTCTGCCATTCGTCGTTCTGCTCGAACAGCACGGCGCCGATCAGGCGCATGATGGAGGCCTCGTTCGGGAAGATGCCGACGACATCGGCGCGGCGTTTCACTTCCTTGTTCAGGCGCTCAATCGGATTGGTTGAATGCAGCTTTGTTCGGTGCTGGCGAGGGAAAGCCATGTAGGCCAGCACATCGTGTTCGCTGGCATCCATCAGGTCTGCGAGCTTGGGCCACCGTGTGCGGAGCTGTTCCGCAACGTGCCGCCAGGTCTCACCGGCGTGTTTGCGGTCGGGTTGCTCAAAGGCCTGCCGTATTGCCGCGGCCACGACCGTGTGCTGGCCCCTTCGACACGTGAGCCAGGGCATTGCGCATCCAGTGGACCCGGCAGCGCTGCCAGGTCGCCTCGAAGACGCGGGCGATGGCGCCTTTCAGGCCGGTGTGGGCATCGCTGATCACCAACTTCACGCCATCGAGGCCTCGGGCCTTCAAAGAGCGGAGAAAGTCGGTCCAGAAGGTCTCAGCCTCCGATGGCCCGATCCCCAGGCCGATAATCTCGCGGCGGCCCTCTGTGTTGGCGGCAACGGCGATTATGGCTGCGACGCTGACGATCCGTCCACCCTGGCGCTGCTTCAGGTAGGTGGCGTCCAGCCAGACATAGGGCCAATCACCGGTCAGCGGGCGGTTCAGGAACTCGCCGACCCTTTCATCGATGTCCTTGCACAGCTTCGACACCGTGCTCTTCGAGATGCCGCTCAGCCCCATAGCCTGCACCAGATCGTCGACGCGGCGGGTGGAAACTCCGCTGATCCAAGCTTCTTGGATGACGGCGACGAGCGCCTGCTCCGAGGTCTTCCGGGCTTCGAGGAAGCCGGGAAAGTAGCTGCCCTGCCGCAGCTTCGGCACCCGCAGGTTCAGCGTGCCCAGACGGGTATCGAGCGAGCGATCCCGATACCCATTGCGCCAGGTCGTGCGGTCGCCGTTGCGTTCATGGCGTCCGGCACCGATCAGGCCGTCAACATCGGCCTCCATGATCAGCTGAAGAACAGCCTCGGCGATGCTGCGAAGTAAATCACCCTGATCGTGCTTTGCCAGAAGCTCGGACAGGTCCATGTTGGTCTTGGTCATCCACTGGCCGACAGGGCATTCCGCAGGAATGTCCCGAGAGGCGGGGTCTCCGTGTGGTCCGTGGTTGAAGTCGCCAAACTCCACCTCGACCATACACCTCCATGGCCACCTGAGATTACACCGAACGAGCCGGTGAAATTACACCACGTGCTCGGACATTACCCGTGCCAGCGTCAATTGGCATGTTGATGAGACCTACATCCGGGTTGGCGGCTAATGGCGGTATTTATGGCGTGCGGTCGATGCAAACAGTCAGATGATCGATTTCCGCCTGACCGCCAGACGAGACGCGAAAGCCGTCAAAGCCTTTCTCAACAAAGCGATTCAGCGTATACACCTGCATCGCCCGGTGACAATTGTGACAGATAAAGCCCAAGCCTATCAGCGTGTCATTCGCGAGATTGATCGTCGCTACAATCCGCACTTCGACAGCATCCGACATATCGACAGAAAGTGGCGGAACAACTTGATCGAGAGCGATCATGCCGCCATGAAACGACTGCTTGGTTACAGACAAATCTTTCGATCCGTGAGATCAGCCAAGGCAAACCTGAGTGGGATTGAGACGATGCGAACCATCAAACGTGGCCACATCCATCAAAAACAACCAGGCGTTCAGGGCGAGATCCAGTTCATCTGCAAAGTCTTCGATGCCGCATGATCCAGCGCATCCCTCACCGCAAACAATCAACCGCGATCAACTAGGTGTTCAGTCCCGGCATCTGGTGGATCGGATTGACGATGAATCTGTCTGGCTCTGAAGTCCAGACCTTGCAGATGTATTCGTAGGGTGTAAGGCCGCTGAGGGTCTTGAGCCTGCGGGCGAAGTTGTAGGCGGAGATGAAGTCGGCGAGGTGGGTGCGAAGCTGATCGTGGGTATCGTAGTGGAAGCGTTTAACGGTGGCCTCCTTGATCGTTCGGTTCATCCGCTCGACCTGGCCGTTGGTCCAAGGATGGTTGGGTTTGGTCAGCCGGTGTTCGATCCCGTTGGCTTCGCAAATCATGTCGAAGCGCATCTGCCGGGAATAGGCGGTGCTCCTATTCCGTGGCTGGTCGGCGAACTGAATGCCGTTGTCGGTCAGGATCGTGTGGATGCGGTAGGGAACGGCCTCAAGTATATGCTCAAGAAACTCCCAGGCGGTGCGCCTGTCCGCTTTGTCGACGAGATGGGTCACGGCAAACTTGCTGGTGCGGTCGATGGCCACGAAGAGATAGAGCTTGCCCTCGGCCGTCTGCACCTCGGCGATGTCGATGTGGAAGAAACCGATAGGGTAGCGCTTGAACTTCGACCGCTTCGGCTTGTCGCCCTCGACGTCAGGCAAGCGCGAGATGCCATGCTTTTGCAAGCACCGGTGGAGCGCTGACCGTGTCAGGTGCGGGATGGATGGCTGCAGCGCATAGAGGCAGTCGTCCAGCGGCAACAGGGTGTGTCGCCTGAACGCAACGATCGCCGCCTCCTCGGCTTCGGTCAGGACCGTGGAGCGCGGCTTCTTTGGCCCTGTCTTGAGATCGTCGACCGTTGCGCGCTTACGCCACTTGGCAACTGTCTTCGGGTTGATGCCGAGAGAGATGGTCGCGGAATTTCGGACCAGTCGTTAAGGTGGATCGCATGACGAGAGAAGTGATCCAGAATGAAGAAACGAAAGAACCATTCGCCGGAGTTTAAGGCCAAGGTTGCGCTTGAGGCGATCCGCGAGGAGATGACGCTAGCTGAGCTGTCGAAGAAGTACGGGGTGCATCCCACGCAAATCGGGACCTGGAAGCGGGCAGCGATAGAGAACATGGCGACGGCATTTACACGCCGTGGTGCGGCCCCAGAACAGGTTAGCGCTGCCGATGTCGACAAGCTGCACTCGAAGATCGGCCAGTTGGTGGTGGAACGGGATTTTTTAGCCGAAGCCTCGCATCAACTGCTCGGGACGCGCCCCTCTCGTGACATTGGCTTTGCCAATGCACTGCCGGTCAGCGGGACAAAAAATGGTGAGCCGGGATCATAGGTTAAGCCTTCGTAAACAGTGCGCACTGTTGCAGCTGTCGCGGTCGCGTCTTTACTATCAGCCGGTCGGCGAAAGCGCTGAGAACCTGCGCTTCATGGGGATGATCGACAAGCAGTTTCTGGAAACGCCGTGGTATGGATCGCGCCAGATGGCCCGGTACATGAAGCGGAATGGGCATCGATGTGGTCGGCACCGTGTACGACGGTTGATGCGACTCATGCGGCTGGTGCCGATTTACCAAGAGCCAAACACCAGCAAGAAGCATCCACAGCACAAGATCTGGCCATACCTGCTGCGCAACATGGTGATTGACCGCCCGAACCAGGTCTGGTGCGCGGATATTACCTACATCCCAATGCGGCGCGGGTTCTTGTACCTTGTTGCCATCATGGATTGGCACAGCCGCAAAGTGCTGAGCTGGCGGCTGTCGAACAGCATGGACGCAGGTTTTTGCGTTGAAGCTCTGAAAGAAGCCATTGCCAAGCACGGTGCGCCGGAAATCTTCAACAGCGACCAAGGTAGCCAGTTCACCAGTGGCGCGTGGATTGACGTGCTGGCCGACGCAAAGATCAAAATCAGCATGGACGGGAAAGGTGCTTGGCGCGACAACCGCATGATCGAACGGTTGTGGAGATCGCTGAAATATGAATGCGTGTATCTGAATGCCTTTGAGACGGGATCAGAAATGCGTGCCGGGATCGGCAAGTGGCTGGCCTACTACAACGCAGAGCGGCCCCACTCGACACACGGTATATTGACGCCGGTTGAGGCTTATGAAAGCAAAACTGAACCAATGAGATTAGCAGCCTAACCCAAACCCTGATCCACCTTAACACGGCTGCAAAATGGTCTAAAAACCAGGACCACCTCTATTTAACGTGTTTGGCCTTTGACACGAAATCGACTTCACGACGTGTTTGTCGCTCGAGACTTCCTTCGCGAATGTACAACGGTAATGTTCGCAAATTATTACGCTACTGATACGGTATATCATTGGATACGATTTTCTTCACCCTTTCGAAACTTGTTGGCTTTCTCCTGCATCCGGAGGTCTGGCTCCTTTCCCTAGCGATACTCACGTTTTGGGCCAGTGCGCGGTCGAAACGTCGATTGGCAATTGGAGCCTCGGCGGTGCTTGTCGGGGCGATCCTGGGGTTGGGGTTCTTTCCCGTTGGGGATGTTTTGATAAGGCCGTTCGAAAAGGAGTTCTCTATCCAAAGAAACCTGACAGACGTTGATGGCATCATCGTGCTTGGTGGCGGGGAGGACGTGGCGGCCAGTCATCGCGCCGGACAGCCACAGTTCAATGAGGCGGCAGATCGCTACATCGCGGCCCTTGCTCTTGCGCGGGATTTTCCCGACGCACGCCTGATCTTTGCCGGTGGCAGCGGTCGCCTGCGTGACATGGTTGGGGCAAAGGTGTCAGAGGCCGAAGTCGCCAGGCAGTTCTTTGAAGAACAGGGCGTCGCGCCCGAGCGTCTCTTGTTTGAGGACCAATCGAGCAACACCGCAGAAAACGCCCGCCTAAGCCGTGTACTCGCCGACCCGCAAGGTCGTGAAAAATGGGTTCTTGTAACCAGCGCCTTTCATTTGCCGCGCGCGATGAACAGTTTTTCACGCGCGGGCTGGGAGAACATTGTGCCATATCCGGTAGATTTTCGTACGCGTGACCTGTCCGATGGCATGGGCTGGAATTTCCAGCGCAATTTGGGGCTGACGAACATTGCGTTGCGGGAATGGGTTGGTCGGGCGGCATATTCTGTAACTGGACGATGAGAAACACCATGATCAAAGCAGGCTGCCAATGTGTATAAGACAATGACCCCAAAAGCAGCCTGGAGTGTTCCGGCCGACAGTTTGTCGACTGTTGAACACTTCTGGCATGCTGCCCATGAGGTGAACGATGGCCACTGACATTTTCAAACAATCCACGCCGGCACTTGTACCGACCCATGTGCTCGACTTCATGCGTGGCGTCGCGGCCGTGTATGTTGTTATCAACCACGTCAGGGGCAACTTTTTCAAGGGTGGGGCGCGTACGATTGCCGATGCTGTGGAACCGTTGGGAATTTACGACTATATCTCGATTTCCGCTTTGCAACTTACGTCCTTGGGCACGGAATTTGTCATTCTGTTCTTTTGTGTCAGTGGGTTCGCGATGGCACATTCGATGTTGCATACGCCATCTGCGGCGCAATTCTACACGCGCCGATTGATCCGCATCTGGCCCCCTTACCTTGTCGCAATCGGCCTCGCGGCCTTGGTGTGTTTGCTTTACATTTGGGTAGATCCTGCAAGCAGCGTAAGCCAGAAGTGCGCCGGGCGGCTTTGCACGGCAGAGGGTCTGTTACTGATGGCTACCTACATGAAAGTCACAACACCCATAACCGCGCAGTTTTGGTCACTGCCTTACGAGGTCATCTTTTACCTTTTGTGCCCTTTGCTGCTTTGGCGTCGTTCGGCCATTCCTGCGATGTTTGGTCTGTCGGTGGTTTTGTCCCTTGTCAGCATTCCGTTTTGGGGGATCGGCTTAAATCCCTCAGCTTCCGTTCTCGTCAACTTTGCAATCAACGCGGCGTTCTGGTTCTTGTCCGGTGTTGTGGCGTACCACTTCATCTCGGCTGTGCCGCTGCTGTCGGCGCGCCTCTTTATCGTGACGGGAGCGTGTTTGTTGATGCTTATTCTTGTTGTTAAAATTTGGTACGGAGCGTCAAACGCCATATCCAACTTGCTGATGATCGTTTTCAGTATCCTGTGCTTGCGCAATCTTCCCCGGTCCTGGACGTCGAAACCACTTTTGAACTGGGGGTATTTCAGCTATTCGATATACATCTATCACGTGGCATTCATCTTTCTGATCTCTTTGATCCTTGACCAGGGGTTTAACATTCGTGCGGAAGATATCGAGAGTTATTGGGCCTGGTTACTGGTTTTGCCTGTCGTACTTGTCCCTTGCTGGGCAATGTACTTTTTTGGAGAGAAGCAATGCAACGATCTGCTGAGGCGGATGAAGTGATCCGGTTCAAAGGTTCCCGCATGAGCAAACTGAAAACCCTGCTTCCCCGGCCCTTCTCCGACCGGTCGTTGTGGCGGCGCGGGTTGTCATTGTTGGAGCCGGATGAGCGCCGCAAGGCCTGGCTTGTACTGGTGATCGTTATAATATCTGCTATCAGTTCTGCTGTCATGGTGGGCTCGATCCTGCCGTTCCTGACCGTCTTGTCCGATCCTTCCCGTATCGAAAGCACGCCAGAGTTGGCATGGCTCTACGAGAGGTTCGGCTTTTCCTCGCACTATGCGTTTATCATTGCGTTGGGGGTGGCGACGATCTCGATGATCGTTGTGGCCAACGCAGTGCAGATGCTGCGTGTCTTTGCCGTAGCCCGATACACTATGTTGCGTACGCACAGCATTAGCCACCGCCTGTTGGCACGCTATCTGCATCAGCCCTATGAGTTTTTCCTGACAGCCCATTCCAGTGATATCAGTGCGCGGATACTCGATGAAAGCACCCAGGTCGTGCAGTATTTTCTGCGGCCTGCGGCCGAGGTGATCTCGGCGGTGTTCACGCTGTCGATGGTCCTGGGGGTCGTCATTTGGGTTGATCCGCCCATCGCGGTGATGGCAATCGGCATTCTGGGCTCTGTGTTTGGCGTTACAGTTTTATTGAGCAGTCAGCGACTGACGAAAGTGGGCAAAGATCGCAACATCGCAAACAGGGCGCGGTACAGGATCGCCGGTGAAACGCTTGCTGGCATCAAGGACATCAAGCTATTGGACAGCGAGCGTGTCTTTCTGTCGCGCTATGATCGACAGTCACTGAGGATGGCACATTCGAACGTGGCAAAGAATGTGATCACGCAACTGCCGCCCTATGTCATTCAGACACTCGTGTTCGCAGGGTTTATCCTGCTCTGCTTGTTAATGCTTGATTCTGGCGCAACCGATCCGGTCAAGGTCATGGCAGAGCTTATCCCAACCTTGGGCGTGATGGCGTTGGCCGCACAGCGCCTGATGCCGGAATTGAGCCGCCTGTTCACGAATGTTGGCTTGTTGCGGTTCGGGCGTGCTGCTGTTGACGCGGTCTATGACGGTTTTTCCAGCGGGGAGGCGGTTGCCGCGGGAAAGGCAGCGCAACAGGAACCGTTGCCACTGCGTCGCGCGCTGGTGCTTGACGGGATCGGCTATCGATACCCCAACGCAGATACCGCCGGACTTGAAGAGATATCGCTGACGATCAAAGCCGGTGAACGGATCGGTGTCGTCGGGTCCAGCGGTGCAGGCAAGACCACGCTGGCAGACATTCTTTTGGGGCTTCTCAGACCGGAAACCGGCGAAATCCGCGCCGATGATGTGGCAATTACGGCCGACCGTTTGCCCGCGTGGCGGCGGACAGTGGGGTATGTGCCGCAAGAGATATACCTGCTCGATGCCAGCGTGACCGAAAACATCGCCTTTGGTGTACCGCCGCGCAAAATTGACCGCGCCCGTGTCGAGGCGGCAGCGCAAATGGCCAAATTGGATGCGTTTATCCAGAACGAGCTGTCACAGGGGTACGATACCCCGGTCGGCGAACGCGGTCTGCGCCTGTCAGGCGGGCAGCGACAACGGATCGGCATTGCACGCGCGCTCTACCGCGATGCCGATCTGATCGTATTGGATGAGGCGACCTCGGCACTGGACAACGTGACCGAACAAGAGGTGATGGCCGCCACCGAGGCGTTGCCGGGCGACAAGACCGTGGTGATGATCGCCCACCGCCTGAGCACTGTTCGCCGCTGCGACAGAATTCTTGTTCTGGACAAGGGCCGCATTGCGGGGTTTGACACATGGGACAATCTCAGCGCGGGAAATCCGGTGTTTCAGACGCTGACGCGTCTTGATGACGAGGCATGAGTGGGATGAGGGTTAACGGATTGGTTCAACACCGTTTAAGCAACGCAGGGAAGGCAATGGTCGGTTGCTAAAGATGCTGCCGAAGCGCCCGGAGCGACCTGTAAAGGAGACGACGCATGATCGGAAAGTTTTTTGATAAAGTCGGTGATAAGTGGGGGCGACTTCAGGAGGAACGTCGCCGCCGCAATAT
>CAWCXM010000004.1:0-574945 GCA_963799505.1 uncultured Alphaproteobacteria bacterium
TGCGCGCCTACGATCTGGCGGACAGCCGACGCAGCGGCCTGCGCCGCAAACTGCGCAAGGCTGAAAAGGCAGGCGTGCGCGTGTCGCGCACAACATCTCTGCCGCTGGACGCGATGGCCACAATCGACAGCGCATGGCAGGATGCCCACGGCACGGCGCGCGGCGGGACGATGGGCCGCTTCTGCGCCCGCTATCTCGCAACCCAGGATGTCTATCTGGCCTACCTGCACGACCGGCTTGTCGCTTTCGTCAGCTTTCACCGTGACGCCCATGCCCCCTGCCTTGATCTGGTCCGCCATCTGTCCGAAGTCCCTGACGGGACGATGCATCTGCTGATCCAATGCGCCATCGAGGCCTCCCGGGCAGACAACAAGGATCACCTCAGTCTCGCTGCCGTGCCCTGCCCGCCCGCCTGGACCCGCCGCCTTGGACCGCTCAGCCGTCGCTTCGACAATCCGGGTCTGCGGCAGTTCAAGGCCGCTTTCGCCCCGCGCTACACCCCGCGCTATGCCGCGGCACCGACGCCCATTGCCCTGAGCATCGCGCTGGCCGACATCGCAAGCGAAGTCCACAGGCCGCGCCCGACCGGAACCGGGTCCGCAGGACACACCCTGCCGCCTCATGATCAAGATGAGGAATATGAAGTTGCGTTGACCGCCTGAGCGTGGAAGGAAAAATCGACCCAAAGGAACAGGCACACCCCATGAGCAACGCTTTCACCGATCTTCTTGCCGAAAAGGGCTTTCTTCTGGCCGATGGCGCGACCGGCACGAACCTGTTCAACATGGGGCTGATGTCGGGCGAGCCGCCGGAGTTCTGGAACACGGACGAGCCACAGAAGATCGTCGCCCTGTACAAAGGGGCCGTGGACGCGGGCAGCGACCTGTTCCTGACCAACAGCTTCGGCGCCAATGCCTCGCGCCTGAAACTGCACAATGCGGCCAAACGCGCCCACGAACTCAGCCGTGTCGCCGCCGAAATCGCCCGCGAAGTCGCGGATACCGCAGGGCGCACCGTGATCGTCGCAGGGTCCGTCGGTCCCACGGGCGAGATCATGGAGCCGGTGGGCACCCTCAGCCATGCCACCGCCGTCGAGATGTTCCACGAAACTGCCGACGGCCTGAAGGCGGGTGGTGCCGATATCGGCTGGCTGGAAACGATCAGCGCCGCAGAGGAATACCGCGCCGCCGCAGAAGGCTTCGCGCTGGCCGGTCTGCCCTGGTGCGGCACGATGAGTTTCGACACCGCAGGCCGCACGATGATGGGCCTGACCTCCGAAGGGATGGTCGATATGGTCGAGGGGCTGGACAATGCGCCGATGGCCTATGGTGCCAACTGCGGCACGGGCGCCTCGGACCTCCTGCGCACCGTGCTGGGGTTTCAGGGCAAGGGCAGCACCCGCCCGATCATCGCCAAGGGCAACGCCGGCATCCCGAAATACGTCGAAGGCCACATCCACTACGACGGCACACCCGAACTGATGGCGCAATACGCCGTGATGGCCCGCAACTGCGGTGCCTCCGTCATCGGCGGCTGCTGCGGCACGATGCCGGTCCATCTCGAAGCGATGCGCGCGGCACTCGACAGCACGCCCAAGGGCAGCCCGCCCGATCTGGACGAGATCAAGGCAGCGCTGGGTGATTTTTCCTCGGCCAGCGACGGCACGGACGGCGAAGGCCCGGTGCGCGCACCGCGTCGGGGGCGCAGACGGGGGTGAGGATCTGATTGTACCGTCAGTCCGATTTGACTGCTGCGCTGCGGCGAAGGTCTGGAATGAGCCCAACCACGTATCACGCGAACCTTCGAGGCTGGATCGCAGAGTGTCTGTAAATGGCTCGCTACATCTTGGAGTTCATCTTCGCTAGACAATGCAGCCAGATCAGCACGCCCAGGCACGAATGATTGCAACTGATGAACCGTGTACGTGCAAGCAAGGCTTATCCGCAGTTCGATCATGCGGCCGATGGACTTCGGTTGCGTGGCTTGCGAAATCCAGCAAAGATCCACGCCGTTCTATCCCATATCCTTTGACATCTGAGCGTCACAGTTGTTTGGGATGGTCAAATGTTCGACACCAGAGCAACATGGTAGCTTCCATTGTTACACGTGGACGTCAGGCCATTGCCAAGAAATGAGAGACGCTATCAGCTAGCTTCCAAAATGCCGCATGAACATGCCAAGGTCGTTCTTTTGCTGGCCAAAACTTGAAATCGTGTTGGCTCAGTACGAAATCGCAAGATCACTTGCAATGCGCTCAAGATGCTGTTGGAGCCAGATGACTACCATGACAAATCTTGAGTGAATGCAGCATCAACATGAGCTGTCACGTTACTTTGTCCGCAAACCCGACTTCACTCCCCCCTCAGAACAACGACATCTGCGCCCCCGGCAGCACCGGCGCACGAAACAGATCGCAGCGCATGGGCGGCGCGCTTGTCCCCAGCCCCAGCCGCTTGACCGCCAGATCGAACCGTTGCGCCACCATCTCCGCATATGGCCCCTCGCCCCGCATCCGGCGGTGCCATGTGGCGTCGTATTCCTTGCCGCCGTGCATCTCACGCAAACGCTCCATGATCCGCCCTGCGCGGTCGGGATAATGCGTCGCCAGCCACTCCTGCACCAGCGGTGACACCTCGGCGGCAGGCGCAGCATGATCCAGCTGGCGTGGCGCGCGCCTGCGTCGCGACCGGCTTTCAGGATCGCCTCCAGTTCGGGATCGGTCAGCGCGGGTATCATCGGGGACGCCATGATGCGGACGGGAATCCCCGCCTCTGCCAGCCGCCGGATCATCTGCAACCGCCGCGCCGGCGCGGGGGCGCGCGGCTCCATCAGGCGGCTGAGCTTCGCGTCCAGTGTGGTGACCGAAATGCCGACCCGCACCAGACCGCGCCGCGCCATCGGGCCCAGAATGTCGATGTCCCGCTCGATCAGCGCCCCTTTGGTGACGATCGCGACGGGATGGCCCGCGTCCGACAGCACCCGCAAGCAGGCGCGCATGATTTCATGGTCCTTCTCGATCGGCTGGTAGGGATCGGTGTTGGTGCCGATGGCGATCGGCGCGACACGGTAGCGTTTGGCCGCCAGCTCGCGCTGCAATACCTGCGGCGCGTCCGGTCGCGCAATCAGCCGCGTTTCGAAATCCAGCCCCGGCGAGAGGCCCAGATAGGCGTGGCTGGGCCGCGCAAAGCAATAGACGCAGCCATGTTCGCATCCCCGGTAGGGGTTGATCGACCGGTCAAAGGGCAGATCGGGCGAGCGGTTGTAGGTGATCACGCTGCGCGGCACCTCGATGCTTGTCTGCGTGCGCAGCACCGGCAGATCGCCTGCGTCCGTCTCCCAGCCGTCATCCACGACCTCGCGGCATATGTCGCTCGAACCGGCCCGCGTGATTGCTGCCCGCGGCGCGTCCCTTGATCCTGAAGTGGCGGTCTTCCCTGTCCATCGGACAAGAATAGAACATAATGCGAACATCGCCAATCCCCTTGTGCGATTCTGCCGCCCCGCACGGACGAAACACATAAAGTTCATGAAAAAAATGCGTCGCACTTCACGCGGCCAATGTCGTAATTTGCGTGTCAATTCCAAAGCGATCGTGACAAAACGGCAAAAGCGCAACCGCCTGCGATACAGGCCGAAGGAACACCCCATGTCCGACGAAGACGAAATCATCCTGTGCCGAACTGGACGACGAAGAGCTGGTCCAGCAGATGTTCGACGACCTCTACGACGGCCTGCAAGGAAGAGATCGAAGAAGGCGTGAACATCCTGCTCGAACGCAACTGGGAACCCTACGACGTCCTGACCAAGGCGCTTGTCGGCGGCATGACCATCGTCGGTGCCGACTTCCGCGACGGCATCCTGTTCGTCCCCGAAGTGCTGCTGGCTGCAAACGCGATGAAGGGCGGCATGGCCATCCTCAAGCCGCTGCTGGCCGAAACCGGCGCACCGCGCGTGGGCAAGATGGTGATCGGCACGGTCAAGGGCGACATCCACGACATCGGCAAGAACCTTGTCGGCATGATGATGGAAGGCGCGGGTTTCGAAGTGGTCGACCTGGGCATCAACAACTCCGGTCGAGAAGCCTACCTCGAGGCGATGGATACCGAAGGTGCGGATATCCTTGGCATGTCCGCCCTGCTGACCACGACGATGCCCTATATGAAGGTCGTGATCGACACGATGGTCGAACAGGGCATCCGCGACGATTACATCGTGCTGGTGGGCGGTGCGCCCCTGAACGAGGAATTCGGCAAGGCCATCGGCGCCGACGCCTATTGCCGCGATGCCGCCGTCGCGGTGGAGACGGCAAAGGAATGGATGGCGCGCAAGCACAACACGGCCAGATCGGCCTGACCTGACCCATCCGCCATGGGACCGGGCCTCGCGGCAACGCGGGGCCTTTTTTCTGGCCCCCGGCCATCTTATGTTTGCTGCGAAAGGAGATCCTCATGCCACACAGACGTTTCGCTGTCATCTTCCTTGGTGTGCTGGTCGCTGCGGCCTTGACCGTGTTCGGCTTGAACCTTTTCGGTCCCGCAGCCTTTGCCGCCGCCACCCTGCCCGCCCTCATCCTCGCGGCGGCGGCCTTGCACCTGCGCGCGCGGTGATCCCCTCTGACGCAGCTCTGACCGAAGACGGCCTGCCGCTCGCCGCCCGCAAAGGCCGCGTGCTGCTGATCGCCTGCGGCGCGCTGGCGCGCGAGATTCTCGACCTGAAGGCCATGAACGGCTGGACCCATCTGGATCTGACCTGCCTGCCGGCCAAATTGCACCTCTACCCTGAAAAGATCACGCAAGAGGTGCGTGCCGCCGTCGCAAAACACCGCGCCAGCTATGACGACATCTTCGTCGTCTACGCCGATTGCGGCACGGGTGGGCTGTTGCAGGCCGCCTGTGCCGAGATGGGCGTCGAGATGATCGCGGGGCCGCATTGCTACAGCTTTTTCGAAGGCAACGCGGCCTTTGCCGCCAAGGCAGACGAGGAATTCACCAGCTTCTACCTCACGGATTTCCTCGTGCGCCAGTTCGACGCCTTCATCTGGAAACCCATGGGGCTAGACCGCCACCCGGAGTTGCGGGACATGTATTTCGGCAATTACGAAAAGCTGGTCTATCAGGCCCAGACCGACGATCCCGCGCTGACCGAAAAGGCGGAAGGCTGCGCCGCGCGGCTGGGCCTGGCGTTCGAGCGGCGGTTCACGGGGTACGGCGATCTCGAAACTGCGCTCGCACCCTTACTCTCATTTGCCTAAACTCCGGACGGCCATCACGCGCGCCGCTGCATGCGCTCCTCCCGCGCCGCGTCTCGCATCGCTCGATCATCGCGGTCAAACCGTTGGACCGCTGTGCCGACAGATGATCATTCAGCCCCAGCCGCCCCATCTCGGCGCGGGCATCTACGGCCAGCACCTCGGCTGGCGTCAGCCCGTTGTAGAGCGTGCGCAACACCGCGATCAGGCCCGAGACGATCATCGCGTCCGACGCACCGTCAAAATGCAGCTTGCCGTCGTCGAACTGCGCATGCAGCCAGACCTGTGACGCACAGCCGTCGACCTTGGTCGCAGGCACGCGCAGCGCCTCTTCCAGCGCATCCATCGCCTTGCCCTGGTCAATCACATGGCGATAGCGGTCCTCCCAGTCGTCCAGAAACTCGAAATCCTCGACAAGCTCTTCAAATGCGGGCGTGGCCATGACGGTGCGGCTCCTCTTCTCACTCTGATCATTGACCTAGGAGCGGGACAGCCAAAGGTCCAGCCCCTTCCCAAGTGCGCGTCAATAGGCTACTCAAAACCCGAGCAGAAATTCCCAAGGCAGGCCCCATGCGCAAGACACTTCCCTTCCTTCTCGCAGCGACCCTCGCGGTGGGCGCCTGCGCCACGGTCCGCGACAGCCGGGTCAATCCCTTCAACTGGTTCGGGCAGAGCACGGTCAGAGCCGGTGGCGCAGACGGCAAGCACCAATCCGTTGATCCCTCAGGGCGGGGGGCTGTTCTCCAGACAACGCGCGACCGAAGCGGTCTATCTGGGCCGTCCCTTCGAACAGGTGACGGATCTGACCATCGAACGCATCCCCGGTGGGGCAATCATCCGTGCCACCGGTCTGGCGGCGCGGCAGGGCATCTATGCGGTACAGCTTACCCCTGAGAACGAAGAGGAAGAGCCCGTCGATGGCGTGCTGACCTACCGGCTTGAAGGGGTGCGGCCCAACGCAGCCACACCCGTCGGCACGGTTCCCACCCGCGAGGTGATTGCGGCCCGCCGTGTGACGGACCAGCAACTGCGCGGCGTGAACCGCATCCGCGTCGAAGGACAGCTCAACGCGCAGGTGGCGCGCCGCTGATCCCTCAGGCGGCGGCGGTGACGATGATCTCGACGGTGAACTCGGGCTTGGCGAGCTTGGCTTCACCGCAGGCCCGCGCAGGCGTATGCCCTTCGGGCGCCCATGCGTCCCAGACCCCGTTCATTTCGGCGAAATCGTTCATGTCCGCCAGCCAGATCACGGTTTGCAGGATACGTGTCTTGTCCGACCCGACCTCGGCCAGCAAGGCGTCGATCTGGTCCAGACAATCCTGCGTCTGCTGCGCCACGCTGGCGCCAGCGGTGCCCACCTGCCCGGCCAGATAGATGGTGCCATTGTGGGTCACGATCTGGCTCATGCGGTGGTTGGAATGGTAGCGTTTGATCTCGCTCATCGGTCTTTCCTCTTTCCTTGAAGGGGGTTCATCCTGTCTGCGTCAGACTTCGACGACAATCACGTCACTGCCCTTGGCCGTCAGCGCGATCTCTCCGTCACACAGGCGCAGCGCATCGTTGCCGAAGACCTCGCGCCGCCAGCCTTTCAGCGCCGGCACATCGCGCAGGCCAGCGGCAATGCCGTCAAGATCGGCAGCGGGTGCGATCAGCTTGGCGGCGACGCCCGCCTGCTCGGTCTTGGCCTTGAGCAGGACGCGCAGCAGATCGGCCAGCGCCGGATTCACCTGCAGCTTGTCGCGGCTGCGGTCGGGTTGCGGCAGATCGGAGGCCTTGCACGCGACACCGGCCGCAATCGCCTTGAGGATGCCATCCGCAATCTCGCCCTTGCGCGCTTCGCGCAGCATCAGGCGCGCGCGGCCCAGTTCCTCGTGGTTGGACGGCTTCAGGCTGGCAAGTTCAACCAGCGCATCATCCTTGTAGACCCGGTTGCGCGGCACATCGCGCTTTTGCGCATAGTCCTCGCGGAAGGCCGCGAGTTCGCGCACGATCGCCAGAAACTTCGGCGAATTGGTGCGCGTCTTGACCCGCTTCCACGCATCTTTCGGCAGGGTGATGTAGGTATCGGGCGAGGTCAGCGTGGTCAGCTCTTCCTCGACCCAGCGGGCACGGCCGCTCTCTTCCAGCTTTTCGGCAAGATATTCGTAGATCTGGCGCAGATGGGTGACGTCAGCCAGCGCATATTGCTTTTGCGCGTCGGACAAGGGCCGCCGCGACCAGTCGGTGAACCGCGAGGTCTTGTCGACGCCGGCATGGCAGATCTTGCGCACCAGCGTCTCATAGCCGACCTGTTCGCCGAAACCGCAGACCATGGCGGCGACCTGCGTATCGAACAGCGGTTCGGGAAACACCTGCGCATCGACGAAGAAAATCTCCAGATCCTGCCGTGCGGCGTGGAACACCTTGACCACCGAGGTGTCGCGAAACAAATCGTAAAGCGGCTCGAGCGAGATCCCATCGGCCAGCGGGTCAACAAGCACACCGTTGCTGTCATCGGTGCCGGGCATCGCAAGCTGCACAAGGCAAAGTTTGGAATAATAGGTCCGCTCACGCAGAAACTCTGTGTCTACAGTCACATAAGGGTGAGTGGCGGCTTGTTTGCAAAAATCCGCGAGGTCGGCGGTGGTTGTAATTGTTTTCATTATCTCACTTCGCGCAGAAGGGGCAGTGCCGTCATTCATCACAGCTACAGCAGGTAAATGCCTTTGACCAGTCAGCCGTCAAGCACCACGGGCGTCCGATCACCCGCCGCAAAGCGACGCAGACACCGCAGGATAAAGCCGATGTTCCAACGCAAGCACCCGCGCTGCAAGGCTGTCAGGCGTGTCATCAGATGCCACGGTCAACCGGGCCTGCCCCAGGATCGGCCCGTCGTCCAGCGCCGCCGTCACCTCGTGGACGGTGCAGCCATGTGCGGCGTCTCCTTCATCCAGAACGCGAGCATGTGTGTGCAAGCCCTTGTATTTAGGAAGTAATGACGGGTGGATGTTGATCATCCGTCCGGCCCATTGGTCGGTGAAACCACCCGTCAGCTGGCGCATGAAACCCGCAAGGCAGATAATGTCCGGCGCGTGGGGTGCCAGCACCTGCGATACCGCTGCCTCGAACGCCGGTCTGTCGCCGTTGAAGGGCCGGTGATCCACGACTTCGGTGGCGATCCCCCGCTCTTGTGCCCAGACAATGCCGCCTGCATCCGCCTTGTTGGACAGCACCACGCAGGGCCGCGCCGGATGATCGCCGGTCATGTCCTCGACCAGCGCGCGCATGTTCGATCCGCCACCGGAGAGGAAAATCGCAACCCGTTTGGTCAAAGCAGACTGCCTGTATAGGCGATACCCGGTACGTCCGTGATCTGGCCGATCTCGGACACGTCATGTCCTTCGGCCTCGAAACAGCCGCGCACCGCTTGCGCCTTGTCCGCAGGCACGACCGCGACCATCCCGATCCCGCAGTTGAAGGTCTTGAGCATTTCCGCCTCTGCCAGACCGCCCTGCGCGGCCAGCCAACCGAAGACCGGTGGCAATGTCCAGCTTTGCAGGTCGATCGTGGCCCCCATCCCTTCGGGCAACACGCGCGGCAGGTTTTCCGTCAGCCCCCCGCCGGTGATATGGGCCAGCGCATGCAGCGCGCCTTCCTCGGCGATCGCCCGCACCGCCCCTTTGACATAAAGCCTCGTCGGCGCCAGCAGGGCCGCACCCAGGGTGCCGTCGCCGAATGGACAATCGTCATCCCAGCGCAGCCCGCTGATCTCGACGATCTTGCGCACCAGCGAATAGCCGTTCGAATGTACGCCATTGCTGGCAATACCCAGCAGCACGTCCCCCACCGCCACGTCGCGGGGCAACGACCCGCCCCGTTCCATCGCGCCGACGGAGAATCCCGCCAGATCGAAATCGCCCGCGTGATACATGCCCGGCATCTCGGCCGTCTCGCCGCCGATCAAGCGCGCAACCTGACTGCGCACAGCCTTCGGCGATGCCTTCGATGATGCGTGTCGCCTGATCCAGCTCAAGCTTGCCGGTAGCGAAATAATCGAGGAAAAACAACGGCTCCGCTCCCTGGCAGATCAGGTCGTTGACGCACATCGCCACCAGGTCGATGCCGATGCCGTCCACCGTGCCGGTATCAATCGCGATGCGCAGCTTGGTGCCGACACCGTCCGTCGCGGCAACCAGAACCGGATCGACAAACCCTGCGGCCTTGAGGTCAAAGAGGGCGCCAAACCCGCCCAGGCCCGACATCGTACCGGGCCGCGCGGTGCGCCTCGCCGCAGGCTTGATCCGTTCGACAAGCGCATTGCCCGCGTCGATATCGACACCCGCATCGGCGTAGGTGATCCCGTTCCTGCTGTCGCTCATCTGAAATCCCCCAAGACCCTTGACGCGTTGCGCACGGGGTTAGTGTATCGCGGCAAAAGGCGCAACGGGGTCCACACGCAAAGCCTTGACGAAAGTCGGATGGACGCTTACCCCACGGGACGTGGCGGGCCTGTAGCTCAATTGGTTAGAGCAGAGCGCTCATAACGCTTTGGTTGCGGGTTCAAGTCCTGCCGGGCCTACCATTTCCCCACCCGCCCATCTTTCCGCGACGCAGACACAACCTGTTAATCTTTACGATCTATCTACACCCCCGGTGGAGGCGTGAATGTCAGAGGGGTTCGATATGAAACGGTTGAACACGTCGCCAGGTTTGGATTGGCGCAAACGTGGTCCGAAAGCCGGTGCTTTTCCTGCGATGCCATGTGGTTTGCAAAGAAGGGCGCGTCTGACATGTCTTTCACCCGAATCCTGATCGTAGACGATTTAAGCATTGACCGCATGATCATGCGACGTGCGTTCTCGAAGGCACGGATCGAAGGGATAGAGTTGGAGGAAGCGCAGGACGCCTGCACCGCGCTCGCACACTTGTCCGCCACCGATTTCGATGCGGTTTTTCTGGACATCAACATGCCGGGGGAAAACGGCTTCCATGTGCTGCGCGCCATGCGCGCGGAACGCGCTGCCAGTTGGCCGCTGGTCTTCATGTATTCTTCCTCCGAAGACCCGGACGATATTTCCCGCGCCTATTCCGAGAATGCGACCGGCTATCTGTGCAAGCCGATCGGGTTCGAACAGATCAAGGCGCAGCTGGTCGGTTGCATGGGGATGATCAGGAACGTGATAAAGCCATCGGGGGACTTGCAGCCCACGTAGCCGGCGATGGGTCGGCGGCCCGCTCAGCGTCCGATCACGATGTCGGCCCGAAGCCCGCCCAACCGGGTCGATTCGCCAAGCCGCAGGACACCGCCATGCGCGCGCGCGATATCCGTGGCAATCGCCAGCCCAAGCCCCACACCGCTGCCCTTGTCCTGATTGCGCGCAGGGTCCAACCGGACGAAAGGCCGCGCCGCGTCGATCCGCCGGTCTTCCGGTATCCCCGGTCCATCGTCCTCCACACGGATTCGCAGGGTCTTGTCGGTCAGCATCACCTCGACCTCCGCCCGCGCACCGTACCGGACGGCATTCGAGATCAGGTTGTCGACCGCCCGTCGTATCGCCGTCAGCCGCAGCAGAACCGTCCCTGTGCCCTCACCTACAGCGGGCAACAGGGTCACGTCACGCCCGGCACGTTGGGCCTGCGCCACGATCTCGGCGGCCAACCCGTGCGGATCGACGGCTTCAGGCGTGCCTTCGGCGGCCCCTTTGGCGAATTCCAGAAATTCATCCAGCATCCGCTGCATGTCGTCCACATCCTGCCGCAGCGCCTCCGCGTCTTCATCTTCCAGCATCGACAGGCCCAGCCGCATCCGCGTCAGCGGCGTGCGCAGATCATGGCTGACCCCCGACAACATCAGCGTGCGCTGCTCGATCTGCCGTTCGATCCGGTTGCGCATGTCGATAAAGGCATTCCCCGCGCTGCGCACTTCGATCGCACCGGCTGGTGCATAGGGCTCGTGCCGCCCCCGGCCAAAGGCCTCTGCCACCCGTGCAAGACGTTTGATGGGACGCAACTGATTGCGCAGGTAAATGGACGCGATCAGCGTCATCACCACCCCGAAAAAGATCGTATACACAAACAATTGGTGCGGGTTCTTGGCCGACATGCGCGCCCTCTCGAAACGCAGCTCGAACGGACCCTTCTGCGTCTCGATGAACAACCGCACCCCGATGTCCGATGTCAGATCGAGCGCGCGAAACTCTTCGAGCCGGTCGGC
Organism: uncultured Alphaproteobacteria bacterium; assembly: GCA_963799505.1. Taxonomy (GTDB): domain Bacteria; phylum Pseudomonadota; class Alphaproteobacteria; order Rhodobacterales; family Rhodobacteraceae; genus Sulfitobacter. Next base: position 11,442 of record CAWCXM010000004.1, read on the forward strand.
AAACCGCTGCCGCGCCACGCGACCCGAATAGTCGTACCAGACCATCCTGCTGGTGACCGGCACCTGCGCCTGCGTGACCGGCACCACCCCATATTCAAGCGCGCCCAAACGGGCAGCCACCGCCGCCGGCACCGCCGCCCTGCTGGGCGCCTCCTCCACCACGTCCAGCACCAGCGACACTTCCATCAGCACCGCATCGGTCATCTGCTGGGTGACCCCCTCGAAATGCCGCTGGGCGAACAGGACCGTCACCACAAGTTGCACAAAGACCACCGGCAACAGCAGGATCAGCGTCGCCCGCCCGTAAATGCCGCGCGGCATATAGTGTTTGAGCCAGAGGAATGACATGCAGTAGACCTTAGCCAGCCCCCGCTCCCTGTGAAAGGTCCAAACATGCTGCCTCCCGATGACTTCGATCCCCCCGTCGGCGTGGCCGAAACGCTCGAACCGGGCCTGCGCCGTATCGTGGCACCCAACCCCTCGCCCATGACCTATCGGGGCACCAACACCTATCTTCTGGGCACCAGCGGCCTTGCCGTGATCGACCCCGGCCCCGACAGCACCGCGCATCTGCAGGCGATCCTGAACGCCGTCGGACCGGAGCAGCGCATCACCCATATCGTCGTCACCCATACCCATGTGGACCACTCTCCCCTGTCGCGCGCCTTGTCCGACGCAACCGGTGCCCCGGTGCTGGCCTTCGGCGATGCCACCGCCGGACGCTCGGCGGTGATGCAGGCGCTTGCCGAACGCGGTGAAATCGGGGGCGGCGAAGGCATTGATACGGGGTTCACCCCTGACGAGATCCTTGCCGATGGCCAATGGGTCACGGGCGAAGGCTGGCAGCTTGAAGCGATCCACACCCCCGGTCACATCGGCAACCACCTTTGCCTCGCCTGGGGCGATGCCTGTTTCACCGCCGACCATGTGATGGGCTGGGCGTCCTCGCTGGTCTCGCCCCCCGATGGTGATCTGACCGACTTCATGGCCTCCTGCGCGCGGCTCGCCGCCCGCAAATGGCGCGTCTTCCATCCCGGCCACGGCGGGCCGGTCCACACACCCGCCGCCCGTCTCGACTGGCTCGTCAGTCACCGTCTGGGCCGCGAGGCCGAGATCATCACCGCCCTGCGCGACGGCCCCGCCACCGCAAGCGCCATCGCGGCAGCCGTCTATACCGAAACCCCCGCAGCGCTCCTGGGCGCCGCGACCCGCAACGTGCTTGCCCATCTGGTTGATCTGACAGTGAAATCCCGCGTCACCCCGGATGGCCCTCTGCACGCGGACGCGGTTTTTTCGCTGCGCCCGGACTGAGCGCCAAAAACTTCACCTTTTCACGGCAAAGCCTCTGGACGCGCCAAATCACCACTGCTATATCGCCCGGACCGTTCCGACGTAGCTCAGCGGTAGAGCAGTTGACTGTTAATCAATTGGTCGTAGGTTCGATCCCTACCGTCGGAGCCATTTCATTTCCGGGCCTTGCCAGCAGTGGCGAGGCCCTTTCGTTTGCAACCTCCATCACGCGTACCGGATCCGCTTAATATGCCACAATGTTGCCTTGTTTATGCCTTCCTCACGCCTCACCTGCCCGCGACGATGGCGGGATTGGCCGGTTTTTGCCCGGCATCACAACAGGAGCAGCCAAATGGCCCGCTTGGATAAACCGACACCTGCGCAGAAGCCCCCGGCACCGGTCGCGCAAAGCGCGCAGGGCCCAAAACCCGCACCTCAACCCATTTTCACCGATTACGCCAGCCTCTGACCGCAAGCCCGATCACCGTTTGATCGCACAGACGAGAGGCGTCTCCCTCCGACCCCCAACCGTGTGGGTCCGGAAGCCCGGCCCCGGAACAATCCGCCATCTGGTGCGTTCCGTGACATGCAGAACAACACAGCCCCTCACCCGCACGCCCAAGACCTTGCACGACTGCGCCGACTGGCCACGCGCATGGACAGCGCCTTTCGCCTGCCGATCATCGGTGTCCGCATGGGATGGGACGGCATCATCGGCCTGATCCCCGGCGTCGGCGACCTGCTCGCGATGGCCCCCTCCGCCTATATCATCAAGGAAGCCCACCGCATGGGTGCGCCCAAATCCGTTCTGGCGAAAATGGGTGTGAATACCGGCATCGACTTCGTCATCGGGTCGGTGCCTCTGCTGGGCGACCTGTTCGACATCGGCTGGAAATCCAAGTCACGCAATGTCGATCTGCTGGAAGATCACCTCATAGGCACCCGACCAGACGCAGAAAAGGCCGCATCGCTGCGGCCTTTCCCAAAGACATCATCTTCCTGAGGGCGGCTTAGCCCACCAGCTCCAGACCGGAGAAGAAATAGGCGATCTCTTCCTTCGCGGTTTCCGGTGCATCCGATCCGTGAACGGAGTTCTCGCCAACGCTTTCGGCAAATTCCGCGCGGATCGTGCCCGCTGCGGCGTCCGCAGGGTTGGTCGCGCCCATGACTTCACGGTTCTTGGCGATGGCGTTCTCGCCTTCCAGCACCTGTGCGACAATCGGCGCGGACGCCATGAACTCGCACAGTTCGTCATAGAACGGGCGCTCGGCATGGACCTTGTAGAATTCGCCAGCCTGCGCCTTGGACAGATGAATGCGCTTGGAGGCGACAACCCGCAGGCCCGCATCCTCGAATTTCTTGACGATGGCGCCGGTCAGATTGCGCTTGGTGGCGTCCGGCTTGATGATGGAGAAAGTACGCTCAAGGGCCATGTGGCTGCTCCTCTTGGGGTGTTGGTTTGGCCGCTCCCTAGCATGGGCCAATCCCCTTGAAAACCCGCGATTGACGGGGCTTCTCGATTGCTGCACACCGCGCCCATGTTACGCATTTCAGAAATCAACTATTCCGTCGAAGGCAAACCGCTGTTCGAGGAAGCCTCCGCCGTCATCCCCGAAGGCCACAAGGTGGGTCTCGTGGGCCGCAACGGTGCGGGCAAGACGACGCTGTTCCGCATCATCCGCGGCGAGCTGGGCCTCGACGCGGGCGAAATCTCCCTGCCCTCGCGTGCCAAGATCGGCGGCGTGGCGCAGGAAGTGCCCTCCTCAGAGACATCGCTGATCGACACCGTGCTGCAGGCCGACACCGAACGCGCCGCGCTGATGCTCGAGAGCGAAACCGCAACCGAACCGGGCCGCATCGCCGACATTCAGGCGCGTCTGGCCGACATCGACGCCTGGTCCGCCGAGGGTCGCGCCTCGTCGATCCTCAAGGGTCTGGGGTTCGAGGCGGAAGAACAGCAGATGCCCTGTTCCGCCTTCTCCGGCGGCTGGCGGATGCGGGTGGCACTGGCGGGCGTTCTCTTTGCCCAACCCGACCTCTTGCTGCTTGATGAACCCACGAACTACCTCGACCTCGAAGGCTCGATCTGGCTCGAATCCTATCTGGCGAAATACCCGCACACGGTCATCATCATCAGCCACGACCGCGGCCTGCTGAACCGCGCCGTGAACGGCATCCTGCACCTCGAAGACCGCAAGCTGACGTTCTATCAGGGCCCCTACGACCAGTTCGCCCGCCAACGCGCCGAACAGCGTGCGGTGCAGGCCGCCATGGCCAAGAAACAGCAGTTGCGCCGCGACCACATGCAAAGCTTCGTGGACCGCTTCAAGGCCAAGGCGTCGAAGGCGAAACAGGCGCAATCCCGCCTCAAGATGATCGAGAAGATGGACATGATCGCCTCGCCCGAACAGGCCGCGAAACGTGTCTTCACCTTTCCCGAACCCGAAGAACTGTCACCGCCCATCATCTCCATCGAGAACGGCTCGGTCGGCTACACCCCCGGCAACCCCGTGCTCAGCCGTCTCAACCTCCGCATCGACCAGGACGACCGCATCGCGCTTCTGGGCCGCAACGGTCAGGGCAAGTCCACCCTGTCGAAACTCCTGTCCGACCGTCTGGTCCTGATGGACGGCAAGGCGATCAACGCCAACAAGCTGCGCATCGGCTTTTTCGCCCAGCACCAGGTGGACGAACTCGAGATCAACGAAACCCCGCTGCAACACATGATCACCGCCCGCCCGGGCGTCATGCAATCAAAGCTCCGCGCCCAGCTTGCAGGCTTCGGCCTCGGTCCCGATCAGGCCGAAACCGAGGTCGGGCGCCTCTCGGGCGGTCAAAAGGCGCGCCTGTCGCTGCTGCTGGCCACCCTCGACGCGCCCCATCTGCTGATCCTCGACGAACCGACGAACCACCTCGACATCGAATCCCGCGAGGCGCTGGTCGAGGCGTTGACGCAATACTCCGGTGCGGTGATCCTTGTCAGCCACGACATGCATCTGCTCAGCATGGTCGCGGACCGCCTCTGGCTGGTCTCGGACGGCACGGTCACGCCCTACGAGGATGATCTGGAAAGCTACCGCAAGATGCTCTTGACCCCCACCAAACCGGTCAGCAAGAACCAGAAGCCCAAGGAAGCGCCAAAGCCCAAACGGGCCAGCCGCGACGAAATCCTCGCCCTGCGCTCCGAGGTCCGCAAGGCCGAGGCCCGCCTGACCAAGATCAACGACATGCGCGACAAACTGGCCAGGAAACTGGCCGATCCGGCCCTCTACGAAGAGACCAAGGTGGGCGAGCTGGAAGTCTGGAACAAGAAATACGCCGAAGTCATGCAGGCCCTGGAGCGTGCCGAAGCCCTCTGGATGCAGGCCGAGGAAAAACTCGAAAAGGCCAGCGCCTGATCCTTCATCTTTCCAATTACACCTCCGGGGTTTGGGGCAGAGCCCCAAAACGGTAAAAGGAACGGGCGCAGCCCACAATCGGAGCGACGTCAATGATCCTCGACACCGCCTTCATGATCACCGCCCTCGTCACCATGTTCGTGGTGATCGACCCCATCGGCATGGCCCCCCTGTTTCTCGCGCTCACCACCGGCATGACACCCGCGCAGCGCCGCCGCATTGCCCTGCGCGCGGTCTGCGTCGCCTTCCTGATCCTGTCCCTCTTCGCCTTTTTCGGAGAGGCTCTGCTGGGCTTTGTCGGTATTTCCATGCCCGCCTTCCGTATCGCGGGCGGCATCCTGCTGTTCCTCACCGCCCTCGACATGCTGTTCCAGCGCCGCACCAAGCGACGCGAGGATCAGGCCGGAGAGGACGAGTCCGACGATCCATCCGTCTTCCCCCTTGCCATTCCGCTGATCGCCGGTCCGGGTGCCATCGCCTCCATGATCCTGCTGACCGGCGAGCGTCCGGGCGGCGAAGGCATGGCGATGGTGCTGGGCATCACCGCTCTGGTGCTGGTCCTCATGGTGCTGATCCTGATGGCCAGCAGCTATCTGGACCGCCTGATCGGAAAGACCGGAATCGACGTGATCACCCGCATCCTCGGCATGTTGCTGGCCGCGCTTTCGGTTCAATTCGTGCTCGACGGGCTGGCGGCCTACGGATTTGGCCCCGGTCCGGGCTGACATGGGCCGCGCGCGTGCCTATATGAAAGGCGCACCCCAAGGGACGGAGCGCCAATGGCCAATTTCGACACCGCAAACCTGATCTACCTCATCGTGCTGCTGGCCATGGTCGCCGGCTGGTTCTTCATGCAAAGCCGGGACGGGCTGAACAAGACCCTGCAATATGCCGCGGTCTGGGCGATGATCTTCATCGGTGGCGCCGCCGCCGTGGGCCTCTGGCAGGACATCTCCCGCGATGCCCGCAGCCCGCAGATCAGCGTGAACGGCACCGACCAGATCATCGTGCCCCGCGCGCGCGACGGCCACTATTACCTGACGCTCGATGTCAACGACCGACCTCTCCGCTTTGTGGTCGACACAGGTGCCACCGACATGGTCCTGACCACCGCCGACGCCGCCCGTGCCGGGATCGACACCGAAAACCTGTCATACCTTGGCCGCGCCAACACCGCCAACGGCGAGGTGCGCACCGCATTTGTCCGTCTGGACGCCGTGCAACTGGGCAACATCACCGACCGCGACGTCCCCGCCGTGGTGAACGAAGGCCAGATGGAGCAATCCCTGCTCGGCATGGGCTACCTGCAACGCTGGGGCCGCATCGAAATCGCGGGCGGCGAGCTGATCCTGACGCGATAAGAAAACTCTTTCCGGTTCGATGGATTGAGCACCCGATATTGCGTATCAATTCCAATCCTGGCCCTTGCAGGACGAAGTAAATCCTCGTGCGTATCGCAAATGGGCCAGTCTGTGTTAATCTTCTTGAGGACGCAGAACGGGATGCATAATTCGCGATGTTTCATTTGAAAAAGAAAAGACTGGTACGCGGAGATGTTGTGCAGGACCATTGCCGATGACACGGCCCTCTGCTGAATTGCTTTCCGTGTCGCGCCGCTGGATGGATGCAATCCAGCACAAACGCAAGAATGAGATGCGCAACCTCTTGTCCGAACGGTCACACCTGCGCTTCGTCGGCACCGGCGACGGCGAACTGTGGGCGGGTGATGCCGTGCGCGAGGGGATCGGTGAGTTTTTCGGCGTAATCCCGCAATTCCTGAAGCACCAAGAAACATTTGCCGAAGCGTTTGAGAACGGGGCCACCGGATGGGCTTGCCTCACCCATGAAATTGTCTTTGTCGATCAACCCGACCGGACCTTTCATGTGCGGAGCACTTTGATCTTCGCCCTCGAAGATGGCGTTTGGAAGATCGTGCATCGCCATGGATCGGTTCCGACGGCGAATATCGATTTTACGGGGATCGAACAGAACGCCATTGCCGATCTTGTCGCAGCGGCGCGGAAAGGGTTCTCACTGGATCAGCAAGATGGCTTCGCCTCGATCATGTTTACGGACATTGTCAATTCGTCACGGCTTGCTTCAGCGATGGGCGACCGTCTGTGGTCCTCTGAAGTGGCTCGGCACTTTGCCACACTGCGCAGGATCATCGAAAACGCGGACGGTCAGTTCGTAAAGTCACTGGGCGACGGAACCATGTCGAGCTTTCCCGAACCTGCTCAGGCGTTGTACGCCGCGCGGGCAATCCTGCAGGCAACTGAGCAATCCGACGGACCTGCCATCGCCCTGCGTATCGGTATCCATACCGGCGACATCGTAAAGACGAATGATGATTTCTTTGGGTCGGTCGTAAACAAGGCAGCTCGGATCGCTGCACATGCCGCTCCTGGCGAAATCCGTGTCTCAGATGTCACGCGCAGGATGGTCAGCGAAGCGCAGGACTACCGCTTCTCCAACCCGATTTCGACACGGTTGGATGGATTTGACGGCGAGCACCTCATTCACCTGCTGGACTGAAAGGCGAGGTGTAAAAGAAAGTCAGAACATTCTGCGTCTTTCAACGACAGTCTTGTGCGCCCCCCCTCTACCCTCTCACGTCTCCGCCTTCTTCTCCCACCGCCCCGACTCCTCTGACCAATATTGCGCCGAGGCACCGGCGTCCTTCAGCATCTTCCACTGGCCCCGCGCGGCATCCAGCGCCACAGGATCGTTGCCGTCGAACAGGACACAGACCCGCTGCAATGCGCCCACTTCTTCCGGCGTGATCTGCGCCCCGTCCACCGACATCACGCAATCGGGGTTGTTGGCCGCCGTCAGGGCCGTGGTCAGCAGCACCGGCTGATCGGCGTCCGCAGACCCGCCCGCGATCCCGTGCGGCAGAAAACCATCCTCCGGGCCCAGCCACAGGGCACGGTCCAGCGCCGCGAGTGCGGCGTCCTGTGTGCCCCGCACGGCAACCCGCCAGCCATTCTCCAGCGACTTGCCCAACAGCATCCGCAGGGTATCGACCTGCGTCCGCTGTGTCAGATGATAGAAATAGGCGGCACCCACAGGATCCTAGCCTTTCTCAAACATATCGGCCACCAACCGGTTCAGGGACGCAACCCCCCAGCCCGTGGCACCGACGGGTGCCAGCGTCGTCTCTGACTTCACCGAAGCGACCCCGGCGATGTCGAGATGGATCCACGGCGTGCCGTCCTTGACGAACCGTTGCAGGAACTGCGCCGCGGTGATGGACCCGGCGGCCCTGCCCCCGATGTTCTTCATGTCCGCGATCCGGCTTTTCAGCAGCTTGTCATAGGCATCGCCCAGCGGCATCCGCCACGCGCCTTCGCCTTCCGCCTCCGCAGCCTTGAGGAACGCCCCGCAGAATGCATCGTCGTTCGAAAACACGCCTGCGTTTTCGTGACCCAGACCCACGATGATCGCGCCGGTCAGTGTTGCCAGATCAATCATCGCGGCCGGTTTGAAACGATCCTGCGCATACCACATCACATCGCAAAGCACCAAACGACCTTCTGCGTCGGTGTTGATCACCTCGACCGTGTCGCCTTTCATGGAGGTGATGACATCGCCGGGCCGTACCGCATTGCCCGACGGCATGTTCTCGACCAGCCCGACCAGCCCCACGACATTGGCGCGGGCCTTGCGCAGCGCCAGCGTGCGCATCACACCCGCGACAACCCCGGCACCGCCCATGTCCATCGTCATGTCTTCCATGCCCGCGCCGGGCTTGAGGCTGATACCGCCCGTGTCGAACACCACACCCTTGCCGACCAGCGCCAGAGGCGCGTCGCCCTTGCCGCCACCTTCCCAGCGCATGACCACAACCTTCGACGGGCTGTCCGACCCTTGCCCCACACACAAAAGCGTGCGCATCCCGAGCTTTGCAAGCTCATCTTCATCCAGCACTTCAACTTTCAGCCCAAGGTCTTCCATCGCCACCAACTGTTCCGCAAAGGAGGTGGTGGTCAGCACATTGGCCGGGGCGTTGGTCAGATCGCGGGTCATGAACGCACCTTCGGCAACCGCCATCAATGGTCCGGCGGCGGCCTCCGCCTCCTGCGGCTTTGCGCACATCACGGTCACGCTGCCGGCACGGTTGTCGGGCTTGCTCTTGTGATCCTCGAAGCCGTAGTCGCGCATCGCAATGCCGAACGCCACCTCGGCCACCCGCCGCAGTGACCCGGCAAGCACCAGCAGATCGTCCTGGCCCCGCCCCTTCGCCAGCGCGGCACCCGCCTTTCGGGCCTCCGCCACCGTGGCCTTGCGCGGCAGACAGATCACATCGACCGCCTGCGCTGCCATTCCCACAGGATAGGCCAGCACATGTTTGTCACCGGGTTTGGATTTCGCGAAACCTTCGCTCTTCAACAGCCGCGCCACCGCCCCACGGGTCAGCTTGTTGACCCGCCGTGACCCGGTGTCCATCCGCCCATCCGGATCGACAAAAACCGCCACGCGCCCCTCCTGGGCCGCAATGCGTTCGATCTCGGTCTCTTCGAATGAGAAGGGTGTCAAAGTGGTCATGGTCTGGGCCTTTGCATCTGATTTCCCACCAGACCTAGCGCGGCTTGGCGCCGGTGACCAGTTAGCAGTTTTCCTGAACCAGATAATGCTTTAGACATAGCTCAAAATAGCCCAAACGGGCATCTTCGAGGAACGCGAGTGGCCAGATTAGACCGCTATATGCTGTCGCAGCTTTTACTGCTGTTCGGCTTTTTCGCGCTGGTGCTGGTGGCGCTGTTCTGGATCAACCGGGCAGTGGTCCTGTTCGACCGGCTGATCGGGGACGGGCAATCCGCCCTTGTTTTTCTTGAGTTTACCGCCCTTGGGCTGCCCCGGCTCATCACCACCGTTCTGCCCATCGCGACCTTTGCAGGCGCCGTCTATGTCACCAACCGCATGACATCGGAATCCGAAATGACGGTGCTGCAGTCCACCGGATCAAGCCCCTGGCGACTGGCGCGGCCCGTGCTGGTGTACGGGCTCTGCGTGGCGTGCATGATGAGTGTGCTGAGCCATTTTCTCGTGCCCATGGCGCAATCCCAGCTGACCCAGCGCGAAACGGAGATTTCGCAGAACGTCACTGCGGGGCTGCTGCGCGAAGGGCGTTTCCTGCATCCGACACAGAAGGTCACCTTCTACACCCGTGCAATCGACCCGGACGGCGTGTTGCGTGACGTGTTCCTCTCGGACCGGCGCAATCCTGCCGAAGGGGTGATCTATACCGCCGCCGAAGCCTATCTGGTGCGCAACGGCACCGGCACCACGCTGATCATGGTCGACGGTCTGGCGCAACGGCTGAACCGGACCGACAAGCGGTTGGCCACCGCCAAATTCCGCGATTTCTCCTTTGACATCTCCGCCCTCGTCAGCGCCGAAGAGGACAGCCGGAAGTCGGTCCCCGATCTGACCACGCCGCAACTGATCGCGGGCTGGGGCGCACTTGTCGACCGTGACGACGTCAACCGTGGCATCATCGCAGAGGAAGTGCATTCGCGCTTCGCCCAATCAATCTTCTGCGTCATCACGGCCCTCGTCGGCTTCTCCACGCTGCTGACGGCGGGGTTTTCCCGTTTCGGTGTCTGGCGCGAGATCGCCATCGCCTTTGCGCTCCTGATCGCCATCGACGGCTTTCGTGGCACGCTTGTGGACACGGTCCGCGGCGATGCAGGCCTCTGGCCGCTGCTCTACCTGCCCTCGCTGATCGGTGCCCTGCTGATCACGGCGATGCTGGGCCACGCAGCCCATCCCGGCTGGATCGCCCGGCTGCGGCGGCGGAGGATGGCGGCATGATCCTGCACATCTACTTTGCGCGCCGCTTTACCATGGCGTTCCTGCTGATCACGGGTGTCCTCTTTGCGCTGATCATGCTGATCGACGCTGTCGAGCAGACGCGCAGGTTCGGGGGCTTGGGTGTCGGCTGGCAAGAGATCCTGGGCCTGACCCTGCTGAGCGCACCTCAGACCATCAATCTGATCCTGCCCTTGATCGTGATCCTCGCGACGATCACGCTTTTCATCTCCCTTGCCCGGTCATCGGAACTGGTCGTGACCCGCGCCGCCGGTCGCTCGGCCATGGGCGCGCTGATTGCGCCGGTGATGGTGGCGCTGGTGATCGGTGTCATGGCCGTCGGCATGCTGAACCCCATCGTCGCCGCCACCGGCAACCGTTATCTGCAACTGTCCGAAAGCTACCGGGCGGGCGGTGCCTCTGCCTTGTCCGTCAGCGATGAAGGGCTTTGGCTGCGCCAGGGGACCGCCGAAGGCCAGACCGTGATCCGCGCCTGGCGGTCCAATGCGGATGCCTCCGTGCTCTATGACGTGACATTCATCTCCTACAACGATCAGAACGGCCCCGTCCGCCGGATCGAGGCCGACAGCGCCGCGCTGCAGGACGGCGCATGGTCGCTGCGCAACGCGAAATCCTGGCCTTTGAGCGTCGGCATCAACGCCGAAGCCAATGCGGAAACCTTCGAGACGCTCGAGATTCCATCGACCCTCACGGTCGAACGTATCCGCGAAAGCATCGGCAGCCCTGCGGCGGTGTCGATCTATGACCTGCCGACCTTCATCAGGCAACTCGAACAGGCGGGTTTCAGCACGCGCCGCCACTCCGTCTGGCTGCAGACCGAATTTGCGCGGCCCCTGTTTCTCATGGCGATGGTCCTTGTGGCCAGTGCCTTCACCATGCGTCACACCCGGTTCGGTGGCACCGGTGTCGCGGTGCTGAGCGCGGTTCTGCTGGGATTTGGTCTCTATTTCATCCGAAGCTTTGCGCAGATCCTGGGCGAAAACGGCCAGATCCCCGTGCTGTTGGCCGCCTGGGCACCCCCGGTGGCCGCGATCCTGCTGGCGGTGGGCCTTTTGTTGCATGTGGAGGACGGCTGATGCGGCGTCTCCTCCTCGTCCTCACTCTCGTTTTCGTCCTCCCCGCTCTGCTGTCGGCCCAGCAGCGCAGCGACAGCGGTGCCGCCATGCTGATCGCCGATGAGGTGTTCATCACGCCCGACCGCGAACTGGTGGCGCAAGGCAACGTCGAGGCCTTTCAGAACGGCAGCCGCCTGCAGGCCAGCAGCCGTGCGCTATCGTCAGGACGATGGCCGCCTGATCATCGAAGGCCCGATCACGCTGACGCAGGGTGAACAGACCCTGATCTTTGCCGACGCAGGCGAATTGGACGCCGACATGCGCAACGGCATCCTGACCGGCGCGCGGCTGATCCTGAACCGGCAACTGCAGATCGCTGCGGCCCAGGTCGACCGCGTGGAAGGACGGTATGATCAACTGTCCAAAGCATCCGTCACCTCCTGCAAGGTGTGCGAGGATGGCCGCGCACCACTGTGGCAGATCCGTGCCCGGCGGGTGATCCACGACCGGCTTGAACAGCAGCTTTACTTCGACGAGGCACAGTTCCGCATTCTTGATGTTCCCGTCTTCTATCTGCCGCGCCTGCGCCTGCCCGGTCCGGGCCTCGCGCGGGCCAGCGGATTTCTCGTGCCGAAGGTCCGCACCACGTCCCAACTGGGCACCGGCCTGAAGATCCCCTACTTCATCAAGCTGGGCGATCACCGCGACCTGACCGTCACGCCTTATCTCTCCGCCGTCACCCGCACGCTCGAACTGCGCTACCGGCAGGCCTACCGGCGCGGGCGCATCGACGTCAACGCAGCCGTCACCCGCGATGATCAGCGGCCCGACAAGACCCGGGGCTATCTGTTTGCGCGCGGCAACTTCGATCTGGAACGGGACTACCGGCTGAGTTTTGCCATCCAGACGACGACCGACCGTGGCTATATCACCGAATACGGCTATTCCGATCAGGACCGGCTCGAAAGCAACATCAGCGTCAGCCGCGCACGGCGGGACCAGTTCGTCAGAGGGACATTCTACAACTTCGAGAGCCTGCGCGCCGATGACATCAACGACAATCTGCCCACCGTGGTTCTGGACGGCGAATACGAACGCCGTTTCTTTCCCGAAGCTCTTGGTGGAGAGTTGCGGCTGCGGCTTGAGGCACATACCCACCGGCGCACCTCGGACCTCGATTTCGATGGGCCGGATGCCGATCTGGTGACCGATGGCCGCGATGTGGCACGGCTGAACGGGACGGCGGAATGGTTGCGCCGCTTCACCTACGGCAACGGGTTGGTCGCGGATGTGCAGGCCGGGGTCACCGTGAACGTCTTCGACATCACCCAGGACGCCAGCTTTGACCAGAACCACGCCGATGTGGCCCCTCAGGCCGCGGTCGCCCTGCGCTACCCCCTGCTGCGCCGGGGCAAGGACGGGGTGACGCAACTGCTTGAACCGGTCGCGCAACTGGGTTGGGTCCGGGGCAACCGGCTGGATATCCCGAACGACGAAAGCACGCGGGTGGAGTTCGACGAGGGCAACCTGCTGGCGCTGTCACGCTTTCCAAGACCCGACCGGCGCGAGCGCGGCGTGATTGCGGCAATCGGCCTGAACTGGGCGCGCCAGAACCCCAACGGTTTCGACACGCATCTGACCTTCGGGCAGATTTTCCGCAACGAGGCCGATCCGGACTTTTCGGCGTCTTCAGGGCTGATCGGCAAATCCTCCAGCTACCTTGTGGCAGGGCAGATCAAGACGGACACCGGCCTGACGCTGAGCGGGCGCACGCTGTTCGACAAGCAGTTCGAACTGGCCAAAGCCGAGCTGCGCGGCAACTGGGGCTTCGCCAGAGGCGGCATCGGCGGCTCCTACGTCTGGCTCGATGCTGACGCGGCCGAAGAACGCGATGCGGCGGTTTCGGAAATCCTGCTGGCGGGCAATTACCAGATCAACACCCATTGGCGGCTCAACGCCGACTGGCGTTTCAACCTGGCCGACGACCGCTCTGCAACGGCGGGTGTGGGCGTGATGTACACCAATGAATGCGTCGACGTCGATATGCGCGTTGCCCGCAGCTATTCTTCCTCGACGGCGGTTGAGCCTACGACCAATATCGGGTTTAACATCGGCCTCAGGGGCTTTGCCGCCTCGTCGGGCGACCAACAATTCATCCGCTCTTGCAAAAGGTGATCCAGATGACGTTTTACACACAGATCCGCAGTATCGCGCTGGCCGGTCTGATCGCCCTTGGCGGCACCGCCACATATGCGCAGAACCTGTTTGCGCCCGCCGCACGGATAAACAACGCTGTCGTCACCGAATTCGAGGTGCAGCAACGCCAGCGGTTCCTTCAGGTGCTGAATGCGCCGGGGTCCGACCGCGAAAGCGCCCTGCAAACCCTGATCGACGACCGCCTGCGGTCCCAGGCGGTGGCCGACGCCGGTATCGTCCTGACGCCCGCCGGTCTGGCCGAAGGTGTGGATGAATTCGCCGCCCGCGCGAACCTCAGCCGCGACGAATTCATCGCGGCACTTGCGCAATCGGGGATCGCTGCGGAAACACTGAACGATTTTGTCGCCAATTCGCTCAGCTGGCGGCAGCTGATCCGGGCGCGGTATCTCAACCGGGTGAACATCTCGGAGGACGAAATCAACCGCGCGCTTGGCAATACCCGCTCGGACGGGACCGGGATCCGTGTGCTTTTGTCCGAAATCATCATCCCCGCACCGCCCCAGAACGCCGCACGGGTGAACGCGCTGGCCGCCCAGATCGCCCAGTCCCAGACCGAAGCGGAATTTTCGCGCTATGCGTCCCAGTATTCCGCCACAGCCTCGCGCGGTCGCGGCGGCCGGATGCCCTGGACTCCGCTTGAAAACCTGCCGCCTGCCCTGCACCCCATCCTGCTGGCGCTTGGACCCGGCGATGTGACTGCCCCCCTGCCGATCCCGAATGCCGTGGCGCTGTTCCAGTTGCGGGGCATCGAAGAGACGGGGAGCCCCGCACAGTCCTATTCAGAGATCGAATATGCCGCCTATTACCTGCCCGGTGGCCGCAGCGAAGACGCCTTGGCGCAGGCCGCGCGTCTCAGGGCGCAGGTCGATGTCTGTGATGATCTTTACGGCGTGGCCCAGGGCCAGCCCGAAGAGGTGCTGGACCGCAAGACGCAAAGCCCCGGCGAGATTCCGCAGGACATCGCCATCGAACTGGCCAAGCTCGACCCCGGCGAGGTCTCAACCGCGCTGACCCGGGCCAACGGTCAGACGCTGGTGTTCCTGATGCTGTGCAAGCGTGTCACGCAAGCCAATGCAACCGCGACCCGCGAAGACGTGCTGAGCGCCCTGCGCCAGCAGAAATTGCAAGGTTTTGCCGATGTGCTGATGGCGGAACTCCGGGCCAACGCGCGTATCTCGCGGCAATGACCCCCGGCGCACGTCCGGTGGTCATTTCCTGCGGGGAGCCTGCCGGGATCGGACCGGAGGTCGCCGCCCGCGCCTGGGCAGCCCTGGCCGGAGAGGTGCCGATGGTCTGGCTTGGCGATCCCCGTCATCTGCCGCAGGATGTGGCACATGCGGTGATCGACCGGCCCGAACAGGCCGCAGACATCAGCCCCGATCTGCTGCCCGTGATTGCCCGCGACTTCGGCCCGCCCGCTGTCGCAGGCCAGCCCGATCCGGCCCATGCCGCCCATGTGATCGACATGATCGCCCTTGGTGTGACGCTTGTGCGCGACGGGGCCGCATCGGCGCTCTGCACGGCGCCCATTCACAAGAAAGCCCTGAAAGACGGCGCAAATTTCGCCTACCCCGGCCATACGGAATATCTGGCGGCCCTGGGCGGTGTCGATGACGTGGTGATGATGCTCGCCTCGGATCAGTTACGCGTGGTGCCCGCGACGATCCACATCGCGCTCGATCAGGTGCCGCTGCACCTGACCCCCGACAGCCTGCGCCGGGTGATCGAGATTACGCACGCGGGCCTGCGCGACCTTTTCGGCATTGCCTCCCCCCGGCTCGCCATTGCCGGTTTGAACCCCCACGCGGGCGAAGGCGGCACCATGGGCACGCAGGAAATGGCCTGGATGACACCGCTGATCGACAGGATGCGCGACGAGGGCTTTGATCTGGCCGGTCCGCTGCCCGCCGACACGATGTTTCATGCCGCCGCCCGCACCCGCTATGACGCGGCGATTGCGATGTACCATGATCAGGCGCTGATCCCGATCAAGACGCTGGATTTCGATCAGGGCGTGAACGTCACGCTGGGCCTGCCTTTCATCCGCACCTCGCCCGATCACGGCACCGCCTTCGACATCGCCGGACGCGGCATCGCCAACCCCACCAGCATGATCTGCGCCATCCGCATGGCCCACCGGATGGCCACCGCCGGATGAGCGCCATCGACACCCTGCCGCCCCTGCGCGACGTGATCGCCACCCACGGGCTGTCCGCCCGCAAATCGCTGGGCCAGAATTTTCTGCTCGACCTGAACCTGACCGCCAAGATTGCCCGTCAGGCCGGAGACCTGAGCGGTTGTGACGTGCTGGAAATCGGTCCCGGCCCCGGTGGTCTGACCCGTGGCCTGCTTGCAGAAGGCGCGCGGCATGTTCTGGCGATCGAGAAAGACGCCCGCTGTCTGCCCGCATTGGCCGAGATTGCGGATGCCTATCCAAATCGCCTGACCGTGATCGAAGGCGACGCGCTTGACATCGACCCCTTGGCGCATCTGACCCCGCCCATCCGCGTGGCCGCGAACCTGCCCTATAATGTCGGCACGGAATTGCTGGTGCGCTGGCTCACGCCCCGCGACTGGCCGCCCTTCTGGCAAAGCCTCACCCTGATGTTCCAGCGTGAAGTCGCCGAACGGATCGTGGCGCAGCCGGGCTCCAAGGCCTACGGACGTCTTGCCCTTCTGGCACAATGGCGGGCCGATGCGCGGATCGTGTTGAACCTGCCGCCCGAGGCCTTCACGCCGCCGCCAAAAGTGTCCTCTGCCGTGGTGCATCTGACAGCCCTGCCCGCGCCACGCTTTCCCGCCGATCCTGCCGTGCTGAACCGGGTGGTCGCCGCAGGCTTCAACCAGCGCCGCAAGATGCTGCGCGCATCCCTGAAAGGCGTCGCGCCCGACATCGAGGACCGTCTGCGGGCCGCCGGGATCACACCCACCGACCGTGCCGAACAGGTACCGCTCGAAGCCTTCTGCGCTCTGGCCCGCGAGGTCGCGAAGGCATGAGAACGCTCGCCTTGATCTTCTGCGCGCTGCTGGCGCTGACCGGATGCGCCATGCCACCGCCGCCCCCCGGCAGCGCCGCGGATGTCGCCGCCCTTGCCGCCGAAATCCGCAGCCTGTCGCCGCAGGTCGATCCGGCCGAGGCCGCCCGCGCGGCGCAGGTCGCCTATGCCGGCAGCTTCGCTCTCGCCCGCGCTTACGGCATCACCGATCCGCCGCTGGTGCATAATGCCAAGGTCAACGCAGGCACCCGCCCGCGCGGGCTGTGTTATCACTGGGCAGAGGACATCCAGGCGCTGCTGGATCAGGAAGGGTTCACCACGCTGCAAACCGCCCGCGCCATCGCCAATTCCGACCGGCGGTTTTTCATTGAACACAGCACCACGGTGATCACGCCCAAGGGTGCCCCGATGGAGGCTGGCGTGGTCGTCGACCCCTGGCGCAACGGGGGAAATCTTTTCTGGTCGAAAGTCCCACAGGATCCGCGCTACCACTGGCTGCCGCGCAAGCAGGTGCTGAGGGAAACGGGCCGCATCCGCTATGTGCAGCGCACCGAAGGATCGCTGGCCCCACCGCCCGTGGAATAGACCACTTACAAAAAAGGCCCCGCAGAACGGGGCCTTTTGTCTACTCTGCCGCTTCGGGCTGGTCGCCACCGCTGTTGTCGGATGCGTCCCCACCCTCCGCATCCGCCTTCGGCTTGGGTTTGCGCCGGGGCGCGCGCTTTGGCTTGGGTTTGCTCTCGGGCGTCTCGACAAGACCGCTGTCCTCCTCCGCATCGGAGGTGTCCACGATCACATCAGGCTGGTTGGACTGTGACGGATCGGAGTTCCGCTGATGACCACCGTCGTTGTTGCCGCCGTTGTTGCCGCCCTGGTGGCCAGCATTCTGATTGCCGTTCTGGTCCTGACGGTCGGTGCGCTCGCGGTCCCGCTCTGCCTGGCGTTCGCGGTTGATGCGCTCCTGCTCTTCGCGGCGCTGGTCCTGCTCGCGCTGCGCTTCTGACAGCAGACGCAGATAATGTTCCGCATGTTGCTGAAAGTTCTCAGCCGCGACACGGTCATTGCTGAGCTGTGCATCACGGGCCAGCTGGTTGTATTTCTCGATCACCTGACTGGGCGTGCCACGCACCTTGCCCTCGGGGCCCGAGCTGTCGAACACACGGTTCACGACATTGGCACCGCCACTTTGCTGGTTGCGGTTGCGATTGTTTTTGGACCGGGACCGGGATCTGGTGGATTTCATGAGGAGATATCAGCCTTTGGTGCTGTTTCGCGTGTTGGAACCGATATGCGCAAAGCGCGGGCAGCATCGGTTGATCAATTGTTGGGCATAACGCCGCGCGGGACCGCCGAAAGCATCCACCGCTGCAACATCCTTGAATAAACATGCTGCAGCGCGTTGAGCAAGGGCAAATCCGCAAAAATTATTCGAAAGTGCAGATTTACGCCGGCTGCGCGGCGCAGACCACGCGCGCGCGCCCGTCAAGGTCCTGCGCCAGATCGATTCCGGCCCAGCCTGCCGCGCGGAAAATGTCGCGGACCGCATCGCCCTGCTGCCAGCCGATCTCGACCAGCACGCGACCCTCCGCGCTGAGGTATCCCTGCGCCTGCGAAGCGATGATCCGGTACGCCGACAGCCCGTCCAGCCCGTCCGTCAGCGCCATCTGCGGTTCGTGATCGCGCAACTCGGGTGCGACATCGGCCATTTCGGTCGCTGCCAGATAGGGAGGGTTCGCCACGATCAGATCAAAGCGGCCCTCGACCCGCTGAAACCAGTCTGACTGATAGATCTCCGCCCGCTCGGCGACACCCTGCAGCACGGCATTGGCGCTGGCCTGCAGACAGGCGCCTTCGGACAGATCCACGCCCACACCGCTGGCATCGCCACGCTCGGCCAGCAGCGTGACAAGGATGCAACCGGACCCGACCCCAAGGTCCAGCACACGCTCGAACGGCTGCGACAGCGCCAGATCAATCAGTGTCTCCGTCTCCGGCCGCGGGTCCAGCACCTCGCGGCTGATCTTGAAGTCGCGCCCATAGAAAGCCCTGCTGCCCACCAGATGCGACACCGGCACGCGCACCGCGCGCAACGCCACCAGATGCTCGAACCGCTCGGCGATCTCGGGCGCGATTTCTTCGGGTGCGATCAGGGTCACCCGCGCCGCATCGACCGACGCCGCATGGGCCAGCAACAACCGCGCATCGCGCGCGGGGTCCGGCACACCCGCCGCCCGCAGGCGCGAGGCTGCGGCAGCCATGGCTTGCGCTGCGGTACTCACAGGTTCATCGCCGCCATCTGACGTGCCTGCGCATCCGTGGTCAGCGCGTCGATGATTTCATCCAGATCGCCCTGCATCACGGCGTCCAGCCGGTAGAGCGTCAGGTTGATGCGGTGATCCGTCATACGGCCCTGCGGGAAGTTGTAGGTGCGGATGCGCTCTGACCGGTCGCCCGACCCGACCTGCGCCGCGCGGTCGGCGGACCGTTCGCTGTCCACACGGCTCCGCTCCATGTCATAAAGACGGGCCTTGAGCACCTGCATCGCCTTGTCGCGGTTGCGGTGCTGGGATTTCTCGGAACTCGTGACCACGATGCCCGTCGGAATATGGGTGATCCGCACGGCGGAATCGGTGGTGTTGACGTGCTGGCCGCCCGCACCCGACGACCGCATCGTGTCGATGCGCAGATCGTTGGCGTTGATCTCGATATCCACATCCTCCGCCTCGGGCAGCACCGCAACCGTGGCGGCGGAGGTATGGATGCGCCCGCCCGATTCCGTGCTCGGCACCCGCTGCACCCGGTGCACGCCGCTCTCGAACTTGAGCCGGGCAAAGACGTTCTGCCCGGTGATATGTGCGACCACTTCCTTGACGCCGCCAAGCTCGGTCATCTGCTCTTCGATCAGATCGAAACCCCAGCCCCGCGCCTCGGCATAGCGCTGGTACATGCGCAACAGATCAGCGGCAAAGAGCGCCGCCTCGTCCCCGCCGGTGCCGGGGCGGATCTCCAACATCGCGGGTTTGGCGTCCGCCGCATCGCGGGGCAGCAGCGCGACCTGCAAGGCCGCCTCGATCCCCGGCAACCGCGCCTTGAGCGCGGGCAGTTCCTCGCGGGCCAGTTCGGCCATCTCGGGATCGGACATCATCGCCTTTGCATCCGCCAGATCGCCCAGCAATTGCCGGTACTGGTCGATCTGATCCACCACGGGTTTCAGATCGGCGTATTCCTTGGCCAGCGCGGCAAAATCCGCCCCGTCCGAACCAGCCGACATGGACGCTTCCAGAAACTGAAATCGCTGTGAAATCTGCTCAAGACGGTCCATGGGTATCATGGGCAACCCTGTCGCCGATAGAAACACTTTGGTCAAGGCCCGCGTCATGCTATGATGACGCCATGAGATACCTTGCCCTTCTTGCCAGCCTCATGGCCCTGCCCGCCGCCGCCGATCAGACCTATCCGGGCGGCAAGACGGTCGATTGCTATTGCACCGACCGCAATCACAACCGGGTGGAACTGGGCGAGACGATTTGCCTGCAGGTCGACGGACGGATGTTCATGGCGCAATGCCAGATGTCGCTGAACGTGCCGATGTGGCGCGAAGTGCAAAAAGGCTGCCTGTCCTCAGATCTGGGCGGCAGCAAGCCATCCTCTGATCCGCTTGGTGTTTACCCCAAGATCTGACGTGCCGAATCGCGCGCGCCCGTAAACCTCGACATAGCGCTCGCCTTGCGCCGTCGCGTAGATCCCCATCGTTGTGTAGTCGGGAAAGCCGAAGAACGCGGACCGGGTGACATAGGTAAGTTTTTCGCCCTGCACCGATCCTGCCAGCAGCGCCGTGCGCGGCGTGGCCTCTGCCGCATCGGCCAGGGCCTGCAACATCGCCCTGCCGTCGTCCTCGCCGTCGATGATCTTGCGCCAGATGTACCCGTTGGACCGCGTCTGTGTGCCCGTTCCGGCCGGTTCCGCCCGCATGTGCCACTGCGCAGGATCGCTCGGTGCAAGCCGCACATACGCCATGCCCGCCAAAATCACGATCACGATCAGCCAGATCAACATCCGAAGCATTCTCCCCTGGTCCTTCCCTAGAGCGATTTCGCCCTAGCGGTACGCCACACCGGGCAGGACACACAACATCTCGTAAAGGATATTGGCCCCCGTCAGCGCAGTATTGCCGGTCGTGTCATAGGGCGGTGAAACCTCGACAAGATCACCGCCGACGATGTTCAGACCCTTGAAGGCACGGATCAATTCCAGCGCCTGCGGCGTGGTCAGCCCGCCGATCTCGGGCGTGCCGGTGCCGGGCGCATAGGCCGGATCGAGGCTGTCGATGTCATAGGTGACATAGACCGGCACATCCCCGATGTCGCGCCGGATTTCCGCACCCAGCGTGGCAAGGCTGCGGCCCCAGAGTTCCTGCGCCGGAAACTGCTGAAAGCCCCAGCCTGCCGCTTCCGTGAAATCCTCGGCCGAATATCCGGTGCCGCGCAGCCCGATCTGATAGGTCTTGGCCGGTTGGATCAACTCTTCCTCATAGGCGCGGCGGAAGACCGTGCCATGACACTCCCGTTCGCCGAACATCTCGTCGTTCACATCCGCATGGGCATCCACATGGATCAGCGCCACCGGCCCGTGCCGTTTGGCCATCGCCCGCAGGATCGGCAGGGTGATCGAATGGTCGCCCCCGATCGCCAGCGGCATCGCATCCGACATGAGGATCGCGTCGTAACTCTCTGCAATGATGCGCAGACTGTCGCTCAGCGAAAAGGTGTTGATCGCCAGATCGCCGATGTCGGCCACCTGCAAACTGTCAAAGGGGGCCGCCCCCGTCCCAAGGTTGTAGGGCCGCAGCATCGCCAATTCCGCCCGCACCTGCTTTGGCCCGAACCGCGTGCCCGACCGCCAGCTTGTCCCGATGTCCAGCGGAATGCCCAGCACCGCCACATCCAGCCCCTTGAGGTCATTGACCGCAGGCAGGCGCATGAAGGTGTTCGGCCCGGAAAACCGCGCCAGATCATTGCCGCTGATCGGTTGGTTCTTGGGGCTCATGTGGTTCTCATCCGGTGGCCCAGCAGGCACAGGATCTCGGTCGCCACATGCGCGCCGGCAATCGCTGTGGCCCCGGTGGTATCGAAAGGCGGAGACACCTCGACCACGTCACCGCCGACGATATTGATCCCCGCCAGTTCGCGCAGCATGATCGCCGCCTGCGCGGACGTCAGACCGCCCCAGACCGGCGTGCCGGTGCCGGGCGCAAAGGCCGGATCGAGCGCGTCGATATCCCAGGTGAGATAGCAGGGCCGGTCGCCCAGCACCTCCTTGATCCTGGCCACCGCGGCCAGTGGTCCTTTCTCATGCACCTCCCGCGCGTCGATGGTGGTCACCCCCAGCGTGTCGGGATTGGTCGTGCGGATCCCCACCTGGACAGAGGTCGCAGGATCGACGATGCCGGATTTCACCGCCTTGTAGAACATCGTGCCGTGGTCGATCCGGTCCATGTCGTCATCGGGCCAGGTATCCGAATGCGCATCGAACTGTAACAGGCTGATGGGGCCGTATTTTTCCGCATATGCCTTGAGGATCGGAAAACTGATGTAGTGATCTCCGCCCAACACCACCGACGCCGCTCCCGCATCCAGAATGCCCTTGATATGCGCCGTCAGCGCTGCCGGAAACTGCGACACATGCCCATAAT
Organism: uncultured Alphaproteobacteria bacterium; assembly: GCA_963799505.1. Classification (GTDB taxonomy): domain Bacteria; phylum Pseudomonadota; class Alphaproteobacteria; order Rhodobacterales; family Rhodobacteraceae; genus Sulfitobacter. Next base: position 33,925 of record CAWCXM010000004.1, read on the forward strand.
CAAACGCCAGATCGCCATAGTCAGCGATGGCGAACTCGCTCAGCACGTCGAAATCCCAGCCATAGGGCGGATCATAGGGCTGCAGACTGCTCGCCTCGCGGATCGCGCGCGGCCCCAGACGGGTGCCGGTGCGGTTCGTCACCGCCTGATCGAAAGGCACCCCGGTCACGGCGATGTCCACCCCGGTCAGATCCTTGGTGTACTTCCGACGCAGGAATGATGTGGCCCCGCCAAAGGCGTTCTCGAAACTCGCCCCTTTCAGATCGTCCCGCGTGAACGCCTGATCGACCTGTTTCGCTGCATCCTCAAGCGCCATGGATCACACTCCCGCCAAAGGCTGCGCCCGCTCGACCAGCCGCGCAAAGAAGGACGCGCCAATCGGTGCAACCTCGTCGTTGAAATTGTAAAGCGGATGATGCACGCCCGCCCCCTCGCCCTGACCCAGCATCAGGTAGGCGCCGGGCCGTGCTTCCAGCATGTAGGAAAAATCCTCTGCCCCCATGACGGGCGCAAACGCCGTTTCCACCCCCGCCTCGCCTGCAACTTCGCCTGCGACCTCTGCGGCGAAATCCGTCTTGGCGGCGTCGTTCACCGTGGGCGGATAGCCATACTCGAACTTGAGCTCCGCCTTCAGGTCATAGCTCGTCGCATGTCCGTCCACGATGGCCTGCATCCGGCGCACGACCATCGCCTGCACCTCCTTGTCGAAGGTGCGCACGGTGCCGTTGATATAGACCTCTTCGGGGATCACGTTGTCCGTGGTTCCGGTGTGGATCTGGGTGGTGGAAACGACCAGTTGGGCCATGGGGTCGGTGTTGCGGCTGACAATCGTCTGCAGGGACTGCACAAGCGCACAGGCCGCCACCACCGGATCAATGCAATCATGCGGCCGCGCCCCATGGCCGCCCTTGCCCGTCAGGTTGATGGTGAACGTATCCGCCGCCGCCATGATCGGCCCCGCCGTGGTGTGAAACCGCCCGAAATCAAGGCCGGGCGCATTGTGGATCGCATAGACCTGCGCGATGTCGAACCGGTCCATCACGCCCTCCTGCACCATCACCTCGCCGCCACCGCCAAATTCCTCTGCCGGTTGAAACAGCAGCGCCACCCGGCCCCTGAAATTTCGCGTCTCGGCCAGATATTTCGCCGCCCCCAGCAGCATCGCCGTATGCCCGTCATGCCCGCAGGCGTGCATCTTGCCCGGATGGGTGCTGGCGTAAGGCACACCCGTTTCCTCGGTGATGGGCAAGGCGTCCATGTCCGCGCGCAGACCAATCGTCGGCCCGTCACCCTGTCCGTTGATGATCGCCACGATGCCCGTCTTGGCGATGCCCTCGTGCAATTCATCCACACCGAATTCGCGCAGACGCGCTCGCCACAAAGGCCGCTGTCTGATGACATTCCAGCCCCAGTTCCGGGATCGTATGCAGATGCTGCCGCCACGCGGTCATGTCGGCGCTGAAATCGGCAATGCGGTTGACGACGGGCATGGGGTGGACTCCTGTTGCGGGCTAAATCAGGGTGCATCTGACACCAGACAGGACCGGGCTGCAATGGCTGACACGCTGATCCACGACCAAAACGCAGGCATCGAACGCCTGCTCGAAATCATGCGCCGCCTGCGCGACCCCGATACAGGTTGCCCCTGGGATATCGAGCAGGATTTCGACAGCATCGCCCCCTATACCATTGAAGAGGCTTACGAAGTCGCCGACGCGATCGAGCGGCGCGACTGGCCCGAACTGGAAGGCGAACTGGGCGATCTGCTGTTGCAGACGGTCTACCACACCGCGATGGGCGAAGAAGCCGGGATGTTCAGTTTTCAATCCGTGGTGCGCAACATCTCGGACAAGATGGTCGCGCGGCACCCCCATGTCTTCGGGACCGAGAGCCGGGATAAATCCGCCGAACAGCAGACCGCCGACTGGGAAGCGATCAAGGCGCAGGAGCGTGCAGGCAAGGCGCAGCAAGGCACGCTTGATGGCGTGGCCGTCGGCCTGCCCGCGCTCCTGCGGGCCTGCAAGTTGCAAAAACGCGCCGCCCGCGTCGGGTTCGACTGGCCCGATACAGGCGATGTGATCGCCAAGATCACCGAAGAGGCCGCCGAACTGGTGGAGGCCCGCGACACCCTGACCCAGACCGAAGTCGAGGAGGAATTCGGCGATCTGATGTTCGTCATGGCAAATCTGGGACGCCACCTCGGCCTTGATCCCGAAGCGGCCCTGCGCCGCGCCAATGCAAAGTTCATCCGCCGCTTTGCCGGCGTCGAAGCCCGTCTGGCCGAGAGGGGCAAAACGCCTCAGGACAGCGATCTGGCCGAGATGGACGCGCTCTGGGATGCGATCAAGGCGGATGAGCGCGCCGCTGCCGACACAGCCTGAAGGCCCCCTTTTGTTCAGCCCCCATATCGCCTATCTGATCGGCAAAGAGGAACGCCCATGCAGCCCAAGAAGATCATCATCGACACGGATCCCGGTCAGGACGACGCGGTTGCCATCCTTCTCGCTCTGGCCAGCCCCGAAGACATCGAGGTGCTGGGCATCACCTGTGTCGCGGGCAACGTGCCGCTGGACCTCACATCGAAAAATGCGCGTATTGTCTGTGAGTTGGCTGGCAAAACGGATGTTAAGGTCTATGCCGGATGTGACCGTCCGCTGGGCCGCGATCTGGTCACCGCAGAGCATGTGCACGGCAAGACCGGACTGGACGGCCCCGACCTGCCTGACCCCGTTATGCCGCTGCAACAGGGCCACGCCGTCGATTTCATCATCGAGCAGTTGCGCACATACGCGCCCGGCACCGTGACGCTTTGCCCGCTCGGCCCGCTGACAAACATCGCAACCGCCTTTGAAAAAGCCCCCGACATCGTATCGCGCGTGGCCAGGATCGTGCTGATGGGCGGCGGGTACTTCGAGGGTGGCAACATCACCCCTGCGGCGGAGTTCAACATTTACGTCGATCCCCAAGCCGCTGATATTGTGTTCAAATCCGGCGCGCCGATTGTGGTCATGCCGCTGGATGTGACCCACAAGGCGCTGGTGACCAAGGCCCGCAACGATGCTTTCCGCGACATCGGTACGCCCGTGGGCATCGCCGTGGCGCAAATGACCGACTTTTTCGAGCGTTTCGACAAGGAGAAATACGGCTCCGAAGGCGCACCGTTGCATGACCCCTGCGTGACGGCCTACCTCATCAATCCCGACCTTTTCAGCGGCCGCCACATCAACGTGGAGATCGAGACGCAATCGGACCTGACGCTGGGCATGACCGTCGCCGACTGGTGGCGTGTCTCGGGCCGCGCGCCCAACGCGACCTTCATGAACACCATCGACGCGGACGGGTTTTTCAGCCTTCTCACCGAACGGCTGGCCCGGTTGTGAGCGCCGCCCTGACCCTTGCCAAGCCGGACCATCTGGACAAGCTCTGCGATCTTTGCGCCGCCTTCCACGCGGAAGAAGGCATCAAGTCGACCGATGAGGGCCGACGCGACGGGTTGTCGCCACTGGTCAACGGATCCCCCTACGGTGCGGTCTATCTGATCGGCCCGGCCCGTGCGCCCATCGGCTACATGGTGATCTGCTTCGGCTGGTCGGTGGAATTTGGCGGGCTGGATGCGATCATCGACGAATTGTACATCCGCCCCGGCGTGCGCGGACGTGGCATCGCGACCGAGGCGCTGACAGCCTTGCCGCGGGCGCTGTCCCAGGCCGGACTGCGCGCCGTGCATCTGGAAGTCGACCGCGAAAACGCCGCCGCCCGCAAGCTTTATTCCCGTGCCGGGTTCACCGCACGGGACAACTACATGTTCATGTCCCGCAGGCTTTGACCGATGCAGATACCTTTTGACAACAGCTATGCCGCCTTGCCTGAAGGCTTTTACACCAGGATCGCACCCACCCCGGTGAAAGAGCCCCGGCTCTTGGCCTTCAACGAAGATCTGGCCAGACTGCTGGGGATAGACGCCGGTGATCTGAGCGCGGCAGCGCGGGTGTTTGGCGGTAACGAATTACCCCAGGAGGCCGCCCCCCTCGCCCAGCTTTACGCCGGACACCAGTTCGGCAGCTTCAATCCGCAGCTTGGCGATGGTCGCGCGATCCTGCTGGGCGAAGTGATCGGCACTGACGGCATCCGTCGCGATATTCAGCTGAAAGGCTCCGGTCCGACCCCCTATTCCCGCATGGGCGATGGCCGCGCCTGGTTGGGCCCTGTGTTGCGCGAATACGTCGTGTCCGAGGCGATGCACGCCCTTGGCATCCCGACCACGCGGGCGCTGGCCGCTGTCGCGACCGGAGAGCCGATCTGGCGCGAGCAAGGTGCGCTGCCCGGTGCCATCCTGACCCGCGTGGCGCAAAGCCATCTGCGTGTCGGCACCTTTCAGGTCTTTGCGCACCGGGGCGAGGTCGAGAACCTGAAAACCCTCACCGACTACGCGATCCAGCGGCACTATCCGGATGCGAAAGGCCCGATGGACCTGCTGCGCAAGGTCTGCGCGGCGCAGGCCGATCTGGTGACCCGCTGGATGGCCGTCGGCTTCATCCACGGCGTGATGAACACCGACAATTGTTCGATTTCGGGCGAAACGATCGACTATGGCCCCTGCGCCTTCATGGACGCGTTTCACCAGAACCGCGTGTTCAGCTCCATCGACAGCCAGGGCCGCTATGCCTTCGGCGCGCAACCGGGGATCGCGGTCTGGAACATGGCGCAGCTTGCCACCAGCCTGATCCAGCAGATGGAAGACCGGGACGCCGCCGTCGAGGAAGCGACCGAGATTGTCCATGCCATGCCACAGCTGCTGGAGGACGGTTGGCTGAAACGCTTCGCCGCCAAGATCGGCATCGCGTCCCCCTCAAAGGCGGATACGCCCTTGATCGAAGCGCTTCTGGGCATGATGCAAACTGACGGTGCCGATTTTGCAAACACCTTCCGCGCCCTTTGCAAAGAGACTGCGCGCGATCAGTTTGCAAACCGCGATGCCTTTGACGCTTGGGAAGAAAACTGGAAATCCCGCCTGCACTCCGAATCAGATCCAAAGGCTCTGATGCAAACTGCAAACCCTGCAATCATCCCGCGCAACCACCGGATCGAACAGATGATCGACGCGGCCGTCGCGGGCGATATGGCACCCTTCGAACGTCTGAACACCGCACTGGCCACGCCGTTCACGCAGACCGACCCGGAACTTGCGCGCCCGCCCACCGATCAGGAGATTGTTCCGGCAACCTTCTGCGGCACATGAGCGGTCAGGCGACCACCGCCACCCGGGGTTTTCGGTTGATCAGGTAAATGCCGCTGGCCACCAGAACCAGCGCCCCCCACACCGACGGGGCCACGTTTTCGGACAGCAGGATCCAGCCCATGAAGACCGAAAACACCGGCGACAGGAAACTGAAAGACGCGACCGAAGACGACGGATAGATCGTCATCAGCCAGAACCAGACCAGAAACCCGAGGCTTGCAATGGCCACGATCTGAAACAGCAGCGCTGCGATGTGGATGGGTTGCAGATCGCGGATGAGCGGCCCCATGAATGGGGCCAGCACCAGCAAGATCGGCGCAGAGACCAGCACCTGAAACATCAGTTGCTGCGCAGGCGGCACTTCGGACAGGGGTGTCAGCCGCACGCAGACCACGATCCCCGCCCAGCAGAAGGCGGATGTCAGCGCAAGGATGTCCCCGGTCCAGCTTGCCTGCCCGCTGTTGCGGTCCGCCAGGGCGATCGCCACGCCACTGACCGCCAGCACCAGTCCGATGACCTTGCGCCGGGTCAGCCGTTCGCCGGGAAAAAACACATGCGCAATCAGCGACAGCCAGACCGGCATCGTGTAGAAGATGACCGAGGCCCGGCTGACCGTGGTGATGTCGAGCGCGATGAAAAGACAAATGAACTCAAGGCTGAAGAACAACCCCGCGACGATCCCGCCGAACCAGGCCCGGCGCGGCACTTCAAAGCTCACGCCGCGCAGGCGCATCCAGATCAACAGCACGACCACCGCCCCGGCAGAGCGCAGACCCGCCTGAAACACCGGGCCGAACCCGCCCGATGCAACCTTGATCACCACCTGATTGAACGCGAGATGCAGCGCAAAGGCAACCAGCGCAACCGCGCCGAAAAGGTCGATATGATCCTTGCGTTCCACCGATCCACAAACGCGCAGCGCCGCGGCACTGTCAATGCGAATTTACCCGCTCATGAAACGGGACCGGGGAAATTCCCCTCGTGCTCGGACCCAAACATGTCACAGTGGCATCAGCGATTCACTTGAAAGGGATGAAACATGAGTTTGATGAAAACACTGGCCAAAGTGGCCGTCGGTGTCGCCGTTGCCAAAGGCGCAAGCGCCATGATGCGCAAGTCGGGCAGTGGCTCCGGCAGCGGCGCGGGCGGCGGCTTGGGCGGGTTGCTGGGCGGACTGACGGGCGGTGCCACCAGCGGACGGTCAGCACCCTCCAGCGGCGGACTGGAAGGCATGTTGGGCGGTCTGCTGGGCGGTGGCGGCACGTCGGGCGGTCTGGGCGGTTTGCTGAACCAGCTGGGCGGGTCCGGCAGCGGCTCATCCGGCGGCGGTCTGGGCGGCCTTCTGGGCGGCCTTGCGGGTGCCGCCGGTGCCGGTGGCCTGCTGGGGAGCGCAGGTTCTTCGGTCAACAAGCGCCCCGCGACCAACAACCACGATTTCGGCGCGGTGCTGAATTCACAATTCAATTCGACCCCCGAGCCCGAGATCGAGCCGTCGCAGGATCAGGAAGCCATTGCGGGCCTCATGCTGGCGGCGATGATTCAGGCGGCCAAATCGGACGGCACCTTCGACGACGCGGAAAAGGAAAAGCTGCTGCAACATCTGGGCGACGTCGACGCGGACGAGGCAGCTTTCGTGCAAGCGCAGATGCAGGCACCCGTGGACGTGGATGCACTGGTGCGCGAGACGCCGGAGGGCATGGGCAGCCAGGTCTACGCGATGTCCCTGCTGGGCATCGACCTCGATACCCAGCAAGAGGCCCAGTATCTGCACAAGCTGGCACAGGCCTACGGGATGAAGCCGGACGAGGTGAACGACATTCACGCGCAGATGGGCGTGCCGTCGCTTTACACCTGAGCGCGACAACGGCCTGAACGCAAAACGCCCCGAAGAACCTTCGGGGCGTTTCTTGTTCAGACATCGGAAAGATCAGGTTCAGGCCGCTTGCTGCCCACCGGGCTTGCCGCCGCCACCGCCGCCACCCCCGCGACGTCGCTTGCGCGCGCCACCGGGCTTGCCGGCCGCCTGCCCGCCGCCGCCACCCTGCGCACGACCAGCGCCGCCACCGGGCTTGCCACCACGGCCACGGCCGCGCTGCTGCTTGGGCTTGTCTTCGATCTCGGCCCCTTCCCAGGGACGGCCGGAGGCCACGGGTATGCGGATCTTCATGACCTTCTGGATGGCGATCAGTTCACCCATCTCGTCCGGTGCGCAGAAGGCGATCGCCGCACCATCCTTGCCTGCCCGCGCGGTCCGGCCGATACGGTGGACATAGTTGTCGGGCACGTTCGGCAGATCATAGTTGTAGACGTGTTTCACATCCGGAATATCCAGCCCCCGCGCCGCCACGTCGGTGGCCACCAGAACTGTCACATCGCCGGATTTGAACCCGGCAATCGCCCGGTCCCGCTGACCCTGTGACTTGTTGCCGTGGATCGACGCTGCGTCGAAACCGGCCTTCACCAGCGTCTTCATCAGCTTTTCGGAGCCATGTTTCGTGCGACCGAACACCAACGCCCGCTCGCCCTTGTGCTTGGCCAGAAGCTCGATCAGGAGGGCTGTCTTTTCGGCTTTCGCGATGAAATGCACCTCCTGGGTCACCTTGTCCGCCGCCTTGCCCGGAGGCGAGACTTCGATGCGGATCGGGCTGGTCAGATAGCTGTTCGCGATCTCGCTCATCAGCTTGGGCATGGTGGCCGAAAACAGCATGGTCTGGCGCTTCTTGGGGATCAACGACGAGATTTTGCGCAGATCGTGGATAAAACCCATGTCGAGCATCTGGTCCGCTTCGTCCAGCACCAGGAAAGTCGTCGCATCCAGCCGCACCGCCTTGCGGTCCAACAGGTCAAGCAACCGGCCCGGTGTCGCCACCAGCATATCGACCCCCTTGGACAGGCGGCTGATCTGCGGGTTGATCGACTGACCGCCCACAACCATCTGCGCCTTGAGCGGCGTGCCTTCGCAGAAGCCCTTGAGGTTCTGCATGATCTGTTGTGCCAGTTCCCGCGTCGGGGCCAGCACCAGTGCGCGCACATGCTTTGGCGCGGGCCGCTGGGGGTCTTCCAGCATCTGTGCCACCAAGGGCACGCCAAAGGCCGCCGTCTTGCCGGTGCCGGTCTGGGCCAGACCCATCACGTCGCGCCCGTTCAGCGCATGGGGAATGGCCTGTTTCTGGATCGGTGTCGGGTCTTTCAGACCCATCTCATGCAGGCGTGCCACCAGTTTGGCCGGCAGGCCCATCATATCAAAATCGCTCATATATCTTCTTTCCGCGTGCGGATGTCCCACACGCCGTCGCATCGGCACGCGAACGCGCCGTCAGGGTCACGCGAAATCGGATCGCAGGCAGGGGCCAAATGCCCGGTGCCTGTCCGTCGCGCTGCGCCCCACGCGTGATTTTGGGAACATCGGCGGGCCTTGTAAGCCGGACCGCACATTCGGGGTCTGGCACTGCTCACGCGGCAGAAGGCATCGCTTGACCCTCAGATGGGGCACGCGGATGCAGAAGTCAACCGTTTGCGGGAAAAGCTGTGGCACGCCGTGGCAAATATCGCTACATCCGCCCTGTACTGCGAACCGGGGGGCAGCGGCGTGAACAGATCCATCATCAGACGCTGCGAGGAAATGGGGATGCGCATGACCGGCCAGCGCCGCATCATCGCGCAGGTCATCGAGGATGCGGAAGATCATCCCGACGTGGAAGAGCTTTACGCCCGCGCCTCTGCCCGCGACGAGGCCATTTCCATCGCCACCGTGTACCGCACGGTCAAGCTGTTCGAGGAAGCGGGCATTCTCGACAAGCTGGAGTTCGGCGACGGCCGCGCGCGCTACGAGGACGCGGAACGCGACCACCACGATCATCTGATCGACATGAACTCGGGCGAAGTGATCGAATTTGTCGATGCCGACATCGAGGAACTGCAGGAACGCATCGCGGCCAAGCTGGGCTACGAATTGCGCGGTCACCGGCTGGAGCTTTACGGCGTGCCGGTCAAGAAACCCTGACACCGCCGCCCCTTGTCATTGCCCCCGAAACCCATCATCCCGGCGGCACACAGCGGAACAGGGACAGCACATGGACAACATTCGCGGCGCCAGCCTGATGGTGCTGGCCATGCTGGGCTTTGCGCTGGAGGACATGTTCATCAAGCTGCTGGCCGGAACCATCGGGGTCGGTCAGATCCTTGTGATGCTGGGTGCGGGCGGGGGTCTGGTCTTTGGCATCGTCGTGGTGCTGCAAGGCCGGGCATTGTTTTCGCGCGACATGCTGTCGTTGCCGATACTCCTGCGCGCGGTGGGCGAAATGATCGGCACGTTGTTCTTCATCTCGGCCATCGTGCTGACGCCGCTCTCCAGCGCCTCCGCGATTCTGCAGGCCACACCGCTGGTCGTGACCTTGGGTGCCGCGCTCTTTCTCGCCGAACCCGTCGGCTGGCGGCGCTGGAGCGCGATCATCGTGGGCCTGATGGGCGTGATCCTGATCATCCGTCCGGGCATGGAAAGCTTTCAGGTGTTGTCGCTGCTGGCCTTGGGCGCTGTCTTCTGCCTTGCCCTGCGTGATCTGGCCACGCGCCGTGTGCCGCCGACCATCTCCTCGATGCAACTCAGCTTTCTGGGGTTCATCGTGGTGATCCCCTCGGGGCTGTTCATGATCTGGGCCACCGGCACGCCGCTCAGGATGCTGCCCGCTGGCGATTGGCTCTACTTCTGCTCTGCCCTGACCGTCGGGCTTTTCGCCTATTACGCCATCGTGGCGGCGATGCGCGTGGGCGAAGTCAGTTTTGTCACCCCCTTCCGCTACGCCCGCCTGCTGTTCGCCCTGGTGATCGGCATCACCATCTTTGGCGAGGAACCGGATGGAATGACCCTGCTGGGGGCGGCGATCATCGTGGCATCCGGCATTTACACCGTCTGGCGCGAACGGCGGGTCAAGGTGATCCTCTGAACGGCTTTTCAACCCCGCCTGCCCGCGCTAGAACCCCCGCAATGCAGCGCCAAAAGGACCAGACGCCATGAGCACGATCATCGACATCCACGCCCGCGAAATCCTCGACAGCCGGGGCAATCCCACGGTCGAGGTCGATGTGACGCTCGAAGACGGCACCATGGGCCGCGCTGCGGTGCCTTCGGGCGCCTCCACCGGGGCCTACGAGGCCGTCGAGCGGCGCGATGGCGACAAGGCCCGCTATATGGGCAAGGGCGTGCTGGAGGCCTGCGCCGCCGTGAACGGCGAAATCGCCGAGGCGCTGGTGGGCATTGACGCCACCGAACAGGTCGAGATCGACGAGATCATGATCGAATTGGACGGCACCGACAACAAATCCCGGCTGGGTGCCAACGCAATCCTTGGCGTGTCGCTGGCCGCCGCCCATGCCGCCGCGGACGCCTGCGCCCAACCCTTGTTCCGCTATGTGGGCGGCACATCGGCCCGCGTTCTGCCGGTGCCGATGATGAACATCATCAACGGGGGCGAACACGCGGACAACCCCATCGACATTCAGGAATTCATGATCATGCCGGTCGCTGCGGACAACATCCGCGAGGCTGTCCGCATGGGGGCCGAAGTCTTTCACACGTTGAAAAAGGAACTCACCGCTGCGGGGCTGTCCACCGGGATCGGCGACGAAGGCGGCTTTGCGCCCAACATCAGCTCCACCCGCGACGCACTTGATTTCATTCTGAAATCCATCGAAAAGGCGGGATACACGCCGGGCGAGGACATCTATCTTGCCCTCGACTGCGCCGCGACGGAATATTACAAGAACGGGAAATACGAATTATCCGGCGAAAACAAATCGCTGTCCAGCGCAGAGAATGTCGATTACCTGACAGCGCTGGTAAATGATTACCCCATCATCTCCATCGAAGACGGCATGTCCGAAGACGACTGGGACGGCTGGAAGGCATTGACCGATGCCCTGGGCGACCGGGTGCAGCTTGTGGGGGACGACCTCTTCGTCACGAACCCCGCCCGCCTGGCCGAAGGGATCAAGCGCGGGTCGGCCAATTCCATGCTGGTCAAGGTCAACCAGATCGGCACGCTGACCGAGACGTTGAAAGCCGTGGACATGGCGCACCGGGCGGGCTTCACCAACGTCATGTCACACCGGTCGGGCGAGACCGAGGATGCCACGATCGCCGACCTCGCCGTCGCCACCAATTGCGGTCAGATCAAGACCGGCTCGCTTGCCCGGTCCGACCGGTTGGCCAAATACAACCAGCTGATCCGGATCGAGGAGATGCTGGGCGAAACCGCACAATACGCAGGCCGCAGCATCCTGAAATAAGACAAGGGAGGGCGCAATGCCGGCTCCCCGGTTTCGACTTTTTGCCGTTCGTCCCAGATGTCGTCGTCCACCTCTGGCATGGCTGAAGCTCGGCTTTTTTCGCCAGCAGGTTCGTGACGAAGTGATAGGCATGCCTTGCCGTCCGGAGGAAAAGCGCACGCTCTCAGCGGGATCACGATATCCTTGTCCGCAATCCCCAGAAACCCGCCGACCTCGACCGAATCGCGACCATCTTGCCGTCGCGGTCCAGGCAGAATGTCGTCCACCTCGCCGATCCTGGAACCATTGGGCCGCTGACGGCGGTAAGGTGCTGCCGTCCGACCAGACCGGATCTTCCGCCGCCACGTCAAAGCGGTAGAGATCACCATCGCTGATATCGTCAGCGCGGATCATGCTGCTGGGGTCCATGTTCGATTGCGCAAATGCGCCCGTGGAAAGCAATCCCGCCGTTGCGACGCCTGCAAGAATTTTCGATATCGTCAGGCAATTCTCCTTCAATTCTGTTCAGTATTTCAACGATCAACCGATGCTTTTGATCCCTGTTTACGAAAAGTTTTCTGCCGTCTCGCCCTATGCCACATCCTCCCGGTGACCGTTTGACACGCCCTGACTTCAGCCTGACACCCGCAGACTCCACCTGCCGATCTGGCGGCTGTCCGCACCCTGTGCTGGGCCTACCGTGATTTCCTGTTTGGCAACTCACAAATGGACCGCGAAATCACCGAAGAATTCTATCCCACCGACACATACACCGCCCTGATGGACACCCTGCCGGAAATCCACGCCCGCCCGAAAGGCATCATCCTGCTTGCCCGGGACGCGGATGGCACCCCGCTGGGCTGTGGCATGTCTTACGCGCTAGATGCGCAAACCTCTGAAATCAAACGGGTCTTCGTCACGGATGCCGCGCGGGGCAAGGGTGTCGCGCGCAGGCTCTGCACCGCCCTGATCGCGCAGGCACGGGCCGATGGCTTTGCCCGCATCGTGCTCGACACCTCCAAAAACCTGCACGCGGCACAGCGGCTTTACACCAGTCTGGGTTTTTCCGCCTGCGGTCCCTATCAACCCGTTCCCGACGACACGCTGCCGAAGCTTCTCTTTTTCGAACGCCCGCTATGACAGCCGACGACATCATCGCACAGCTTGATCTCGCCCCCCATCCCGAGGGTGGCCATTACCGTCAGACATGGGCTGCCAGCAATGAAGGCCGCCCGACCGGCACCTGCATCTATTTCCTGCTGCGGGAGGGCGAAGCGAGCCACTGGCACCGGGTCGATGCCACCGAAATCTGGCTGTATCACTGCGGGGCACCGCTGATCCTGTCATTGGCGGAAACCGACGCCGGCCCGGCCCACGACCATCTGCTGACGCCAGACCTCACCTTCGGCGCGCCCCAGATCATCGTGCCCGCACATCATTGGCAGGCCGCGCGCAGCACGGGGGCCTATACGCTGGTCAGCTGCACCGTCTCGCCGGGGTTTCAGTTCGACGGCTTCACCCTTGCGCCTGCCGACATGGACATCGTCAGGGCACGCTGACCGTGCCGCCGCCCACCGCCGCGCGCACACCCGTGGTGCCGGGGCAGGACGTGGGCAACCCGCGTGCCACGCGCACCGCCAGATAGGCAAAGGCCTGCGCTTCCAGCATGTCACCATCAAGGCCCACGTCCTCGACCGGCGCAACCGGGCAATCCAGACTGACCGCAATCATCTTCATCAGCACCGGGTTGTGGCGCCCGCCGCCTGTCACCAGCACGCGCGACGGCACCTGCGGGCAATGCTGCATCGCCTCGGCCACACCGGCGGCGCACATCGCCGTCAGGGTCGCGGCGGCATCGCCATCGGACAATTCGCCAACCAGCGCCACCATTTCGGCAAAATCGTTGCGGTCCAGCGACTTGGGCGGAATACGGGCAAAGTAGGGCTCCGCCAGGAACAACTCCAACGCGCCCTGCTCTACCTTGCCTGTCGCCGCCAGCCTGCCGCCTTCGTCACAGGGCAGACCCAGCCGCGCCTGCATCAGATCGTTGAGCGGCGCATTGGCGGGCCCTGTATCGAAGGCCAGCAATGCGCCCTCCTCCGCCGGATCGCGCCTTGTGGGATCGACCCAGGTCAGGTTGCCGACGCCGCCAAGGTTCAGGAAAGCCACCGGCGCGTCGATCCCGGCATGGCGCGCGCAGGCGTGGTGAAAGAACGGGGCCAGCGGCGCACCCTCGCCGCCCAACTCCACATCCGCGCTGCGGAAATCCCAGACCACCGGACAGCCCAAAGCCTCCGCCAGCGCGCCCCCGTCGCCCACCTGCAACGTGCCCTGACGGCGGGGCGCATGGGCCAGTGTCTGACCGTGAAAGCCGATCAGATCGGGGCGCGCCATCGGATCCAGAAGGGCAAGATGCGCGGCCTCGACCACCCGGGCGGCCGCCTGCACTTCCGGTCCGTGCCATTGACCCAGACCGGCCGCGATCACGCGGCGTTCCTCTGGCGTGTAGGGCCGGTACGCCGTCTCCCCGAAACTCAGAATATCGCGCCCGTCCGTCACCAGCACGGCGGCGTCCACACCATCCAGCGATGTGCCCGACATCACCCCAAGCGCGCGCACCGGTCCGTCCTTGCTGATTGCCCTGCTCATTGCCGCCTTGCCTGTGCTCGCGGGCCTTTCCCTCGGCCCCTCTTTGGGCCTATAGATGCCCCGCAAACATCCGCTGAGGCAAGAGATATGACCTACCACCCCAAATCGGACTTCATCCGCGTCATGATGGAACGCGGCTTTCTGGCCGATTGCACCGATTATCAGGGGCTGGACGAGGCCTTTGCCGCCGGGATCGTGCCTGCCTACATCGGCTACGACGCAACGGCGAAATCCTTGCATGTGGGACACCTGATGAACATCATGGTGCTGCGCTGGTTGCAGAAATGCGGTCACAAACCGATCACCCTGATGGGCGGCGGCACCACCAAGGTGGGCGATCCGTCCTTCCGCAGCGACGAACGCCCGCTGCTGGGGCCAGAGCAGATCGACGCCAACATCGCAGGAATGCAGCAGGTTTTTGCAAAGTATTTGCAATATGGCGATGCAAAGACCGACGCGCTGATGCTGAACAACGCCGAATGGCTGGACACGCTGAACTACCTCGATTTCCTTCGCGACATCGGGCGTCATTTCAGCGTCAACCGGATGCTGTCGTTCGAAAGCGTGAAATCCCGGCTCGACCGCGAACAATCGCTGTCCTTCCTCGAATTCAACTACATGATCCTGCAAGCCTATGATTTTCTCGAGCTGAATCGCCGCTATGGCTGTTTGCTGCAGATGGGCGGGTCGGACCAATGGGGCAATATCGTCAACGGCATCGACCTGACGCGCCGGGTGCTGGACAACGAAATCTACGGGCTGACCACGCCGCTGCTCACCACCTCGGACGGACGCAAGATGGGCAAGTCGCAAGGGGGTGCTGTCTGGCTGAACGGCGACATGCTGTCGTCCTACGAATTCTGGCAGTTCTGGCGCAATACCACCGATGCCGACACGGGCAAGTTCCTGAAACTCTTCACCGAACTGCCGGTGGAGGAATGCGAAAGGCTGGGCGCATTGGAAGGCTCGGAGATCAACGCGGCCAAGATCATTCTGGCCAATGAGGTCACCGGGTTGCTGCACGGGGCCGACGCGGCACAGGCCGCCGAAGCCACCGCGCGTGAGGTCTTCGAGCGTGGTGGCGTGGGCGATGATCTGCCCACGCTCACGCTCAGCCCCGCAGAGGTCGCTGACGGCATTTCCATCGTGCAGCTGTTGGTCAAATCCGGCCTTGCCGGGTCGGGCAAGGAGGCCAAGCGCCTGATCGCCGAAAACGGGGCCAGGATGGACGATGAACCGCTCACCAACGCGGGCCTGATGGTCGACGCAGGCACGCTTGCAAGCCCGATCAAGCTGAGCGCGGGCAAGAAGCGTCACGCGCTGGTGCAATTGGGCTGATCAAAAATTAACACCGCGTTAACCAGGTCTGTGGCTTCATCCGGCCCATGTTGGATGACGCCCGCCTGCCCGACCGCGCGCTGATGCAGGATCCTGCCTTTGCGCAGGCAATGCGGCTTTGCGGTCAGACGCCTGTGCACCTGCCGGGCGGCCTCATGCTGCTGCAACGCCGCATCGCCGGACTGCGCATCGTGATGGTGCCACGGGCCATCCCGCCGCCCGACCTCTTGGACCAGCTTTCAGCCCTCGGCCTGCACCGGTGTCCGGTGATCCTGTCGCCCGACGTGCCCTGCGCCCTGCCCCGCAGCATCAGATTGCTGCGCCCGCGTGACATCTGCGTGATGAGCTTGGCGGGCAGCGATGCCGACAGGCGCGCACGGCTCCATCCCAAATGGCGCAATCAGGTGACGCGCGCGGAAAGACTGAACCTGACGGTTTCCCGCAGCGCCTTGTCGCCCGATCCCGACGATCCCGTCCTTGTGACCGAAACGCGGCAGGCACAGGCGCGGGGCTACGCCAACTGGCCCGCCGCGCTGACCGCGGCCTTTGCCGCCGCAGCCCCCGCCCAGACCCATCTGTTCAGGGCAACGCAGGCGGGCCGCACGGTGGCGCACATGCTTTTCCTGACCCATGGGGCGTCAGCGACCTATCATCTGGGCCACATCACAGCCGACGGGCGCCGGCTTTGCGCCCATAACCTGCTGTTGTGGCAGGCTGCGTCGCATCTTGCGCGGATGGGCTGCAGATCGCTTGATCTGGGGCTGCTCGACAGCCGCACACCCACCCTCAATCGCTTCAAGCTGCGCAGCGGTGGTATCCGGCGGCAGACCGGCGGCACCCATCTGCTCTGGCATCCCCTTGCCCGCGCCTAACCGTCCGCCTTTTCTTCCAGCGTCAGCCATTCCTCCTCGGCTGCGCTCAGCTTTTCCTGCCGTTCCACAAGGGCTTGCGTGGCTTTCTTGAACTTGACTGGGGACGCGGTAAAAAGGTCCGGATCGGCCAGCAACGCCTCCAGCTTGGCAATCTCGGCGGCCAACCGCTCCAACTCCGCAGGCAGGGCGTCCAGCCGATGCTTCTCGGTAAAGCTCAGACCCTTTTTCCCGGCCTTCTTCGGTTCAGCCTTGGCGACGGCCGCCTTCTTGGTCTCGGTCACGCTGTGGGCAAAATCATCCTGCCCGCGCTGGGACAGATAGTCAGACCAGCCACCCGCATAGATCGTGGCGCGCCCGTCGCCTTCCATCGCGATGGTGGTGGCGGCAACCCGGTCAAGGAAATCGCGATCGTGGCTGACCAGGATCACCGTGCCGTCATACTGGCCCAGAAGTTCCTGAAGCAGATCAAGCGTTTCGACGTCCAGATCGTTGGTCGGTTCGTCCAGAACCAAAAGGTTGCTTTCCCGCGCCATGATCCTGGCCAGCAACAACCGCGCCTTTTCACCGCCCGACAGGGACCGCACCGGCGCCCGGGCCTGCGCCTCGTCAAACAGGAATTCCTTGAGATAGCCAACCACATGTTTCGGGGTGCCGCGCACCAGAATCTGGTCCGCCTTGCCGGACACGCGCATCTCCGGATCACCGGTCAGCGACTCCCACAGCGTCATGTCGCCGTCCAGTTGCGCCCGCGCCTGATCGAACAGCGCCAGCGCCAGGTTCGTCCCCAGCGTGACCGTGCCCGCGTCCGGTTCTTCCTTGCCGATCAGCATGTTCAGCAACGTGGTCTTGCCCACACCGTTCGGCCCGACAAGCGCGATCCGGTCGCCGCGCTGCACCTTGAGCGAGAAATCGCGCAGGATCACCTTGTCGCCAAAGCCCTTGCTGATCCCAACCGCCTCCATCACCTTGCGGCCCGATTTCGGACCTGCGTCAAGCGCCATGGCCGCCGCCCCCTGACGGTTGATCTGGCTGGCGCGTTCGGCGCGCAGATCCTGCAGGGCGCGCACACGGCCCTGATTGCGCTTGCGCCGCGCCGAGATGCCTTCCACCGCCCACCGGGCCTCTGCCTTGATCTTGCGGTTCAGCTTGTGCCGCTGGGTGTCTTCCTCTTCCCAGACCTGGTCGCGCCATTCCTCGAAGGCCCCGAACCCTTTTTCCTGCCGCTTGACCATTCCCCTGTCGATCCAGAGGGTTGCGCGCGTCAGTTCACGCAGGAAGGCGCGGTCGTGGCTGATGATGACGAAGGCCGTGCGCGTGCCTTTCAATTCGTCTTCCAGCCAGCGGATCGCCTCGATGTCCAGATGGTTCGTCGGCTCGTCCAGCAGCATCAGTTCCGGCTCTTCCGCCATCAGGCGCGCCAATGCGGCCCGGCGGCGTTCGCCCCCGCTGGCGGTCGCCACGGGGCGGTCGGGATCGAACTTCAGACCTTCGCCCGCCCGTTCCACCTTGTACATCTCGGACGGCTCGAGCGTTGCGGAGGCAAAGGCCCCCAGCGTCTCGAAACCGCTCAGATCGGGGTCCTGTTCCATGTATCCGACGGACACCCCCGGCCCCGCGATCACATCGCCGCTGTCCGGCTCGATCAGACCCGCCATGACCTTCATCAGCGTGGATTTGCCCGATCCGTTCCGGCCCACAAGAGCCACCCTGTCTCCCGGCTGGATGACCAGCGACAGCCCGTCGAACACGGGATCGCCCCCGAAGGTCAGGGAAATTTCGTTCAGCTGAAGAAGAGGTGCGCGCGCCATGACCCGCAGCTAAACGCGGCCCGCCGAAAGGTCAACGCGGCCCGTGCTTCATCTTTCCAATAAAACTCAAACCAGGGCCCGCAGCAGGCGCTTGCGGTTCTCGGGGATTGCGCCGATCTCGAGCCCGGTAAAGACATGCAGCGTGTTCATCTGCCGGTCCACCACCGCGTGATCGCTGACCCAGCCGCCCATCAGCAGATAGGTGCGCAGCAAGGGCGGCATCTTGAGCATGGCCTTGCGCAGATCGGGCTTGCGCCGAAGCCGCGCGGCAAAACGAAAGACATCCGGTGCCTTGACCCGCGGCAACCAGCGCTTCGGCGCCAGATGACGCGCCCGCAGCATCGCGAAAGCATCGAGGTAGCCTTCCGTCTCCACGCCCGCAAAGGACGAACAGCCAAACAGCAGCTTTATGTCACGCCGGTCCACGTAATCGGTCAATGCGGCCCAGGCGGCGCGGACAATATCGGGATCAAAGCGCTCAGGCGCCACGCAGAAACGGCCGAGTTCCAGCATGGGCCCGTCGTATTGCGCAAGCGCGCTCAACTCGTAGAATTGCGCGGCATAGCTTTGCGCCAGACTGCCGCCTTCCAGCACCTGCAACCGGTAGCAGCACACCAGGGCACCATCGGTGCTGTCAATCACCAGCATATGGGTGCTGCGGGCGTCGAAATCATCGTGATCGAGCGCGTGGTCGAGGCCAAAGCATCTCGCGCGCAGGGCCTGCGCATCGGCGATTTCGGTCTGCGTTGCGGCCTGCCGCACCAGATAGCGGCCATGTGCGACAGGGCTCATGCGGTGTCAGACCGCCCGGCCGGATCGCAGCACCGGATCAGCCTCCCAGACCGGCGGGATTGAACCGACCGATATTGCCCAGCAGCTGGCGCAGGAAGGATCTGGTCGCTGACGGCGGAATCGGTCACCCGGCGGGCCAGTGGCACGACGCGGCCGCGTTCCAGTCCGAAGCGTTCGATGTTCTGAACCACGCCTGCGTCGCTGAAGCTGATCGCCAGCACCTGCCGCTCTACCTCTTGCGGGGCCAGCGGGCCGATGGTGCGGGTGCGCATGCTGACATAATAGTAACCACTGTTGTTCAGCACACCCGAGGAGGCGGGCACGCCGACCTTCTCTGCCACGGTCTCGCGGGTGTCGCGGCCCACGACAAGCTCCTCCAGCTGGTCTTCGGGCGGAATGTAACCGTGGTTGCTGTATTGTGGGGCGCAGCCTGCCACGGCCATGCCGATGGCCAGTGTACCGGCAAGCGACGCCCTGCTAAGAGACCTTTGGATGATCTTCATGTGGTCTGCCCTCTTGCCCTTGGAACTCACGGCTTTTATTCCGCATACACCATGCTGCACCTTGTGTTCAAGAAACGAAAGTAGACCAGATATGGCGCAACAGCCCCCAAGTGACACCGCACTGCGCGTATCGGAGCTTTCGCAGGGCGACGATAACGCCTTTTCCCTGCGCCCCGACGCCGACAGACTGAAGGAAATCGCCGCGGAACTGGACCTGCTGGGCCTGCGCAAGCTGAGCTTTCAGGGCCGCATCCGTCCTCTTGGCGGCACCGACTGGACCTTGCAGGCCACGCTGGGCGCGACGGTGGTCCAGCCCTGCGTCGTGACGCTGGAACCTGTGACGACCCGCATCGACACCGACGTCACCCGGCAATTCGTCAGCGACTGGAGCGATCCCGACGACCCGGAGGTCGAAATGCCCGAAGATGACACGGTCGAGCCGCTGGGCACATGGATCGACCCCGCCGTCGTGATGCGCGAGGCGCTGGCGCTCGCCCTGCCCGACTATCCGCGCAAGGATGACGCGGAACTGGGTCAGCTTGTCTATACCAAACCCGGCGACAAACCGATGACCGATGAGGATGCGCGCCCCTTCGCGGGGCTTGCCGCCCTCCGCAACAGCCTTGATCCCGACAAGGAATGACCCGGCGGACCCAGCCTTCGGGGCGGGCCTGCGGACCGATCGAACTATCGGCTTGCTTTCGCCCAATTTCGCAGTATTTTCCGGCCCTCATCCCAATTAAGGTTGGACATCACCCGCCGCTTTCCCTAAAGCGGCGACACGCCCGATCCGGGGTACATCGAAACACGGGGTTCGCCGCCTTTTGCGCCTGAGCCCCCCGAATGACAAAGGCACCAGTCATGGCTGTCCAGCAGAATAAAGTTTCCAAGTCGCGCCGCAACAACCGCCGCGCGCACGATTCGCTTACCGCTGCGAACCCGAACGAATGTTCAAACTGCGGTGAACTGAAGCGTCCACACCACATTTGCGCGTCCTGCGGTCACTACGCCGATGCGGAAATCGTGGCACTGACAGAAGAAATCGACCTGGAAGACGACGCGGCCTAAGCTGGCTCAAACGTCTTGCGCAGATCATAAGAGGCTTTCGCATACATGACGGCACCGACCGATCATTCAACCGCGAACGCCTCAGCCCGACCCGATGGGCGCACCTTGATTTCCGTCGATGCCATGGGGGGAGACGAAGGACCGGCAGCCGTGGTTGCCGGTTGTGCCTTGTCCGCCCGCATCAATCCTGACATCAGCTTTGTGCTGCACGGGGATGCCGCCGCGCTTCAGCCACTGGTCAGCAAGCGCAGCGCGCTTGCGGGCCGCTGCGAGATTCGCCACGCCAGCGGTGTGGTGACGATGGACGACAAGCCAAGCGCTGTCGTGCGCAGTGGCAAGGACAGTTCCATGTGGTCCGCCATCGAATCCGTCCGCACCGGAGAGGCGGCGGTTGCCGTGTCCTGCGGCAACACCGGCGCGCTGATGGCGCTGTCGATGATCCGTCTGCGCAAACTTCCCGGCGTGAACCGCCCCGCGATTGCGGTCCTTTATCCCTCCGCAAACAAGCAGGGCTTCAACGTGATGCTGGACGTGGGCGCCGACATCCGCGCCGATGCGGACGACCTGTTGCGCTTTGCGCTGATGGGCGTCTCCTATGCCCGCAACGGCATGGACATCCAGAACCCGCGCGTCGGCTTGCTGAACGTCGGCACCGAGGAACACAAGGGCCGGACCGAGCTGAAGGAAGCCTATGACCTGATTCGCTCGCACGAGACGGACGCGAGCTATTCCTTTGTCGGTT
Source organism: uncultured Alphaproteobacteria bacterium (assembly GCA_963799505.1). Classification (GTDB taxonomy): domain Bacteria; phylum Pseudomonadota; class Alphaproteobacteria; order Rhodobacterales; family Rhodobacteraceae; genus Sulfitobacter. Next base: position 55,200 of record CAWCXM010000004.1, read on the forward strand.
TTGTCGAAGGCGGCGATATCTCCGGCGCGCGGGCCGATGTGATCGTGACCGACGGCTTTACCGGCAACGTGGCGATCAAGACGGGTGAAGGCACCGCCAGTCTGATCGGCCAGCGCCTGCGCGAGGCCTTCAAGTATTCGCCCCTGTCGCGGCTGGCCTCCCTGCTGGCCTATACCTCCCTGCAGCGCCTGCGCCGCAAGATCGACCCGCGCCGCGTGAATGGCGGGGTGTTTCTGGGGCTGAACGGCACAGTCGTCAAATCGCATGGCTCCGCTGACGCGACCGGCATCTCGGCGGCCATCAAACTGGCCGCGCAACTGTCGCAGAACCAGTTCAACGACAAGCTTGCCGCCCGCGTCGCAGCCACCCTCCCCGCCGAAGAGACGCCCGAATGACAGCGAAGTTTCCTCCCCGCGCCGTGGTTGTCGGTGCCGGTCATTACCTGCCCACCCGCATCGTCGAGAATGTCGAATTCGAGGCGACGCTGGACACCAATGACGAGTGGATCCGCAGCCGTTCCGGCATCGAGCGGCGCCATTTCGCCTCCGACGGCGAGACGACATCGACGATGGCCACCGCCGCCGCCACAGCCGCGCTCGAAGATGCCGGGCTTGCGGCGGATGACATCGACGCGATCATTCTGGCGACATCTACTGCGGATCTGACCTTTCCCTCCGCCGCCACCATGGTGCAGGCGCAATTGGGCATGACCCGTGGCTATGCCTTTGATGTCCAAGCCGTTTGTGCCGGTTTTGTCTTTGCGCTCAGCAACGCGAACGCGCTCATTGCTTCCGGTCAGGCGACCCGCGTGCTGGTGATCGGGGCCGAAACGTTCAGCAAGATCATGGACTGGACCGACCGCTCCACCAGTGTGTTGTTCGGCGACGGCGCAGGCGCGCTGGTGCTCGAGGCGCAGGACAGCACCGGCACCCCCGCCGATCGCGGCATCCTGGCGACAGACCTCAATTCGGACGGGCGGCACCGCGATCTGCTCTATGTCGATGGCGGCGTCAGCACCGGCACCACAGGCTATCTGCGGATGCAGGGCAATCAGGTCTTCCGCCACGCCGTCGCCAAACTCGCCGCAACCGCCACCACCGCGATGGAACGTGCGGGCGTGACCTCGGCGGATATCGACTGGGTCGTGCCGCATCAGGCCAACATCCGCATCATTCAGGGCACGGCCAAAAAGCTGGACCTGCCGATGGACAAGGTCGTGGTCACCGTTCAGGACCACGGCAACACCTCCGCCGCCTCGATTCCCCTGGCCCTGTCGGTGGGCCGCGACCGGGGTCAGATCAAACCCGGCGATCTTGTGGTGACCGAGGCCATCGGCGGCGGCCTGGCCTGGGGTGCGGTGGTGCTGCGCTGGTGATCCACTGCGCGCTCTAACCCCTTCAAGAGAAGCATAAAGACGCCTGCGCAAGCCGTTGACATTGACTCTGAATTTTTTGCGCGGCTATGGTGGATCAAACACGTGGGGGACGACATGTCGAATAAAACATTAACGCGCATGGACCTGAGCGAAGCGGTCTTTCGCGAAGTCGGATTGTCGCGCAACGAAAGTGCACAGCTGGTCGAATCCGTTCTGGATCATATGTCCGACGCGCTGGTGGACGGCGAGCAGGTCAAGATATCGTCTTTCGGCACCTTTTCGGTCCGCGACAAGACCGCCCGCGTCGGCCGCAATCCCAAGACCGGCGAGGAAGTCCCGATCAACCCCCGCCGGGTGCTGACCTTTCGGCCCTCTCACCTGATGAAGGACCGGGTCGCCGACGGCAACAAGTCCTGATCCGATGGGCAAATCGCCAGACGCCTTCCGCACCATTTCCGAAGTCGCAGACTGGCTGGGCATTCAGGCCCATGTGCTGCGCTTCTGGGAAAGCAAATTCACCCAGGTGAGACCGGTCAAGCGCGCGGGCGGGCGGCGGTATTACCGTCCCGGCGACATGCTGCTTCTGGGCGGCATCAAGCAACTGCTGCACGAGGACGGTCTGACCATCAAGGGTGTGCAGAAGATACTGCGCGAGGAAGGCATGAGCCACGTCGCGGCCATGTCGCAACCTCTGGATGAACTGACCCAGTCGCAGATGGAGGACATACCCGAAGCCACCTTCATCGACGTCCCCGAAGACCCCGCCGAGGAAACCGGCGTGGTCCTGAGTTTCGAGACGCCTGCACAAAAGGCGGAGCCTGCGGTCACTGACACGCCCGAGCCTGCACCAGCCGCAGAGACGGCGACACAAGCGCCCTCACAGCCCCAAGACAGCCGCCCTGCCGATCCTGCTCCTGCCGCGTCAGAAGACCCGGTGATCGCAGCGAAGGCCGACTCCGTTCCCGTGGAGGACAATCCGCCGCCGCAGATGCCCAAAATGCCGGACGTGCCCCACATCGACGTGGCTGACCCACGACCGGCACCGCCTTCGGAACCGGCAGCCACAGATCAGGCGGTTGCGGGCCACGATGCACCGGACGGTGACGCGCCTGCCGCCGAACCCGACGCGCCTGCGGCCAAGGCGGCTGAACCCGAGCCGGAAACCCCGGCCAAACCCGATTCCCATGCGGTTGAACCCATCGCCGCCGGATCGGAATCCGACACGCCTGCGAAACCCGAACCAGACGCGCTGACCGACGGTCCCGCATCCGCCCCTCCGGCGGAGGATGGTGCCAACCTGCCCGCCTTCCTGCGCCGGGCGATGCCGCAACAACCCGCACCGCAGGACAATACGCCGCCCGAGACGCAAACCGCCGCCCCCGCGCCAGCCGAAACCGCAGAAAAGACGCCCCCTGCCGTCCCTCTGCCCCGCGTGATCGACCTGCCACCGATCACCCCGCACGATCAGATCGACGCGTCACCCTCCCTTCTCAGCACCGTTCACCGCACCCGTCACCTCAATACCGAACAGGCCCGCAAGATTGCGCCGCTTCTGGACAAGCTGGTGATCCTGCGGGATTCGATGGCCGCCCGGCGCAGAGGCAACGGGCCAAATCCCTGAACCCGTGTTGCCACATCGACTTACCTCTTGCACGCCTGCCAAGATCAGGTATGAACGCCCCCATGTCGGGCTATGGCGCAGCCTGGTAGCGCGTCCGTCTGGGGGACGGAAGGTCGCAGGTTCGAGTCCTGCTAGCCCGACCAACCGACATACATCAAACGCCCGTTGCCCCTTGGGACAGCGGGCGTTCGGTTTTTGAAAGGCACGACAGATGCAGGGCGTACTCCCCAATCAGTTGATCTCGACGATGATCGCCAAGGGCGAGATCACCGCCACGCCCGCCGTCACCGATGCACAGATCCAGCCCGCCAGCCTCGATCTGCGCCTCGGCACCCGCGCCTACCGCGTCCGCGCGTCCTTTCTGACCGGCAAGACCGCCACCGTCGCCGACAGGCTGGCCGAATTCCAGATGCACGAGGTCGATCTGACCGGCGGCGCCGTGCTGGAAAAAGGCTGTGTCTATGTGGTGCCCCTGATGGAAGGGCTGGCCCTGCCCGCCGACATCGCTGCCGTGGCCAATGCCAAAAGCTCCACCGGCAGGCTCGATCTGCTGACCCGCACCATCACGGACGGCGGCACCGAATTTGACCGCATCGGCGCGGGCTATACCGGCCCGCTTTACGCCGAAATCTGTCCGCGCTCCTTTTCCGTGCTGGTGCGTCCGGGCATGCGCCTGAACCAGATCCGCTTTGGCCGGGGCGACGCGGTGCTGGACGATGCCGCCTTGCAGGCGCTGCACGCCCGGACCCCTTTGGTGGACGGACCGGCGGTGATTGACGATGGCCTGGGCTTTTCCGTCGATCTGCGCCTGCCGGGTACCACTTTGGTCGGCTACCGCGCCAAGCCGCATACCGGCGTGATCGACCTCGACAAGATCGGCCACTACGATCCCCGCGAATTCTGGGAGGACGTGCATACCGACAACGGGCAGATCATCCTCGACCCCGGTGCCTTCTACATCCTCGTCAGCCGCGAGGCGGTGACAATCCCGCCCGCCTATGCTGCGGAAATGGCACCCTATCTTGCGATGGTCGGAGAGTTTCGGGTGCATTACGCAGGCTTCTTCGACCCCGGCTTCGGCTATGCCGCAGCGGGCGGTGCCGGGTCACGCGGCGTGCTTGAGGTGCGATGTCACGAAGCGCCCTTTGTGCTGGAACACGGGCAGGTCGTCGGCCGTCTGGTCTACGAACGGATGATCGAAGAACCAACGCAGCTTTACGGGGCCGCATTGGCGTCGAATTATCAGGGACAGGGTCTGAAGCTGTCCAAACACTTCAAGTGATGGTTGAGCATCCGCTCAGAAGCGGTTGATCTTGCGCATCGCTTTCATGGATTGCTTGGCCCGTGCCGCAGTCTGGCGGGCCTGCCGCTGCTGCTGTCGCTCTTCACGTGTCATCTGGGGTTGCACCGGGTTGCCGTGATCGTCCAGCGCATCATCCGGCACATTCCGGCCGCGCTTTGGCGCATTGCCCAAACGGTCAAATCCGGCGCGGACGCCACGGTTGATAAGCTGGTTCATCACCTGACGGATGATCATGTTGATGATCTGGTTCATTGACTGATCCTCGTTTTGCCTCACCCCCCTATATAGCATGGAATACGGCGTTTTTCAGGCCATACCGGCGATTTTGCGCTCAATCCTCGAAAAGTTCGGACTGACCTTCCGTCGCTTCTTCCTCGTCCTCGTCGGCACCCATCAGCGGACCCAATCCCGGCGGGGGACGGTTCTCCAGCAACCCGGCGGCGCGCAGTTCCTTCAGCCCCGGCAGATCGCGGGCGTTTTCCAGACCGAAATGGTCCAGAAACCCCTGCGTCACCACAAAGGTCACCGGCCGCCCCGGCGTCATCTTGCGACGGCCAAAGCGGATCCATTCCATTTCAAGCAGTTGATCCACCGTGCCGCGTGACACGGAGACGCCCCTGATCTCCTCGATCTCGGCCCGCGTCACGGGCTGATGGTAGGCGATGATCGCCAGCGTCTCGATCGCGGCACGGCTCAGCTTGCGCACCTCGACGGTTTCCTTCTGCATCAGAAACCCAAGGTCCGCCGCCGTGCGCATGGCAAAGCCGTCGCCGACCCGCATCACCTGCACGCCGCGCCCCTCGTAGCGTTTGCGCAGATGCACCATCGCCTCGCCGGGGTCGCAACCGTGCGGCATCCGGGCTTCCAGCTCACGGATCGTGATCGGCTCGGACGTCGCGAAAAGCACCGCTTCGATCATGCGCTCCTGTTCGGCCATCGGCGGGGCCTCGAACAGACTTTTCTCCTTGTCTTCAATATCATCCGCCACGCGGTTCATTCCTCTTTCGCAGCTGGATCGGCGCAAAACTCTCCGACTGCCGGATTTCCAGATGGCCTTCCTTGACCAGTTCCAGCGAGGCCGCAAAGGTCGCCGCCGTCGCGGAACGGCGGCGCACCGGATCGGCCTCCCAGCCTTCGGGCAGAAAGCTCATCAGATCGCCCCAGTCCCCGGCATAGCCGATCAGCCCGCGCATCCGCTCCAGCGCCTGTTCCATCGTGAAAACCTTGTCACGGTCCATCACGAAGGGGCGGAATTCATCCTTGGTCCTGATCCGCGCATAGCCCTGCATCAGGTCCAGCAGCGTGGCGGTATAGGTGATCTTGCGCACCCGCTCGACCTCGTTGGTCTGACCACGGGCAAAGAAATCGCGGCCCAGCTGATCGCGCGCCATCAACCGGGCGGCCACGTCACGCATCGCCTGCAACCGCTCCAACTGGAACGCCAGATGCGCGGCCAGTTCCTCGCCCGAGGGGCCTTCTTCGGTCGGGTCAGGGGGCAACAGCAGGCGCGATTTCAGAAACGCGAGCCAGGCCGCCATCACCAGATAATCCGCCGCCAGTTCCAGCCGCAGCGCCTTGGCCTTTTCCACAAAGGCCAGATATTGCTTTGCCAGTTGCAGCACGGAGATCTTGCGCAGGTCCACCTTCTGCGTCCGGCTCAGCGTCAGCAGCAGATCGAGCGGCCCTTCAAAGCCGTCGACGTCGATGATCAGCGCCTCGGCGGCGACCCGCTCGGCAACGCTTACCCTGTCTTCCTCGAATGTGGTTTCAGCCATGCCCCGCCCCGCCCAAAAGCGCTTCAAGTTCGCGCTCGAGGGCCGGAATGTCAACGTCATCGGGGGTCTTGCGCATCGCGAGCGCCCGTTCGGCCCGGATTTGTGCCGCTGCGCTCATCCGGCCCGATGCTTCGGCCACCGCGCGGCGGTCTTTCAGCGTGGCATTGCACAAGAGCACCACATCGCAGCCGGCGGCCAGGGCACCCCTGGCATTGTCCACCATCGACCCCGACAGCGCCTTCATCGAAATGTCGTCGGTCATGATCAAGGTTGTCGAAACCGATGTCCTCGCGGATCACCTGCATCACACGGGGCGACAGGGTCGCAGGCGTGTCGTCCAACGCGTCATAGACCAGATGCGCCGTCATCCCCATGGGAAGATCGGCCAGATCCCGGAACGGCGCGAAATCCGACGTGCTCAGGTCGTCAAGTGCGGCGTCCACACGCGGCAGGTCGAAATGGCTGTCCATCGTGGCGCGGCCATGGCCGGGGATGTGTTTGACCACGGGCAGCACACCCCCCGCCAGCATCCCGTCCGCCGCCGCCCGGCCCAGCAAGGCCACCCGCGCCGGATCGCTGCTGTAGCAGCGGTTGCGCAGAAATTCATGTGTCGCGGCACCCGCGACGTCGACCATCGGGGCGCAATTGCTGTCCACGCCCAGATCGCGCAACTCATCCGCGATGATGCGGTACATCAGATACATCGCGCGGGGCGCCTGTGCCCCCGCAATCGCCACGAAATCCAGCGGCGGCAGCCATTCGCGCCAAGTGGGCGCGCGCAACCGCTGTACCCGGCCACCTTCCTGATCAATGGTGATGACCGCCTCGCGCCCCACGGTTTCGCGCATCTCGGCACAAAGGGCGCGCACCTGATCGGGGGTGTCGATGTTGCGGGCAAACAGGATGAAACCGAAAGGATCGACCTCGCGGAACAGCGCCTTTTCATCGGCTGTCAGCCGCAGACCATCCGCGTCGATGATCGTGGCACCGAAGCCCATCAGCGGGTCACGACCGGAATGCAATCGGCGTTCGCCGCGACCAGAGCGGAACAAAAGCGCCGCGCATCCGCGATGTCCTCGAACCCCAGCGCCCGCAGGCGGTAGAACACCCGCCCGCCACTTGTGGCCTTCTGCACGATACGTTTCTTGCCGGTCAGATAGGCGTCAAAGCGGGTCTGCAACTGGTCCCACTGCTCGCGGGCGACTTCGGGGCTGTCGAAAGCCCCCAGTTGCGCAAGGCGCGTGCCAGCAGGCAGGCTGTTGGCGTCCACCTCGGCGGCAGAGGGGGCCGGGGTTTCGCTTTCGGATGTGAAAGCGGCTGGCGTCACGACCGCAGGTGTCGCTGGCCGTTTCCGGGGACGGACCGACTGGCGCACGCCCGGCGCGTCCTGAAGGGCCGCGATCTGACCTTCGACCTGCGTGACCTCTGCCACAGCGGTTTCGGTGATGGCGGCCACGACCTCGGTCTCCGTGGCATCGCTCAGATCGGCCATCGGGGCCACGCCGTTGGTCAATTGCGCGACCAGCGCATCCACGTCGCCGCTTTCCAGCGCGGCTGTCACCTCGTCGGCGTCAAGCCTCGGCAATTCCGCCTCGGCCACGTCATCCGCAGTAACCTGTGGCGCGGATGTCACCATCGCGGCAGGCATCACGCTGTCTTCCTCGGCCAGATCAATGGGACGGGGCGCCAGGATCAGCCGGTCCGCGGGTGCGGCCGCACTGCCTTCGGCGGCCACGGCATTGACCGAAAGCCCCTGATGGCTGGCCTGCGCACCACCGGGTTCCTCGGGTCTGATGCGCATCTCGCCACTGACCGCACGGACCACGGGGATGCCGCTGACGTCGCGCAGCAACAGCTGGTAGCCCCAGACACCGATGCCCGCGACAAGCGCCAAGGACACCACCGCACCCGAGATGTTTGTCAGCGTTGTCAGTCGGTTGGAAGGTTCACTTGATCCTGGCCCAAAGCCCGAATCGTCAAATGAATTCCCCGCCATAGGGGAAGACGTATACTCTGCCATCTTTGCCTCACTGCCCGGCGGATACATTGCCCGCTCAGGTCTGGTCCTGGGGTTGCCTGTGATCGGCGGTATGGCGCGTTATCGCATCTCTTCCGCCGGATTGACCCCAAGAATACCAAGACCCGCCGCAATTACAATCGCCGTGGCCCGCGCAAGGGCAATTTTTGCCTGACTGATTGCCGCATCGTCCTGAATGAAGCGCAAGGAGGCGACTTCGTTGCCCTTGTTCCACAGCCCGTGCAGGTCTGCGGCCAGTTCGTAGAGGTAGAAAGCGACCCTGTGCGGCTCGTTGCTGCGCGCCGCCGTCTCGACCAGACGCGGCCATTCGGCCAGTTTCCGAAGCAGCCCCAACTCGCTCTCGTGATCCAGCAACGACAGATCCGCCGCCGCCAGCGTGGCGTCATCCGTGACGATCCCCGCCTCCGCCGCCTTGCGCAGCACGCTTGCCACCCGTGCATGGGCATATTGCACATAGAACACCGGGTTCTCGCGGGACTGCTCCAGCACCTTGTCGAAATCGAAATCGAGCATGGCGTCGTTCTTGCGCGTCAGCATGTGAAACCGCGTGACGTCCGGGCCGACCTGATCGACCACATCGCGCAGGGTCACGAATGTCCCTGCCCGCTTGGACATCTTGAACGGCTCGCCGTTCTTGAACAGTTTGACCAGCTGCGTCAGCTTGATGTCGAGCGGCACCTTGCCGTCCGACAGCGCCGACACCGCCGCCTTCATCCGTTTGACATAGCCGCCGTGATCGGCACCAAAGACGTCGATCAGCATGTCGAACCCGCGCTGCACCTTGTCGTAGTGATAGGCGATGTCGGGCGCGAAATAGGTCCAGCCGCCGTCGGATTTCATCACCGGACGGTCCACGTCGTCGCCGTGTTCGGTGGATTTGAACAGCGTCTGCTCGCGTGGCTCCCAATCCTCGGGCTTCTTGCCCTTGGGCGGCTCCAGCACGCCCTCATAGATCAGACCCTTGTCCTTGAGCGCCCCGATCGCCGCCTCGATCCGGCCCGTGCCGTAAAGCGATTTCTCGGAGTAGAACACATCCATCTCGACGCCCAGCGCCTTGAGATCGCTGCGGATGAGCTCCATCATCTTGTCAGTGGCAAACGTGCGCACCTCTTCGAGCCAGAACTGCTCGCCCTTGTCGAGATAGGCATCCCCCACCTTGTCCTTCAGCGCCTCGCCGACCTCGATCAGGTAATCACCGGGATAGCTGCCTTCGGGCCAGTCCACGCTCAGGTCATGCGCTTCCTGATAGCGCAGATAGACCGACCGCGCGAGCACATCGACCTGCGCGCCGCCGTCGTTGATGTAGTATTCCCGCGTCACGTCATAGCCCGCGAAATCCAGAAGCGACGCCAGCGCATCGCCAAAGACCGCGCCGCGCGTGTGACCCACATGCAGCGGGCCGGTGGGGTTGGCCGACACATATTCGACGTTGACCTTTTGCCCCTGCCCCAGAGTGCCGCGCCCGTAGTCCGTGCCGTCCTCCAGCACGGTCCTGGCCACCGCCTGCCAGACATTCGGTGCCAGCCGCAGGTTCAGAAACCCCGGCCCCGCCACCTCGGCTGACGTGATCCGCGCGTCCTCGGCCAGCTTGCGCGCCAGCATCTCCGCAATGTCGCGCGGCTTTTGCCCGGCGGGTTTTGCCAGCACCATCGCCGCATTGGTCGCCACATCGCCGTGCGCCGCATCACGCGGCGGCTCTGCGGTGATCGGGTCAAAGTTCAACCCCGCAGGCAGGTCGCCATCGCGGACCATCCCGTCGAGCGTTTCGGTGATCAGGGTGCGGATTTGTGCAAAGATGTTCATCGGTCGGTTCCTTCGTTCCGGCCCGTGTATCATTTGAGCGAGGCCAGTCAATTGCGTGCAGGTCTGCACGGGTGCCACGGCCTAGCCGATCAGCCGCGCGTGCTCCGCATAGGCAAAGCGGTCGGTCATCCCCGCAATGTAGTCACAGACCATCCGCGCCAGCGTGGTGCGGTCCTGCGCGGCCTGCTCGATCTCCCGCGCCCAGTGCCGGGGCAACATATCTGGGTTCTCCAGAAACAGCGGAAACAGATCCTCGACCACCTGCGTCACCTCGGCCCGCTTTTCCATCACCGACGGGGCGCGGTACATATGTTTGAACAGGAACGCCCTGATGTCGCGAATGTCACGCCCCATCTGGTCCGAAAACGCGACCACGGGCCGACCCAGATGCCGGATATCCGATGCCGACGCGGCCCCTGCCCCTTCCAGCAAGCCCCGCGATGTCTCGATCACATCCGACACCATGACCCCGAAGACCCGGCGCAGGGCCTCGTGGCGGCGGCGGTAGGCATCCGTGTCGGGATAAAGCGCATCGACCTCGGCATAGGCCGCGCCCACCAGCGGCAGACCTTGAACATCTTCATCGGTGAACAGACTGGCCCGCAACCCGTCGTGCAGGTCGTGGTTGTTGTAGGCGACATCATCCGCCAGCGCTGCCACCTGGGCTTCCGCACTCGCATGGGTGTGCAGTTCCAGATCATGCAACGCGTCATATTCCTCAAGCGCATAGGGCAGAACACCGGCGACGGGCCCGTTGTGCTTGGCAATGCCTTCCAGCGTATCCCATGTCAGGTTCAGCCCGTCGAAGGCCGCGTAATGCCGTTCCAGCGATGTCACGATGCGGATCGCCTGCGCGTTGTGATCAAAGCCGCCGTAGGGGGCCATCATCGCGTGCAGCGCGTCCTCGCCCGTATGCCCGAAGGGCGGATGCCCCAGATCATGGGCAAGCGCCACCGCCTCCGTCAGCTCGCCGTTCAGGCCCAGCGCACCCGCGATGGTCCGCGCCACCTGCGCCACCTCGATCGAATGGGTCAGCCGCGTGCGGTAATAGTCGCCCTCATGCTCGACGAAAACCTGCGTCTTGTGCTTCAGCCGCCGAAAGGCGCTGGCATGGATGATCCTGTCCCGGTCCCGCTGGTAGCAGGAGCGAAAGGTGCTTTCCTCTTCCGGCACCCGCCGTCCCCTGGCGCGCGCGGGATCAGAGGCATATGGAGCGCGCATTGCGGCTGGTCCTTGTGGCCTGTCCTTAGGACTTCTATATTGGACTTGAGCCGCGATGAAAACAGACCCTTCGGAGCACCGCCATGAACCTGCCCCCCAAAGTGACCCCCCGCGCCTTTGAACGCCTCGCCGAGATCGGTGCCGCCGATCAGGGCAAGGCCCTGCGCGTCGCGGTGGAAGGCGGCGGCTGTTCCGGGTTTCAGTACGAGATCGAACTCGATTCGCCCAAGGACGACGATCTGGTGCTTGAAGGTGCCGGCCAGCGTGTGGTGGTCGACGCGGTCTCGCTGCCGTTCCTGACCAACGCGGTGATTGATTTCTCCGAGGAACTGATCGGCGCACGGTTCGTGATCGACAACCCCAACGCGACCTCGGCCTGCGGATGCGGCACATCGTTTTCGATGTAGACCAGCCGTCTGCTCATCCCGCCTGCAGGGTGCCGATGCCGGTCGCCCGGGCAAAGCCCGCGAAAAACGCATCGAACTTGTCGGTAGAGGCTTCGGCGGCCTGAAGAACATCGCGGTTTTCCTGCGTGAGACAGGAAATCACCCTGCCGCGCATCCCGTTCCAGTTGGCAGAGCGGCCCGCCCCCAGACCGAAAAGGGTCTCCGACAGCGATCTGAGCGCCCCGCCCGGCATCTCGGACGCGGCGAAATGCAGCGTGCCCCCGGTCGGGACGGACTGGTCAAAGCCACCCTGCCCCTCCACCATCAGCGCCCAGCCGGTCACCAGATAAAGATGGTAGGCATCGGCCGCCCCCTGCGCCCTGTCCCCTGCGGCAAGGCGGACGCCACCGTGGCCGCGCGCCACGGCGCGGGTCCAGACCGGGCTGGGTGTCACACCCGCGAACCGCAGCGCCGTGCAGACTTCGGCCAGAAGGTCGAGGTTCTGATCGAGATAGGCCAGCACCCCCGCAAACTCGAGACTTGTCAGAGCCGCCTGCGAAAGCTCAGGATCGCGCCGCCCATATTCCGACAGATAGAAAACGATATGGGTCAGCTCATAGGCCGCCTTCTTGTTGGGCAAGGCAAAGGTCGCAGCCCGTTCGGTGAAATCACGCAACCGGCTGCCCAGGCCATCCGCAGGCGAAGGGTGCGCCGCCCCTCTGCGGGCCAGCAGACGCTGCGCTTCGGCGCGTTGCAGATCGGACAGTTCCGCCTGCGCCAGCGCGGACCTTGCCGCCCAGTGGCACAGTGCCTCTCCCTTCTGTCCCGCCATCCCCAGATCTTCGAGATCAAGACAGATGGACAGGAAGAACCGGTAATACTGCGGATAGAACTTCAGCTTGTCCTCGATCCGGTCATAGAAGTCCGCATAGGGCGCCAGCGCTTCCGGTGCCAGATCCGGGGCCGTTGCCGCAAGAACGCCCAGCAGCTCCGCGTTTTCCTTCAGCCAGAACACATCGTCAGGCAAGCACCTGCGGGTCGCGACACCCTCGATCAGCGCGCTCAGCGTCGTGGCCCGGTCAACGGGTGCGGTGGTCACGGGAAATGAAATCACATTCGACATCGCAAGGGTCCCTGAAGGCGGAAATGTGCGAAGGTCCGGCATCGGACCGGACCTTCGGCGTTGCTCAGATGGAGGTGGTGAACATCCCGGTCCGGTCACCGCTTGCGGCATCCGACGTGGTGCTCAGGATGGAGGTGGTGAACATTTCAACCGCGTCTCCCGCCATCATGTCGCGGCCCGCCGCGACGGAGCCGGAGGTGAACATCTCCACCCCCGCACCTGTGTCGATGCTGCTGGCGTCCAGCGCTTTTGGTGCGATGTGGAAAACTTGGGTAAGAGCACGTTGGGTCATGGTTGATCTCCTTTGTTGGCTACGGGAATGCAATCTCAAGTTGCACAACCGGGACGATTGCCATCTTAGAAAGAATTTCCAACTCCCTTTTTTTGGGGGGCGGCAAAATACTGGACTTTATCCACAGTTTTGCTGCGCGATAAATATTTCCCGGAAGGCTCAGATTTGCGATATCAACAGGGTCGCAAAAAAAGTTGTGCACAGGCACGGAACCAGCCGAAAACAGCCCGGAATCGGCCTCGGATCATCCCCCAAGGGTTGAATTTTCCGTGTCGAATCGCCTTAAACGGCAGCACCCGCTTGCCCCTCGCGCCCGTTTCCGCCATAGCCTGATCAACCTCAGGAGCGCCCGAAAATGAAGATCGCGACCTTCAACATCAACGGCATCAAAGCCCGCATTGACGCCCTCCCCAAATGGCTCGATTCCGCGCAACCGGACGTGGTGCTCCTGCAGGAGATCAAGTCCGTCGATGACGCCTTCCCCCGCGAGATTTTCGAGGATCGCGGCTTCAACGTCGAAACCCACGGGCAGAAGTCCTTCAACGGCGTGGCCATCCTGTCCAGGCTGCCGCTCGAAGACGTCAGCCGCGGCCTGCCCGGCGACACGGAAGACGAACAGGCCCGCTGGATCGAGGCGACGGTGATCGGCAAGCGCGATGCCCTGCGCATCTGCGGCCTGTATCTGCCAAACGGCAATCCGGCCCCCGGCCCCAAGTTCGACTACAAACTCGCCTGGATGGACCGCCTGCGGCAGCGCGCCATGACACTCCTGGCCGAGGAAACGCCGTTTCTCATGGCGGGCGACTACAACATCATCCCGCAGGCCGAAGATGCCGCGACCCCGGACGCCTGGCGCGATGACGCGCTTTTCCGTCCCGAAGCCCGCGCCGCCTGGCGCAAGCTGCTCAACCTCGGCCTGACGGAAGCCTTCCGCGCCCGCACCCAGGGCCCCGGCCACTACAGCTTCTGGGATTATCAGGCCGGTGCCTGGAACCGCAACAACGGCATCCGCATTGATCATTTCCTGCTCAGCCCCGCCTGCGCGGACCTGCTGCGCGACTGCCAGATCGACAAGGATGTGCGCGGCGGCGACAAACCCTCCGATCACGTGCCGGTCTGGGTGGACATTGATCTCTGACGTCTCGGGGATGGTGAGCCTGAGACACTGTCACCAGCCAGCCCCGCAAGCGATGACGCGTGCCGCCCGCACCAACGGCCCCGCAGGCCCGCGCGTTTTCAGCGCGACACCCTGATCCTGCTGGCGGCGCTGCTACGCTTCCAGTTCGGCGTCCCAGTACAGAAAGTCCATCCAGCTGTCATGCAGATGGTTCGGCGGAAACTTCCGCCCCATGTTGCGCAACTCCTCCGCGCCGGGCTGGCGCGGCGGTTTGCGCAGGTGCAGCCCGGTCCGGTGCAGGGGCTTTGATCCCTTGCTCAGATTGCAGGGGCTGCAGGCCGCGACCACATTCTGCCAGGACGTCACACCGCCGCTTGCGCGCGGGACCACATGATCAAAGGTCAGATCGCCCTTGGCCCCGCAATACTGACAGCGGAATTCGTCGCGCAGAAATAAATTAAAGCGCGTGAAGGCCACGCGCTTTTGAGGTTTCACATAGTCCTTCAGCACCACGACCGAAGGGATCTTGATCCGGGTGGTCGGCGAATGGACGTAATCGTCGTATTCCGCCACGATATCCACCCGGTCCAGCCACTTGGCCTTGATGGCGTCCTGCCAGGGCCAAAGCGACAGGGGATAATAACTCAACGGCCTGTAGTCCGCGTTCAGCACCAGCGCGGGTCGGTGTTTCAACGCCGCCGGTTGCCTCGTAAATTCGGTTCTGAAATCGCCGTCCATTCCGGTCGCGTCCTCTGCCCCATTTCCTCGACTATATCTCGTGGTCTAGCTCTGGCAAGCCCCCGCTGTGCACAAGATGTCGCGGTCAGAATGTGCATCCTTTCGTTACGGTTTTCTGACAATCCCTACAAAGACAGCTTGTCGCGCATGAAGGCCAGTGCCACGCTCAGCCCATCGGGCGCGATCCCGTGGCCCGTGCCTTTCATGACATGCGCAAACACGTCCTGCCATCCGGCCTCCTGCAGGGCTTCCGCAGCTTGCGGCAGCGACTGCGGCGGCACCACGTCGTCCGCATCGCCATGCACCAGCAGCACCGGCGGCTTGACCACCGCCTCGTCCTTCAGGGTCTCGGGTGACAGCAACCGGCCCGAGAACGCCACGATGCCCGCCACCGCATCCTCGCGGCGCGGGGCCACATGCAGCGCCATCATCGTACCTTGCGAAAAGCCGAACAGCACGACCTGCTCCGGCAGGACATCCTCGTCCACCATCAGCGCATCCAGAAACGCGTTCAGGTCCGCAACGGCCTGATCCATGCCGCGCATGGATTCCTCTTCGGACGACCCGTCGATCCACGGGATCGGGAACCATTGATACCCGTTCGGCATCCCCGCCACGTTTTCAGGCGCATCCGGCGCCACGAACAACGTATCGGGCAAATGCTCGGCCAGCGGATCGGCCAACCCCAGCAGATCCGCCCCGTTGGCCCCGTAGCCATGCAAAAACACCACGATGGAGCGTGTCTCTCCTGACAGCGCCGCGCGGCGCTCTGCGTTCAATACCCGTGTCATCCCAAACCTTCCCTGTTTTTCAAGATACGGTAGTAGGCAAAGAGAGCGCGGGCCGCAACTGACCGCCAGGGCGACCAGTCCCGTGCCCGCGCAGCCAGATCTTCTGCCCCTGGCCGTTCGGCCAGACCAAAGACCGCCTGTGCGGCCACCTGCAAGGCCAGATCGCCGGGTGGAAACATATCGGCGCGCCCCATGCAGAACATGATGTAGATCTGGGCGGTCCACGGCCCGATGCCCGTGAGCGCGGTCAGCCGCGCAAGGGCCTCGTCGTTCTCCGCGCTGTGCAGTGCTGCGTAATCCACCCCGGCCTCTGCCAGCAGGATCGCGTAACGCGCCTTCGGACGGCTCAGCCCGGCGGCCCGCAATCCCTCCTCGCCCGCGTCCAGCACGGCACGCTCCGTGATCAGTCCCGCCTGCGCCATTCGCCCCCGGATCGCATCGGCAGAGGCGACGCTGACCTGCTGGCTCACGATGATCTCCAACAGCCCGGCGAACCCGTCCGGCTTCAGCCGCAGGGGCAGCGCACCGGTCTGCGCAAGCACCGGCGCGAAACGCGGCTCGGCCTCGACCAGCCACGCCGCCCCTTTTGCCAGATCAGCCTCCGACCGGATGACATGCGCGATATCGCTCACAACGCGGCCACCCAGTCGAGCGCCGCTGCAACCGATGTCACCACCTGCACCCCGTCCGGCAAGGCGGGCCGGTCGATCAGAATGACCCGCAACCCCAATTCCTGCGCCGCATCGAGCTTGGGACGGCTTGGCGCACCCCCCAGATTACGCGCCATCAGCGTATCGACCTCAAGGGACCGGAACAGCGCGATTTCGCTTTCAACCGTAAAAGGGGGCATGCCGAAAACCGGCTTCACAAAATCAAAGGGGGCCCTGCGATCATGTGCTGTCGTCTGGCGCAGCATCAGACATCGGCCGGGGAAATCCGCGCAGTCCTTCAGGCTGGCCCAGCCTGCCGCCGAAAACACCCGTGCGCCCGTGGAAATCAACGCCATCGCCGTGCGGACGTCCGGGGCCGCGACCCATCGGGCACTCCTCCGCCACATCCCAGGGCTGCCGGGACAGGCTCACGAAGGGCAGACCCATCCGCGCCGCGGCAACAGATCCCGCGCGGCTCATCTGCCCGTCAAAGCCGTGGCTGGCATCCACGACAGCCGCCGCACCTGCCATCGCGCGGGCCAGCACCACGTCATCCGGCACCGAACAGACCTCGAAAGGCACCGGCATCGGATTGGGCCCGCGTGGCGGCTCCGACATCACCGCGCGCACGCGCCTGCCCTGCACTTGCAAGGCTTCAGCGATCTGCCGTGCCTCCGCACTGCCCGCCAGCAAAAGGATATCTTTGGTCGGTTCCATCCCGTCCGACATTAGGCGCAGCCGCCCCAAGCACAAGCCCGCAGGTCGCTTCCGGGGCTTGCCCCTGCCGCAGGCTGACGCTACCCCTGATCCGAACAAGGATAGACCGATGATTGATGACACCCGCGCCAAGCGCAACGTAGCCGTTCTGGTCGCAGCCCAGGCCTTTCTGGGCAGCCAGCTGCCGATGAACTTCGTGATCGGCGGACTGGCAGGTCAGCAGCTTTCCCCCAACGTCTGTCTGGCGACGCTGCCGATTTCCATGATCGTCTTCGGCTCCATGACGACCGCGCCCTGGCTGTCCACGCTGATGCAGAAATTCGGGCGCCGCGCGGGCTTTGTCACCGGGGCCGCAGGTGGGCTGGCAGGGGCGCTCGTCTGCGCCTTTGCGCTCAGCATCGGCAACTTCTGGGTCTTCCTGCTGGGCAGCTATCTGACCGGCATCTACATGTCCTCACAGGGTTTCTTCCGCTTTGCCGCCTCCGACACCGCCTCCGATGCCTACCGGCCCAAGGCGATTTCCTATGTCATGGCGGGGGGGTTGATCTCGGCCATCATCGGGCCGCAGATGGTCTCCTTGCTGTCAGGTGCGGGCGATGCCACGGTCATGCGCTTCTACCCGGTCTACATCGCCGCGGCGGTGCTGAACCTTGTCGGCATGGGCCTGTTCTTCCTGCTCGACATCCCCAGACCGCCGGTGCCTGCGGTTGACGCGCCCAAGGGCCGGTCGCGCTGGGAACTGCTCACGACCCCGCGCATCGGCGTCGCCGTGATCTGTGCGATGGTCTCCTATGCGCTCATGAACCTTGTGATGACCTCCACACCGCTCGCCGTTGTCGGCTGCGGCTTCCGGGTCGCGGATGCGTCCAACATCGTGACGGCCCATGTGCTGGCCATGTTCGCGCCGTCCTTCTTTACCGGCCATCTGATCGCCCGCTTCGGCGTTGAACGGATCATGGGTCTGGGCATCGCCATGCTCGGTGTTGCCGGTCTGATCGCCCTGCAAGGCGTTGATCTGATGAACTTCTATGCAGCGCTGATTCTGCTGGGCCTCGGCTGGAACTTCGGTTTCATCGGGGCGACCTCGATGCTGGCCGGTGCACATGCGCCGCACGAACGGGGCCGGATGCAGGGGCTGAACGACCTTCTGGTTTTCGGCGGCGTGACACTGGCCTCGCTGGCCTCCGGTGGTCTGATGAACTGCGCGGGCAGCGATGCGGTGGCAGGCTGGAACGCGGTGAACATGGCGATGATCCCGTTTCTGGTTCTCGCGGGCGGCTCGCTGATCTGGCTGGTGATGCAGCGCAAGACCCGCGCCGCCTGATCCCGCTACCAGCGCCCGGTCAGCGCCCGCAGGCCCAGCCGCAGACGGTCCGCCTTCAGCGGATCGACCAGACGGCCCTCACCGACCGCCGCAGGATCGGACGCCGCCTGTTTCAGCACCGGCACCGCGGCCCCCACATGCAGCAGCGCCGCACCGGCCCCGCGCGAGACGGAGCCGCGTGCTGACCGCGCCTCGGCCAGACGCGCCAGCGCATCGGTCGCAAGCGCCGCCACCCCGTCCGCCGTCCCGTCCAGCAGCGGCACACGGCCCCGCGCCTCCAGTTCCGGTATCGCCAGCAGCCAGCCCGCGACGCCGCTGGCATAGGCCGCCGCACGCACGGTGCCCTCATCCGCCGCCCCCAGATTGCGCGCCGCGACCCAGGCCAGGTGTCCGGCGGTCTGGTTCATGTAGCGGCCGAAATGTCCCGCGTCCTCGAAGGCATCTTTGTAGATATCCCAACGCCTTGCCGCGATAAGCTCATCCAGCAGGATGGCATCGCCCGCCGTGATGACCGAGGACAACGGCACCGTCACCTCATGCCGGCGCACCGGATCGCCCTGAGTGATTTCAGTGCAGGCATCGCGCCACCATTGCAGCCGCATCTCGGCGATCATCGGCTCTTGCGTCAGCCAGGGCGCGCGCGCCACTTCGATGTTGAAGGCATAAAGCGGAAAGAGCACCCGCCGCGCCGCCACCGGGGCCGCCATCGCCGCGCGAAACCGCAGCGGATCGGCACGTTCGACCAAAGCCGCGCAGGCGGTTATGTTGTCGTCGAAACTCATGCAGGCCGGACGACACTCAGAAGATAGCCAAAGGCATCGCGGTGCGCGCGCCAGACGGCGATTTCTTCCTCGGCATCGTCCAGCACGCCCAGCAGAACCGGATCCGCTTGCGGCCGCAGGGCCGCGATCCGCTGCTCGATCGGGTTGAAGTACGCCTCCCATGCCGCATCCTCAAGCCGCCGGGTGCCGACCACGTCATACCCAGCCGCCCGGACCTTCTCCAGCACGGTCGCCTCATCCGTCATCGTCGGATACTCCTTGGCAAAGAACGACTTGGCCCGCTCAGGTGGCGCATCGGTAAACCAGCAGGCTTCGGAAAAGGCGACCACGCCCCCGGGCAGAACCGCCTTGCGCCAGCCGCTCAGCGCCTCCGTCACACCCAGAAAATAGACCGCCCCCGCGCACCAGATCATGTCATATCGGTTCATGATCCGCGCCATGTCGGCCCGCAAGACCGTCACCCGCCCATCATCCGCAAAACGCTGCCGCGCGGCGTCCACAAAATGCGCCGTCTTGTCGAGTGCCGTGACATGGCCCCTTGGTGCCACGCTCAGCAGCGTTCCGATGTCGGCCCCTGGTCCACAACCCACATCCGCCATCCGGGCGTCCGGGCGCAGGCCCGCAACCTCCGCGGCCCAGATTACATCCTCCGGCGCGCCCGGCCCCTCGCGCGGAAGGTCGCGGTGCAATTGGAAAAAGGCAGTCATGTCCAGTCTTGGCTGTGGCTCGCTCATGGTTGGTCCCTTTCCGTATCGCGGATCAGTTTCCAGCGGATCGCGTCCAGCAGCGCCTCGAAGGACGCATCCACGATGTTCGCGCTGACGCCCACGGTGGACCAGCGATTGCCCTGCCCGTCCTCGCTGTCGATGATGACGCGGGTCACGGCCTCGGTGCCGCCCTGGGTGATGCGCACCTTGAAATCGACAAGCCGCATATCCTCGATCAGCGCGGAATACTGCCCGAGGTCTTTTGCCAGCGCCTTGGAGAGCGCGTTCACCGGACCACGGTCATTGCCTGCGGCATCCATGCTTTCGCTGACCGACTGGCGCTTTTCGCCGTCCACCTTGACCACGACCACCGCTTCGGACAGGCTGACCATCCTGTTGTACTTGTTCTTGCGCCGCTCGACCGTGACGCGGTATCTTTTCACCTCGAAATACTGCGGCAACTGGCCCAGGGTCTCGCGCGCCAGCAATTCGAAGCTGGCCTGCGCGGTGTCATAGGAATAGCCCTCCGCCTCGCGATCCTTGACCTTTTGCAGGATCTCGCCCAGCGCCGGATCGTCCTTTGCCACCTCCAGACCCGCTTCGGTCAGGCGCTTGCGCAGGTTCGACTGGCCCGCCTGATTTGACATCGGGATGATCCGGGCGTTGCCGACCAGCGCGGGGTCGATATGCTCGTAGGTCGTGGGATCCTTTGCGATGGCGCTGGCGTGCAGACCTGCCTTGTGCGCAAAGGCCGATGCGCCCACAAAACCGGCCTGTTTCTGCGGCACGCGATTGAGGATCTCGTCCAGCATCCGGCTGGTCCGCGTCAGCCCCTTGAGCGCCTCGGCGGTGATGCCCGTCTCGAACCGGGTGGCATAGGGGTCTTTCAGCAGCAGGATCGGGATCAGCGCCGTCAGATTGGCGTTGCCGCAGCGTTCGCCCAAGCCGTTCAACGTGCCCTGGATCTGGCGCGCGCCCGCGTCGACGGCGGCCAGCGTGCAGGCCACGGCGTTTTCGGTATCATCATGGGTGTGGATGCCCAGGCGTTCGCCGGGAATGCCCGCCGCGATCACGGCGGCGGTGATCGCGCCCACTTCCGCAGGCAAGGTGCCGCCATTGGTATCGCAAAGGACGATCCAGCGGGCACCGGCGTCATGCACGGTCCTGAGGCAGGCAAGCGCGTAGTCGGGGTTTGCCTTGTAGCCGTCAAAGAAATGCTCTGCATCGAAAAGCGCCTCGCGCCCGGAGGCCACAAGATGCGCCACGCTTTCGCGCAACAGGTCGAGGTTTGCGTCCAGCGTGATCCCCAGCGCGGTGGTGACATGAAACTCATGGGTCTTGCCCACGATACAGACCGACTGCGTACCGGCGTTCAGCACGGCCGCCAGCACATCGTCGTTCTGGGCCGAGATGCCGGGCCTCTTGGTCATGCCGAAGGCGGTCAGCCGCGCACGGGTCGCGGGGGCCGCGTCGAAGAACGCATTGTCGGTGGGATTGGCACCGGGCCAGCCGCCTTCGATGTAATCCACCCCAAGCGCATCGAGCGCCCGCGCGATCTGCTGCTTCTCCTCGGTGGAGAATTGCACGCCCTGGGTTTGCTGCCCGTCGCGCAGGGTGGTGTCGTAGAGAAAGAGGCGCTCTTTCATCACATCAACCTCTGATTGTTTCGCGCGCGAAACATTAGTATTAACAAACAGTTAAGGTGGGAGGCATGCAACCGCGACACGATCACAACAGGCCTTCCAGAACCGCGCGGTCAAATCCCGCAGGCGCGGTCAGCTTCACCCCATCCTTGCTCATCTGCACCTCGATCCCTGCGGCGATCAGCGCCGATTTGATCCGGTCCACTTCCGTGAAATCCTTGGTTTCCATCGCGGTCACGCGGGCATCGCTCAGAAACGCCTCGACATCCGTCAGATCGAAAGCCTGTTCCACCGCCCAGTCGGGAATCCTGTCATCCAGAAGCCCCAGCAGCGACAGCGCCCCGCGCAGCCCCGGGATGTCGTTGTCGGCGCTCAGCCGATGGCACTCTGTCAATACGCCGTGGGTGTTCAGATCGTCCGCCAGCAGCGTCAACACGCTGTCGGGCGGGGTTCCGGTCTCAAACCCCGCGACCTGACCGTACCATTTGCGCAGGGTCTTCTCGGCCTCCTCGCGCTTCTTCTCGGTCCAGTCCATCGGCTTGCGGTAGTGGGTGGACAGAAACACGAAACGCATCACCTCGCCCGGCACGCCCTGTTCCAGCAGATCGCGCACGGTAAAGAAATTGCCAAGCGACTTGGACATTTTCCGGCCTTCCACCTGCAACATCTCGTTGTGCATCCAGACATTGGCAAAGCCGTGCCCCGCGCAGGTCGATTGCGCGATCTCGTTTTCGTGGTGCGGAAAGGTCAGGTCGTTGCCGCCACCGTGAATGTCAAAGCTTTCGCCCAGCAGCTCATGCGCCATGGCAGAGCATTCGATATGCCAGCCGGGCCGTCCGCGCCCCCAGGGGCTGTCCCATCCCGGCAGATCGTCGGGCGACGGCTTCCACAGGACGAAATCCATCGGATTGCGCTTGTAGGGGGCCACTTCGACCCGTGCGCCCGCGATCATGTCGTCCACCGACCGGCCTGACAGCGCCCCATAATCGGCAAAGCTGTCCACGGCAAAAAGCGCATGGCCCTCGGCCGCATAGGCGTGGCCGGAAGCGATCAGTTCCTCGATCATCGCGATCATCTGGGGGATGTAACCGGTCGCGCGGGGCTCGTGTGTGGGCCGCAGGGCGCTCAGGGCGTCCATGTCCTGATGATACCACGCAATCGTCTCGTCCGCGCGGCCCGCGATCAGGTCTTCCAGCGTGCCTGCCGCCCCCGCCGCCTTGCGCTTTTGCGCGGTCTCGTTGATCCGGTCGTCCACATCCGTGAAATTGCGCACGTATGTCACATGGTCCGCCCCGTAGACATGCCGCAGCAATCGGTAAAGCACGTCAAAGACGATCACCGGTCGCGCGTTGCCCAGATGGGCGCGGTCATAGACTGTGGGACCACAGACATACATCCGCACATCATCCTTGGAAATCGGCGCAAAATCCTCTTTCCGGCGTGTCTTGGTGTTGGTCAGTCTGATCGTCGTCATGGCGGCTTCCTTGCGCAATGCTGGCGCGGGCTTGCCACATATCTATCAGGATGAAAACGACATGGAGGACGACCCGCGAGAATAATCTCAGGCGGTAATGGGACAAGTAATCGTGCACATCATCTGGGTCATGCAGGGTTCGTAGCGCGGCTGTCGCCGTGCGGTCAACAGTTGATTGACAAATCGGACCGCACCTGCGCCCCTGCGCACGATCAAAAACGGAGCAGGACGATGCAGGCATCACAGCGGATCGCGGGTATACTGGGCGGCGGATCGGACGGCTGGGATGTGTTCTACAAGGCGCGCGCGATGAAGGCTGCGGGCGTGCCGGTGACGGAACTGACCATCGGCGAGCATGACATCCGCACCGCAGCACCGATCCTGCAGGACATGCACCGCGCCGCCCTTGCCGGTCACACCGGCTATGCCGCGATCCCCGGCGTGCAGGCGCTGCGCGAGGCGGTGGCGGCACGGGTTCAGGCGCGCACGGGCACCGCGACAAGGCCCGAAAACGTCATGATCACGCCGGGCGGGCAATCGGCACTCTTCGCCAGCCATATCGCGGTCTGCGATCCGGGCGACCGGGCGCTTTACGTCGATCCCTACTATGCCACCTACCCCGGTACGATCCGGGGCGCCGGTGCCGTGCCTGTTTGCGTGCAGGCGCGGGTAGAGAACGCGTTTCAACCTGAGGCAGCGGATATCGCGGCGGCGGCAAAGGGTGCGAGGAGCCTGCTGATCAATACGCCCAACAATCCCACCGGCATCGTCTATTCCCGCGCGACGCTGGAAGGCATCGCAGAGGTCTGTCAGGACCACGACCTCTGGCTGATCTCGGACGAGGTTTATGACACGCAGGTCTGGGAGGGCACACATCTGTCGCCCCGCGCCCTGCCCGGCATGGCCGAACGGACCCTTGTGGTCGGTTCGATGTCGAAATCCCACGCCATGACCGGGTCGCGCATCGGCTGGATCGTGGGGCCGGAAGACATCGTGGACCATCTGATCAATCTGGCGACGCATACGACCTACGGCGTGCCGGGGTTCATTCAGGAGGCAGCCCTTTTTGCGCTGGAATTGGGCGAGGATTTCGAAGCCGGGATCGCCGAGCCGTTCCGCCGCCGCCGCGCTTTGGCGCAGAAGGTGCTCGCGGCGCAAAACGCCGTGTCGATGGTGCCTGCACAGGGCGCGATGTACCTGATGCTCGACATCCGCAGCACCGGCATGACCGGAGACGCCTTTGCGATGGCGCTGCTGGAGGCGCATCATATCGCCGTCATGCCGGGAGAAAGCTTTGGCGCGGCGGCGGCGGGACATCTGCGCGTCGCGATGACGATCACGGATGATGCCTTTGAAACCGCGTTGCGGACGCTGTGCAGCTTTGCCGCCGCGCAGCAGGAATCCCGATAGCGCAACGAAAAAGGCCGGCGCGCCTGAACGCACCGGCCTTTGTGGCGTCATATGTGGCAGCGCTTAGAAGCGCAGGGAGCCACGCACGTTGAAGGTGGTTGCATCGGCATCCACGCCGTCCACACCGCCCAGATCGTTGAACTGGTGCTGCAGCACTTCCGCACCGACAGTGTAGCGATCCGTGATCTTGTAGGCCATGCCGAGACCGGCAAAGGCACCGTCTTCGTTGTCACCGTTGATGTCGGCATTGGCGTAACCTGCTGTCGCGTAGACCAGGGTGTTGCCAAGGTCGTACCCGCCCTTGAACTTGAGGCGCGCAACGGAATCGACATTGGCCGCACCGTAGTTCAGATCGACGTCGGTCTTGTCGTAGTCAAGCTCGCCGCCGACAACCCAGTTGCCGAGGTCATAGTCGTAACCCGCATGGAAACCATAGGTGCCGTTGTTGCCGTCCAGAACGCCCGGACCGTCGACATCCGCGTAGCCCAGTTGCAGACCTGTGTAAAAGCCTGTCCAGTCGCCTGTCACGGCCACGGGTGCCGGTGCGATGACCGGTGTTTCAACGACGGGGTCGGCAAGGCTGCCTGCATAGGCGGCACCGCCAAAGGATGTGGTTGCGATCACGCCAAGGGCGGTCATCATCTTCAATCTTGTCATAGGTCTGCTCCTGTATTTGCTTTTCAGACTTTCTTCGCAGCACCGATCGTTCATCGGGCCGTGTAGGGTGGTAATGCGCCACATAGGCGCTCGGTTCCTGGGATGCGCCTCACGGTTTTGCGATGAGCCATTTGTTGCGAAACGCGAGGCCGCGATCAGCGGAAAACAGCCGGGATGTCCTTGTTTCAAAGCCTTATTTTTCTGCGGCTGCACGGGTCGCAAACAGGCTGCTGTGGCGCAAATGGGACAGATTGCGGCGAAAACACCCGACAATCTGGGAAAAAAGGAACCAAAGATGGCGCCTGATATCTGCATCATCACCCTGATCAGCCGCACCATCGGTGCGGACCGGGGACGTGCGGCCCGAGGCAGACCAGAACCGGTCTGACGCCACCCTGCCCCTTTCCCTTGACCGGACCCAGACCATGACAGACCAGACTCCAATCCGCAGCGGTGGCCGTGCCGCCCGCCGCGCCGCCCGTGCCGCCCCGCTTGCCGATCACATGCGCCCCATCCGCCCCGGCCTGTCCGGTGGCCAGTACACTCCGCTGAGCGATGCGGACATGCAGGCGATCCATACCGCAGCCCTTGATGCGCTGGAAACGATCGGGCTGGCCGATGCGCCGCCGTCGGGCGTCGATTACCTGACGGGGGCGGGTGCCATCCAGGGTGAAGACGGTCGCATCCGGTTCCCCCGCGCGCTGGTCGAGGAAACCATCGCCAGCGCCAACCGCAGCGTGACCCTGTTCGCCCGCGATCCGGCGCATGACCTCGATCTGTCGGGAACACGGGTACACTACGGCACCGCCGGGGCCGCCGTGCATCTGGTGGATGTGCGCGACAACAGCTACCGCGAATGCGGTGTGCAGGATCTGCACGATGCCGCCCGGATCGCGGACCGGCTGGACAACATCCACTTTCTGCAGCGCCCCATGGTCTGCCGCGACATCCCCGACAACCGCGAGATGGACCTCAATTCGATCTACGCCTGTTGCGCGGGGACGATGAAACACGTGGGCGTGTCCTTTACCGATCCGGCCTACGTCAAGGATGCGCTCGAGATGCTGCATCTGATCGCGGGCGGCGAGGACAAATGGCGCGAGCGGCCTTTCATCTCGAACTCCAACTGCTTTGTCGTGCCGCCGATGAAATTCGCGACGGAATCCTGTCAGGTGATGGAAGCCTGTATCGAAGGTGGCATTCCGGTCCTGTTGCTGTCGGCGGGCATGGCGGGTGCCACGGCCCCGTCGACCGTGGCGGGTGCCATCGTGCAGGCGGTGGCGGAATGTCTGGCGGGTCTTGTCTATGTCCATGCGGTGAAACCGGGGCATCCGGTGATCTTTGGCACATGGCCTTTCGGGCTCGACCTGCGGACGGGGGCCATGACCGGGCGGATCGGGTGAACAGGCGCTGCTGTCTGCGGGCTGTGCGCAGATGCACCGGTTCTACGATCTGCCCGGCGGCGCGGCAGGCGGCATTGCGGATGCCAAGATGCCGGACATGCAGGCGGGGTGGGAGCAGATGTGCTCCAACGTGATGACCGGTCTTGCGGGCTGCAACATGATCTATGAAGCGGCCGGGATGCATGCGTCCCTGCTGGGGTTCTGTCACGAATTGCTTATCCTCGGCAACGACCTGATCGGTCAGGCGATGCGCTGTGTGCGCGGAATCGAGGTGAACGAGGAAACGCTGGCGGTCGATCAGATCAGACAGGTCTGCATGGGCGGTCCGGGGCATTACCTGGGCACCGAACAGACGCTGAGCCGGATGGAAAGTGATCACGTCTATCCCGATCTGGCCAACCGGTCCTCGCCCAAGGAATGGGAAGAAATCGGCAAACCCGACCTGATCGCGAATGCCACGGCGCGCAAGGAAATGATCCTTGGCGACCGCGCGCGCGCGCGGTTCGATCCGGCGCTGGATCAGGCTCTCCGGGCGCGGTTCAACATTCACTTGCCCGCGTAATTCGATGGAATGAAAGAAAAAGGCCCGGCAGCTGGTGCTGCCGGGCCTTTCCCTTGCGTGGGGTCCGGGCAAGACCCCTCGCCGGTCAGCCTTCCGTCGGTGCGGGCATCAGGCCGGCCTCCTGCGCGGCCTGCACTTCACCGTCATCCAGCGCCCCGTCGGCGTTGAGGTCCATCGCCGAGAACTGCTCTGTCGTCATGTCGGGATAGACCGCCTGCACCTCGGCCACGCTGAGGATGCCGTCGCCGTTGGCGTCAACTTCGGCGGCCCCTGCGCCCATCGCATAGGCAGGCAGGCAGAGGGTCGTGATCGCGAGGGTTGTCATTCTGAAGATCTTGGTCATTTGGGTACTCCCTTTTGGGTTGGTAGGCTTGAAGGCCTTGCCGCCTTCCCCCTGTCAGATGCCCGAATGCCGGTTTGCGTCCCGGCCCTGCCCGCCACACGCGGGCGGGCGCCGATCGGGTCCGCCCCGTTGGGCAGGCGCCCGCTCAAAAAGGGCCGGTCGCGGGGATCGGCGGAAATTCCCGCGATGATTGAATATTCAGAACATGCAAGGCTGATCCGACACAACGGGGAGGTTCCGATGATCGACGAGGAGTGCGTCCAGAGGCTGCTGCCCAAATTGCTGCGCCGCGCCCGGCGGCTGGCGACCAGCGCGGATGAGGCCGAGGACATGGCACAGGAAACCGTGCTGCGGTTGTGGCAGGTCAGGACCGGCCCTGCCGGGATCGAACGCCCGGAGCATTACGCGATGACCCTGCTGCACAATCTGGCCCGCGCGCGCTGGCGCAGCAGGCGTGTGACGGAAGAACTGACCGACGACATGGCGTTGACGGTACCATTGGCCCCGTCGCGCATCGCCTGCGCCGAACTGCTGGCCGCGATCGAGCGGTTGCCCTGCGATCAGGCCGCGCTGATGCGGCTGGTTCTGGCGGGAGAGACCAGCCCGCAGGTTCTGGCGGGGCGGTTGGGTGTGCCGAAAGGGACGGTGATGTCCCGCCTGGGACGCGCCCGCGCGCGGTTGCGCGAAGAGATGGGCCTGGAGGGGTCTGTGGTGGAATTGCTGTGAGGTCAGGTTCCCGGAGATGCCGTTGACTGGGGCGCTGCCCCAGACCCCGCGGTATTTAAGGCCAAAAAGAGAAAGGCGCGCGGCCTGTGCGCCTTGATCGCCGGGAGGCGGCGGTTGCGACGATGGGAGAAAGGAAGAAGGGGAGAGCCGAAGCCCTCCCCAGTTTCGCCGTTCCGTGGGTCTTCGCAAAGCGAAGGCACACTCCCCTGACAGAACCTTTGCACTTGGGCAAAGGTGGAGTCAGCGAGGCACTTGGTCGGAAAGAAGAAGGGGAGAGCCGAAGCCCTCCCCAGTTTCGCCGTTCAAGCTCAATTTGTTAACCGCTCGGTACTTGTTTTTGCCTGCGGCCTGAACGTCGTACAGAGCGAACGCATCCGCTCCGTGTCCCAGCGTCCCAGCTTCGCTGGGGCGCGTCATGGGTGGCAGCGTATTGCAAGGCAATGCGCGAGAACCCACCCCGTCTCGAATGGAGCGCCTTGGGCAGCGCCCCAAATCTCCATCAGCTACACCCGCTGGTCCCGCCGCAGGTGTTGCACTTCATGCATGTCCCGTTGCGCACCAGCGTGTAGTTGCCGCATTCGCCGCAGGCCTCGCCTTCGTAGCCCTGCATCTTGGCCTTGGTCCGCGCGTCGAGCGACACGGCACCGGAGGCCACGGCGGTGGTGGAGGACATCGCGACCGCGACGCTGCCGGTGTCCATTGCCGGTGCCATCGTCAGGCTGTCGATGCCGCCCTGCAACAGGACCAGCTCCTGTGGCGGGCGGTTGCGCAGATAGCCCGACGAGCTGATCTGGCGCAGCACTTCAAGCGAGCGGTTGGCGGCGGTCTCGGACAATTCGGCGACATTGCCGACATTCTCGACCTCTTCGCCCTTGCCCAGATCGTCGAAGGTCGCGCCTTCGGGTTTCACATGGGCCAGATCGGTGCGGTCGAGATAGCTGACCGCCAGTTCGCGGAAGATGTAGTCGAGGATGGAGGTCGCGTTCTTGATGCTGTCGTTGCCCTGGACCATGCCCGCAGGTTCGAACTTGGTGAAGGTGAAGGCGTCGACGAATTCCTCGAGCGGGACACCGTACTGAAGACCAACCGAGACCGCGATGGCGAAGTTGTTCATCATGGCGCGGAAACCCGCCCCTTCCTTGTGCATGTCGATGAAGATCTCGCCCAGCTTGCCGTCCTGGTATTCGCCGGTGCGCAGATAGACCTTGTGCCCGCCGACAATGGCCTTTTGCGTGTAGCCCTTGCGGCGCTGGGGCATCTTTTCGCGGTTGCGGTTGATGATCTCCTTGATCACGATCTTCTCGACGATCTTTTCGGCCAGAACGGCGGCCTTTTCCTGCATCGAGCCGGATTCGAGCACTTCGGCGGCCTCGTCGTCATCCTCGACCAGCGATGCGGCCAGAGGTTGCGACAGTTTGGAGCCGTCGCGGTAGAGCGCGTTGGCCTTGATGCCCAGCGACCAGCTGAGTTCATAGGCCTTCTGGCAATCCTCGATCGTGGCGTCGTTGGGCATGTTGATCGTCTTGGAGATCGCGCCGGAGATGAACGACTGTGCCGCGGCCATCATGTAGATGTGGCTGTTGACCGACAGGTAGCGCTTGCCTTTCTTGCCGCAGGGGTTGGCGCAATCGAAGATGCTGTAGTGCTCTTCCTTGAGGTGCGGTGCGCCTTCGAGGGTCATGGTGCCGCAGACGTGGTCGTTGGCCGCGTCGATGTCTTTCTTGTTGAAGCCCAGCGATTTCAGCAGATCGAAGGTTGGATCGTTCAGCTTTTCGGTGGGGATGCCCAGCACCTGTGTGCAGAAGTCCGCACCCAGTGTCCACTGGTTGAACACGAAGCGGATGTCGAAGGCCGACGCCAGGGCCGCGTCCACCTTGGCCAGTTCGTTGGGGCCGAATCCATGGCCCATCAGCGTGGTGTGGTTGATGCCGGGCGCGTTGCCGATGGTGCCGTGGCCCACTGCGTAGGACACGATTTCCTCGATCTGGGCAGAGCCGTAGCCGAGCTTTTCCAGAGCGGCCGGAACACTTTGGTTGATGATCTTGAAGTAGCCGCCACCGGCGAGTTTCTTGAACTTCACCAGCGCGAAGTCAGGCTCGATCCCGGTGGTGTCGCAATCCATCACCAGACCGATGGTGCCCGTGGGGGCAATGACGGATGTCTGCGCGTTGCGGTATCCATGTACCTCACCGAGCTTGATCACCTCGTCCCAGCAGGACATCGCCACATCGACCAGACCGGGCTGCGGGCAGTTGGCGTGATCCAGCGGCACGGGCTTCACGCTGAGCGCCTCGTAGCCGTTCGCATTGCCATAGGCCGCGTTGCGGTGGTTGCGCATGACGCGCAGCATGTGGTCGGCGTTCTTGCTGTAGCCGGGGAACGTGCCCAACTCGCCCGCCATTTCGGCGGAGGTGGCATAGGCCACGCCGGTCATGATCGCGGTCAGCGCACCGCAGAGCGCGCGGCCCTCGTCGCTGTCATAGGAATAGCCCATGTTCATCAGCAAGCCGCCGATGTTCGCATAGCCGAGCCCCAGCGTGCGGAAGTCGTAGGAGCGTTGCGCGATTTCCTTGGACGGGAATTGCGCCATCATCACGGAGATTTCCAGCGTCACGGTCCAGAGACGCGAGGCGTGCATGTAGTCTTCGACGTTGAAAATGCCGTCCTCGAGGAACGTGAGCAGGTTCATCGACGCGAGGTTACAGGCGGTGTCGTCGAGGAACATGTATTCGGAACAGGGGTTCGAGCCGCGGATCGCGCCGTCTTCGGGACAGGTGTGCCAGTCGTTGACGGTGTCGTGGTACTGGATGCCCGGATCGGCGCAGGCCCATGCGGCGTGACCGACCTGTTCCCACAGATCGCGGGCGCGGATCGTCTTGCTGACCCGGCCGGTGACGCGGTCGATCAGTTCCCAGTCGGCGTCTTTTTCAACGGCGGTCAGGAAGGCGTTGGTGACGCGGATCGAGTTGTTGGAGTTCTGGCCGGAGACGGAATTGTAGGCCTCCGAATCCCAGTCGGTGTCATAGGTGGGAAATTCGATGGAGGTGTGGCCCTGCTTGGCATAATCCAGCACGCGCTTGACGTATGTTTCCGGGATCGCGACCTTTTTGGCCTCGCGGATCGCGGTCTTCAACTGGTCGTTCTTGGCGGGATCGTAGGCGTCCGCTTCTGCCCCGTCCCATGCCTTGATCGCGGCGAACAGCTTGTTCAACTGGCGTTCGTGCATCTTGGAGCCTGCGACGATGCTGACGCACCTTCTGCTCTTCCAGCACCTTCCAGTTGATGAAATCCTCGATATCGGGGTGGTCGGCATCGACGATGACCATCTTGGCCGCGCGGCGCGTGGTGCCGCCCGATTTGATCGCACCCGCAGCGCGATCACCGATTTTCAGGAAACCCATCAGGCCGGAGGATTTGCCGCCGCCCGACAGTTTTTCGCCCTCGCCGCGCAGGCTGGAGAAGTTGGTGCCGGTGCCGGAGCCGTATTTGAACAGGCGCGCCTCGCGGACCCAGAGATCCATGATGCCGCCCTCGCCCACCAGATCGTCTTTCACGGACTGGATGAAGCAGGCGTGGGGCTGCGGATGTTCGTAGGAGGATTTGGAGCGGGTCAGCTTGCCGGTCTGATAGTCGACGTAATAGTGACCCTGTGCAGGACCGTCGATGCCGTAGGCCCAGTGCAGGCCGGTGTTGAACCACTGTGGCGAATTCGGTGCGCCGCGCTGGGAGGCAAGGATGTGGCGCATTTCGTCGTAATAGGCGCGGGCGTCTTCCTCGGTCGTGAAATAGCCACCCTTCCAGCCCCAGTAGGCCCATGCGCCCGCCAGACGGTCGAACACCTGCTTGGAAGAGGTCTCGCCACCCATTTCTGCCCCCTCGGCCGGGACGGAGCGCCACAGGAACTCGGGCACGCCTTTTTCCTTCACCTTCTTCAGCGCGGAAGGAACACCGGCCTTGCGGAAATATTTCTGAGCGATCACATCGCTTGCCACCTGGCTCCAGCTGCCCGGAACCTCGACGTTATCGAGCTTGAAGACGACAGAACCGTCGGGGTTGCGGATTTCGGAAACCGTGGTGATGAAGTCCAGTTCTGCGTATGCGTCTTTGCCTGCGGTGGTAAACTTGCGTTCGATCTTCATTATCGCTGCCTCTATTTCTCAATATCTAAACCAAAGAGCCACCCAAAGGCCTGGCCCCATCCCTCGTTCTGCCGCACAGCACACACACATCCATCAAGGCACCCTCCGGCTTTGACGGGGGCCATCTGACGCAGTCTCGACTCGTTTTTATCGTCTTAAACCTGCCTGTGTGCCGGGATGCGCCTTCGCAGCGTTGACCACTACATATTGTGGCGTCACCCCCGGACTTGCACAACCTGACGTATTCGACCCCAGGCGGTCAAAGGTTTTTTTTGAAAATTTCCTCATTCTTTTGGTTGACGCAGATGCGGTTTCTGCGGGGGTCGCAGCCCGCATGATTCAAGTGGTTAATATCCACATGGCGCAGCGCCGTCCGCGCCGTCTGGCGACAGGAAAATAAACCAAACGCTGCGGCACATTTAGGTCCGGCCGCTCACGCTCTGCATGAAGTTATCCACAGGGGCGCGGGGGATAAGCCACGCGCGGGCGAGGCATCCGGAAATCTTTCCTGCGGGCGCTCGTCCTTCGCAAATCTGCAACACTTCCCGATCAGGGCCAGAGAATCACAGGACCGAAACAGGGCGATGCACACCATCAGGAGTGTCTTTCGGCAGGTGCCTCACCAGATGTAGGGGGTGACGGTCATCCGGACGCCAAAGATCGCGGAGGATCACGGATCACCCTGCGGAAGAACTGCCATTTGAAGAAGTGGTCGGAGCGAGAGGATTCGAACCTCCGACCCCCTGTACCCAAAACAGGTGCGCTACCAGGCTGCGCCACGCTCCGACTTCGGTCTCTTTAGCCACAGTTCACGCGAATGAAAAGCCCTAGAATGTGCAATCTCATCTTCGGCTGGTCCGTCTTGGGCACGGCCCGTTCAGCAGGGCCAGACCGGCGCGTAATCCTGATGCGCCGGGTGGCGCACCTCTGTGCCCGCAGCGATTCCCAGCCGCGCGGCCAGGCCGCCGTTGATCTCAAGCACCGTCAGAATATCATCGCCGCCCTCGATCGGGGTTTCGTCAAGCGGCACCGCGTTGCTGTGGACGCGCTGCACGACGCCTTGCGCGTCGATAAAGAGCATATCGAGGGGAATCAGGGTGTTGCGCATCCAGAAACTGGTGCGCCTTGGTTGTTCGTTCACGAAATACATGCCGGATGACAAGGGCAGTTCCGTCCGGTGCATCAGCCCCTGGGCCTGTTCGGCGGGATCATCGGCCAGTTCTACCTGAAACCGCGCCGTACCCCAGTCACCCCGCAGGGCCACGCTGTCCTCGCTGCAACCCTCGGCCGTCGCGGCATGGGCCAGCCAGCAGAAGGCCAGCGCCGATGCGATCAATGATCGCGCGACTTGCCCGACCCTGTGCTCAAAACCGTTTCCCACGCCTGTACCTCACCCGCCATCTTGCCTCTGGTGCCATCAATCACGCGCAAGGCCAGCGCCTCGCCGGGCTGCAGGTCGGACAGACCCGATTGCCGCAGAATCTCGATGTGCACAAAGACATCTTCGGGCTTGCCGAAGACATTGGCAAACCCGAATCCCTTCGCCTTGTCGAACCACTTGACCCGCGCAGGTTCAAGCGGCACCGCATTCAGCGTTGCGCTGTCCAGCCCGTTCACATCGGGCAGTCTGGCGGCCCCGCCGCCTTCGGGTGGATGAATCGCCGTCACTTCGACCGCCTGCACACCACGCTCGGTCTGCTGTACCACAAGCTGAATGCGCGCGCCGTCCGCGACAGAGCTTTGCCCGAAATTGCGCAGGACATTGACGTGCAGCAGAATGTCCGGCCCGCCTGCGTCCGTCACGACAAAGCCGAACCCCTTGATCGGGTCGAACCATTTGACGACGCCCGCGACATCGGAACGCGCATTGTCATCCGCAGCCGTATTTTCCTCAAAGCGCTTGTCTTCTGCCACGTGTCACCTTCGATCCGTCGATCCTGTCTGCGTCACCCCCCGGCCAAAATTCACCGGAACGCCGCAGACCGCGTTCAATTCCTGCCGTTCACGGGTTCAACCGCACGACATCCCATGCGGCATCCGCCGTCTTGCGCCGCCACTGAAATCTGTCATGCAGACGATGATCCCCGTCTGCCCAGAACTCGATCTCGACCGGCGTCAGACGATATCCGCCCCAGAAGGGTGGCCGGTCGGGATGTATCCCCTTGGTCGCCGTCACCCTGGCGACTTCGGCCATCAGCGCCGCGCGGCTTTTCAGGGGCCGCGACTGTTGCGACGCCCAGGCACCCAGACGGCTCGGGAGCGACCGCGACGCGTAATATTCATCGGCCACCGGCCCGTCCTCGCGTTCGATCATACCGCGCACGCGAATCTGCCGGCGCAAGGATTTCCAGTGCAGCACGAAGGCCGCCTTGCCCGCGCCATCCAGCTCCTGCGCCTTCTGGCTTTCGTAGTTGGTGTAGAAGACGAAGGCATCGGGCTCTATGTCCTTCAGCAGGACCATCCGCACATTGGGCAGACCATCCCCGTCCACGGTAGACAGGGCGATTGCGTTGGGATCATTGGGCTCGCTCGCCTCGGCTTCGGCCAGCCAGGAGCGTGCCAAGACAAAAGGATCGTCCCCCGCAAATTTGCCAGACCGTCCGGTCATGTGAAAAAAACCATGTGAAAACCCCGGCCCTCGTTACCCGCGCTGCATGTGCCGCCCGGTCCTCCCCTGCCCGCAATATATCATATGACATAACGCGACAACCTGAAGCTGTCCAGTTTGGACCGCAGTGTCCCGCATCTTTCGACATCTGCTGAATGGACGGGCACCGGCACGGACCCTGAAGTCTTGCTGGCTTCTGCGCAATAGCCTAAACGAAGGGAACCGAAAGCAAATTGAATTGAAGTGGGCACGGCATGGCAAACGATCTGATGCAGGGAAAGCGGGGGCTGATCATGGGGTTGGCCAACGACAAGTCCATCGCCTGGGGCGTCGCCCGCTGCCTTGCCGACGCCGGTGCGGAGCTTGCCTTTTCCTATCAGGGCGAGGCATTGAAGAAACGTGTCGACCCGCTTGCCGCCTCCCTCGGCAGCGATCTGGTGCTGCCCTGCGATGTCGGGGATGAAGCCTCGATCGACGCGCTGTTCGACGGGCTGAAGGCGCGCTGGGACAACATCGACTTCATCGTCCATGCCATTGGGTTTTCGGACAAAAGCGAACTGCGTGGCCGCTATGTCGATACCAGCCGCGGCAATTTCGCCATGTCGATGGACATCTCCGTCTATTCCTTCACCGCCGTGATGCAGCGCGCGGAAAAGATGATGTCGCCGGGGGCCAGCGCCG
The DNA here is from genome assembly GCA_963799505.1 of uncultured Alphaproteobacteria bacterium. GTDB lineage: Bacteria > Pseudomonadota > Alphaproteobacteria > Rhodobacterales > Rhodobacteraceae > Sulfitobacter. The sequence continues at coordinate 90,609 of CAWCXM010000004.1, forward strand.
TGACCCTCACCTACTACGGCGCGGAAAAGGTCATGCCGCATTACAACGTCATGGGCGTGGCCAAGGCCGCGCTGGAGGCCTCGGTCAAATATCTGGCGGAGGATCTGGGCAAGGACGGGATCCGCGTCAACGCGATCAGCGCCGGGCCGATCAAGACACTCGCCGCCTCCGGCATCGGCGACTTCCGCTACATCATGAAGTGGAACGAATACAACTCCCCCCTGCGCCGCAATGTGACCATCGAGGACGTGGGCAAGGCCGCACTTTTCCTCCTGTCCGATCTGGGCAGCGGCACCACGGGCGAGAACCTGCATGTCGACGCCGGATACCACGTCGTCGGCATGAAGGCGGTCGACGCGCCCGACATGTCCAAGGAATAACAGCGCCCCCGCCGCTCTAACGAAAGACGCGCCATGACAGACACCCGCCTGCCCCACGAAAAGGGCTTTCACATCTCCTGGGACCAGATTCACCGCGACAGCCGCGCGCTGGCCTGGCGGCTGGATGGCAAGGGACCGGACGACGGGGGCTGGCGCGCGGTGGTGGCGATCACACGGGGCGGCATGGCCCCTGCGATGATCGTCGCACGCGAACTGGACATCCGCACCGTCGATACGATCTCGGTCGTGTCCTACCATTCGGGCGGCGGCAAGGCGGACGAGCGGCGCGAGGCGAAAGTGCTGAAATCCCCGGACGCCGAGATCATGGGCGACGGCACCGGCATCCTGATCGTCGATGACCTGGTGGACAGCGGCAAGACACTGGAACTGGTCCGCCAGCTTTATCCGAATGCCCATTTCGCCACCGTCTACGCCAAACCCGAGGGCGAGCCGCAGGTCGACACCTTCATCACCGGCGTCAGCCAGGACACCTGGATCTTCTTTCCCTGGGACATGGCCCTGCAATATGTCGAACCCTACCGGGGCAAGGACTGACCCCTGCTTCATCTTTCCATAAAAACTCCGGGGGTCCGGGGGCAGCGCCCCCGAAATGCCCAGCCGGACCAGCGGAGCTTCCGATGACACTGACCCGCACCGCCGCCACCTTCCCCCCACCCGTGATGGAAGCCCGCCGCTGGCTTGACGGGATCACCCATCCGGCAGAGCGCCCGCTCATCAACGTGAGCCAGGCCGCCCCTGTCGATCCACCACCGCAGGGATTGCGTCAGGCAATGGCCGATGCGGCGCTCACCCGCGATGACGCGCATCTTTACGGTCCGGTGCTGGGGATGCCGGAACTGCGTACCGAACTCGCCGCACAGACCGCCGCACTTTACGACGGCACGGTCACGCCCGCGCAGACCTGTATCACCTCGGGCTGCAATCAGGCCTTTGCCGCCGCCATCGCCACGCTCTGCACCGAAGGGGATGAAGTCATCCTGCCAACCCCTTGGTATTTCAATCACAAGATGTGGCTTGATATGTCCGGTGTCACCAGCGTCCCGCTGACCACCGGCCCCGACATGCTGCCCGATGTCGGCGCCGCCGCCGCCCTGATCACCGACCGCACCCGCGCCATCGCCCTTGTCAGCCCGAACAATCCGACGGGTCAGGAATATCCCGCCGACCTGCTGCACGCCTTCTTCGATCTGGCGCGCGCGCACGGCATTGCGCTGATCGTCGATGAAACCTACCGCGATTTCCACAGCCAGAGCGGTGCGCCCCACCCGCTGTTTCAGGATGCCCACTGGGACGACACCCTGATCCACCTCTATTCCTTTTCCAAGGCCTACCGCCTCACGGGCCACCGCGTCGGGGCGATGATCGCCAGCCAGGAGCGGCTGGCCGAGGTCGAGAAGTTCCTCGACACCGTGGCCATCTGCCCCGGCCAGTTGGGCCAGCATGCGGCCCTCTGGGGGATGCAGAACCTCAGGCAATGGTTGGCGGGTGAACGTGACGAGATCCTCGCCCGCCGCGCCGCGATCACGCAAAACCTGTCCAAACTCGAAGCGCGCGGCTGGCAGCTTCTGGGGCTGGGCGGCTATTTCGCCTATATGCAGCATCCTTTCACCGAAAGTGCCGCCGATCTGGCCCCACGGCTGGTGCGGGATGCGGGCATCCTGTGTCTGCCGGGCACGATGTTCCATCCCGAGGGCGATCCGGCCGGCGCGCGCGAGCTGCGCATTGCCTTCGCCAACCTCGATGCGGCGGGCATCGCGACCCTCTTTGACCGCCTCGCGGCCTTGCCCGCTGCCTGACGCCTCTTGCCCCCCAAGGCTGCACCGCTTAGACACTGCAGCCAAGACAGCAAAGGGCAGTGAACATGGCAAAAAGCGGTGGCATCGGCAAAATCGCGATGTGGATTCTGATGGGTCTGCTGATCCTGGGTCTGGGCGGCTTTGGTGCCGTCAACCTGACCGGCAATCTGCGCAGCCTCGGCACGGTCGGCAGCAAGTCCATTCCCGTCGAAACCTATGCCCGGCAGTTGCAGAACGAGATCCGGGCGATCGAACAGCAGACCGGGCAATCCTTGCCCTTCGCCCAGGCGCAGGCCATCGGGCTGGACCGCGCCGTGCTGCAACGTCTGGTGCGCAACCGTGCCCTTGACCACGAGACGTCCGAGCTGGGCATCTCCATCGGCGACGAATCCCTGCGCGAGGAAATCCTTGCGATCAGCGCCTTTCAGGGTGTCGACGGCAGCTTCGACCGCGAAGGGTACCGCTTTGCCCTGCAACAGGGCGGCGTGACCGAGGCGGAGTTCGAAACCTCGCTGCGCGAGGAAGCCGCCCGGACGCTGCTCCAGGGGGCGATCCTGGGCGGGGTGCGGATGCCGCAGACCTATGCCCAGACGCTGGTGAACTACGTCGGCGAAAAGCGCAGCTTTACCTGGAGCCTGCTGGACGAAAGCGCCCTGCAGGAGCCGATCCCGGAACCCACCACGGACGCGTTGCGCAGCTTTTACGACGCCAACGCCGATCTCTTCATGCTGCCCGAGACCAAGATGATCACCTACGCGATCCTGACGCCCGATGCCCTGCTGGACGAGGTCGACGTACCCGAAGAAGAACTGCGCGCCGAATATGAAAACCGCCGCGACGTCTTCAATCAGCCCGAACGCAGGCTGGTGGAACGGCTGGTGTTTGCCGATCAGGAAGCGGGCGATCAGGCCGCAGCGGCGCTCGAGGTCGGCAGCACCACTTTCCGCAATCTGGTCGAGGAACGCGGCCTTCAACTGGCCGACGTGGATCTGGGCGATGTCGGTCGGCTGGAACTCGATTCCGCAGGCGAGGCAGTCTTTGCCGCCGAGGTCGGCGATATCGTGGGCCCCCTGCCCAGCCCGCTTGGCCCCGCGCTGTTCCGTGTGAACGGCGTCTTGCCCGCGCTCACCACCACTTTTGAGGAAGCCCGCCCCGACCTGCAGGAAGAGCTTGCCGTGACCCGCGCCGCCCGCGCCGTCGAAGGCCGCGCGCAGGACATCGACGACCAGCTTGCAGGGGGGGCCACGCTGGAGCAACTGGCCGACGAGACCGAAATGACCCTTGGCACCATCGCCTGGACACCGGAGACCAGCGAAGGCATCGCCGCCTACAGCGGTTTCCGCGAAGCCGCCAGCGCCCTGTCCACCGGGGATTTTCCCAAGATCGAACAGCTGGACGACGGCAGCATCTTTGCCATGCGTCTGGACGAGGAACTGCCAGAGCGTCCCAACCCTTTCGAGGACGCAGTGGAGGACGTGCGTGAGGTCTGGGTGTCCGAGCAGCTGGTCAGCGCCCTGACCGCCAGAGCCACCGCATTGGTCGCCAGCCTTGGCACCGAGGGCTCTTTCGAGGCCGAGGGCCTGACCGCCATCGTGGAGCAGGACCAGACCCGCAACGGTTTTGTCGAAGGCACACCCGCGAACTTCATGGAAGAGGTCTTTGGCATGGAGGTGGGCGATGTGACGGTCCTGCCTGACGCCGAAAGCGTCGTCATCGTCAGACTGGACGCGGTCGAGGCCGCAGGCGACGATCCGCAGTCCGCCGCCCTGCTCAGCCAGTTGGGTGAACAACTCGATGAGGCGCTGGCGCAGGATCTTTTCGGCATCTACGCCGATGACGTGGTCCGCCGCGCCGCCCCTCAGGTGGACCAGCGCGCGGTACAGGCCGTCCACGTGAACTTTCCCTGAGCCTGGATCATGGCCCTGACCCCCTCCTTCGAGAGTTTCGCCGAAGGCCACGCAGCGGGCCGCAATCAGGTCGTCTACACCCGTCTGGCCGCCGATCTGGACACCCCCGTGTCGCTGATGATCAAGCTGACGGGCACCGCAGAGAACGCATTCGTGCTGGAATCCGTCACCGGCGGCGAAGTGCGCGGGCGCTATTCGATCATCGGCATGAAACCCGATCTGATCTGGCGCTGCCGGGGGGACACTTCCGCCATCAACCGCGCTGCCCGCTATGACGCCGAAGCCTTCGAGGACGCGAAGGGCAACCCTCTGGACGTGCTGCGCGGGCTGATCGCGGAATCGCGGATCGACCTGCCCGACGACCTGCCGCAGGCGGCAGCGGGGCTCTTCGGCTATCTGGGCTATGACATGATCCGGCTGGTGGAACATCTGCCCGACGTGAACCCCGATCCGCTGGGCCTGCCCGATGCCGTGATGCTGCGTCCCTCGGTGATTGCGGTGCTGGACGGCGTGAAGGGCGAAGTGACCATCGTCTCGCCTGCCTGGGTCTCTGACGGGCAATCGGCGCGCGCCGCCTATGCACAGGCGGCAGAGCGGGTGATGGACGCGGTGCGCGATCTGGAACGCGCCATGCCCGGCACCAGCCGCGATCTGGGCGACGCGGCGGAGGTGCCGGAGCCGGTCAGCAATTTCACCCGAGAGGGCTATAAATCGGCCGTGGAAAAGGCGCGCGACTACATCGTGGCCGGTGACATCTTTCAGGTGGTGCCAAGCCAACGCTGGGCGCAGGCCTTCCCGCAGGCGCCCTTTGCGCTGTACCGCAGTCTGCGGCGCACGAACCCGTCGCCTTTCATGTTCTATTTCAACTTCGGCGGTTTCCACGTCGTGGGCGCCAGCCCGGAGATCCTTGTCCGGGTGTTCGGCAATGAGGTCACGATCCGGCCCATCGCGGGCACCCGGCCACGCGGTGCCACGCCGGAAGAAGACCGGGCGCTGGAAACCGATCTGCTGCTCGATGAAAAGGAACTGGCCGAACATCTGATGCTGCTCGATCTGGGGCGCAACGATGTGGGCCGCGTGGCAAAGATCGGCACCGTGCGCCCGACGGAGGAATTCATCGTCGAACGCTACAGCCATGTGATGCACATCGTCTCGAACGTGGTGGGCGAGTTGAAAGAAGGCTGCGATGCGCTCGATGCCTTCTTTGCCGGGATGCCCGCAGGCACCGTGTCTGGCGCGCCCAAGGTGCGCGCGATGCAGATCATCGACGAATTGGAACCCGAAAAGCGCGGCGTCTATGGCGGCGGCGTGGGATATTTCAGCGCGGGCGGTGACATGGATATGTGCATCGCCCTGCGCACGGCGGTGATCAAGGACGAAACCCTTTATATTCAGGCCGGGGGCGGCGTGGTCTATGACAGCGACGCCGAAGCCGAATACATGGAAACCGTGCACAAATCCGGCGCGATCCGGCGGGCGGCGGCGGATGCGGCACGCTTTGACGGCTCGGGCCGGAACTGACGCGCCCCGTGCCCCGCGCCCCTTTTCAGATCGCAGGACACAGCGTCGCCCCCGGCACATCGGCCCGCGTGGACCTGCCGGTCTCTACCCTGCCCGATCACACGCCGGTGCATCTGTCCGTCGAGGTCTTTCACGGCAAGCGCGAGGGGCCGACCTTCTTTGTCTCGGCCGCGGTGCACGGCGACGAGGTGATCGGCGTTGAAATCGTGCGCCGCCTGCTGCGCGCGCCGCAGTTGAAGTCGCTGCGCGGCACGCTTCTGGTGGTGCCGGTGGTCAACTCCTTCGGCTTTCTGAACCGCTCGCGCTATCTGCCGGACCGGCGCGACCTGAACCGCTGCTTTCCCGGCTCGCCCAGCGGATCGCTGGCCGCCCGTCTGGCGCATATCTTCCTGACGGAAGTGGTCTTGAGGTGTTCGTCGGGCATCGACCTGCATTCGGCTGCGATCCACCGCACGAACCTGCCTCAGGTGCGTATCTCACCCTCCGACGCTGTCACCCGCGCGATGGCGCTGGTCTTTGGCGCGCCCGTGGTGCTGACCTCGCCCCTGCGCGAAGGATCCCTGCGCGCCGTGGCGGCAGAGGCGGGCACGCCCGTGCTGCTCTATGAAGCGGGCGAAGGATTGCGGTTTGACGAAATGGCGGTGCGGGCCGGCGTCGCGGGCATTCTGCGGGTGATGCACGCGCAGGACATGCTGCCGCTCAAGGGCATCGCGCCTGCGCGGCGGATGCCCAATGTCTGCTCCTCGTCGCACTGGCTGCGCGCACCTGTGGGCGGGCTGCTGCGCACCTTCCGGGCCGAAGGTGAAACGGTGGCCAAAGGCGATGTGCTGGCGACCGTGTCGGACCCTTTCGGCGAGGTCGAGGAAGACATCGTGGCCCCGAACGCCGGTATCCTGATCGGCCGCGCCATCCTTCCGGTGGTCAACGAGGGTGACGCGGTGTTCCACCTGGCCAAGCTCTTGCCCAAGGCGGTGTCGGATACGGTCGAGGAACTGGTCGAACAATTGATCGCCGATCCGCTTTTCGACGAGGACGAGATCATCTGAGCATTGCCGTGCCCCCGCCGGGCCCTAGCTGTCCCCTGATCAAAGGAGGTGCGCCATGTTGAGACTGACCAGCCTGATCCTTGCCCTGACGGCCACATCTGCGCTGGCGGACCTCAGCGTTCGTTTTGACGAAGGGGCCCCCAAGGACCGGTTCACCCTGACCAACAGGGGGGCCTGTACCCTGCCCGGCTTTACCGTCACGCTCGATCTGGGCAGCGCCCCGGCGGGCCTGATCTTTGACGTCACCGGGCGCGGCGCGGGCGTGCAGGTCTTTCAGCCCTTCGATCTGGTCGAAGGGGCCGGATTGCTGAGCGAGACGCCCAGCGTGCTTGACGGTGACAGTGCCATCGAATTGCGGCTGATCGGGCTGGACGTTGGCGAAAGCGTTGCCTTTACCATTGATGTCGACGACACCGGCGGCGGCAGTCAGACCATCGTCAGCGGATCGGAGATTGCCGGTGCCGAGGTCCGCGTGGGTTTCGCAGGTCAGACCCTGCGCGGCGTGTTCACCGATGCGGCCCGTGCGACCGTAGGTCTGGCGGCCTGCACGTCGTAACGGGCAGCTGTGACGGTGTGACAGTCCGGTCTTGCCGATCTGAAAGCGGTCACGCCCCCTCGCGGGTCAGCAGCGCCGAAATCGGGGCCAGCGCCACCTGCCCCGCGCGGTCCTGCAAACCCCAGAGCAGCAGCGCAGAAATCGTATCGGGCCGCATCCGGCCCAGCATGATCACCGCCCCCTCCTGTCCCGCCTTGAAGGCTGCCTGATCCAGAAAACGCCGGATCACCTGCGCCGTCTGCCCCTTGCTGTCGAAATCGCGGAAAATCGGATCGGCGGGCACGCCTTCCTTGCGGGCCAGTTTGGGCATGGTGTTCAGCCCCTTGTCCTGCGTGACCAAGCCGTGACCCGACTGCGCCAGCACCGCCGTGACCTGATCGGCCACGTCGCGGGACGGTTGCAACCCGCCTGCCGGTCCTTCGAGCACGCCGACGACTTCGCGCATTTGCGACAGCGTCGCGCCGAAGGTGGTTTCCACATCCAGGGGCTGCGCACCTTCGGGCAGATCGACCATCGCCAGCACTTCGAAACCGGCCGTGCGGTAAAGCGCCATCCGCTCCGCCGCGTCGGGCAACGCGCTGTCGACGGCGATGTTCAGCGTGTAGGGAAAGCTGCGCAATGCGGCGATGCCCGCCGCACCGGCAGTGGGGGTGGAGCCATCGTCGATCAGCACCACCGCCATCAGCGGCTTGTTGTCCGGGTTGGCGAAGGGCTCGGCGTTGCGCTGCAGCGGCGGTGCGTTTCCGGGCACCGCGGTCGCACCGTTGTCGGTGATGACCGTGACCCGTGGGGTTTCCGGTTCGGCGTTGTCTCCGGTCAGGCGGTTGACGGTGACACCGTTAGACCGGTCGGTCAGCGAGGTCGCGGGCGTGCCGATCTGCGGACGGGCGGACGGCGCCAGCATGGCGACCTGCGGCGGTGCTTCGGGTTCAGGCTCGGCCACCTCTGGCGGATCGGGCACAATGGCCGTTGTGGCGGGAGGATCGACCGGTTCAGGCGCGGCCTCGGCCACCTGAGGGGGGGCGAGCGGTGCGGTCTCGGGCGTGGGTGCCTCATCGACCGCAGAACCGGTGTCTTCGGTCAGTGTTGTGGCCGCATCTGGCGGCGTTCCCTCTTGCGAGGGGTCTGCAGGTTCGTTCTCGACGACAGTCGGCAAGGCAGCGGGCCGGGTGTCGATTTGCACCGGGTCGGCTTCCTGCGGCAGCATCGGGGCGAGCGCCTGCGGATTGGGAAAGACAGGTTCTTCGTCCGCAAGTGCGACACCGCCCGCGTCGGGCAAGGCATCGGGCGCGTTCAGCGCGGCGACCACATCGGGCTGGCTCACCGGGGCAAGCGCCGTCTGCGGTTGCGTCAAGGTGCCAAGGGTGTCGGCATCAGACGGTTCTGTCTGCTGCGCAGTCGGCATTTGTTGCGGCGGCACATCCGCTGCGACATCGGGCATTTCAACCGCCTGCGACGGTTGCGGCTGGGCGACTTCCTCGGGCGCCAGATCGCTGACCTGAGGGGGGGACGCCTGTGGCGGTGGTGCAGGCAAGGGAGACAGGACCGAGGCCAATCCCGCGACGCCGATGCTCAATACACCTCCCCAGACTGCGCCGGTCAGAAATCCGCGTGCCATCTCGCTCTCTCCTGCTCTGTCGGTGCGCTGATCCCCGGCACCCCTGTCTCGATCGACCCGAACGCGCTCTTGACGGCGCGGGACAAGCCTGAACATCTAGGCCGCAGTATATCCCGAGGCCCCGGCAGATCGCCAGCCTTTAGGGCCACACCAGACGCAAAGAATTGACCATTGTTGCTGCTCATCGATAATTACGACAGCTTTACCTACAACCTTGTACACTATCTGGGTGCTCTTGGGGCAGATGTTCAGGTGCACCGCAATGACAAGCTGAGCGTTGCCGATGCGCTTGCGATGCGCCCTGCGGGCATCCTGCTGTCGCCCGGTCCCTGCGACCCCGATCAGGCGGGCATTTGCCTTGACCTGACGCGGGCGGCGGCAGAGGCGCGTATCCCGCTTCTGGGTGTCTGTCTGGGCCATCAGGCGCTGGGACAGGCCTTTGGCGGCAAGGTGGTGCGGGCGGCTGACATCGTGCACGGCAAGATGGGCATGATGCATCATGAGGGCAGCGGCGTCTTTGCGGGGCTGCCCACGCCCTTTGCTGCGACGCGTTATCATTCGCTGGTGGTGGAGCGCGAGAGCCTGCCCGACTGCCTGCAGATCACCGCAGCGCTGGACGACGGCACGATCATGGGGCTGCAACACCGCGATCTGCCGCTGCACGGCGTACAGTTTCATCCCGAATCCATCCGGTCAGAGCATGGCCATGCGCTGTTGCAGAATTTCCTGAACGACATGCAGGTGCCCGCATGAGCGATGCCCTCAAACCCCTGATCGACGCTGCGGCCGAAGGTCCGCTGACCCGCGCACAGGCGTCGGAGGCTTTCGAGATCCTCTTTGACGGGGAAGCCACGCCAAGCCAGATCGGCGGCTTCCTGATGGCCCTGCGCACGCGCGGCGAAACGGTGGACGAATATGCCGCCGCCGCGTCGGTGATGCGGGCCAAGTGCCACAAGGTGAAAGCGCCGGAGGGTGCCATGGACATCGTGGGCACAGGCGGTGACGGCAAAGGGACGCTGAACATCTCGACCGCGACGGCCTTTGTCGTGGCGGGGGCCGGTGTGGTCGTGGCCAAACACGGCAACCGAAACCTGTCGTCCAAGTCGGGTGCTGCGGATGCGCTGACGCAGATGGGGCTGAACGTCATGGTCGGCGCATCGGTGGTGGAGCGGGAACTGGCCGGTGCCGGCATCGGTTTCATGATGGCACCGATGCACCATCCCGCGATTGCGCATGTCATGCCGACCCGCTCGGAACTGGGCACGCGGACGATCTTCAACATCCTGGGGCCGCTCACGAACCCGGCGGGCGTGAAACGCCAGTTGACGGGCGCTTACCGTCGCGACCTGATCCGGCCGATGGCCGAGACGCTGCTGGCGCTTGGGTCCGACAAGGCCTGGCTGGTGCATGGCTCTGACGGGACGGACGAACTGACCATTACCGGCGTCAGCTGGGTCTGTGGGCTGGCGGATGGTGCGGTCACGGATTTTGAAATCCACCCCGAAGATGCAGGTCTGCCCGTGCATCCGTTTGAATCCATCGTCGGCGGCACCCCCGAAGAAAACGCCCGCGATTTCAAGGCGCTGCTGGAAGGTGAGGTATCGGCTTACCGCGATGCTGTCCTGCTGAACGCGGCAGCGGCCCTGCTGGTGGCCGACGCGGTGTCCGACCTCAAGGCCGGGGTCGAGATGGCCCGCCACAGCATCGATTCAGGTGCCGCCAAGGAAAAGATCGCGCGCGTCGCATCCCTGTCCCACGAGAAATGAGCCAATTTGACCTTTCGCGTCTGGGCGGATGGGCGGCGCTGCCGTTCTTTGCCGACACCCTGCCCCGGATCGAGGCCGCGCTTGCCCGCGAAAAGCGCGCCGTGCTGCCACCGCAGGAGCAGATATTCGCCGCGCTCGAGCATGTGGCCCCTGATGCGGTCACCGTGGTGATCCTGGGCCAGGACCCCTATCCGACACAGGATCACGCCCACGGCTATGCCTTTTCCGCCAAGGAGGACACCCGGCCCCTGCCACGATCGCTGGCCAATGTGTTCAAGGAAATGCGCAACGACATCGGCAATGCGCCCCCCAGCGCGGATCTGCGGTTCTGGGCCGATCAGGGCGTTCTGCTGCTGAACACGATCCTGACCGTACCGGAAGGGCAACCCAAGGGACACGCTGGCCTGGGCTGGCAGACGCTTTGCGCACAGGTGCTCGACCGGCTTTCGGACCGCCCGCGGGCCTATCTTTTGTGGGGCGGCACCGCCCAGCAGGCCGCGTCGGGCGTCGATCCCGACTTTAACTTGAAAATCGAGACGCATCATCCGGTCGGCATGTACGGCAATCTCAATTTCTTCGGATCGCGGCCCTTCAGCCGCACGAATGCATGGTTGCAGGCGCAAGGGTTGAACGCCATAAACTGGAGCGACCCGGAGGACCAATGACACAGACCATTCTAGACAAGATCAAGGCCTACAAGCTGGATGAAGTCGCCGCAGACAAGGCCGCGAAACCGCTGGCCGAGGTCGAGGCGGAAGCCAGGGCTGCATCGCCCGTGCGCCCTTTCGCAGAGGCGTTGCACACTGCCTCCCTCGAAGGATACGGGCTGATCGCCGAGATCAAGAAAGCCAGCCCCTCCAAAGGGTTGATCCGCGAAGACTTCGATCCCGCAACTTTGGCGGAAGCCTATGCCGAAGGCGGCGCAACCTGCCTGTCCGTGCTGACGGACACCCCAAGCTTTCAGGGGGCCAAGGCGTTCCTGACCGAAGCCCGCGCCGCCTGCGACCTGCCCGCGCTGCGCAAGGATTTCCTGTATGACACCTATCAGGTCGCCGAAGCCCGCGCCCTGGGTGCCGATTGCATCCTGATCATCATGGCCTCTGTTTCGGACGCGCAAGCCGCCGAACTGGAAGCGGCCGCAACCGACTGGGGCATGGACGCGCTGATCGAAGTGCATGACGCGCCAGAATTGGACCGCGCAGCCCTGTTGAACAGCAAGCTCATCGGGATAAACAACCGAAATCTCAATACGTTCGAGACCTCTCTTGATGTGACGCGTCAGCTGTCGAAACAGGTGCCCGCCGACCGGACGATGGTCTGCGAATCCGGGCTGTTCACGCCTGACGATCTTGCCGATATGGCGCGTCACGGGGCGCGGTGTTTCCTGATCGGCGAAAGCCTGATGCGGCAGGACGACGTGGCGCAGGCCACCCGCAAGCTGCTGGCCAATCCGCTGACCGCCGGGGGCATGTGATGGCGCTGACGCATTTTGACGCCAAGGGCGACGCCCATATGGTCGATGTGTCGGAAAAGGACATCACCGCGCGCATCGCCGTGGCGGAGAACCACATTACCATGCGCCGCGAAACCTTTGATATGATTACCGAAGGTCGCGCCAAGAAGGGTGATGTTCTGGGGGTTGCGCGGCTTGCGGGGATCATGGCCGCCAAGCGGACGTCTGACCTCATTCCGCTCTGTCATCCGCTGCCGATCACCTCCGTTTCGATCGAATTGCAGCCGGACGCCGACCTGCCCGGCATCCGCATTGCGGCGACAGTGAAGACAACCGGCCAGACCGGGGTTGAAATGGAAGCGCTGACAGCGGCATCCGTCGCGGCACTCACCGTCTACGACATGACGAAGGCCGTCGATAAGGCGATGGAAATCAGCGGCTTGCGCGTCGTTCTGAAAGACGGCGGAAAGTCCGGCCGTTTCGAGGCCACATGATCCCGGTTGCGCAGGCCCGCGCGGCGCTGCTCGATCTCGTCACGCCGCTTGAGGTGGAACATGTACCGTTGCGCCGCGCTGCGGGTCGGGTTCTGGCGCAGGATGTCGCCGCCACGCGCACACAGCCGCCATTTGCCGCCTCCTCCATGGACGGCTATGCCCTGCGCCGGGCCGAGGTGGAACCGGACGCGATGTTCAAGGTCATCGGCGAGGCCGCCGCCGGTCACAGGTTCGACGGCAATCTGCGCCCCGGTCAGGCCGTGCGCATCTTTACCGGCGCGCCGGTGCCGGAGGGTGCCGATTTTGTCGTCATTCAGGAAGACGTCAGCCGAAACGGCGATCTGATCACGCTGGGCCACAAGATCGGGGACAAGGACAACATTCGCCCCGCCGGTGGCGATTTCACGGAAGGACAGCGCGTGTCGGCCCCCATGCTGCTGCGCCCGGCGGATGTGGCGCTGCTGGCGGCGATGAACATCGCGTCGGTCCCGGTGACGCGCAAACCCCGCATCGCGATCCTCGCCACCGGGGACGAATTGGTGCAACCGGGTGAAAGCCCCGGCCCGGATCAGATCGTCGCGTCGAACAGCTATGGCCTTGCCGCGATGCTGGAAGGTGCCGGTGCAGAGGTGCGCCTGCTGCCCATTGCCCGCGACACGGAAAGTTCCCTGAAACAGGCCTTTGCGCTTGCGAGGGGCGTCGATCTGATGATCACCATCGGCGGCGCGTCGGTGGGCGATCATGATCTGGTCGCACCCGTGGCGGCACAGATGGGGCTGGAGCAGAGCTTCTACAAGGTGGCGATGCGCCCCGGCAAACCGCTGATGGCGGGCCGGATGGGTGATGCCGCGATGATCGGGCTGCCGGGCAATCCGGTCTCTGCCATGGTCTGCGGCACGGTTTTTGTGCTGCCGGTCGTGCGCAAGATGCTGGGGCTGGGCACGGAAGACCCACCGCTGCACCGGGCACCGCTGGGCTGTGCCCTGCCCGCCAATGGTCCGCGCGCCCATTACATGCGCGCCCGACTGGTTGACGGTACGGTGCATCCCGATCCCCGGCAGGACAGTGCCCTCCTGTCGGTTCTGGCAAGCGCGGACGCCCTGTTGGTGCGGCCCGTGGAAGATCCGGCGCGCAGCCCCGGCGAACAGGTGTCCTACATCAGGTTGTAAAATCCGTTGACACAAAACGGGAACATCCATAGAACAAACGCAAATCATTTGCGGAGGCTATGCGGTGCTGACCAAGAAACAACTCGATCTTCTGGCGTTCATTCACAAACGGGTGCAGCGCGACGGTGTCCCGCCAAGCTTTGACGAGATGAAACTGGCGCTGGACCTGCGGTCCAAATCCGGCATCCACAGGCTGATCACCGCCCTGGAGGAACGTGGTTTCATCCGCCGTCTGGCCCACCGCGCCCGCGCCATCGAAGTTGTGAAACTGCCCGAAAGTCTGGGCGGCACACCCAATCCCGGCTTTACCCCCCGTGTGATCGACGGCGACCGGCCCGACAGCCCCCCGCCTGCTGCGGCACTGCCCGTGTCGGATACCGATGCGCGTCTGGTGCCTGTGATGGGTCGCATCGCTGCCGGTGTGCCGATCGAGGCGATCAATCAGATGACCCATTCGGTGACCGTGCCCGGCGGCATGATCGCAGGGTCGGGCGATCACTATGCGCTGGAAGTCCGCGGCGATTCGATGATCGAAGCGGGCATCAACGACGGCGATGTCGTGGTGATCCGTGAAACCTCCGTCGCGGATGATGGCGACATCGTGGTGGCGCTGGTCGATGATCTTGAGGCGACGCTGAAAACCTTCCGCCGCAAGGGTGCCTCGATCGCGCTGGAAGCCGCGAACCCGGCCTACGAGACGCGGGTGCTGCCTGCCCATCAGGTGAAGGTTCAGGGTCGTCTGGTCGGGCTGATCCGGACGTATTGATCCTGTAAGACGGGCGCTTTGGGCCAGGCGGTCCAAAGCCGTTCGCCTGCCCGGTCGCGGGCGGTCACGATCTGCCATCCCTGCGATGTCTGGTTCAGGGCCACCGCGCCTGTCTGTTTCAACCTGTCCGGATCGAACAGCAGACACCCCTGGTCGCGCAGCGCCTCTGCCGGGGCGGATGCGACGATGATCTGGCCCGCAGCACAGGTGGCAAACCCCGCAACCGCGCGCTTGCCGGACAGATGCACGACAGCGCCGTCCTGCCAAAGCTTTGCCGCACGGTCCTGACTTTCGCCGCTGCCGTCATTCTCCAGCCAGTTGCGCGCGACAAAACCCGCGCCCTTTGCCTTGCTCAATGCCCTGCCGTCAGGTGTCATCACACCCACCAGCGTTCCGGTGTCCGATATCAGCACGTCGGGCCGCGTGGCACCCTGCCAGAGCACAAAGCTGAGCGCCATGGCAACCACACCCCCCCATCGCAGGCGACCCTGCCAAAGGATCACGGTCAGAAACCCGATCGAGAGCAAGGGCAAGACCCAGGGCCCCGGCCCCGGCACATACCGGCGGGCGTTCTCGATCCCGGCGACCCAATGCGCCACGCCGAGGATCCAGTCGAGGCCCAGCCCCATCGCCCAAAGCCCGATCCAGTCCAGACCCAAGGGCGCCATCACCAGCGCAAAGACCGCCGCCGGGATCACCAGCACGCCCATCAACGGGACAGACAGCAGGTTGGCGATCAGCCCGTAGTGGGCAATCGCGTTGAAATGCGCGGCGGCGATGGGCGCGGTGGCGATACCCGCCACGGCGGATGATACGAAGGTCGCCACCAGTGGCCTCGCCCATCGCGGCACCACGTCCCGCTCCAGATCGCGTATCCAGCCAAAGACCGCCACCAGCGCCGTGGTGGCGGCGAATGACATCTGAAATCCCGGCCCCATCAGCGCCTCGGGTCGCAGCACCAGCACGATGGTTGCGGCGACGGCGACGGCCCGCAGCGACAGCGCCCGCCGCCCGATCAGGAGCGCCGCAAGCGCCACCGCGACCATGATGAAGGCGCGTTGGGTCGCAACATTGCCGCCTGAAAGCGCGAGGTAGCCCGCTGCCGCGCCAAGCGCCCCCACTGCCGCAATCCCCTTGGTCGGCCAGCGCAGCGCGACAAAGGGGATCGCCGACAGCAAAAGGCGCAAGGCCCCAAAGACCACCGCCGTCAGCAGTCCCATGTGCAGGCCCGAGATCGCCAGCAGATGCGCGAGGTTGCTGGCGCGCAAGGCGTCCAGCGCCTCCTGGCTGATCGCGCTTCGGTCGCCGGTGGTGACGGCAGCGGCAAAGCCGCCCGTGTCACCGGGCAGCCGTGACTGAATGTGGGTCGAGGCGGCCATGCGCACGCGAAAAACCCCCAGACCGGCCTGACCATCGCGCGCCGGTGCGGCCCCCATCAGCGGCACACGGGTATAGCCCACGGCACCCAAGCGTTCGAACCAGGCGTGGCGCTGGAAATCGAAGCCCCCCGGCTCCACCGGGCCTGACGGGGGCGACAGATGCGCGGTGGTCATCACCCGCATCCCCGGTTCCGGCGTGATTCCGACGGTGCCCTTGCCATGCAGCGAGATCCGCACCCTTGCGGGGGTGCGGTCGGCGGGCACGCGGTCAAGCCGGACCTGGTCGAGGGTCAGGCGCAGGGCGTCCGACTGGCTGCGGTCCATCGCGATCACCCGCCCCTCGACAGGGCCGTAGTATCGCCAGCCCAGCACAGGTTCCGCCACGGAATGTGCGCGCGCGCCTGCCAGCGTGAAGCCGATGAGGCACAGTGCAAGGGCCACGGGAAAGGGAGACAGCGCCTCGGACGTGAAGCGGGCGGCCAACAGCAGGATGAGTGCTGCGCCAGCCATGGCGGCAAAGACCATGAAAGACGGCTCGAACCGCACCGAGAAATAGCTGCCCACGCCGATGGCCAGACAGACCGGCACCCAGCCCAGCATCCCGCCGCGCTGCGCCAGCAGAACGGCCTGCGTTTGCGTCCAGAACCTCACCACCACGCGCTTTTCCGCCCTTTGCTTGCCCCCGATCACCGCACTGGATAGACAGACGGCAAAGCCTACCGGCAAGTTGGTTAGCAAAAGGTAAATGCGTCCTCTGTCCGGTCCCCTTCAGTCAAGAAAGCCCTCTATGTCCGCACCTGTCGTCACCCGCTTCGCCCCGTCCCCCACCGGCTTCCTGCACATCGGCGGTGCGCGGACGGCGCTTTTCAACTGGCTCTATGCCCGTGGCCGCGGCGGCAAGTTCCTGTTGCGGATCGAAGACACGGACCGGGCCCGTTCGACCCCCGAAGCGACGGATGCCATCCTGCAAGGCATGGCGTGGCTGGGTCTGGACCATGACGGCGACATCGTGAGCCAGTTCGAGAACGCGCCGCGCCATGCGGAGGTGGCACTGGATCTGCTGGCGCAGGGCAAAGCCTACAAGTGTTTCGCCACGCAGGACGAAATCGCGGCCTTTCGCGATGCCGCCAAGGCGGCAGGCACCAGCACGCTTTACCGCTCGCCCTGGCGCGATGCCGATCCTGCAACGCACCCCGACGCGCCATTCGTGGTGCGCATCAAGGCCCCTCTGGACGGGACCACGGTGATCCGTGACCGGGTGCAGGGCGACGTGACCATCCAGAACAGCACACTGGATGACATGGTGCTGTTACGTTCCGATGGTACACCGGTCTATATGCTGGCGGTGGTGGTGGATGATCACGATATGGGTGTGACGCATGTCATTCGCGGCGACGATCATCTGAACAACGCCGCGCGCCAGATGATGATCTACACCGCAATGGGATGGGACGTGCCGGTCTGGGCCCATATCCCGCTCATTCACGGCGACGACGGCAAGAAGCTGAGCAAACGCCACGGTGCATTGGGTGCGCAGGAGTATCAGGTGATGGGCTATCCTGCGGCAGGGATGCGCAATTATCTGGCGCGGCTGGGGTGGAGCCATGGTGACGACGAATTCTTCACCGACGCACAGGCGCTGGAGTGGTTCGATCTGGACGGCATCCGCAAAAGCCCCGCGCAATTCGACCTCAAGAAGCTTGAAAACATCTGCGGGCAGCATATCGCGGCAGGCGATGATGCTGCGCTGCGGCGTGAATGTGAGCAATATTTGAGCGCGGCAGGCCTGCCTGCCCTGACGGAACAGCAGGCCGATGGTCTGGAGCGGGCGATGTATTGCCTGAAAGAACGCGCCAAGACACTGCCGGAACTGATTGAAAAGGCACATTTTGTTCTGACGGACAGGCCGATCGAATGCGACGGGAAGGCAGCGGCGAACCTTGATGATGTATCCCTTGGTATGCTCAAAGAATTGACGCCGCAGTTGCAAGATGTTAGCTGGGACAAAGAAACTCTTGAGGCGGTGATGAACGACTTTGCCGCTTCACGGAACACCAAATTCGGCAAACTCGCGGGGCCTCTCCGGGCGGCACTTGCAGGGCGCGCAGTGACCCCATCTGTATTTGACATGATGCTGGTGTTGGGTCGCGAAGAAACCCTCGCCCGCCTGACGGACGCATCGGGTTGAGCGGTTAACCACTTCTCAACTCCGCCGGAGATAACAACTTGGCACGGTCCCGCCCTCCTGGGACCAGTGCCGGACAATGCGGCAGAACGCCGTACTGCCAATCGGACGAAAGGGACCGCATGACCGAGAGTACAAAATCCGCCACGCTGACAATCGACGGCAACGACTATGACCTGCCGATATTCTCCCCTACCACCGGCCCCGATGTGATCGACATCCGCAAGCTTTATGGTCAGGCGAATGTCTTTACCTACGATCCCGGCTTTACCTCGACCGCCGCCTGCGACAGCACGATCACCTACATCGACGGCGACGCGGGCATCCTGCTGCACCGGGGCTATCCGATCGACCAGTTGGCCGCCAAATCCCACTATCTCGAAGTCTGCTATCTGCTGCTTTACGGCGAGCTTCCCTCCCCCGCGGAGCTTGAGACATTCGAGCTGACGATCACCCGCCATACGATGATCCACGAGCAGATGCACAACTTCTTCCGCGGTTTCCGCCGCGATGCGCATCCGATGGCCACCATGGTCGGCGTGGTCGGCGCGATGTCGGCCTTCTATCACGACAGCACGGACATCACGGACGAATACCAGCGCGAGGTTGCCAGCCACCGCCTGATCGCCAAGATGCCGACGATTGCCGCCATGGCCTATAAATATTCCATCGGTCAGCCTTTCGTCTATCCGCGCAACGATCTGGATTACGCCGCCAACTTCCTGAACATGTGTTTCTCCGTCCCGGCAGAGAACTATGTGGTCGATCCGATCCTCGCCCGCGCGATGGACCGCATCTTTACCCTGCACGCCGATCACGAGCAGAACGCCTCGACCTCCACGGTGCGTCTGGCATCCTCTTCCGGCGCGAACCCCTTTGCCTGTATCGCTGCGGGTATCGCCTGCCTTTGGGGCCCGGCGCATGGCGGTGCGAACCAGGCATGTCTGGAGATGCTCAAGGAAATCGGCACCCCCGACCGCATTCCTGAATTCATCAACCGCGCCAAGGACAAGAACGATCCGTTCCGCCTGATGGGCTTTGGCCACCGCGTCTACAAGAACTTCGATCCCCGCGCG
Organism: uncultured Alphaproteobacteria bacterium; assembly: GCA_963799505.1. Taxonomy (GTDB): domain Bacteria; phylum Pseudomonadota; class Alphaproteobacteria; order Rhodobacterales; family Rhodobacteraceae; genus Sulfitobacter. The sequence goes on from CAWCXM010000004.1 coordinate 109,742, forward strand.
ACGGTGATGAAGGAAAGCGCCGATGAAGTGCTGGAACTGCTCGGCGTGGAGAACAACCCGATCCTGCAGGTCGCCAAGGAGCTTGAAGCCGCCGCGCTGAAAGACCCCTACTTTGCCGAAAAGAAGCTGTTCCCGAACGTGGATTTCTATTCCGGCATCATTCTGGAGGCCATGGGCTTTCCCACGGCGATGTTCACACCGATCTTCGCGCTCAGCCGCACGGTCGGCTGGATTTCCCAGTGGAAAGAAATGATCGCAGATCCGCAAAACAAGATCGGCCGCCCCCGCCAGCTTTATCTGGGCGAGACGGCGCGCGATTACGTGGACATCGAAAACCGCTGAACCACGGCATGATCCACCTAGAAAAGCCCCGGCCTGTCCGGGGCTTTTCTGTGTCGGACACTGTTTCTCTATCGGCAACCTGCCCCCGCCTGTCGCGGGATCAAGGCCTGCCCGCTTCCAGAAACAATTCGATGGTCCTGCATGACATCGGGATCAAACACAGGAAAAATGGGCTCGAAACCCTGAAACTGTTTCCGCGTAAATTGCGCGTTTCGAAACATCCGCGGCAGAAACAAGGCACAAATAAGGCATTGTTTCGTGCGTACTGACAATAAGCGCGAATGCTTGACCCCTTCCGCACCGAACAAATAGCGTGGTGTCATCGCAGTTGGAAAGGTTCACCATGTCAGTCGAATTTGCAGCAGTTCTTGGTCTTGTCCTCGTCGGTCTGTCAGGCACCCGGCTTTTGATCGCCCGCAGGGCCGCCGGCATTCACGCGGACCGAATGATGCGTTTGCAGCAAAGGCTTCGCGGATGAACACCGACCGACACATGGGCCATCTGTGCTGGGACCGCGCCACCGGAATGCCGTCGGAACACACCCGCCCGTCCACCGCACCGCAAGGGGCCCTGGTGCCTGATAACCTCAGGGACTGCGATCAGGTTGCCGTTGTCTACAACAAGGGCGAAACCCCGCCGGAAATCACCATCCGCGACGTGTCGGGATCGGTGCAGACGGTTCTGGCCGACGGTGTCGCCGTCGCCGTGATCGCCAGCGCCGCAGGTCGGGCATTGTCGCCCGACGATGTGCTCCTGGTCGAACGGGCGATCTGAGCCCGTTTACCGTCCTTCGAAGGCGGCGCTGCGTTTTTCGGTGAAGGCCAGCACGCCTTCCTTGAAGTCGCGGGATTTGCCGCAGACACCCTGGGATTGCGCCTCGAGTGTCAGCTGGTCTTCGAAGGAATTGTCCCACGACCCACGGATCACCGCCTTGGCCTGCGCATAGGCGACCGTCGGACCGGCGGCCAGATGCGCCGCGCGCTCGCGCCAATGGGCGTCAAACTTCGCGTCCGGCACCGCTTCCCAGATCATGCCCCAGTCATCGGCCTGCCGGGCACTGATCTTGTCGGCGAAAAGCGCCGCCCCCATTGCCTTGGCCGTCCCCATGGAGCGGGGCAGCGTATAGGTGCCACCGGCGTCGGGGATCAGGCCGATCCGGGTGAAGGCCTGAAGGAAATAGGCGGATTCCGTCGCAATGACCACATCGGCCGCCAGCGCCAGATTGGCCCCGGCCCCTGCCGCTGCCCCGTTGACGGCTGCAATCGTCGGGATGGGGCAATTCACGATGGCGCGCAGCATCGGCGCGTATTCGTCGCGCAGGGTCCGTTCCATGTCGATGGAGCTGCCGACCGCCCGGTCGCCCAGATCCTGACCGGAGCAAAAGGCCCGCCCCTCGCCCGTCAGCACCAGCACCCGCGCGTCCTTGCCTGCCTGCGTCGCGGCATGGGCGATCTCGGCCCGCATCTGGGTGGTCAGGGCGTTCATCTTGTCCGCCCGCGCCAGCGTGATCACCGCCACGTCATTTTCAACGGTATATGTGATTGTCTGGTAGTCCATGCTCTGGCGTCCTTGTCTATCCGCGTTCGACCCTTGTTATCAAACCCGTGGCACAGAACCAGAAAAACCGGACGTCACCGCCCCAGAATATCATCCAGACGGGATTTTTCATCGGCACTCAGCGGGGTCTCTCCGCCCGGTGCGGCGCGCGCGCGGTTGCGCAGGTAGCCCATGCCGACACCGCCCGCCAGAAGCAGCATCAGCGGCCCTGCCGCCCAGAGCAGCCAGTTGGCACCCGTGGTGGTGGGGGTCAGCAGGACATATTCACCGTACCGTGCAACGATGAAATCCACCGCTTCGGTGTCGCTGTCGCCTTCCACCAGCCGTTCGCGCAGCAACAGGCGCAGGTCGCGGGCAAGGCTGGCGTCGCTTTCGTCGATACTCTCGTTCCGGCAGACCAGACAGCGCAGACCCTTGGAAAGCTCCCGCGCCCTTTGTTCCAGCACCGGATCGTCCAGCACCTCATCAGGCTGCACCGCCATCAGCGGTGTCGCCCAAAGCATCAGGATCAGCAGCAGCCGTTTCATTCGGCTGCCACCACGCCGTCCTCGTCCTCGCGCCGGCGTCTGGCCCCCGCAGCGACGCGGAAGCGTCTGTCCGACAGGCTCAGCAAGCCGCCGAGTGCCATAAGGCCCGAACCGATCCAGATCCAGTTGGTCATCGGCTTGATATAGGTCCGGATGGTCCAGCCGCCATTGTTCTGCTGATCCCCGATCACGACATAGACATCGCGGATCAGGTCATAGTCGATGGCCGCTTCGGTCGTGGGCATCTGCGCCACGGGATAGAAGCGTTTTTCGGGCCGCATCTCGCCGATCACTTCGCCGCCCTGCGCCAGGGTCAGCACACCGCGGGTAAAGAGGTAGTTGGGTCCGCGATCCTCGGTCACGTTCTTGAGGGTCAGCTCGTAGCTGCCGACGGTGAAGGGTTCGTCAATCTGCGCCACGCGGATGTCATCGACCGTCCAGGCCGTCAGCCCGGCGATACCGGCCATCGTCACACCGAGACCGGCATGGGCCACGGCCTTGCCCCAATCGGCCCGTGGCAGGCGGCCAAGCCGTTGCAGGCGGTTCGCGCCGCGCCCCGTGCGCTGGACCAGTTCGACGACGACACCCATGATCAGCCAGGCGCCCAGGAACATGCCGACCGGCCCGATCAGACTGCGCCCCGACTGCATCGCATAGGCCAGACCGCCGACGGCGACGGCCAGCAAGAAGACATAGCGCAGCGGTTTCATCGCCCGCAGGATGTTTGCGCGTTTCCACGGCATCACCGAACCGACCGGCAGGATCAGCCCCAGCGCCACCATGAAGGGCGTGAAGGCGGCGTTGAAGAACGGCGGTCCGACGCTCAGCTTGCGGTCAAAGAACATCTCGGCCACCAGGGGCCACATGGTGCCGATGAACACGACAAAGCAGGACACCGCCAGCAAGAGGTTGTTGACCACCAGCGCGGATTCGCGGCTTTGAAGGCCGAAGATACCCTTCGCCTCCATCGTGCCGGCGCGCAGGGTAAAGAGCACCAGCGCCCCGCCCATGAAAAAGCCCATGATCATCAGGATGAACACGCCGCGTTCCGGATCGTTGGCGAAGGCATGAACCGACGTCAGCAGGCCGGAGCGCACGATGAATGTCCCGATCAGCGAGAAACCGAAGGCGAGGATCGCCAGCAGGATCGTCCAGCTTTTGAGGGCTTCGCGCTTTTCCACCACGATGGCGGAGTGCAGGAGCGCTGCCGCCAGAAGCCACGGCATGAAGCTCGCGTTCTCGACCGGATCCCAGAACCAGAAACCGCCCCAACCCAATTCGTAATAGGCCCACCAGGAGCCGAGCGCGATGCCGATGGTCAGAAACACCCATGCCGCCAGCGTCCAGGGCCGCACCCAGCGGCCCCAGGCGGCGTCCACGCGCCCCTCGATCAGTGCCGCGACGGCAAAGCTGAACGTCATGCTGAGGCCCACATAGCCGAGATAGAGAAACGGTGGATGGAATGCGAGACCGGGGTCTTGCAGCAGCGGATTGAGATCCTGACCATCGAAAGGCGGCGTATCGAGCCGGAGAAACGGATTGGAGGTGAAGAGGATGAAGGCAAAGAAGGCGACCGCGATTGCGGCCTGAACGGACAGCACCCGCGCCCGCAGCGTCGGTGGCAGATTGCCGCCGAACCATGCCGCCATCGCCCCGAAAAGCGCGACGATCAGCACCCAGAGCAGCATGGACCCTTCGTGATTGCCCCATGTGCCGGAGATCTTGTACAGCATCGGCTTGGCCGAATGCGAGTTCGCCCAGACGAGCCGAAGCGAGAAATCAGAGGTGATGAAGGCCCACATCAAGGCGCCGAACGCGACCGCCGTGAGCGCGAACTGCGCCCCTGCGGCGGGTTCCGCCACCGCCATCCAGGCGGGCCAGCGCTTGTGCGCCCCGATCAGAGGGATAAGCGTCTGCACGATCGCCACGATGAAGGCGAGGATCAGGGCGAAATGTCCGACTTCTGTAATCATGCCGGAAATATAGGCGCAGACGGCAGCACTTGCCACGCCAATCTGCGCCCTGTCCCCGCACAAAGCGTCGCAGTCAGCGCCGTCCCTTGCGCCAGGCGTCAAGCGCGGCATTGGCATCGGGCGCAACGGACGCAGCCACAAGGGTCGCATCAGGCCCGGTATCGGCCACCGCCGGGGTCGCAGGCGTGGTTTCGCGCATCTCGCGGATTGCCTCGATGTTGTGCAGCACCTGCGGGACACGGGCCACTGACCCTACGATCTCGCGCTGGAAATCCTGCGCCTTGACCTGATGACGCGCCCCGAAATAGAACGACACGATCACACCCAACAGCCACCACAGCGGTTCAGGCACCAGCGCAATGCCCTGCATCCGTTCGGAAAACCACAAGGGGCTGACCATCGCCGAAATGAACAGCCCCAGCGTGCCCAAAGCCAGCGCCGGACGCGGCAGGCGGTTCAGCCCGTCCATGAAGCGGTCGAACCAGCCCTTGCGCGGGATCAGAAATTCCTGACCGAATTCCTGCATCGCCTGCCCCTGCACGCCTGCGCTGCGCTGCGCGCCCGCTTCGGCGTTCTCGCGGAACACCTCGACGGTGTCGCGCACCAGATTTGTCGGGCCGCCGAAAACCATCGTCAACACCCGCTCCATCAACCCCATGACGCTGTCCTCCGCTCGAAATCCTGCTGGCTGAGGTGGTAGCGGGCCGCCATGAACTCCTCTGCCCGCTTGATCCAGCCGCCTTTGCCGCCCGCCTTGGTGCGCGCGTATTTGCGGCTCGCGGGCCGCGTGTCCGCCAGACGGAAGTAGTAGTTCCGCCGCGCAATCGCATAGGCATCGACCAGATGGTCAGGGGCCGCCGCCATCGCCTGTGCCGCCGCAGCGATGCTTTGGGGGCCAAGGACGCCGTCCACGGTCACGTTGATCCCGATCTCGCGCAGCAATTGTTGCAGGATGCGCACCGCGTTGCTGCCTGCGTTGACATACATGTCAAAGACAGAGGCGTGCAGCGGCGCGGGCAACTTCCCGATGAGCGGACGTTCGAAATAATGCTGAATGAAGATATCGACGGCTTGTTCGCGGCTCAGCGCGCGCACATCCTCGACCGTGACGCGCCCGTCCCGCGTCAGATCAAGGCCCAACCGACGCATCGTGTGGATCGTCACGCCAAAATTCGTGGCCCCGCCCGGATCGTCGGGATCGTTCACAAATCCGCCCTCCCGGGCGACGATGCCTGCCGCAATGTCTCTGACCGATTGCATGTCGCTCTCCTGACCACCTCGAATGGCGATCAAAAGCACATGACTTGGTTAATGCGAGGTAGCTTCAGCGCGCGCCGTCAGCTGTCCGGCTCCACATAGACGCCCTGCGCCTTGAGGGCGTCGACGACTTCCTTGGGCATATAGGTTTCGTCGTGTTTCGCAAGGATTTCAGTCGCTTCAAAGACGCCGTTGATGTATCGGCCGGTGCCGACCATCCCTTGATTTTCCTCGAAGAGATCAGGCAACACCCCCCGGTAGGTCACCGGCACAGATGCGCCCCCATCGGTCACGTTGAAGCTGACGGTTTCGCTTTCCCCACGCACCAGCGTCCCTTCTTCCACCAGACCACCGATGCGGAACACCTCGGAGGCCGAGGGCGGTTCAGCCATGATCTGACTGGGTGCGCGAAAGAAGTTGATTCCGTCGCGCATGGCATAGCCGATCAGCGCGGTCGACCCGATCAAGGCCACAACCGCCACGGCGATTATCTGAATACGTCTTTGCTTCTTAAGACTTTTCATCGACCCTCACGGAAAGAGCGGGGCCATCATCAGCCCCTCTGTCTCTTCTATATCTAGCATCAGGTTGGCATTCTGCAACGCCTGTCCGCTGCTGCCCTTGGTCAGGTTGTCAAGCGCTGCGGTCACGATCGCCCGCCCCTCGACCCGATCACCGCTGACCCCGATGTGGCAGAAGTTCGACCCCCGGATATGACGCGTGCTGGGGGTCTCACCGAATGGAATAACCTCGATGAAGGGCTCGGACGCATAGGCGTTTTTAAGTGCTTCATGAAGGACTTGCGGATCACCCTTCACATAGCAGGTGGCAAGGATGCCCCTGTTGGCAGGCATCAGATGCGGTGTGAACTGCACCTTGACGGGCCGTCCCGCAAGCGCGGAAAATTCCTGATCGAACTCGCCCAGATGCCGGTGCGTGCCCCCGATCGAATAGGCGTGATAGCCTTCGGACAATTCCGCGTGAAGCAGGTTTTCCTTGAGCGACCGGCCCGCGCCGGACACGGCGCATTTCATGTCCAGAATGATGTCGTCGAGGTCGATCAACCCGCCTTCGATCAAGGGCCGCAGCGCGAACTGCCCCGTTGCCGCGTTGCAGCCCGTGCCGGCGACAAGCCGCGCCGCCTTGATGTCCTCGCGGTAGAACTCGGTCAGCCCGTAAACCGCCTCTGCCTGCTGGGCCAAAGCGGCATGGGGGTTACCATACCATTTCTGATAGGCGTCCGGATCGCGCAGCCGGAAATCCGCCGAAAGATCCACGATCTTCAGATCACCCGGCAGCTTTGCGATCACCTCCTGCGAGGTCTTGTGCGGCAGGGCGCAAAAGCACAGGTCGATGTCTGCAAAATCAATCTCGTCGATGGTGACAAGCGTGGGCAGATCCATGTGGCGCAGATGCGGAAAGGCTTCGGCCATCGTCTGACCGGCTTTGGAGTTTGCCCCCAGGGCCTTGATCTGCATGGAGGAATGACCGGCAATCAGCCGGACCAGCTCGGCCCCGGTATAGCCGGAGGCCCCAAGAATGGCGATATTGTACATAGTCGTGTTCCCTTGTTGGGATGCGTGTAAGCGAAAATCAGGCAGCGGTAAACTGAATGGATCGTCGCAAGAACTGCGTCGCCCGGTTGCTGACCCGCGCGGGATCACCCGTGGTCAGAAACGCCGGCGTGCCGGTGCCGAGTTTGTCGGGATGCCGGTTGAGATAGTCGGCAAGGCTGTCGGCCACCAGATTGGCCTGGCTGTAGACGCTCACATCAGCGCCCAGCGCGTCCTGAAAGGTCTCCTGCATCAGCGGATAGTGGGTGCATCCCAGAATCGCCGCATGCGGCTCGGGCATCTTGCGTTTCAGCGCATCCACATGGGACCGCACCAGCGCCTCGGCGAGAATGAAGTCACCGTCCTCGATGGCGTCCACCACTCCACCGCAGGCCTGCGCCTCCACGTCGACACCAATCGCCCGAAATGCGAGTTCCCGCTGAAACGCGCGGCTGGCGACAGTCGCGGGCGTGGCAAAGAGCGCCACATGCTTCACCGCAACCTCACGCGGAGGGGAATTGTCACCCCACTGCCGTTCGGTCAGCGCCTCGATCAGCGGCACGAACACGCCGAGAACGCGCTTGTCCTGCGGCACCCAACCTTCCTGCATCCGGCGCAGCGCGGCGGCCGAGGCGGTGTTGCACGCCAGAATCACCAGATCACAGCCGCCATCGAACAGGCGCTGCACCGCAGCCGTGGTCAGATCGTAGATGTCGTTCGCCGTGCGGACGCCGTAGGGGGCATTGGCGCTGTCCGCCAGATAGATCAGGTCCAGATCCGGCAGGCGTTCCTGCACCGCGCTCAGAACGGTCAGGCCGCCCAGCCCGCTGTCGAATATTCCTACTGCCATGTCTATGCCCGGACGTTTCGCCCTTTTCAGGCGCGATATTGTTGCTCGAATTCAAAGCCAAGCTCGTAAGATGCGAGCGGCTCTGGCGACAACACATACGTCTGTTTGCGCAGGAAATCCATCATGGCTTTTGCATCGCCTGCAAGCGGGTCCAAAACGTCACGGCCCAGGGGCGCGCCGATGGCCACGCGCACGGGCGTGTCGACGCGTTTGCGGAACTCCTTGATCAGCAGACCCATCCGCAGCGTATAGTGCAGGTGGCTCGCGATCTGGAACATGCGGCTGGTATGCCCATCGAAATAGACCGGCACCACAGTGGCCCGCGACTTGGCGATCATGCGGGCGGTGAAACTGCGCCAGCCCGGGTCCATCGGTTTCGAAAAAGGCTTGGCAGCCGTGCTGACCGTGCCGCCGGGAAAGATGCCCACCGCACCGCCCTGCCCGAGATAATCCAGCGCCGTGCGCCGGGTGGCAAGGTTCAGCGCCAGCGCCGCCTTGTCCGCGTCAAAGCTGACCGGCAGCAGATGCCGGTGCAGGTCGGGCGCGCTGTTGAAAACCGAATGCGCCATGATGCGGAAATCGCCCCGTGTCTGGCTCATCATGTGGCCCAACATCAGCCCGTCAAGAATGCCGTAGGGGTGGTTGGCGATAAAGATCACCGGCCCGTCGCGCGGGATCAGGTCAAGCGATCCGCGCACGACTTCAAGGCTGAGACCATAGCGCGCCGCCATGACATCAAAGAAACAGGCCCCCGCCTGCATCTCGGTCTCGTACCCGGCGGCGCGTTTGATCAGGCGCAAGCGGCCTGTCGTGTTCTCCATCAACCGGATCAACGCCCGGCCCGTGCGCGATTGCGCCGAACCGGCATAGCTGATGTCGCGGGCAGAAGACGAAAGAACGGTGCTTGGCATAGGCGGCTCCGATGCTGGACTGGCTTCCCTGCTAATCCCGTAATGCAACAAATCCGTGACAGATCACTCCGCCGCCTTCGCCATCTGTGGCCCGCCTGCGCGGATCACACCCAGCAACTCCTCGCGCCGCTTCGCCGCTTTCGCCTCGGCCGCCTGTTTCACCGGACCGAAGCCCCTGATCTGTCTGGGCAGTTCCGCAAGCGCCACGATGGCATCGCGGGTCCGGTCGTCGAGCTTTGGCAGCACCTCGGCCATGTCCTGCTCATATTGCCTGATCAGCGCCCGTTCCATCTTGCGCTCCGCGGTATAGCCGAAGGGATCGAGCGGCGTGCCGCGCAGACCCTTGAGCCGCGCCAGCACTTTCAGCGGGCCCTCCAGCCAGGCACCGAATTCACGCTTCATGGGGCGCCCGTCGGCACCGGTCCTGGACAGCATCGGCGGGGCCAGATTGAAGGTCATCTTGAAATCACCGTCGAATTCCTCTTTCGCCTTCTCGCGGCTCGACAGCAGCAGGCGCGCCACCTCGTATTCGTCCTTGTAGGCCAAAAGCTTGTGATAGCCTGTCGCCAGCGCCTCTTTGACCTCCGGGTCGGTCACGGAATTCACCAGTTTGGCATAGCGTTTCGCCAGCCGCTTGCCCTGATAGGCCGTCAGATGATCCATGCGGAACGCGATCCGGTCGGGCAAGGTCCTGGGCATCTGCACCACCTTCGGCCGGGCCACGCGGCCCGCTTCCTCGGGATAAAGCACCGCCCAGCGCCCGATCTCGAAAGCGCGCAGGTTCCGCTCTACCGCCGCCCCGTTCAGACGGATCGCATCCTCGATGCTTTGCAAGGTCAGCGGCAACAATCCGCGCTGCCACGCCCCGCCGAAGATCATCATGTTGGAATAGATCGAATCGCCAAGAACCGCCTTGGCGAGATCCGAGGCATCAAAAAGCGTCACATCCTCCTTGAGCCGTGCCTCCAGCGCCAGTTCCAGCCGGTCGTAGGGCATCTGGAATTCCGTATCGCGGGTGAAATCGCCCGTGATGATCTGATGCGCGTTCACCACAGCGCCAGTGCGGCCCGCACGGGTCAGTCCCAGCGTCTTGGACCCGGCAGAAACCACCAGATCGCCGCCGATCAGCGCGTCCGCCTCGCCCGTCGCCACGCGAATGGCCGAGATATCCTCGGGCCGCTCTGCCAGACGACAGTGGATGTGCACCGCACCGCCCTTTTGCGCCAGCCCCGCCATTTCCATCATGCCGGCCCCCTTGCCGTCCAGTTGCGCGGCCTGCGCCAGCACGGCACCGATGGTCACCACGCCGGTGCCGCCGACGCCGGTGATCACGACGTTATGGGTGCCCTGGATCGTCGGCAGGTCAGGCATCGGCAGGTCGGGGATCTTCAACTCCGTCGTCGCTTCCTTGCGGACTTTCGCGCCTTCCAGCGTCACGAAGGACGGACAGAAGCCTTTGACGCAGGAGAAATCCTTGTTGCAGGACGATTGATCAATCGCCCGCTTGCGGCCCAGTTCCGTCTCTTTCGGCACGATCGACACGCAGTTCGACTGTACCCCGCAGTCGCCACAGCCTTCGCAGACGTCGGTGTTGATGAACACCCGCTTGTCGGGGTCCGGAAACAGACCGCGCTTGCGACGGCGGCGTTTTTCGGCGGCACAGGTCTGGATATAGACGATGGCGCTGACGCCCTCCTTGGTCGCGAAATCCTTCTGCACCGTCTCGAGCTGGGCGCGTTCATGCATCGGCACGCCTTTGAAGGCGCCGGGGTCCACGTCTTCCTTTTCGTCATAGACAACCGCAAGGTTCCTGATCCCCATCGCCCGCAGTTCGGCCACGATGCGCGGTGCGTCCAGATCGCCCTCGTTGTGCTGACCGCCGGTCATGGCGACCGCATCGTTGTAGAGGATCTTGTAGGTGATGTTGGTGCCCGCAGCGACGGCGGCACGGATCGCCTGAATGCCCGAATGGTTGTAGGTTCCGTCGCCAAGGTTCTGAAAGACGTGGGAGCGGGTGGAGAACGGCGCCTCCCCGATCCAGTTGGCGCCTTCGCCGCCCATATGCGTGAACCCCAGCGTTTCGCGGTCCATCCACTGCGCCATGAAATGACAGCCGATGCCCGCATAGGCGCGGGAACCCTCGGGCACCTTGGTGGACGAGTTGTGCGGGCAACCCGAACAGAAATAGGGCAGACGCGCCGCGATCTCCTCGGCATTGTCGGCGCGGCGCGCCTCGTCCAGCTTGGCCAGACCGGCCTTGATCCCGTCTGTCTCGCGCCCCTCCTCGCACAGCACCTCACCCAGCTTTTGTGCGATGTCCACCGGGTCGAGCGCCCAGCGCGCGGAGAAGAATTCCTTGCCGTTCTTGCGTCCGCCATAGACCCGGTGCCGCATGTCGTCGTCAAACAGCGCTTCCTTGATCTGCACTTCGATCAGCTTGCGCTTTTCCTCGACCACCACGATCAGGTCGAGGTCTTCGGCCCAGTCGTGGAACCCGCGCATGTTCAACGGCCATGTCTGCCCCACCTTGTAGGTGGTGATGCCAAGCCGTTCCGCCTCGGTCTCGTCGATGTTCAGCAGGCTGAGCGCATGGACCAGATCGAGCCAGTTCTTGCCCGCTGCCACAAAACCGATCTTGGCACCCGGTTTGCCCCAGACCCGTTTGTCCATGTTGTTGGCGTGGCTGAACGCCTCTGCCGCGTAGCGTTTGTAGTCGATCAACCGCGCTTCCTGCGCGATGCGTTCGTCCACCAACCGGATGTTCAGCCCGCCCTGCGGCATCTCGAACTCCGGCGTGACAAAGGACATCCGGTGCGGATCGCCGTCCACGACGGAAGTCACCTCGACCGTGTCCTTCATCGTCTTCAGACCGACCCAAAGCCCCGAATAGCGCGACAGCGCCCAGCCATAGATGCCGTAATCGAGGATTTCCTGCACACCCGCCGGGCTGACCACAGGCATATAGGCGTCGATCATCGCAAATTCGGACTGGTGCAGCACGGTCGAGGATTCGCCGGTGTGGTCATCCCCCATCGCCATCAACACGCCCCCGTTCACGGAGGTGCCGGCCATATTGGCATGTCGCATGACATCGCCCGACCGGTCCACGCCCGGCCCCTTGCCATACCAGAGGCCGAAAACACCGTCGTATTTGCCCTCGCCCCGGACTTCGGCCTGCTGTGCGCCCCAAAGGGCGGTGGCGGCCAGATCCTCGTTCAGACCCGGCTGAAAGGTGACGTTATGGGCGTGCAGAAACTTCTCCGCCTTGCTCATCTGCAGATCCACCGCCCCCAGGGGCGATCCCCGGTAACCCGTGACCAGACCAGCGGTATTCAGCCCCGCCGCCCTGTCCCGCGCGGCCTGCATCAGCATCAGCCGCACCAGCGCCTGCGTGCCGTTCAACAGCACAGGGCTTTTCTCCAGATCGAAACGGTCGTTCAGTGAAATCTTGGGCGATGTCATGGCGGGCCTCCCTCAGTTCCGTCAGTCTTGCACAAATCTGAAGCAATAATAGGTCATAAAAGCTGACCTGTATAGCCTCTTTTATGCGCGTCTTCCGCGTAATTTCCCCCGCCAACACTGCATCATAAGACGCTATAGGCTATGACAAGACGAATCGGGCGTTGATCCAAGGTGCGCCCAACCGGAAGGCGGACGCAATGGACTGGGATAAACTGCGCATTTTTCACGCTGTGGCCGACGCGGGGTCGCTGACCCACGCGGGCGACCGGCTGAACCTGTCGCAATCCGCCGTCTCCCGTCAGATCCGAGGGCTTGAGGACCAACTGAACACCAATCTGTTCCACCGCCATGCCCGCGGCCTGATCCTGACCGAACAGGGCGAATTGCTGTTCGACGCCACCGCCGCGATGAGCCGCCGCATCGACACCGCCGCCGCGCGTATCCGCGACAGCGAGGAAGAGGTATTTGGTGAATTGCGCGTGACCACGACCACCGGCTTCGGCACGCTCTGGCTTGCCCCGCGCATGACAAAACTCTACGAGAAATATCCCGACCTCAAGGTCGACCTGATGCTGGAGGAACGGGTGCTGGACCTGCCGATGCGCGAGGCCGACGTGGCGATCCGCATGAAGGAGCCGTCGCAGGCCGATCTGATCCGCAAGAAACTCATGATGATCCGCATGTGTCTTTACGCCTCCCCTACCTATCTTGCGCAGAACGGCACACCGGGCAGGATCGAGGATATGTCCGAACATCGCCTCATCTGCCAGAACACCGAAAGCGATCAGGTCGGCGCGGGCCTGAACCTCGTCCAGCGGCTGATGATGCACGACGTGCGGTCGCTGCTGACGGTAAACAACTACTTCGGCGTCCTTCAGGGGGTGCTGCACAATCTGGGCATCGGTGTCCTGCCCGATTATCTCACGCAGGATTTTCCCGATCTGGTGCAGGTGTTGCCAGACACGCAGTCCGCCGATGTGCCGGTCTTCCTCGCCTATCCCGAGGAACTGCGTCAATCCAAAAGGGTCTCTGCTTTCAAGGACTTCGTGCAAGACGAGATCATCACCTACCGCAAGCATCTGAAGGACGGTCAGGGCCAGTCCTGATCCATCCCGGCCCAGCCATGCAGAAACTGCATATCGGATATGTCCTAAAATCGGCAGGTTTGACTTGATCGGAGGCAGGGTGCCACCTAATTCATCATCATGTGAAGCGGCTCCCGAGGGAACCCCGTTTCATACCTCCCTGTTGGACTTGGCCGAGCTTCGTGCTCGGCCTTTTTTTTGGCCCCCTCGTTTTCTCCCCGCCGGTCGCGCGTCGCACCCCCTTCCCCCCTCCTGTCGCTTCCTCTAAGAGACAGGCCAAGGATTGCCGAAGGGGACCACAGGCAGATGCAAGAGCCCGAAATCACCGAAGACCTGATCGCCGCGCATGGATTCACGCCGGAAGAATTTGCCGAAGTGCGCAGTATTCTGGGTCGGGAGCCGAACTACACCGAAATGGGCATCTTTTCGGCCATGTGGAACGAGCATTGTTCCTACAAGTCGTCCAAGAAATGGCTGCGCACCCTGCCCACCACCGGCCCGCAGGTGATCTGCGGCCCCGGCGAGAACGCGGGCGTGGTGGACATCGGTGACGGTCAGGCGCTGGTTTTCAAGATGGAAAGCCACAACCACCCCTCCTACATCGAACCCTATCAGGGTGCCGCGACGGGCGTCGGCGGCATCCTGCGCGATGTCTTCACCATGGGCGCACGGCCCATCGCGGCGATGAACTCTCTCAGCTTCGGTCGTCCCGATCATCCCAAGACGCGCCAGCTGGTTCACGGCGTCGTGGCCGGGGTCGGCGGCTACGGCAATTGCTTCGGTGTGCCCACCGTGGGGGGCGAGGTCCGTTTCGACAAGGCCTACGACGGCAACTGCCTCGTGAACGCCTTTGCCGCTGGCCTCGCGGATGCGGACAAGATCTTCTACTCCGCAGCCTCCGGCGTGGGGATGCCCGTGGTGTACCTCGGGGCCAAGACGGGCCGTGACGGAGTGGGCGGTGCCACCATGGCCTCCGCCGAATTTGACGACACCATCGAGGAAAAGCGCCCGACGGTTCAGGTTGGTGACCCCTTCACGGAAAAGCGGCTGATGGAAGCCACGCTCGAACTGATGGCAACAGGTGCCGTGATCTCCATTCAGGACATGGGCGCCGCGGGCCTGACCTGTTCGGCGGTGGAAATGGGCGACAAGGGCGGCCTCGGCGTGCGTCTGGACCTTGAAAAAGTGCCGGTGCGCGAAGAGAACATGACCGCCTACGAGATGATGCTGTCGGAATCCCAGGAACGCATGTTGATGGTCCTGCGCCCCGAACTCGAAGCCGAGGCCAAGGCAGTGTTCGACAAATGGGATCTCGACTTTGCCATCGTGGGCGAAACCCTGGCCGAAGACCGTTTTCTGATCATGCTGGACGGCGAGGTCAAGGCGGACCTGCCGCTGAGCAAACTCGCCTCCACCGCGCCCGAATACGACCGCCCCTGGGTCGAAACGCCCGCCGCGGAACCGCTGGCCGATGTGCCGGGGATCGACCCCATCGACGGTCTGAAGGCGCTGATCTGCGATCCGAACTATGCCGCGAAGAACTGGGTGTTCGAACAATACGACACGATGGTCATGGGCGACAGCGCCCGCACGCCCGGGATCGGCGCGGGCATCATCCGCGTACATGGCACGGACAAGGCCATTGCCTTCACCTCCGATGTGACCCCCCGATATGTTCAGGCCAACCCGTTCGAAGGCGGCAAGCAGGCCGTGGCCGAAGCCTACCGCAACCTCACGGCCGTGGGGGCGCGGCCCCTTGCGACCACGGACAACATGAACTTCGGCAATCCCGAAAAGCCGGCCATCATGGGCCAGTTCGTGGGCGCGATCAAAGGCATCGGTGAAGCGGTCCTGGCGCTCGACATGCCCATCGTCTCCGGCAACGTCTCGCTTTACAACGAAACCGACGGGTCGGCGATCCTGCCCACGCCCACCATCGGGGCGGTGGGGTTGATCGACCACCCGGACCACATCATCGGCTGCGAGGTGCGCGACGGGCATGTGGCGCTGGTGCTGGGCGAAACCAAGGGCCATCTGGGCCAATCCGCGCTGCTGGCAACCGTCTTTCAGCCGCATCGAAGGGGACGCGCCGATGGTCGATCTGGCGCGCGAGAAAGCCCACGGCGATTTCATCCGCGCCAACCGTGACCTGATCCGCGCCTGCACGGACCTCAGCGATGGCGGCCTCGCCCTTGCCGCGTTTGAACTGGCCGAAGCCTCCGGTGTCGGCGTCACGCTGGACAGTGGCGAGACACCGATGCTTTTCGGCGAAGATCAGGCCCGTTATCTGATCGCGTGCAATTTCGATCAGGCAGAGGCGCTGATGACCGCCGCAGGCACCGCCGGTGTCACCCTCACAGCGGTCGGCAAATTCGGCGGCGCCCAGGTCACCTTTGGCGGCACATCCGCGCCCCTTGCGGATCTGTCCCACAGCTATCGGTCAACCTTCGCCGCAACATTCGCCTGACCATTTGGTCGGGCGAACAGGCCCGGCTAAACTGCCGCCGCCATCAGCCGGGCCTTTTCGCCCACATCGTCGGGCCGCGAGATCACCGCCGCGAGTTCCTCGAGCGACGCGATCGAATGCCCGGCCCGAAAACTGTCCACATGAGGCAACATCGCCCGGATGCCCGCCGCCTTGGGCGCGAACCCGTCCCAGCGCAACAACGGGTTGAGCCAGATCACCCGCCGCGCCGTCAGGTGCAAGCGCTGCATCTGACGGGCCAGATCCTCGGGCGCGTCCCGGTCCAGCCCGTCGGTGATCAGCAGCACGACCGCCCCCTGCCCCATGACCCGGCGTGACCAGTCGCGGTTGAAGGCCTCGATACAGGCCCCGATCCGGGTGCCGCCTTCCCAATCCTGCGCCTCTGCCCCTGCCGCAGCCAGGGCCGCATCCACATCCCGCGTCGCCAGATGGCGCGTGATGTTGGTCAGGCGGGTGCCAAAGGTAAAGGCGTGGACCTTTGCCCAGCCCGCCCCCTTGGCGTTGCTCACGGCATGCAGAAAATGCAGGATCACCCGGCTGTATTGGCTCATGGAGCCCGAGATGTCACACAGCACCACCAGATTGGGATAACGTGGCCTTGGAACCTTGTAGGACAGCGCGCCCATCTCTCCGCCGCGCCGAAGCGCCGCGCGCATGGAGCGCGCCGCATCAATCCGGCCCTGCGGCGCGCCCATGCCACGCCGCGACGGCAAAGGCTTCACGGGCAGCGCAAGCCGCGCCAGCATCCGCCTGGCTTCCGCCATCTCCGCAAGACTCATCTGTTCGAAATCCAGCGTCCTCAGCCGTTCCGCCGCCGACATCGTCAAACTGGCGTCCACCTCGATCAGCGCGTCCTCTTCGGGGGTTTCCGGATCATCGTCCCGTGGCGGCGCCTCCGCCCCGTCGAGCAGCGCCTCCGCTGCCCGTTTCTCGGCCGCCTGCGCGGGGCGGTCTTCCTGCACCCCCCGGATCGCGGGCAGCATCGCGGCCATCATATGCTCCAGATAGCGCGGATCGCGCCAGTAGAGCCGGAAAAGCTGCGCAAAGACCGTGCGGTGTTCGGGCCGGTTCACGAAGCAGGCATGCAGGGTCCAGTAGAAGTCGCGCCTGTCGGTGAACCCTGCCGCCTCGACCGCACGAATGGCGTCGATCACACGGCCCGGACCGATCGGCAGTCCGGCACGGCGCAGGGCGCGGGCGAAATGGGTGATGTTGCCTGCGAGTTTGGGATCATCGGGGAGTTCGAGGGCTGGAAGTTCAGCCATATCTGGCTGAATGGAGGGCTCTGCCCTCCAAACCTCCCGGAGTTGTACCTGAAAGATGAAGCATCAGGCGGGTTCCAGGCTGGCGCGCGCCTGATCAAGGATGCGTTTGGCTTCGGAGCCATGCAGTTTGGCGATGTCGTCCTGATACTTGAGGACCGCGCCCAGGGTGTCGGCGATGACTTCCGGGGAGAGGGTGAGCACATCCAGCGCCAGCAGGCATTTGGCCCAGTCGATGGTTTCGGCGACGCCGGGTTTCTTGAACAGGTCTTCGGTGCGCAGCTTCTGGACAAAGGCCACCACCTCGCGGCTCAGGCTTTCGGCGGCTTCGGGGGCCTGCGCGGTCAGGATTTCCATCTCCCGCTCGAAGTTCGGATAGTCGACCCAGTGATAGAGACAGCGCCGTTTCAGCGCGTCATGCACCTCGCGGGTGCGGTTCGAGGTCAGGATCACGATCGGCGGTTCCGGCGCCTTGATCGTGCCCATCTCGGGGATGGTGACCTGAAAATCGCTGAGCGCTTCGAGCAGGAAGGCCTCGAACGGTGCGTCGGTACGGTCCAGTTCGTCGATCAGCAGGATCGGTGCGCCCCGCGCGTCCGGGCGCATCGCCTCCAGCAAGGGGCGCTCGATGAGGAAGTCATCGCTGAAAAGCTCAGTCGTGAGCGCCTGTCTGTCGCTGCCGCCCGATGCCTCTGCCGCGCGAATGGCCACCATCTGTGCGGGGAAATTCCACTCGTAGACGGCAGAGGAGGCGTCGAGCCCCTCGTAGCATTGCAGCCGGATCAGCTTGCGGTCCAGCCCGGCGGCCAGCGCCTTGGCAATTTCCGTCTTGCCCACACCGGCCTCGCCTTCCAGAAACAGCGGACGGCCCAGCCGGAGCGACAGGAACACCACCGTGCCCAGATCCCTGCCGCAGATATAGCCCTGCGCGCTCAGCATCTTCTGCACCGCGTCGATGCTTGAAATATCACTCATAAATCGCCTCCCCGTGGCACATTCGCGCATCTGCCGCCCGCAGGGTCAAGGGCGCATCTTGACCGATTTGTCACGACAGGCATTCAGACGACCAGCCAGATTGACGCGATTCCGGCCACCTGCCATAATCTTTACCAACAATGAGAGGTTTCGGGGCACCCTGCACCCAAAGCCCAGAGGCATATATGAGACCCGACCACCCCATCCCCCGCGCGGCGCGGGCACGCTGAGATGCGCATCACCGCGGTCACCTGCGTCAAGAACGAAGGCCCGTTCCTGTTGGAATGGATCGCCTTTCATCGCTGTATCGGCGTGACGGATTTTCTTTTTTATTCAAACGATTGCACGGACGGGACAGACCGTTTGCTGGACGCGCTGGAGGCGCAGGGGATCGTCGCGCATCTGCCCAACCCCGCCACCAACCGCAACTACCAGATGCAGGCGCTGAAAGCCGCCAAACAGCATCCTTTGGTCAAACAGGCCGATTGGGTCTGGATCGCGGATGTGGACGAATTCATCAACATTTCGGTGGGCGATCACAGCCTGCCCGCGCTGATCGAGGCTTGTGGCAACCCGCAGGCCATTTCCGTCACCTTCCAGTTCATGGCCAACGGCGGGGTCGAGGATTTTGTCGATGCCCCCGTCATCACGCAGTTTCTGCACAGTCACAATCCCGACATCTGGGGCGCGGATACGGCGATCGAAGTCAAATCGCTGGTCCGCCGCGACTTTCCGACCGAGTATTTCGGCGCGCACCGGCCCTTCCACGACGACGCCAAATCCAGACCGACATGGACCGACGGATCGGGCCGGCAGGTGCCGCCGCCCTTCCGCAAGGCCGCGGGCAAACGCCGCATCCGCGCCTTTCCGGCCCGCGACGCCCGCCGCTTTGCTACGCTCAACCACTATGCGCTGCGCTCGCTCGACAGCTATCTGGTCAAGAACGACCGGGGCGACGTGAACCGCGAAAACCGCGCGTTCGATGACAGCTACTGGCGCGAGCGCAATGACGCAGGGCATCTGGACGACAGCATCCTGCGCTATCTCAAACCGTTGAAGGCCGAAATGGACCGCCTGAAGGCGCTGGACGGCATCGCGGCCTTGCACGAGGAAGCCGTGGCGCTGCACATTGCAAAGCGCGATGAGCTGTTGGCGCAGGACAGCTACCGCGAGATGCAAGAGCAGTTGCGCAAGGCCTCGCCCTATTCGGCGGCGGAAACCGCGATCCGCGCCGAAATCGGCTTCGAGATCGGGCAGATCCCATGACCCGTCTGCGCGTCGTCAACCTTGCCCTGCCCAAGACCGGCACCACGACGCTGACGGATGCGCTGCGTCATGCGGGACTGACGGTGGCGGACTGGCGCATCCGCCCCGGACAATCCACCCGTGACGACATCCCGCGGATGCACCTGGGCAAGATCATCTACGACGATTATTTTGCCAGCGGCGATCCCTTTGCGCGGCTGGACGAATTCGATGTCATCAACGAAATGTCCGCCGTGCGCGACGACCGCTCCCTCTGGCCGCAGACCGATTGGGGGCTGCTCAGCGCGATCGAGGCCTGTCATCCGGGCGTGAAATTCATCCTGACCATGCGCGACCCGGCCAAGACCGCCAATTCCATGATGCGCTGGAACAATCTGGGCAAACAGCGCCTGCCGAAAGCCGACATCCCCGGCCTGCCCCGTGGGTTCGGCGGCTCCGAGGATCAGATTGCACGCTGGATGACCGGACATTACGCCTTCTGCCACCATGTCTTTGCGGGCCGGGCGAATTTCATGTCCTATGATATCGAAGACCCCGATGCACAGGCCAAGATCAGCGCCTATCTGGGCATCGACCTGCCCTGGTGGGGCCAAAGCAACGTCGGCACAACAGAGGCGGCAGCGGAATGAAACTCACCCTGCTGATCGGACCGACCGAAAAGGCCGCGATGCGGTTTCGCGGGCTGTTCAAACAGAAATCCGCCCCGCTCCAGAAAGCGGGCATCGCCGTGCCCGACTGGAACCATGTGCGCCTTTACGCGGCCTGTGCTGATCCCGAGGAAGTCGGCGTGCTGCGCTTCAAGCGGGGTCTGGACAATCCGCTGGTCCAAAAGACGCTGACATCGGAATTCCACACCCTGTTCCAGAAGGAACTGCCGGAGCTGAAGGCCGATCATGTGGTGCTCGCCTCTGCCCAATTGGGCAATCTGCTTTATGCCCCCGAAGAACTGGACCGTCTGCACAAACTGCTGTCGTCCTATTTCGACGACATTCGCATCGTTGCCCATCTGGACGAACAGGCGCGCCTGCTGACGCAGCATTACACCACCGCAATCCTTGAAGGCCGCCGTCACAGCCTGCAGCAAGAGATTGATCTGGCGGCGGAAAAAGACTGGTGGCACGGCGCGCTGTCGCAGCGGGACGACAATGATCCCTTTTTCGGCATCTTCAACGATGTACACTGCCCGCCCCAGTGGCTCGACTTTGCCGCGCTGCTGTCGGCATGGGAAAAACCCTTCGGCAAGGGCAACGTCACGCTCCGCCCGCTCGATCTGGCCACGTTGAATGGCGAGGATGGCATGGCCGAACTCTGTGCCAGCCTCGGGATCGAGAATACCTTCGGCAAGGTCGAGGCCGACCGCCTCTATGCGCCGGAACCTGCCCCCTCCCTCACCCGGATGCGCCACATGAACGACGTGTTGATCCGCTTCTCCCAGGCCCGCGAGATCATCATCCCCCGCGAGATGTGGAACCAGGTACACCGCACCGTCCGCGTCCCCGGCGACCCGATTGCGCCCGGCAGTCTTGCGGCGGTGTCCGGACATTTCAGAACCGCCAACGCCGCGCTGATCGAACGCTTTCCCGACCTCAAGACAGCGCTTGAACCGGATGAACCGACAACGCCCTGGGCAGAGGCCGACCCCACGCGGGGTTTCCGCGCCACGCAGTATCTTGCCGCCTTCGCCCATGCGATCCAGAAACAATCGACCCCCGTCGCCGAAAAACGCGCCGAAGCCGTCGCGGCCGAGGCAGCCTCCGACAAGTTCGAGGAATTGCTGGTCGAGGAGACATCGGACACGGAAGAGGCAAAAGCCAGAGAGCGCCTTTTGAACCGCGTCAAGGTGAACCATCAGATGGTGCTGTCCACCCAGTTCAAACCGCACAACAATCTGGGTGCGGTAAACGAGGAAGAGCTTGCCGCCGCCTATGCGCCCATGCCGCCCCGCGTCCTCAAACCCGGATCGACCGGCACTGTCATCGTCGGCTGCATGAAGAACGAAGCCCCCTATATCGTCGAATGGATCGCCTATCACCGCGCCATCGGGGTCGATAACTTCCTGATCTACACCAATGATTGCACCGATGGGACGGACGAGGTGCTGGGCCGCCTGATGGAAATGGGCATCATCGAACACCGCAACAACGACAACTGGAAAGGCAATTCGCCCCAGCAGCACGCCCTGAACAAATCGCTCAAGGAACCGGTCATTCAGAACGCCGAGTGGATCGCCCATATCGACGTGGATGAGTTCATGAACATCCGCTGCGGCAATGGCACGCTGGATGATTTCTTTGCCGCCGTGCCCGATGCCACCAATGTCGCGATGACATGGCGGCTCTTTGGCCACAACGGCGTCACCAAACTCAGCGATGCATTCGTGATCGACCAGTTCGACGCCTGTGCCCCGAAATACTGCCCCAAGCCGCATACGGTCTGGGGCTACAAGACCATGTTCCGCAACATCGGCGCCTATGCCAAGATTTCCTGCCACCGCCCGAACAAGCTGGACGAAGCGTTTGAAAGCAAAGTGAAATGGGTCAACGGTTCGGGGCAGGACATGACCCGCGATGCGATCAGCAACGGCTGGCGGTCGTCCAAGAAGAACGTCGGCTACGACCTTTTGCAACTCAACCACTACGCCCTGCGCTCGGCTGAATCCTTCCTGATCAAGCGCCAGCGCGGCCGTGCGCTGCATGTGGACCGCTCCATCGGGATCAACTACTGGATTCGCATGGACTGGTCCGATTTCCGCGACATCACGATCAAGCGCAACATCCCCCGCCTGCGCGCCGAATACGACCGGCTGATGCAGGATCCTGCCCTGAAGAAGGCGCATCAAGCGGGGCTGGCGTGGCACAAGGCCAAGGCAGAGGAACTGCACGGGATGCCGGAATTTGCTGATCTTTACCAACAGGCCCTTAACGTCAAACTCAACGAGACAGAGCGCGTGGCCTATGCGCTGTCGCTCGACATGGAGAGCTGAGACATGGATGGCCAGACTTCAAGAGAACCCACCGGTTTCATCCATTCGCGCGGCATGAAATTCCCCAAGGATCCCGACATCATGCAGGGCAAGATCCGGCGCCTGCTACGGGAAAACGCCTATGAAGCCAAGGAGTCGGAGGCCGCCCTGCGGGTCGTGCGCGAGGGCGACGTGGTTGTCGAACTGGGCGGCGGCATCGGCTATATGTCCACGCTCGTCGCCACGAAACGCGCCATCAAATCGGTGCATGTTTTCGAGGCCAATCCGAACCTCATTCCCTACATCAAATCGGTCCATGCGGCCAACGGCGTCACCAACGCCCATGTCACCAACGCCATTCTGGGCCCCCGCAAGGGCTCGGCGGATTTCTACGTCCGTGAGCCGATGCTCGGCTCCTCGCTCACCGTGCTGGAGGGTGAAGTCGATCCCCCCGCCACCAAGGTCGATGTGCTGGACGCAAAGGCCACCTTCAAGGACATCGGCGCGACCGTCCTGATCTGCGACATCGAAGGGGCAGAGGTCGATCTGATCCCCTCCATCGACCTCACCGGCCTGCGTGCCGCGATCATCGAAACGCATCCGCAATGGATCGGCCCCGAAGGCATCAACAAGGTCTTCCGCGCCTTCATGGATGCGGGCCTTGCCTATTATCATCGCGGCTCGCACGGCAAGGTGCTGGCCTTCCGCAAAAGCTGGTAGATGACCCATCTCGCCATCCTCTGCGTCCGCAACGAGGCGGCGTTTCTGCTGGAATGGCTTGCCCATCACCGCGCCACAGGGTTCGACGATTTCCTCGTATTTTCGAACGATTGTGCCGATGGCACCGACACAATGCTGGACCGTCTGGCCCAGATGGGTCTGCTGACCCATATCCGCAACGACGGCCCTTACGACAAGGGCGGCATCCAGTTCACCGCGCTCAGAAAAGCCGCCAAGATGGCACAGGTGAAACAGGCCGACTGGATCCTGCCGCTTGACGTGGATGAATTTGTCAACATCCACACAGGCGATCACACCCTCACCGCCCTGCACAGCGCCCTGCCCGAGGCCAGCGCCATCACGCTCACATGGCGGTTGTTCGGCACATCCGGTCACGCACGGTACGAAGATACCCCAATTCTCGACACATTCACCCGCTGCGCCCCTGCCGTGATGCACTGGCCCTGGCGTGCCTCGATGTTCAAGACGCTCTACCGGAACGACGGCACCTACCGCAAACCGGGCGTTCACCGCCCGCGTGACCCCGACACGGACAAGATCGGACAGGCCCGATGGTTTGACGGTGCCGGCCGCGCCTTGCCCGACGACTTCCGGACCAAGCGCCTCTTCTCGAATTACAGTCAGGACAACTACGCGCTGGTGCAACTCAATCACTACCCGCTCGGCGCGTTGGAATCCTATGTGCTCAAGGCCGACCGGGGCCGTGCCGTTCACGCCGACGACCTGCTGGGGCTCGACTATTTCATCGAACGCAACTTCAACACGGACGAGGACACCACGATCCAGGCGCTTGCCGCTCCGCGCGCCGCAGAACTGGCCGCGCTCATGTCCGACCCGACGCTTGCCGCGCTCCATGCGCAGGGGGTGAACTGGCGCAAGACCCGCTTTGCGGAACTGCTGCAACAGGAACCCTTCCGCGCGCTTTTTGGCCGCCTGCTGATGGCCCAGCCCAGCCTGCCGGTCAGCGCCGATGCGGCCCGTTTCCTGATCCGGCACGCCAATCTGGGGCGCCGCAACCGCCCCGTTGCGCCCTAAATTCACGCCAATTCACCTAAATTCTGCCGCAATACCCTGCTAAGCCCGTCCCAAATCGCCTATCTGACAAAGCGATACGAGATTGAGGACGCGGCAATGACAGACGAAATGCCCACGCTAGAGACCTCCCTGCTGGACCTGCCCCGGCAGGACTGGCTGGCGCGTGTCGAAGAGATCGTGGACGAGGACGGCTATGTCGAAAATCTCGGCCGCCGTCACAATGCCATCTTCATCGAGGAAGGGACCACCCTTCTGGTGACCTTCGAAACGATCCAGGGCATACAGGCACTGTCCGATCTGGGTCAGCCGCTGGGATGGGAGATGCTCAAGGATCATGGCTGGTCCCATCTGTGCCTGACCAGCAACGGTGACACATGGTTTCGGGACCGCGCCGTCTATGGCTATTTCGACCGGCTGATCGACGACGGCTTCTTCGACGAATTCGAAAACGTGGTCTTCTACGGCGCCGGTCCCTGCGGCTATGCCGCCGCCGCCTATTCCGTCGCCGCCCCCGGTGCCCGTGTCGTCGCGATTCAGCCGCAGGCCACGCTCGATCCGCGTGTCACCGAATGGGACGACCGTTTCACCGACATGCGCATTCAGGATTTCACGACCCGCTTCGGCTATGCGCCCGAAATGCTGGACGCCGCCGAACATGCCCATGTCTTCTATGACCCGCGCGAGCAGTTGGACGCGATGCACGCGGCGCTCTTTACCCGGCCCAATGTCACGAAACTGCGGATGCGCTGCATGGGTGACGCGCTGCAGACCGACATGCTGGAAATGAACATCTGGCCCAAGCTGCTCAAGGCCGCCGCCGATGGCACGCTCACCGATGCCTATTTCGCCACGCTGTACCGCGCCCGGCGCGACTACCGTCCCTATCTGCGCAACCTGCTGGAAACCCTGGAGGAAGAGAATCGCATCGGCCTGGTCGAAGCGCTGTGCAGTTCCGTATCCTCGCGGATGCGCGCGCCCCGTTTCGCCATCCGCCTGCGCGAGCTTCGGCAGGCCCGCAACGGCGAAGAGGACTAGTCCTGCGCAGCGGGCTATGCTACCGCCGCTGCCATGACACAAAGCCTCACGATCCGCCGCCCCGACGACTGGCACCTGCACCTGCGCGACGGCGACATGCTGCGCGCCGTGCTGCCGCATACGACTGCGCATTTCGCCCGCGCCATCATCATGCCAAATCTGGTGCCGCCGGTGGTCACCGGCGCCGATGCCGCCGCCTACCGTGACCGGATCGTGGCAGCCCTGCCCGAGGGCGCGGATTTCACGCCGCTGATGACCCTCTATCTGACCGAAAACACCGATCCCGCTGACATGGCCGCGGCCCATGCCTCGGGTCTTGTCACCGCCGTCAAGCTTTACCCCGCAGGGGCCACCACCAATTCCGCAAGCGGTGTGGCCAACTTCGACAACGTCGCGCATATCCTTGAAAAGATGTCTGAAATCGGTCTGCCGCTTTGCACCCACGGCGAGGTTACCGATCCATCGGTCGACATCTTCGACCGCGAGGCTGTCTTCATCGAACGTGTCCTCGACCCGATCCGCCGCAAGCACCCCGACCTGCGTGTGATCATGGAACATATCACCACCGCCGACGCGGTCGATTACGTCAAATCCGCCGATCGAAACCTTGCCGCGACGATCACCACGCATCATCTGGTGATCAACCGCAACCACATCCTCGCGGGTGGCATCAGACCGCATTATTACTGCCTGCCCGTCGCCAAACGCGAAACCCACCGCCTTGCCCTGCGCGCTGCCGCCACCTCCGGCGATGCCCGCTTCTTCCTCGGCACCGATTCCGCGCCCCATACGGACGCCAACAAGCTGCTGCCCTGCGGCTGCGCGGGCTGTTTCACCGCACCCAACACCATGTCGATTCTCGCAGAGGTGTTCGAGCAGGAGAATGCTCTCGACCGGCTTGAAGCCTTCACCTCCTTGAACGGCCCTGCCTATTACGGCCTGCCCGTGAACGAGGCGACGCTGACACTGACCCGCGAAGCGGTCACCTATCCCGATCAGATCGACACACCCGCAGGCCCCGTTACCGTCTTCGATCCTGCCATGCCACTCCACTGGCGCGTCGCCTGAACGCCTGCCTTCAAACCACGCCGCCCGAAAAAGGACCGTCCCCATGATACCCAGCAGCTACCCCGATGCCGCCGAAATGGCCCGCCTGACCGCGCGGATGCTGCTTGAAATCAAGGCTGTCCACTTCAACGCGGAGAACCCGTTCACGCTCGCTTCCGGCCTGCCCAGCCCGACCTACATCGACTGCCGCAAGCTGATCTCCTATCCGCGTATCCGCGCCACGCTGATGGATTTCCTGACCGTCACCGTGATGCGCAACGCAGGGTTCGAGGCCTTCGACAACATCGCCGGTGGCGAGACCGCAGGCATCCCCTTTGCCGCGATGGTGGCCGAGCGTATGGCCCTGCCCATGACCTACGTCCGCAAGAAGCCGAAGGGCTACGGCAGAAACGCGCGCATCGAGGGCGAAATGAGCGAAGGTCAGCGCGTTTTGCTGGTCGAGGATCTGACCACCGATGGCGGTTCCAAACTCAGCTTCGTGGATGCGATCCGCGAGACCGGTGCCACCTGTGCGCATACTGCCGTCATCTTTTACTACGGCATTTTCCCGCAGACCGAAAAGACACTGGGAGATCATGGCATTGCCCTGCATCACCTGTGTACCTGGTGGGATGTCCTGGCCGAGGCGAAGGCGCAGCAAGCCTTCGACGAGGCGACGCTGCGCGAGGTCGAATCCTTCCTGAACGCGCCGCGCGCATGGCAGGACGCCCACAAAAGTTGAGCGCCTTTGACCACCCGATGTTGACCCGAAGCCCGATTTAGGGGCAAGATGTGGTGCGCACAGACCCGCCACCGGGTTATCCACAAAACATACAATTTGCGCCAATAGTCCCTTCCCCCTAAGACGGGCCGTGGGAAAAATCGGGTGAGAAAATGAACGAAATCACGTCACTGAACGCGAGCAATATTGCTGTGCAGGCACCTGAAACGATGCCGCATTCCATCGAGGCCGAACAGCAGCTTCTGGGCGCGATTCTGACCAACAATGACATCTACGACCGCGTGGCCTCCATCATCGGGCCCAAGCATTTCTACGACCCCGTGCACGCCCGGATCTTCGACATCGCCGCCCAGCGGATCGCCAAGAACAACCTCGCCTCTCCTGTGACGCTCAAGGCTTTCATGGAAGACGACGAAGGGCTTCAGGAACTCGGTGGCCCCGCCTATCTGGTCCGCCTTGCCGGTGCCGCCGTCAGCGCCTTTGCCGTGCGCGACTACGCGCAGATGATCTACGACCTCGCCGTGCGCCGCGACCTGATCCAGCTGGGCCGCGACATTGCCGCCAAGGCCGCGCAGGTCGATGTCTCGTCCGAACCGCGCGAACAGATCGTCGAGGCGGAACAGGAACTTTACAAACTGGCCGAGCAAGGCCAGACAGAAAGCGGTTTTCAAAGCTTTCTCAAAGCGGTAACCGATGCTGTTAATGTGGCCAACGCCGCCTACCAGCGCGATGGCGGCCTCTCCGGCGTGTCCACCGGGCTGATCGACATGGACGCGAAACTGGGCGGTCTGCACCGTTCGGACCTTTTGATCCTCGCGGGCCGTCCGTCGATGGGCAAGACGTCGCTCGCCACCAACATCGCCTTCAACGTGGCGAAGGCTTACAAACGCGGCACGCGCCCCGATGGGACCGAAGGTGCCGTGGATGGGGGCGTTGTCGGTTTCTACTCCCTCGAAATGAGCGCCGAACAGCTCGCCGCGCGCATCCTGTCCGAAGCCGCCGAGATCCCGTCACAGCAGATCCGCTCGGGCGACATGACCGAAGCCGAGTTCCGCCGCTTTGTCGATGCCGCCAAGGCGCTTGAGGCTTGCCCGCTTTACATCGACGACACGCCCGCCCTGCCGATCAGCCAGCTTGCCGCCCGCGCGCGGCGGCTCAAGCGGACACATGGTCTCGATGTCTTGATCGTGGACTACCTGCAACTGGTGCGGGGCACCGGCAAGAACGAAAACCGGGTGAACGAAATCTCGGAAATCACCATGGGTCTCAAGGCCATCGCCAAGGAGTTGGACATCCCCGTGATCGCCCTGTCGCAGCTGTCGCGTCAGGTCGAAAACCGCGAGGACAAGCGCCCGCAGCTGTCTGACCTGCGCGAATCCGGCTCCATCGAACAGGACGCCGATGTGGTGATGTTCGTGTTCCGCGAGGAATACTACAAGGAACGCGAAAAACCCGGCGATCACGATCTCGAAGCCATGGCCCGCTGGCAGGAGGAAATGGAACGCCTGCACGGCAAGGCCGAGGTCGTCATCGGCAAACAGCGCCACGGCCCCATCGGTACGGTGGACCTCAGCTTCGAGGGGCGTTTCACCCGCTTCGGCAATCTTGTGAAGCCATGGCAGCAAGGTGCGGATGACCGGGAGTTCTGACGGACCATTTACGCCCCGGACGTCATCCGGGGCCTCATTCCAGAATGCATGAGGTCCCGGAGCAAGTCCGGGACGTCCGGGCCACAAATTATCCACAGACGAAAAAAGTAAACCTGTCCCCGAGGGGACAGGTTTACCTTACGTTAACCAACCTGATTTCAGAGGGTTACGGACCGATCCTGATGCAGGTCTCGTCCCAACCACCGGAAAGGCCGTTAATTATTCCACCGACTTAACCTCATAGGTCAGACCCTTGGCCTTGCCTTGGGCAAACCCTTTCCAGTAGCTGTGAT
Organism: uncultured Alphaproteobacteria bacterium; assembly: GCA_963799505.1. Classification (GTDB taxonomy): domain Bacteria; phylum Pseudomonadota; class Alphaproteobacteria; order Rhodobacterales; family Rhodobacteraceae; genus Sulfitobacter. Next base: position 138,751 of record CAWCXM010000004.1, read on the forward strand.
CTTCCTTCGGCGTACCATCCTCGTTCATCGACCAGACCCCGTCATTCGAGTTCCTCGACAAGTTCCAGATAACTCCCCCTTGGGCTCATCACCCTTCAGATGCAAATCCATCCAGGCGGTCACGAAATGCTGCGCGATGTTGTTCATCCGCGCCGTGTCCCAGACGGCATCGGTATAGTGCTCCGAGATGTTGAAACCCTTGTCTTCGTTGAAGTAATAGCTCTCTGTCGGTGCGGGCATAGGCGCGCCCGCGTTATGGCCCGCGTTCTCGTAGGTCAGCAGCGCGTGCGGCAGGTCCGACGCGTTCTCCCAGATCGCGCGCACACCCTTTTCATAAAGCGATGTGTCGTCCTGCGACCCGGCGATGAACAGCATCGGGATACGGATACCCGACAGCCCCTCGGCGTCCCAGAACCCGGTGTTCATGCCCCAGGGGCCGAAGGCAACGGCGGTCTTGATCCGCTCGTCCGGCAGCGCGTTGTGCGTCTCGCTGCCCGCCTGATGGATGCCCAACGTCCCGTGCGGCCCGCCCCAGGCATAGCCGACAGAGGCTTCGGTCACACCGCCACCGGCCGTGATGATCGCACCGTAGCCGCCCATGGAATAGCCGACCAACCCGGTGTTTGCCGCATCATAAAGGCCTGCGAAATCGCCGCCCTCACCGGCCATCTTCGCCATCTCCTCCAGCACGAAAAGCTGATCCAGCGACCGGTTCACCAATGTCGATCCGAATGCCGCCTGCGTCCGGTAGGTGCTGTCCGTATGGTCGATGGAAGCCACCACATAGCCTTTGGAGGCAAGATTTTCGGCCAGATGCGACAGCAGGAAGCGGTTGCCGGGGTAACCGTGGCTGATGATCACCAGAGGATAGGCCGCATCGGGCGTCGCAGGTGACGCATCGCGCATGGCCTGCCCGGTCAGCGTGACCTCGGTTGTGCCGTCGCGCAGGAACGCCTTGAAACTGGTGTCGCCGCTGGCACCCTCGGCGGCGGGATACCACATTTCCACGGTCAGCGGACGGTCGTAGGTGGGAAAGGTGTCGGGCTTGGGGGCCGTGCCGTCGATGGCCAGGATGTCGATCTGTCCGGGGTTCACCATCTCGATCTGACGCACGCCCACGGGCAGATCGCCGTAGGCCGCAAGCTCGGGCGCGCTTGGCAATTGGGTGTCGATACGGTTCTCGGCCATAACAGCGGTTCCGGCAAGGCCGATGGCAAAGGCCACGGGCAGGGATTTCAAGGCGGTCGTCATGGATTTCTCCTCCTCTGAGTTTCCGACAGCCTAGGGGCTGGCCCTTCAAGAGCAAGCTGCCATTTGCTGACGTTACGAAATCTTCATGTCCGCGCCTGCGCGACCTCCGCATCGCTCAAGCCGTACCTCGCGGCAAAGCGGTCCCGCGCCGCCACAAGGCGCGGATCATCCGGCCGCATCCCCAGCGTGCGGATAAACTCCGTCCGTTGCTGGCGTTTCAGCGCATCCGTGTCGATGTCGGTGCCCATCGCCCGGTCGATGATCTCGCCCCCCGGACTGACGTGAAACCACTTGGAGAAATCGCGGAAATGGTGCTGGTTGTGCAGCCTTGTCACCCGGCGCGAGAGCCGCGATTTGGGCAGGTTGAGATGCGCGGTCATGTGAAACCACTCATAGACCATGAAGGTCGCGACGCCCCCCGCCGGGACAATCGCGATCGCGACCCAATGCGGCGACGGCACCCCCAGCAAAGACGCCAGCGCCCAGACCAGCAGCGTGTTTCCCGCCAGCATCGGCAGGGCGACCCAGATGGGCACGAAGAACAGCGCGTGATTGGTGGGAAAATCGTGGTGCCCGTAATGCGCCTGATACAGCAGATCAAAGGCCCATTGCCGCCGTGGCGGGGCAAGGTGAAAGATATAGCGGTGCAGGCTGTATTCATTCAGCAGCTGCGCCGCGATGCCAAGCGGCACCAGCAGCCAGACCCACCAGGGCCCGGCAACAAGAAGCGCCGTGAACGCCGCCGCGCAGGCCAGCGCCATGATCGCGATGGCGGGATGCGCGGCCATGATCCTGATCCGTGTCATCGCGCCGCCCCGCGTTTGCCTGTCGCGGCCATGCTTGTCCCCTTGCACCGACTTGGTTAGACCTCGAAAGCATGAACCGGCGGCCCGCCCCTGTAAACCACGCCGCCGCGTCACCGATCTGCCAAGGGACCGCCAGATGAGCACCGCCACCCTGACCATCGATCTGACCGCCATCGCTGCCAACTGGGCCGCGCTGAACAGCATGACCGACTGCGAAACCGCCGCTGTGGTCAAGGCGGACGCCTACGGGCTGGGTGTGGCCAAGGTGGGACAGACACTGGCCAAGGCCGGTGCGCGGCTGTTCTTTGTCGCCGTCGCAGAGGAAGGCATCGCGCTGCGCCGTGCGCTGGGCTCCGGCCCCGCGATCTGCGTGTTCTCCGGGCATATGGCGGGGGATGCGGACATGATCCGCGCCGCGAACCTCACGCCGATGATCAACTCGGTCGATCAGCTGCTGATGCATGTGGAAAGCCTGCCGGGTCATCCTTTCGGCCTGCAACTGGACACCGGCATGAACCGTCTGGGGATGGAACCCGCCGAATGGGCGGCGGTGCGCGAGATCGCCATCGCCCAGCGGCCAGAGCTGATCATCTCGCATCTGGCCTGCGCGGATGAACCTGACCACCTGATGAACCAGCTCCAGTTGAACAACTTCAACGAAATGACCGAAGGCCTTGATGTGCCTAGATCTTTGGCAGCCACGGGTGGTATCCTGCTGGGGCCGGAGTATCACATGGATCTCACCCGTCCCGGTGTCGGGCTTTATGGTGGGCTGCCCTTTGTCGATGCCAGACCCGTCGTCACACTCGACATTCCGGTGGTGCAGGTCCGCGATGTGGCGCAGGGCGAAAGCGTGGGCTACGCCAACGCATATGTCGCCAGATCCCGCAGGCGTGTCGCCACGATAGCCGCGGGCTATGCCGACGGGTTGATCCGGGCCATGGGTGCCGGTGCGACCCTGACCTTCGACGGGCGCAAACTGCCCGTGATCGGGCGCGTCTCGATGGACCTCATCACCGTGGACATCACCGGCATCGCCGAGGTGCCCGAGCATCTGCAACTGATTGGCCTGCACCAGTCCGTCGACACGGTGGCCGGTTTCGCGGGCACCATCGGCTACGAAATCCTGACCTCGCTGGGGTCGCGCTACGATCGGGTCTATCTGACATGAGGCCCGCGCCATTGGTCCCGGCGCTCCTCAACCTGTCGTTGCTCGTTCTTTACCCTCTTTCGTGGTGGGCGCCGATGCTTCGCGCCGGACTGCTGCCGCTCTTTTCCCTGAACGAAATTTCGGTGCTGACCGGTCTGCAATCGCTCTGGGCGTCGGACATTTTTCTGGCGTTGGTGGTAACGGTCTTTGCGCTCTTTGCGCCCTATCTCAAGACCATCGGACTGGCGCTCTTGCACTTCGGCCTGCTCAAGCCCGCCGCCCTGCCCGCGCTGCATCTGCTGGGCCGGCTTGCGATGGCAGACATCTTCCTGATCGCCCTCTACATCACGCTGGCAAAGGGAATCGGCATCGGCCGGATCGAGGTCGCCTGGGGCCTTTATCTTTTCACCGGCTGCATCCTCGCCTCGCTCTGGATCAGCTGGGCCACGGAACAATCCACGAGCGGCGCGCAGGATTGACCCCAAAGCGTAAACAATCTGTGAAAAAACTGTGGTATTTGTGGCAAAGTCAGCGGGTTAAAGGCTTTGCACGTCTTTTAACAATAGAGAATCGAAGCAATCGGCATAAACTCGCCTAACACGTGACCTCCGGGGGGGACGTATTTTGTCGACGGTTCGCGCCTTGGCGCATCTTATCCAGTTTCTGATGCAACGTATTGCATTCGCCGCCTTTGTGCTGGGCGCTGTGGCGCTGTGCTGCGCGACGCTCATGGCGGCCTTCGGTCAATGGGGCTGGATCGGTCTCGACATCAGCTATCAGGGCGAACCCGTTGAAAACGCAGGGATGTATACGCAGATCGGCCTGACCGTTCTGGCCGTGGGGCTGTGCTTCTTCCTGCCGTCCAACAGCCGCATCATGCGGCTTGAGACCTCGCACCGGTCCTTTTCCATCGGGATGAACGATGTCGCCCGCGCCTATGCCGCGGTCCATGCCGCCGACCGCGAGCGGACCTTCCGGCTCAGCTCCGAATTCGACGCGGTGCGCGAGCGTCTTGCCTACCTGCGCGATCACCCGGATCTCAGCACGCTGGAGCCCGCCCTGCTCGAAGTCGCAGCACAGATGAGCCACATCAGCCGCGAACTCGCCGAGGTCTATTCCGACGACAAGATCATGCGCGCCCGCAGTTTCCTCAAGGAACGCCAGCAGGAGATCGCGCAATTCGACGCGCGGCTCGATCAGGCCAAGGGCATCACCAACGAACTGCGCCACTGGGTCCGCGAAGTGGAACTGGAAGAAAGCGTCGCGGTCGCCCAACTGGAGCGTCTGCGCGCCGAGATGCAGGAAATCCTGCCGGAACTTGGTCTGGAACGGCGCATCCGGCAGGAACAGACCGCCGTGGACAACACGATTGTCGATCTGCAACCCAAGGCCGCCGAGTAGCGCCGCCTTGGCAGGGTGCCTGTCCGACCTGTTTCAATGAACGAATGTGCCGCCCACATTTCCCTTTGACGCGCTCCGCGACCTGAGCCACAAGCGCCAGATGGCAAAACCGGTCAAGACATTCTCCTGCAACGCCTGCGGTGCGTCCTTCAACAAATGGTCGGGCCGCTGCGACGGCTGCGGCCAATGGAACACCATCACCGAGGACAAGGGCATCTCTGCCGGTCCGCCCAGCAAATCGCTGGGTGCCAGACGCGGCTCCGCCATTCAACTCTCCGATCTTTCGACACAGGAAGCCCCCCCGCCCCGCAGCCATTCCGGCATCGGAGAGCTTGACCGCGTGCTGGGCGGCGGGCTTGTCGCCGCCTCCGCCATTCTCGTGGGGGGCGATCCCGGCATCGGCAAATCCACGCTGCTGTTGCAGGCCGCTGCCCATTTCGCCCAGAAGGGCGTCAGCACCATCTATATCTCGGGCGAGGAAGCCTCGGCGCAGGTCAGGATGCGCGCACAGCGCCTGGGCCTGTCCAATGCGCCCGTCAAACTCGCGGCCGAAACGAACCTGCGCAACATCCTGACCATGCTGGATGAAGAGCGTCCGCAACTGGCCATCATCGACTCGATCCAGACCATGTGGGCAGACAACGTCGACTCCGCCCCCGGCTCCGTCTCTCAGGTCCGCGCCGCCTCCCATGAACTGACCGCTTTCGCCAAACGCACAGGCACCTCCGTCATCCTTGTCGGGCATGTGACCAAGGATGGTCAGATCGCCGGGCCGCGCGTGGTCGAACACATGGTCGATACCGTGCTCTATTTCGAAGGCGAACGCGGCCACCAGTTCCGCATCCTGCGCAGCGTCAAGAACCGCTTTGGCCCGGCGGACGAGATCGGCGTGTTCGAGATGACCGGCGCGGGTCTGGCCGAAGTCACCAATCCGTCCGCCCTTTTCCTGTCAGAGCGTGGCCAACCCACCGCCGGATCGGTCGTTTTTGCCGGCATCGAAGGCACCCGCCCCGTGCTGGTGGAATTGCAGGCCCTCGTTGCCCCCTCGCCCCACAGCCAGGCCCGCCGGACCGTGGTGGGATGGGATTCGGGACGCCTCGCCATGATCCTCGCCGTGCTCGAGGCCCGCTGCGGCATCCCCTTTGCCGGTCTCGATGTCTATCTCAACGTCGCGGGCGGCATGAAGATCTCCGAACCCGCCGCCGATCTGGCCGTCGCCGCAGCACTCCTGAGTGCCCGCGAAGACACAGCGCTTCCGGCGGAAACCGTGGTTTTCGGGGAAATCAGCCTGTCGGGCGCGCTGCGCCCCGCCTCGCAAACCGAAAATAGGTTGAAAGAGGCGCAAAAACTTGGTTTTACCAGCGCGATCGCTCCTGCGGGCGGAAAAGCCGCGGCGGCCTCCGGCATTGCGCTCAACACCATGAGCGACCTGACCGGCTTTGTTGGTGAAATTTTCGGCGCAGGGTGATGCGCTTCTGAGGCATAAAGGCAGACGCAGATGGACGGCTTTACGATTATCGACGGCGTGGTGGCGCTTGTCATCATCCTCTCTGCCTTGCTTGCCTACGGACGTGGCCTTGTCCGCGAAGCGATGGCCATCGTCGGCTGGATCGCGGCGGCTGTTCTGGCCTTCCTTTTCGCCCCACAGGTCGAACCGCTGGTGCGCGAACTGCCCGTCGTGGGCGAATTTCTGGCAGACAGCTGTGAGCTTTCCGTCATCGGTGCCTTTGCCATCGTCTTTGCCATCGCGCTCATTGTCGTGTCGCTCTTCACGCCGCTGTTTTCCTCCTTGGTCCAGCGTTCGGTGCTTGGCGGGCTCGATCAGGGTCTGGGCTTCATCTTCGGCGTGGCGCGGGGCATCCTGCTGGTCGCAATCGCGTTCTTTGTCTACAAGACCGTGATGACCGGCCAGCAATTCACCATCGTGGACGAAAGCCGCTCTGCCGTCGTCTTCTCGCGCTTTACCGGCCAGATCGAAGAGCAGAACCCCGAAGCGGCACTGGGCTGGATCACCACGCGCTACGAAGCCCTTGTCGGGGCCTGCGGCGAATAACATCCTGCCGAAAAACGCGGCACATCCCCTGTCTTGGTAACAGACCCTTAACCTTGTGGTTCTAGGTCTGATCGCAGCCAAAAAAGGGACCTGACGTGAAACAGACACACGCATATTGTGCGTTTGATCTCATATCCGCACCTGTCTTCGTGCTTGAGATCAACGCTGACGGCGCACCTGTCTACGCCGCCTTCAACGACTACGCCCGCAAACTCTCGGGGCGGCCTCTCTCGGACTATCTGGGCCGCACCGCCATGGAAGTCTATCCGCAAGCCTTCGGTCGCACCGCCTATGCCCGCCACTGCGAAGTGCGCGACAGCGGTGTGCCGATGACCTATCAACTGGACCTGCCCATCGGCAATGTGGCGCGCACCGTGCGCACCACCCTGCGCCCCGAATGCGATGCCTCGGGCAAGGTGGTGCGTCTTTACGGGACATCCATCGACATCACGATCGAAAAGAACGCGCTCGAAGCCAAGGTGCAGTTCGACACGATGTCATCCGAGATGGAACAGTTCGTCGCCCTCGCCGCCCATGATCTGCGCAGCCCCATGCGCAACATCGCCCTGATCGCCGACATGCTGCGTGTCGATTTCATCGACTGCGGCGACGGCAAGCTTGAGCTGTTGGACACCCTTGAGACAATCGCGGTCAAGACATCGGCGCTGATCAACGACGTGCTGAGCCATGTGGAAACCGTCGCGGTTGGTGCCAATGACACCGCGTTCAGTTTTCCGTCCCTGTGCTACAGCATCACCGACACCCTCGACCCTGCGGGTCGCCATTCCGTGGCCTGCGCCCGTGCCACGGTACGGACCGACAGGACCGCGCTCCAAATCGCCCTGCGCAACCTGATGGAAAACACGCTCAAGCGCGGGGGCGGCAGGCCTCTCGAACTTGGGATCGACGTCAGCAAGGGCGCAAAAGGGATGATCGACGTGACCCTCACGGACAATGGTCCCGGCTTTGCGCCTGACGCGCTGAACGTGCTCAATCAGGCCCAGTTCCGCGCAGAAACAGGCCACGGCCTCATCGGTGTCAAACGCCTGATCTTTGCCCGCGGGGGGTCCTTGATCGCCCGCAACCTGCCCGATGGGATGGGCGCGATGGTGCGGTTCTCCCTGCCGGGCAGCTATATCAACGGGTCGGGGTCTTTGGGGGATGCGGAACGCCTGCGCCGGATGATCCCGGGCGCGCGCGCCGTCGCCTTGCAAAGCAGCGCCTGATATCCCGGCATGTGACGTCACGACAGGGTGAAGCCCCGCGAAATCGGTGCTCGGTTCAGTGCGGCGGGGTGACACCAGCCACCGGAAGCCCTAAGTACTGATCCGACCCTTCATGGATTCGGAGCTGCCCGACTTGTCCGACCTCACATCCAAGATCATGCCCCCCGCCCATCCCTTTGACACCTCTTACCTGCGCGATGACGGGAACGAGGACAAGCTCAAGGAAGAATGCGGCATCTTCGGCGTGATCGGCGTGGCCGATGCCTCCAACTTCGTGGCGCTTGGCCTTCATGCCCTCCAACATCGCGGCCAGGAGGCGGGCGGCATCGTCAGCTACGACCCCGAGGCCAGCTTCCAGTCCGCGCGCAAGTTCGGCTACGTCCGTGACAATTTCACCTCCGAAACGGTGATGAAACACCTGCCGGGCGAATTGGCCATCGGCCATGTGCGCTATTCCACAACCGGCTCGAAGGGCCAGACCGCGATCCGCGACGTGCAGCCGTTCTTTGGCGAATTTGCGATGGGCGGGGCTGCCATTGCCCACAACGGCAACATCACCAACGCCAACGCGCTCCGCCGCGAATTGATCGAACGCGGCTCGATCTTCCAGTCCTCCTCCGACAGCGAATGCATCATCCACCTCATGGCCCGCTCGCTCCAGCGCAACATCCCCGAACGCATGGAAGACGCCCTGCGCCGGGTCGAAGGTGCGTTCAGCATCGTCGCCATGACCCGCACCAAGCTCATCGGTGTGCGCGACCCACTCGGTGTGCGCCCGCTGGTGCTGGGCCGCGTCGGCGACGGCTGGGCGCTCAGCTCGGAAACCTGCGCGCTCGACATCATCGGCGCGGAATTCGTGCGCGAGATCGCACCGGGCGAAATGGTCGTCATCACCGCCAAGGGCGTCGAATCACACTTTCCCTTCCGCCGTCAGGAACCGCGTTTCTGCATCTTCGAACACGTCTACTTCTCGCGCCCCGACAGCATCCTCGGCGGCCGGTCCGTCTATGAAACCCGCGAGGCGATCGGCCGCGAACTGGCCAAGGAAAGCCCGGTGGATGCCGATCTGGTCTGCCCGGTCCCCGATTCAGGGACACCAGCGGCCATCGGGTATTCGTTGGAATCCGGCATACCCTATGCCATGGGCATCATCCGCAATCAGTACATGGGCCGGACCTTCATCGAACCGACGGAACAGATCCGCAACATGGGGGTGCGGCTCAAGCTCAACGTCAACCGCGCCTTGATCCGGGGCAAGCGCGTGATTCTCGTTGACGATTCGGTCGTGCGCGGCACCACCAGCCGCAAGATCAAGGAAATGATCCTTGATGCCGGGGCCAAGGAAGTCCACTTCCGCATCGCATCGCCCCCGACCGCCTGGCCTTGTTTCTATGGCGTCGACACGCCACAGCGCGAAAAACTGCTGGCCGCCACCATGTCGGAAGAGGAAATGCGCGAGCATCTTGCGGTCGACAGCCTCAAGTTCATCTCGCTCGACGGTCTTTACCGCGCCGTGGGCGAGGCCGAGGGCCGCAACGCCAAATGCCCGCAATATTGCGACGCCTGTTTTTCCGGCGAATACCCCGTCACGCCCTCCGATCAGATGGATCAGGGGTTCGAGATGAAACCGGCGGCGGAGTAACGCCCTCTGCTGCCGCTTTCCGTCACCAGTTCGTGCCAGGGTTGGTCATGACCCAACCCGCCACACTCTTTTCCGACCATATCGCAGCCTGGCCCGACCCCGCGCAGACCGCAGCGCGGCGCTGCCGCGACATCTTCCTGCGAATCGCTGCAGAGGCCGACATCGGCCCGCTCGACACATCCCTCAAATGGGGCCAGCTGTCCTGGCGGCCCCGGCGCCCGCGCACGGGATCGACCCTGCGCATGGTCTGGTTATCTGAAACCCCCGATCACCTGTCCCTTCTTGTCGATTGCAAGACCGATCTGGCCACCCGCATGTCCGACCTCTATCCCGATCTGCCCGCCAACGATGGCCGCCGCTGCATCAAGATCAGCATCACCGCGCCCCTGCCCGAACAGGCCGTCGCGCATCTGGCCCGGATGACCTTCACCTACCATTTGTCCCGCACCTCATCGGCCAATCACCGCTGAGCGGAAATCCCGCATCTTTCGGCCCGGTGCCGGGGTTGCTAGCCCCCGGCACAACATGTCCTGACCCCGAAAGTACGACACATGACCACCACCGACATCCAGGAACCCACACCGGAAACCGTGGCCGATCTGGCGACCGAAACCGTCAGCCTGTCCAAGCTTGCCCTGATCGGCATCTTCGGCAGTGAAGCCGCCCCCGCCGCCCTGATCCGCGACGCGCGCGGCACCATCCACCGCGTCACCCCCGGCGACGCGGTCGAGAACCAGACCGTCGCCGCCATCGGCACCGACCGCGTCATCCTCAGCAAAGGCAGCCGCACCAGAACGCTGACCTTCCCGCAGGGCTAGCGGGTCTTGACGCGCCCCCGGCCAAAGGGCACATCGCAGCCATGACAAGAACCGCATTGATCACCGGCGCCTCGCGCGGCCTGGGTGCCGCGCTGGCCGAGGCGCTGGCCCCCACGCACCACATCATCGCCGTCGCCCGCACCACCGGCGCGCTCGAAGACCTCGACGACCGCATCCAGGCCAAAGGCGGCGCCGCGACCCTGGCCCCGATGGACATCACCAACGCAGATGCGATGGCAACCCTGTGTCGCGGCATCTTTGACCGCTGGGGCAGTCTGGATCTGTGGCTGCACACCGCCATCCACGCCACCCCGCTTGCCCCGACCGACCATATAGATGCCAGGGACATGGCAAAATCCGTCGCCTGCAACCTCACCGCGACCGCGACGCTGATCACATATGCAGCCCCCCTGCTGGGCCAGACCGGAACGGCTGTGTTCTTCGACGACCCGCGTGTTGGCCAGAAGTTCTTTGGCAGCTACGCCGCGACGAAATCGGCGCAGATCGCGCTCGCCCGAAGCTGGGCCGCAGAAACCGCGAGGATCGGCCCGAAGGTCCACATCCTGACACCTGATCCGATGCCCACGGCCACCCGCGCCCGCTTCTTTCCGGGCGAGGACCGCACGGCACTGGCAGATACCCACGCAGAGGCCGCCCGGGTTCTGGCGCAACTCTGACGCTTCACCTTTCCAAAAATACCCGACCCCCGCTTGCCGCCCGCAGCCCCCTCACTTATCAAGGCGCAAAGGGGCCCTGCATGCGCATTCTGATCACCAACGACGACGGCATCACCGCACCGGGACTTGCCGTCCTCGAAGACATCGCCACCGACCTTGCCGGAACCAATGGCGAAGTCTGGGTCGTGGCCCCCGCGTTCGAACAATCCGGTGTCGGACATTGCATCAACTATGTGCATCCCACCATGATCAGCCAGATGGGCCCCCGCCGCTTCGCCGCCGAAGGATCGCCCGCCGATTGCGTGCTTGTCGGCCTGCATGACCTGATGCGGGACAGCCTGCCAGACCTTGTGTTGTCCGGCGTCAACCGGGGCAACAACTCGGCGGAAAACACGCTTTATTCCGGTACGATCGGCGGCGCGATGGAGGCGGCTCTGCAAGGGCTGCCCGCCATCGCGCTGTCGCAATACTACGGCCCCGCCAACCGCGATCTCGACGATCCGTTCGAGGCGGCGGCCCGGCACGGCGTCGATGTGATCCGCCGCATACTCGCGGCCAATCCGACGGAAACCGCCGACTACAGGCTGTTCTACAACGTGAACTTTCCTCCCGTCGCCGCCGCCGATGTGCAGGGCATCAAACTCGCCCCCCAGGGCCGCCGCCCCGGTGTGGTCTTTGGCACCGAACCCCATACCGCCCCTTCCGGCCGCCGGTTCTCCTGGATCAAGGGCGGCGATCAGCAGGTCATGACCGCCCCCGGCACCGATGCCGCCGTCAATCTGGAGGGCTACATCTCGGTCACGCCGATGCGCGCCGATCTGACCGCGCACGAGGTGATGGACAGGCTCGCGGGGATCGCCACGTGACCGAAGAGGCCGAAGCAGGCGCGGAACGCAAGATGCAGTTCCTCTATGCCCTGCGCTCCAAGGGCGTCACCGACAACCGCGTGCTGGGCGCGATGGAAGCCGTTGACCGTGGCCCCTTCATCACCGGGCTATTCGCCGAACGCGCCTACGAGGACATGCCCCTGCCCATCGCCTGCGGCCAGACCATCAGCCAGCCCTCGGTCGTGGGCCTGATGACGCAGGCGCTCGAAGTCTCGCCGCGTGACAAGGTGCTCGAAATCGGCACCGGCTCGGGCTATCAGGCGGCGATCCTTTCGAAACTGGCCCGCCGCGTCTATACCATCGACCGCCACCGCCGACTGGTGCAGGAGGCCCGCGCGATCTTTGAAAGCCTCGATCTGAACAACATCACCGCCATCACCGCCGATGGCAGCTTCGGTCTGGAAGAACAGGCCCCCTTCGACCGCATCATCGTCACCGCCGCCGCCGAAGACCCACCCGGCCCCCTGCTGGCACAGCTCAAGGAAGGCGGCATCATGGTCCTGCCCGTGGGCCAGTCCGACGCCGTGCAGCACCTGATCCGTGTCCGTAAAACACCGAACGGCCTCGAATACGACGAAATGCGGGCCGTCCGCTTCGTTCCGCTGCTCGAGGGCTTGGGCAAGGACGTCTGATAGGGTACTATATCAGCCGAACCCCGGATCACATGGGGACGGCAGTGCAATGAGGTCAAGCAGATGAGATTTTCCCAGATCAAAAGCCGCGCCCGGCTGGGCATGTTGGCAGGCACCGGTGCGATGGTGCTTGTGGCCTGTGGCGACCAGCCTCTTGATTTCGACCTGCGCGGACTTGGCGGCGGGTTCAGCACCGCCGAGGCTGCAACCGGCCCGCTGGCCGCGCGTCCGCGCCCCGACAACCGGGGCGTGATCTCCTACCCGAATTATCAGGTCGCCGTCGCGCGGCGCGGCGACACGCTTGCCGATGTGGCGGGCCGTGTCGGTGTCGACGTGGCCAGCCTTGCCCGCTTCAACGGCATCAGCGCGGATGTGCCGCTGCGCAAGGACGAGGTGATCGCCCTGCCCACCCGCGTGGCCGAACCCTCGCCCGCCACCGGGGCCGCCAGCACCGGCCCGATCCAGCCTGTGGACATCACCAGCCTTGCGGGCAACGCCATCAACCGCGCCCCCGCCACGCCGGGGGTGCAGACCGCCGCCCTGCCCCCTGCCGCCGCACCGGCGCAGGCGCAGCGCGGGACCGAACCCGTCAGACACAAGGTCGAACGCGGAGAGACCGCCTATACCATCGCGCGACTTTACAGCGTGCCGGTCACGGCGCTTGCCGAATGGAACGGCCTTGGCGCAGATTTCTCCATCCGCGAGGGACAGTTCCTGCTGATCCCGGTGCCGCAGCAGAACCCGCCTGCCCGCACCGCCGCACCCGCCCCTGCCCAGACCGCCGTGCCCACCACCGCACCGGGGGCCGGGTCTCCCACACCGACGCCACCCTCGGCGGCCAAACCGCTGCCGCAGGATGACACGGCCAAGCCGCTGCCCACCGACACCGGTGCCGCCCCGGCCAAACCCGTCGCCAACGTCGGCCCGACCACGCAACCGGCCAAAGCGACCAAGATGGTCGTGCCGGTGCAGGGCAGCATCATCCGGGGCTACGCCAAGGGCCGCAACGAGGGCATCAACATCAAGGCCGCCGCCGGTGCGCCCGTCAAAGCCGCCGACAGCGGCACCGTCGCCGCGATCACCAAAAGCGCCGAAGGCGTGCCGATCGTCGTGGTCCGCCACGCCGGCAATCTGCTGACGGTCTATGCAAACGTGACGGATGTGAACGTGGCGAAAGGCGACAGCGTGGGCCGGGGGCAGCAGATCGCGAAGTTGCGCAGCGGCGACGACGCCTATGTGCATTTCGAGGTGCGTCAGGGCTTCGACAGTGTCGATCCCACCCCGTTCATCGAATGATCACAGCCCGTGTCGCCGCGAGAACCCGTGAAGTACACGCAAGGGTAAGGTTTGCGCCACAATTACCCCACAAACACCACTCCCGCGCCTTATTGCACCGGGTCGTGCCACAGTTTTGCCAGGTTTCTGGATTAGAAACAGTTCAAGTGTTTTAGGTTCATTAGTCACACCCCGCCTTGGGGTAACGTCACGAAAAGGACGCTGATCTCAGCAGCTTCCGACGTAGCCTGCACCGACCATCGACAGCAGGCGCTATGACAAAGACACGCGGCAGCTCCCTCCAGCTGCTGCGTGCGCTGTTACCTGAACCGCCGCGTCATCGCCTCAGCCCTGGTCCAGCGCGACACCCTTGCGTCCTGCCAGATCGGTGAAATATTGCCACGCCACCCGGCCAGACCGCGACCCGCGCGTGGCCTGCCACTCGATCGCTTCCGCCCGCAACGTGGCATCGTCGATCTCTACGCCATAGGCATCGCAATAGCCCCGGATCATCGAAAGGTACTGATCCTGATCGCAGGCGTGAAAGCCCAGCCACAGACCAAAGCGGTCGGACAGGGACACCTTTTCCTCGACCGCTTCCGCCGGGTTGATCGCCGATCCGCGCTCGTTCTCGATCATGTCGCGGGGCATCAGGTGGCGGCGGTTCGACGTGGCATAGAGCACCACGTTATCGGGCCGCCCTTCGATCCCGCCGTCCAGCACCGCCTTGAGCGATTTGTAATGCGCGTCGTCATGGCCAAAGCTCAGGTCATCGCAGAACAGCACGAACCGCTGCGCCGCACCGCGCAGCAGGTTCAGCAAACGGCCCACCGAAGGCAAATCCTCGCGCTGCAATTCCACGATCCGCAGCGCTTCATGCGACGCATGAACATCGGCATGGATCGCCTTGACCAGGCTCGATTTTCCCATCCCCCGCGCGCCCCACAGAAGCGCGTTGTTCGCAGGCAATCCGGCGGCGAACTGGCGCGTGTTCTGCAACAGCGTGTCCCGCGCCCGGTCCACCCCGATCAACAGCGCCAGATCCACCCGAGCGACCTTCTTCACCGGTTCCAGCCGGTCGGGTGACGTGTGCCACACAAAAGCCGACGCCGCGTCGAAATCAGGTGCCGCCAGCGGTGCCGGTGCCATCCGCTCCAGCGCCGCCGCGATGCGGTCCATCGGATCATCAATCATCGGCATTACTTCAGATCACCCTCATCGTCGTCGAACTCGGCCATCAGCGCGTCTTCATCGTCGTAATAGCCTTCCGCCCGCAACCTGGCCTCGCGCCTGCGCTCCACCCGTTTGACCAGCTGGATCGAAATCTCGTAAAGGCCGTAAACCACGACGAACAGGATCACCTGCGTGATCACATCGGGCGGTGTCACCAGTGCTGCCAGAATCAGGATCGCCACGACCGCGTATTTGCGCACGTTGCCCAGACCTTCGGCACTCACCAGCCCCGCCTTGCCCATCAGGGTCAGCAGGACCGGCAGTTGAAAGCACAACCCGAACGCCACGATGAACTTGATCGTCAGGCTCAGGTATTCCTGCGCCGATCCCTGAAACGCGATCCCGGCCACGCCGCGCGCCACTGGCTGCGACTCGTCCCCGGTCAGCGATCCTTGCTGAAAGCCAAGGAAGAAGTCGAAGGCCAGCGGCGTCACCACATAGAACGCAAAAGCCGCGCCAATGAAGAACATGATCGGCGAGGAAATCAGGAACGGCAGAAACGCGCCTTTTTCGTTCTTGTAGAGCCCCGGCGCCACGAAGCGCCACATCTGATAGCTGATGTAGGGAAAGCCCAGCACCAATCCGCCCAGAAGCGAGATGGAAATGGCAACGAAAAAGCCTTCCTGAAGTTTGATCAGGATCAGTCCGCAATCTTCCTGCCCGCGCTCGGCCATGGCCGAACACAGGGGATTCGTCAGGAAGTTGAAGATCGGGTTCCAGACCGTGAAACAGATCACCATCCCGATGATGAAGGCGATCACCGAATGGATCAGCCGCGTGCGCAGCTCTGCCAGATGTTCGATCAGCGGTGCAGCACTGTCGTCAATGTCGTCCGAGGCGCTCATGGATCAATCTTTCTTCGCCGCAGCCTTTTTGGCCGGCGCTTTCTTGACGGCAGCGGTCTTTGCCGGGGCCGCCTTGGCTTTGGCCTTTGCCGCCGTCGCTGCCGGGGCCTTCTTTGCCACCGGGATCTTTGTCGCCGCCTCAGGCGTCACTGGCTTGGCAGCTTGCGCCTTGGCAGGCGTTGTCTTTGCATCAGGAGCCGCATCAAGTGCCGCTTCCGCCGCTGCGGCCCGCTCTTCGGCAGCCGCCGCTTCACGCTTCAACCGCTCCGCCCCCGCCCGCGCAGAGGTGGCCTGAATTTTCTTGAAATCTGCGGCCTTCTTGGCGGCCAGCTTGCCGGTCTCGCTGTCGGGGTCGATGTCGGTCAGGGATTTGGCAGCACTTTTCACCCCGTCCATCGCGGTGCCCATCGGGTTGGTCGCCGCCTTCAGCGATTTGTTGATCGAAGACGACATCTCCCGCACACCGCTCTCATCGGCGGCATCGTTCATCGCGTTGGAAAACTCCCGCGCCATGCCCTTGGCCTTGCCCACGAACTGCCCGACCTTGCGGAACAGGATCGGCAGGTCCTTGGGCCCGACGACAATCAGGGCCACGATGCCAATGACCAATAACTCGGTCCAGCCCAGATCGAACATGGGTTATACCTGCGTCTTGTCGGACTTCAGGTCGGTCTTGGGGTGCGTCCCGGTGTCGGTGTGCGACGGCAACTCGGCCCCGTCCACTTCGCTGGCCTTCGTGATCTCGTTGTCGCCTTCGCTGATGCCCTTCTTGAAGCTGGTGATGCCCTTGCCGACCTCACCCATCAGGCTCGAAATCTTGCCACGCCCGAACAGCACCAGCACAACGACCGCGATCAGCAGAAGACCCGGCAAACCAATATTATTCAACATTTTGTCTCTCCCATAGAACTCCGCAGGCGGACCTGCATCCTGTCAGCCTCCCTTTTAGAAACCCCATCCGGTGCCGAAAAGGGCCAAAGCCCCGCAAAGCGCGCCTGACCCGCCTTGGCAGCGACGGTTTCGGTCTTGCCGCTGGCCTCCTGACAGGTTTATGTCAGGAGCATGACCCGCAAGGACCGCCTCTACGACCTGATCGACCTGCTGCGCGACGGAAAAACCCACCGCGCCGAAGCGCTGGCGCAGCGCTTTGGCGTCTCCGTCCGCACCATCTACCGCGATATGGACCGGCTGGCAGCCTCCGGCCTGCCCCTGCTCGGCACCCGTGGCAGCGGCTACCGCCTCACCCCCGGCATCAGCCTGCCGCCTCTCACCCTCTCCGAAGAGGAACTTGAGGCGCTCAATCTCGGCCTTGCCATTGTGGCCCAGGCCGCCGATGACCGCCTGCGCCGCGCCGCCGACAGCCTGACCGCCCGGATTGACAGCGCCTTGCCCGCGACAACCATCGCCGAAGCCGCGCAATGGGCCGATGTGCTCAGCCCCTTTGCCGATCCCGCGCGCAACCTGCGCCACATGCCCTTGCTGCGCTCCGCCCTGCAGGCCCGCCAGAAGGTCCGCCTGACCTACACCGGCGCGGACGGCACCGTCACCGACCACGTCATCCGCCCCTTGCATCTGGGCTACGTCGGCCGCATCTGGACGCTCGCCGCCTGGTGCGAAGGGCGCGCTGCGTTCCGCGTCTTCCGCCTTGATCTCATGGAAAGCGCCGAGGCGTTGCCGGAACTTTTCAGCGATGAACCCGGCAAGCGTCTGGCCGATATGCCTGCCGGCACCGGCACCGCACCTCCGGTCTGAAGCCGCCCGGCGCTAGTCCTGCAGCTTCCACCCCGTCTGCGGCGGCAGAAATGCCTCCACCGACGCCTGCGCGATCACGATCGTCTCGCCGCCCGCAGGCACATTCAGCCCGCCGACCACCGCCCGCACACTGGCCTTGCCGCGCGGCAGCCTGGCCACCAGCGCGTCGAGATCCAGCTTGTCCGGCTCCTGCACCCCGATGGTCACCTCTACCCGCATGTCGTCATGCGCCATGCCCGTCACAGCAAAAAGCGGCAGCGATGAATGGCGCAACGCGTCCTCGATCGCCCGCGCCGCGGCCTTGGTGTAATCCATCCCGTGCAGGTCATTGCCCATGCCCATCTCGATGATCACCCGGTGCATCCCGCTCACATCACCCATCCGCCCGCTCCATCTCGAAGCCCACCGACAGCGCCACATTCGCCATGATCGTGGGATGCCCCTCACCCTCCTGCCCCACCGGACGCGGCACATCAAGACCGCCTTTGCTGACGTTCACCGTCACATGACCGTAGGGAAAAACCGCCCGCAGCACGTCGACATCCACCTTGTCCGGTTGCTGCACGCCGACATCCAGCGTGATCCGCATATCGGTCTTCTCGAACCCGAAAAGCTCCGCCAGATTGATCGAATTGTGCCACAGCGCATCGCGCACCGCGCGTTCGGCGGCTTGCGTGTAGTCGCCGCGCCTCAGGGATGATCCCATCCCGAATTCCACCAGCAAGGTCTCAGCCATCCCGATCGCTCCTCAAATCATGGGAAACACAAAACACCGATCCCTCGGGATCGTCAGCCACATCACGGCACCCGGTTGCGGCAGAAACACATTCGGCACCGTCGCCCGCAGGGTCGAGCCGTCATGGTCCATCACGAACTCCACAAGGCTCTCGGACCCCATGAACCGCGCCCGCGACACCACGGCCCGCGCGGGCGTGCCTTCCTTTGCGGTCGGGTTCGGCCCCTTGCCGGCGCGGTCGAAATCTATCCGCACATGCTGAGGGCGGAACACGATCTGCACCCGCGTCCCGTCGGCCACGCCGGGGGCCAGAAACCGGCCAAAGGCTGTCTGCGCCAACGCGCCCTGCACCGTCGCCTCCACCACATTCGCGTCACGAAAAGAACGCGACCGCCGCCCGGTCCAGAGGGCGCGTATAGACGTTATAGGGCGCGCCCTGCTGCACGATCCTGCCGTCGCGCATCAGCGCGATCTCGTCTGCCATGCGCATCGCCTCGTCCGGCTCATGTGTGACCAGCAAGACAGCCGTGTCTTCCTCTTTCAGAATGCTCAACGTCTCGTCGCGGATGCCGTCCCGCAGCCGGTTGTCCAGCCCCGAAAACGGCTCGTCCATCAGCATGATGCGCGGTCTGGGGGCAAGGGCGCGGGCCAAGGCCACACGCTGCTGCTCGCCGCCCGAAAGCTGATGCGGATAGCCGTCGATGAACCGCAGCAAGTCGACCCGCGCCAGCAGTTCCTCTACCCGCGCCCGTTTCTCCGCCTTGCTGCCGCCCAGACCAAAGGCCACGTTGCCTGCGACAGACAAATGCGGAAACAGCGCGAAATCCTGAAACATCAGGCCAATCTCGCGCCGTTCGGGCGGCACGCGGAACACCGTGTCGCAGATCAGCTTGCCATCCACATGGATCGTGCCGCTGTCCTGCATCTCGACGCCCGCGATCATCCGCAGCGTGGTGGACTTGCCGCAGCCCGACGGCCCCAAAAGGCAGGTCACCTGCCCCGGCATGATCCTGAGCGACACACCATCCACAACCGCGCGGCCCTGATAGCTGCGGCGCAGGTCTTTGATCTCTAGCCGTGGAACAGGTGCAGACATGGATACCCGATAGAATTACTCAGGCTCAGCTATCAGCCTCGCCGCATCGCCGCAAGCACTCCGGCGCGGATGCCGCACTATGGCGATCAAATCGAACGACGCCCGCGCCACGTCCACCCCGTTCACCTGAAGCACAACCTCATGCGTCCCCGGATGCAGGGTGAAGGTTGTCGCATCGCCCTTCAGAAGATGCGCCTTGCGCAGGGTCAAAGGCACCCCCGCCTTGATCTCCGCCGCCTTCAGCTTGAAGACCTTCTCGGCCCGCTTGCCGCCGGGGCGCGCGAAACCGATGCGGTAATCCACCATCACCGGCAAGTCGCTTTGCGCCCGCAGATGTGCAGACGATCTCCAGCCGGTCACCGATCCGCACCCTATCCGCGCCCAGCGACACTTCCGCCTCAACCGTCACATCGCGCCGATACCCCAACAGCGCCAGTGCGCCCGCGTGCCCCTGCTTGACCAGCACCCGCAACGCGTGGCGCGTCATCCAGTCCAGCTCTTTCGCGTCCTGCCGCCCCGCCTCGGCCCAGCCGCGCAGCAGACCGATCACCACGTCCGGCTCCGTCTTGGCAATATCGTTCAGATGATTGGCCACCGACCGCGTCACGAACCGTGTCCCGTCGGCGTGCAACACCTCCAGAAACGGCACCCGTCTGCGCCGTCTCCAGCCGCACCGCCCGCGCCCAGGGCAACCGGGGCCGCGTGCCCTCGCTGACCAGCCTGCGCACATGGTAATTGTCGTCCCGCGCCCAGATCGCCAGCCGCGCCAGCGTTTCGTCCGGCCAGCGGTTCAGAAAGGGACGGATGTAGAACTCCATCGAAAAGCGCTGCGTCGCCGCGTACAGCAGATCAAGCGCGCGGTCCCGGTGCGCCTCCAACCCGTGCCGCACCGCCAGAATGCCCGGCAGCGCGTGAATGAAATGCCCGAAATCATCGTCGCGCAACGCCGGGTCAAGCGGCGCGGGCATCGCCGCCTCCAACTGATCCGCCATCGCCGGAAAATCCATCGCCAGCTGCGGCTCCAGACAATCGGCCATCCACTCCAGCCGCGCCATCAATTCGCGGTCCGGAAATCCCGCCAGCGCCTCGGCTTCAAACCGCGCCGCATCGAACCCCGGCACGGCGGCGGCATATTCCGCCGCCAGCCGCCCCACGGTGTCCCCGTTGAACAGATGGTCCTTGAGGGAAAACCGCTCTGCCATCACATCGTCAGATTGGTCGCCCCACCATCCAGCAGCAGGTTCTGCCCGATGATGAAGCCCGCGTGCTGCGAACACAGGAAGGCACAGGCCTGCCCGAACTCCTCCCGCGTGCCATAGCGCCCTGCGGGAATGCCCGCCGCGCGTTCGGCGCGCGCCTCTTCCAGCGTGATGCCCTTCTGCTTGACCACATTGCCATCCAGCGCATCGGCGCGGTCGGTCGCATGGATGCCCGGCAGCAGGTTGTTGATCGTCACCCCCTTGCCCGCCACCTGACGGCTGGTCCCCGCCACATAGCCCGTCAGCCCCGTGCGGGCCGAATTGCTCAGCCCCAGCACCCCGATGGGCGCGCGCACCGATTGCGAGGTGATGTTGACCACCCGGCCCCAGCCGCGCTCCATCATGCCCGGCACCAGCGCCTTGATCAGCGCAATCGGGGCCAGCATGTTGGCATCCAGCGCCTTGATGAAATCCTCCCGGTCCCAATCGCTCCACATGCCCGGCGGGGGGCCGCCCGCGTTGTTGACCAGAATGTCCACGTCACCCGCCGCCTCGATCACCGCCCGCTGGCCCTCTTCCGTCGCCACATCGGCGGCCACCGTGGTGATCGTGACACCATAGTCCTGCCGCAACCGCTCCGCCGACGCGTCAAGCGCCTCGATCCCGCGCGCGTTCATCACCAGATCCACGCCCGCTTCGGCCAGCGCCTCCGCACAGCCCAGCCCAAGCCCCTTGGACGACGCGCAGACCAGCGCCTTTTTCCCTTTGATCCCCAGATCCATGTCGCGATTCCTCCCTTGGTTTACCAAGACGTAACCACCTTCCCGCCCGACTGCCAGCAAAACACCCCGCGCTTGACCCAAGCCCGTCACAATCCTAGCGTACACCGTTGCCACCTCAGCACCGATTGGAAAGTCCGCCCTATGGCCCGTGCCCGTCCTGCCCCCGCACAAAGCCTGCCCGTCTACCGCGCTCAGGACTTCACCTGCACCGATGGGGCCAACATGGGCGACCCGCTGACGATCGCGGCGGATCTGATCCTCGATGACATCTACGAACTGCCCTTCGGTCAGGACATCCAGCGCCTGTCGGTCATCCCCGCCGACCAGACCCGCTTTCGCGTCGCCGCCGACAGCGCGGTGGGTCAGGCACAGGCCATTCTCCACCTCGATTGCGCGCTCAGCTTCATGTCACCCGACGGAATGATCCACGAAACCCTGCTCCTGGTCGAAGTGGACGACGACAACGCCATCGCGGATGTCTATCTGCTGCCGCTCACCACGCTCGGCAGCGGCGTCGAATACCGCCTTGTCGGCATCGACACCGACACCGCCCGCCAGAAATTCGCGCAGGTCGCCTGCGTGTCCTTCACCCGTGGCACCCACATCACGATGTCATCGGGCGAACAGCGCCTGATCGAGGATCTGAACATCGGCGACCGCATCCTGACCCGCGACGACGGCGTGCAACAGATCCGCTGGATCGGCCAGAGCACCGTCCGCGCCGTGGGCGAATTTGCCCCGATCAAGATCCACGCAGGTACGCTGCACAACGAAAACGACCTGATCGTCAGCCCCGATCACCGCCTGTTCATCTACCAGCGCAGCGACGAACTGGGCGCGGGCCAGTCCGAAATTCTGGTCAAGGCGCGGCATCTGGTGAACGGCTATACCGTCACGGTGATGGACGGTGGCTTTGTCGACTACTTCCAGCTTCTCTTCGACAGCCATCAGATCATCTATGCCGAAGGCATCGCCGCCGAGACGATGCTGATCGACACCCGCACCAAATCCGTGCTGCCCGCCGACCTCTCCGCCGCCATGGGCGAGGTGATCCCCGGCCACTCCGACCTGCCCCATGCGGGCCTCGACGTGAACGAAGCGCTGCTGCGCCGCCCCGACGCGGCGGAACTGCTGCGCAAGGCGTCAAGCCGGTAGGGAAACGGGCATTCAATGAAATCGAAGAGTGTCTGCCTGGCACCCTTTTTGACCTTGATTCCGACACGTGGTTACAATGTGTTCATGAACATGCAATCCACTGGCTGCAGCACGTTTGGCTGTCGAGAGGGATGGGAATGAACAACAATCCG
The DNA here is from genome assembly GCA_963799505.1 of uncultured Alphaproteobacteria bacterium. GTDB lineage: Bacteria > Pseudomonadota > Alphaproteobacteria > Rhodobacterales > Rhodobacteraceae > Sulfitobacter. The sequence continues at coordinate 161,519 of CAWCXM010000004.1, forward strand.
GTCACCGGACAATGCCTGTGCGGCGCAGTGAAATTCCGCATATCAGGCGAGTTCGAAACCTTTTTTCTGTGCCACTGCGCCCGCTGCCGCAAGGACAGCGGTTCGGCTCATGCGGCAAATCTGTTTTCGTCCACCGCCAAAATCACCTGGGTCTCAGGAGAAGAAATCACAAAGACGTTCCATCTGCCCGGATCGCGCCATGTGAAAAGCTTCTGCTCCGACTGCGGGTCCGCGCTGCCAGTCTCCCTGCCGGAGATCGGTTTGCTTGTGGTACCGGCCGGGTCACTTGACACCCAACTCGACAGGCAGCCCGACGCACATATCTGCTGGTCCAGTCGCGCGCATTGGGACAAAGACTTGGCCAGCATCGAAAAGATCGACGGACTTCCCGGCTGAATGATCGAAGCGATGATGCATTTGGGACAGAAGCCGCACGACAAGGTGTGAATGTCAGCTTTGCCCCGCACTCGCATCATTCCCCGACGCCCATTTCACCGCCCATCGGCGCGCCGTTCCTGCTTGATCCGTCCAAACCCTTGCTCTCGCCCGTATGTACGGTATGTGTACGCCCGGTGTACACTGTGTGACATTTTACGCTTTGTTCACCTTTGCCGCGCCCTCTCGGGCGCACTCACATCAGGAACGCCGCGCAAGATGCTGGACAGCAACCCAAATCGCCCCGATCTGCCGCCCGAAATCGCGCGGCGTCGGACCTTTGCGATCATCAGCCACCCGGATGCGGGCAAAACCACCCTGACAGAGAAATTCCTGCTCTTCGGCGGCGCGATCCAGATGGCCGGACAGGTCCGCGCCAAGGGCGAGGCGCGGCGCACGCGATCCGACTTCATGGCGATGGAAAAGGACCGGGGCATCTCTGTCTCGGCCTCCGCAATGTCGTTCGATTTCAAGGAGTTCCGCTTCAATCTTGTGGACACGCCCGGCCACTCCGACTTCTCCGAAGACACCTATCGCACGCTGACGGCGGTGGACGCCGCCGTGATGGTGATCGACGGCGCGAAAGGCGTTGAATCGCAAACACAAAAGCTGTTCGAGGTCTGCCGGATGCGCGACCTGCCGATCCTGACCTTCTGTAACAAGATGGACCGCGAAAGCCGCGATGTGTTTGAGATCATTGACGAAATCCAGCAGAACCTTGCCATCGACGTGACCCCGGCAAGCTGGCCCATCGGCGTGGGCCGCGATTTCATCGGATGCTACGACATCCTGCGCGACCGGCTTGAACTGATGGACCGCGCGGACCGCAACAAGGTTGCGGAATCCATTGAAATCAACGGCTTGGAAGACCCGAAACTGGCGCAGCATGTGCCTGCCGCCCTGCTGGACAAACTCCGCGAAGACCTTGAAATGGTCCGCGAACTCATGCCCCCTCTCGATCCCGCGCTGATGGCCGAAGGATCGCTGACGCCGATCTGGTTCGGCTCCGCCATCAACTCCTTCGGGGTCAAGGAACTGATGGATGGCATCGCCAAATTCGGGCCCGAACCCCAGATCCAGAACGCCGAACCCCGCCAGATTCTTCCAGAGGAAACAAAGGTTTCCGGCTTCGTCTTCAAAGTGCAGGCGAACATGGACCCCAAGCACCGCGACCGTGTGGCCTTTGTCCGGCTTGCCTCCGGTCACTTCCTGCGCGGCATGAAAATGACCCATGTACGCACGAAAAAACCGATGACCATCTCCAACCCCGTGATGTTCCTCGCCTCCGACCGCGAGCTGGCAGAAGAAGCCTGGGCCGGGGACATCATCGGCATCCCCAACCACGGACAGCTGCGCATCGGCGATACGTTAACCGAAGGGGAAGCTTTGCGTGTTACAGGTATCCCATCCTTTGCGCCCGAACTCCTCCAAGGCGTGCGCGCGGGCGATCCGCTGAAGTCCAAGCACCTCGAAAAGGCGCTGATGCAATTCGCAGAGGAAGGGGCCGCGAAGGTCTTCAAACCCTCGATCGGCTCCGGCTTTGTCGTCGGCGTTGTCGGTCAGTTGCAATTCGAGGTGCTGGCGAGCCGGATCGAGCTGGAATACGGGCTTCCCGTGCGGTTCGAACCGTCGCAGTTCACCTCGGCCCGTTGGGTCAACGGCAACAAGCAAGCTGTTGATAAATTTATGGAAACCAACAAACAGCACATCGCGCATGACCACGACGGCGACATCGTCTACCTCACCCGCCTGCAATGGGACATCGACCGCGTCGGCCGCGACTACCCCGACGTGCGGCTGACCGCGACAAAGGAAATGATGGTGTGACAAGCTGGGGTCTGAGCGCCACGATCAAAGCGCCCGTCCCCGACATTCTGCGCTTTGCCGCCTATCATCTGGAGGCAGGCGCGCAACGGCTCTACATCTACCTCGATGACGACAACCGCAATGCGTTCGACATCCTGAAACAACACCCAAAGATCCGGCCCATCCTCTGCGATGACGCGTGGTGGAACGGAAAACGTCCCAGGAAACATCAGGTCCGCCAGACCCGCAACGCCACCCACGCCTACCGCCGCCGCGACAATCCCGACTGGCTGATCCACATGGATGTGGACGAATTTCTCGTGGCGGACCGTCCCGTCGCCGACATTCTGGCAGCGCTCCCCACCGACCAGCCCATCGCCCGCATCCGTCCGATGGAACAGCTGGCCGGGGACGGCACCGCCTTCAAGGGCTTCGTGCCCAACGGCCCTGACCGTAGCCGCATCGTGGCCGCGCTCTATCCCACCTACGGCAGCCATATCAAAGGCGGCTTTCTCAGTCATCTGGCGGGCAAGGTCTTTGTCCGCAGTGGCTTGGACGACATCCGCGTCCAGATCCACAACGTCTTTCAGCACGACGAAATCCTGCCCGGCCCCGAGGATACGGAAGGTATCGACCTCGCCCATTGCCACGCCAAATCATGGGAAGACTGGCTTGCCGCCTACCGCTACCGTCTGGCGCAAGGGTCTTACCGCCCCGATCTGGCCCCGAACCGGCCGCGCGACAAAGGCGGGCTGTCGATGCATGAACTCTTTTCCATGATCGAGGCGGAGAGCGGAGAAGCGGGCCTGCGCGCCTTTTTTGACGAGGTCTGCGCCGACACGCCACAGCTGCGCAGCGCTTTGACGCAGCACGGCCTTCTGCGGCTGGCCCACCTTGATCTAAATGCCACAGCCGCCCGGCATTTCCCCGGCCACCCCCTCTGAGCCGCGATCTGTTTGACGCCGCGCGCTCAAGTTGCTATGCGAACGCAACATATCGCGGCAGGTGCCGCCCATTGGGCCATGCGGGCCGGTATGAACCACGCAGCGGGCCAAGTCAGTGTCCGCAAACATCGGACATATATGACAAAGTTCTCTGATCTGAAGCTCAGCCCAAAAGTGCTCAAGGCCATCGAAGAGGCCGGGTACACAATCCCCACCCCCATTCAGGCGGGTGCCATTCCCCCCGCCCTTGATGGCCGCGACGTTCTGGGCATCGCCCAGACCGGCACCGGCAAGACCGCCAGCTTCACGCTGCCGATGATCACCATGCTGGCCCGTGGCCGCGCCCGCGCCCGGATGCCGCGCAGTCTGGTGCTTTGCCCCACACGCGAACTGGCCGCGCAGGTCGCTGAAAATTTCGACACCTACGCCAAACACGTCAAGCTGACCAAGGCGCTGCTGATCGGCGGCGTCAGTTTCAAGGAACAGGACACGGCCATCGACAAGGGGGTCGACGTGCTGATCGCCACGCCGGGCCGCCTGCTCGATCATTTCGAACGCGGCAAGCTGATCCTGAACGACGTGAAGATCATGGTCGTGGACGAGGCTGACCGGATGCTCGACATGGGGTTCATCCCCGACATCGAACGCATCTTCGGCCTGACGCCCTTTACCCGCCAGACGCTGTTCTTCTCGGCCACCATGGCGCCCGAGATCGAGCGGATCACCAACACGTTCCTGTCCAACCCCGAGCGGGTCGAAGTCGCCCGTCAGGCCACCACGGGCGAGAATATCACGCAGGGCGTGCTGATGTTCAAAGCCTCGCGCAAGGACCGCGAAGCGACGGAAAAGCGCAATGTCCTGCGGGCGTTGATCGACGCCGAAGGGGACAAATGCACCAACGCGATCATCTTCTGCAACCGCAAGATGGACGTGGACACCGTTGCGAAGTCATTGAAAAAGCATGGCTATGACGCCGCGCCCATCCATGGCGATCTCGACCAGAGCCAGCGCACCCGGACGCTTGACGGGTTCCGCGCCGGTGATCTGCGCTTCCTCGTCGCCTCTGACGTGGCCGCACGCGGCCTTGATGTGCCTGCCGTGAGCCATGTGTTCAACTTCGACGTGCCCAGCCATGCCGAAGACTATGTTCACCGGATCGGCCGGACAGGCCGAGCGGGGCGCGACGGTGCTGCGATCATGATCTGCGCGCCGCGCGACGAGAAGAACCTCGCCGATGTCGAACGCCTTGTGCAGCGCGAAATCCCGCGTCTCGACAACCCGCTTGGCGGCAACCCGGCCCCGGCAGAAGATGCCGCGCCTCAGGCGGAAACCAAACCCGCCGACAAGACAGGCGACAAGCCCAAGCGCAGCCGGTCGCGCAGCCGCAAGTCGGACGATGCGTCGAAGCCCAAGGAACCGTCGAAGGACGCCAAGGCCGATCAGACCGCTCCCGAAGCGAAGCCGGAACAACGCAAGGACCCCGCGCCCAAGGCGGATGCGCCTGCGTCCGAAGCCGCGAAGCCCGAGCCCAGGACCACCGACAACCGCCGCGCCGACTCCTCGGGCGGGCGGAATGACAGCAACCGGAACAGCAACAGCAACCGGGGCCGCACCGACAACCGGGGCGGGCGCGGCGATGACCGGGGCGGCAACAAGGTTGTGGGTCTCGGCGATCATACGCCGGAATTCATCGAACTCAGCTTCGAGGAACGTCCCACCTAGCTGACAGCCAGAGCGGATGTGCTACCTTGTTCAAAAACAGAACAAGGATCAGGCAAATGAAATCCACCCTCATCGTGTCGGCACTTGCGCTCGCCCTTTGCGCGACAGGTGCCGCGGCCCAGCAGTGCCGCACCTTCGTCAACGGCTCCGAAATCGTGATCGACCAAGGCAGTGTCGAGACCGACACCAAAGCCAAGCTGCGCGAACGCGCCGTGCGCTGGCCCTCCAAGACCTGGAACAAGGCCTGGGGCACGCCGCCGCCCTGCAAAAGCACCGTCACCATCGCCTATCTCGCTCAAAACGCGCCGGAAGTGGACGTCGCCGCCCATTGCCTGTCCACACTGGACGACGGATCGTTCCTGCTGGTCCCCGGCAAGCGCAACTTTCGCGGTCTGTGCCGCAAGACGGTCTGCGAGCGGGTCAACACCACCAAGGACGAAGCCATCGGGATCACCTCCCGCGTGGTCGGCACGGTAAAGAACACCGTCGCAGGTGTCTCCTCGGTCGCGCACAGCTCCGGTGCCACGCTGCTGACCGGCTCCTCTGGCTACATCGCCTCGCAACTGGGCACCGCAGGATCCACCGCCCTGTCCGCCGCCGCCACCCCCGCCACGCTCACAATCGTCGCCGTCGGGGCGGTGGGCATTGGCGGCGCGATTTATCTTTGCAGGGAATAGATCAGCGTTTTCGTTTGAGTACCCGGCGTTGGTGTAAGGGGATGTGTGAGCAGACGTTCTATGTCCGCTATGCGGACAAAGCTGCCGTCTATAAATGTGGTATGCTAAGGTTTCCTCAATCAGAGCTTATCGAAGGCGCAAAAAATGGCCGCATCACTCGGGCGATTGGTGATTTACACGAGCAGGATCGATCAGATGGCGGACTTTTACGCCAAGCACTTCGGCTTCTTGGTGTTGCGAGATGACCACGACCGCGTGGTCAAGCTGAGGGCGCAAGAATCGGGTATGGCACTGCTTTTGCACTGGCAGAGGCAAATCAGAAAGAAGCTTTTGCACCCGGCAGCGGCAAATCAGAAAGAAGGGCAGGTTTTGGTAAAGCTCGTGTTCGACGTTGAGGACGTATCGGGCTTTTGCGAAACGGCCAGGGCCAACGGGACTTGGTTTTGGCAAGATCCACAAGGCCGGTGGGTATGAATTTGCAAATGCCAAAGACCCGTCCAAGAACTCAATTCAGGTATCGAGCCGCGCATTTCGGCAATGACGGTTTAGGCTCAAACCAGCCATTCAAAGAATGTTCCACAAGCCGCGAAAAAAGCCCCGTGCTTTCACACGGGGCCACCTTCTACCATCGCCAACGGCAGATCAGCTCAACCGGCTGACCACCACCGTCACTTCCGGCTTTTTCCCGATCTCGTCCTGACCGGACTGGCGCACCACCCGCTTCAGGCCTTCGTTCAGCTTGTCATCGTCGCGCAGTGTGGCGGCCTTGGACCGGCCCAGAAACTGGCTCAGGTCCTCTTCCATCACATCGACCAGCGCCGCACCGGATTTGCCCGTTTCGGGCAGGCCCATCGTATCGACCCAAGGGTCGCCCAGCGGCTCGTCGTTGTCATCCATGATCACGGTCACGGTCACATGGCCGTTCAGCGCCATGCGGATCCGGTCGCGCACGACCCCGTCCAGCGCACCGATCTGCACGGAGCCGTCCAGATAGGTTCGCCCGCTTTCGATGTATTCCGCCACCTTCGGCTTGTTGCCGCTGAGGTCGATCATCATGCCGTTCACCGCCAGCACCCCGGTGATGCCCTTGCCCTCGGCAATCTTCACATGCTCGCGCAGGTGCCGGTGTTCGCCGTGCATCGGGATCAGGATCTGCGGTTTGACCACATCGTGCAGCGTCTCCAGATCGGGGCGGTTGGCGTGGCCCGACACATGGTAATGCCCGTTGCTGTCGTCCACCACATCGACGCCCAGCTCGGAAAACTGGTTCATGATGCGAATGACACCCTTTTCGTTGCCGGGGATCGTCTTGGAGGAAAACAGGAACAGATCGCCCTGCTTCATCTCGATCCCCTGGAACTTGCCGCGTGCCAGCTGGGCCGACGCCGCACGGCGTTCGCCCTGCGATCCGGTGACCAGCAGCATCAGGTTCTCGCGCGGGATACCGCGCGCTTCTTCGGGGCTGATCGTCCTGGGGAAATTCTTCATCACCCCGGTCTCAAGTGCCGCTTCGACCATGCGGTTCATCGCACGGCCCAGCAGGACGATGGACCGCCCCGCCCGTTCGCCCGCAACCGCCAGTGTCTTCACCCGCGCCACGTTGGAGGCGAAGGTCGTCGCCACGACCATCCCTGCCGCATTGCTCACCAGCTCCTCGATCGCCGGACCCACAGTGGATTCCGACCGGCCCGGATCGGGCGAGAAGACATTGGTGCTGTCACAGACCAGCGCCTTGACACCGTCCTTGCAGACCTCTGCCCAAAGCCCAAGATCAAACGCCTCGCCGACACCCGGCGTCAGGTCGATCTTGAAGTCGCCCGAATGGATCACGCGCCCCTCGGGCGTGTCGATCACCAAAGCCGAGCTTTCGGGGATCGAATGCGAAATCGGCAGGAAGCCCACCTTGAACGGACCCGCATTGCGCTGTTCCGGCCAGGCCTGCACCACGGTCAGCGCAGAATCGGGAATGTTGTATTCATCCAGCTTGCGCCGCGCGATGTTGGCGGTGAACTTCCGCGCAAAGATCGGGGCCTTGAGGTCCGCATAGGTATGCGCCACAGCACCCACATGGTCCTCGTGGGCATGGGTGATAAAGATCGCCTCGATCCGGTCGCGGCGTTCTTTCAGCCATGTGATGTCGGCGATGATCAGGTCAACGCCGGGGCTGCCGTCCATGTCCGGAAACGCCACGCCAAGGTCCACGACGATCAGCCGCTCCTTGCCCGGTTTCCCGTAGCCATAGACATAGGCATTCATGCCAATTTCACCCGCCCCGCCAAGGGGAAGGTAGATCAATCTCTCACTGCTCATGTGTCAGCTAATTCCTTGTTATATTTATAAATCACGGTCAGGCCGTGCATTGTCAGATCATCTTGGTATTCATCAAAAAGGTCCACGGCCTGCTGAAACAGCGGGGCCAGACCCCCGGTGGAAATCACACGCATCTCGCGTTCGCGTTCCGCCTTTATCCGCGCACATATCTCACGAACAAGGCCGACGTAACCCCAGAAAATCCCCGATTGCATACAGGCCACAGTATTGGTGCCCACCACGCGCTGCGGCTGGGTGATGTCCACATGCGGCAGGGCTGCGGCGGCATTGTGCAGCGCCTCGAGGCTCAGGTTCACGCCGGGCGCGATCACGCCCCCCACATAGGCCCCGTCAGCCGCCACCACATCGAAGGTCGTCGCCGTGCCGAAATCCACCACGATCAGGTCCGGGCCATAAAGGTCGAACCCCGCCACCGTGTTGACCAGCCGGTCCGGCCCCACCGCCGTGCCCGCGTCCACCCGCACCTCGACGGGAAGCGCGCAATCGGGTTTGCCCACCACCATGGGCCGCGTGTTGAAATACCTGTCCGCAAAGACGCGCAGGTTGAACACGACACGCGGCACGGTCGAGGAAATGATCACGTCCGTGATCTCGGCGTCGATCTTCTGAAACTTCATCAGCGTGCTCAGCCAGACATAGTACTGATCCGCCGTCCGCTGCCATTCGGTCGCCGTGCGCCATGTGGCGATGAAACTCTCCCCGTCCCAGATCGAGAACACCGTGTTGGTATTGCCGCAGTCAATCGCCAGAAGCATGGGCTGTCCCCCTAGAAAAACACATCGGCGGCGGCAATCGCCACGCGGCCTGCGGCGCTCCGCAGGATCAGGTTACCGCTTTCATCGACATCCTCAAAGGTGCCGGTGGTCTCATCGCGCATGGTGCGGGCGGTGATCCTCTCGCCCAGCCGTGCGGCATGGGCCAGCCAGTCGCGGCGAATGGGCGCGAACCCCTGCGTTATGAACTGTGCCTCCAGCGCGGCGTAGTCCGCCGCAAGCTGATCGAGAAAAATCTCCGGTGCCACGTCGATGTCCAGCTCCCCCTTCAGGCTCACGGGGCGCAAGGCCCCCTGCTCCACCTGATCGGGTGACGGCGCATGGGCAAGGTTCACTCCGATCCCAAGGATCAGGTGATCGCCCACGCTTTCCAGCAGGATACCCGCCACCTTGCCGCCGTTCAGCAGGACATCGTTGGGCCATTTCAGGGCAAAGACCTCCGGCTGCCCCGTCACCGCCGCAAAGCTGCGGTAAAGCGCCAGCGAGGTCACGAAACTGCGCAATGCCGCGACGCCCGGTGGCTCGGTCCGTCGCATCACCAGGGTGCTCGCGAAATTGCCGCGGGGCGTGGCCCATGCGCGGCCTCTGCGCCCCCGCGCCGCCGTCTGCTCCAGTGCCAGGATCCATGTCGGCTCCGACAGTGTCGGCAACATCCTTGCCGCTTCCGACAACGTGGAATCCACGCTGTCCAGCACATGACGCCTGTAGCCTTCGGGCCAGGCGGTCATGGAGCCACCCCGTATAGACTATGCTGTCTTGCCCGCTGGCACGTCTGCCCGGTCAATTGACCAGCGCACCCGCCGCTGCCTGCGCCGCTGCCTCGACACCGAACATGTTGATGATGCCCAGCACCATGATCAGCGCCGATGCGGTCAGGAAGGCAGGCAGCAACCGACCCTTGCCGGGGTCGAGCCGGTCGGACTGCTCATCACCGAAATACATGAAGAAGACGATCCGCAGATAATAATAGGCACCGATGACCGAGGCCACCACACCGGCGATCGCCAGCCAGGCCAGCCCCGCATCATAGGCCGCCCGCAAGACGTACAGCTTGCCGAAAAAACCCAGCATCGGCGGGACGCCCGCCAGCGAGAACAAGAGAACCAGCATCGACAGCGCCCGCCCCGGATTGTTCTTGGCATACATGTTCAACGCAGCGATGTCCGTGACCGGTGCGCCGTCTTTCTGCATCATCAGGATGAAGGCAAAGGTGCCCACGTTCATGGTCACATAGATCGCCATATAGACCAGCATCGCCTGCACGCCGAACGCCGTCCCGGCAGCCAGACCCATCAGCGCATAGCCCATGTGGGCGATCGACGAAAACGCCATCAGCCGCTTGATGTTGGTCTGCCCGATGGCCGCAACAGCGCCCAGGAACATCGACAGCACCGACATCAGCGCGATGATCTGCTGCCAGTCACCGACCGCCTGGCCGAAGGCATCGTGCAGCACACGCGCGAACAGCGCCATCGCCGCGACCTTGGGGGCCGTGGCAAAGAAGGCGGTCACAGGGGTGGGAGAGCCTTCGTAAACATCGGGGGTCCACATATGGAACGGCACGGCGGACACCTTGAACGCCAAACCGGCGATCAGGAAGACCAGACCAAAGAGCAGCCCAAGCGAGGTTTCTCCGGCCTGCGCCGTCGTGATGATGCCCGAAAACAGCGTCGTTCCGGTGTAGCCATACACCAGCGATGCGCCGTACAGCAGGATACCCGACGACAAGGCGCCCAGGACGAAATACTTCAAGCCGGCCTCGGTCGAGCGGACGGAATCGCGCCGCAGGGAGGCCACCACGTAAAGCGCCAGCGATTGCAGTTCCAACCCCATGTAAAGCGCCATCAGATCACCCGCGCTGACCATCATCATCATGCCAACGGCGCTGAGTGCCACCAGCATCGGATACTCGAACCGCAACAATCCGCGCGCCCGCATGTAGCCTTCCGACATCACCAGCACCGCAGCCGCCGACAACAGGATCGTGACCTTGGCGAAACGCGCAAAACTGTCCTCGATGAACATGCCGTTGAACGCCACCCGCGTTCCCTCTTCCGTCGACCCGATCCACGCCGCCAACAGCACGAAGGCCGCCGCCGTGGCCCAGACCAGCAGACCACCCATCTTGTCCTTGGTGGTGTAGACCGCCGCGAGAAGCCCCACGAGCGCAAAGGCTGCCAGCAGGATTTCGGGCAGAATGACGTTCAGATCAGCGGAAATCATCGTTCGCTTCCTTAGTTCGACGCAGCGGCGGTCTGGACAGCCGTCTGGCCCGCCTCAACCGCGCTTGCGTAATTCTCGACCAGTGCCGCAACCGATGGCCCGATCATGTCGAGCACCAGCGCCGGATAGACACCCAGCAGCAGCGTCATCGCCACCAGCGGCGCGAATATCCATTTCTCGCGCGCGGTCATGTCCTTGATCGCTTTCAGGCTTTCCTTGATCAGCTCGCCCATCACCACCCGGCGGTACAGCCACAGCGCATAGGCCGCGGACAGGATCACGCCGGTCGTCGCCACCGCAGCCACCCAGGTGTTGACCTGGAAGATCGCCAGCAGCGTCAGGAATTCCCCCACAAACCCCGAGGTGCCCGGCAGGCCCACATTCGCCATGGTGAACAGCATGAAGATCATCGCATAGACCGGCATCCGGTTGACCAGACCGCCATAGGCATCAATCTCGCGGGTGTGCATCCGGTCATAGACCACACCGACGCAGAGGAACAACGCAGCGGAAATGAACCCGTGGCTGATCATCTGGAAAATCGCGCCATCAACACCCTGCTGGTTCGCCGCAAAGATCCCCATCGTCACAAAGCCCATGTGCGCGACCGACGAATAGGCGATCAGCTTTTTCATATCGTCCTGCACCAGCGCCACCAGCGAGGCATAGACAATGGCAATCGCGCTCAGCCACAGCACCAGCGGCGCCATCACGTCTGAGCCTACCGGGAACATGGGCAACGAGAAGCGCAGGAAACCATAGCCGCCCATCTTGAGCAGGATCGCCGCCAGCACCACGGAACCCGCTGTCGGGGCCTGAACATGCGCGTCGGGCAACCATGTGTGCACCGGCCACATCGGCATCTTGACGGCAAAGCTGGCAAAGAACGCCAGGAACAACAGCGTCTGCATCCCGCCCAGGATCTGCACGCCGAGGATCGAGAATGTCTCGGAGCCGAAGGTGTGGTTCAGCAGGCTGATGTCGCAGGCCCCGATGCAGGTCGTCCCCGCATCCGAGAACATCGCGACCATCGCCACCAGCATCAGCACGGAGCCAAGGAAGGTATAGAGGAAGAACTTGAAGCTCGCATAGATGCGGTTCGCCCCGCCCCAGATGCCGATGATCAGGAACATCGGGATCAGCCCCGCTTCGAAGAACAGGTAGAACAGGATCAGGTCCAGCGCCATGAAGACGCCCAGCATCAGCGTTTCCAGCACCAGAAAGGCGATCATGTATTCCTTGACGCGGGTTTCCACATTCCACGATGCGGCAATCACCAGCGGCATCATGAAGGTGGTCAGCATGACGAACAGGATCGAAATGCCATCGACACCCATGCGGTATTGCAGACCCAGCAGCCATTCGCTTTCGGTGACGAACTGGAATCCGGTATCGTTCGGGTCGAACTGGATCAGCACAAAGAGCGAAATGAGGAAGGTCGCGGTTGTGGTGATCAACGCAAGCCATTTGGCATTGCCCTGCGCCGCCGCATCGTCACCCCGCAGGAAAACCGCCAGAATGACAGCCGCAAGGGCCGGCAGAAACGTGATGATGGAAAGCAGATGCGTGTCCATTAGTGCGCTCCTCCGGTCATCGTCATCCAGGTGACGAGCACGGCAATCCCGATCACCATCGCGAAGGCATAGGTGAAGATGTATCCCGACTGCGCCTTCCCGGCGAGCCGTGTGAAGAACGGCACGATGCCCATGGCAATCCCGTTCAGCGCGCCGTCGATGACGCTGCCGTCCCCGCGTTTCCACAGGAAGCGGCCGATTGACTTGGCCGGTTTCACGAAGACGACGTTATAGATCTCGTCGAAGTACCATTTGTTCAGCAGGAACTGATAGAGCGGCTGCTGGTTCGCGGCCAGACGGCCGGGCAGTGTCGGGTTCCAGATGTAGAACCACAGCGCCATCACCAGACCCAGAAGCATGGCAATGAAGGGGCTGACCTTGACCCAGACGGGCGCCTCATGGGCGTCCTCCAGCACATGATTGTCGGGGCCGAAGTACAAGGCCCCCTCGCCCGGCGCACCGCCAAAGGCCGCGTGATGCGCCTCGTCCGAACCATGCCCGTCTGCGGACGTGCCGTGGTTTTCCTCGGCACCGCTGGTCTCGGCATCAGAACCTTCGGCCATTTCAGCCAGTGGAATATTGTAGAAATCCGCGACATATTCGTGATCGCCAAAGAACGGCTTGAACCAGATCATGCCGGCGAAAATCGCCCCCAGCGCCAGAACACCCAGCGGCACCAGCATCACGGCGGGCGACTCGTGCGCGTGCTCGTGCGTGTGCTTGTTGCCACGCGGCGTGCCGTAGAACGTCAGAAAGATCAGACGCCAGCTGTAGAAGGATGTCATCGCGGCAGCCACGACCAGCAGCCAGAAGCCATAGGCGCTGCCCCCGGCCCAGGCGGATTCGATGATGGCGTCCTTGGACAGGAACCCGGCAAAACCGATATGCGTGAGCGGGATGCCCACCCCGGTGATGGCCAGCGTGCCGATCATCATCGCGGCGAAGGTATAGGGGATCTTCTTGCGCAGACCACCGTAGTTGTTCATGTCCTGCTCGTGGTGCATCGCGTGAATGACGGACCCCGCCCCAAGGAACAGCATCGCCTTGAAGAAGGCATGTGTGAACAGGTGGAACATCGCGGCGGAATACATGCCAACGCCAGCCGCCACGAACATATAGCCCAGCTGCGAACAGGTCGAATAGGCGATCACCCGCTTGATGTCGGTCTGCACCAGACCCACGGTCGCGGCAAAGAAGGCGGTGGTCGCGCCGATCACGGTCACGAATGTCATCGCCTGCGGCGCGAATTCCATCAGCGGTGACATGCGGCAGACAAGGAAGACACCCGCCGTCACCATGGTCGCCGCGTGGATCAGCGCCGACACCGGCGTCGGACCTTCCATCGCGTCGGGCAACCAGGTGTGCAGGAACAGCTGCGCCGATTTACCCATCGCCCCCACGAACAGCAGGAAGGCAATCAGGTTGGCCGCGTTCCAGTCGGTCCACAGGAATGAAATGGTCTGATTCGGCAAGATCGGGTGCTGCGGCAAAGATATCGTCGAAGCGGATGCTGTCCGTCATCAGGAACAGCGCGAATATGCCAAGCGCAAAGCCGAAGTCGCCCACCCGGTTCACCACAAAAGCCTTGATCGCCGCCGCATTGGCCGATGGTTTCTTGTAATAGAACCCGATCAGCAGATAGGACGCGACGCCCACGCCTTCCCAGCCAAAGAACATCTGGATCAGGTTGTCGGACGTGACCAGCATCAGCATCGCGAAGGTGAAGAACGACAGATAGGCAAAGAAACGCGCGCGGTAATGCTCGTTCTCGCCCGCAAAATTGTCGTCATGGGCCATGTAGCCAAAGGAATAAAGGTGCACGAGCGCCGACACGGTCGTCACCACGATCAGCATGATCGCGGTCAGCCGGTCCAGACGGATCGACCAGTCCGTGCTCAGGCTGCCGCTTTCGATGAAGCGCAGGATCTGGATATGCTCCGTCGGTCCATCGAGCGTCAGGAAAACGACCCAGGACAGAGCGGCCGCGAGAAACAGCAGACCCGTCGTGATCCACTGCGCTGCCGCCTCTCCGATCAGTTTCCAGCCGAACCCGGCGACCAGCGCGCCAACCAGCGGGGCGAAAAGGATTGTGATTTCCATGATCCTCAGCCCTTCATCACGTTGACGTCTTCAACCGCGATCGTGCCCCGGTTGCGGAAGAAACAGACCAGAATGGCCAGACCGATCGCGGCCTCCGCAGCCGCCACCGTCAGCACGAACAGCGTATAGACCTGCCCCACCAGATCGCCCAGAAAGCTGGAGAACGCCACGAAGTTGATGTTCACCGCCAGCAGCATCAGTTCGATGCTCATCAGGATGATGATCACGTTCTTGCGGTTCAGGAATAGCCCGAAGATGCCAATGACAAACAGCGTCGCCGCCACAGTCAGGTAATGTTCAAGTCCGATCATGTCGTCCCTCGGTTCTTTTGCCCGTTGTGGGGGCTTTTAGTATCCTTGCGTCCCGGTTTCCAGCAGGACATGCCGTGGTTCAGCGGGTAAATCCGTAACCGCCCAGAACGATGATCAGGACCACCACCAGCACCACGATTGTATTTCTCGACATGTTTTCGTCCTTGTTCTCTGCCGCCGCTACCCGACCGCAGGTTTAATTCATCGAAGCCCTAAAGCCCCTGCCCCGATTTCACGTCCTTCAACTCCATCGCCTTGGCCGGATCGCGCATCATCTGGGCCACAACGTCCTGCCGTTTCACATCGACACGGTGGCGCAGGGTCAGCACGATGGCCCCGATCATCGCCACCAGCAGGATCAGACCGGCCAGCTGGAACAGCAGGAAGTACTCGTCATAAAGGATCAGGCCCAAAGCGGCGGTATTCTGCACATCGGGGTTGGTCACCTGGGTCCGCAGCCCTTCGGCTGCCGCGTTGGTTTCCCAGGCGCCAAAGGCCATGACGAACTGCATCAGGATCACCAGCCCGATCAGCAGCGCCAGCGGCATGTATTTCGCCATCTCCGCCTTCAGCTCGGCGAAATCCACGTCCAGCATCATCACCACGAACAAGAACAGCACCGCAACCGCGCCCACATAGACGATGATCAGCAGCATCGCGACAAATTCCGCACCCAGAAGCACGAACAGACCCGCCGAGGACAGGAAGGCGAGGATCAACCAGAGCACCGAATGGACCGGATTGCGGCTGACCACGGTGAAAAGCCCGCCCGCGATCACACAGATCGCAAACAGATAGAAAGAAAAGACACTCATGCGTCACCCTCTTTTTCGTCAAAGACCTGCTGCGCAAATTCCATCGCACGGGTCATGGCAGGCAGACCGGCAAACACCGACATCTGCGCAATGGCTTCCTTGATGTGCTGCGGCGTGGCCCCTGCCTCCAGCGCGTGACGGACCGTCTGACGCACCACGGTATCGCTTTGTGCGCCCTGCATGGTCAGCCCGGCCAGCGTCAGCAACAGCCGCGTCCGGGCGTCCAGCCCGCCTTCGTTGATGGCATTGCCGAAGAACATTTCCATCATGTCTTTCGGCATCGTGCCCATCATCGCCTCGAACACCTTGGGCGAAAACGCATCCGCCGCCGGAAAGGCCTTTGCCATCTCCTGCGCCTGTTTCATCATCGCTTCAAAGGGGTTTACCGGATCGCTCATCGGTACGGCGCGTCCATTTCGAGGTTGCGCGCGATCTCGGCTTCCCAACGCTCGCCGTTATCCAGCAGCTTTTCCTTGTCGTAATACAGCTCTTCGCGGGTCTCGGTCGAGAATTCGAAGTTCGGCCCTTCGACAATCGCATCCACCGGGCAGGCTTCCTGACAGAAACCGCAGTAGATGCATTTTGTCATGTCGATGTCATAACGTGTGGTCCGGCGCGACCCGTCCGCGCGCGGCTCCGCGTCGATGGTGATCGCCTGCGCAGGGCACACCGCCTCGCACAGCTTGCAGGCGATGCAGCGTTCTTCACCATTCGGATACCGCCGCAGCGCGTGTTCACCGCGAAAACGAGGGCTCAGCGGGCCCTTTTCATGCGGATAGTTCAACGTGACCTTGGGCGCAAAGAAGTACCGCATGCCCAGCATGAAGGCCTTGGCATAGTCACTCAGCAGGAAATATCCGGCTTTGCGGGAGAAATCGGTCTGACTCATATCATCCTCACATCGGCCAGCGGGCATAGATGCCCCAGAACCATTCGAATTTCGCGGCAAAGGCGACGAACACGACCCAGAAGAGCGAGAACGGCAGGAAAACCTTCCACCCCAGACGCATCAGCTGGTCGTAGCGGTAGCGCGGCGTGATCGCCTTCACCATGGAGAACATGAAGAACACGCCCAGCATCTTGATGAACATCCAGAAGAAGCCATCGGGCAGGAACGGCACGGGCGACAGCCAGCCGCCGAGGAACAGCAGCGACACCAGCGCACACATCAGCACCACGGCGACCAGTTCCCCAATCATGAACAGAAGGAACGGCGTTGAGGAATATTCAACCTGATAGCCCGCGACCAGTTCGGATTCAGCTTCCGGCAGGTCGAACGGCGGGCGGTTCGTCTCGGCCAGCGCAGAGATGAAGAACAGGATCAACATCGGGAAATGGGGCAGGAAATACCAGTGCAGGATGCCGCCGCCGCCTTCCTGCGCAGCGACGATCGCGCCAAAGTTCATCGACCCCGTCGAGATGATCACCCCGATGATGATCAGACCGATGCTGACCTCATAGGAAATCATCTGCGCGGCAGAGCGCAACGATCCCAGGAACGGATATTTGGAATTCGATGCCCAACCGCCCATGATCACGCCGTACACCTCGAGCGAGGAGATGGCGAAGACATAAAGGATGGCCACGTTGATATCCGCGAGGATCCAGCCGTCATTGAACGGGATCACCGCCCAGGCGATCATCGCCATGACAAAGGAAATCATCGGGGCAAGGAAGAACACGCCCCGGTCCGCACCCGCAGGCACCACCACTTCCTTGACGATATACTTCAGAAAATCCGCGAACGACTGCAACAGACCGAAGACACCGACCACGTTGGGCCCGCGCCGCATCATCACGGCGGCCCAGATCTTGCGGTCGGCATACATCAGGAAGGCCAGCGCCAGCAGCAGGGGCACCACCAGAAGCAGCACCTGTCCCACCAGCAACAGCCCCATGCCGAGGCCGGTTTGCGTAAAGAATTCAGCCATTGTCCCTCATACCCTCGGAATGCCCTTTTCAACACAGTTTGCCACTGTGACTTCGGCGTCGATTGTCTTTATGCCCCGTGGGAGGCTCGGCGAGATCGTATAAACAGCATCGCCCCGCCAAAGGCCAGCCTCTTGCTCCACATTTGTGCGCACATGTCTTGCGAATCCGTAACCTCGAATAAGCGTATATTGCGCGGCCGCGCATTCGGCATAGTCGGCCACATCCTGACCGCTTTGTGCCTTGGTCATCGCGACCTTGAACTGCACCAGGTCACCGTCCAGCAACGCGGTCTCTACCCCCTTGTATTCAGGGATGAAATCCGATGCCAGCGGGGCCTGTGGTTCACATGCGCCCAGTGCCATCAGAGCAAGGGCCGCCACGGTCCTCACTCAGCCGCCATCGGTTTCGCAGCACGCGCAGCGGCGTTTGACGAAAGCTCCGCCATCAACGGGCTGGCCCGTGCGATCGGGTTGCTCAGATAGAAATCCGCAACCGCAGTGCCGAATTTTTCATCACCCATCGTGCCGCGTGCCACCGGCTGCCAGTCGTTTTCGGGCACCTGATCGACGTCGCCCAGATGCGGCACGTCCCCGACCAGCTTGCGGCGCAGGGCCGCAAGGGAATCGTAGGGCAATGTCGCGCCCAGCTCTGCCGACAAGGCCCGCAGGATGGCCCAGTTTTCCTTGGCCTGACCGGGCGCAAAGCTGGCCCGGAACGCCAGTTGCGGCCGCCCTTCGGTGTTGACGAACAACCCGCCCTCTTCGGTATAGGCAGCACCCGGCAGGATGATGTCGGCGCGGTGCGCGCCCCGGTCGCCGTGCGAGCCCTGATAGATCACGAAAGGCCCGGCGGGAATGTCGCCCTCGTCCGCGCCCAGGTTATAGATCACCTCGGCACCCAGCACATCCGTGATGCCGTTCTCGGACACAGCACCAATATCCATCGCGCCGACGCGGCCTGCCGCCGTGTGCAGCACCATCAGCTTGCTCTGTGTCCGTTCGCACAGCGCCATCGCAGCGGCCAGAACGGCTTCGCCATCCTCGCGGGCAAGTGCTGCCTGTCCGATGATCACGACAGAAGGGACGTCCAGTACCTTCTCGAACTTGGTCTCCAGTACCTTTTCCAGCACGGCAGGATCGTCACCCATATGGTGATACTCATAGGTCAGATCGACAGGTTTGCCGATCAGCCCGACATCACAGCCGCGCGACCATGCCTTGCGGATGCGGGCATTCAGCACCGGTGCCTCGACAGCCGGGTTGGTCCCGATCAACTGGATCATCCTGGCATGGTCAAGGTCTTCAACCGTCGCCGTCCCCACATAGCCGGACCGGTTGCCCGCAGGCAGCTTCGCCCCGTCGGTGCGACATTCGACGGAACCACCCTGCCCTTCGACCAGTGCCTTCAGGGCATAGGCCGCCTCGACCGGGACCAGATCGCCGATCAGACCGCCCACCTTCTTGCCCTTCATCGCCGCAGCCGCAGCCGCGAGCGCCTCGGGCCATTCCGCTTTGCGCAGCTTGCCGTTCTCGCGGATATAGGGCGTGTCCAGCCGCTGACGGCGCAGGCCGTCCCAGACAAAGCGCGTCTTGTCGGAAATCCATTCCTCGTTCACGCCGTCATGGTTGCGCGGCAGGAACCGCATGACTTCACGGCCCTTGGTATCCACGCGGATGTTCGACCCCAGCGCATCCATCACGTCGATGGACTCGGTCTTGGTCAATTCCCAGGGCCGCGCGGTAAAGGCGTAGGGCTTGGACACCAGCGCGCCCACCGGGCACAGGTCGATGATGTTGCCCTGCAGGTTCGAATCAAGCGTCTCGCCCAGATAGGACGTGATCTCTGCATCTTCACCGCGACCTGTCTGGCCCATCTTGTGAATGCCCGCGACTTCGGTGGTGAAGCGCACGCAGCGCGTGCAGGAAATGCAGCGCGTCATATGGGTTTCGACCAGCGGCCCCAGATCGAGGTCTTCGGTGGCCCGCTTGGGTTCGCGGTAGCGGGAGAAATCCACGCCATAAGCCATCGCCTGATCCTGCAGGTCACACTCGCCGCCCTGATCGCAGATCGGACAATCGAGAGGATGGTTGATCAGCAGGAATTCCATCACACCCTCGCGGGCCTTCTTGACCATCGGCGAATTGGTTTTCACCACCGGCGGCTGACCTTCGGGACCGGGGCGCAGATCCTTGACCTGCATCGCGCAGCTTGCCGCCGGCTTGGGCGGTCCGCCCACAACCTCGACCAGACACATCCGGCAGTTGCCGGCAATCGACAGCCGTTCGTGGTAGCAAAAGCGTGGAATTTCCACACCCGCCTGCTCGCAGGCCTGAATGAGCGTCATCGCCCCTTCGGTTTCAACTTCCTTGCCGTCGATGATGATCTTGCGCAGGTCGCTCATATGGTCACTTCGCTCTCAGTAATGAACCGATCCGGCTCGATTTTTGAATCTCTTCCATCCCAAGCGCACAATAGCTTTGCGGGTCGGAAGTATCGACCCCTCTCGCCCGGAAAAATGCAGCGGCTTTACCGCGCAGACGATTCTTTTCAGCGTCGCTGTCGGTATAGGCCTCGATCTCGGCTGCGGTATAGCCCATCGCCAGTGCCTGCCGCTCCAGATCGCGGACATAGCCGATGGCCCGGAACATGCGCGGCGCGATGCTGTCGCAGTTCTTGCGGACGATATCGGCGATGCCCAGATCGAACAGCGCATCGTCGATCGCCGCGACCTCCCGCAAGGGCGGCTTTGCCATCAGGGGCGTGGCCAGCATCGTGGCGGCCAGAACTGCTGCAACCAGAATTTTCATGTCCATTTGTCCTCATGTGGAGGGGCAAAGCGCCCCCTGTCCGACATGGGTTTTGGTCCCTTTGATATGCAATATCAGGCGGCTGGCCCGAACGGCTGGCCTCCTTATCGCGCATTTCAAAGCTGAGGGCAAACACCCTGAAAGACCAGTGTATTATCGGCGATCCGCAGCTGTTCCGGTGGCGTGTCCGGCCCCACGGTCCAGTCTATGTCCGAGCTGCCGTAGTTCTCGACGCAATAGGCGTTGCCCGCATGACGCCCGGCCTCGCGCGCGCCGTCAAGCGACCGCGCCACATCGCGGATACGCACGGTAAAGACATCACGCTGCCGGTCGACCCTGCTGACCTTGGTGCGGAAATACTGCCCGTCGAAGGTCAGCCTGTCGTCGCGCCCGGTACAGCCGGCCAGGACGCCAAGCACCACCAGACTTGCCACCGTGAATTTCATCATTTCTGAACCCTCGAATGTGTCGGTCTCTGGACCGCTGCCTTGTCCAGCACCACGATGGAATCGTGCACGTGAATCCCGCTGAATTCCTGTGCAAGTTCCGGCAGGGACAGACCCTTCTTGCCGTGATACCAGCTGTGCATGTCGTCTATCATGTGACGCACGGTATTAAAGAAGTTTCCCGGCTCTTTGAAGCCCCCGCCGAAGCGCGGGTAATAGGCGGTATGCAGGTCTTCGATCATGTAGGTGCCGCCCTGGGCCAGCAGCGGGAACAGCACGCGCAGGGATTTCTCCACATGCGGCATCCGGTGGCTGCCGTCGTCCAGCACCACATCGACACCGCCCATTTCCCTGACCACCTCCGCCAGAAATGCCGGATCGTCCTGCGACCCGATGCGCACCATGCCCGATTGCCCGTCGTACTGCGCACAGTCGGGATTGATGTCGATCCCGCACAGGATTGCGTCCTTGCCCAGATAGCGCCGCCACATCTGCAACGATCCGCCGTTGTTCACGCCGATCTCGAGGAATTTCACCGGCGTGTCGCGGTAGCGGCTGAAATAGCGGTCATAAAGCGGCAGGTAATGGTGCCACTTGTGCACCTTCACACCCTCGTTGCCCGCATAGATATCCAGCAGATCGCCCTCAAAGCCATAGCGGTCACGAATGTCCGCCGCGACGTCGCCGTCCTCGGGAAAACGGAATTTCTTCATGGGCCTGCTCCTGCTGCGCGTGGGGTTATCCCCTTATCGCCCCCATATTTGCGATATTTGCGGTTCAGGCAACCTCTGTCTGCCTGCAGCCATGGGTCTGGTGCATCGTCGCTTCACGCAGATGCGCCCAACCGAAGGCATGATCGCTGTCGCCCTGCGCTTTGAGATGCTCCAGCCGCCCCAGTGCCTCATCCAGCGTCGGGCGGTGCCCCTCGGGCACCCACCACATCACGAAATGCATCGCGCCCAGCACCTCGAACCATTCCGCGCGGCGTTCGTAGAACTGCTTGTGGATCGTGCCCCAGACATAGGTTTCCAGCGCCCCGACACTTTCCCAGACGCTCAGGTTGGGGATGAACAACGGGTCGCCGTCAATCGCGGTATCCGTGTTGCCCGCACCGCTGTCCCCTTCCATCATCCAGACAAAGCCGGGCATCCGTTTGGCCAGCCCGTTGATCCTGTCCAGATTGCCCATGAACTCCGCCACGCGCGGATCGTCCTTCGGGGCGACCAACCGGCCCACATTCAACTCCGCCAGATGCATTGTCATCTCTCCCCTACCCACATGCCTTGGCTTTCCAAAGCTGTGCCTGTTTCACATGGTCCCATCCGAACGCGTGATCGCTTGGCCCATGCTGCTCCAGATGCCGGAACCGCGCCATCGCATCGCGCATGGTGGGCCGGTGGCCGATGGGCACCCACCACATGGCAAAGCGCAGGGATGCGCCCATGTCGTACCATTCACCCTTTCGGTCGTAGAACCGCTTGTGCACCGTGTTCCAGACGAAATGCTCCAGCGTCTCGACACTTTCCCAGACGCTCAAGGTAGAGGCCATGCGCGGGTTCGCTCCCATGCTGCCCGCATCGCTGGTCTGTTCGAAATGCATGTCCTCTTCCGGCAGCATCCAGACAAAACCGGGACTGCGCATCGCCGCCCCGTTCACCAGATCGAGGCCGTTCACGAAATCCTGCACCCGTGGATCATCCCAGTCGTATTTCAGGATACCAAGGTTCAGTTCAGCCAGATGATGCCCCTCTGGTTGCCTCACCCGACAAAAGACGTCCAGACGGCCATGACCGCCATCGCGATCACGCAGATCCAGCCGACCATCCAGGTGACCGAGCGTGCGGGTTGATTCTGCGTCCCGATGTGCACCACCGCCGTGACAATCCGCGAGACGACAAAGACAGAGGCAAAGACATTCACCCAGAACGGGGCCGCCCCGGTCAGGATCGCGGCAACCGTCGCGCCGATGAACGGTCCCGACATCTCGATCGCATTGCCAAAGGCGCGCCCCCGGCGATAGACGATGCTCGAATAATCCCGCTTGGGCTGTCCGCAAGCGCAGGTATTCTCGGCATTGCGCCCGATGGTGGAAAGCATGCCAAGCGCGATGGAGATCAGCGACCAGAGTGCAAGTGACGCAAGGGCGTGGCTGTAGGCGTCGAAGGCTTCCATGTCTTTATCCTTTGTGCGCCCCGAAAAGGCCGCGTTCTGTTTGAAGAACTGTGTAGCACGGTGCCCGCATCAGAAAAGGAAATTCACAAAAAACCTCAGGGCAGCAATGAAAAAGGCCGCAGGGGGTGCGGCCTTTTCGGAATGCTTTGATGGCGGCCTATTCCGCCGCCACCGCTGACACACGCCCCGTGCGCTTGTGTTTGATCCGGTCCTCGATCTCGTCGCGGAAGTGACGGATCAGACCCTGAATGGGCCATGCCGCCGCATCGCCAAGCGCGCAGATCGTATGCCCCTCGACCTGCTTCGTGACATCCAGCAGCATGTCGATTTCCTCCGGCTCCGCATCACCCGTCACCAGACGGTCCATCACCCGCATCATCCAGCCGGTGCCTTCGCGGCACGGCGTACACTGGCCGCAGGATTCGTGCTTGTAGAACTTCGACAGACCGCCAGATCGCCTTGATCACGTCCGTCGAGTTGTCCATCACGATCACCGCCGCCGTGCCCAGACCCGACCGCTGCTCGCGCAGGTAATCGAAATCCATGATCGCGCTTTTCATGTCCTTGCCGGGGATCATCGGCACCGACGATCCGCCGGGGATCACGGCCTTGAGGTTGCTCCACCCGCCGCGAATGCCGCCGCAATGCGTCTCGATCAACTCCTCAAAGGTGATCGACATCGCCTCTTCGACCACGCAAGGGTTGTTCACATGGCCGGAAATCGCAAACAGCTTCGTGCCCGCGTTGTTCGGACGGCCAAAGCCCGCAAACCATTCCGGCCCGCGCCGCAGGATCGTCGGCACGACGGCAATCGACTCCACGTTGTTCACCGTGGTCGGACAGCCATAAAGCCCCGCACCCGCCGGGAACGGCGGCTTCATGCGCGGCATCCCCTTCTTGCCCTCAAGGCTTTCCAGAAGCGCGGTTTCCTCGCCACAGATATAGGCCCCGGCCCCGTGCGTCAGATAGATGTCGAAGTCCCAACCGGATTTGCAGGCGTTCTTGCCCACCAGAGCCGGCCTCGTATGCCTCGTCGATCGCGGCCTGCAACGCCTCCTTCTCGCGGATATACTCGCCGCGAATGTAGATGTAGCAGGCATGCGCCTGCATCGCGAAAGACGCGATCAGACAGCCCTCGACCAGCGTATGCGGATCGTGGCGCATGATCTCGCGGTCCTTGCAGGTGCCGGGTTCGGATTCGTCCGCGTTGATCACCAGATAGCTGGGGCGACCATCGCTTTCCTTGGGCATGAACGACCACTTCAGACCCGTGGGGAACCCCGCCCCGCCGCGCCCGCGCAGGCCCGATGCCTTCATCTGATCCACGATCCAGCCCGGACCCTTTTTCAGGATATCCGCCGTGCCATCCCAATGGCCCCGCGCCTGCGCGCCTTTCAGCGTGCGGTCGCCCATCCCGTAGATGTTCGTGAAAATCCGGTCCTGATCTGCAAGCATCGCTGCACCCTACTCTTTGTCTATCCCAGCCCAAACCCGGGGCTGATTAATCTTTTCGCTGGTCCCGCCGGACCTGCCACATCTGCCAGATCACCACCATCGCCCATATCAGCGCAGCCAGTGCGGCAAAGTCGAACAGCAGCGCATAGCGCCCCGGCAGACCCAGCTGCGGCCCCGCGAGGTTCGCAATCAGCCAAAGCACCATCGTGATCGCGATGACCAGACCGACGGTCTGGCCTTTCTTCGCAAGTGCCTTGTCTTCCTGCTCCCTCATGCGGGGTCCGCTCTCTTACTTCTTCTTGCGCGAGAATTCGGTCTCGCCGCCCTCGGCCAGGATCTTGGCCTGGCTCATCCAGTCGTCCCGCTCGATACGGCCCTTGAAACGCAACCGCGCATCGACCCATGCAATCTCGCTGGCACCCCATTTGGCGACCTGCTCGAACCGGTAGATGCCCAGATCGTTCAACGTCTGCTCCAGCTTGGGACCAACGCCGCTGATCAGCTTGAGGTCGTCCGCACCCTCGGCAGGGGCGGAGGTGAACAACTGCGGCGCTTTCTCGGCGGCGCCACCACCGGCAGGCGCAGGAGCCGCATCGCCTTTCGGCGCAACCGCCGGAGCGGCGGTTTCACCCGCCGGGATCGCTTCGGACTTCTTGTCCGCCGCCACAGGCTTGACCGCTTCCGCCTTGGGTGCCGCATCGGCCTTCTTGGCCGCGACCGCCTTGTCGGCTTTCGCCGCGCTGTCGTATTTCCAGTCCCCCTTGCGGCTGGCAAGCTCGGCCTGACCGGCCAGCGGCGCACTCGGCTTTACCGGCGACGACATCAGCGGGGATGGCGTGCTGTGCGTGGCCGCCGCTGTCGACGCCTCGGCAGCGGGTGCATCGGCGTGGGTGGCCGTCGGGGCGGCGGCAGCACCGCCGGTGCCGGACGCAACCGCGCCACCAGCCGCGCCAACCGCAACACCGCCGCGCCGCGCCTTGTCCTCGGCTGCCTGCCGCGCATAGCGCTGCGCCGGTTTCTCTTCCGCCGTCAGATCATGCGCTGCCCGTGGGCCACGGCAGACGAACACGCTCAGCACCACGCCCAGAAGCGTGCCTGCCAGACCGCCGGTAAAGATTGCCTGCAAGGCACCGAAATCGCCCAGCATGTACAACATGATCATCGAAAATACGCCGGCAAACGCAGCAATTAACCAGCATATCGCGTTGCACTCAACGCCGTTTTGCTTCTGTGACATAGTTCACTCCATCCCCTTTGGTGCAAGCGCCGCTCACGCGTCGCCGGTGTAGCGCCCGTCTGACCGGGCCTTGGCGGCAAAGTCCGTTTCTTCGCCTGCCGCCAGTTTCGCTGCCTGATCCACCCAACCATCGCGGCTCACGCGGCCCTTGAACCCCTTGAGGTTCTGATCGGCCCATGCCACTTCCGCCGCGCCCCATGTGGCGATCTGATCGTAATGGAAAACGCCCATTCCGTTTAGCATGTTTTCCAGCTTGGGGCCTACACCCTTGATCAGCTTGAGATCATCCGCCCCGGATGTGCGCGGCGCCTCCAGCATTTCGGGCTTTCTGCCTGCGCTCGCCGGTGCCGTGTCCCTGCCGCTTTCCGCCTGTACCGATGGGTCGGCCTTGTCCGGCGCGACCGAACCGGTGGCCGGTTTCGCCTTGGCTTCCACCTCGGGTGCCTCCCCCGGCGCTTCGGAGCGTTTGTCCGAACTGTCGCCGCGTCCGCGCGGTGCGGCGCTTTCGGCCTTGGTCCGGCCACCCTGTTTGCCGTCCGGCCCTTCGGGCGGCATCATGTCATCGCGCGTGCCCTTGGCGGGCTTGCTGTTGGCATTGGCCCCCTTGCCCTGCCACGGGGCCGTCAACGGCACCTCGGTCCCGTCGATCCGCTTGATCGTGTCGCCGATCTCGACCGCCAGGGTGACGCTTGCGTTGTGCGCGGGTTTGTCCGCCGCGTGATCCTTGAGGCTGGTCAGTCCGCCCAGAGGTTCCGCCGCGAACCGCCCGTTCTGCGACCCCGGCGTCGGCACCTTGCCCGCCGCCATGTCATCGAGCAGCTGCACCAGCTTGTCCGCTGTCAGATCCTCGTAATAATCCTTGCCGATCTGCGCCATCGGCGCATTGGCGCAGGCCCCCAGACATTCGACCTCTTCCCAGGAGAACTTGCCATCGGCGCTCAGCTCATGGGCGTTCCCGGCGATCTTGTCCTTGCAGACCGCCACCAGATCCTCTGCCCCGCAGATCATGCAGGTCGTGGTGCCGCAAATCTGGATATGTGCAACGCTGCCAACCGGTTGCAGCTGAAACATGAAGTAGAATGTCGCCACCTCAAGACCGCGGATATAGGCCATGCCCAGCATTTCCGACACATGCTCGATCGCCGGACGGGTCAGCCAGCCCTCCTGCTCCTGCGCGCGCCACAGAAGCGGGATGATCGCCGACGCCTGACGACCTTCGGGATACTTCGTCATCTGCGCCTCGGCCCAGGCCTGATTGGCAGGGGTGAAGGCAAAGCTGTCGGGTTGGTCGGGGTGGAGACGTCTTAGCATTAAATCGAACCTTGGTACGCCCGGAGACCTTCGGAGCCTCCGGCGGGAGTTTTATTGGGAAAGATGAAGCAAGGCAGAGACATTCAACGGTCAATCTCTCCGAACACCACGTCCATCGTGCCGATAATCGCAGCCACATCCGCCAGTTGGTGGCCTTTGCTCATGTGATCCATCGCCTGAAGATGCAGAAAGCCCGGCGCGCGCAGCTTGGCGCGGTAGGGTTTGTTGGTGCCATCCGCCACGAGATAGACGCCGAATTCGCCCTTGGGTGCCTCGACCGCGCAATAGACCTCGCCTGCCGGCACATGGAACCCTTCGGTATAGAGCTTGAAGTGATGGATCAGGCTTTCCATGTCGGTTTTCATTGCCGTGCGGCTGGGCGGCGTGATCTTGCCACGGGCAAGGATGTC
This sequence comes from uncultured Alphaproteobacteria bacterium, assembly GCA_963799505.1. Taxonomy (GTDB): domain Bacteria; phylum Pseudomonadota; class Alphaproteobacteria; order Rhodobacterales; family Rhodobacteraceae; genus Sulfitobacter. Next base: position 189,000 of record CAWCXM010000004.1, read on the forward strand.
GCCCTTGCCGTCCGGCGCACGCAGCTTGTCGATGGCCTGCCGGATGATATGGACCGACTGGCGCATCTCTTCCATCCGGCACAGATACCGGTCGAAACAGTCGCCGTTCTTGCCCACAGGCACCTGAAACTCGAATTCGTCGTAGCATTCGTAGGGTTGCGCACGGCGCAGATCCCAGGCCAGTCCCGATCCGCGCACCATGACGCCGGAGAATCCGTAGTTCAGGATGTCCTCCTCGGTCACGATCCCGATGTCCACATTGCGCTGTTTGAAGATGCGGTTTTCGGTCAGCAGCGCGTCGATATCGACCATGAACTTGGTCATGAACTGTTTCGACCAGGCCTCGATGTCGTCAAGCAGCGCATCGGGCAGATCCTGATGCACACCGCCGGGCCGGAAGTAGGCCGCGTGCAGCCGCGCGCCACAGGCACGTTCATAAAAGACCATCAGCTGTTCGCGTTCCTCGAACCCCCAGAGCGGCGGGGTCAGCGCGCCCACGTCCAGCGCCTGCGTCGTCACGTTCAGCAGATGGTTCAGGATGCGCCCGATCTCGCAGTAAAGCACGCGGATCAGGGCTGGCGCGGCGGGGCACTGGCGTGTTGGTCAGCTTTTCGATGGCCAGACACCAGGCGTGTTCCTGGTTCATCGGCGACACATAGTCCAGCCGGTCGAAATAGGGCAGGTTCTGCAGGTAGGTCCGGCTTTCCATCAGCTTTTCGGTGCCCCGGTGCAGCAGACCGATATGCGGGTCGCACCGCTCCACGATCTCGCCGTCCAGCTCAAGCACCAGCCGCAGAACCCCATGCGCCGCAGGATGTTGCGGGCCGAAGTTGATGTTGAAGTTGCGGATCTTCTGTTCGCCCGTCTCGAAATCGGTCGAGCCGTCGTCGTAGGTGTTCACGCGAATGTCGCCGTCCATCACTTGCGCCCTTCCAGCTGCCGCTCACCGGGCCGCCTGTCGTCTTCGTCCACCCGCACGGGGATCGCGATATGGTCACGCGCGCCGAACAGCTTGGCAATCATCTCTTCCAGATAGGCAATCATAGCTTCTCCAATTCTTGCAGCTTCATCCCCATCCACCACAGCAAGGCAATCGTGCCAAACGGGATCAGACAGGCCGCAGCCCAGTATTTGTTAATGCCGAAGAACGGCAGCAGTTTCAGCATCGGGATCGCGGTCAGTGCAGAGAGAATGAGCCACCACATGCCTTCCACTACTTCGCCCCCGCCTTTGGTTCGGCCGCCTTGTCGTCTCCGGGCAGGATGTATTCGGCCCCTTCCCACGGCGACATGAAGTCGAACTGTCGATATTCCTGCACCAGCGACACCGGCTCGTAGACCACGCGCTTTTGCGTTTCGTCATAGCGCACTTCGGTATAGCCCGTGGTCGGGAAATCCTTGCGCAGCGGATAGCCGCGAAACCCGTAGTCCGTCAGGATGCGGCGCAGATCGGGGTGCCCCGAAAACAGGATGCCGAACATATCGAACACTTCGCGTTCGAACCAGTTGGCCGACGGATGCACATCGACCAGCGACGGCACCATGTCCTTTTCCCGCACCGCGACGCGCAGGCGGATGCGGTGGTTCTGGTACATGCTGAGCAGGTGATAGACCACATCGAACCGCTTGGCCCGCCCGGTGTAATCCACCGCCGTGATGTCCACCAATGTCGAGAACCGGCAGGTCGCATCGCCCTTTCAGAAACTCGACCAGCCCCGCGATGTTGGTCAGCGTGACGTTCAGGTTCAACTCCCCACGGGTCACATCCCAGGACAGCACACAATCGGGGCGCTTGGCTTCGATATAGGCCCCCAGTTCCTGCAGCGCATCACTCATCGTAGTTTCCTTTCAGCCGCGCGGGTCATCGCACGATCGTCCCTGTCCGGCGCATCTTCTTCTGCAGTTGCAGGATGCCGTACAGCAGCGCCTCCGCCGTGGGCGGGCAGCCCGGCACGTAGATGTCGACCGGCACGATCCGGTCACAGCCGCGCACGCACGGAATAGCTGTAGTGGTAATACCCGCCACCATTGGCGCAGGACCCCATCGAGATCACATAGCGCGGTTCCGGCATCTGGTCATAGACCTTGCGCAGCGCCGGGGCCATCTTGTTGGTCAGCGTGCCGGCCACGATCATCAGATCCGACTGGCGCGGGCTGGCCCGCGGCGCCGTGCCGAACCGCTCAAGGTCGTAGCGCGGCATCGACGTATGCATCATCTCGACCGCGCAGCAGGCCAGACCGAAGGTCATCCAGTGCAGGCTGCCGGTGCGCGCCCAGTTGATGACATCGGCGCTGGACGTGACCAGAAACCCCTTGTCCTGCAGCGCCGCGTTCAGCTCCTGCGTGGCGTGATCCTTGTCGACCCCCGCCTTGTAGCCGCCATGTGTGCCTGCGTCCGTTACTGCCATTCCAGCGCCCCTTTCTTCCACTCATAGGCGAAACCGGCGGTCAGAACCCCCAGAAACACCATCATCGACCAGAACCCGACCATCGAGATGTCCTTGAAGGCAACCGCCCAGGGGAACAGGAACGCGATTTCCAGATCGAAAATAATGAAGAGAATTGAAACCAGATAGAACCGCACGTCGAACTTCATCCGCGCATCGTCAAAGGCGTTGAACCCGCATTCATAGGCCGACACCTTTTCGGGGTCGGGGTTGCGCACGGCGATGACCACGGCGGCAAGGATCAGGACAAGGCCCAGACCAATGGCAACGGCCAGAAAAACAAGGATAGGCAGGTATTCCCGCAGCATATCGTCCAAGGGAGGCTCCTTTGGGGCTTGGCCGCTCGCAAGCGGCGCTGAGAGGCTGTCAACAGACTTGGATTTGGGTCTAACCCGTGCCGCGACAAGGGTCAACGGCATCGGGGTGGGCAATTGCGTCGCGGCGCGCGGGGATGCCTCTTTGGTCCTGCAGGTGCCCACCCTTTGCGCGGCAGGCCTGCGATCCGGCTCTCCCGGCCCCCCTACCGCGCCACCTTGTCCATCCATTTGGCGATCATGTCGTGCTGCACCCGTGCCTGTTCGGCCACGCGGTAAAAGCCCACCAGTTCGCGCACCGGTCCGCTGATCCGCTCGAACCCCGAGATGAAGGCCACGATCACACCCACCTGCGTCTGCCCCTGCATCACCAGATAGCCGCCGTAGATCAGCACCGACAATGGCCCCAGCGCGTTCATCAGATTGAGCGCGGCCTTCAACGTGAACTTGAGCAGATTGAACTTCATGCGGTTCGACAGGATTCTGGCCAGAATCGGCGGGCCACCCTTTTCCATGGGCGTGTCCATCTCCGAGATATGGTCGCCCAAGGTGCGCAGGTACTGCACCCGTTCCTCCACCAGATCGTTCAGGCGACGCTGCATGAAAGGGGTCAGCACGATCTGCGGCACCATGAAGGCCAGCGCGAACAGGGCAATGGCCGGTTCCACCACGAACATATAGATGATGACACCCAGCAGGATCGCCACGTTCGCACAGGCCTGCGACAGCGCCTCGCCGACGAATCCGGCCAGCTTTTCGACCTCCGATCCGACGATCGACACCACCTTGCCCGCGCCGCCCTCGGTGTCCGCCACCTGACCGCCGTACAGCTTCAGCAGATGACGGCGGGTGTAGTTGTTGGTGCTCTCGATCAGCCAGCCCTGATACATCCGCAGCCCGAACTTGGCGAGCTGGTGGATCAGGATCACGGCCAGATAGGCCAGTCCGAACTGGATCAGCAGCGGGACATTCTGCGTCTCCACCACCTCGTTCACGATCCGGCGCTGCAATTCGATGGGCACGAGGTTCAGCACCGCCACCGACACGGCGAAAAGGCAGCTGGCCACCTGATGCCATCCGGTCATCCGCCAGACATAGCCCCAGACGGTCGCCGCCGCACTATCGTCGCCGGTCCGCGCCACCTCGCGCGGTTTGAACACCCTCGACAGCAGGCTCACGCAGAAAGGTTCCCGCCTGTCACGACATCCACCGCGCCTTGCGCTTGTCAAAGAAGGCACCGATGCCCTCTGCGGCCTCTTCGGTCTCCCAGCGCGCCGACAAGGCTTCGATCGACATCGCCACCGCCGCCTCTGTCGCCGCCCCTCCCAGATCCAGCGCCAGTTGTTTCGCCGCCGCCACCGCACCGGGCGCACAGCTGAGATAGGGCACCACCTCGCGCTCCACCGCCGCGTCCAGATCATCCTCAGGCACGGCGCGGGCCAGCAACCCAAGCTCCACGGCTTCCGCCGCATCGAACAGACGTCCCGACATGAACACCCGCCGCGCGCGCCCCTCGCCCATCCGGGCAATCACATAAGGCCCGATGGTCGCCGGAATGATCCCGAGCCGCGTTTCCGTCAGCCCCATTTTCAGCGTATCGACCCCGATGGACACATCGCAAACCGATGCCATGCCCACGCCGCCGCCAAAGGCATTGCCCTGCACCCGGCCGATCAGCGGCTTCGGCAGCCGGTTGAGCGCTCCCAGCATCGCGGCCAGCTTGCCCGCCTCCGCCGCCCGCGTGCCTGCGTCCATCTCGCGCTGCGCCTGCATCCAGCCCAGATCGCCGCCCGCGCAAAAACTCTTGCCCGCCCCGGTCAGCACAACAACGCGCACCGCCTCGTCCGCACCCAAGTGCGCCGCCGCCTGCGACAGCTCCGCAATCATCTGCGCCGACATGGCGTTGTGCTTGTCTGCGCGCGCCAGCGTCAGCGTGGCGACGCCCCGACCATCCGTCGCAATCGTAATCGTCTCGAACACCGCTTATCCCCGCATCGCCTGTGCCATGCTGGCGGCATCCGCCAGCACATCCGCATCCAGCCCTGTCTTGTACCCCAGATGCGTCAGATGCTTGTGCACCGCCTCGGTCGCGACATTCCCCGGTGCGCCGGGCGCGTAGGGACAGCCGCCCAGCCCCCCGATCGCCGCATCGAACACGCGGATCCCAAGAGCAAGCGAGGCGTCGATGTTCGCCATCGCCCGCCCGCCGGTGTCATGGTAATGCCCCGCAAGCCGCCCTGCCGGCACCACATTGCGCACCGCCAGCAGCATCCGCGCAATCGTATCGGGCGTGCCCGCGCCGATGGTGTCGCCCAGCGAAATCTCGTAACATCCCATCGCGAACAACCGGTCCGCCACCGCCGCCACCGCCTGCGGTGCAACCGGCCCGTCGAACGGACAAGCCACCACGCAGGACACATATCCCCGCACCGGGACATCGCGGTGCCGCGCGTCCTCCAGGATCGGCGCGAACCGCTCGAAACTCTCGGCGATGCTGGCGTTGATGTTCTTCTGGCTGAACCCTTCCGAGGCCGAGGCGAAAACCGCGATCTCATCCGCCCCCGCCGCCAGCGCATCCTCATAGCCGCGCATGTTGGGCGTCAGCGCCGCATAGCGCGCCCCGTCGCGCCGCCTGATCCCGGCCAACACCTCGCCCGATCCGGCCATCTGCGGCACCCATCTGGGGCTGACGAAACTGGCGCATTCGATCCGGGCAAAGCCTGCCTCCGACAGCCGGTCCACCAGCGCCACCTTCTCGGCGACGGGTATCTCCCGCGCCTCGTTCTGCAAGCCATCGCGCGGGCCTACCTCGAATATCTCACATGGTCCCAAAGACATCGCGCAACCTCCCCTTGCTGATTTCCCGATCGGTCTGTTCCGACCCTAGCGTCATTCCACAGGCCAGGGGGGATAAAAATCGCGGGTGTAAATCCCGTCCCCCTGCGGCAGCGACGCCTTGAAGCCCTGCCGCTCCGATATCCGCTCGTACCACTCCGCCACCGCCGGATGATCGTCCAGCGTGACAAAGAAGCGCGACATGTAGACCGCCTGCCCGACCGAGATATCCGCCGCCGAAAAACCGCTGGTCAGCAGATAGTCGCGATTCTCCACCGGCGTGCTCAACCTGGCCTCCAGCGCGTCAAGGCATTTCGCCACCCGCGCCGCCTCCAGTTTCATCACGATGGGGCTGCGCATCGCATCGTCGCGCAGCGCCACATGCTGCTGGGTCAGCGCCGCGGTATGCTGGCTCAGCGTTTCGGCGAAATGCACCCAGACCAGCCAGGCCATCCGGTCCGGGCTGCCCACCGACCGGCCCAGACGGTCCGGGCTGAACCGCTCGCACAGGTATTGCGTGATCGCCCCGGTTTCGAACATCCGCTCGCCGTCGATCTCCAGCGCAGGCACCCGGCCCGCAGGCGACAGGCTCAGGTACTCCGGATCGCGCAGGGTCTTGTCAAAGGCGCGGATCCGCACCTGGAAATCCACGTCGAGTTCATTCAGCAGCCACAGCGTGCGCATCGACCGGGTCTGCGGGGCGTGATGAAGCGTGATCATGCCGCCTCCTCCGCTTCAGCTTCAAGCCGGACCAATGCGGCCCCTGCCTCCACCTGATCGCCCGCCGCCGCAAGCACTTCCGCCACCACGCCATCGCGGGCCGCCAACAAGGCATGTTCCATCTTCATCGCCTCCAGCACCGCCAGGCGGTCGCCCTGCTTCACCACCTGCCCGACCTCGGCCTCCATCACACGCACCAGGCCCGGCATGGGCGCTTCGATCAGGTTGCCATCCCCCTGCGCGCCTGCCGCACGGGCCAGCGGATCAATCACATCAAATGCCATGCCATATCCGTCAAAGACGGTGACCGTAGCGCCCGACACCGCGACATCCGCCGCCCGCTGGCCACCGACGATCCAGAAACCGCCCAGAAACACCGCCTCGACCTCCGCCGCGCCAATGGACCAAAGCTGCCTGTCCGGCCCCATGACCCGCACCTTCAGCAGATGGTCTTGCTCCCCATCGCTCAACATCACGGACCGCCGCAGCGCCCGCCACAGGGTGAACCCGGTCTCCGCTCCCGTCTCCAGAAGCCCCAGCGCCGCCATCCCCGCCAGCGCCAGATGCCGCGGCGCCACCTGTGGCACCGCCGTCAGCGCCTCGATGTCCCGCGCGATCAGCCCGGTATCCACATCGCCGCGCCCGAACCCCTCATGCCCGGCCAAAGCGCCCAGAAAGGCCAGGTTGGTCACCGTGCCGCCGACCTGACAGCCCGCCAGTGCTGCCCGCAATCTGGCCAGCGCCACGTCCCGCGTGGCCCCGTGCACGATCACCTTGGCGATCATCGGATCGTAGAAGGGCGAAATCACATCGCCCGCCCTGACCCCCGAATCCGCCCGACACTCCGGTGCAAACGCCAGATGCGTCAGCCTTCCCGTCGCAGGCAGGAACCCCGCCGGTACATCCTCCGCATAAAGCCGTGCCTCGAAGGCATGACCGCTGATGCTCAACTCCTCCTGCGCGGCAGGCAGGGCCTCCCCCGCCGCCACGCGCAACTGCCATTCAACCAGATCGACACCGGTGATCATCTCCGTCACCGGATGCTCCACCTGCAGCCGCGTGTTCATCTCCATGAAGAAGAACCCATCCGGCGACAGCCCACCCGAGCCATCCACGATGAACTCCACCGTCCCGGCCCCGGCATAGCCGATGGCCTCCGCCGCCTTCACCGCCGCATCGCCCATCGCGGCCCGCATCTCGACCGTCATGCCGGGTGCCGGGGCCTCCTCGATCACCTTCTGATGCCGCCGCTGCAGGGAACAATCCCGCTCGAACAGATGCACCGCCTTTCGTGCCGTCCCCGAACACCTGCACCTCGATATGGCGCGGCTTGGTCACGAACTTCTCCACCAGCACGTCAGCGTTCCCGAATGCCGTCTGCGCTTCGGACCGGGCCGAATCCAGCGCCCGCTGAAAGTCCTGCGCCGCCTCGACCAGCCGCATCCCCTTGCCGCCGCCCCCCGCGACCGCCTTGATCAACACCGGATAGCCGATCTTGCCCGCCTCCGCGGCCAGCAGGCCGTCGTCCTGATCCGCTCCGTGATACCCCGGCACCACCGGCACACCCGCCTTCACCATCAAGGCCTTGGCCGCATCCTTCAGCCCCATCGCCCGGATGGCCGATGCCGATGGCCCGATGAAGACCAACCCCGCCTTCTCCACCGCGTCCACGAAGTCGGGGTTCTCCGACAGAAACCCATACCCCGGATGGATCGCCTGGGCACCCGTGTCCAGCGCCGCCTGAATGATCACATCCCCGCGCAGATAGCTCTGCGCCGGGGCCGAGCCACCGATATGCACCGCCCTGTCGGCCATCGCCACATGCTTTGCCGCCGCATCCGCATCCGAATAGACCGCCACCGTGCGCACACCCATCGCCCGCGCCGTTTCCATCACCCGGCAGGCAATCTCGCCCCGGTTCGCAATCAGTATCGTGTCAAACATCCGCCACCAAACCTTCCGACATGCGTCTCTTCATCTTTCCACTATACCTCCGGGGTCCGGGGCAGAGCCCCGAAATGCCCCCCGCTCAAAACCGCTCGATGACCTCGAAGGTCTCCACCAGCATCGCCACATCCGGCGCGAAGAGCCCCGCGCGCGTCAGATAGGCCTCATAGCCTCTGCGCCAGTCCGCCAGATCGCTGAACTCTCCCTGCGGGGCGACAAGCGCTCCGGCATCTGATCGAAGGCGATCACCTCGACCGCCACCGTGCGGATTGCCGCCACGGGCCGCCCGTCCCAGTCAAGTGCGATATCCACCCGCCCCGGCACCGGCTTTTCCTCGCCACTCTGTTCAAACCCCGCGACGGCTCCGCAGGTCACCGTCTTTTTCCCTGACAGCACAAGCGCCAGTATCTCCGCGTTCAGCTCGGGCGAATCGCCAAATCTGAAGGAAACCGCCCCCGGATACCGCGCCAAAGCCTCTGGTTCCGAAATCATCCCCCGATCTCCCGTATGCACGCGCGGTGTACGCGTGGTGTACGTTGTGTGACATTTAACGAACTGTTCATGAATCACATCCGGAACACGCCAAACTTCGTCTCCTCGATCGGCGCATTCAGCGCTGCCGACAGGCTCAGAAACAACACGTCCCGGCTCTTGCGCGGGTCGATTATCCCGTCATCCCAAAGCCTTGCGCTGGCATAAAGCGGATGCGACTGCTCCTCGAACATGTCAATCGTGGGCTGCTTGAACGCCGCTTCTTCCTCGGCGGACCAACTGCCACCTCCGCGCTCGATCGCATCGCGCTTCACCGTCGCCAGAACCCCCGCCGCCTGCGGCCCGCCCATCACCGAAATCCGGCTATTGGGCCATGTCCACAGGAACCGGGGCCGGTAGGCGCGCCCCGCCATGCCGTAGTTGCCCGCGCCAAAAGAGCCACCCACCAGCATGGTGATCTTGGGCACCTCCGTGCTGGCCACCGCCGTCACCATCTTGGCCCCGTGCCGCGCAATGCCTTCGTTCTCGTACTTCCGCCCCACCATGAAACCGGTGATGTTCTGCAGGAAAACCAAAGGGATACGCCGCTGCGAACAGAGTTCGACAAAATGCGCGCCCTTCTGTGCCGCTTCCGAAAACAGCACGCCGTTGTTGGCGACAATCCCCACCGGACAGCCCTTCACATGGGCAAATCCCGTCACCAGCGTCTCGCCGAACCGCGCCTTGAACTCGTCGAACCGCGAGCCGTCGACAAGCCGCGCGATCACCTCGCGAATGTCATAGGGTGTGCGCAGATCCGCCGGCACCACGCCCAGCATCTCGGCCGGATCAAAGGCCGGGTCTTCGGGCGATTCCCACTGCACGGTCAAGGGCTTGGCCCGATTGAGATGCCCCACCGCACGCCGCGCCAGCGCCAGCGCATGGGCTGTCATCCTCCGCCAGATAATCGGCCACACCGGACAACCGCGTATGCACGTCCCCGCCGCCCAGATCCTCTGCCGTCACAACCTCGCCCGTCGCCGCCTTGACCAGCGGCGGCCCGGCCAGAAAGATCGTGCCCTGCTCCTTCACGATGATCGTCACATCCGACATCGCAGGGACATAGGCACCACCGGCAGTACAGGATCCCATCACAACCGCAATCTGTGGTATACCCTTCGCGCTCATCCGCGCCTGATTGTAAAAGATCGCGCCAAAGTGGTCGCGGTCCGGAAAGACCTCGTCCTGCTGCGGCAGGTTCGCGCCGCCACTGTCCACCAGATAGACGCAGGGAAGGTGGTTGGCCTCGGCGATCTCCTGCGCTCTGAGGTGTTTCTTCACGGTCATGGGGTAATAGGTTCCCCCCTTCACCGTGGCATCGTTGCACACCACCATGACCTCATGCCCCTGCACCCGGCCAATGCCCGCGATCACGCCCGCACAGGGTGCTGCGCCGTCATAAAGCCCATGCGCCGCCGTCGCCCCTATCTCAAGGAACGCTGACCCCGGATCGAGCAGGTTCGCCACCCTTTCGCGCGGCAGCATCTTGCCCCGGCTCTCGTGCCGCGCGCGCGACGTCTCGCCACCGCCCAGGGCCGCCGCTTCGGCGGCCTGCTGCACGACGGCCAGCGCCTCCAGATGCGCCGCCTCATTGGCCTTGTATGCTTCGGACGACGGCAGTGCCTGCGATTGTAGTTTCATACCTTTTCCTCGATTTCCTGTGCCGCACGGGCCTTGAGTTCCTTGCGGATCACCTTGCCCGTGACCGTCATCGGCAGCGCATCCAGGAACTCGATTTCCCTTGGATAAGAATAGCTTGCCAGCCTTTCCTTCACCCAGGCCTGAAGCTCTTCCGCCCCCACATCCACGCCTGCTTTGCGCACCACATAGGCCTTGACCACTTCCGTGCGCAGGGCATCGGGCTTGCCCACGACCCCGCAGGTCGCGACACCCGGATGGGTCAGCAGACAATCCTCGATCTCCGCCGGACCGATCCGGTATCCCGCAGAGGTGATCACATCATCCTCGCGTCCCACAAAGCGAAGATACTCACCCTCTGTTATGCCCCGGTCGCCCGTCACCATCCAGTCACCGCGAAACTTCTCGGCCGTCGCCTCAGGCCTCTGCCAGTACCCCAGCATCATCGCCGCCGATCCGCGCCGCACCGCCACATCACCTTCGGCCTCCGTAGGATCACCCGCCGCGTCGATCACCGCCACCTCATGCCCCGGCACCGCCTTGCCGATGCATCCGGGGCGTGCCGGGAAGGACACCCCGCAGGACGATGCGACCATGTTGCACTCTGTCTGACCGTAGAACTCGTTGATATCCAGACCAAATGCCTGTCTGCCCCAGGCCAGCATCTCTGCCCCCAGCGGCTCCCCGCCGCTGGCGACGGACCGCAGACCCGGCACCGATACATCCGCCGCTTTCAGCATCCGCAGTGCAGTGGGTGGAAAGAACACATTGCGCACCCCGCCCCGCAAAATGATGTCACGGCAGCCCTCGGGCGAGAATTTCTCCATCCGCGCCGCCACCACCGGCACCCCCAGCGCGAGTCCCGGCATCAGCACATCAAAGAGCCCCCCGATCCAGGCCCAGTCAGCGGGCGTCCAGAGGCAATCGTCGGGCTGTCCCAGCAGATCGTGGCTCATCGCCACACCGGGCAGATGGCCCGTGAGCACCCTGTGCCCGTGCAACGCGCCCTTGGGACTGCCCGTGGTGCCGGAAGTATAGATCAGCACGGCGGGATCTTCGGGTCCGGTGTCCGCGAACTCGACCGGCGGTCCATCCAGGCCGATGTCATCCACCAGCCAGGCCCCGGCCAGATCGCCCAGAAGTGCCGCCCCTTCGGCGTCGGTCAGCACGACCTCGCATCCCGCATCGCGGATCCGCGACGAAAGCGCGTCGCGCTTGAAGAGTTTGAACAAAGGCACTGAAATCAAACCGATTTTCCAGATCGCCAGATGGGCAGCGGCACAGCCCGCGGACTGGCTCAGCAACACGCCGACCCGCGCACCCGCCGAAAGTTCCGCCTTCAACGCCCGGGCGATCCGGTCGACCTGTGCCGTGAGATCACCAAAGCTGACATCGCGCCGCAACGGTCCGGTCAGGTCGATGATCGCCGTGCGGCCCGCGTCCTGCGCCAGACACTGTGCCGCCATGTTGAGCCGCGCCGGGACATCCCAAGCCCCGTCAGCTGTCAGTCCGGGCAGGGTCACGTCTGCGGCTCCGTCGCATTGGCCGCCTGCGGTGCGACCAACCGCCCGTACCGGTCCACAGGATAGCTGACCGCCGCCGCGTCCGTACCACAGCGCACGGTAAGCCAGACACCCTCGGCCCCGCCCGGCACTGCGACGCAATCGGTCATTTTCGCCTCTCCCCCTCGCGCCGCCACATAAAGCGCGGCGTAGTGCATGATCACGTCGGTTTCCGTCAGATTGGCCCGGACCCAGCCCAGCCGAAACACGAACAGTCCCGCGATGGCCGTCAGCACCACCAGCGGTGCCCACCACAGCCAGCGCGGCATCGCCTTACCCCATCGCCGCCATCATTTCGCGGCCCACCAGCATGCGCCTGATCTCGGACGTGCCCGCGCCGATCTCCATCAGCTTTGCATCGCGGAAGATGCGGCCCACCGGATTGTCCGACAGATAGCCCGCGCCGCCCATCGCCTGCACGGCCTGATGCGCCTGCACCATCGCCTGTTCGGAGGCATAAAGACAGCAGGCCGCCGCATCCGACCGCGTGACATCGCCCCGGTCACAGGCCTGCGCGACGGCATAGACATAGGCCCGTGCCGAATTCATCGCGGTGTACATATCGGCCATCTTGCCCTGCATCAGCTGGAAATTCCCGATCGGCTGGCCGAACTGCTTGCGTTCGGCCATGTAGGGCATGATTTCGTCCAGACAGGCGGCCATGATGCCCAGGCCGATGCCCGCCAGTACCACGCGTTCGTAATCCAGCCCCGACATCAGCACGGCAACGCCGCGCCCCTCCTCGCCCAGCACGTTCTCGAACGGCACTTCGACATCGTCGAAGATCAGCTCGGCGGTGTTCGATCCGCGCATCCCCAGCTTGTCGAAATGCGGCGATGGTGCTGAACCCCTTCATGTCCTTGTCGATCAGGAAGGCGGTGATCCCCTTGCTGCCCGCATCGGGGTCGGTCTTGGCATAGACCACAAGGGTCTGGGCATCCGGACCATTGGTGATCCAGTATTTGTTGCCCGACAGGCGGTAGTGATCGTTGCGCTTTTCCGCGCGCAGTTTCATCGACACCACATCGCTGCCCGCCGAGGGCTCGGACATGGCCAGAGCGCCGACATGCTCGCCGGAGCACAGTTTGGGCAGGAAATGCCTGCGTTGCTCGTCCGTGCCGTTCAGGCTGATCTGATTGACGCAAAGGTTGGAATGCGCCCCGTAGGACAGCGAAACGGAGGCGGACGCTCGTGCGATTTCCTCGACGGCGACAGTATGCGCGACGTACCCCATGCCGGACCCGCCGAATTCCTCGTCCACCGTCATGCCCAGCAGGCCCAGATCGCCCATCTCGGTCCAGAGTTCGGCGGGAAATGCGTTCGAGGTATCGATCCTGGCGGCCAAAGGCTTCACGCGCTCCTGCGCCCAGCGGTGGACCATCTCGCGCATGGCTTCCACGTCCTCGCCCAGATCGAATTTCATGCTTGCGGTGAACATTCAGTCTCTCCCCAGAACCGATTTAATGAACGCTTGTTCAATACTAGCCAACCGGCCACGACCCGTCAACATCCCAGACGTGCAGATATAAACGGCAGGGCGGGAACCGCCCCTTCGTCCGACACGTTCATTTGACAACAGATGACACATGAAAGGACGATACATCATGTCAGACAAGATCAGAGAAGAATTCCTCGACCGGCTGGAAGATACACGGGTCGGAATGCTGTCCGCGGGCGACGCGCGCGCCGTTCCGATGAGCCATTACTTCGACGACGACGATCCCAAGACCGTGCTGTGGTTCATCACCGCCAAGCAAACCGATCTGGCCAAGGCCGCAATCGGCGGTGCGGACAGCACATTCATCGTCAGCAGCACCGACGAATCGCTGCACGCCCGGATGGAAGGGACATTGAGCCAGTCCAACGACGAGGCGCAGCTTGACCGCGTCTGGAGCAAGGTCGCCGAGGCCTGGTTCGAAGGCGGCAAGAAAGACCCCGACATTCAACTGCTTCGTTTCGATCCAAAGGAGGCTGAAGTCTGGGTCACCGGCGGGGGGCTGAAGTTCATCTACGAGATCGCCAAGGCGAACCTGACGGATACCAAACCCGACATCGGCGATCACGCCGTGCTGACCTTCTGAACGGGCATTCTGAATCCATCTTGACCGGGCGAACGGAACGCATAGTGATGGGCCGTTCGCCCTTTTTCATGGACCACCCGAATGTTCAGATCAGCAACCGCCTTTCTGCTTGCCTTCACGGCCACGGCCAGTGCCGACGCGCTCCAGCAGCAGTACGAGGCAGCCTCCGTCATGCTGGAGACCGAAATATTCCGCGCAGGCGGCCAAAGCCGCGATGTCGCCGCGCAATACGCCACCTGGGACGCCCAGCGGCGCGCGGATTCCCTTTGCGCCCTGGCTGAACTGGAGCGGTTGCGCGGACGCCCTGCCGCCGAACGCTACGTCCGCGAATATGCGGCAGCGGCGGAAAAGGCCCGCAGCGCCGCGACGCCGGGCGACATCATGGGCTATGTCGGCAGCGCCCACGCCCGCGCAAAGCTGGATTTGCACAGCATCATCATCCCGATCACCGAAAAATGCGGGATCGGCCTGTGATGGCTTTTCAGGCCGCCTGTTCCTGAAACACCGCCGAAACCTCTGCCCGGATGATCCGGGCAATCACCGCGCAATCCTCAAGCGTGAAGGTAAGCGGCACCCGCATGTCGACGATTCCGGCCAGCACCGCATCGCTTTGCGGCATGGCGGGCGCATCGACATAGCGCCAGGAATCGTACCGGCTGGTAAAACCCACAGGTTCCGCCGCGCCGAACCATTTCAGCTCCACCCCGCGTTTCAGGCAGCGGCCCAGCACGTCTTGAACGGCTGGGGCCTCCCAGCCCTTCAACAGAAATTGCAGCGACGAGCCGACGATGGTTTCCTCCTGCGGTCGCTCGATCAGCGTCAGGCCCGGTGTGTCGCGCAGCCCATCCTCGATCATACGGTAGCGTTCGTTCCACCGCTCCCGTTGCTGATCCAGCTTGCGCAGTTGCGGACGCAGGATCGCGGCGCGCAGGTTGTCCATACGGCCGGATATGTTGGGTGTCTCGTAGCGGATCGTCTCGAAGGCTTCCTTCGGAGGTCCGGCCAGATGTTTTTCATACAGCATGTACGACCCCGACAACATCACCGCCCGCGCGGCAACCTCCGCGTCATCGGTCACGAACAAGCCGCCCTCGCCAGAGTTCACATGCTTGTAGGTCTGGCAGGAATAGCAGCCGACCTTGCCTTGCGTCCCCGAAGGCACGCCCTTCCACGCGGCCCCCATCGTATGGGCGCAATCCTCGATCACCGTGATGCCCGCACCATCACAGATCGCCATCAGCGCTTCCATGTCCGCAAGATGCCCGCGCATGTGGCTCAGCAGCAGCACATCCGCCTGATCCGCCTTGGCCGCAAGATCGTGAAGGTCGATGACCAGCTGTTCCGTCACGCCCACAAAAAGGGGCACCGCCCCTACGGCAGCGATCGCGCCGGGCACCGGGGCAAGCGTGAAGGCATTTGTCAGCACCCGGTCGCCCGGCTTTACCCCGACGGCCCGCAGCGCGGTGGCCAATGCGTAGCCACCGGACGCCACGGCCAGACAGTATTTCGCGCCGACCTGTGCCGCAAATTCCTGTTCCAGCAGGACCGTTTCGGCAATCTCTCCCGGCGCGGTGTTGTAGCGGTGCAAGCGGCCTGACCGCATCACGGCCACCGCCGCCTCTATCCCCTCTTCGGGAATGGGTTCCTGCTGGGTGAAACTGCCGGTGAAAACCTCGGTCATGCGGCCTCTCCGATCAATTGGGCGACGATCCCGTCCAGATCATCATAATGGTTCAACAGAGCTTCGGGTGCCAATGCCGCCATGTCGCCGCCCGCCGGACCGAAAGTGACCAGAACGCAGGGCACCCCCGCCGCCCGTGCCGTGTTGCGGTCGGTATCGCTGTCGCCGATCAGCATGCAGCGTGCCGGATCGCCACCGGCGCGGCGCGCGGTTTCGAACAGATGTTCGGGATCGGGCTTGCGCACCGGCAGGGTATCGGCGCCCAGCATCGCGTCGAACGCATCCAGAACCCGCAACCGCGTGAGCAGTTCCCGCGCCAGCCCCTCTGGCTTGTTGGTGCAGATCGCGACGAAATATCCCGCGCGTTTCAGCCGCTCCACCGCTGCCATCGCGCCATCGTACAGCACCGTATGGGTGTCGATGTCGCGGGCGTAGGCTTCGAGCAGTTTGGGATAATAGGCGTCGATCGTCGCCGCGTCACTGGCCCGGTCCAGCCGCTCCATCCCCAGGCGCAGCATCGCCCGCCCACCGCGCAGCGCCGTGCCCGCGTCTGTCGCGGGGTTCAGCAGATCGCCCGCTCCCATCTCGCGAAAACACACGTTCGCCGCCGCGATCAGATCGCCACTGGTATCGGCCAGGGTGCCGTCCAGATCGAATACCACTGTCTTCACGCCGCAGCCTCCCTCAGCCTTCATGCGCGGAACGCCGCCCGCGGTTGTTGCAACACGCAACCTTGTTTGATCCGGCCCAGTCTTGCGCCTTTGCGCCAAGCGCGTAAAGAGGGGCCAAGAAACGCTGAAACGAGTAGCACATGAAAACCGCCCTGATCATCCTTGCCGCAGGCAAAGGCACACGGATGAATTCGGACCTGCCGAAGGTCCTTCACCCCATCGCGGGCGAGCCGATGCTGATACACGCGCTTGAGGCCGGCGCATTGCTGGAACCCGAACGCTCTGTCGTGGTCGCGGGTCATGGTGCCGATCTGGTGCGTGATGCGGCATTGGCCCATGACATGACGATCAAGGTGGTCGAGCAGACCGAGCAACTGGGCACCGCGCACGCGGTCGCGCAGGCCCGTGCAGCGCTGAGCGGCTTTGATGGCACCGCCCTTGTCCTTTACGGCGATACACCCTTTATCCGCCCGCAGACGCTGGATGCCATGCTGGCGGCACTGGCCCAGAACGACGTGGTCGTATTGGGGTTCGAGGCGGCGGACCCTGCCCGCTATGGTCGTCTGGTCATGGACGGCCAGCAGCTGGACCGGATCGTCGAATACAAGGACGCCTCCGAAGACGAGCGCATGATTACCCTGTGCAATTCGGGTGTGATTGCCTGCAAGGCTGAACTCCTGTTCGATCTGATCGACGCGGTGGACAACAACAATGCCTCCGAAGAATACTACCTGACGGATATCGTGGGCCTTGCCCGCGCGCGCGGACTGACGGCAACGGCGGTCACCTGCGACGAATGGGAAACCATCGGCATCAATTCCCGCGCGGAACTGGCAAAGGCCGAAGCCGATTTCCAGCGCCGCGCCCGCGCCGAACTGCTTGAAGACGGCGTCACCCTGACCGCGCCCGAAACCGTTTTTCTGGCGCGCGATACGGTGATCGGCCGCGATGCGCTGATCGAGCCGAACGTGGTCTTTGGCCCCGGCGTGACCGTGGAAAGCGGTGCCACGATCCGCGCCTTTTCGCATCTTGAAGGCTGCCATGTCTCGCGCGGTGCCATCGTCGGCCCCTACGCCCGCCTGCGCCCCGGCGCGGAACTGGCCGAGCACGTCCGCATCGGCAACTTTGTCGAGATCAAGAATGCCCAGATCGGCGACGGGGCCAAGGTCAACCACCTCAGCTACATCGGGGACGCGACCATCGGCGCTGCTGCAAATGTGGGTGCGGGCACCGTGACCTGCAACTACGACGGCGTGATGAAGCATCACACGCACATCGGCGCCGGTGCCTTCATCGGGTCCAGCACCATGCTGGTGGCCCCTGTGTCCATCGGCGCGGGGGCGATGACCGGCAGCGGGTCTGTCATCACCTCGGACGTGGAACCGGACGCGCTGGCGCTGGCCCGCGCGCCACAGGTCGAGAAGCCGGGCATGGCGCGAAAGATGTTCGAAATGTTAAAGGCAAGACGGGCCAAACAGCAGCGAGGCAGCTGAAAATGTGTGGGATTATTGGTGTACTGGGTGATCACGAAGCGGCACCCATTCTGGTCGAGGCGCTGAAACGCCTTGAATATCGCGGCTATGACAGCGCTGGCATCGCGACAGTAAACGAGGGCAAGCTGGAGCGCCGCCGAGCGGTGGGCAAGCTGGTCAACCTGAGCGACCTCTTGGTCCACGAACCCCTCGCGGGCAAATCCGGCATCGGCCACACCCGCTGGGCCACCCACGGTGCGCCAACGGTCACCAACGCGCACCCGCATCAGGCGGGCAAGGTTGCCGTGGTCCACAACGGGATCATCGAGAACTTCCGCGAGCTGCGGGCCGAGCTTGCCGCGGCGGGTGTGCAATTCGTCACCGAAACGGACACCGAAACCGTAGCCCTTCTGACCCACCACTACATGAACCTTGGCGCTGACCCGGTCGGGGCCGCCAAACAGGCGCTCGCCCGCCTTGAGGGTGCCTTTGCGCTGGCCTTTCTGTTCGACGGGCACGACGATCTGATGATCGGTGCCCGCAAGGGATCGCCACTGGCGATCGGATATGGCACCGGCGAGATGTTCATCGGCAGCGACGCCATCGCGCTTTCGCCCATGACCGACCGGATCAGCTATCTCGAGGAAGGCGATGTCGCCGTCATCACCCGCACGTCGGTGGAGGTCACGGATGCCAACGGCACCCTTGCCAACCGTGCCATCCGCCAGATCCAGGTCGACGCCACCCGCATCGACAAGGCCGGCTACAAACATTTCATGGCCAAGGAAATCGCGGAACAGCCCGGCGTGATCGGACAGGCGATCTCGCATTACCTCAGCGAGAAGGGAGAGATCATTCTGCCCGGGGCCGGACTGGATTTCACCGGGATCGACCGGATCACGATGGTCGCCTGCGGCACGGCGTATTACGCCTGTCTGACAGCGAAATACTGGTTCGAACAGATCGCCCGCCTGCCCGTCGAGGTCGATGTCGCCTCCGAATTCCGCTACCGCGAACCACCGATCCCCGATCGCACGCTGGCGCTGTTTGTCAGCCAGTCCGGCGAAACCGCCGATACGCTGGCCGCACTGCGCTATTGCGATGGCAAGGCGCAGTCGATCCTGTCGGTGATCAACGTGCCGGAATCCTCCATCGCGCGCGAAAGCGATCTGGCCTTGCCGATCCACGCAGGTGTCGAGGTCGGTGTGGCGTCGACCAAGGCCTTCACCTGCCAGTTGACGGTGCTGTTCCTGCTGGTCCTGAAGGCCGCCCATCAGCGCGGCGTGCTGGACGATGCGGGCCTTGCCGATCACATCAGCGCCCTGCGCGGATTGCCGTCCGTGATCAACACGGCGCTCGAGCAGAACGACGCCATGCGTGACGCGGCCCAGAAACTGTCCAGCGCCCGCGATGTGCTTTTTCTGGGGCGCGGACAGATGTACCCGCTGGCCCATGAGGGCGCTTTGAAGTTGAAGGAAATCAGCTACATACACGCCGAAGCTTATGCATCGGGCGAACTCAAGCATGGCCCTATCGCGCTTGTCGACGAAGAGGTGCCTGTCGTCGTCTTTGCACCCCGCGACGCGCTTTTTGACAAGACGGTCAGCAACATGCAGGAAGTGATGGCGCGCAAGGGCAAGGTGATCCTCGTCTCGGACAGCGCGGGGTTGTCAGAGGCCAGTCACGGCGTCTGGGCCAGCATCGAAATGCCCCGCATCGCCGATGCGCTGGCCCCTATCCTTTACGCCATTCCCGCACAGCTTTTGGCCTATCACACGGCGGTCGCCAAAGGCACGGACGTGGACCAGCCCCGCAACCTTGCCAAATCCGTCACGGTGGAGTGACCAAGCCAAAGAAAGCCCGCATATGGCCAAGCAGTTCGACCGGATCACCGACGATCACCGCCAGTTCATCGAAGCGCAGCACATCTTCTTTGTCGGCAGCTGCGGCAGACGTGGGGCGTGTCAATATCTCGCCCAAGGGCATGGACAGTCTGCGCGTTCTGGGGCCGAACCGGATCATCTGGCGCAATCTGACGGGATCGGGCAATGAAACCGCCGCGCATCTTGCCCGCATCAACCGCATGACGCTGATGTGGTGCGGGTTCGAGGCGCGTCCGATGATCATGCGCGCCTACGGCACCGCCCGCACCCTGCACCCCCGCGACGCGGATTTCGCCCCGCTGAACGCCGATTTCCCCGCCAGTGACGGGGCGCGGCAGATCTACGACATGACGGTGGATCTGCTCCAGACGTCCTGCGGCTTTGCCGTGCCGTTTTTCGAACATCAGGGCCCCCGCGATGTCCTCAAGACATGGGCCGAAGACAAAGGGCCCGAAGGGATCGCCACCTATTGGAAAGAGCGCAACCAGCAGACGATCGACGGGCTGCCGACGCATATCACGGATACGTCTGATGCATGAACCCTACCTTGCGCAACTGACCGCGCAGGCCGTTCCGGCCCGCGCCGCCGAGATGCGCAGGTATCACAAGGCCGACCGCGTTTATCTCGGCCTGACCAACCCGCAGATCGACGCATTGACCAAAGGCTGGCGGTCGGAGCTTGAGACGGAGGAGCGCGTCACGCTGGCGGATCAGCTGTGGCAGACCGACATCTACGAGGCACGGCTGGCGGCGGCCAAACTGCTGACGCAGGCCCGCATCCGCCCCGATGACAGCAGCGCATGGGCCTTGATTGCCTCATGGACGCCCGATTTCGACAGCTGGGCCATTGCCGATCACGCCTGCATGGCAGGCCAGAAGCGGCTGGTGGCGGACCCGTCCCGGCTGGACGAGGTCGAGAGCTGGATCGCATCAGACCACATGTGGACCCGCCGCGCCGCACTGGTCAGCACCCTGCCCTGGACCAAGCAGAACCACCCCAAGCCCGACGAACTGGCTGCACGCGACCGCATCCTGGGATGGATCGAAACGCTGGTGCCGGATCATCAGTGGTTCATTCAGAAGGCCATCGGCTGGTGGTTGCGCGAACTGTCGAAACACGATGCCGGCCGTGTGCAGGACTTTGTCGCGGCCCACGGCGCGGCAATGCGCCCCTTCGCGGCCAAGGAAGCCCTGCGCCACCTGCGCAAACAGGCCTGATCCTGCGGACCCTGAGGGGGGCACCTTGCGCAAGCTCACCGCGGCAAGGTGCAGTCCTTCAGCATCCTACCCTTCAAGCGCAACCTGAACTTCGGTCAGATCCGTCAGGGACGCCTCGATCAGACGAAGGGCCGCCAATGACATCCGGCTGCCCGCCGTCGATGGACCATCAAGCGGAATAAGCGTCACCAAAGACGACTTCCCGTTGGCCGGATTGGTCACCCGCCCCTGCGCCTCGGCCTTGACCAAAGGCGTTTTCAACCACAACCCCGGCTCCGTCGGGCTGCCCAGAGAAACAACAGTGCTGCCCAGAGCGGACGTGCTGGCCTCGGGGGCTGCGGGCGCTGCCGCAGCGGCCCTTTGCTCGGGCGTGGTCGTATCCAGGGCCTCCGCCGTCCGCGCGGCAGGCGGTGGTGGCGGTGCGGCGGTCGCAGGGGCCAGCACCGCCGCCTCGACCGGGGTGGCGGCAGGCAGGGCCGCCTCCGCCGGGGCGGGGCCACGCCGCATCCCGGCGGGCACGAAGCGGTCAAACCCCGCACAGCCGGACAAGAGCCCCGCAGTCACCCCGATCACCACCACCCGCTTCATACGCATACCCACCTCAAACCCTGACAAAAGCCGTCATTCCGTCGCCAACGGCACGTTCAGCGGCACAATCTCCGGCCCCGTTTCCTCTGGCGGCGTCTCCGCCACCTCCGGCTCCGTACAGCCTGCCAGAAACGCCAGCACCGCAACCGCAATCGTAAACTGTCTCATCAAATATCTCCTTGTCTCTATGTGTCGAACCCTAGACGCTGGCCTTGCGCGCATCAATCTCCCAAATGCCGCTTGCCCGCGTCTGGGCGGACCATTACCTATACAGCCATGAATGCACCTTTGATTGACCCTTTCGCCCGCGCGATCACCTATCTGCGCGTCTCCGTCACGGACCGCTGCGATTTCCGCTGTGTCTACTGCATGTCCGAAAACATGACCTTCCTGCCCAAGAAGGAACTGCTCACGCTGGAGGAACTGGACCGCATGTGTTCCACCTTCGTTGGCCTCGGCGTGCAGAAGCTGCGCATCACCGGGGGGGAACCGCTGGTGCGGCGCGACATCATGACCTTCTTCAACGGCATGACACGGCATCTGGAAAGCGGCGCGCTCAAGGAACTGACGCTGACCACCAACGGCAGCCAGCTGGAGCGTTTCGCAGATCAGCTTTATGCCGCTGGCGTGCGGCGTGTGAACATCTCTCTCGACACATTGGACGAGGCGAAATTCGCCGAGATCACCCGCTGGGGTCGTCTGCCCCAGGTCTTGCGCGGCGTCGATGCCGCACAAAAAGCGGGGCTCCGGGTCAAGATCAATGCGGTCGCACTCAAGGGCTTCAACGAAGACGAATTGCCCGCAATCACCGCATGGTGCGCCGAGAGGGACATGGACCTTACATGGATCGAGGTCATGCCGATGGGTGATCTGGGCAACGAGGACCGGCTGGGCCAGTACTGGTCCCTCAAGGACGTGCGCGCCCGCTATGCCGAACATTACACCGTCACCGATCTGGCCGAACGCACGGGCGGGCCTGCCCGCTATGTGCGGCTGGAAGAAACCGGCCAGAAGATCGGCTTCATCACGCCACTCAGCCATAATTTCTGCGAAAGCTGCAACCGCGTGCGCCTGACCTGCACCGGAGAACTCTACCTCTGTCTGGGGCAGGAAGACATGGCCGACCTGCGCGCACCCCTGCGGGCGTCCGATGAAAACGGACCGCTGGAAGAGGCCATTCGCGCGGCCATCACCCTCAAGCCCAAGGGCCATGACTTTGACTATTCACGCCAGCGGCTGGACGGCCAGATGCCCCGCCACATGAGCCATACCGGCGGCTGAGCGGCCCCGTGTCCGCGCCCTTTCTCTATCGCGCATGGGTCGGGGCGAGCATGCTGCTGGTCCCCTTTTTCGCCCGAAGCGAAGTGCGCAAACTGCGCCGTGCGGGTATCCCCGTGCTGCGCGCGCATGAAAAGCTGGGCCACGCGACCGAACCCCGCAAGCAGGGCGTACCGCTGATCTGGTTTCACGCCGCCTCCGTCGGGGAAAGCCTGTCGGTGCTGGCCCTGATCACCCGCATGGGCGTCGCCCTGCCCGACGCGCATTTCGTGCTGACCTCCGGCACCGCCTCCTCGGCCAAGCTGGTCGCCGACCGTCTGCCGCCGCGCTGCGTGCATCAATTTGCCCCTCTGGACGCCCCGGGACCACTCAAACGTTTTCTCAAACACTGGCGGCCCGATGCGGCGGTCTTTGTGGAAAGCGAGCTTTGGCCACAGATGCTGCGCCGCACCTTCGAGACAGGGGCGAAGCTGGCCCTGGTCAACGCCCGCCTGTCCGAAAAATCCCGCGCCGGATGGCGCAAGCGGCCCGCCCTTGCCCGTTACCTGCTCGACGTCTTCTCTCTCATCCTCACCCAGAATGACGCGATGGCAAAGGCCATGGTCGAAATGCACGCCCCACCCGACCGCGTTGCACGGGGGATCAACATCAAGTCCATGTCAGACCCCCTGCCCGTCGACGAGGACGCGCTGTTCGAAGCCCGGGCCTCCCTGCGCCACCGTCCCGTCTGGGTCGCGTCCTCCACCCACGAGGGCGAGGAAAAGACCGTGCTGGCCGCGCACAGGCGTCTGCTCAAATCCCACCCCGACCTGCATCTGATCCTTGCGCCCCGCCACACCGAACGCGGTCAGGAGGTGATGAACCTCATCGCCGGAGCGGGCCTCAGCCTCACGCGCCGCACGCGCGGCGATGCCCCCGGCGCGCAGGTGTTTCTGGCCGACACGATGGGTGAACTGGGCACGTGGTACGCCCTGACGGACGTGGTCTTTCTGGGCGGTTCGCTCAGACCGGTCGGCGGGCACAATCCTTTCGAGGTCGCACAGGCCGGGGCCGCGGTCCTGTCGGGAAACCACGTCGCCAATTTCGCCGAAACCTACGCAGAGATGGAGGCCGCAGGGGCCGCCCGTCTGGTCGCCGACGCGGATGATCTGGCACAGCGCGTGTCTGACCTGCTGAACGACAAGGCCCTGCGCGACAAGGCCCGCCAGGCGGCCCGTCGGTTCACCGAAGGCCAGACCGACCGGCTTGACACCATCGCCACCCGCCTGATCAGGGCGCTGGAGCTTGCCCCATGAGCCGCGTCGATCCCCGCACCGTTCAGGTCATCGCCCCCAACTTCAAGAAACGCCTGTCGGGTGTCACCGCCACGGTGATGCGTCTGGTCCCGGTACAGGCCCGCGAGATCGACATCGCCGCCACCGGCCCCGTGATCCCGGCCCATGTGCCGCAGATCCCGCTCCTGTCACTTCTGACCATGCCCCGCAGCGGCCCCGACGGCCCCCGCGTCTGGCACGCCCGCCGCAATGTCGAGATGATCGGCGGGCTGGCGCTGAAATACCTGCTGGCCAAACGCCTGAAACTCGTCTTCACCTCCGCGTCCCAGCGCAAACAATCGGGCCTCACCCGCTGGCTGATCCGCCGCATGGACGCCGTCGTCGCCACGTCCGAGCGCACCGCCGCCTATCTGGAGGCACCCGCCCAGGTGATCATGCACGGCATCGACACCGACACCTACGCGCCCGCGCCCGGACCGGGCCGCCCTGCGGCAGCAGCTTGGTCTGCCCGATGGCCTGCTGATCGGCTGCTACGGCCGCATCCGCGCCCAGAAAGGCACCGACGCCTTTGTCGAGGCGCTGATCCCGGTGCTGCACGCCACACCAGACGCCTACGCCCTCGTCATGGGCCGCGCCACCGACCCGCACCGCGCGTTCGAACGATCCCTGAAAGACCGCGCCGCCGCCGAAGGGCTGGCGGAGCGTATCCTCTTCCTGCCCGAAGTGCCGGTGGAGGACATGGCGGACTGGTACCGCGTGCTCGACCTCTACGTCGCACCCCAGCGCTGGGAAGGCTTCGGTCTCACCCCCATCGAGGCGATGGCCTGCGCCGTACCAGTCGTCGCCACCCGCGTCGGTGCCTTCGAGGCGCTGGTGGTGGAAGGCCAGACCGGCACGCTGGTCGAGCCCGATGACATTCCCGCGCTCTCCGATGCCGTCATGGCGGCGGTCACGACACAGGGAAAACTGGCCGAGTGGTCCGCGCA
Source organism: uncultured Alphaproteobacteria bacterium (assembly GCA_963799505.1). Lineage (GTDB taxonomy): Bacteria > Pseudomonadota > Alphaproteobacteria > Rhodobacterales > Rhodobacteraceae > Sulfitobacter. Next base: position 214,125 of record CAWCXM010000004.1, read on the forward strand.
CAGCCGACCGCACATCCTCGCGCATTTTTCCATTGAACGCGAGGCGTCAGACCTGATCGCCCTCTACCGCCGCCTTCTGTCCGCCCGCTGATCCGGCCCTGACCCCCGCTTCATCTTTCCCCTACAACTCACAGCCCGGCCCGCGCCCTGCGTGACGGCAAAGATGGCGCGTCACGCCGCGGGCATCCGCTGTTCCACGATCCCCGCCCACCACGAACATCCCGCCGGGATCGCCTCGTCGTTGAAGTTGTAAAGCGGGTGATGCACCATCGCGCCTTCCGTGCCGTTGCCGACCAGTATGTACGCACCCGGACGCTCTTCCAGCATGAAGGCGAAATCCTCGCCGCCCATCACCAGCGGGGCCTCGTCGCATTGCCCCGAAATGCCCCGCGCCACTTCGGCGGCAAATTCGGTCTGTTCCTCGTGGTTCACCATCACCGGATAGTTGCGCTTGTAATCCACCGTCGCCTTTGCGCCGAAGGTGGCGGCGATGCCTTCGCAAATCTCCGTCACGCGCTTTTCCGCCAGATCGCGCAGATCATTGGACAGGGTCCGCACCGTGCCCATCAGGTTCACCCGCTGCGGGATCACGTTGAACGCCTTGGACGAGGATTCGATCGAGGTGATCGAGACCACGATATTGCCGATCGGGTCTGCGTTGCGGCTCACGATGGTCTGCAAGGCCGTGATGATATGTGCGGTGACGACCATCGTATCAATCGTTTCCTGCGGCTTGGCCGCGTGGCCGCCCAGCCCCTCGACCTCGATCTTCAAGAGGTCCGTCGCGGCAAAGAAGGGTCCCGTCCGGATGCCGAAGGTCCCCGTGGGCATCCCCGGCCAGTTGTGCATCCCGTAGACTTCCTGAATCCCCCAGCGGTCCATCATCCCGTCGTCGCACATCTCCTTGCCACCGCCGCCGCCCTCTTCGGCAGGCTGGAAAATCACCACGCAGGTTCCATCGAAATTCCGCGTCTCCGCCAGATACTGCGCCGCCCCCAGCAGCATGGCGGTATGCCCGTCATGTCCGCAGGCATGCATCGCATTCGGCGTCCTGGACGCATAGGGCAGCCCGGTCTGCTCGGGGATCGGCAGCGCATCCATGTCCGCGCGCAGCCCGATCACCTTGCCGGAGCCTTGCGTCTTGCCCTTGATCACCCCGACAACCCCGGTACGCCCGATCCCCTCGACCACCTCGTCACAGCCGAAGGCCCGCAGCTTTTCGGCCACGGTGGCAGAGGTGCGATGCGTCTCGAACAGGATTTCGGGGTGTTCATGCAGATCACGCCGCCAGGCGGTGATGTCATCGTGCAGTTCGGCAAAGCGGTTCTTGACGGGCATGGAGGCGGTCCTTTGGTTGGATGTATCGGTCCCGCTACACCTATGTCAGCGGGCAAGATGTTCCAAGTCTTTGGAGGGCGGGGAAGATGGATGTCTGCGATGCGGGACGAGGTGAGCTTTCGCTGCCAGTGCGCCAATGTCAGCTTTCAGACGACCTGAATTGAACGTGTCGAGATATGAAAAGGCAAAACGGGGTGCCCGAGCCTATATCTTGAGTAGGAAGCCCAACTCGAAAATGAGCCTTCCAATAGAGGCCAGACGCCGCAAAAAACTTGCTTATCGATCACTGCGCAGTTCTTCACCTCCAGGTGCGCCACGCAAGATAGCAAACGATCGCAATGGCGATTGCGAATATCACCCATGTTTCTTGAGCCACTCGTCTTCCCTATCCAGACTGATTCATGATTGACCAGACGGACATATGACCGATGCGCCCTGACACAAGGTCATACGCTGTTTGAACAAGGTATGCCTGAACCCAACACCCATCAAAACCTACAAACCCTCCCTACCCCGCCTTCAACCGCGTCTCCACCACTTCGGCAAACCACGAACATCCCGCCGGGATCGCCTCGTCGTTGAAATCATACATCGGGTGGTGGACCGTCGCGCCCTCCTCGCCGTTGCCGATCATCATGTAGGCACCGGGGCGGGCGTTGAGCATGTAGGAGAAATCCTCGCCCGCCATGATCGGCGGCGTGTCGCGGTCCACGCCGGGGGTGACCTTCTCCGCCGCATCCGCCGCATACTCCGTTTCGGTGTCGTGGTTCACCGTCACCGGATAGCCGCGCTGATAGTCGATCTCGGCGCGGCACTGATAGGCGGCTGCCGTATGGGTCACGATATCGCGCAGCCGCGCCTCGGCCAGATCGCGGATATCCTCGTCCAGCGTCCGCACCGTGCCGCGCAGCTTGACCGTCTGGGGCAGCACGTTGTGGCTGTCGGTGTCGGACCGCAACGTGCAGACCGACACGACCACCTGCTTCACCGGATCGACATTGCGCGAGGCGATGCTTTGCAGCGCCACCACCACATGCGCGGCGGCCAGATTGGTATCGACCGCCTCGTGCGGGGCTGCCGCATGGCCACCCTGCCCGTCGATCACGATGTCGAACTGGTCGGCGGCGGCCAGCAGCGCCCCCTTGCGGATCGCGAACTTGCCCACGGGATAAAACGGCATGTTGTGCATCCCGTAGACCTCGTCGATGGACCAGCGCTCCATCAAGCCATCCTTGACCATCTCGTTGCCGCCTCCGCCGCCTTCCTCTGCGGGCTGAAAGATCAGCACGACGCGGCCATCGAAATTCCGCGTCTCGGCCAGATACTGGGCCGCCCCCAGCAGCATGGCGGTGTGGCCGTCATGGCCGCAGGCGTGCATCTTGCCCGGCACCTTCGATGCATACTCCAGCCCCGTGGCCTCCATGATCGGCAGCGCGTCCATATCTGCCCGCAACCCCACCGCACGGCCCGAAGTGTTGGTCTTGCCCTCGATCACCGCCACCACGCCGGTCTGGCCGATGCCGGTGGTGATGTCGGTGATCCCGAAGGACCGCAGCTTTTCCTCCACGAATTTCGCGGTTTCATGCACGTCGAACTGCAATTCGGGATACTGGTGCAGGTGACGCCGCCAGGCGGTGATCTCGGCGTGGGTTTCGGCGAAACGGTTCTTGATGGGCATGATGCTATCCTGACTTCAAAGTGCGGGGCCAAGGCGGATCGGACTGCCGTCCGAAAAGCGCCCCATGCGGAAACGTGTCAGATCATGACCTGTCTCATCCCCGGTGACCAGAGCGGCGAGTATCCGGCCCATCGCGGGACCGATGCCAAAGCCGTGACCGGACATGCCGGTGCCGACGACCAGGCCGGGGATCGCGGCACAGCGGTCAACCACCGGGACCACATCGGGCATCGTGTCGATCATGCCCGCCCAGGCGGTCTTGATCCTGATCTCTGGCAACTCCGGATAGAGTGCCGCGAAATCACGCAGAACGCGGGCGATCTGGCGTTTGTTGGGTGCCGGGTCCAGCACCCGCATCCGCTCGAACGGAGAAGGAGCATCCCCGGACCAGCGCCGCGCCGTGCCCCAGGCATCGGGAAACCCTGCCGGGGCGGCAGGCAGATAGGTCTGGCCGAAGGGATCCGCGCGCAGTTGCGGCAGATAGCGGGGCAAGGCGCGGAAGGCATCCGGCCCGATGAACAGTTCCGCCACACCGGAAGCCGCAAGGGTATAGCCCCCGTCGGCCCGCCGTCTGAAGGCGATCCGCTGGCTTTTCGCGCCGCCCTTGCAGACCTCGGGCAAGGGCGCTGTCGCCACCACATTCTCGCGCACCGAGAGTTGCGGCAGGGACACGCCGTGATTGCGCAGGAAAAGGGCGGACCAGGCCCCGCCCGCCAGCACGACGCCGGGCGCGCTGATCCGTCCGCGTTCCGTAACCACCCCCGCCACCCGGCCTGCCGCCAGATCAAGCCTGCGCACGGCACAGTCCTCGACGATCCGCACACCGGCACGGGTGGCGATTCCCGCCAGCGCGGGCACGGCAAGCCAGGGCTCGGCCTGCATGTCGGTCGGGGTCACCATCGCGCCGGCTGGCTGGTAGGCCATGCCCGGAAACATCGCCGCAGTCTGCGCAGCGCTCAAAATTCTGGTGTCCACACCACAGTCCAGCGCGCTGTCGCGCCAGGCGGCATAACGGCCCAGCTGCGCGTCCGATCTGGCAAGATAGGCCGCCCCGTTCTGGCGCAATCCGAAATCGAGGTTCGTCTGACCGGCCAGCTCTTTCCAGCGCTGGATCGCCTCCACCATGATCGGCAGTTCCGCCAGATCGCGCCCCTGCTGGCGGATCCAGCCCCAGTTGCGCGAGGATTGTTCTCCGGCGATGCGGCCCTTTTCCAGCAAGGCCACCGAATGTCCGCCCTGCGCAAGATAGAGCGCGGTGCAGACCCCGATCACCCCGCCCCCGATCACGACCACATCGGCCGCTGCGGGCAGCGGACCGCCGTAGGTCACGGGCGAGGCTTCGGAAATCGGAAACGGCTGCACTCAATCTGGTCCCATGCCGCGAAGGTCCAGCGCATTCTGCAACAGGGACATCCTGTCCACCCCTGCCTACTGGCTCAGCCGCCCGACCAGCTTGCGCATGAAATCATGGCCCGCCTCGAATTGCGCCACCTCGATGTATTCATTGGGCTGATGCGCCTGCGCAATGTCGCCGGGACCGCAGATCACGGCGGAATAACCCGCTTCCTGAAACTGCCCTGCCTCGGTGCCGTAGCTGACCTTGTGGCTCGCATTGTCGCCCGTGATCTGGCGCACGAAGGTCTCCGCCGCACCGCCGTCCTCGGGTTGCAACGCAGGCACGTCAAAGCGCGGCGCAATGTCGATGCGCGTCTCCGGGACGACCGCCTGCATCTGCTCCTCGACTTCCCGCACCTTGGCCAGATAGGCCTCGGCCCAGACGTCCTTGTCCTCCCCCGGCACCACGCGGAAATCCATTGCGAACTTGCAGTCCTTGGCGGTGATGTTATGCGCCGTGCCGCCCTCGATCATGCCCACATGGACCGTGGTGAAGGGCGGATCGAACATCGCCGCCAGCTCGGTGGGTCTGGCTTCCATGTTTTCGGTGTTCATCTCGTTGGCCCATTCGATCAGCTTGGCCCCGGCCATGATCGCGTTGACCCCCGTGTGCAGCAGCGAGGAATGCACCTCGAAGCCGATGACATGGGTGTTGAACCCGATGCCGCCCTTGTGGCCCGTGACGGCCTGCATGGTCGATGGTTCCCCGATGATCGCGGCCGACCCCTTGGGCAGCACCGGCTGCATCGCCTTGATCATCGGCGGCGCGCCGGTGCAGCCGACCTCCTCGTCAAAGCTGAGCGCGATCTGCAGGGGCCGCTTCACATTGGCGTATTTCGCCTCGACCAGCGCCCAGATCGCCAGACCGTCGAACCCCTTCATGTCACAGGTGCCGCGCCCGTAGTATTTGCCGTCCTTCTCGACCACGCTGAAAGGATCCGTATCCCAGGGCTGGCCATCGACCGGCACCACATCCGTATGCCCCGACAGCACCAGCGCGCCTTCCTCCCAGGGTCCGACATGGGCAAAGAGCGCGTGCTTGGGTTGCTCGGGGTCGATGTAGCGGTGCGAGTCGATCCCGTGGCTGGCCAGATAATCAGCCACCCAGTCGACCAGCGGGATATTGGTATCGCGGCTGACGGTGGGAAAGCTGATCAGCTTCTCCATCAACTCAAAGGGGGTCAGTCTTGTGGTCATAGCCGGTATCCTCCAGATACGGTCAGCACTTCGCCTGTGATGCTGCCTGCTGCCTGTCCTGCCAGAAAGCGGACGGCTTCTGCAATGTCCTGCGCCGTGGCAAGACGCCCCAGCGCCGTCATATCGACGAAGATCTGCGTCAGTTCGGCATCGCGGGGCTCTTCCGCGATGTTGACGGCGCCCGGCGCGACAGCGTTGACGCGAATGCCGCGCGGCCCCAATTCCTTGGCCATCGCGCGGGTCCACAGGTCAAGTGCCGCCTTGCTCGCCCCGTACATCGCCGCACCCTTTGGCGGCAGGATCGCGTTGACAGACGAAATATTGACGATCGCGGCCCCCTCACCGAGATAGGGCAAGGCCGCCGCCAGTACTCCGTGCGGTGCCAGCACATTCACATCCAGCATGTTGCGCAAGGTCTCATGCGCGTAATCCTCGGCAGCCGACATTCCGATCACGCCCGCATTGTTCACGATCACATCCAGCCGCCCGAAGCGGTCGATCACCGCCTGAACGACACGCGCAGGCGCCTCCGGCTCTGACAGCTCTGCCGCAACCGCCAGTGCGCCTTCGGGCAAATCCTGCGGCGCGGTGCGGTGAAAGGTGATCGCCAGATCATGATCGCGTGCCAGGTCAGCCGCGATCACGCGGCCAATGCCCCGCGCCCCGCCCGTCACCAGCGCCACCTTGCGGCCATCGGCCATGGCTTCAATACCCGCTGTCGGTGATCAGCAGATGATGGCCCGGATGCACCTCGACGTATTCAGAGGGTGCAGCGGTGTAGCGGGACGAATGGATGGGCGACGGGATCGGCTTGAAGTTCAGGTCTTTCTCGTCCTTGCGCTTGCGCGGATCGGCGATGGGGACCGCTTTCATCAAGGCCTGCGTATAGCTGTGCAGCGGATTCTCGAACACCTGCTGGCGGGTGCCGATCTCGACGATCCGGCCCAGATACATCACCCCGACGTAATGGCTGACCCGTTCCACAACGGCCATGTCGTGGCTGATGAACAGAAAACTCAGGCTCATGTCCTTTTGCAGTTCCATCATCAGGTTCAGCACCTGCGCCTGTACCGACACATCCAGCGCCGATACCGCCTCGTCCGCGATGATCAGCTTGGGGTTCAGCGCCAGCGCACGGGCAATCGCCACCCTTTGACGCTGCCCGCCGGACAACTCGTGCGGAAAGCGACGCATGAAACTGCGCGGCAGTTCCACCCGGTCGAACAACATCTCGACCCGGTCCCTCACGGCCTTGCCCCTGAGCGTGCCGAAATTGTGGATCGGTTCGGCCACCTGATCGGCCAGCTGCATCTGCGGGTTCAGGGACGCGAAAGGATCCTGAAAGATCATCTGCATGTCGAGCCGCGCGGTGCGCAGATCACGCTGGTTCAGCGCCATGATGTCCTTGCCGCCCAGGTTGATCTCTCCCGACAAGGGTTCCACCAGCCGCAGGATCGACCGCCCGGCGGTGGATTTGCCGCAGCCCGATTCCCCCACAAGGCTCAGGGTCTGGCCCTTGTTGATGGTGAACGACAGATCCTCGACCGCATGTACATTCGCCACCGTCCGCCGGAAAAATCCGCCCTTGACCGGAAAGCGCGTGGTCAGGTTTCTCACCGTCAGCAGCACCTCTTCGGTGCCCTCGATCGGGACGATCTCATTGTCCTTGGTGCCCAAAAGCTTCATCGGTTCGGGATACTTCTTGCCCGTCATCTCGCCCAGCTTCGGTACGGCGGCCAGCAACGCCTTGGTATAGCCGTGCTGGGGGTTCTCGAAGATCTCCTCGACGGTGCCTTCCTCGACCTTTCTGCCGCGGTACATCACGACCACGCGGTCGGCCATCTGCGCCACCACGGCCATGTCGTGGGTGATGAACATCACCGCCGTCCCGGTCTCGCGTTTCAGACGGTCCATCAGCGCAAGGATTTCCGCCTGGATCGTCACATCCAGCGCGGTTGTCGGTTCGTCCGCGATCAAGAGCCGTGGCTCGCAGGCCAGTGCCATCGCGATCACCACCCGTTGGCGCATCCCGCCGGACAATTCGTGCGGATACTGCTTCAGACGCCGTTCGGGTTCCGGGATGCGCACCTGTTTCATCAATTCCAGCGCCCGCGCCTCGGCCTGGCGCTTGCTCATGTTCTTGTGCAGGCGCAGCCCTTCGGTAAGCTGCCTGCCGACGGTAAAGACCGGGTTCAGCGCCGTCATCGGCTCCTGAAAGATCATCCCGATCTCGTTGCCCCGGATCCGGCGCATGTCGGAGGTCGCGGTCTTGGCCAGATCAATCTGATCCCCGTTCGAGCGATCAAAAAGCAGGCGCCCGCCCGATATTTCGCCACCGCCGTATTCCACCAACCGCATCAGCGACAAAGAAGACACCGATTTGCCGGAACCGGATTCGCCCACCACGCAGACGGTTTCGCCGGGGTTGATGTCGAAACTGACATCCTCGACCCCGACAACCGGGCCATCTTTGGTCTGAAATTCAACGCGAAGGCCCTGAATTTGCGCAATTGGTGCGGCATTGGTCTGGTCGAGCATAAAATCCCCTGAATTCCCCGGCTGGCTTTTGGCAGCGCCTTGGGATCGACGCTAAGAGGATTGCGCTGACAGGTCAAACGCCACGCGCCGCTTTGCCCCCTCAATTCCGTCCTGTCACATGAGAAGACTTGCATTTCTGGCAAAACCTGATGGTATGACGGCCATGCGTTCTGGGGACACGCAAAAGGATCGGCGCTTTGTCGCGGCTTTACGTCGGGTTAGCGCACGTTCTTAAACCTTCCCCGGAGCGAGCCAACCGGACGGTGTGCATCCGTCCCAAAACGTGGCGCCGCCAATGGTGTCCAACATGGAGAGTATTTATGAAACTAAGAACCCTTTTGATGGGTGCGATTGCGACAACCGCATTTGCCCCGATGGCCATGGCCGCCGGCCACGAAGGCGAGCGCGGCCGCGACGGTGAGGTCAAGATCATCTATTGGCAGGCCCCCTCGATCCTGAACCCCTATCTGTCCGGTGGTACGAAAGACCTCGAATCGGCTTCCCTCGTGCTGGAACCAATGGGCCGCTACGACGAAACCGGCGCGCTGGTGCCCTACCTCGCCGCTGAAATCCCGACAGTCGAGAATGGCGGCGTGAGCGAAGACCTGACGTCGATCACCTGGAAGATCGCGGACGGGATGCAGTGGTCCGACGGCACGCCCGTCACCTCCGCCGATCTCGTCTTTACGGCTGAATACTGCATGCACCCCGAAGGCGGCTGCGCACAGGCTTCCAAGTTCGACGGCGTCGCGAATGTCGAAGCCGTCGACGACATGACCGTCAAGGTGACGTTCTCGGAGCCGAAACCAAACCCCTACGGTCCATTCATGGGCGGCCAGTCCCCCATCATTCAGGCGGCACAATTTGCCGATTGTCTGGGTGCCAAGGCGCCTGAGTGCACCGAAGCCAACTTCAACCCCATCGGCACCGGCCCCTTCAAGGTCGTCGAATTCCGTCCCAACGACGTGATCACGATGGAAGCCAACGAAAACTTCCGCGATCCCAGCAAGCCTGCCTTCGCCACGCTGACCTTCAAGGGCGGCGGTGACGCGGTTGCAGCCGGTCGTGCGGTCATGGAAACCGGCGAATACGACTACGCCTGGAACATGCAGCTGGCACCCGACGTTCTGGCCAAGATGGCCGAAGCCGGCAAGGGCACACCGATCTCTGCATTCGGCACATTGGTCGAGCGGATCGAGATGAACCTGACCGATCCATCCCCGGACCTGCCCGAAGGCGAGCGCTCCACCGTGGCGCATCCGCACCCGATCCTGTCGGACTTCAAGGTGCGCAAGGCGCTCTCCATGGCGATCGACCGCGAACTGCTGGTCGAGGTTGGCTACGGTCAGGCCGGTCGTCCGACCTGTAACCTCGTGCCTGCCCCGGCGCTCTATGCCTCCGAGAACACGGAGTGTCTGACGCAGGATCTCGACGGAGCCAAGGCGCTGCTCGAAGAAGCCGGCTGGACCGACAGTGACGGCGACGGCATCCGCGACAAGGACGGCAAGAAACTGTCCCTGCTCTATCAGACATCCACCAACGCCGTCCGTCAGGACTTCCAGGCGCTGATCAAGGATTGGTGGAGCCAGATCGGTGTCGAAACCGAACTGCGCAACGTGGATGCTTCCGTGTTCTTCGGCGGTGACCCAGGCTCGCCTGACACCTTCCAGAAGTTCTATGCGGACGTCGAGATGTACGCCAACAACTTCGACGGCACCGACCCGCAGGCGTACCTGTCGGCCTACCGTTGCGGCAACCAGCCACGGCCCGAAAGCCAGTGGCAGGGTGAGAACATCAACCGCTTCTGCAACGAAGAATACGACACCCTGCTGGACGAACTGTCCCGCACCGGCGAGCTCGACAAGCGCGGCGAAATCGCCAAGCGCCTGAACGAGATCATCACCAAGGACACGATGACAATCGTGCCGCTGGTCGACCGTGGTCGTGTCTCCGCTGCCTCCAACACCCTTGGCGGTGTGGTCCTGAACACCTGGGATTCCGAGCTTTGGAACGTGGCCGACTGGTACCGCATCAAAGAGTAACGGATTGAGGGCGGGGTTTCGGCCCCGCCCGATCCATTTGCACAAGGCCCGCCCCTCTTCGCGGCCCGTGCGCTCCCCCCCAGACTGATTAGCAAAGGCGATGGCCACCCATGCTGACCTTCACTTTCCGCCGGTTGATCCTCTCGATCCCAACGCTTTTGTTCATCAGTTTCATCATCTTCGGCCTGCTGCAACTGGCCCCCGGAGACCCGATGGCGCAGGTGCCCCTCACGGTCCCGCCCGAAGTGAAAGAGAAGATGCGCCAGGCGCTCGGTCTTGGCGCGCCCTGGTACGTCCAGTACTACAAATGGCTGATCCAGTTCTTCTGGATCGAACCGAAGATATTCATCGACTACCTGACCAACTCCAGTTTCCTGTTCGGCTGGTTGCCCGATACATCGCTCTACAACGGCGAACTGCGTGTCCTGTCCTGGCAGACCCGTTCGCCCGTGATGGACATCGTCGTGCAGCGGATGCCGCAGACACTGTGGGTCGTGGGACTGTCCTATGTCGTCGGCATCGTCATCGCGATCCCCATCGGGATCTATTCGGCCTATCGTCACTATTCCGTCTTCGATCAGGCCGGTACGTTTGTGACCATGGTCGGCTTTTCGATCCCGCCCTTCTTCACCGGCCCCCTGCTGATCGTGATCTTCTCGGTCTATCTGGGCTGGCTGCCGTCGATCTATGACACCACCCATGTCGTGACCGACTGGGAAAGCTTCAAGGTGCAGTTCTTTCAGATGATCATGCCCGTGATGGTGCTGGCGCTGCAAACCACCGCGCAGATCAGCCGCTACATGCGCGGTGCGATGCTGGACAACCTCAATCAGGATTACGTGCGCACCGCCCGCGCCAAGGGTCTGCGCGAAGGCGTTGTTGTCATGGTCCACGTCCTGCGCAACTCGATGATCCCGGTGGTCACCGTCATCGCGCTGGGGATGCCCGCGATCTTCGGCGGTGCCATCATCACCGAAAACGTGTTCAAGGTGAACGGCATCGGACAGCTTCTGCTGACCGCCCTGTTCGCCAACGACCTGCCGATGGTGATGACGCTGACCTTCATCTTCGCGATCCTGATCGTGCTCTTCAACCTGATCGCCGATGTCCTCTACGGACTTCTCGACCCAAGGATCCGCTATGACTGAACAGGCCATTCCCGCATCCCCGATCGAAGCCGACATCGAGGTGTATGGCGCGCTGGTCGACAAGGAACCCGCCAAGCCGCCGCGCAGCCAGTGGAGAGACGTCTGGGACCAGTTCCGCAAACACAAGGGCGCGCTCTTTGGCGGTGGGTTCCTGCTGTTCATCACGCTGGGCGTTGTTTTCGGCCCCTGGCTCTGGGACGTGGATCCCAAGGCGCTCGACATCCGCAACAAGGACTGGCGTCCGGTCTACAACCTGCTCTGGGATGAGACGCTGGCCGAAAGCGGCAAGGCGGGCTGGGCGCATCCCTTCGGCACCGACCAGCTGGGCCGGGATATTCTGGCGCAGATGATCGCAGGCGGCCGCGTGTCGATGGCCGTGGGCTGGCTCGCCATGGCGCTGGCGCTGCTGATCGGCACGGCCATCGGGGTGCTGTCGGGCTACTTCAAGCGGCTCGACTTCCTGCTGATGCGCTTCACCGATCTGGTGCTGTCCTTGCCGATCCTGCCCCTGACCCTGCTGGCCGTGACCCTGTTCCGCCAGCCGCTGAATGCCAGCTTCGGCCCCGAAGGCGGCATGTTCATCCTGATTGTCGGGATCATCGGCCTGACCTCCTGGATGCAGACCGCGCGGATCGTGCGGGGCGACATCCTTGCGCTCAAGGAACGCGAATTCATCCTCGCCGCCCGCTCCATCGGCACCACCAGCGGCAAGATCATCCGCCGCCATCTGCTGCCCAACGTGATCTCTCCGATCATGGTGTCGGCCACGCTGGGCCTCGCCACCGCGATCATCACCGAAAGCGCGCTCAGCTTCCTTGGCGTCGGCTTCCCGTCGGACTACCCCACCTGGGGCAAGCTGCTGGCAGACGCGGTGCAGCGGATGCAGGACTTCCCCGAACGTGTGCTGTTGCCCGGTATCGCCATCTCGCTCACGGTGCTGAGCGTGAATTACCTCGGCGATGGTCTGCGCGACGCGCTCGATCCCCGGATCCGCGGACGGTAAACCGCCAGGTGGGCAATATGCCCGCCTGACGTAAGGTGGGGCTCCGGCCCACCCTTGGCGCAAATAAGGATCGACGCACCGGCCCCCCGCGTCCCGCAGATCAGCGGTTTGCCTTCAACCAATCGGGCCAGGACGGACGTTTCGAAAATTCCGCCGGATCGGAACTTTTTCCCGGTTGCGGCGCCATTGGATCCCCTCAATTGCCCTTGATACCCCCATCCCACCGCTCCAAATGAAACGGATGTTCCACGGGGAGGCAAAAAATGTACGAATCCTTCGGTTTTGAAAACCTGACAGCGCCGCAGGCCGCCGTCTATTTTGCGCTGATCATCGGCGTCCTCTTCGGTGTCCTGGCGCAGATCACCAAATTCTGCTTCCGCCGCGCCCTGGTGGGCGAGGACCGCCGCGCCGCCGCTGGCGTCTGGTTCACCGCCCTTGCAGTCGCCGTGGTCGGCACCCAGGCCGCTGTCGCCGCAGGGTTGATCACCTTCGCCGATCACCGCTTCATGATCTCCGATCTGCCCGTGCTGGCCATCGCCGTCGGCGGGCTTCTTTTCGGGGCAGGCATGGTGCTGACGCGCGGCTGTGTTTCGCGGCTGACCGTGCTCACCGGCTCCGGCAACCTGCGCGCCGCTGTTGTCCTCCTGATCTTCGCCGTGGTGGCCCATATGACGCTCAAGGGGGTGCTGGCACCCTTGCGCACTGTGCTCGGCTCCGTGACCGTCGATCTGGGCGAGAACATCTCCCTCGCCGCCCTGCCCGGCGGTGCGCTGCTGTGGAGCGCCGTGATCGCGCTGGCGGCCCTCGCCCTTGCCTTCCGGTCCGGCAACAGCCCCGTCATGCTGGGCCTTGCCGTCCTCATCGGCCTGCTGGCCCCGCTCGCCTGGGTCGGCACGGGATACGTTCTTTATGACGACTTCGATCCCGTCGCGATGGAAAGCCTGTCCTTCACCTCTCCTGCTGCCGAAACGCTCTTCTGGGGCATCGCCAGCACCTCGATCTCTGCGGGCTTCGGCACGGGCCTTCTGGGCGGCGTGATCATCGGTGCCTTTGCGTCCAGTCTGATCTTCGGTGGTTTCCAGTGGCAAAGCTTCGAGACACCTCGCCAGACCGGTCGTTATGCCTCGGGTGCGGCGCTGATGGGTGTGGGCGGTGTGCTGGCCGGGGGCTGTACGCTGGGCGCAGGACTGTCCGGTGTGCCGACCCTGTCCGTCGCCGCACTCCTCGCCATCGTGATGATCGCCGTCGGGGCCAAGGTCACACAGGCGCTGCTCAGCCAAGGTGCTTCCGCAACCGACGCACCATCCACCACACGGCACCCACTACCGGCAGAGTGACCAGCGCCAGCAGGGTGCCTTTGTTGACGTCAAAGGCATCCGCCACCGGATAAAGCAGATAGCCCGCCAGCGAGACCGCGTAATAGCTGATCGCGACCACCGACAACCCCTCGACCGTCTTTTGCAGCCGCAATTGCAGATCGGCGCGTTTGTCCATGCTGGCAAGGATATCCTGATTCTGCGCAGAGCGTTCCACATCGACGCGTGTGCGCAGCAACTCCGACGCCCGGATCGCCCGCGCCGACAGGGTCTTCAGCCGGTTCTCGCTTGATTCCACCGTGCGCATCGCAGGCTCGTAGCGGCGCATCATGAATTCGGCAAAACCCTGACGGCTCATGAACCGCTCCTCGCGCAACGCCTCGATCCGCTGACCGACAATGGCACGGTACGCCCCCGTCGCGCCAAAGCGGAACGCGGTCTTGACCGCCAGCGTTTCCAGCTCGACCGAGATGTCCAGAAGCGCGTGCAGCGTGTCCTCTGCCTTCGCCCCCGGCCCGCGCATCTGCGCCATCAGCTCTTCCAGCTTGGTATCCAGATCGTTCAGCTGCGGCGCCATCCAGCGCACCATCGAAAAGCCCAGCATCGACGCGGATTTGTAGGTCTCTATCTCGCACAGCCGCTGGACGATCCGGCCCGTGCGCCGGTCGCCGGTCTTGGCATCCTTGAAGACAGCGATGCGCAGATGACCCGCTGAATCGATCCGGAAGTCCGAGGCGATCACCGCAGCGTCCTCCAGCACCGACGCGACGGCAAGGCTTTCCGGCACGAACCAGTCCGCAAGTCTGGCCTCGATCTCTTCGTCGGTGTCGGGCCGGGGCATCAGCCGCAGCAGTGCCGAGGTGATCCGCCCGCCGGGCGCGTCGCTCAGCCAGTAATCGGGAAAGACGTCGAATTCGGACGGGTCGAACGCCCGTTCGCCCATGTCATCGCGAAAGACGGTGTAGGTCACCAGTTCCGTATGCTGCTCCCACTTGAGCCAGTATTTCCCCATCTCGCCGTAGTAATGCGTGGCATTGGCATCCGGGCGCGGCGCGCCGTAGTGGTCCAGAAGCGCGATCAGATGCGCCAGATCGGCGGATTTGTCCCGGTTGGCCGCATCGTCGGGCTGCTTGATCCCCAGAAACACCGCCGTCGACGGGGCCTTGAGCGACGGAAACGGCCGCGCGTGCAATTCGCCTGTCAGGGCATACCGCTGAGGATAGTCTTTGATCGGGGCCATTGCTGCATTCCTGCTCTGTCTTCCACCCTACATAGGACGCAGCCGTCGACTTTTCAAATGTTTTATATATTTCAATGCGTTAATGGCGTACAATAGTATGCCGTCACTCCCGTGGCCCTCAGACCCCGCGCCAGACGCGCAGCGCCCTTCCCGCAAAACTCCCCGCAGAGGCGGCCACCAGCAGGACAAGGATCACCTGAAATGCCGCCATGCCATAGACCGCCGGTGCCACTTCCCGCAGAACACCACCGGCAAAATTGGCCCAGAAGATCACCATCATCACCACAAGCGTCAGGTTTTCGCCCGCCAGCCTGACCCTTGCGCCCTCGCGCGCCCGCACCCAGCGGGCCTGCAGGTGATGCCCTGCCCAGACGCCTGCGGCATAGCCGCCCCCGAACACCAGCCAGATCCAGTTGTCCGCAGGCAGCGCAGCGGTGGACCGCAGCGCCAGAAGGCCCAGAAGCGGCAACAGATAGATCAGGACAACCGGCACGCTCCGCGCCTGCCGCGCCCGCAATCCGACAAGGATCAGCAGCAGCAAAAGAGGCCAGACCCAGACCGGCGCACCTGTGAGAAATTGTGTCATGTTCGACGTCCTTTGAATGAGGTAAGCGATTGCCCCCCTCTCATCAGACCCCGTCCCGCCGCGCCAGCGTCTTTGCGTGAAACGGCGCGCCGCCTGCGTCAATCGCAGGCCCGACACTTCACGCATCGTGACTGACAGGCCCGCGAAACGCAAAACGCCCCGCCTTTTCAGGCGGAGCGTTTTGCGCCGGGACCGGACCCTTGCAAGGTTTCGGCCCGATCTCCTTGCCTTGAAAGGGTCAGTCGATCATCGGCAAAAGCTTGTCCAGCGACGCCTTGGCATCGCCGTAGAACATCCGCGTGTTCTCCTTGAAGAACAGCGGGTTCTCGATACCCGAGTAGCCGGTGCCCTGCCCGCGCTTGGACACGAACACCTGCTTGGCCTTCCAGCACTCCAGCACCGGCATCCCGGCGATGGGCGAGTTCGGATCGTCCTGTGCGGCGGGGTTCACGATGTCATTGGACCCGATCACGATGGCCACGTCGGTGGACGGGAAATCATCGTTGATCTCGTCCATCTCCATCACGATGTCATAGGGCACCTTGGCCTCGGCCAGGAGCACGTTCATGTGACCGGGCAGACGCCCCGCAACGGGGTGAATGGCGAAACGCACGTTCTTGCCCTTGGCGCGCAGCTTCTTGACCAACTCGCTCACCGCACCCTGCGCCTGCGCCACCGCCATGCCGTAGCCCGGAATGATGATGACGGAATCCGCTTCGTTCAGGGCCGCAGCGACGCCATCGGCCTCGATCGCCACCTGCTCGCCCTCGACGGCCATCTGCTCGCCCGCAGGACCACCAAAGCCGCCCAGAATGACCGACACGAAGGACCGGTTCATCGCCTTGCACATGATGTAGGACAGGATCGCACCGGAGGAGCCCACCAGTGCACCGACCACGATCAGCAGATCGTTGCCAAGCGAGAAACCGATCGCCGCCGCCGCCCAGCCGGAATAGCTGTTCAGCATCGACACCACGACGGGCATGTCCGCGCCGCCGATGCCCATGATCAGGTGATAGCCGATGAAAAGCGCCAGCAGCGTCATCAGGAACAGCGGGAAGAAGCCGCCGGTGTTGAAGTACCAGATCAGACAGACCGCCGAAATCGCCGCCGCCCCTGCGTTCAGCAAGTGACCGCCGGGCAGCTTTTCAGCAGCCGTGTTCACCCGCCCCGCCAGCTTGCCATAGGCAATGACGGACCCGGTGAAGGTGACCGCACCGATGAAGACGCCCAGAAACAGTTCGACCCGCAGGATGTTGATCTCGACATATGATTTCTTGGCGATCAGAGCCGCGAAGGTGCCGAATTGCGAGACGTCGAAGTTGGGGTTCAGCAGCGTCTCCTGCACATATCCGATCTGGAAATGCGCGTTCAGACCCACGAAGATCGCCGCCAGACCGACCAGCGAATGCATCGCCGCGACAAGTTCCGGCATCTGCGTCATCTGCACGCGGGTGGCCAGCTGGTACCCGACGGCACCGCCCCCCGCGATCAGGATCAGCGACAAGAGCCAATAGCCCGACCCGGGACCGATCAGCGTGGCCGCAACGGCCAGCGCCATACCGGCGATGCCGTACCAAACGGCGCGTTTTGCGCTTTCCTGTCCGGACAATCCGCCAAGCGACAGGATGAAAAGAATGGCCGACACGACGTAGGCCGCAGTTGTGAAACCAAAATCCATGATCCGCGCTCCTCTTTAAGATTTCTGGAACATGGCGAGCATCCGCCGTGTCACGAGGAAGCCACCGAAGATGTTGATCCCACACATGAAGACCGACAGGGCAGCAAGAACAACCACGATGAAGGAGCTTGAACCGATCTGCATCAGCGCCCCCAGAACGATGATCGACGAGATCGCGTTGGTCACCGCCATCAACGGCGTGTGCAGGCTGTGCGCCACGCCCCAGATGACCTGGAAGCCGACAAAGACCGCCAGCACGAAGACGATGAAGTGCTGCATGAAGCTGGCCGGGGCGACAAGGCCCACACCCAGCAACAGCGCCGCACCCACAACCAGCAGAACGACCTGATTTCTGGTCTGCTGCTTGAAGGCGGCCACTTCGGCTGCGCGCTTTTCCTCAGCCGTCAGTTCCTTGACCGCGGGCTTTTTCTTCTGCGCCGCAATGGCGGCCACCTTGGGCTTGGGCGGCGGAAAGGTGACGGCCTTGCTGTGCGCAATCGTGGCACCGCGAATGACATCGTCGTCCATGTTGTGATTGACCACACCGTCTTTTTGCGGCGTGAGGTCCGTCATCAGGTGCCGGATGTTGGTGGCGTAAAGCGTCGAGGCCTGGGTCGCCATCCGGCTGGGGAAATCGGTGTAACCGATGATGGTCACGCCGTTGTCCGTGACGATCTTTTCATCCATCACGGTCAGCTTGCAGTTGCCGCCCTTTTCCGCCGCCAGATCGACGATGACCGAACCGGGCTTCATCGCCTTGACCATGTCCTCGGTCCAAAGCTCGGGTGCCTCGCGGTTGGGGATCAGCGCGGTGGTGATCACGATGTCCATCTCCGGGGCCAGCTCGCGGAACTTGGCAAGCTGCGCCTCGCGGAATTCGGGCGAGGAAACAGAGGCATAGCCGCCCGTCTCCGCGCCGTCCTTCTGCTCTTCCTCGAAATCGAGGTAGACGAACTGCGCGCCCATCGATTCGACCTGCTCGGCCACTTCGGGGCGCACGTCGAAGGCATAGGTGATCGCACCCAGCGAGGTCGACGTACCGATCGCGGCCAGCCCGGCAACGCCCGCACCGACAACCAGAACCTTGGCCGGGGGCACCTTGCCCGCCGCGGTGATCTGACCGGTGAAGAACCGGCCGAAATTGTTGCTTGCCTCGATCACGGCGCGGTAGCCTGCGATGTTGGCCATGGACGACAGCGCGTCCATCTTCTGCGCACGTGAAATGCGCGGGATCATCTCCATTGCGACGACAGTGGCACCCTTGTCGGCGGCGGCCTTCATCTTGGCCTCGTCCGCGACGGGGCTGAAGAAGGAAATCAGCGTCTGCCCTTCGCGCAGTTTCTTCATCTCCTCCGCGTCGGGCACCCGCACCTTGGCGACCACGTCCGCGGCTTTCCAAAGGGCCGCGGCGGTTTTCACCACCTCGACGCCCGCCTCCTTGTAATCGCTGTCGGCAAAACCGGCGGCAGCACCCGCGCCTGTCTCGATCACACACTCATGGCCCAGCTTTTGCAGCTGGATGGCGGAGTCAGGCGTCATCGCGACGCGGTTCTCTCCCTCGAAAATCTCTTTCGGCGTTCCGATCTTCACGCGGTCGTCCCCCATATTTTTTCACCGGATGAGGAGCAGGGCCCAAAGGCCCGCCCCCTGCGTCCGAAGGAAGTACCGCGATGGTCCGCCAGCTACAAGCGCAGCAGCGCGTAAAACCCGCTGTGACAGCGAAATTTCAGAACCAACGTGGCGTTTTTTGCGCAAAGGCGGCGAAATCGGGGCCGAAACTTTGTTTCATCCGCGCCTCTTCGGGCGCAATAAAGCGTCGCGTGAGACTCCAGGCAAAGACGGGAATCAGCACCACAGACGGCCAGGCCCCCCACCACAGCACGGCACCGGTCAGCATCAGGACGTCCGCCAGATAGATCGGATTGCGGCTGCGCGCAAAAGGACCGGTGGTGATGATGCGCTGCGGTGTCTGATGCGGCACCACGCTGGTCCGATGCGCCCGGAACACCGCGACCGTCCACAGCGTCAGCCCCACACCCAGCACGACAAGAACCGCCCCCAGAAGACGCGCCGCACCAATCTCATAGGTCAGCTGCGGCAACAGATGCACCTGCAACCGGACCAGCATCACAAACCCCACCAGCCAGACCGGCGGGATGTCCAGCATCTGACGTGCCGTCATATCGCCGGTATCGCGCCAAGCCGACATCGGTGGTTTCCTCCCTGCTGCACCTGCCCCTAAGGTGCGTCACGCAGAACAGGAGAACAAGATGACACTGCAGGGCAAACACGCTTTCATCACCGGCGGCGGCACCGGGATCGGTCTGGCCATCGCCCGCGACCTCGCGGCCAGGGGCGCCGCCGTCACCATCACCGGCAGACGGCAGGAGGTGCTGGACGCGGTTGCGGGCGACGGCATCACCGGCATGGCGATGGACGTGCGCGACGAGGCGGATGTCACGACAACCATCGCCGCCGCCGTCGCGGCGCGCGGCCCGGTGCAGATCTGCATCCCCAACGCGGGCATCGCCGAGGGCAAGGCCCTGCACAAGACCGACATGGCCTTCTGGCGCAACATGATGGCCACCAATCTCGATGGCGCTTTCCTGACGATCCGCGAATGCCTGCTCTCCATGCGCCAGACCGACTGGGGCCGGGTGATTGCCGTGTCCTCCATGGCCGGTCTGCGCGGTTTGCCGGGGGCGGCGTGCTATTCTGCGTCCAAACACGGCATGATCGGGCTGATGCGGTCCCTGTCCGAGGATTACATGGGCCAGCCCTTTACCTTCAACACGCTCTGTCCCGGCTACGTGGACACCGACATCGTGACCCGCAACACCGCGTCGATCTCGGAACGCGCCGGGATTTCGCAGCAAGAGGCACGCCAGATCATGGTCGGCGCGAACCGCCACAAGCGCCTGATCACCGTGGACGAAGTGGTGGCCGCCGCCGCATGGCTCTACGGACCGGGATCGGAAAGCATCAACGGTCAGAACATCGAAATCGCCGGAGGCCAGATGTAGCAAGACAGGTGGGCAAGATGCCCACCTTACGGCTTAACCATCCGTTAACCACGCCGGGCCTAGGCTTGCGCCCATGTCCAATTACATCCGCCGCCGCATCCCCGGTGCCACCTGTTTCTTCACCATCCGTCTGGCGGACCGCCACGACGATCTGCTGATCCGGCGGATCGACCAGCTGCGCTGCGCCATGCGCGACACGATGGCGCGGCACCCGTTCCGCATCGACGCCATCAGCGTCCTGCCCGCCGCGATCCACACCATCTGGACCCTGCCCGAGGGGGATGACCGCTATCCGACCCGCGTGGCGATGCTGAAATCCCGTTTCTCCCGGATGCAGCCGGTGCCCGCACACCGCACCCTGACCCAGATCAAGCGCGGCGAGAAAGGCATCTGGCAGCGGCGCTATTGGGAACACCATATCCGCGATGCTGCGGATTTCGAGCGGCACCGCGACATGATCTATCTCAGCCCCGTCCACGCGGGCCTTTGTCCGCGCCCGCAGGATTGGGCGCATAGCTCCCTCCACCGCGATCTGCGCGCAGGGAAAACCGCCCCCGCCCCCATCGGCCACGGTGCAGAGAACCTGCACCTTACACGCCGGACGGCGCAGCCAGCATCAGCCGAAAGCGCGCTGCAGTCCTGACCCCTGCCCGGTTCAGACCGCCTTGAGCGCCGGTCGCGCCTGTTGCCCGGCCCAGTCACGGACCGCATCGCCAAAGCTGGTGAACAGCGGTCTCGACACCGGATCATCCGCCGCATTCCACTCCGGATGCCATTGCACCGACAGGGTATAGCCGGGCGCACCCTGCACATAGATCGCCTCGGGCGTGCCGTCTTCGGCGTAGCCGTCGATGATGATACGCGCCCCCGGCGTCTTGATCCCCTGACCGTGCAGCGTGTTTGTCCGCACTTTCGGGCGTCCCATGACACCGTGAAACACGCCGCCTTCGGTGAAGGTCACGTCATGGCGCAACTCGAACTTCTCTTCCATCGTGCCATCGGGTGGCATCCGGTGGTTCATCCGCCCCGGCAAGTCGCGGATCTCGGGATAAAGCGTGCCGCCCATCGCGACATTCACTTCCTGAAAGCCCCGGCAGATGCCCAGAAACGGCTGCCCGCGCTCGACGCAGGCCCGCACCAGCGGCAGGGCAATCGCGTCGCGATACCGGTCAAAGGCCCCATGCGCCTCCGTCTCCGCCTCGCCGTATTCTTCCGGGTGCACATTCGGCCGCCCGCCCGTGAACAGGAAGCCGTCACAGACCTCCAGCAGTTCGGCGACAGTGACAAGGCGCGGATCGGTCGGAATGATCAGCGGCAAACACCCCGACACATCCGCGATTGCCGTCGAATTCAATGCGCCGCCTGCATGGACAGCATATTGATCGTTGATCAGATAGGAATTGCCGATAATGCCGACGACGGGACGGGCCATGAAACACCTGCTCTTGCCTGGGTTTTCCCCTGTATAGGCCCTCTCGCCCGTACCCTCAAGCACCCGGCCCCCCAGAGACGGCAAAGGCGGCGCAGGCCTCAGCCCCGCCGCCCGATTTTATGGCAGTCCCGACGAGACCTCAGGCTTCCCCGGTCAGCCCCGCCGCCTCGATCCCGGCCATCGCCGCGATCACGTCATTGGCCGAGGTGTCGCCTGTCACACCGACAGCACCGATCACCGCACCCTTCTTGTCGCGCAGCAACAGCCCGCCGGGCACCGGGATCACCTGCCCGTGATACGCGCCATTCACCGCCGCCATGAAATAGGCCTGATCCTCTGCCCGTTTCATCTGCGCCGTGCCCGCCATGCCCAACATCACGGACCCGTAGGCCTTGCCATGGGCAATGGCGAACCGCCCCGGTGCCGCGCCATCGTCCCGTTCGAACGCCTGCACGTTCCCGCCAGCGTCCAGCACGACGACAGACAGCGGCTTGAAGCCCAGCTCCTTGCCTTTTTCCAACGTCTTGCGAATGATCATACGCGCCTTGCGCAATGAAATGGTCATGCCAGTCCCTTCATCTTTCAACTACAACTCATCTGCACCGGCCCGGTCCTCGACCCGGCCACATGTTTCTCACTCCGCCGCCTTCAGCTCCAGCCGCCGCCTGTGCAGCACCGGCTCGGTATAGCCCGAGGGCTGCACGCGGCCCTCGAACACCAGATCACAGGCCGCCTGATAGGCGATCCCGTCAAACCCCGGCGCCATCGGCCTGTAGGCCGGATCATCCGCGTTCTGCCGGTCCACCACGGCGGCCATCTTCTGCATCGCCGCCCGCACCTGATCCTCGCTCACCACCCCGTGGTGCAGCCAGTTGGCCAACCCCTGCGCCGAGATGCGACAGGTCGCGCGGTCTTCCATCAGGCCCACGTCGTTGATGTCAGGCACCTTGGAACATCCAACCCCCTGATCCACCCAGCGCACCACATAGCCCAGGATGCCCTGCGCGTTGTTCTCGATCTCGCGGGTGATCTCCTCGTCGGACAGGTTGCGCCCGTCCAGCACCGGGATGGTCAGCAGATCGGCCAGCGTTCCCCGCGCCCCGCCCGCCTTCAACGCCTCCTGCCGCGCCAGGACATCCACCTTGTGATAATGCATCGCGTGCAGCGTGGCGGCCGTGGGCGACGGCACCCAGGCACAGGTCGCCCCCGCCTGCGGATGGCCGATCTTGGCCTCCAGCATCTCCGCCATCCGGTCGGGCATCGCCCACATCCCCTTGCCGATCTGCGCGCGTCCCTTCAGCCCGCAGGCCAGACCGATGTCGACATTGCGGTCCTCATAGGCCGAAATCCACGCCGCGTTCTTCATCTCGCCCTTGGGCACCATCGGCCCTGCTTCCATCGAGGTATGAATTTCATCCCCGGTCCGGTCCAGAAAGCCTGTGTTGATGAAGGCCACCCGGCGTTTCGCAGCCCGGATGCATTCCTTCAGGTTGACCGAGGTGCGGCGCTCCTCGTCCATGATGCCGATCTTGACCGTATCCGCCGGCAGTCCCAGCACCTCTTCCACGCGCGTGAAGATCTCGTCCGCAAAAGCGACTTCCTCGGGACCGTGCATCTTGGGCTTCACGATATAGACCGACCCCGTGACCGAATTGCCGCCCGCGCGGGCCAGATCGTGCTTGGCGATCAGCGTCGTGATCATCGCATCCATCAACCCCTCGCCCACTTCCAGACCGTCGCGGTCCAGAACGGCGGGGTTGGTCATCAGGTGCCCCACATTGCGGATCAGCATCAGCGACCGCCCCTTGAGGGTCAACGCGCTGCCGTCGGGCGCCATGAAGGTCTTGTCGCGGTTCATCACCCGCGTCATGCTCTGGCCGTTCTTCTCGAATGTCTCCGACAGATCGCCCTTCATCAGACCCAGCCAGTTGCGGTAGGCCACCACCTTGTCCTCGGCATCGACCGCCGCCACGCTGTCTTCGCAATCCATGATCGTCGACAGGGCGGCTTCGAGGATCACATCCGACACATGCGCCGGATCATCCTTCCCGATCGGATGCGCCGCGTCGATCTGCACGATGATGTGCAACCCGTTGTTTCTGAACAGGACCGCCGTCGGCGCTTCCGATGTGCCCTGAAACCCCGCGAACTGCGCCGGATCGGCCAGCGGAATACCGTTCAGCACCTGCGGCGTCTCGCCTGCGGGCGCGTCTTTCGTGCCCGGCGTGGCGCGGTGATCGGAAGCGTTCAGCATCACCCCTTCCAAGGCGCCCTTCACCACCCGGTAGCCCACCAGCTGGCTGTGACTGCCCGACACCAGCGGCACGGTTTCATCCAGAAACGCCTTGGCCGCCGCAACGACCCGCGCACCGCGCGCCTTGTCATACCCCCCCGCACCCGGCAGATCGCCCAGCGCGTCGGTGCCGTAATAGGCGTCATAGAGACTGCCCCACCGGGCATTGGCCGCGTTCAGCGCAAAGCGGGCATTGGTGATCGGCACCACCAGCTGCGGCCCCGGCATCTCGGCGATCTCAGGATCGACCGACGTGGTCTCGATCTCGAAGTCGTCCCCTTCGGGCACGATATAACCGATCTCTTTCAGAAACGCGGCATAGGCCGTGGCATCATGCGGCTGGCCCGCCCGTTCCTTGTGCCAGTCGTCGATCTGCGCCTGCAGGGTTGCACGCTTTTCCAGCAGCCGCCGGTTCGTCGGCCCCATGTCATGCACCAGCGCCGAAAAGCCCGACCAGAAGTCACCCGCCGACACGCCGGTCCCTTCAAGCGCCTCGTTCTCCACGAAATCCACAAGCTGCGGATCGACCTGCAATCCGGCTTTTTCAATTCTGTCTGTCATGGGAGGGCTCCTGTCATGTTTCCTTTCGGAAACATCTAGAGCCAATAGGATCACGCCACAAGGCGATTTGGTCATATAATATTACCAAATCACGGGGATTTAGTCATCCTGCATTTGTCAGAGCAATATTTGACCTGATCCCAGACCTTTTCCCACTTTCGCCGCCAGACAAAGGGGCGACCGCAGGTGGCGCAGGTCTTCTGCGGCAGGTCCGATTTCTTGCGCATCCTGGCCATGGTCAAACCAAACGGCGACAGAAGGATCTGCCGCCGAAAAACTCGTTAACCTGTAATCCCAACCTCAGTTGGATTCGTTTGTGCCCGGTGCGACCGGATCAACCTCGACCCCTGCAGCACCTGCATCATCGGATGAGGTTTCACCGGTGCCGATCAACGTGTCTTCGGTCGGCGTCTCCCCGCGCATGGCGGTGAAGGCGATCATCAGAATGATCATCAGAACACCAAAAACCAGCGCCCCCTTGATCCCGAAAAGCGATGGCTTGTGCTTTGCTTCCTGACGTTCGACGTTTGTGTCGGGCGCTGACATGTGGTTCTCCTCGGTTTGTTCCTGTTCACCCGTTGAGGGTGCGATCTTACAGGGCTAACGTGGCACCAATGAATTTGTTCCCAAATAGGTGCTCCCCATGCGCGATGCTGCTCCCAAGACGATCTACCTGTCCGATTACACCCCTTTCGGTTTCATCGCGGACAGCGTCGCGCTGACCTTCGATCTGGATCCGCACAAGACACGGGTGCGCAGCCGCATTGCCTTTCGCCCCAACCCGGACGCCACGGACCGCAGGTTTTTCCTGCACGGCGAAAACCTTAACCTGATCTCGGCCACCATCGACGCCAAGCCTGTGAACACCGACCAGACCGACGAGGGGCTGACCTGCGATGTCCCCGACGCGCCCTTCATCTGGGAGGCGGAGGTAGAGATCGACCCCGCGAACAACACCGCCCTCGAAGGGCTCTATATGTCGAACGGCATGTATTGCACCCAGTGCGAGGCAGAGGGTTTTCGCAAGATCACCTATTACCCCGACCGTCCTGACGTGATGAGCGTCTTCACCGTCACCATCAACGGCCCGCACCCGGTGCTTCTGTCCAACGGCAACCCCGTGGCCCAGGGCCCCAACCATGCCGAATGGCACGACCCCTGGCCCAAGCCTGCCTATCTTTTCGCGCTGGTCGCGGGCGATCTTGTGGCCCATTCCGACAGCTTCACCACGATGTCGGGCCGCCACGTCGATCTCAACCTCTACGTCCGCCCCGGCGACGAGGGCAAATGCGCCTTCGGCATGGAGGCGCTGAAGAAATCCATGAAATGGGACGAGGACGTCTATGGCCGCGAATACGATCTGGACCTTTTCAACATCGTGGCCGTCGATGACTTCAACATGGGCGCGATGGAAAACAAGGGGCTGAACATCTTCAACTCCTCCGCCGTCCTCGCCTCGCCCGAAACCGCCACCGACATGAACTTCGAACGGATCGAGGCGATCATCGCGCACGAATATTTCCACAACTGGACCGGCAACCGCATCACCTGCCGCGACTGGTTCCAGCTGTGCCTCAAGGAAGGTCTGACCGTCTACCGCGACAGCCAGTTCACCTCTGACATGCGCTCCGCCCCGGTCAAGCGCATCTCGGACGTGATCGACCTGCGCGCACGGCAATTCGCCGAGGATCAGGGCCCGCTGGCGCACCCCGTCCGCCCCGAAAGCTTTCAGGAGATCAACAACTTCTACACCGCCACCGTCTACGAAAAAGGCGCCGAGGTGATCGGCATGCTGAAAACGCTGGTCGGCGATGAGGCCTATTACAAGGCCATTGATCTCTACTTCACCCGCCACGACGGCGACGCCGCCACGATCGAGGATTGGCTCAAGGTGTTCGAGGATACCACAGGCCGCGACCTGACGCAGTTCAAACGCTGGTACGCGCAGGCCGGCACCCCGCACCTGAGCGTCGAACAAAGCTTCGAGCTGGACACCCTGACCCTGACCTTCACGCAAGCCACACCGCCCAGCACCGCCACGCCGGACCCGCAGCCTTACGTCATTCCCATCGCCGTCGGCCTGATCTATCCCGACGGGACAGAGGCGCTGGAAACCCGCGTGCTTGAAATGACGAAGGCCGAACAAAGCTTCCGCTTCACCGGGCTGGAGGCCGAACCCGTCCCCTCCATCCTGCGCGGCTTCTCCGCCCCCGTTGTGCTGTCGGATGATCTGACGGACGCCGACCGGGCACATCTGCTGGCCCATGACACCGATCCCTTCAACCGCTGGGAACAGGGCCGCAGCCTGACGCGCAGCGCCCTTCTGGCCATGATCCGTGACGGCGCAGCACCACACGACGCCACACTTCTGGGCATCCGCGCGGTCGTGACCGACACCAGCCTCGATCCCGCCACCCGCGCCTTGATGCTTGGCCAGCCCAGCCAGTCCGAACTGGCCAACGTGCTGCACCAGTCCGGCATCACCCCCGATCCGGCAGCGATCCATGCCGCCTCCGAAACCTGGCGCGATGCGCTGGCAGAAGCGCTGACAGGCGATGCGGCCCAGATCTACACCGCCAACACCGTGACCGCGCCCTATGAACCCAGCGCCGAACAGGCCGGTCAGCGCACGCTGGCCAATGCCATGCTGTCGCTGATCACCCGCCGCGACGGCGGTGCCGCGGCACAGGCGCAATACGATGCCGCCGACAACATGACACAGCAGCTTGCCGCACTGGCCAATCTCATTCGCGCGGGCAAGGGCGACAAGGCGCTCGCCGCGTTCGAGGATCAATGGAAGGACGACCGCCTTGTCATGGACAAATGGTTCGGCCTGCAAGTGATGGAGGCCGATCCGCAAGACGCCGCCGCCACCGCCAAGACGCCTGACCGACCACCCCGCCTTTACCCACAAGAACCCCAACCGCTTCCGCGCCGTCTTTGGTGCGCTGGCGATGCATCACGCGGGCTTTCACCACGAAAGCGGGGCGGCTTACGCATTGCTGGCCGACTGGCTGATCACCCTTGATCCGCTCAACCCGCAGACCACCGCGCGCATGTGCTCGGCCTTTCAGACCTGGAAACGCTATGACGCCGACCGCCAGCAGATGATCGCGGCGCAACTCGACCGCATCCTCGCCACCCCGGACCTCAGCCGCGACACGACCGAGATGCTGACCCGCATCCGGGGCGCATGATGGCGCGGCCCGTCTGCCTGATCACCGGTGCCTCTGCGGGCATCGGTGCCGCCTGCGCCCGTCTCGCCGCCCGGCGCGGCTATGACCTTGTCCTGACCTACAATTCCGACCGCCAAGGGGCCGAAGAGGTGGCGTCAGCCGCCAATGAGGCCGGTGCGAAAACCCATATCACTCAATGCGATGTCGCCGACCCCTCGGCCATCGACGCGCTCTACACCAACCTCGACGCGCACTTCCCCCACCTTGACGCGCTCATCAACAACGCGGGCATCGTGGATCAGGCCGCCCGCGTGACCGACATGACCCATGCCCGCCTCAAACGCATGTTCGACGTCAACGTCATCGGCGCGATCCTCGTGGCCCAGGGCGCGGTGCGACGAATGGAACCACGGGGGCGCGGCGTGATCGTCAACATCACCTCCGCCGCCGCGCGTCTCGGTTCGGCCAACCAGTATGTCGACTACGCCGCCTCCAAGGCCGCGATGGACATCTTCACCAAGGGGCTGTCCGACGAGGTGGCAGGCAAGGGCATCCGCGTCATGGGCGTGGCCCCCGGTCTGATCGACACCGACATCCACGCCAAGGGCGGCGATCCCGACCGCGCCGCGCGACTGGCGCATAACGTCCCCATGGGCCGCACCGGCTCGGCCGACGAAGTCGCCAGCGCCGTGCTCTGGCTCCTGTCGGACGACGCCTCCTACGTCACCGGCTCCACGCTGAACGTCACCGGCGGCAGGTGAGCGACACCTACACCTTTCATGCCAAAGGCCGCAGCCCGCGCACCGCGCTGACCGTCGCCCTGATCTGGGCCGGGCTGCTGGCACTCTATCTCTGGCTCGAAGCCTCGGGCTGGATCATGCTCTTTCTTGCCCTCTTCACCCTTCCGGCGGTCGCCGACCTCATGCGCAACCCCGACAGCGGGCTGACACTCTCTGACACCGCGCTTTCGTGGCACACCGGCCGCCGCCACGCCGAAGTCGCCCTGAGCGAGATCGACCACGTCCGCATGGACACGCGGCTCGACTTTTCCGTGAAGGTCACGCTGGTGCTGGAAACCGGTGCCAAGGTCCGCCTCCCGTTCGAGGCGACCCCGCCGCACATGGCATTCGAACACGCGCTCAACGCCCGCGACATCCGCACAAAACGCTTTCATTTCCAACTGATGCAGTGATCAGGGCCGCGCCTTTGGCCGTGTCGCATTGATCGGCTTGCAGTAATTCTGCCGCTTCAGCCAGCCCGCCATGTCGCGCCGCTTGGCCTGCGAATGCATCGGTCCCCAATCGGCCGTCACGCCCAGCCCCCTGCGCCCGCTGTAGCCGTGGATCACCCCGTCACGCGGCACCGTATGGGCCATGATCCGCACCGCACAGCTCAGGTTGGCCGCCCCGTTCTTCAGCGCCTCTCCGGTGCCCACGTTGCATTTGTACCCCCGCGCCGTGCCGGGCAGGATCTGCAACAGCCCGTACCACCGGCCTCCCCCGCCGACGGCCCAGGGTTTGTAGGTGCTCTCGTGCTTGGCCAGTGCCGACAGAAAGCCGACCCAGAACGCCCGCCGGTCCGCATCCGCCGCGTCGGGGTATCGCGGACACCAGTCGGCAATATCCCCCGGCACCATGGCGACCAGCGGCTGCCCGTGATCCTTGAGCGCCGCCAGGGCCGCGCGGGTCCAAAGGGCGTGACCGCTCATGTGCTGCCATCTGGTGCGGGGCAGGTTTCCGCGTCTTGCCGGGGGCCGCAAATCGGTCTGGAACAGCGGCACATCCGGCGACACCCGCGCCTCGCCATCACCCCCCGGCGTTTCGGTCTTCAAGGCCGCCTCTGACAATGTGGCGCGGGCCTGCGGACGCAGCACGTCCTGCGCGTGCAGCGCACCTGCGGCCCAGACCAGGATCAGGGCAAAAAGAACAGCCGACAAATTCATCGCCGGAGTATGCAGAGCAGCGCCGGATTTTTGCAAGCATTTCAATACTTCGCAGCACGCGCGCGAAACAATGCCACACGGCGCGACCCACAGTTGCAAACCCGTGAACAATGCCGCCCCGACGCTGAACCCTCCCCGCAATCACGCTCGAAAGTTGAATAAAGAACGCTTTGTTTTCTCAGCACTGCCACGCTTCGGCCCAATTGCGCGGGCAAAACGAAACCCAAGACACTCCAGATGGAACGGACCCGTATGACACCGCTGAGCGCATTTTTTCAAAAGCACATCCGGCCCCTTGCGACCCGCCGGACCGCCGTTCCTGTGGTGACCGAAGACACCCTGCCGCCGCCAGCCCCCCTCATCCGGCGCCGCGCACCGCGCACGGTGATGCAGAACCTGCCGCAGAACGTGCTGCACATCGCCTGCCCCGACCCCACAGCCGAAGACGCGATGCGCGACAAATACCTCAACACCGCACAGCATCTGGTCCGTCAGGAGCGGTGGGACGACCTCATCTCGGCGATCGAGATTGCGGATATCAAACGTCACATGACACCCGGCACCATGCCCATTGCCGAACTGATGGCTTTCGGCGCCCGCTCGGATGTGGTCCACGCCGCCGAACACGCGCTGATGGACGGACGCCCCGCCAAGGGCGCGCCGATCCTCGCCGGGATCGAGGCGCTGGAGCATGTGCTTGCCGAGAACCCGAACTCCTATGTGGTCGCCTGCATCGTGGCCCAGGCCCATATGGACATCGCCTGGGCATGGCGCGGCAACGGCTGGGACATCGAAATTCCCGAACCCAACCGTGCCGCCTTTGCCGCGCATTTCGACCGGGCCGCCGACATTCTGGCGGAGTACAATTCGAACGACATCGCATCGCCCCTGCTGGCGGCCACCGGCTGCGCCCTGCTGGGCGGGTCGACCGACAGCAAGGCCAGGATCGCGGACCGCTACGAGGCGCTGATCGACCTCAATCCGGCCAACCCCCGCCCGATGCGGGCAATGGGCAACCACCTGCTGCCCCGCTGGTACGGCTCTTATGACGCGCTCGAACTCGAAGCCCGGCGCACCGCGTCGCGCACCCAGTCGATCTGGGGCGCGGGTGGCTACACATGGGTCCAGTTCGATGCCATTTCCTGCGATGACGAAGCCTGCGCGCGTCTCGACCTCGACTTCTTTGTCGAGGGCCTGCGTGACATTCTGGTCCGCCGTCCCGACGCCTACACCGCGAACCTGCTGGCGGCCTATTGCTCCAACGCCATCGGGCAAAGCTTTTCCGGCAACGATCAGGCCGATCAGATCCGCAGCCAGATTGCCGAATGCGCCCAGTGGATCGTGCGCGAACATCTGACCGAACTGCACCCGATGATCTGGGCCCATGCCGCACGCGGGTTCGACAACAACCTGCGCATCCATTCGCCCAGCCGCTTCGCCGCCTCGGGCCGCGACGACGCCATGCGCATCATCACCTCGATGTTCAGCCACGAAATCGCCGCAGGCAAGCGCATCGTCTTCACCGACACCGGCCCGGTCGCCCGCGCCTGACACTGGCCCTGCGCAGCAGACCTGCCCTTGCGTCATCTTTACCATTGTACTCTGCGCCCCGATGCCCGATAGCGGACGGGCTGCTTTGGGCCCCGCCCGCACGGCCCGCGCTTGTCATGACGCAGGCCCGTGACTGTGGCCGACACGATGTCATGGCCACCTTCCCCCCTCGGCGGGGACAAGTTTCGGGGCGCCATGAAAGACACATCCCTGTCGACGGCGAAAGCGCCACGCGCCCATGATCCGCTGCCTGTGCAAGCGCTGAAACGCATCGCGCTGGTGCTCTGCGGTCCGTTCTATTTCCTCTACGTGGGTTTTGTGCCGCTGCTCTGCGCGCGCCGTCCCGGTTTTCGCGGCTGGTATTGGCGCTTGGTGAAACGCGCCTGCTCGCGGCTCTTGTGGCTGCTCAGTGTGCGGGCGGAAATGTCCGACGCCGACAAGGCGGCGCTGGCCGCCGACACCCACAGCATCATCGTGATCAATCACCGCAGCCATCTGGACGGCTTTGCGCTGATGCATGTCATCCCCGACGCCAAATGGTTCACCTTCGCCGCGAAAAAGGAGTTCTGGAGCAGCAGGTTGCTGAACACCGGCTTTACAGGTGCCGGTTTGGTGCCCATCGACCGCGCCTCGGGCCGGGATGCGATGGCGACGCTGACACAGGCCGTGCGCCAGATGCCCGCCCGCCGGTCGGTCGTGCTCTTTCCCGAAGGCACGCGCACCAGGACCGAAAGCCTCGGCGCGTTCAAGGCAGGTGCCGTCGTCGTCGCGCGCGACACCGGCCGCCACATTCTACCAATCGTGATCCACGACAGCGACCGCCTGCTGCCCCGCGACCGCGTCCTGCCCAAAAGCGGCACCATCCGGATCGAAGCGCTGGCCCCCTTCCATTGCGACCCTGCCGTCTCTGTGGAAGAAGATGTCGCCCGCCTGCGCGACGCCATGATCGCCGTCTTCGACGGCGGCCAAGCCGCGCCTACTGCGCCGTCAGAAACGTAGACACCTGCCTGCCGATCTCGCCGTTGCCGACACTTTGATAGTCCAGCTGCAACCCGCCCTCGGCCAGCGTCCTGTCGAACTGCTGGATCTCATAGCCGCCCTCGGCGGTGACGAACAACGAATAGACCGTCATCGTATCGCCCAGAATACGCGCCCAGACATAGGGCTCCCCCTTCATCGGGTCGAGCGGCACTTCCTTGCCGAAGACATTCCGCTGCATCGCGGCGCTGAAAACATCCTCCCGCTCCGACGGCGTGAAATCAATCGCATAACTCTTGCTGTTGCTGCTGCCGTCGGCCCGCCGCGTGGCCGTGGTCCAGGCCACGTTGAACCCCTTGCCGGCCTCGCTGATCGTCACGCTCATGTCGCGCATCACCGGCGTGCCGTCATTGCCGATAATCTCCGCCGATCCGATATAGGTGCCGACAAAATCCTCGATCTCGGCGGCCACGGCACCCACCGTCAGTGCCGCCCAAAGGCCCGCAGCAGTGACCAGTCCTTGCATCCATCGGCTTCCGCTTTGCATCATCACAGGCTCCAGAGTTTTCGGGATCGGCAGGATGGCCCTCGCCGCAGTCCCAGCACAGCCATGACGCTAGGCTGTTTTCCGGCGGTTGTTAAGCGGTTCCGCCTGCCCCGCACGTGAACTCTTGGTGATTTTGCGCAGGTCTTCCCCGTTCGCCGCTCTTGCAGCACCCCGCCCCCTGTCCTAAACCTCGGCCCAGGATACCCGCGCAGGAGCCGCCATCATGCTTGATCTGACCTACGACACCCCGAAACCCCGTGTCATCGCGGGCGCAAAGCACGACTGGGAGCTTGTCATCGGCATGGAAGTCCACGCGCAGGTTTCCTCCAACGCAAAACTCTTCTCCGGTGCCTCGACCAAATTCGGCGCCGAACCCAATTCCAACGTGGCCTTCGTCGATGCCGCCATGCCCGGCATGCTGCCCGTCATCAACGAATATTGCGTCGAACAGGCCGTGCGCACCGGTCTGGGCCTCAAGGCGCAGATCAACCTGAAATCCGCCTTCGACCGCAAGAACTACTTCTACCCCGACCTGCCGCAGGGCTACCAGATCAGCCAGCTGTACCACCCCATCGTCGGCGAAGGCGAAGTGCTGGTCGAAATGGGTGACGGCACGGCACGTCTTGTCCGCGTCGAACGCATCCACATGGAACAGGACGCCGGCAAATCCATCCACGACATGGACCCCAACATGTCCTTCGTCGATCTCAACCGCACCGGCGTCTGCCTGATGGAGATCGTCTCCCGCCCCGACATCCGCGGCCCCGAAGAAGCCGCCGCCTACCTGAGCAAACTGCGTCAGATCCTCCGCTACCTCGGCACCTGCAACGGCGACATGCAATCGGGCGCCATGCGCGCCGATGTCAACGTCTCCATCTGCCGTCCGGGCCAATACGAAAAATATCAGGAAACGCAGGATTTCTCCCACCTCGGCACCCGCTGCGAGATCAAGAACATGAACTCCATGCGCTTCATCCAGCAGGCCATCGAGGTCGAGGCCAAACGCCAGATCGCCATCGTCGAAGGGGGCGGCGAGGTCGTGCAGGAAACCCGTCTTTTCGACCCCGACAAACAGGAAACCCGCTCCATGCGGTCCAAGGAAGAAGCGCACGACTACCGCTATTTCCCCGATCCCGACCTGCTCCCGCTGGAGATTGAACAGGCGTGGGTGGACGACATCGCGGCGAACCTGCCCGAACTGCCGGACGCCAAGAAGGCCCGTTTCATCAACGACTTCGGCCTCAGCGACTATGACGCCACCGTGCTGACCGCCGATCTCGACAGCGCCGGGTATTTCGAGGCCGTGGCGCAGGGCCGCGACGGCAAGATGTCCGCGAACTGGGTCATCAACGAACTCTTCGGCCGGCTCAAGAAGGACGAGCGCGACATCACCGAAAGCCCCGTCACCCCGGCCCATCTGGGGGCCATCGTGGACCTCATCGCCTCCGATGCCATTTCCGGCAAGATCGCCAAGGACGTCTTTGAAATCACCTACACCACGGGCCGCGAGCCGAATGAAATCGTCGAGACAGAGGGCATGAAGCAGGTCACCGACACCGGTGCCATCGAAAAGGCCGTGGACGACATCATCGCCGCCAACCCCGATCAGGTCGCCAAGGCGCGCGAGAATCCAAAACTCGCCGGCTGGTTCGTCGGTCAGGTGATGAAAGCCACGGGCGGCAAGGCCAACCCCAAGGCGGTGAACGAGATCGTCGCCCGGAAACTGGCGTAGGGTGGGGCTTGCCCCCACGCGCCTCTCCTCCCCACCACCCGAGCCTTCCCGACAAACCATCCATGCGCCAGCCCCCTGACCGGGGCGGCGCGTGGGGACAGGCCCCACCCTACAGGATCAGCCCATGCAGACACCGTTCCGATCTTCCCTGATGACCGTGAAACCGGAGTGGATCGACATCAACGGCCACCTCAACATGGCCTATTACAACGTGCTGTTCGACCTGTCCGTCGATGAACTCTATCCCCACATCGGCTTTGGCGAGGCCTATATCGCCGCCACCGGCTGCACCACCTATGTCGCCGAATGGCACATCCGCTATCTGCGCGAACTCCACGAAGGCAACGAGGTCTACGCGCTTTTCTACCTCATCGACTTCGACGAAAAACGCTTCCACAGCTATTCCGAACTCTACCACAAGGACGGCTGGCTCGCCGCCACCGCCGAGGGCCTGACGCTCCACGTCGACCAATCCGGCCCCCGCGTCGCCCCCATGCCGCAAAACATCCAGGACGCGCTGCGCGCCTACAAAGACGCCCAGACCGAGATGCCGGACCCCGCCAACATCGGCCGCAAGGTCGCCCTGCGCCGGTAGGCTGCGCATTCATCGCGCACCGTCCGCCACGCCTGCGGCCGGCCAGTGGTGCGCAATGAATGCGCACCTTACGCCACCACTGTTTGACCCCACCGTCTGCACGCCCGGTGTACGCCCTGTGTACATCGTGTGACATTTAACCCTGCCTTAACATCTGCCCCCATTCCCTTCCGGCGTCACCCGCGTTAGAACCGCTCCGACCCAAACCCGGAACACCCCATGCCCCGTTACGAATACAAAGTTGTCCCCGCCCCGCAAAAGGGTCTCAAAGGCAAAGGTGTCAAGGGTGCCGAAGCGCGGTTTTCCCATGCGTTGCAAGAGCTTATGAACGGACTTGCAGGTTACGGTTGGGAGTATCAGCGCGCCGAGACACTGCCCTCGCTCGAACGCTCCGGCCTGACCTCGACCACCACGGAATGGCGCAATGTGCTGGTCTTCCGGCGCCTGCGCGAACATGACGCAGAGGTTTTTGCTCCCGAATTGCTCCCACCCCCCGAAATGGCCGCCCGGATGCCCGCCGACACGCCCCGAACGGACGCGGCCGAGACGGCGGAGACCAAGGTGAACACGGAAGAAGCAGAGGCGTCGAAAGACGGGCGCCGATGACCGTCCGGCAGCCGAGAAAATCAACGCCACGGACTTCGACAACGGGGTGGAAGACACCAGCGATGTCGAAGGGATCGGCACCACGCTGGAGACGTTGGCTGCGGCGCGAAAACCCGCCAAATCAGATGATTAGAGCGCGTTCTTAAACATCCAGATCAAGTGCCAATGCGTGGATGCGGCCCATCAGGTCCGGCCCGATCGCCCCATGCACCGCCCGGTGCCGCGCCAGCCGGTTCATGCCCTTGAAAGCCTCCGCCCGAAGCCGCACATTGAAGTGGCTTTCGCCACCTTCCTGAAACCCCGCGTGGCCCCGGTGGCTTTCGCTGTCGTCCACCACCTCGATCTCCCGCGGGTCCAGCGCCGCCCGCAGCCGCGCCTCAATCTCTTCTGCTTTTGTCATAATTTTTTCGCCCCGCCCCCTTCTATCTCGCTCCACAGCGTCTAAACTCACCTGCCTGAGTCGGAAAGGTCTAACCCATGAGCAAACCTGATCCCTTCGGTTTCGACATGTCCGTGTCGTCTTCGAAAAAGAAGAACCCGCGGGGCCGGCGCGGGATGTCTGGCGCGTCCGAGACATCGACCCGTGTCTGCGACCACGACGGCTGCGAGGAAGCGGGCAAATACCGTGCGCCCAAAGCGCCCGATGTGCTCGATGACTACTTCTGGTTCTGTCAGCAGCATGTGCGGGAATATAACCTCAAGTGGAATTTCTTCGACGGCACGACCGAGGCCGAGATGAATGCGCAGCTGTCCGAGGACAAGGTCTGGGAGCGCAAGACCAAGCCGCTGGGCGATCCGGAGGCGCGGGCATGGGCGCGTCTGGGCATCGAAGACCCGCATCAGGTGCTGGGCAAGAACGCCACGCAGAACCCCGGCAAGGGACCGGCGGCAGGCAAGCGGCTGCCGCCCACCGAACGCCGCGCGGTCGAGATCCTGGAGGTCAAGGACAACATGACCAAGCCGGAAATCCGCAAGGCGTACAAATCGCTGATCAAGGTGCTGCACCCGGACATGAACGGCGGCGACCGGTCGCAGGAAGACCAGTTGCAACTGGTGATGTGGGCCTGGGATCAGATCAAGGGCAGTCGCAGTTTCAAGGATTGATGCCCCCGCTGCGGGTCAGGGCAAGGAGGGCGCGATGGACTATCCCTATGATCTTGGGGCCTATTCCCGCAGGGTGACCACCGCAGACGCGGCGGCGCAACTGTGGTTCGACCGCGGGCTCAACTGGCTCTACGGGTTTAACCACAAGGAAGCCATCGCCTGTTTCAAGCGCGCCGCCGCCGCTGATCCGACCTGCGCGATGGCCCATTGGGGCCACGCTTACGCGGCGGGTCCGAACTACAACATGCCTTGGGTGCTTTACGATTCCAAAGGCCGCGCGGAGGCGTTGGCTGAAGCGTTTGACGCCACTCAGGCGGCCCTCGCCGTCGTGGATCACGCCACTGCTGCAGAAGCTGCCCTGATCACCGCCCTCACCGCCCGCTATCCGCAGCGTACCCCGGTCGAGGATATGGCACCCTGGGACCACGCCTTTGCCGATGCGATGCGCGATGTGGCCAACACCCACCCTGATGACCCGGATAGTGCAACGCTTTTCGTGGACGCGTTGATGAACCTCACGCCCTGGGCGATGTGGGATCTGCCTTCCGGCCAGATTGCCAGCGGCGCGGCAACCGCCGAAGCCCGCGCCCTGTTGGAGCGTCATATGGGCTTGCCGGGCGGCATGGCGCATCCCGGTCTGCTGCATCTTTACGTCCATCTCATGGAAATGTCGCCCTTCCCCGAAAAAGCATTGAAGGCTGGCGATGTTCTGCGCACGCTGGTGCCGGATGCGGGCCATCTGGTGCATATGCCCAGCCACATCGACGTGCTGTGCGGCCAGTACGAAAACGTGGTGCGCTGGAACGAGGCGGCGATCGAGGCGGATCTGAAGTATTACGCGGCTGAAGGGGCCTTCAACATCTACACCGGCTACCGCCAGCACAATTATCATTTCGTGATCTACGGCGCGCTGTTTCTGGGCCAGTTCGAACCCTGCCATGCGGGCTGTGCGCGGCATGGATGCCACCACACCGGACGCCCTGCTGGCGATCAAGTCCCCGCCCATGGCCGACTTCTTCGAGGCCTATCTGAGCATGGAACCGCATGTGCTGATCCGCTTCGGCATGTGGGAGGACATTCTCGGGATGCCCCTGCCCGAGGATATCGAGATCCGCTGCACCAAAACGGCGATGATCGAATACGCAAAGGCGCTGGCACTCTCGGCGCTGGGTCGCATTGCCGAAGCGGAGGCACAATACGCCGTCTTTACCGCCGCCCGCGACCGCGTGCCGGACAGCCGTCTGCTGCACAACGTCCGCGTGGTCGACCTGCTGGACATCGCCACGGCCATGCTGGACGGCGAACTGGCCTACCGCAAAGGCGACCACGACCGGGCATTTGCCCGTCTGCGCGATGCCGTGGCACTCGACGATGCCCTGCCCTATGACGAGCCCTGGGGCTGGATGCAGCCGACCCGCCATGCGCTGGGTGCGCTTTTGTTCGAACAGGGTCATCATGCAGAGGCCGAAGAGGTCTTTCGCCAAGACCTTGGCCTTGCGCCCGGCCTGCCCCGCGCCTGCCAGCATCCCGATAATGTCTGGGCGCTGCGGGGGCTTTATGACTGTCTGATGGCACAAGGCAAAACGACAGAGACGCCTCATATCAAACTGCGCCTCGATCTGGCCGAGGCCCGCGCGGATCGCCCCATCAGAGCCGCTTGCGGCTGCGCACAGGTTGCCATGCAAACGGGCAGCGCCACATAACTGCACGAAGCGGGGAATAAACCCCCGGGCCGACCCTTGCAGGTGGTCCCGATTTGTAGCACCACTGACCGCAATTAGTCTCCTGACCGGAGCATGGATGAAAGGACGACCTTATGGCCGACGGCGCGCTGGATATTGACACGAAACCCACCAAAGAAATCAGCGTCCGCGAGGTTTTCGGCATTGATACCGATATGGTCGTGCATGGGTTCGAGGACCGGACCGACCGTGTGCCGGATCTGGACAGCACCTACAAGTTCGACCCGGACACCACGCTGGCGATCCTGGCGGGCTTTTCCCACAACCGCCGGGTGATGATCCAAGGCTATCACGGTACGGGCAAATCGACGCACATCGAACAGGTCGCCAGCCTGCTGAACTGGCCCTGCGTACGCGTGAACCTCGACAGCCACATCAGCCGGATCGACCTGATCGGCAAGGACGCGATCAAGCTGCGCGACGGCAAGCAGGTCACCGACTTTCAGGAAGGCATACTGCCCTGGGCGCTGCGCACGCCGACCGCAATCGTGTTCGATGAATACGACGCGGGCCGCGCCGATGTGATGTTCGTGATCCAGCGGGTGCTGGAAGTGGACGGCAAGCTGACGCTGCTGGACCAGAACAAGGTGATCGAACCCCATCCCTACTTCCGCATCTTCGCGACAGCCAACACCGTTGGTCTGGGCGAC
Organism: uncultured Alphaproteobacteria bacterium; assembly: GCA_963799505.1. Classification (GTDB taxonomy): domain Bacteria; phylum Pseudomonadota; class Alphaproteobacteria; order Rhodobacterales; family Rhodobacteraceae; genus Sulfitobacter. The sequence goes on from CAWCXM010000004.1 coordinate 253,219, forward strand.
ACGACGGGCCTGTATCACGGGACGCAGCAGATCAACCAGGGACAGATGGACCGCTGGTCGCTGGTGGCGACGCTGAACTATCTGAGCATTGATGCAGAGACCGCCATCGTGCTGTCCAAGAACCCGCATTACAACACCGAAAAAGGCCGCAAGACGGTCAAACAGATGGTCACCGTCGCCGACCTGACGCGGACTGCCTTCATGAACGGCGAATTGTCCACCGTGATGTCGCCGCGGACGGTGATCGCCTGGGCCCAGAACGCCGAGATTTTCCGCAATGTGGGCTACGCCTTCCGCCTGTCATTCCTGAACAAATGCGACGAACTCGAGCGCCAGACCGTCGCGGAATTCTACCAGCGCCTTTTCGATGAGGAATTGCCGGAAAGTGCTGCAAGTATCAGCATGGGCTGAAAGCTCTGCACATGCAGAACCTGTGCCAAAGCGAAAGCCCCCGCTGAGAAATCAGCGGGGGCTTTGCTCATGTCGGCAGATCAGTCGGGGAACGGCTGCCGACAGACGGGGTCAGATTACTCTGTCGGGGCGACAGTGCCTGTGCCGGCCGCCGGGTCTGCTGCCGCGTTGGCCGCAACCTGATCGTCGGCGGTCACGAAAGCTTCTGCCGCTTCAAGGTCGGCCTTGGTCGACGATGTCACCAGACGCACGTTGCCCATGTCGTCCTGCTGCGTGGTGAAGCTGGCCATTTCGACGGCAACCCACTTTTCACCGATGCCGAGGAAACCACCGACGCCGATGATCGCGCCTTCGACCGAACCGTCAAGGTTCACGATCAGGTCGTCGATTTCACCGATGGACTCACCGTTGGTGGAGTAGACATTGGACCCGATCAGCTGCTCGGCAAGAATGGTGTTCTCACCCTGCATGACGATCTGACCTTCGACAGGCTTGACCTCCTCTTCAACCGCAGCCGTGTCGGTGTCCGTGGTGTCCATCGCCGGTGCTTCGGCGGTGTCAGAATCGGTCATCGCAGGATCGGTTGTGGCCGCTGGCGCGTCCGCTGTGGCGGAGTCCGTCATCGGTGCAGTCTCATCGGATGTCACCTGATCGGTATTCTCCGTCTCGGTCTCTGCAGTTTCGGAAGCGCTGTCGTCCGCTGGCATCGTCGTTGAATCGCTGGACGTCGCCATATCGCTGGTGGAGTCGGTCGACTGGTCAGCCGTGGCTTCAGGCGTTGTCTGAACTGTCGTGTCACTGTCGGTCGCTGTCTGTGCGGCAAGCACGACAGGTGTTGCGGACAGGGTGGCAATGAGAGCCAGACGGCTCGCTTGTTGCATCAGAGTAGTCATGGTCTTTCTCCTTGTGTCTCGAAGGTTCTTCGATGTGAAGAACTGAACTTCGTTGGTATGTCAGGAGAACGCCGCCCTCAGATTTCGGTTCCCACAGGGTGGTCTGGAGATAGGCGGGAAATTGCCAGATGCGTGAGTTTGCGGCTTTCCAAAACGTAAAATATATAATTTAACCAATGCGTTAGTGGGTCATTCGCAAATTCCACTGGTCTTGCGCGCGCTCCCACTCACACCATTGCCCCCTCGGACTTGGCGTCGGTAATCACTGTCGAACGCAGGTGAGGCGGACGAAATGCGCCCGGCTCCGATCCCCTGCACTGTGTCCTGAATGATCCCCTGTACTTCGCTGACATGCAGGCAGCGCGTTGGTCGGTACTCTCATCGTCAGTCAGTGTATGGTCAAATCTCGCCGCCAGTGGCGCTTGCGCATGGCCCCGTCTCGCACGGGAGCCCACACCGAAGATTTGTCGCGTGCAGACCCATCAGAAAAGCCCGGATGGCGGACCATCCGGGCTTGATTTTCCAACCGCTTTCACGCGTGTGGAAAAGTGTCTTGGCTATGCCTTAGCTGGAGCATTCGCCATCATCTTCCTTGACCAGATTGGTCAGGCATTCCGTGTTCTCTGTCGCTGCGGCCGTACCGCCTTCACCGTCGTCTTCCTTGATGAGGTTGCTGTTCGCTTCGGAGACCGCGTTGGTGTTGCCCTCGACGACATTTTCATCGGGGTCGCTTGCAACGCTCTGCTGCGGCGAGCCGGACAGGGTTGTCGCCGTTGCCGCAATCGGTGCGGTCGACATCAGTGCGATCAGGGACAGGGCGGCGGTCGATTTGATAAAGTTAGTCATTTGGTACTCCTAGGTTTTGTGCTCGGACGTCTTGGCCGTCAGAGCGATTGGAAACACAACGACACCACCCCGCCAAACGTTCCGATAAAATAACCGATGCTTTCCCCCGGCGCCCCTTTGACCCCACCCGACAAACCTGCGAAAACCGGGAGGAACTGGAGGGCGGCACCATGAACAAACCCAACGACAACCCCGCAGATGCGTTCAAGAAAGCGCTTGCGGAAGCCTCCAAGGTCATGGCCAACGACCCCGATCTGACCGTCTCTTATTCGGTCGACCCTTCGGGCATGTCCGGCGACAACATGCGCCTGCCGCAGGTCAGCCGCCGCATGACCCGTGATGAAGTCTTGCTGGCAAGGGGGACGGCGGATGCACTGGCGCTGAACCGGCGCTACCACAATGGCCAGACCCATTCGCGCTATCAGCCGCAGGGCGAAATGGCGCGCGATCTGTACGAGGCGATGGAGACCGCCCGCTGCGAGGCGATGGGGGCGCGCGACATGCCCGGCACCGCCACCAACATCGACGTGAAGATCAAGCATGAAGCCCTGCGCAAAGGCTATGATCAGGCGAGGCAGGCCAGCGACGTGCCTTTGGCGACCGCTGCCGGGTATCTGGTGCGGCACCTTGCCACGGGCCGCGCCTTGCCCGCCGGGGCCGAAAACGCGATGGAGTTGTGGCGCGGGTTCATCGAGGATCAGGCAGGCACCACGCTGGAAGACATGGGCGACATCCTGCACGACCAGTCCGCATTCGCGAAATTCGCCCGGCAGATGATCTCTGATCTGGGGTATGGCGACCAGCTGGGCGATGACCCCGATGCGCTGGACGAGGATCAGGAAGACGAAGCCGAAGAAGGCGCAGAGGAAGAACAGGACCCTGACAGCACCGGTCAGGATGATCAGGACGAAGACGACGCCGAAGGCTCGGCCGAGCAATCCCAGGAAGACCAGCAGGACAGCGCAGAGGCGCAGGTCAGCATGGACGACATGGCCGATCAGGAACTGGGCGACGAAGCCGAGATGCCCGAAGGGGACGCCCCGATGGAGCCCCCCGCCCCGCAGCCCGTGTCGGACGCGGACCCGAATTATCTGGTCTACATGGACACCCACGACGAGGTGATCGGTGCCGAAGACCTGGCCGAGCCGGTCGAGCTGGAGCGCCTGCGCGCCTACCTCGATCAGCAGCTGGAGCCGCTGAAAGGGGCCGTCAGCCGCTTGGCCAACAAGCTGCAACGGCGGTTGCAGGCCCAACAGAACCGCAGTTGGGAATTCGATCTGGAGGAAGGCACGCTGGATGCGGGCCGTCTGGCACGGATCGTTGCCAACCCCACGACCCCGCTCAGCTTCAAGGTCGAGAAAGACACCGAATTCCGCGACACCTGCGTGACGCTGTTGCTGGACAATTCCGGCTCCATGCGGGGGCGGCCCATTTCCATCGCGGCGATCTGCGCCGACGTTCTGGCCCGCACGCTCGAGCGGTGCAACGTGAAGGTCGAGATCCTCGGCTTCACGACCCGCGCCTGGAAAGGCGGACAGGCCCGCGAGGCCTGGCTGAACGAGGGCCGCCCGGTACAGCCCGGCCGCCTGAACGATCTGCGCCACATCATCTACAAGAGCGCCGACGCCCCCTGGCGACGGACCCGTGACAACCTCGGGCTGATGATGAAGGAGGGTCTGCTGAAGGAAAACATCGACGGTGAGGCACTGGAATGGGCGCACCGGCGCATGATGGCGCGGCACGAGGCGCGCAAGATCCTGATGGTGATTTCGGACGGTGCTCCGGTGGACGATTCCACCCTGTCGGTGAACCCGGCGAATTATCTCGAGAAACACCTCCGCGACGTGATCGCGATGGTCCAGAAGCGCCGTGCCGTCGAATTGCTGGCCATCGGCATCGGCCATGACGTGACGCGGTATTACGACCGGGCCGTCACCATCACGGATGTGGATCAACTGGCCGGTGCGATGACCGAACAGCTGGCTGCGCTCTTTGACAGTGATCCCCGGGCGCGGGCGCGCGTCATGGGCATGCGTCGGGCAAGCTGACAGGTCGGATTTGAGTTGTAGTGGAAAGATGAAGGAGGGGCGATGTTTCAGAGTTTTGAGGTCACCGCCCGGCCGGAACAGGGGCCGCCTCGGCTGAAGGCCTTGCGTGCGGTATTGGAGGCCGAAGCGCTGGACGGGTTTCTGGTGCCGCGTGCGGACGCGCATCAGGGCGAATATGTGGCTGCGCATGATGAGCGGCTGGCATGGTTGACGGGCTTTACGGGTTCTGCCGGGTTTTGCTGTGTGCTGCGCGATGTGGCGGGGGTGTTCATCGACGGGCGCTACCGCACGCAGGTCAAGGCGCAGGTGGCGGCGGATTTCACGCCCGTTCCCTGGCCCGAGACATCGCTGGCGGACTGGTTGCGCGAACAACTGCCCAAGGGCGGCACCGTCGGGTTTGATCCCTGGCTGCACACGCCCGGCCAGATCGCCCAGACCGAAGACGCGCTGACCGGCAGCGGGATCGGACTGAAACGCTGCGACAATCTGGTGGACCGCATCTGGACCGATCAGCCCGCCCCGCCGATGGCGGCCGCGAAGGTCCACCCGCTGGAGTTCGCAGGCGAGAGCCACGCGGCCAAGCGCGCGCGGCTGGCGCAGACGCTTGCCGATGCCGGTCAGGCCGCCGCTGTCATCACCCTGCCCGACAGCCACAACTGGCTGTTGAACATCCGCGGCGCGGACATTCCGCGCAACCCGGTCGCGCATGGCTTTGCCATTCTGCATGACGACGGTCGGGTAAACCTGTTCATGGCACCCGACAAGCTGGACGGGCTTCAGGATCATCTGGGCGATGAGGTCTCCTGCCACGCGCCAGACAGCTTTCTTGCCGCGCTGCAGACGCTGCCGGGCCCTGTGCGGCTGGACAGGCAGAGCGTGCCGGTGATCGTTGCGGACACGCTGGGCGACCGGGCGCAATGGGGCGACGATCCTTGCGCGCTGCCCAAGGCCTGCAAGAACGAGGCCGAGATCGCAGGCAGCGCCGAGGCGCATCTGCGCGACGGGGCGGCGCTGTGCGAGCTTCTGGCCTGGCTTGATGCGCAGCCTGCGGGCAGCCTGAAGGAGACGCAGGTGGTCAGCCGGCTCGAAGCTGCCCGCCGCCGCGACAATGCGCTGCAGGACATCAGTTTCGAGACCATCGCAGGCACCGGGCCCAACGGCGCGATCATGCACTACCGTGTGACGGAAGAGACCGACAGCACGCTGGAGGACGGCCATCTGATCGTGATCGATTCAGGCGGTCAGTACCTCGACGGGACCACCGACATCACCCGCACCGTCGCCATCGGGACGCCACCCGACGAGGCCCGCGCCGCCTTTACCCGCGTGCTGATGGGCATGATCGCCATGAGCCGCCTGCGCTGGCCTGCCGGACTGGCGGGCAGCCATATCGAGGCGGTGGGCCGGATGCCGCTTTGGCTGGCGGGACAGGACTTTGACCACGGGCTGGGCCACGGTGTCGGTGCCTATCTCAGCGTGCACGAAGGGCCGCAACGTCTGAGCCGGATCAGCGACGTGCCCCTGCGACCGGGCATGATTCTCAGCAACGAACCGGGCTATTACCGCGAGGGCGCTTTCGGCATCCGTATCGAGAACCTTCTGGTGGTGCGCCCTGCCCCTCAGCTTGCGGGTGGCGACGCGCATCGCAGGATGCTCAACTGGGAAACGCTCAGCTTTGCGCCGATCGACAAACGCCTGATCGAACCGGGCTTGCTGGACCCGGCATCGCGCCAATGGCTCGACGCCTATCATGCAGAAGTCGCACAAAAAATCGGACCGCGGCTATCGCCAGACGTAAAACTATGGTTGGATGCGGCAACTGCGCCGCTGTAGCGTCAGCCGGACAGAATTGAGGGGAGAGAAATGGCAAGTCATATCAAAATCACCAAGGCGCCCGGCACCTGGACGGTCCGTGCCGGAGGGGCCGTGTTGGGCGAAAGCAACGATGCGCTGGAACTGACCGAGGGCGATTATCCCCCGGTGATCTATTTCCCGCGTGCCGACATCGCGATGGCGTTTCTGGACGAAAGCGACGAGACAAGCCATTGTCCGCACAAGGGCGACGCGCGCTATTTTTCGGTCGTGACAAAAAGCCGGACGTTGAAGAACGCGGTCTGGTCCTACGAAAATCCCAAGGACGCGGTGGCCGAGATCAAGGACCATCTGGCCTTCTACAACATGGATGAGATCGCCGTCGAACAGCTGTGACCGGCCTGTCTTGCATCCGTGAAATGTAAAAAACCGGGGCCAGTTGGCCCCGGTTTTTGTTTTGTAGAATAGTCCGAAGTCTCGGGATCAGGTCGCGGCTGGTGCCGGTGCCGGTGCGGGCATGACCGGGATGATCACGGGTTCCGGTGCAGGCACCGCTATCCCTTCCAGGAAGATCGGGTTGCCCAGCCACATCCGGTCCGTGCTGAGTGCCGCGGTGTCGGTGTTCTGCAAGATCGCCATGACCTGCCCGTCATAGACGACCTCGGTTTCGTTCGGATTGTCGCCCGCGCGGATGACCAGATCATCCCCGTTCAAGGACATGACCTCACCGTCTCCGTCGCGCAGCAGACAGAACATCATCCTCGGGATCGAAGTCGGTCACGGTGACCGCATCCTGGTTCGCAACGCCAAGGCCGACCACGTTGATTTCATCGTCCCCTTGGCCGCCGGTGATCAGATCGCCATCGTTGCCGGTGATGGTGTCGTTGTTGATCCCGCCGTTCAGCGTGTCGGGTGCGCTGTCGGTCGAGCCGAGCGGCACATTGGCGACGCTGTCGTCAAAACCGATGATCACATCGCGCCCGTCTTCGCCGTTGGCCACGTCGGCACCGTTGCCGGTGATCAGGACATCGTTGTCGTCCCCGCCATTGAGCGTGTCGTCACCGTCGCCGCCCAGCAGCGCGTCAATGCCACGACCGCCTGACAGAAGGTCATCGCCCGGATCGCCGCGCATGACGTCATTGCCGTTGCCACCGCTGAGGATATCGTCACCGACAAGACCCCAAAGCGTGTCGTTGCCGGCCTGACCGTTCAGATTGTCATCATCGGCGCCCCCGATGGCAAAGTCATCGCCGTCGCCGCCGTTCACCGTGTCGTTGGCACCAAAGCCGCGGATTTCATCGTCTCCGGCACCGGCGTCGATGTCATCGGGTCCGCCGGTTCCGGCAATCGTGTCGTCACCACTGGTGCCGTCGATCGCATTGACCACCGGGTCCTGCGCGATGTTGGCAAACCAGGACGTATCCGCCAGCAGGGCCGCCGCATTGGTGTTCTGCAACACCGCGATCAGCGTGTCTTCGAAGAAGACGTTGGTGTCGGTGCCATTGCTGTCCTGAACCACGCTGATGCGTGCGTCGTCGGCTTCGACCGTCACATCGGGACCGACACTGGACGCCATGAGAAGCACGTCTTCGGCCGGGTTGAAGTCCGTCACGATCACGCCGCCGCCGCCGTCCTGATCGAAACCGATTGTGCGGATCAGATCGGCACCGAAATCGCCCGTGATGATGTCGCCCGCGTTGCCGGTGATGATGTCATCGCCGGAACCGCCGTTCAATTCGTCAGGCGCGGTGTCGTCTTCGCCCGCCAGCTGGCCATCCGGCACCGGCAGGTTGAAGCCCACGATCACGTCGTTGCCGTTGCCGCCGAACAGGGTATCGGCCCCATTGCCCGCCTGAAGCAGATCGTCACCCTGATTGCCCAGAAGTGCATCGTCGCCGGGACCGCCAAGCAGGACATCGTCGCCCGCACCCCCGCGCAGCACGTCGTTTCCGTTGTCGCCGCGCAGGGTGTCGTCGCCATTGCCGCCGTTCATGCGGTCATCGCCGTCACGACCCCAGAGCGTATCGTTGCCATTGTTGCCCTGCATCGAATCGTCGCCATCCGCGCCGATTGCAAAATCATCGCCATCGCCGCCGGTGATCGTGTCGTTGCCGCCAAAGCCGCGCAGTTCATCGTCGCCCTGCAAGCCGTTGATGATGTCGTTGCCGCCCGTGCCGTTCAGCAGGTCGTTGCCATCGGTCCCATCAAGCGGGTCCGGGTTCTCTGGCGTTGGATCGGGCGGCTGCGGATCGCCGTCGTCGTTGTCATCAAAAAGGGCAGCGATCAGTCCGATCCCCAGAAGGGGCAAAAGTACATAGGCGAGCATGGCAGCACGGCTCCTTGAAAAGAGAATACTGGTAAAGAATACCCGCTTCGCATTGCTTTACCACGCTTTTTCAGCGGCAATCCGTCACCATTGGTGCCCCATAAGAAACAGTAGCGAGCCAGCAGTTGAATTAACGTATCGGGCGCAACATTCAGGAGTGCTCTTCCGCTGCCGTGGCCGCCAGGGCGCGGTTATAGGCCTTGAGCGCATCCACATGAAACAGCGCGCCCAGAAGCTCAGGTGGCGCATCGGCGGACAGGGTTACCACCGGAATGAAACGCGCCCCGCTGCTGTCGAAAATCGGCATCGCGGATTCGAGCGTCGCCGCGCTGTCGATGTAGGTGCCCGCGTCGATCAGGGCCCAACATTCATCGGGGTCGGCGGTATGTGGATCATCCCGCCCGCGCATGATCCGCGCGACAGTGAACATCCCCAGCAGATAGGCCTGCGGTCCGGCGGCCAGATGGATGCCGCGCCGCTCGATCTGGGTGAGGAAAAAGCTGCGGTCCACAAGGCGGCTCGCCAATGTCGTGGACATCGACACCGCGACCATCACCGCCAGTCCTGTCTGCCAGTCCCCGGTCAGTTCGAAAACGATCAGCGTGGTCGAGATCGGCGCGCCCAGAACGGCGGCGGCCACCGCTCCCATGCCCGCCAGCGCGTAAAGCGACGAAGACCCGGACACATCCGGCAGGAACCCCGTGGCGATCAGACCAAAGCCCAGCCCCGTCAACGCACCGATCATCAAGGATGGCGAGAACACACCGCCGCCCATGCGCCCCCCCAGCGTGATCGCCACCGCCGCGACCTTGAGCGCGGCAAAGATCACCGCCTCGTGCAGCGCCAATTCACCCGTCAGGGCGAGCGACACGGTTTCGTAACCGACACCGATGATATGCGGGAACTGCAGCGCGATCACCCCCAGCAAGGCCCCCGCGACCGCCGGACGCAACCAGCGTGGCCAGCCGGTGCGGGCCTGCAGATAGTTGCCGAAATCCTCGGCCCAGAAAATGCTGCGCATCAACGCCACAGCGACCAGACCGCAGGTCAGGCCCAGCAGCAGAAAGGCGGGCAATTCGACGTAGAATTGCAGATCCCCATAGGTGGGCAGGGTGAATTCCGTCACCCCGCCGAACTCGATCCGGTTGATCACCGTGCCCGCGACGCTGGCGATCACGATGGGGGCAAAGGCGTGAACGGCAAAATGGCGTAGAACAACTTCGAGTGCAAAGAGCGCCCCGGCAATGGGCGCGTTGAAACTGGCTGACACGCCAGCGGCCACCGCACAGCCCAGAAGGTCACGGCCCGTGATGCCGTCCGCGTTGATCCGGGCGCTGACCCATGTCGAAATCACCCCCGACAAATGCACAACCGGCCCTTCCCGGCCCGACGAGCCCCCGGTGCTCAGCGTGATCCAGGAGGCAATGGCCGAGGCCACACCGGCCTTCGTTTCGACCCGTCCGTCATGCAGGGCTGCCCCCAGGATCACGTCCCCCACCGATCGCGCCCGCGCGTCAGGGGTGAAGCGATGCAGGATCAGACCGACCACCAGACCGCCCAGTGTCGGGATCAGGATGATCCAGTACCATTCCAGCCCGCTGATGAAGGTATGCAGGTTCTGGACATCATCCGTTCCATAAAGAGTGGCCTGCAGCCAGTTGATTCCCTTACGGAAAAACAGCGCGGCAAAACCAGCGGCGATGCCGATGATCAGGGCGATGAACCAGAACGTCACCTTGCCCGGTCCCTTGTGGCGCAGCACCTGCCAGCCGTTCCTGCAGGACGTCACCGCGAGGGTCAGTTGCTGGTTCACGAAGGAGGGTGGCCGATCGTTCAACGTATGCGCCCCCCGGTCGGCGTCATCCTGCCAGCAGTGCCTCTGCGGCGGCCCGGGCGGCATCGGTCACCTGATCGCCCGCCAGCATCCGCGCGACCTCGTCCACGCGCTGCGACGGATCGAGCGGCACAACCGTCGAGGTCGTCATGCCTTTGGTCACCGATTTTTCGACCCGCCAATGGTGTCCGCCCAAGGCCGCCACCTGCGGCGAATGGGTGACGACCAACACCTGTCCCTCCTGGGCCAGCGCCGACAGCCTGCGGCCCACCGCATCTGCCGTGGCCCCGCCGACACCCCGGTCGATCTCGTCGAAAATCAGCGTGAGACCTGTCTGTCCCTTGGTCAGACAGACCTTGAGCGCCAGCAGGAAACGGCTGAGTTCACCCCCGGAGGCGATCTTGCCCAAGGGGCCCGCTGGCGCGCCGGGGTTCGTGGCGACGGTAAAGCTGACCGCATCCTGGCCGTCGGGCCCGGGTGTTTCGGGTGTGATCTGCGTCTGGAAAACCGCGCGTTCCATCTTGAGCGGGGCAAGTTCCGCCGACACCGCCTTGTCAAGCTTGCCTGCCGCCTTTGTCCGCGCCGCCGTCAGCGCCTCGGCAGCCGCATCGTAGTCCGCCTGCGCCGCGCGCACCGCCTGCTCAAGCCCCTCCTGCGCCGCCTCGCCCGCATCCAGCGCATCGAGTTTGCCGCGCAGAACGCCCGCAAAACCGGCCAGATCGTCCGGGGCCACGTCATGTTTCCGGGCCAGCGCCCGGATCGCGAACAGGCGTTCTTCGGTCTCTTCCAGCTCCAGCGGGTTGAACGACATCCGGTCAATCGCCAGGGACACGCCCGACAGCGCCTCGTCCAGTTCCACCATTGCCCGGCCCAATGCGGCAATCGGGGCCTCCAGCGCCCCTTCGGCGCGGCCCGCCGCCCCATCGAGCCAACGCAGCGCGTCGCCCATGTGCCGCTCTGCCCCGTTCTGGCCCAGCATCTCGTAGGCATTGACCACATCGGCGCGGATCTTTTCCGCCGATTGCATCATCCGGCGTCTGGTGTCGAGGCTGGCTTCTTCGCCCTCCTGCGGATCAAGCTTGTCGAGTTCGGCAACCGCGTGACGCAGAAACTCTTCCTCTGCCTTGATCGCCTCGCGCTCTGCCGCGGCAGTCGCAGCGGCCTTGCGGGCGGTGCCAAGCGCGGACCATGCGCGGCGCACCCTGTCCTGCGCCGCGGCATTCCCGGCAAAATCATCCAGAATGGCCCGGTGCCCGCGCGGGTTCAGCAACCCCCGGTCGTCGTGCTGGCCATGCAGTTCCACCAGCGTGTCAGACAGCGCCCGCAGCACCTCGCCCGAACAGCGGCGGTCGTTGACCCAAGCCGTCTTGCGCCCGTCCGCCGTGTTGACCCGGCGCAGGATCAGTTCATCCCCCACCGGCAAACCGGCCTCTTCCAGCACCTGACGGGCCGGATGGTTGGGTGTCAGATCGAACCAGGCGGTGACCTCGCCCTGCTCCGCCCCCTGGCGCACCAGATCGGCACGCCCGCGCCAGCCCAGCACAAAACCCAAGGAATCCAGAAGGATGGACTTGCCTGCGCCGGTCTCTCCGGTCAGCACGTTCAACCCGGGCTGAAACCCGAGTTCCAGCCGGTCGATGATCAGCATGTCCGAAATATCCAGCCCGCGCAGCATCAGATCAGCCTGTCGGGTGGGGGTTTACCCCACCTGTTAAATCCACTCGCCCTTGATCGTCTGGCGGTAAAGGGCGGCCAGCCAATTGTCCTTGAAGAACGCAGGCTCCAGCCCCTGCCCGGTAAGCAGCCTGTAGCTGTCCTCGTACCAGTCGGAAGACTGGAAATTGTGGCCCAGAATGGCCCCGGCGGTCTGCGCCTCTTTGGTCAGGCCCAGCGACAGGTAGCTTTCCACCAGTCGGTGCAGCGCTTCGGCGGTATGGGTCGTGGTCTGGAAATCCTCCACCACCACGCGGAAACGGTTGATCGCGGCGGTGTAATGGTCACGGCGCAGGTAGTAGCGCCCGATCTCCATTTCCTTGCCCGCCAGATGATCGAAGGCCAGATCGAACTTCAGGATCGCGGATTTGGCATATTCGCTGTCGGGATAGACCTCGATCACCTGACGCAGGGATTGCAGCGCCTGAAAGGTCAGACCCTGATCGCGGCCCACTTCGTCGATCTGGTCATAGTAGCTGAGCGCAAGAAGATACTGTGCATAGGCGGCATCGTCGTCTTCGGGATAGAAATCAATGAAGCGCTGCGCGGAAGATCGGCTGTTTTCGTAATCCTTGTCGCGGTGGTACGCGAAGGCCTGCATGATCAAGGCCCGGCGCGCCCAGTCGGAATAGGGATAAAGCCGCTCGATCTCTGCGAAAAAGAACGCCCCCTCACCCGGTTGGTTCTGGCTCAGCTCATATTCGCCGCGCTCGAAAATCTGTTCGGCGGAATAGGTCTCGAGCGGGATTTCCTGCGGGTTGAAGAAACTGCCCCCCACCAATCCCGCGTCGCGGCCGCTGCCGCAGGCCGCAAGGCCGGACAAGACAAGCACGGTGCAGACCACCCGTACGGCTGAACCCCTGTCGCTCATCCCTGAACCTCTTGCATCTGTACACCTTCGGTCTTTGCGACCCTTCTTTGTGCTCTTGCTAGCACATTAATCTGCAATGCAAAACGCCGATTGCCCCGAATTCCGCGCTGAGGCGAAATTGCGCGGTGCACGGCAGCGCCTGTGTTGTCTGCGGGGAAAATACTACGGCGTTCGGAGGGGATCAATGGGGCGCATTCATCGCGCCACCGCATCGGCAAGGGCCGCTTATGCGACTTCGGGGATTTCATCCCAGACCAGACCGTACCCCGGCAGGCGCTGCACCATATCCATGTCGCATTCCACCATCCGCACCGCACCGGGTGTGGCAAAAAGCTTGCGCAGCAAGGTGTTGGTCAGCGAATGACCCGCGCGCACACCGGTATAGTGACCCAGCAAAGGCGCACCCGCCAGCGCCAGATCGCCCAGCGCGTCCAGCATCTTGTGGCGCACGGGCTCGTCGGCATAGCGCAGACCGCCCGGGCTCACGACCTTGTCACCGTCGAACACAACTGCGTTCTCTCCGGAATTGCCACCAAGCGCCAGACCGTTGGCCTGCATCGCGTCCACATCCGCCTTGCGGCAGAATGTGCGGCTGTCCGAAAGCTCGCGCGCGAAAGAGCCGTTGTTCATCACCAGCGACTTGCGCTGACGGCCGATGGCCGCATCGACGAAATCAATCTCGAAATCAATGCGCAGCGTGTCGGACGGGGCAAGCGTGGCCGTGGCGTCGCCTTCGGTGACGCTGACGGTCTGAAGAACCTCGAATGCCATGACAGGCGCGCGCAGCACCCTTATGCCCCGCTGCATGAAGCCGCGCACGAACGGCACGGCGGACCCGTCAAGAATGGGCACTTCTGGACCGTCGATCTCGATCAGGGCATTGTGAATCCCGCAGCCCGCCAGAGCGGCCATCAGATGTTCCACGGTAGAGACCGAAACGCCCGCCGCGTTTTCAAGCTTGGTACACAGGGGAGAGCGGTTGACCGCATCCCAACGCGCCGGGATCATCCGGTCGCCCAGAAGAATGTCGGTGCGTTTGAACCAGATGCCATGATGCACCCCGGCCGGACGCACCGTGACCGTGGCAGGCAGGCCGGAATGCAGGCCTTTGCCGCCGAAACTTATCGGTGATTTGATGGTCGTCTGCACGGTAGTAACCTCGGGTTCATAGATCATCGTCTAAGTTGCCAACGATCTAGGCCGTGGGGTGGTTTCACTCAACTCAATCTTTGCAACCGACTGAAACATGGCTGTAACAAAACGGCACAAACACGCCTGCCCCGCCGTAAGCCCTTGTCCTGAAACGAAAAAGGGCCGCCCGAAGGCGACCCCGATTGTCACGATTGTGACAGATTAATTCGCCTGACGACGCAGGAATGCCGGGATTTCGATCCGTTCCTGATCCGGATCCTGCTCTTGTCTGGGCTGCGGCGCGGCTGCGACACGGGGCTGCGGTGCCGGCTGCTGCTGGACCGGAGGCTGCTGACGCGCCGGACGCTGTTGCGGCTGTCCCTCGCCTTCGGCATGGCCGGTCATCCGGTTGATCAGGGAATTGATCCCGAACCGTGGCTTCTCGGCGCCGGTCTGACCGCTCTCTGCGGCGGCCGGGCGCTGCTGTGGTTGCCCATGCGACGGGTTGGTTTTCTGTGCCGCAGCGCGCAAACGGGCCAGTGCCTCGGGCGATGGTGTGCCGGGCGCGGGCGCGCGAGGTGCCACATAGGCTTCGGGCTGCGCTTCGATATCGTCCTCGCGGCGCGGCTCGAACGCTGCGACCTGTGGCTGATAGGCCGGTGGCGGCAGATCGTCGGCATCGTCCATGGTTTCTTCGTCGGCAAAGATGTCCTCTGCCTGCTCCTGGGCGGCAGTCCGCTGCACGTCCAGATCTTCGAACAGGGACGGTGCGTTGGCGGCCTCGCCCTGCGTCGCCGCGGTTGCGGAAACGGCTGCGGCGGCAGCGGGTGCTTCGACGGACTGTTGCGGCAGCGGCTTGCTCATGGAGCGGCGCGGCACCGGCATTTCGGTGTTCACATCCATCGCGTCGATTCCCGTCGCGACGACACTGACGCGCATCAGCCCGCCCATGTTTTCGTCCAGCGTGGAACCCACGATGATGTTCGCCTCCGGGTCGACTTCCTCGCGGATGCGGTTGGCTGCCTCGTCCAGTTCGAACAGCGTCAGGTCGTGACCACCGGTGATGTTGATCAGAACGCCCTTTGCACCACGCAGGCTGATTTCGTCCAGCAGCGGGTTGGCGATGGCCTTCTCGGCGGCCTGAATGGCGCGGTCTTCGCCCTCGGCCTCGCCCGTACCCATCATCGCCTTGCCCATCTCGTCCATCACGGCGCGCACATCGGCGAAGTCGAGGTTGATCAGGCCGGGACGGACCATCAGATCGGTGACACCCTTGACGCCCTGGTACAGCACGTCGTCCGCCATCGAGAAGGCTTCGGTGAAGGTGGTCTTTTCATTGGCCAGACGGAACAGGTTCTGGTTCGGAATGATGATCAGCGTATCGACAACCTTCTGCAGCGCCTCGACGCCGTCCTCGGCCTGACGCATCCGCTTGGCACCTTCGAACTGGAAGGGCTTGGTCACAACGCCAACGGTCAGCACGCCCAGTTCACGCGCGGCCTGCGCGATGATCGGTGCGGCACCCGTGCCGGTGCCGCCGCCCATACCGGCGGTGATAAAGCACATATGTGCGCCCGCCAGATGATCGACGATCTGTTCGATTGATTCTTCCGCAGCGGCAGCCCCGACGGACGCCCGCGCACCGGCACCCAGACCCTCGGTGACCTTGATACCCAGTTGGACGCGGTTCTCAGACTTGGCCTGCTGGAGCGCCTGCGCATCCGTGTTGGCCACGACAAATTCGACACCGTCCAGTTGTTTGTCGATCATGTTATTGACCGCGTTCCCACCGGCACCACCCACACCGAAAACGGTGATCCGTGGCTTGAGGTCCTCTTGACCGGGCATCGAAAGATTGAGTGTCATGTGCTGTCCGCCTGTTGTTTAGCCCACGTCCCATGAGCGCATTGTCGTGTCATATTCAGGCAACATTAACGATCCCCAGCGTCAACGTCACCTATTAATCGCTATTTCACCACTAAATATGGCCATTTTCTGGGGTCACGCACGCGAGATTTCGCTCATTCGGCCAGATATGGTAATATTCGCATCGCCAACCCATACATAGCACAAAAGCGCGCTCCCGTAGAACGCGAAAAACGACTCAATTCTGGTGGACCTGCTCGATCCGGTCTCGCCCTTCTGGAATGGCTCATGTGGTGGCCTTGGCGATTGGTTTAAGCCTATACTTGGTCAACCCTGTTGTCACGCGATTTCAATCGTCAGTAGGTGTGTGGCGCAGGGCCTTTGACCAGTGCCGGTCCAGCGCAAAGGTCCATTCCTGCGGCGCGGATCTGATCAGCCGTTCCAGCTCGTCCACCCAGGCCTGTGTCGTGCCCGACAGATCATCCGTCGGCGTTACGGCGCTGCCCATCCGCAATTCGATCGTGTCGGATGTTTGCACCACGGTCGCGGCAATGATCGGTGCCTTGGCCCTGTGCGCAAAACGCGCGGGCCAGCTTGCAATCCCGATGGGTGCACCGAAAGACCGGGCCCGGACCATATCCAGCGAGACGTCGATCGGGCCATCGCCGGGCGGCAGCGCGCGCAAGCGGTCCGCGATGGCGACGACCAACCGGCCTTGCCTGAGGGCGGTCAGGACCTGACGCGCGACGACCGTGGGATTTTCCAGCTGGATGTCGAGGAAGTCGCAGCCAAGGTTGCGGTAGATATCCAGTTCCGACGCGGCGCGGCGCTTGTCTGCGGTTGACCGCACCAGCGCCAGATACGGGTATAGCCGCGACAGCCCCCGGCCCATGGCAAGCGTCGCATGGGCATGAGGCACCAGCAAAAGCACCCCGCCCCCTTCAAGCAGATCATCCAGCCGCTCTTTTTCGGGGATGCGAAGCATCGCGTCGATGGCATCGGTGCGCCCGTGACGGACCTGTTCGATCCGGTTCAACCCGCGCAGGAAACCGCGCACATAGGCATGGAAAAGCCGCAGGGGCGATGGTGCGCCGACATGGCGGCTGAGCGCCTCAAACGTGGCGCGCAGGTTGGTGCCGGGGACAAGATAGGCGATCCAGAGCACCAGACCAAAAACACCATAGCCCGCCTTGCGCACCGGCATGGGCCGATGTGCAAGCCATGACGCGACCGCGTCGTAATAGACCCAGATGCGATCCTTCGTTTCCTTGAAACTCATGGCGGCCTGTCTACCCCAAGGCCCGCCGGGCGAAAACTACCAGTTGTCCTTGAACCACTTCACCGCACGTCTGAGCGACCGCGCCGGATACTTGTCCGCCGGGATGTCGAAATCCCACCATTCGTCCTGCGGATGCGCCGCGAACAGCGACAGCCCCACAGCAGAGGCAAAGCCCGGTCCGGTTGCCGCCTGCGGCAAGCCATGGACCCGCAAGGGGCGGCCAAGGCGAACCTGCTGGCCCAGAATCTTGCTCGCCAGCCCGTCCAGACCGGGGATCTGGCTGCCGCCCCCGGTCAGCACGATCTGCTGGCTTGGCAAATGGTCAAACCCTGCTGCGTCCAGACGCACCCGGACCTCTTCCAGTATTTCCTCGACCCTTGGCCGCATGATCCCGATCAGCTCGGCGCGGCTCGCGGTGCGGCGGTCGTGCTCGTAATCGCCGGTATCGCCGCCGATTTCGATCATCTCGCGGTCGTCCATGCCGGTGGCGTGGACCCCGCCATAGAACGTCTTGATCCGTTCGGCATTTGCCGTCGGCACCTGCAACCCCATCGAGATGTCCTGCGTGACGTGATCGCCGCCGATCCGCACGGTATCCGCATAGATCATGTGTTTCTTGATGAAGATCGACAGTCCGGTGGCCCCGCCGCCCATGTCGATACAGGCGGCACCCAGTTCCTGCTCGTCCTCCACCAGCGTCGAGATGCCCGAGACATAGGCCGATGACGCGATGCCCGCCAGTTCCAGATCGCAGCGCTTGATGCAATGCGCCAGATGTTGCACGGCAGCGGCGTCGACGGTCAGCATGTGCATGTCCACGGCCAGCGTCTGGCCCATCTGGCCGCGCGGATCGCTCAGGCCCGAACGGTGATCGAGCGCAAAGTTCACCGGCTGCGCGTGCAGCACTTCGCGGTCCTCGCCGTATTCGGGGACTTCACATTCCGCCAGCACGCGGGCCACGTCGTCCTCTGTCACGGTCTCCCCGTCCAGTTCGACCTGCGCGTCCAGCCCGTAGCTGCGCGGCTCGGCCCCCGAAAAACAGGCAATGACGTGATCGACGCGGATGCCCGCCATCTTCTGTGCGGCTTGCAGGGCTGTGCGAATGGCACGTTCGGTTTCGCCCATTGCGCAAATCTCGCCGAACTTCACACCGCGCGACCGTGTGGTCGCCGCCCCGATGACCCGAAACCCGCTTTGCCCCGCGAGCGACCCGATGGTGCCTTCGTCGATGAGCGTATCGCCCCCGTCAAAGCGCAGCACCAGACAGGCGATCTTGGAACTGCCCACGTCCAGAATGGCAACCACCCCGCGCTGCATGGCGAGCTTGCGCATGTGGCGCATGGACCTCTGGCTTTGGTATAGATCGTTCATTGTTGCTCTGCCTCTGTTGTCCGGACCATTTACTGGCCCTTGTCCTGCTTGATCTGCCACCAGGTCTGCGTCGCCTCGGCGGACATTCTGATGGTGGGCCGCTCGCCCAGCCGCATGTCCACCCGCGCCACATCGCGGGTCAGCACTTCCTGCGCCCGTTCCAGCGCGATCACCCGCTCCAGCGCGGGCAAGGGGTTTGCCTCCGGCAGCATGATCCGCTGGTCACGGTCCAGCACCACATCCCAGCGCCGGTTGCCCATCCGCACAAGGCCGCGGACCCGTCCGCCCAGGGCGGAAGCCGCGCGCATCAATTCCAGCGCCTCTGGCACATGCCGTGCAGCCCCCTCGCCCACGATCAGGGGCAGATCGGCATGATCGGCGCGGCTGTCCACTTCGGCGACCAGAGCACCGCCTTCGTCCACCAGAACCAGACCGTCGTCACTGCGCCAGACGGCGACCGGCACACGCGGGCTGACATCGACATGCAGGATGCCGCCCGGACGGATGCGCACATTGGCAGAACGCACACCGGGCAAGGCCATGACAGCGGAACGCAACTGCGGCAGGTCGAGGTCAAAGGAGCTTTTCGGGAATTCAAGGGCCAGCGCGCTGCGGATATCGGTGGCCAGTTGCCCTTCGGCCCCGTCCACCGCCATCAGCTTGACCATGAATTCCGGGCGTTCCTGAATGCTTGCACGGGCATCCGCGACAGCCTGTGTGATCGCATCGCGACGGTCCGCATCGCTGAGGTAGATCGTGCCCGCCATCAGCGTCAGACAGAACGGCACCCCTGCCCTCAGCGCAAAACGGAACCCCGGCGTGAGCATCAGCCGCTGCATCCGCCAGGCCCAGCGCGACGGTGCGGGATCGGACTTGAGCGGTTTCCTGCGCTGGATCAACGATCGCATGAGGCGTCCTCCACCATCCAGGCACACAGATCGGCAAAGGAAATGCCACAGGCCTGCGCCTGTTCGGGCGACAGCGACGTGGCGGTCATCCCCGGCTGCGTGTTGGTCTCCAGCAGGATCAGCCCGGCGGCCCCCTTGCTTTCGTCCCAACGGAAATCCGTGCGGCTTACCCCGCGACAGCCCAGCGCCTTGTGTGCGGTCAGGGCGTACTCCAGACACAGATCGAATATCTCCTGCGGAATGTCGGCAGGCACCACATGGCGCGAGCCGCCTTCCTTGTACTTTGCATCGTAATCGTACCAGCCCGTCGTGATGATGTCGGTCACGGTCAGCGCCCGGTCGCCCATCACGGTTGTGGTCATCTCGCGCCCCGGCGCGAAGGCTTCGACCATGACGGTCTCGGGCATACCCTCGTCCAGCTGCGGCGGACCATTGGCCGCCTCGTTCACCAGATAGACCCCGACGCTCGATCCTTCGTTGTTGGGCTTGACCACGTAAGGCGGCGGCATCACATGCCCGGCCATCACCTCGGCCTTGGCCACAGTCCGGCTTTTCATCACCGGCAGGCCATGCGCCTGAAACACGTCCTTGCTGCGCTGCTTGTCCATCGCCAGCGCGGACGACAACACGCCCGAATGAGAATAGGGAATACCCATCCATTCCAGCATCCCCTGCACGCAGCCATCCTCGCCCCAGCGGCCATGCAGGCAATTCAGAACGGCATCGGGTTTGAGATCGCGCAGAACGTCACAAAGGTCGGGGCCAGCATCGACCTCGACCACCTGGTAGCCACCATGTTCCCGCAGGGCACCGGCGCAGGCGCGCCCGGATGACAGCGACACCTCGCGTTCCGCCGAGGGGCCACCCATAATCACCGCCACTGTCGGGGTTTGTCTGCTCGACGTACCCACTTAACTGCCTTTTCCCGGACCTTTTGCGGTCCTTATTTTTAGTCTTTGCCGCGTTTTTCCCGGCTTGTTCTATGCGTCCGTGCCGTCTGCTGCGTCACCCACCCGCATAATTTCCCACTTTAGACGTATCCCACAGGAATCGTAAACCTTTTTTCGCACGTCTTCGCCCAAACCTTCCAGATCGGCGGCGGTCGCCGTCCCGGTATTGATCAGGAAGTTGGGATGCTTGGGGCTCATCTGCGCCCCACCCCGCGTCGCCCCGCGCAATCCGGCCTCGTCGATGACTTTCCACGCCTTCAGATCATGCACATCATCCGCCTTGCCGGTCGAGGAAAAACCGGCCGGATTGCGAAAGGTGCTGCCCGCGCTGCGGTCCCCGGTGGGCTGGGTCGCATCGCGCTTGGCCAGTTGGTCGGCCATGCGGGCGTGCAGTGCGGCAGGGGCACCAGCAGGTGCCGCCAATCTGGCCGAGACAATCACTGCCCCTTCGGCCAGTTCGCTTTGGCGGTAGGCGAATTTCATTTCATCAGGCGTCAGCGTCACCAGCGATCCGTCGCGCAAAACGGCGTCCACCGACACCACATGATCGGCCATGTAATGCCCATAACAGCCCGCGTTCATCCGCACCGCGCCGCCGATGCTGCCCGGAATGGTGCGCAGGAACGTCAGATCCAGCCCCGCGTCCGCCGCCTTGCGCGCCACATGCGCATCCAGCGCCGCCGCCCCTGCGGTGACATGAGCCTCGCCAATCTCGATCCCGTTGAAGCCGCGCCCCAGCCGGATCACCACAGCCCGCAGGCCCCCGTCGCGCACGATCAGATTGCTGCCCACCCCCATCGGAAACACCGGCACATCCGCAGGCAAGGCCGCCAGAAACTGCCGCAAGTCGTCCAGATCGGCAGGCTGGAACAGCCAGTCCGCAGGCCCGCCCACGCGCAGCCAGGTCAGCTCGCTCAGCGGCTTGTGCGGTGTCAGCCTGCCGCGCACGGGAGGAAGTTGGGCGTTGTTCATGGCGCATCTGTCCTGCGCATTGCCCACGGCGTCAACCCTTGGAACCGGTCACGCGGCTGTCGCGCCAGGCGCGCACGAAACCGGCCCGCAATGGCACCGATGGCAAAGGCACAGGTGGCATAGACCACCGCAGCCGTCTGCGCCATCAGGGCATTCACCTCGAAGGGATGGGCCTGCAGGGCATAGACCATCCACAGCATGTTCAGCGCCAGACCGCCCAGCAGCACGCCGACGAACATCATGTACCGCCGTGCGACCCCGCAAGCGGCGCAGGCCAGCATCCAGCCGATCCAAATGGCAATCAGGAGGGCGACCATTATTCAGCGGGTCCGCGCAACGCTGTCTTGGCCCGCAGCCAGCGGCCCAGATAGATCACCGGCCAGCGCAGGATCGAACATCCCCCCGCCAGAACCAGCAGCCCGACCCAGGGTCCGTGTTCCATCGTGACAAAGCCGAGCAAAGGCACGCCGATGGCGATCAGGATATAGGCATTGCGCCAGTGATTGTCGCGGCTGGGTGTCATCGCCAGCACATTTGCCACCACCGCCCAAAGACAGGCCAGAACCAGCGAAGCGCTCACTGCGGAACCTGCGGGTTCTGCCCGCGCAGCTTGGCCCAAAGGAACATCAGCGGATTGCGGAACATCGACCCGAAGGCGGCCAGCCCCAGCAGTGCCATGAACCAGCCGACCTGAAAGGCGATCAGCACGATCAGCACCGGTGCGCACAAGAGCAGAAACGCCCCCGGCAGATACTGCTGCCGCATCGGCAGCATCGCCACCCCGGCGGATGCGAACACCCACAGGATGCAGATCCAAAGAAGTGTCATTGTGTTCTCCCTCTTGACCAAACGGAAACGGCGCGGTTGCAAGCCCCGCCTGAGATCCGCATCGTGACAGTCACGCCGCAGCGCCTTTCAACGCCGCCAGCTTCTCCGGCAATCCATTGGCCCAGGCGCTGATCGTGCCCGCCCCCAGACAGACGACCATATCGCCCGGTCCTGCCTGTTCGCGCACCAGCCGCGCCAGATCGTCCTCGTTGGTGACGGCGCGGGCGTGGCGATGCCCATGGCGGATCAGCCCGGCCACCAGATCATCGCGGCTGGCCCCTGCAATCGGGTCTTCTCCGGCGGCATAGACCTCGGCGATGCCAACCACGTCCGCATCGTTGAAACAGGCGCAGAATTCATCAAAGTGATGCGACAGACGGGAATACCTGTGCGGCTGATGCACCGCGATCACCCGCCCTTCGGTCGCCTGCCGGGCGGCTTTCAGCACCGCAGCGATCTCGACAGGATGGTGGCCGTAGTCGTCGATGATCGTCACGCCATCGACCTCGCCCACCTTGGTAAAGCGGCGGTTCACGCCGCCAAAGGCCGCCAGCGCGCCCTTGATCTCTTCCAGCTTCATGCCCAGATGCCGCGCCACGGCGACGGCGGCCAAAGCGTTCGACACATTGTGATCGCCGGGCATCGGCAGGGTGCAGTTCTCGATCACCTTGTCCTCGGCCTGCAGATGAATGTCGAAATGCGCGACCCCGCCCTTGTAGGACAGGTTGCGCGCCCGCACATCGGCCTGCGCGTTGAACCCATAGGTCATCACCCGCCTGTCGGTGATCTTGCCCACCAGCTTCTGCACCTCCTCGTGATCGGTGCAGCAGACGGCCAGCCCGTAGAACGGAATGTTGCTGACGAAATCCAGAAACCCCTGCCGCAGCGTGTCGAAATCGCCCCAATGCTCCATATGCTCGGGGTCGATGTTGGTCACGATGGCGATGGTCGCGGGCAGGCGGTTGAAGGTGCCGTCGCTCTCGTCAGCCTCGACCACCATCCATTCGCCCTGCCCCATCCGCGCGTTCGAGCCATAGGCATGGATGATCCCGCCGTTCACCACCGTGGGGTCGATGCCACCCGCCACCAGCAATTCCGCCACCAGCGTCGTGGTTGTCGTCTTGCCGTGGGTGCCCGCCACGGCGATGTTGGATTTGAGCCGCATCAGCTCGGCCAGCATCTCGGCCCGGCGCACGATGGGCAGACCGGCCACCCGCGCTGCGTCAAGTTCCGCATTGCCCTTCTTGATTGCGGATGAGATCACGATCACCTCCGCGCCCTCGATGTTCTCGGCCCGCTGGCCTTCGAATATCCTGGCCCCCAGTTCCTTCAGCCGGTCGGTGATCTTGGTGGCCTTCAGATCGGACCCCTGCACCGTGTAGCCGTGGTTCAGCAGCACCTCGGCGATGCCGGACATGCCGATGCCGCCGATGCCGACAAAATGGATGGGGCCCACATCCGTGGGCAGTTTCGTGGCCGCCGCTGCGTTCATTTGCTTTTTCCTTTCTCTGCCAAAGCCTCGACCATCCCGGCCAAGGCCTCCGCCGCTTCCGGCTTGCCCACCGACAAGGCCGCGTTTGCCATCTGCAACGCCCCTTGGGGATTGCTCAATATCATCTCGATCTGCGCGGTCATCGCCTCCGGCGTGGCCGTACTCTCGGGCATCAGCACCGCCGCGCCCGCATCCACCAGACCGCGTGCATTGGCGGTCTGCTCGTCCCGGATCGCGGCCGCAAGGGGCACCAGAATGGTGGGGCGTCCGATCACCGACGCATCCGCAATGGTTGACGCACCCGCCCGTGTGATCACCAGCTGCGCCTCGGACATCCGGCGCGGAACATCGTCGAAGAAGGGCTGCACATCGGCCCGGATGCCCTGCTCGGCGTAATAGGCGGTGACCCGCTCCGCGTCCTCGTCCCGTGCCTGATGGCTGACCTTGATGTTGCGCAGCATCTCCATCGGCAGACCCGCAATCGCAGGCGGCACCACATCGCTGAGGATCCGCGCCCCTTGCGAGCCGCCCATGACCAGCAGATCCATCGGATAGTCCCCCGGCGGGATATAGCCCGCACCCGCCCGTTCCAGGATCGCGCCGCGCACCGGGTTGCCCACATGCACGCCTTCGACCCCTTCGGGCAGGACCGTGGGCCAGGTGCCGCAGGCCACCGCATCGACGCGCTTGGCAAAAAGCTCGTTCACCCGGCCCAACACGCCGTTCTGTTCGTGGATCATGCGCGGGATGCGCAGCACCGTCGCCGCAGCCAGCGCCGGGATCGACGGATAGCCGCCAAACCCCACGACGACGCTGGGCTTGTCCATCAGCATCCGCCAGACCGCACCCAAGGTGCCAGCCGCGATGCGCAAGGGCACCATCGCCTTGGCCATCACTCCGCCCCGCGCAAAGGTAGCGGAGCTAACCTGCACAATCTCGACAGCTTCCGGAAACCGCCCCGTATACCGCGCGCCACGCGCATCGGTGCTGAGCCGCACGCGCCAGCCGCGCTGCAGCATCACCTCGGCCAGCGCCTGCGCGGGAAACATATGCCCCCCGGTGCCGCCTGCCGCGATGATCAGCAGCGGCGCTTTCATCTCAGCCGTCCCCGACCCAGAATATCAGAAATCTCGCCCTGTGGACGGGTCCGGGTGAATGCCAGCAACATGCCCACCGCGATGCCCGACGCGATGACGGACGATCCACCATAGCTCACAAAAGGCAAGGTCATGCCCTTGGCCGGCAGCAGCCGCACCGCCACACCCATGTTGATCATCGCCTGCACACCGAACATGCAGGCCAGCCCGGTGCCCGCCAGCCGGATGAAGGGATCACGCTCGCGCACCAGCCGCAGCAGCGACCGCACGACCACGGCGGTGTAAAGCGCGATGATGCACATCACCAGAACCAGCCCGTATTCCTCTGCCGCGACGGCGATGATGAAATCCGTATGCGCGTCGGGCAGCGACCATTTCACCTCGCCCTCGCCCACGCCGACCCCGAACAGCCCACCCTCGCGGATGGCGTTGGTGGCATAGCCAAGCTGTGTGGTCGGATCGACATCGGGGCTGAGAAACCCGTCGATGCGCCGGGCGAAGTGTTCGGAATTGGCATAAGCCACCGTACCCGCGATCACGACAAGTGCTGCCATGCCCACCAGCAGAACCATCGGCGCACCCGACACGAAATACATCACACCCCAACCAAACAGCACCAGACAGGCCTGACCGAAATCGGGCTGCAACGCCAGCATCAGCACGATTGCGAGACACAGCGCAAAGGACCACGCCTTGCCGGGTGGGCCGTTGATCTCGAGGCTCGCGGCCATCATCCAGGCGCCGACCACCATGAACGCGGGCTTGAGAAACTCGGACGGCTGGACCGACGCGAAACCCAGCGAATACCAGCGCACGGCACCCTTGCCGAAATCGGTGCCGAAGAACGGCAGGAACACCAGCGCCACGAAAGTGACAAGGAAGGCAATCACCGCCAGACGCCGCACCAGAAGCGGCGACATCATCGAGGTCAGCAGCATGGCAACGATCGCCAGACCGCCGAAAAACGCTTGTCTTTGAACGTAATAGAACGGCTGGAACCCGTTGCGTTCCGCAAGCGGGACCGACGCCGCAAGCCCCAGCAGCAGACCGACACCGAACAGGATCAGCACGCAGGACAAGGTCCAGCGGTCAACGGTCCGCCACCACTTTGGAAGAATCGGTTCGCCGTCCTGCACCGGAACGGTGCCATGCGCCATCGCTGTCATGACTGATCTGCCTTACACTGCCTCAGGCCCCAAAGGGCGCCCCCTTCTGGGGGTCTATCCCTTCAGCTTAGACCGTTTTGTCACCGCAATCCAGCGATTTCCACCGCAGACACGCACCTGCGGCGGCCTACGCCGCCTGATGCGTCCCGCGCACGGGGTAGTCATTGGCCCGCACGAACTTGATCCCGTTCGCAAGGCTTTGCAGATCGGGCCGCGCAAAAGGTGCGTTCGAAATATCGAGGATCTGGATATTGCCCTCGCCGTTCACCACAAAAAGCCCGGGCTCCGCGAAGGGCCGGTCCGTCTCCTGCGGACTGCGCGGATCGCTGATGTAAAGCCCAAGCGCGCGCATCTGCGCAACGTCAAGGTCGTGGCCCATCGTCAACGACAGCCCCTTTTCATCCACCATCGCCTGGGCCTTGTCCTCCGGATCGCCCGAAACCACCACGATATCGACGCCCTGATCCGCAAAATCCTGTTTGATCTCATCAAGTTGAGCGAGATACTTCTTGCAGATCGGGCAGTGCAATCCCCGGTAGACAACAACCATCTGCCAGTCATTGTCGCCCTGCGGCACCCCCAGCGTCAGCCTGCCGCCGCCCAGCTGCGCGACCTCGATTTTCGGAAACGGTGAACCTGCGGTCAGTGCCATCCTGTTGCTCCTTTGAAAGACGGTGCATCAGACCTGCGCCGAAACGCCTGCGACAGCAAGGCCGCTCACGCCAACTTGACCCCTGTGTCAGGGCGTGGGATGGCCCGCAGATGCAATTCGACACGGTAATCATAGGTGCCGGTGCCGCCGGAATGATGTGCGCCGCCCACGCGGGCGGGCGCGTTCTGGTCGTGGACCACGCAAAGGCACCGGGCGAGAAGATCCGCATTTCCGGCGGCGGGCGCTGCAATTTCACCAACATGCACTGCGCACCGGAAAACTTCCTGTCCGCCAATCCGCATTTCGCCAAATCCGCGCTGGCCCGCTATACCCAGTGGGATTTCATCGCGCTGGTGGACGCCCACGGCATCCCCTGGCACGAAAAGACGCTGGGGCAGCTCTTTTGCGACACATCGGCCAAGGACATCGTCGCCATGCTGCGCCGGATGATGGAAGACGCGGGCGTGGATTTGCGGTTGAACACCAGCATCGGCGCAGTCGAAAAGCTGAACAATCACTTCAATATCTCGCTGCAATCCTCTGATAAGACGTACAAAGTAGAAACCCGACAACTTGTCATCGCCACCGGCGGCAAATCCATCCCCAAGATGGGTGCCACGGGTTTCGCCTATGACATCGCCCGCCAGTTCGACATCCCCGTGACCGACACCCGTGCGGCCCTGGTGCCTTTCACCTTCGCCGAAGGCCGCTTTGCGGAAATCTCCGGCACCGCGACCCCGGCGAAAGTCACGGCAGGCGGCACCACCTTCGAGGAAGCCCTGCTCTTCACGCACCGTGGCCTGTCGGGCCCAGCGATATTGCAAGCCTCCTCCTACTGGCGCGAAGGCGAAGCCGTGACCGTGAACCTGACCCCGGCGGGTGATCTGCTGGACAAACTCCGGACCCAGCGACAGACCGCAGGCCGCAGGAATTTCACGACGGAACTGGCCCACCACCTGCCCGCCCGCCTTGTCGATCACCTTGGCACGCAGATGGACCTGTCCGGCAATCTTGCCGATTGGTCCGACACCCGCCTCACCGCGCTGACCGACACGCTGGCCGCCTGGGAACTGCATCCCGGCGGCACCGAAGGCTACCGCACCGCCGAAGTCACCCTTGGCGGCATCGCCACCGACGCGCTGTCGTCAAGGACGCTGGAGGTCAAGGCGGTTCCCGGCCTCTATTTCATCGGTGAAGCGGTCGATGTGACGGGTTGGCTGGGTGGCTACAACTTCCAATGGGCCTGGTCCTCGGGCATGGCTGCCGCCCGCGCGCTTTCTGCGTCCTGAGGGGGCGTTCCGAACCGCCGCAACACCCGGCAAAACGCGTCAAACCCCCGTCACCCGCGCCACTTCCGCCACGAAATCCTCGCCGCGCCGCTCGAAACTGTCGTATTGATCGAAACTCGCCGCTGCGGGTGCCAGCAGCACCACATCCCCCGGCTCCGCCTCGGCCACCGCACGGGCCACGGCCACGGCCATCGTCCCGCACACCTCCGCCTCGACCTCCAACTGCATGGCGAAGGCCGCCGCCTCGCGCCCGATCACATAGGCCTTGCGCACCGATCCACTGGCCTGCGCCAGCCCCGAGAGGCCGCCTTCCTTCTCCAACCCGCCGCAGATCCAGCGGATGTTGCGGAACGCCGCCAGGGCCTTGGCCGCTGAATCCACATTTGTCGCCTTGCTGTCGTTCACGAATCTGACGCCGCCCACCTCCGCAATGGTCTGCGACCGGTGCGGCAACCCGCCAAAACTGTGAAACGCGGCCTCGATCACCTTGGGTGCCAGTCCCAGCGCGCGGCAGGCCGCATAGGCCGCACAGGCGTTCTGATGGTTATGCGCCCCCGGCAGACCCGCAACCTCCCGCAGATCAATGGATCCCACCTGCTTGCTCTTGCGATACTCCGACAAGAACCCCTTGCGGGCAAAGACCTGCCAGCCAGGGCCTGTCAGCTTGCGATCGACAGAGATGCGGATCACCCGGTCATCCACCGGTCCCTCGCTCATCTGTCCGGCCAGAAAACGCCCCTCGGCCTCGTCCACCCCGATCACCGCCCGGTCCGGCCCGCCTTCGGCAAAGAGCCGCCGCTTGGCCGCGAAATAGCCGCCCATCCCGGCATGACGGTCCAGATGATCGGGGCTGAGGTTGGTGAACACCGCGATATCAGGCGTCAGGTTGCGCGCCAGATCGGTCTGATAGGACGACAGCTCCAGCACCACGACTTCCCCGTCGATGGCAGGGTCCAGATCCAGCACCCCGCGCCCGATGTTGCCCGCCAACTGGCAGGGGCGGTTCACATGGGTCAGGATGTGGTGGATCAGGGCCGATGTGGTCGATTTCCCGTTCGACCCGGTCACCGCGACAACCCTGGGGCTGGTGTCGAACCCCTCCCAGTCATGGGTGGCAAAACTCTGGAAGAACAGCCCGATGTCGTTGTCCACAGGCACACCCGCCTCCAGCGCCGATGCGACGACCGGGTTGGGAACCGGATAGAGGTGCGGAATGCCGGGGCTGACCACCAGTCGCGCGATCCCGTCGAAATCGGTGGCCGAGCGGAACGGCAGCGTCGTGAACCCTTCTCCTTCGGCGCGCGCGCGCGCATCGGGGTTGTCGTCCCAGCACAGCGCCTCCGCACCGCCTGCCCGCAGCGCCCGTGCGGCGGACAGGCCCGACCGGCCCAGCCCCAGCACGGCCACCCGTGCGCCTTCCAATCCCTGAACTGGTATCATCGCCATTCCCCTGTTAGGTCTCGGGCGCACCATGATGCCTGCGCGCATCCTTCACAAGCCGGAGCCTGCACCCTCGTGGATCTGACCGCCCTTTTGTCCGACCTGGACACCGCCATGCGCAGCGATGATGACTGGGGAAAGCCAGCCGACTACATCCCCGAACTCGCCCGCGTCGATCCCGCCCAATTCGGCATCACCGTGATCACCGCAGACGGCGGCGTCTTTCAGGCGGGCGATACGGCCACACGCTTTTCCGTGCAGTCCATCACGAAGGTTTTCACCCTCGCCATCGCCCTGGGCCGCTCCGGCGATCAGCTGTGGCATCGCGTCGGCCGCGAGCCCTCGGGCAGTGCGTTCAACTCCATCGTCCAGCTTGAACAGGAACAGGGCCGCCCGCGCAATCCCTTCATCAACGCAGGGGCCATCGTCACCACGGACGAGATCCTGTCAGGGCGTGCGCCGCGCGATGCTTTGGCCGAAATCGTCCAGTTCATCCGCACCGCGGCAAGCGACGCGGACATCCACATCAACCAGGCCGTCGCCGCGTCGGAAACCGCCCATGGCCACCGCAACTTCGCGCTCGCCCATTTTCTCGCCTCCTTCGACAATCTCAGGAACCCACCGGAAATGACGCTGGGCACCTATTTCCATCATTGCGCCCTCGAAATGACGACCAACCAGCTTGCCCACGCGGGCCGCTTCCTGATGGATGCCCCCGGCGCGCCGCGTCTTCTGTCGACGGGCCGCATCCGCCGTCTGAATGCGCTGATGCTGACCTGCGGGCACTATGATGGATCGGGCGACTTCGCCTACCGCGTCGGCATCCCCGGCAAATCCGGCGTCGGCGGCGGCATCCTTGCCATCGTGCCGGGCAAGGCCTCCGTCGCCGTCTGGTCTCCGGGCCTCAACCGCTACGGCAACAGCCAGAAAGGCACCGAAGCCCTGGCGATC
The DNA here is from genome assembly GCA_963799505.1 of uncultured Alphaproteobacteria bacterium. Classification (GTDB taxonomy): domain Bacteria; phylum Pseudomonadota; class Alphaproteobacteria; order Rhodobacterales; family Rhodobacteraceae; genus Sulfitobacter. The sequence continues at coordinate 283,365 of CAWCXM010000004.1, forward strand.
CTCGCCCGCCAAATGAACTGGTCCATCTTCTGAAAGACCACCCCCCGGCTTCATCTTTCCATTACAACTCAGGAGGTTTGGAGGTGTAACCTCCAAAGGCCCCTCCGGGGGGCCTTCTACCGCACTTTCAACGTGGCAAGACCGATCATGGCAAGGATCAGCGAGATGATCCAGAACCGGATCACGATCTGCGGCTCCGCCCAGCCCTTCTTTTCGTAGTGATGATGGATCGGTGCCATCAGGAACACCCGCTTGCCGGTGCGCTTGAAATACAGCACCTGAATGATCACGCTCAGCGCCTCGACCACGAACAAGCCACCGACGATGGCCAGCACCAGCTCGTGCTTCGTTGCCACGGCAATCGCCCCAAGGGCACCCCCCAGCGCCAGCGATCCCGTGTCCCCCATGAAGACCGCCGCAGGCGGCGCGTTATACCACAAGAACCCCAATCCCCCGCCGAAGAGCCCGGCGGTAAAGATCAGGATCTCACCTGTTCCCGGCACGTAATGCACATCCAGATAGTCGGTGAAATCGACGCGCCCGACCGCATAGGCAATCACCCCCAGCGTGCCTGCCGCGATCATCACCGGCATGATCGCCAGCCCGTCCAGCCCGTCCGTCAGGTTCACCGCATTCGCCGATCCGACGATCACGATCACCGCGAAGGGCACAAAGAGATATCCCAGATGGATCAGCGTGTCCTTGAAGATCGGCAAGGCGAGTTGATACTGCAACGCCTCCGGGTGGTACTGCGCCGCCCAGTATCCCGCCACGGCGGAAATCAGAAAACCCAGCAAAAGCCGCAGCTTGGAGGACACTCCTTTCACGTTCTGCTTGCTCACCTTGGCATAGTCATCGGCAAATCCGATGGCAGCGAAACTCATCGTGACAAACAGCACCAGCCAGACAAACGGATTGTCCAGCCGCGCCCAAAGCAAGGTGGAGGTCAGCAATGCCCCCACGATCAGCAGCCCGCCCATGGTCGGTGTGCCCGCCTTCACGAAATGCCCCGCAGGACCGTCATCCCGGATCGGCTGGCCCTTGCCCTGCCGTTTGCGCAGGACGGCGATCAACGGCTTCCCAAAAAGGAACCCGAAAATCAGCGCCGTCAGAAACGCGCCGCCCGCGCGGAAGGTGATGTAGCGAAAGAGGTTAAAAAAGTCGCCACCATCCGACAGCAAGGTCAACCAATAGAGCATGTAATGCGTCCCTTCACATCATCTTGTGGGCCGCACACCCATCTAACCGTTTTCATTGCGATGGCTCATTTTGCGGATGGCGTCAACGATGGAGCCGGTTTTCATCGACAGCGATCCTTTCACCAGCACGACATCGCCACTGTCCAGATGGCCGCGCAGCCCTCCCAGCATCTCTGCTGACGTCTCGACCCAAAGCCCGCGCTGGTGCTCCGGCAACTGATCGTACAGCGCGCGCATGTCCGGCCCGATGCAATGCACAACATCCAGCGCCTTCACGGCATCGAGCTGCGCAAGCCCTTCATGCAAAGCCTTCGCATTCGGCCCCAACTCCTTCATATCGCCCAGAAAAGCAATCCTGCGCCCCTTGCTCACCCGGCCGATGTCATGGGTCACATGGGCCGCGGCAAGCACCTCGAGCGCCGCCGCCATCGACGTTGGATTGGCGTTGTAGCTGTCGTCGATCAGGTCCAGCGTCAGATGTGTCTCGACCGGGTCCAGCAGGATCGTCTCGCGCACGCCGCGCCCCTTGTAGGGCGTCCAGCGTCCAAGCGACTGCACCGCCAGCGCCATGTCGCCGCCCAGCGCCTGAACCACTGCCAAAGCCCCCAGACCGTTCATCGCAAAGTGCCGTCCGGGCGTGGCGATCTTGAACAGGAGCGGTGTGCCCTCCGCCTCGGCCTGCACCACCGTGGCCTCGGCCTGCACGCTGACATCCTTCAGCTTGAACTGATAGCCATGCTCCCCGAATTCGATCTCGCGCAGCCGGCGGTCCACAGCCTTGGCCATCAGGATCGCGGCATGTTCGATGTCCGCGTTGATCACGGCCACGCCGCCGGGCTTCACACCCTCGAAAATCGCGGCCTTTTCCACCGCAATGGCCGCGACGTTCTCGAAGGCTTCCAGATGGGCCGCCGCCACCGTCGTGACCATCGCGACATCCGGTGCCGCCATCCGCGCCAGCGGCGCGATTTCGCCGGGGTGGTTCATGCCGATCTCGATCACCGCATAGTCCGTGTCCACCGGCATCCGCGCCAGCGTCAGCGGCACGCCCCAGTGGTTGTTGTAGCTGGCCACCGACGCATGGGTCCGCCCCTGATCGCCCAGCATCGCCAGCAGCATCTCCTTGGTCGATGTCTTGCCGACGCTCCCCGTGACGGCGGCCACCTTGGCGGATGTCCGCGCCCGGCCCGCCACGCCCAGCGCCTCCAGCCCCGCCAGCACATCGTCCACGATCAACAGCGGCGCATCTGCGGACAGACCCTCCGGCACATGGCTGACCAATGCCGCCGCCGCCCCTTTTTCCAGCGCCTGCGCGACAAACTCATGTCCGTCACGCACGTCCTTCAACGCCACGAAAAGATCACCGGGCTGCAAGCTCCGCGTGTCGATGGACACGCCATCGCAGGTCCAGTCGCCCACCACACGCCCGCCCGTGGCCGCTGCGGCCTCGGCACTTGTCCACAAGCTCATGCCAGTCTCCCGTCCAGCGCCGCCACCGCGACACTTGCCTGTTCCGCATCATCAAAGGGCAGCACATCGTCACCGACGGTCTGGCCCGTCTCATGCCCCTTGCCCGCAATCAGCAGCGCATCACCCGGTCCGATGGCATCCACCCCGCGCAGGATCGCCTCGGCCCGGTCGCCCACTTCGGTGGCCTCCGGTGCGCCCGCCAGCACTGCCGCCCGGATCGCGGCGGGATCCTCGGATCGGGGATTGTCGTCCGTCACGATCACCACATCGGCAAATTCCGCCGCCGCAGCACCCATCAGGGGCCGCTTGCCCGCATCGCGGTCCCCGCCCGCGCCCACAATGGCCACCAGCCGCCCCATCACATGCGGGCGCATCGCCTGCAACGCCGTGGCAATCGCGTCGGGCGTATGGGCGTAATCGACAAAGACCGCCGCGCCATTGTCGCGGGTCGCGGCAAGCTGCATCCTGCCCCGCACCGTCACCAGATGCGGCAGCGTATCGAACACCTCTGCCGGATCACCGCCGCAGGCGATGACCAGCCCGCAGGCCAACAGCACATTCTCGGCCTGAAAGCCGCCGATCAGGTCCAGCCGCGTCTGATAATCCTTGCCGCGATAGGAAAACCGCAGATCCTGCCCCGTGGCATCGAACCGCTGCCCCTTGAGGTGCAGATCCCCGCCGTCGCGCCCCACCGTGATCACCTCGCAGCCACGCGCCTTGGCGATTGCCACCATGTCCACGCCCCGCGGATCGTCGATGTTGATCACCGCCGTCCCGTCTTCCGGCAGGACGCGGGAAAACAGCGCCGCCTTGGCGTCGAAATAGGCCTCGAAGGTGTCGTGGTAATCCAGATGGTCCTGCGTGAAATTCGTGAACCCCGCCGCCTTCAGCGTCACCCCGTCCAGACGCCGCTGGTCCAGCCCGTGCGAGGATGCCTCCATCGCGGCATGGGTGATCCCGTTGCCCGCCGCTTCGGCCAGGGCGCGGTGCAGGGTGATGGGTTCCGGCGTCGTATGCGCCAGCGGTGCGGTCCAGGCACCCTCGACCCCGGTTGTACCAAGGTTGACCGCAGACAGCCCCATCTCGATCCAGATCTGGCGCACGAAGGTCGCCACCGACGTCTTGCCGTTGGTCCCCGTCACCGCGACCATCGTGGCGGGCTGCGCCCCGAACCACAGCGCCGCCGTGCGGGCCAATGCCTCGCGCGGCGCATCACTGATGACGACAGCCACATCGGCATCGGCCATCACCTCGCGGGCGATCTCGGCCCCGCGCGCGTCGGTCAGGACGGCCACCGCCCCCATCCGCACCGCATATTGAATGAATTCGGCCCCGTGGACCCGACTGCCCGGCATGGCCGCGAAAAGATAGCCGTCCTTGACCGCGCGGCTGTCCACCGCCAACCCGGTGATGCGGGGATTCCCGCCGCCGCGACCCGTAAGCCCAAGCGATGAAAGCGAAACAGGGGGGCGGGTCATGGGCGTTGTCTTTTTGTTAATTGCTGCTGCTGGTGAGCGTTACCATAGTGGGCTTGACGGGTTCAACAGTCGGTCGCAGACCCAGCAAGGGCGCCACCCGGCGGATCATCTCGGCGGCCACCGGCACGGCGGTCCAACCTGCGGTGCGGCGCGGCTGCCCGGCGGATGTCTCGACCGGTTCATCCATCGTCAGGATCAGCACATAACGCGGATCATGCGCCGGAAAGAAGGACGCGAAAGTCGCAAGGTTCTTGTCCTTGTAATACCCGCCCTTTGGACGCGGCTTGTCGGCCGATCCGGTCTTTCCGGCCACGAAATATCCCGGCACTTCGGCGAAACTTGCCGTTCCCTTGGCCACCACGGCCCGCAGCATCTCGCGTCCGTCCCGTGCCGCCCGCTCGGACATCACGCGTGGTCCCAGCTTGGGTTCGGTCTGCTTCAGCAGGGTCGGCGTGACCTTGTATCCGCCATTGGCGATGGCAGCATATCCGGCGGCCAGATGCATCGGCGAGGTCGAGATGCCGTGCCCGTAGGAAATGGTGACGGAAGACAGGTCCGTCCAGTTCTTCGGCAACAAGGGCTTGCCGCCCGCCGCCTCCACGATCTCGAAGGGTGTGGCCTCGAAAAACCCCAGACCCTTGAGAAATTCCTGCTGCCGCTTCGGACCGATCTGAAGGGCAAGCCGCCCCGTTCCCCGGTTGGAGGATTTGACGATGATGTCCGTCACCGACAGCGGGCCATAGTTCTTGCCCTGAAACTCGCCGATCTTGAACCCGCCAACCTTCAGCGGTCCCGCCGTGTTGATGATGGTCTGCGCATTCACCAGCCCCAGCTCGACCGCCTGCGTCGCCGCGAAGATCTTGAAGACCGACCCAGTTCATAGACCCCCTGTACCGATCTGTTGAAAAGCGGGCTGTCCGATGGATCGCCCTCCACCGCCGGGCGCGGACGGTCGTTGGGATCGAAGGTGGGCAAGGACACCACCGAAATCACCTCGCCTGTCCTCACGTCCATCAGAACGCTTGTGGCACCCTTGGCATTCATCAGCTTCATACCGCCCCAAAGCACCCTTTCGGAGGCCGCCTGCACCGTCAGATCAAGCGACAGTTCCAACGGTTTGTTACCGTTTGCGGGATTGCGCAGGTAATCGTCGAAATACTTTTCCACCCCGGCCACGCCGATCACTTCGGCCCCGTGCACACCTTCCTTGCCGTAGGACGCGCCGCCCAGAACATGGGCCGCAAGCGACCCGTTGGGATAGAGCCGCATGTCGCGCGGCGCGAAAAGCAAGCCGGGATCGCCGATGTCATGCACCGCCTGCTGTTGCTCGGGACTGATTTTCTTCTTGATCCACAGGAACTTGCGCTTGCCGGTGAAATCCTTGATCAGGCTGTCGCGGTCCAGATCGGGGAACACCTTGACCAGCCCCTCGGCGGCCCGCACCGGATCGACCATGTGCAGCGGCTGCGCATAAAGCGCGTGGGTGTCGAAATTCGTGGCCAGAATGTTGCCGTTGCGGTCCACGATGTCGGCACGGCTGGCGCTGATCACGGCACCGGGCGCATGGGCGCGCGGTTCGACCGGATCGGTGCTGGCCAGCATCCCCATCCGCGCCCCCACCACGGCAAAGGCGCAGAAAAAGAACGCCCCCAGCACCAGCAGACGTCCCTCGGCGCGCAACCGCGACTGATCGCGCATCTGCTCGTGACGGATGCGCTTGTTCTCGCGTTCGATCGCGTCGGGGTTTTCGCCTTTCTGGCGGGCCTCGAGAATGCGGGCCAGCGGGCGCAGGGGGGTGCGGATCATAGCGGGTCCTCGTCGTTGGCGGCGGCGGATGACACATCGACCGGGTTGGTGATCGGCAGCAGCGGGGCCACAGGATAGCTTACCTCGTCCACGCGCCCGAACTGGTCGGGATGCAGCGGCAACAGGCCCAGCCGCTCGAAATTGATCTCTGCCAGATCGGCCAGCCGTTCGGGGCGGTTCTGATAGGCCCATTCAGCCTTGAGAACGGCCAGGCGCGCATGGGCGGCCTGAATGTTGGTGTGCAGCTTGTCGGTCTCGGACAGCGCGGTCTGGGTCGCGTAATTCTCGCGGTAAGCCCAGAAGGCCAGCCCGATCACGGCAATCGCCGTAAGGATATGAAGGATCGCGCGCATCGTTACTCAAGCCCCTTGACCATTGGCATCCCTAGGGATTTTGCATCTACCGCACCGCTTGGTGCATCCGTTCTGACCGCCACCCGCAGCTTCGCCGACCGCGACCGGGGGTTTTCGTCCAGTTCCTGCGCATCCGGCCCGATGGCCTTGCGCTTTTTCACCTCGAACTGCGGTGCTGCGCGCTGTTCTTCCGGCGCAAACCGGTTGGCGTTGCCACCCCCGCCCGACCGTGCGGTCAGAAAGCGTTTCACCATCCGGTCCTCGACCGAATGAAAGGTCACGACCGCCAGCTGCCCGCCCGGCTTCAGCGCCCGTTCGGCGGCCATAAGCCCCTTGAAAAGCTCGCCGTATTCATCGTTGACCGCAATCCGCAGCGCCTGAAAGCTGCGCGTCGCCGGATGGCTCTGCCCCGGTTTCGAGCGCGGCAGGCACCCCTCCACCAGCCGTGTCAGCTCAAGCGTTGTGGTGATCGGTGCTTCATCGCGGGCGCGTACGATCGCCTTGGCAATCCGGCGCGAGGCCCGCTCTTCGCCGTATTGAAACAGGATCGAGGCGATCACCTCTTCTTCGGCGGTGTTCACGATATCCGCCGCCGACGGCCCGTCCTGCGACATCCGCATGTCAAGCGGCCCGTCGCGCATGAAGGAAAATCCGCGCTCCGCCAGATCGAGCTGCATCGAGGACACGCCCAGATCCAGCACCACACCGTCCAGATCCTGCGCGTAGTCGTCCATTTTGGAGAACACACCGCGCTGCATCACGATCCGGTCGCCGTAGTCCCCGGCCCAGTCCTCTGCCATCTCGAAGGCCAGCGGGTCGCGGTCCACCGCAATGACCCGTGCGGCCCCCGCCTCCAGCAATCCGCGTGTATAGCCGCCCGCACCAAAGGTGCCATCCAGCCAGACCCCTTCGACGGGTGCAACCGCATCGAGCAGGGGGCGCAGCAAAACAGGTGTATGAGGGGCAGTCTCGGGTCTGGGGGCCGCAGCAGCCATGGCGCTTATTCCCCCGGCGGACCGTCAAGAAACGCCATCGGATCGAAATCTTCGGGCAGTTCGTCCAGCCATTCCTCTTCCTTGGCCCGCTCGACCGTGTCGTAGGTCTCGGTCTTCCAGATCTGGAAGGTGTCACCGGCGGCGATAAAGAACGCCTCGCCTTCCAGGTCGATCTTCTGACGCAGCTTGGCAGGCAGAACCAGCCGCCCGGTCTCGTCTACCGTCGTCGGAAAGGACTGACCGTGGAACAGGCGCTGCAACATCTTGCGCTCCATGCTCCCGCGCGGCAGGGCGTCGATCTTGGCATCGACTTCCTCGATGGCGTTCATTGTATAGCATTCAAGGTACTGACGGCGGTGATCGCCGTAGACGATGACAAGCTCGGGGTTCTCGCCGCTTTTCCAGTTCGGGTCGCCCGCCTCCAGCACACGCCGAAAAGAGGCCGGGATAGACACCCGCCCCTTGTTATCGACCTTGTGGTGGCTTTCGCCTCTGAACCTGCGGCTCACGATGTCGTCCCTGCCTGCGTCTTTGCGCCCTGTCCCGCCCCCGCGAAATTCGTCCGTTGGATGTAGAAACGGCGGGTCTGATCTGCTGCCACTGATCAACCCGCCGTTTCAGTCCCGCATCTGCGGGGAAGTCCGACTGCGCGCGCCACCTGGGGGGATGTCTGCTCGCCCGCGCGCCGGATCTCTTGGTCTGATGAAAGCGAGGTGCCTGTATGAAACCTGCTAGGTTTTGTTTTTGTTTGGGGTCGTTTGGTGCCCCGTGTCCCGTTCTCATCCGATGCACTAGGGATGCCATGGGAATTCATGGGCGTCTACATTTTTCTCGCAAATATCCCCAAGATATTGTTTTCCACAGGGCCATAAATCCAAATATGGTGGGCCGTTTACGGAAAAAATCGCCTAATTTGCGATAAACTCACGCAGACACACTATATCTTGTGCCACGTCGCACCGCGCCAAAATTTCCCACAAAATCCCAGAAAATTTCAGTCACAGAGTTATCCACAGCGTGTGTTCCCGCCTTGTTCTACAGTTAGCCTGCATCTTCAAGCCAGAATCAACCCAATTTCACAAAAAGTGATTCGGAATCGGCGGGATTTGGCTGATGTCCCATGCCGTTCGAATCCGAATTCCCATACATTCCCGCGCCCCGTCCCATGCTTTCCCATCGCCTGCCCGACCCGGACCAATCGCCCGGACTACAAAAGGATCGCCCGACCATCTTCGCATTCCCGCCACGGACCATGGCCTCATCTTCTGACGCACCGGCGGCGCGTCTCAACGTCACTCTCCCCTCCCTTGCGTCTTGGTCCACAAACCGCGAAAACAACTGCATTGATCCAAGGGAGACATTACATGAGCACAGCGCTCGCCATTCTGGCGCATGCCCTTCGGATGCTGATCTTCGACACCTCCACGACCCTGCGGGTGCTGATGCCTCCAATTCTGCTGGTGCTGGGGTGCAGCCTCGGCATCGCGGTGCTGGCCCCCGATACCCTTGCCGCCCTGCGCGCCCCGGCCTTGGGTGAGGTTCTTCCCAGCCCGTCCGGCATGGCGCTCTTTCTCGCCTTCGGCGTGATCGGTCTGCTGGGCTATGCGCTGATGGCCGTGCTCTGGCACCGTCACGTTCTGCTGAACGGAGCAGAGGACATCGAGGAACTGCGCCCGGACCTCTCCGTCTTTCTGGGCTACATCTGGCGCGCCATCGTTGTGGGGCTGGTCCAGTTTCTCGCCGCCATCCCGCTCACCCTGGTCATCGCCCTTCTGGGCAGCGCCTTTGTCTCGGACGGCCCCACAAGCACGCTGCCCATCACGCTGATCGGTGTTTTGGGCAGCATCGTCTTCATCTGGATCGCCATGCGGTTCAGCGTGGTCCTGCCCGCCGCCGCCATCGGGCAGCGGATGCCGGTGCTGGAAAGCTGGCAGATCACAGGCGCGGTCGCAGCAGAGCTTTGGGGCGTGGCGGCCTTGCTGACGGGTCTGAACACGCTGATCTACGTCGCGGCACTTGCCCTGCCGGACGGCGGGATCGTCGCGGTGCTGGCCCATACGTCGATCTATATCGTGGAAGGTCTGGTGTTCGTATCGGTCCTGACCACGCTTTACGGCCATCTGGTCGAGGGGCGGTCGCTGGGGCAGTAGCGTTTCTGCTGACACCTGCTCGCCCGGATCTTCGGACCGGACAGCGACTGCCTCTGCACCACGCTCAGCCTACCGACACTCTTCTCTACATCTCCAGTCCCGACAGGAACCTTCCCGGCTGCAGGTCACGCCATAACCCGACGGTGCGGCTTACCTGAAGGCCATCACCCATCGCCTCACGCCATGCCACCCTCGATCAGCCCCTTGGCGATCCGCGCATAGGCGTCCGCCATCGCGCCCTCACCCGCCGCGATCGGTGTTCCGCCGTCTCCGGCCAACCGGGTCTCCAGATCAATCGGCAAGGCACCCAGCAGCGGCACGCCCATCTTCTCGGGCCTCGGCCGCCACACCGCCGGTGCCGAAAATCTCGTGCTGCGCGCCACAGTCGGGACAGACGAACATCGACATGTTCTCGATCAACCCCAGCACCGGGGTCTTGAGCGTCGCGAACATATCCAGCGCCTTGCGCGCATCAATCAGCGCGACGTCCTGCGGCGTGCTGACCACGATGGCCCCGGTCAGTTCGGTCTTGGTACAGAGCGTCAATTGCACATCGCCCGTGCCGGGCGGCAGATCGACGATCAGCACGTCCAGCTCCCCCCATTCCACCTGCCCCAGCATCTGCTGCAACGCCCCCATCAGCATCGGGCCGCGCCAGACCACGGCCTTGCCCTCTTCCATCATGAAACCGATGGACATCAGCGTCACCCCATGCGCGTGCAGCGGGATGATCGTCTTGCCGTCGGGGCTGGCGGGGCGCTTGTTCACGCCCATCATGCGCGGCTGGCTGGGGCCATAGATGTCGGCATCCAGCAGCCCCACCTTGCGCCCCGCCCGCGCCAGCGCCACAGCCAGGTTCGAGGACACGGTGGATTTGCCCACCCCCCCCTTGCCCGACGCAATGGCAAGGATGCGCTGTACGCCCGAAGGCTTCGTCGGCCCCTCCTGCGGCTTGGGATGGCCACCGATCTTGAGGCTGGGCGGGGCGGCAGGTTTGGCCGCCGGCCCATGCGCCGTCAGCGCCGCGCTGACCTGTGTGACGCCGGGCAGATCGGCCACGACCTTCTCCGCCGCATCGCGCAGCGGTCCCATCTGGCGCGCCACATCGGCGTTGGGCGCCTCGATCACGAATCGCACCACGCTGCCATCGACCGTCAACGCCCGAACCAGATCATGCGCCAGCAAACTGCGCCCGTCCGGCAGGGTGACTCGCTCCAATGCGGCTTCGACCTCGGATTTGGTGATGGACATGGCACGGCTCCTTGCGAAATTCCCCCTCCTCACATCGCAGTTTCTGCTTGGGACGCAAGGGGGACGCGTCCAATTGCCCGTTTCTTGGGCAGCCCGCCCAGCAAACGCACAGGGCCACCATGTTTTCGCTGCATAGCAGCATTGCAAATATAATCATTGTGCATCCGCAGCAATAATGGCAAATATTAACCCATGCAAACGACGCAAGTTGTTTCAAACAGAAGACCAGACGCGTTCATCCTCCTCCCGAACAAGTCTGTTTTTGGCGGCGACATCTTCCTCCTCCCTGATGTCGCCGCCCTTTTTTTGTCTTTCCCAAAAATTTAGCCATGGCTCTCACCCGGAGATTGTTTTTCATTCGGAAACAATATCTTGACCCGACGTCGCCTATGCAGATGCTGCATAGCGGCATTGCCCGAATGGGCGTTGTGAGCGGCCCGGATAGGGTTATCTAAGCCTCAACCGAAACGACGATAAGAACAAAGACGAGGCCGAAATGACATATATGAACACCACCACGACCGCCGCCGGCATGACACCGAGCAGCCGCAGCGCAACTTTCTTTCACGCGGCGTTTGCACGCGTAAAAACCTACCTTCTCTATCGCGAAACCCTGTCCGGGCTGAGCGCATTGACCGACCGCGAACTGGCCGATCTGGGCCTCTACCGCTCCGGTCTGCGTGACGTGGCCCGCACCGCAGCGCGCAACGCGATGTCCTGAACACCCATCGGGTGCGCCGCGCCTCCCCGCAGCGCACCTGACCCACGGACCTCAGCATCGTTCTCCTCCCCGAGGCTGCTGATCCGTGAAAAGACCCGAAGCTGATCCTCCCCCTTGATGCTTCGGGCCGACAAGAGAACAGCCGCAGCTTCCTCCCAAGCTGCGGCTGTTTTTCTGTTTCGGGGGGGGCGTATCGGTGCGCAATGAAGGGGGGTTGGAACGGCGGACGCAGTTGGCCGTCGGGTGTCACGCATCGGTGCCCGGGCACCGCCCCTGGCGGACCTCGGTGCATTATGCAGCTAAGCGCGCATTGGAAGGGGGACGTGGGTGATGCCGCGCAGCACTTTCACGGCACTTTCAGGCACCTGAGCGCTGGATTTCTCGGCAATCACCGACCTGTCGCGCCTACAGCATCGGCCTTATTGGCTGTCGTAGAACAGTCTTCAGTCGGTCCGGTTGAACCCGGCGAGGATCACCGATGTAAATTTCGTGATGAGGCCCGTTAAAAGTGACACTCCGTTCTGGCATCAATTGATCATGGAGCTTTGCCAGGGTCGGGCCCTCGTCGTCATAGCTGCCGATGTGCATTGTCTGTAAACACAAACCTTCGCAAAGGGACCGAAGGCGAAGAGAAGACGGCGCCGTTCCCAGTTTTTCCATCGTCTTTTCCACGGCGGCACCGTACATTTCCTCGGTGATGAAGTCCGGCACCATGATCATCATCGTCCATTTCCACGCGTCCTTGTTCCGTGCAACAAAATCCGCTGGATCGTCGGCCCACCACAATCCTTCAAGTGGCGGGACAACGTAGTCACGCTTCAGGATGTTCTTCGATGAAAACTTCATCGCATAGCTTGTGGAATACAACCATTCCAGCGCTCTTGGATAAGCTTCGACAGTGTTGGGGTCGCCCTCTCCGTCTATCATCACAAAACGCAGTTCCGGCATCTCAATCTCCACAAATTCGTTGGGAGGAGGTTGATAGAACTGTTTCAGTTCCTTCTTGAAATCCAGCTTCTCGGACATTTCCAATCTCCGTTTCCAGATATTGAGGAAAGCAGGTTACCCTAGCCTGTCAACACGGTCCGTGCAGGGTCAGATGAACCATCCCGAAGCGTGCGTTGGCGCAGCCGAAGTGAAGGTCCGCCTTGGCCGCCCCATCCCTCACAGCGCCTGCCGTTGAACGCTCAACACCACCCCCCTCAAAACGGCACGTCGTCGCACCCCGTCAGGAACCGCGACACGACCTTCTTCAACCCCGCCTTTTCGAAATCCACTTCCAGCTTGTCGCCCTCGATCCCCACAACCGCGCCATAGCCGAACTTCTGATGGAACACCCGCTCGCCCATGGTGAAACTGCTGACCGCGTTCATGTCGATGGTGACATTCCGGCTTTCCCTGGGCTGGCTCATCCCCCGCTCGCCCGCCCGTGCCTGCAGGCGCCGCCAGCCGGGAGAGTTGTAGACATTCGCCTCTGCCGCGGCCTCATGCAGCGTGCTGGTGGGCATCGCGGCCCCGAACCCCCCGCCGTAAAGACCGGGGGGCGTCAATACCTCCACATGATCCTGAGGCATCTCGTCAATGAACCGCGACGGCATCGACGACTGCCACTGCCCGAACACCCGGCGATTCGCGGCAAAGCTGACGGTACAGATCGCCTCGGCCCGGGTGATGCCCACATAGGCGAGCCTGCGCTCTTCCTCCAACCCCTTGAGACCGCTTTCATCCATCGACCGCTGCGAGGGGAACAACCCGTCCTCCCAACCGGGCAGGAACACGGCGGGAAACTCCAGCCCCTTGGCCGCGTGCAGCGTCATGATGGAAACCTTGGCCCCCCCGTCGTCGCTTTCGTTGTCCATGATCAGGCTGACATGCTCCAGAAACCCCTGCAGGTTCTCGAACTGCTCCAGCGCTTTCACCAGTTCCTTGAGGTTCTCCAGCCGCCCCGGCGCTTCCGGCGTCTTGTCGTTCTGCCACATGCCGGTGTAGCCGGATTCGTCCAGAATGATCTCGGCCAACTCGACATGGGACATCTCGGGTGGTCCGTATTCCTGCCGCACCGGGCCCGTCTCGTCGTCGATCACGGCGTTTTCCACGTCCACGGCCCGCGCGGGTCCGCGCAGCTTGGCATTCCACCGCTCGATCCCGTCGATCAGCAACCGCAGCTGCGCGGCCCCCTTGCCGCCGATGCCCCCCTCGGCCAGCAGGATGCGCGCCCCTTCGACAAGGTTCACACCATGCCGACGCGCCGTCATCTGAATGCTTTGCTGCGCCTTGTCGCCCAGCCCGCGCTTGGGTGTGTTCACGATCCGCTCGAACGCCAGATCGTCGTCGGGGCTGGTCACGACCCGGAAGTAGGCCATCGCATCGCGAATCTCCATCCGTTCATAGAACCGCGGCCCGCCGATCACCCTGTAGGGCAGCCCGATGGTCAGAAACCGGTCCTCGAACGCCCGCATCTGGTGGCTCGCCCGCACCAGAATCGCCATGTGATCCAGCGACATCGGGTCCATCCCCCGGGTGCCGCGCTGCATCGCCTCGACCTCGTCCCCGATCCAGCGGGCCTCTTCCTCGCCGTCCCAATGGCCGATCAGGCGGACTTTCTCGCCCTCCTGCCGTTCGGTCCACAGCGTCTTGCCCAACCGTCCCTCGTTGCCCGCGATGACACCGCTGGCCGCCGCCAGAATATGCGGGGTCGAGCGGTAGTTCTGCTCCAGCCTGACCACATGGGCACCGGGAAAATCCGTCTCGAACCGCAGGATGTTGCCCACTTCCGCCCCGCGCCAGCCATAGATCGACTGATCGTCGTCGCCCACACAGCAGATGTTCTTGTGCCCCTGCGCCAAAAGCCGCAGCCACAGATACTGCGCCACGTTGGTGTCCTGATACTCGTCCACCAAGATGTATTTGAACCAGCGCTGGTACTGCTGCAGCACATCCGCGTGTGTCTGGAATATCGTCACCATATGCAGCAGCAGATCGCCGAAATCCGTGGCGTTCAGCTCGATCAGCCGCGCCTGGTAGGCCGCGTAGATCTTCGGCCCCAGATGATTGTACGCCCCCGCATCCGCCGCCGGCACCTTGTCGGGCGTGATCGCACGGTTCTTCCAGCCGTCGATGATCCCCGACAGCATCCGCGCGGGCCAGCGTTTGTCGTCGATCCCCTCGGCGGCCACCAACTGCTTCAACAGCCGCAACTGATCGTCCGTATCCAGAATCGTGAAGTTCGACTTCAACCCCACCAGTTCCGCATGACGGCGCAGCAACTTCACACAGATCGCGTGGAACGTCCCCAGCCAGGGCATCCCCTCGACCTGCTGGCCCAACATGGCACCCACGCGGTTCTTCATCTCGCGCGCCGCCTTGTTGGTAAAGGTCACCGCCAGTATCTCGTTGGGCCGGGCCTTGCCCTGCATCATCAGATGCACGATCCGCGCCGTCAGCGCCTTGGTCTTGCCCGTGCCCGCGCCCGCCAGCATCAGCACGGGTCCGTCCATCTGCTCGACCGCCGCACGCTGCGCCGGGTTCAACCCGTCCAGATAAGGCTGCGGCCGCGCGGCCATGGCACGCGCGGACAGCGATGCGCCCTCGAAGGCGTCCATTTCATCAAATCCACTCATGCCCGCAGACTAGTCAAACCCGCGACAAAGGAAAACCCATGTTCGCGCTGTGTTCCAACCCTTTTGCCGAAACCGGCGGTGCAGAAGATCTGCACCCTACGCCGTCAACACAGACGCTGGTTTCCTGACGAGAGATGGGATGAGTTGTATTGGAAAGATGAAGCCGGACCTTTCGCTTCATCTTTCCAATACAACTCATAACCCGGCCTGCCGGATGCGCATCCCATGAAAGTGCAATACTGCGTAGGGTGGGGCTTCGGCCCACCCCTGTCGTAAGGTGCACATCCTGTGCACCCCCACTGGACAATCTCAGGAACGCAGGCACAAATGCGGCATGGACCTGCACAGCACATATCCCGCCCTGGCCGACCTGCGGACCCGCGCGCGCCGCCGCATCCCGAAATTCGTCTGGGAATACCTCGACAGCGGCACCGGCACCGAAACCACGAAGGCCCGCAACCGCACGGAACTGGACAGGATCGGCTTCGCCCCCTCCATCCTGCACGGTGACATCACACCTGACCTCTCCACGACATTTCTTGGCCACAGGATGCCCCTGCCCTTCGGCATTGCGCCCATCGGCATGTCGGGTCTGATCTGGCCCGGCGCCGAGCCGATTCTCGCCAAGGCGGGCAAGGCCCACACCATCCCCTACACGATTTCCACCGTCGCCACGCAAAGCCCCGAAGACGTGGCACCGCATCTGGGCCCCCACGCGTGGTTCCAGCTTTATCCCCCGCGCGACCCCGAGATCAGGACCGACATGCTGAACCGCGCAAAGGCGGCCGGTTTCACCGCGCTCGTGCTGACGGTCGATGTCCCCAGTTCCTCACGCCGCGAACGGCAGGTGCGGTCAGGCCTCACCAATCCGCCCACGATCACACCGCGCATCCTCGCGCAGATCGCCACCTGCCCCGCATGGGCACTGGAAACCGCCAGACGCGGGATGCCCTACATGCGCGGGATCGACAAATACACCTCCGCCGCGACCAGGGGCATGTCGCCCACGGCCCATGTCGGATATCTGCTCAGAACCTCACCCGACTGGGACTATGTCACCTGGCTCCGCGATGCCTGGGAGGGAGAGTTGATCGTCAAGGGTGTGATGCGCCCCGAGGATGCAACAACCCTCGAAGGCTATGGCGTCGATGCGATCTGGGTCTCGAACCATGCGGGCCGCCAGTTCGACGGCGCGCAATCCTCGATCGAAGTCCTGCCCGCCATCCGCGCCGCAACCCGTTTGCCGCTGATTTTCGACAGCGGCGTCGAATCCGGTCTCGACATCCTGCGGGCCATCGCGCTGGGGGCCGATTTCGTCATGCTGGGGCGCGCCTTCCACTTTGCCCTTGGCGCGTTCGGGGCCAAGGGTGTTGACCATCTGATCGACATTCTGGCCAAGGACATGGCCGCCAACATGGGCCAATTGGGCGCTGCGGACCTCGCCTCCCTGCCACCGCCCCTCCGGCTCGACTGACGGCCCCACCCTGGACCGAAGGGTTACAGAAATGTTGCGCCTGCGCATCAGGGGGTATTGCGCCGCACCGCAGCACCCCTAAACTGCCGTCAACCCAGTTGCCCGGAGGCCCCATGCCCGACTTCAAGAAAATCCTCGTTGCCAACCGTGGCGAGATCGCCATCCGCATCATGCGCGCCGCCAACGAGATGGGCAAACGGACGGTCGCCGTTTACGCCGAGGAAGACAAGCTGGGCCTGCACCGCTTCAAGGCGGACGAAGCCTACCGCATTGGGGAAGGGCTGGGCCCCGTCGCCGCCTACCTCTCCATCCCCGAAATCATCCGCGTCGCCAAGGCATCCGGTGCCGACGCGATCCATCCCGGCTATGGCCTTCTGTCCGAAAACCCCGATTTCGTGGACGCCTGCGAAAACAACGGCATCACCTTCATCGGCCCTCGCGCGGAAACCATGCGCGCGCTGGGTGACAAGGCATCGGCCCGCCGCGTCGCGATGGAAGCAGGCGTGCCCGTGATCCCCGCCACCGAAGTGCTGGGCGACGACATGGCCGCGATCAAGAAGGAAGCCGCCGACATCGGCTATCCCTTCATGCTCAAGGCAAGCTGGGGCGGCGGCGGGCGGGGCATGCGCCCGATCTACAAGGAATCCGAACTGGAGGAGAAAGTCCTCGAAGGCCGCCGCGAGGCCGAGGCCGCCTTCGGCAACGGCGAGGGCTATCTGGAAAAGATGATCGAAAAGGCCCGCCACGTCGAGGTACAGATCCTCGGCGACAAGCACGGCGAGATCTATCACCTCTTCGAGCGTGACTGTTCGGTCCAGCGCCGCAATCAGAAGGTCGTCGAACGCGCCCCCGCCCCCTATCTCACCGAAGACCAGCGCGCCGAGATCTGCGATCTGGGCCGCCGCATCTGCGCCCATGTGAACTATGAATGCGCGGGCACCGTCGAATTCCTGATGGATATGGCCGACGGCAAATTCTACTTCATCGAAGTCAACCCCCGCGTGCAGGTCGAACATACCGTGACCGAGGAAGTCACCGGCATCGACATCGTGCAGGCGCAAATCCTCATCGCCGAAGGCAAGACCCTGGCCGAGGCCACCGGCAAGGCGTCACAGGACGACATCCAGCTTCAGGGCCACGCCCTGCAAACGCGCATCACCACCGAGGATCCGCAGAACAACTTCATCCCCGATTATGGCCGCATCACCGCCTTCCGCGAGGCCACCGGCATGGGCATCCGCCTTGACGGCGGCACCGCCTATTCGGGCGGCGTGATCACCCGCTACTATGACAGCCTGCTGGTGAAAGTGACGGCCAAGGCCCAGACGCCAGAGCTTGCCATCGCCCGCATGGACCGCGCCCTGCGCGAATTTCGCATCCGGGGTGTGTCCACCAACATCGCCTTTGTCGAGAACCTGCTGAAACACCCCACGTTTCTGGACAACACCTACCACACCAAGTTCATCGACCAGACCCCCGATCTCTTCCAGTTCACCAAGCGCAAGGACCGCGGCACCAAGGTGCTGACCTATATCGCCGACATCACCGTGAACGGGCATCCCGAAACCAAGGGGCATCCCCGGCTTCCCGCCACCGTGCGCCCCCCACGTCCGCCCGAAAACCGGGCAGAGCCGCAGATGGGCACCCGCAACCTGCTGGAACAGAAAGGCCCGCAGGCCGTGGCCGACTGGATGGGCAAGCAAAAGCAGCTTCTGATCACCGACACCACCATGCGCGACGGTCACCAGTCGCTGCTGGCCACGCGGATGCGCAGCCACGACATGATCAAGGTGGCCCCCGCCTATGCCGCCAACCTGCCCACGCTTTTCTCCGTGGAATGCTGGGGCGGGGCCACCTTCGACGTGGCCTACCGCTTCTTGCAGGAATGCCCCTGGCAGCGCCTGCGCGACCTGCGCGAACGCATGCCCAACATCATGACGCAGATGCTGCTGCGCGCCTCCAACGGTGTGGGCTACACCAACTACCCCGACAACGTGGTGCAGTTCTTCGTTCAGCAGGCCGCCACCTCAGGTGTCGATGTCTTCCGCGTCTTCGACAGCCTCAACTGGGTCGAAAACATGCGCGTCGCGATGGATGCGGTGATCGAGGCCGACAAGGTCTGCGAAGGCACGATCTGCTATACCGGCGACATCTTCGATCCCGACCGGGCAAAGTATGACCTGAAATACTACGTCAAGATGGGCAAGGATCTGAAAGCCGCCGGTGCCCACGTCCTTGGCCTCAAGGACATGGCGGGTCTCCTGAAACCCGCGCAGGCGCGTGTGCTGGTCAAGGCGCTCAAGACCGAGGTCGGCCTGCCCATCCACTTTCACACCCACGACACCGCCGGCATCGCCTGCGCCACGATCCTCGCCGCATCCGAGGCTGGCGTGGACGCCGTCGATTGCGCCATGGACGCCTTCTCTGGCAACACCTCTCAGGCCACGCTTGGCTCCGTCGTTTCCGCCCTGCAACATACCGACCGCGACACCGGCCTGTCGATGTCCGCCATCCGCGAAATTTCGGACTACTGGGAAGAGGTCCGCCACCAGTACGGCGCCTTCGAGACCGGGATGCAGGCCCCCTCCTCCGAAGTCTACCTGCACGAAATGCCCGGCGGCCAGTTCACCAACCTCAAGGCGCAGGCCGCCTCGCTGGGGCTTGAGGAACGCTGGCCGGAGGTCGCGCGCACCTATGCCGACGTGAACCAGATGTTCGGCGATATCGTCAAGGTCACGCCCTCCTCCAAGGTTGTGGGCGACATGGCCCTGATGATGGTCTCCCAGGGCCTCACCCGCGCGGATGTGGAAAACCCCGACACCGACGTGGCCTTCCCCGACAGCGTGATCGACATGATGCGCGGCAATCTCGGCCAGCCTCCGGGCGGCTTCCCCGAAACCATCCTGCGCAAGGTGCTGAAGGACGAACAACCCAACACCGAGCGCCCCGGCAAACACCTCAAGCCTGTCGATCTCGAAGCGACCCGCAAGGAATTGTCGGAAGAACTCGACGGCATGGAAATCGACGACGAGGATCTCGCGGGCTATCTGATGTATCCCAAGGTGTTCCTCGACTACATGAAGCGGCATCTTCAATACGGCCCCGTGCGCACGCTGCCCACGCAGACCTTCTTTTACGGCATGGAAGCCTCCGAAGAGATCACCGCCGAAATCGACCCCGGCAAGACGCTTGAGATCCGGATGCAGGCCGAAAGCGAAACCAACGAGGGCGGCGAGGTCAAGGTCTTCTTCGAACTCAACGGCCAGCCCCGCGTGATCCGCGTGCCCAACCGTCTGGTCAAGGCGGCAACGGCGGCGCGCCCCAAGGCCGAAGCGGGCAACGAAAACCACATCGGCGCGCCCATGCCAGGTGTCGTCGCTTCCGTCGGGGCCACCGTGGGCCAGAAGGTCAAGGCGGGCGATCTGCTGCTGACCATCGAAGCGATGAAGATGGAAACCGGCATCCACGCCGAGCGTAACGCGGTGGTCAAGGCGGTTCACGTGAGCGCAGGCGGCCAGATCGACGCCAAGGATTTGCTTGTAGAGTTGGAGTAACCGCGTAAAGCTTCACGGCGCGGGCGCTGCTGACCCGCGTTGGTCCACAGGTGTGCTCTTCCTGCCCCGATTGCAGCCGCGACCGGCTGTCGGACGGGGTGGTCGTGCCGCACCTTGGCCCCGGACATTCTGGAGATGGAATTGACCCGTATTCTTGCGACCCTCTGCGTCCTGACCGCCCTTCTGACCACACCGGCCACCGCCCATGAACGCTTTGCCCTTGTGATCGGCAACGCTGCCTACACGGATGTGCCCGCCCTCGACAACCCGGTGAACGACGCCCGCCTGATCAGCGACGAGTTGCGCGGCGCAGGCTTTGCCGTGACCACGCTCACGGACGTGTCCCGCGCCGAGATGATGCAGGAGGTCGAAACCTTCGCCAGCACCGTCCGCGCGGCAGGCTCCGAAGCGCTGGCCGTCTTCTACTTCGCCGGTCACGGTGTGCGCAGCAAGGAATTCAACTACCTGCTGCCCCTCAACGCCACCATCGCGTCCGAGGCAGACATCCCCGAGGCCGCCGTGCCCGCCGAATGGGTGCTGGACCAGATCCACACCCCCCAGGCGGTAACGGTGATGATCCTCGACGCCTGCCGCAACAACCCCTTCGGCGGCCAACCCGATGCCGCCACCGACACGGGCGACGGTCTGGCGCGCATGACCCCCCGCGAGAACAACCTCATCGCCTACGCCACCGGCCCCGGCGATGTGGCCCTCGACGGCACCGGCAACAACAGCCCCTATTCGGCGGCCATCGCCCGCGCGATCGGCACCTCCGGCCTGACCCTCGACCGGCTCTTCGAGCGGGTCCGCGACGACGTCATCAGCGAAACCAACGGCACCCAGTCGCCCTGGGCACGCTCGTCGCTGAAGATCAGGATCGGGATGCGCGATCCGGCCGCGAACTGACCCCAAGGCGCGTCCGGACATGCGCCAGAACCCTCCCACTTGCCCTCCCCGGCACAGATAACCGCTGCTAGGCTCCTCGCATGACCGTCCCGGCACCCAAACTCGATCTCGGCATCGACATGCCATCAAGCCCCACGATCATGACGATCTCGTGGTCGCAACTTCGGACCAAGGCAAAGGACCAGAATACCATCGGTCTCTGCCGGGCCGAGAATTTCAAACAAAGCTCGAACCTTGAATTCGGCGATCACACCGAAAAGGATGGCTCGCAGTGGGTCTATGTCTCGCATTTCAAGATGCGCCAGAAACCGGAGGTGAACATCTATCTGGCGTCCGAAATGAACAAGGACAAGGCCTGCAAGTCCTACGTCCTCGAGCATGAGAAACATCATTACAAGGACTACAAATCCTTCGCCGCCAACTACGCCGCAGGCCTCAAGAAACTGGTCCTGAAGGAAAACCTCGCCATCGAGCTGACTCAGGACATGACCGCGGCGAAGCTTAAGGCATGGGCCAAGACGGTCGAGGACCGGCTTTTCACGCTGTCAAAGACCTACAGCGACACCTTCTTTACCGACATGATGGCCGCCTCCGCGAAAAAGCACGACACGAAATCCGCCTACGATACGGCCTATACAAAATGCAAATCCTGTCTGGGGCTGAAATGACCGACGCGCTCCCTCGGTCCAGGCCCAACACAGGGTCCTGAAAAGCGATATGCATCTCTCCGCCCTCACCCTCATCATCCCCGACTACGACGCCGCCATCGCCTATTACACGCGCACCCTCGGCTTCACCCTGATCGAAGACATCGACCAGGGCCACAAACGCTGGGTCCGCATTGCCCCCTCGCCGGACGCCCAGACCGGCATCATCCTTGCCGAACCCGCCACCCCCGACCAAGCCAGGGCCATTGGCGCCCAAGGTGCGGGCCGTGTCTGGCTTTTCCTCGAAACCCATGACTTCGCCGCGGATCACGCCCGCCTCACCGCCGCAGGCGTCACCTTCGAAGAAGCCCCCCGCCACGAGCCCTACGGCACCGTCGCCGTCTTTGCCGACACCTACGGCAATCGCTGGGATTTGATCGAATATTCCTGACCCGCTCCAACCTGTCGCATTGCCCCCTTTGCGCAATCGGCTATCCTGGCACCAAACAGGAAACCGCCCCATGCCCTACCAATGGACCACACCTCAGGACACCCCTTGCCAGCAGATGCGCCTCTGGCCGCATCAGTCGCTGCCCGCGCGCGGATTCGCGGCCTTTATCCTGACGACCTTCACCCTGATCCTGATCCCCACCATGACGCTTCTTGGCACTGTCCTGCTCTGGGGGATGCTGCCTTTTGTGCTGATGGCGGTGGGCGGCATGTATCTCGCGCTTCAATCCAACCACAAATCCCGCCAGATCGAGGAAGTGCTGACGCTGGATGGCGACAACGCGCGTCTGACCCACCGCACGCCCAAGGGCGAGGTGAAGGAATGGCAGTGCAACCGCTACTGGACGCAGGTGCTGAAGTACGAAAAGGACGGGCCGGTGCCCCACTACGTCACCCTGCGCGGCGAGGGCCGCGAGGTCGAGATCGGGGCCTTCCTCAGCGAAGAGGAACGGGTGGAGCTTTACGACGATCTGCAACGCAGCCTTCAGCGCAAGACGTGATCCGCTGCGGTACGCGCGGTGTACGGTCTGTGTACACTGTGTGACATTTAACCGATCGGTAACACAGGTGAAGTCCTGGCGTCACACGCGCCGCCAACCGACTGCAGGACACCACAAAATCGTTAACGGCACTCTTCAGCCAGCCCTTACGCAGCAGCGCAGAAACCGTCGGAGATTGTCCCTATTTTCGGTTAACAAGCACACTTCAAACGGGTGCAATTGCCCTCAGCTTAACCGATCCTTCACCATCGGACCGACCTTGCCGAAATCCATCTGGCCCGTGTAGCGCGCCTTGAGCGCGCCGATCACCTTGCCCATGTCGCGGATGCCCTCCGCCCCGATCTCCGCAATCGCCGCATCGACCGCCGCAGCGGTCTCTTCCTCGGACAATTGGCGGGGCAGGTATTCCTCGATGATCTCGATCTCCGAGCGCTCCCGCTCCGCCAGATCAAGCCGGCCGCCCTCTTCGTAGGCGCGTGCCGATTCCATGCGCTGTTTGGTCATTTTCCCAAGGATCGCAAGCACTTCGGCTTCCGGCACACCGTCGTCGTTGCCCTTGGCGCGGGCGTCGATGTCCTTGTCCTTGATCGCCGCGTTGATCAACCGGAGGGTGGACAGCTTTGCTGCGTCCTTGTCCCTCATCGCCTGTTTCAGTGCTTCAGAGATGCGCGTGCGCAGTTCCATTGGGTGATGTCCCGTTCCGTTGCTGTCCAAGTCACCCTACATACCCAAAGCGCGGTTAACAGGCAATGGGGGGCGGGCAAAGCTAAGCATTTGATTTCACGACATATCTCATTTCCCGCCTGCCCTTGACCGCACCCATCATGGGCGGTATTCACTGCATCGTTTATCCATTCACATCTGCCGGAGACTGCCCATGTCCGACCAGTCCGCGCCCGTTCGCCCCACCGCCTGCCTCGCTCTGGCCGACGGCTCCCTGTTCTACGGCATGGGCTTCGGTGCCACAGGCCAGACGGTGGCGGAACTGTGCTTCAACACCGCCATGACCGGCTATCAGGAGATCATGACAGACCCTTCCTACGCGGGTCAGGTCGTGACTTTCACCTTCCCTCACATCGGCAACGTCGGCACCAACCCGCAGGACGATGAAACCGGCGATCCGGTGGCGGCGGGCATGGTTGTCAAATGGATGCCGACCGACCCCTCCAACTGGCGCTCGGTCCAGCACCTGTCGCAATGGCTCGCCGCGCGCGGTCGGATCGCCATCGGCGGCATCGACACGCGCCGCCTGACCCGCGCCATCCGCCATCAGGGTGCCCCGCATGTGGCGCTGGCCCATGATCCTGACGGCAATTTCGACATCGAGGCGCTGGTCAAGGCCGCGCGCGGTTTTGCCGGTCTGGAAGGCATGGATCTGGCCAAGGACGTGACCTGCGCACAGTCCTACCGCTGGGACGAGATGCGCTGGGCCTGGCCGGACGGCTTCCCGCAACAGACTGATCCCAAACACAAAGTCGTGGCGATAGATTATGGTGCCAAGCGCAACATCCTGCGGTGCCTGGCCTCTGCGGGATGTGATGTGACGGTGCTGCCCGCCTCCGCCACCTACGACGATATCATGGCCCATGACCCCGATGGCGTGTTCCTGTCCAACGGTCCCGGCGATCCGGCGGCGACCGGGGCCTATGCCGTCCCGATGATCCGCGACGTGCTGGACAAGACAGAGCTGCCGGTCTTCGGCATCTGCCTTGGCCACCAGATGCTGGCGCTGGCCTTGGGCGCCAAGACCATCAAGATGAGCCACGGCCACCACGGGGCGAACCACCCGGTCAAGGACAACGACACCGGCAAGGTCGAGATCACCTCGATGAACCACGGCTTTGCCGTTGATGCCCAGACGCTTCCGAAGGGTGTGATCGAAACCCATGTCTCGCTCTTTGACGGCTCGAACTGCGGTATCCGCATGGACGGCCGCCCCGTCTGGTCGGTGCAGCACCATCCCGAAGCCTCCCCCGGACCGCAGGACAGCTATTATCTGTTCGAACGCTTCGCCGCCGCGATGGCCGACCGGGCCGAGGCCAACGCTTAAACCTTTGGCAAGACTTTCCTGATAGGTATTCCTGACATTGGCATGACTGCATTAACGGCCCATTAACCACGCCATCGTAGATCTGGTCTTACATTCAAAGCGTAAGGCCTGTTTTACATGAGTAACCTGCGGCTCCATCTCTCTGATCCGCAAATCGCGCGCCTGCCTGTGGCACCGATGCCGATCGGCCGGCATCTGGTGGCGGCCGGGGTGATCCAGAACCGCGATCTGATGCACGCGCTTGATCTGCAGCGGCATGTGGACGCACCTCTGGGCGAAATTCTGATCGCCGAAGGGCTGGCCACCCGTGCCGATGTCATGGCCGCGCTGGCGTTGCAGCACAACGCGCAACTCGTTGATCTTGATGAAGATCCTCCTCCGGTCAACCTGATCCGGCGCCTGCCGTCCGGGCTGTGTCTGCAATATCGCGCCGTCCCCTGGATGGACATGGCGGGGACGCTGCTGGTCGCCACAAGCCGCCCGCACCAATTCGACGAACTGCGCCGCGCCCTTGGCGTGAAGCCGCATCAGATGATCCCGGTGGTCGCTGACGAACTGCAGGTCAAGGCACAGATTTCGCGAC
This sequence comes from uncultured Alphaproteobacteria bacterium, assembly GCA_963799505.1. Taxonomy (GTDB): domain Bacteria; phylum Pseudomonadota; class Alphaproteobacteria; order Rhodobacterales; family Rhodobacteraceae; genus Sulfitobacter. The sequence goes on from CAWCXM010000004.1 coordinate 308,632, forward strand.
TCTATGGGGCCGAACTTGCGCAGAAGGCCGCCACCCGTGTGCCCGCCGCCATCAGTTGCCGCACCTGGGACATCGCGGGAAAAGCGCGTGTTCTCTGGGCCTTGGCGCTCTTGGGCTGCCTCGCGCTGGCCCTGATCACTGCCCCCCTATGGACGCTGACGGCGGCGATTCTCTGGGCGGTCCTCACGCTGGCGATGACGACGGTGCTCAAGGCCTGCGCGCTTTGGGCGCAGGTCATGGACAGGCCCGGCCAGTCCGGCCTGCCCGCACCCCCCCGGATGCGCCTGCCCTACCGCCTGCCCCGCGTGTCCATTCTGGTCCCTCTGCTTGAGGAACGCGAGATTGCGGGCGCGCTGATCACCCGGCTCTCCCGGCTGACCTACCCCAAGTCCCTGCTCGACGTGGTGCTGGTGCTGGAGGAATCGGACCTGACCACACGAGAAACACTGACCAAAACCGACCTGCCCCCGTGGATCAGCGTGATCGAGGTGCCGGAAGCGAACCGCCTGACCACCAAACCCCGCGCGTTGAACTACGCGCTTGATTTCTGTCAGGGCAGCATCATCGGCGTCTGGGATGCCGAAGACGCGCCCGAGGCGGACCAGATCGAACGTGTGGTCAGCCGGTTTCACAAGGCACCGGCAAAAGTCGCCTGCCTGCAAGGGGTGCTGGACTATTACAATCCCCGCGCCAACTGGCTATCGCGTTGTTTCACAATCGAATATGCGGCCTGGTGGCGGGTGTTGCTGCCCGGCGTGGCGCGGCTGGGTCTGGTGATCCCTCTGGGGGGCACAACCCTGTTTTTCCGCCGCAATATCCTTGAAAAGCTGGCCGGTTGGGACGCCCATAACGTCACCGAAGACGCCGATCTGGGCGTGCGACTGGCGCGGGCGGGCTATGTCACCGAATTGCTTCCGACCGTGACATACGAGGAGGCAAACTGCCGCCTCTGGCCCTGGGTGCGGCAACGCTCGCGCTGGCTCAAGGGCTTTCTTATCACCTGGTGCGTCCACATGCGCAGCCCGCGCCAGTTGCTGCGCGATCTGGGCTGGGTCCGCTTTGTGGGGTTGCAGACGATGCTGCTGGCCACGGTCAGCCAGTTCGCCTGCGCGCCCTTGCTGTGGTCGTTCTGGCTTGCCGTGTTCGGCCTGCCGCATCCCGTCGAACAGACCCTCGGCACGCCGGTCCTGTGGTCGATGGTGGGGCTTTTCATCCTGTCGGCCACGCTCAATCTGGGGATCTCCATCACCGCTGTGTCGGGCAAGGATCATCGCCATCTGATGTGGTGGGTGTTCACCACGCCGTTCTATTATCCGCTCGGCGCTCTGGCCGCGGCGAAAGGCCTGCATGAATTTGTGGTCAGCCCGTTTTTCTGGGACAAGACCGAACACGGCGTCACCCCGCCCCCCGACGCGGTGAAGGACGCGCCGGTCAGCCCGCCCGCTCGGACCGCTCGGCGACTTGTTTCAACCGGGTGACGAAGGCGACCGAAATATGCGCGCGCAGCGCTTCTTCCGCCCCCTGCTCGTCCCGCGCCTCGATCATCGACACGATCCGTGCATGTTCCGCCTGCGCGATCTCTCCGCGGCCCTGCGCGGCCAGCGACGTTGTCGCCATCAGCGCCATGGAGCGGTAGACCAGGTCCAGCTGCTGCACCAGATACCGGTTGTGCGACGCAAGATGCACCTGCTTGTGAAACCGCCTGTTGCTGCGCGACAAGGCAGCCGGGTTGTCCACCAGTGCATCGTCCGCCAGCACCATCTCGCGCAGCACGCGCACCTCTTCGGCGGTGGCGTGACGGGCGGCGAGCTTCGCGGCCAGGCCCTCCAACTCTCCGCGCACGACGTAAAGCTCCGCCGTCTGGTTGTGATCCAGCGAGGCGACGATCAGGCTGCGGCCTTCACGGGCCAGCAGCGATTGTGTCTCAAGCCGCTGCAACGCCTCGCGGATCGGCGTGCGGGAGACATTGAACCGCTCCGCCAGTTCGCTTTCCACCAGTCTGTCGCCGGGTCGGTAGACACCGCCGTCGATGGCGTCGAGGATCAGCGAATAGGCGTCGGTAGGACCGGGTTTGGGCGCAGGCATGGGACTTCCTTCTGGTAGGCTCACTTTACCCGCCGCAACCATTTGCGCAAGCGTCACCGCATCCGCTTGCACCCTTGCCCGACCGGGCTTAGGCACAGGGCATGCTGCGCGATGCCTTCTCTCATGTGGATGCCTGGGTCTTCGATCTGGACAACACGCTCTACCCGCCCTCGGCGCGCCTCTTCGATCATATCGAAGTGCGCATGACCGCCTGGGTGATGCAGTGCCTCGGCGTGACCAAGACCGAAGCGGACCGCCTGCGCCTGCACTACTGGCGCACCCACGGCACGACGCTGGCCGGACTGATGCGCGAGCATGGCGTGGATCCGGCCCCCTATCTGGTCGATGTGCACGACATCCCGATGGACAGCCTGATCCCCGACCCGTCCCTCGCCGCGCGCATCCGCGCCCTGCCGGGGCGGCGAATCGTCTATACCAACGGCACCGCCCCCTATGCAGAGCGGGTGCTGGCCGCGCGCGGGCTGTCCGGGCTTTTCGATGCGGTTTACGGGGTTGAACACGCGGAATACCTGCCCAAACCGGACCGCGCCGCCTTTGACAGCGTGTTTGCCAAGGACGGCATCACCACTGCCCGCGCCGCGATGTTCGAGGATGATCCGCGCAATCTGGCCGCGCCGCACGCCATGGGGATGCGCACGGTCCACGTGGCCCCCGACCCGGTGCGCGAGGATCACATCGAATACCACACGGACGATTTGTCTCGTTTCCTCGGCGATCTGGGGCATTAGATTTGCGCCATGACATATGATTTCGACATCCTGATTTCCGGCGGCGGCATCGCCGGCCTGACCGCAGCGGCGGCTTTTGGCAGCGCCGGGTTTTCCGTGCTCTGCGTGGACCCCGCACGCCCCGGTGACGGAACGTGATGCGCAGGGCGCCGACATGCGCTCCACCGCGATGCTGCAACCGGCCCGCGGTGTGCTGGAAAACGCGGGCGTCTGGGAGGCGCTGGCCCCCCACGCAGCACCCTTGCAGATCATGCGCGTGGTCGATGCCGGCGGCGAAGCGGCGGAACCGCGCGTGACCCGCGCGTTCAATGCGGATGAGATTTCCGATCAGCCCTTCGGCTGGAATTTCCCCAACTGGCTGCTGCGCCGCGCTCTGGTGGCGCGCCTTGCCGCGCTGTCCAACGTCGATTTCCGCCCGGGCGTCGGGACCACGTCGCTCTTCACCAGAACGGCCTCGGCCAAGGTCGGCCTGACGGACGGGAGCAAGGTCACCACAAAGCTCGTCATCGCCGCCGACGGGCGCAACAGCCCCATGCGCGAGGCTGCCGGCATCAGCGTCAGCACCCGGCGCTACGGGCAAAAGGCGCTGGCCTTCGCCGTCACGCACCCCATTCCCCACGGCAATGTCTCGACCGAAATTCACCGCACAGGTGGTCCCTTTACCCTCGTCCCCCTGCCCGACCGCGACGGGTTGCCCTCCTCCGCAGTCGTGTGGATGGACGATGCGGCAAAGACGCAGGCGCGGGCCGAAGCGCCCGTTGCGGATTTCGAGGCCGAGATGTCGGAGCGGTCCTGCCATCTGTTCGGGCCGCTGACGCTTGCAAGCCCCCGCAACGTCTGGCCGATCATCACGCAACACGCGGACCGGTTGTCGGCTGAACGGGTGGCGCTGATCGCCGAGGCCGCGCATGTGCTGCCCCCCATCGGGGCGCAGGGGCTGAACATGTCCCTGCAGGATGTGGCGAGCTTGCTGCACCTCGCTCAGTCCAACCCCGATACGCTGGGCGATGCCGCGATGCTCGAACGCTATCACCGGGCGCGCTACGGCGACATCCAGCTGCGTGTGAACGGGATCGACCTGCTCAATCGCGTGTCGCAGGCCAGCCATCCCCTCGCCCGCGATGCCCGCGCGAAAGGACTGGATGCGCTTTACGCGATGGCACCTGTGCGCAAGATGCTCATGCAGATGGGTCTTGGCATGAAATAGGCGGAGGGTGGGCAGGATGCCCCCCTTGCGCGCCTGCCCGAAAGGTGCGGGTTTGCTGCGCTCCTGTCAGAGAACCTCTTCGACGACCGGTGCCAGGCGGCTCAGCGTGCCTTCCACATCATAAAGCTTGTCGAGCCCGAACAGCCCCAGCCGAAAGGTGCTGAACCCCTCGGGCTCACCCACCTGCAGGGGCACTCCGGCGGCGATCTGCATGCCCTTGGCGGCGAATTTCTTGCCGTTCTGGATGTCCGGATCCGACGTATAGCTGACCACAACCCCCGGCGCGCCATAGCCTTCGGCGGCGACAGATCCGACACCCTTGGCCGCCAGCATCTTGCGCACACCGTCACCCAGCTTCCACTGCGCCTCTTTCAGCCGTTCGAACCCGAACGCGCGCGTCTCGAGCATCGTGTCGCGGAACACGCGCAGCGCGTCCGTCGGCATGGTCGCATGATAGGCGTGGCCACCGTCCTCGTAGGCCTTCATGATCGCGCGCCACTTGGCCAGGTCGATGGCGAAACTGTCCGACTTCGTCTCGGCCAGCCGCGCCTCTGCGCGCTCGGACATCATCACCAGCCCGGCAGCGGGAGACGCCGACCACCCCTTTTGCGGAGCGGAAATCAGGACATCGACCCCAAGACTGCGCATATCGACCCAGATACAGCCCGAGGCGATGCAATCGAGCACCATAAGCGCACCGACCTCATGGGCTGCATCCGCCATCTGCTTGATATAGGCATCGGGCAGGATCACGCCTGCGCTCGTCTCCACATGCGGGGCGAAAACAACCTGTGGCTTCTCGGCATGGATCGCCTCCACCACATCCTCGATTGCCGCAGGCACGAAAGGCGATGTCGCCGCATTGCCCTGCTGGCGCGCTTTCAGCACGGTGGTCGCGGCGGTCAGCCCCCCGGTCTCGATGATCTGGCTCCAGCGATAGGAAAACCAGCCGTTGCGCACGACAAGCGCATCCACGCCGCGCGCGAACTGCCGCGCCACGGCTTCCATCGCAAAGGTGCCCCCACCGGGAATGACGGCGACCGCATCGGCCTGATAGACGTCCTTCAACATCTCGGAGATGTCGCGCATCACCTGCTGGAACGTGCCGCTCATGCTGTTGAGCGAGCGGTCGGTGAAAACCACCGAAAACTCTTCAAGACCTGTCGGGTCAACCGTGTCTAGCAATGCCATTCGTCATCTCCTCCTCATGGATAGCCCTGCATAAAAGCCCGACACCCGATGTGCAAAGTCTATCTTGGCATACCGGGCGACGTCCCAGCCGCCCGGTGTTTCCGATCGTCACCTTTCGGTCTCGTCCCGCGCAATCGGTCCCGGCAGACGTTCCTCGCTCAGCAGCACATTCGCTTCCACCTCGCCCGCGCCCGGAAGCGTCATGATGCGGCGGCGCAGGACACGCTCGAAATCAGGCAGATCGCGGGCCACCACCCGCAAGCGGTAGTCATATAGGCCCAGCACATGCTCCACCGTCTGCACTTCGGGGATCGCACTGACCGCGCGCTCGAAATCCTCCAGCGACACGCGGCCCTTGCGGGCCAGCTTGATCCCCAGAAACACCGTGACGCCAAACCCCACCCGTTCCGCATCCAGCCGCAGGCGCTTGCCCGCCAGCACGCCCGCCTCCTCCAGCCGCCTGATCCGCCGCCAGGTGGCGGGCTGCGACAGACCAAAGCGCTTGCCCAACGCGCTTGCCGACTGGCGCGCGTCGCGCGCCAGCGCCAGAACCAGCTGGCGGTCGAGATCATCGAGCTCACTCATAGCGGCAAGGTCTCGTCGGTCTTGATCCGGGCCACATGCATCAGCGCCTCGATGTCCGCGATATGCGGCAGCGACAGGATCCTCGTCCGGTAGATCCGCTGATAATGCCCCATGTCCTTTGCGATCACCGACAGGCGCACGTCCACGCGGCCCAGAAAGGTCTGCACCTCGATCACTTCGGGCACCTGCCGCGCCTCGGCCAGAAAGGCGTCGAAAGCATTGCCTTGCGTCTTGTCCAGCGTCACCCGCAAGGACACCTCGACCGTATAGCCAAGTGCGGTCCAGTTGACGACGGCGCTCACCCCCTGCACCACGCCGGTCTCTTCCATGCGCGCCAGACGCCGCGCGGCCTTGCCCGTGCTCATGCCGGCCCGCTCCGCCAATTCGCCCGGGCTCAGGCTCGGCTCCGCCTGCCAGATGCGCAGCAATCGGCGATCCATATCATCAAGCATGATTTTTCCATTTTTTGTCCATACGGCGCATTACTCTCTTCATCTTTCTTCTACAACTCACAATCCCGCACTCGCATCTTGCCCAACGCTGAGTATGGTCCACCACAGAGAACATCCAACCAAAGGAAAAACCAATGCGCGTTTATTACGACCGTGACTGCGACGTGAACCTCATCAAGGACAAGAAGGTCGCCATCCTCGGCTACGGCTCCCAGGGGCATGCCCATGCCCTCAACCTGCGCGATTCAGGTGCCAAGAACCTCGTCGTCGCCCTGCGCGACGGCTCCGCATCCGCCAAAAAGGCCGAAGGCGAAGGCCTCAAGGTCATGGGCATCGCCGAAGCGGCAGCATGGGCCGACGTCATCATGTTCACCATGCCCGACGAACTGCAGGCCGACACCTACAGGAAATACGTCCACGACAACATCCGCGAGGGTGCAGCCATTGCATTCGCCCACGGTCTGAACGTCCATTTCGGATTGATCGAGCCGAAAGAAGGCATCGACGTGATCATGATGGCCCCCAAGGGCCCCGGTCACACGGTGCGCGGCGAATACACCAAGGGCGGCGGCGTCCCCTGCCTTGTGGCCGTTGACCGTGACGCATCCGGCAAGGCGCTGGAAATCGGCCTCAGCTATTGCTCCGCCATCGGTGGCGGTCGCTCAGGCATCATCGAAACCAACTTCCGCGAGGAATGCGAAACCGATCTCTTCGGTGAACAGGCGGTTCTCTGTGGCGGTCTTGTCGAATTGATCCGCATGGGTTTCGAGACGCTGGTCGAAGCGGGCTACGCGCCTGAAATGGCCTATTTCGAATGTCTGCACGAGGTGAAGCTGATCGTCGACCTGATCTATGAAGGCGGCATCGCCAACATGAACTACTCGATCTCCAATACGGCCGAGTACGGTGAATACGTCTCCGGTCCGCGGATCCTGCCCTACGACGAAACGAAGGCAAAGATGAAAGCGGTCCTGACCGACATCCAGAACGGCAAGTTCGTGCGCGACTTCATGCAGGAAAACGCCGTGGGGCAGCCTTCTTTCAAGGCAACCCGCCGCATCAACGACGAACACCAGATCGAACAGGTAGGTCAGAAGCTGCGGGAAATGATGCCGTGGATCTCCGCCGGCAAGATGGTGGACAAGGCCAAGAACTGAGCCCCGCCATCAAACATCAAAAGGCCCGGAGCGATCCGGGCCTTTTTGCGTCATACGTCCGCCGGTTTGCCGTGGGACGATTTGTCCTTGGCAAGCGTCGACTTCGGCGCGTCATCGTTCTCGATCCGCTTTTCAACACGTTGCTTGCTGACAAAGGCCAGCGTGGCAAAGATCAGAAGCGTGAAAACGGCGAGTGAGCCGAGAAGTGAAGTCCAGTCCATGAGAAAGTCTCCTTTCGGGGTGTGCGTTACAGTCTGAACGCAGCCGACGGACCAATCGTTCCCGCAGGGCTTGAAAGCCCTGCATCCTTCGACCTGCACCGAAGCGATCCACATTGACGCCTCGGACGATCCCGCATAGCTCCGCCTCATGACCCAATCGCCCAAAATCACCGCAAGCAGCTGGCTGATGATCGCCGTTCTGGCCTTCATCTGGGGCGGCACCTTCATGGTGACCGAGATCGCCCTGACCGGGATGCCGCCCTTCTGGGTCGCCGCCTCGCGCATCGGATTCGCGGCGGTGGTGATGCTCGTGATCTGGGGCCTGCGTGGCTTCACCCTTTTCGAGGTGCGACCCTCTGTCGCCCAGACCCTGACGCTGCTCTTCGTGGGCTGCCTCAGCGGTGCCGTGCCTTTTGCGCTGCTGGCCTGGGGGCAGCAATATGTCACCTCCGGCTTCGCCGGCGTCTCGATGGCATCGACCGCGCTGATCGTGGTGCCGCTGGCCCATTTTCTGGTGCCGGGAGAGCGCATCACCTGGCGGCGCGTGCTGGGTTTCGTCATCGGTTTTTGCGGGGTCGCGGTGCTGATCGGCGGGCAGGCCTTCGATACCACGGGTGCCGCACTGGAAACCGCTGGCCGCATCGCCTGCGTCGGCGCGGCGGGATGTTATGCGCTGAGTTCGATCCTGATGCGGCGGCTGCCGGGGGTCGATCCCATCGGTCTGGCCACCGTGCTGTTGCTGATCGGATCCCTGGTCAGCCTGCCGATGGCGCTGATCAACGAAGGGCTGCCGCCCGTGCCGTCGGGGCAGATCCTGCTGGTCCTCATGTTTCTGGGGCTGGTCCCCACCGCCGCCGCGAATTTCCTGCGGGTGTTGGTGGTGCGCAGCGCGGGACCGGTGTTCATGTCGCTGGTCAACTATCAGGTGCCCGTGTGGTCCGTGGTCCTGGGTGCGCTGATCCTTGCGGAACCGCTGCCGCCCGCCCTGATCTATGCGATGGCACTGATCCTTGTCGGACTGGGCATCAGCCAATACGGGGCCCTGCGCCGCCTGTTCACGAAACAGGTCTAGCGGACAGCCTGTTCCACCGCCGTCACCACACTGTCTACCGCCCGTTCCATCAGTGCCGCGTCTTCGTGTTCCGCCATGACGCGCACGAGAGGTTCGGTGCCCGACGTGCGGATCAACAGACGCCCGCCTCCGTCCAGATCCGCTTCGGCCTGCGCGATTGCGGCCTTCACGTCGGCATGGTTCAGCGGTGTCTGCCCAATCTCGAAACGCACGTTTTTCAGCAGTTGCGGCACTGGTTCGAACTGGTTCAGCAGCTCGGACGCGGGCCGTTCGGACCGGACCATTTCGGCCAGAAACTGCAATCCCGCCATCAGCCCGTCACCGGTGGTGGCATGGTCCATCATCACGATGTGACCCGATTGCTCGCCTCCCAGATTGAAGCCGCCCTGCCGCATCCGCTCCACCACGTAACGGTCGCCGACCCCCGTGCGCTCCAGCCGCAGCTTGTGGTCGTTCAGGAAATACTCCAGCCCCAGATTGCTCATCACCGTCGCGACCAAGGCGGCATTCCTGAGCCGCCCTTCCGCTGCCCAGCGCGCGGCCATCAGCGCCATGAACTGATCTCCGTCACCGACCTTGCCCCGTTCGTCGATCAGGATCACGCGGTCCGCGTCCCCGTCCAGACAGATGGCTACATGCGCCCCATGCGCCACCACCATTTCTGCCGCCGCCTGCGGTTGGGTCGATCCGCAGCCCTGATTGATGTTGTGCCCGTTCGGGGTCACCCCCATCGGGATCACGTCGGCGCCCAACTCCCACAGGGTCTCCGGCGCGACCCTGTGGGCCGCCCCATTTGCGCAATCCACCACGATCTTCACCCCATCGAGGCGCATCCGGCGCGGGAAGGAGGATTTCACCCGCTCCATATAGCGATAACGGCCATCGTCGATGCGCTTGGCCCGGCCGATGTTGCTTGCCTCTGCCTTTTCGACGCCGCTTTCCACCAAGGCTTCGATGTCGGCCTCCACGTGATCGGACAGCTTGAAGCCGTCAGGACCGAAGAACTTGATCCCGTTGTCGATCGCGGGGTTGTGGCTGGCCGAGATCATGACGCCCAGATCGGCCCGCATGGACCGCGTCAGCAGACCGACCGCCGGGGTCGGGACCGGGCCAAGCAGGAGCACGTTCATGCCGGTGCTGGTCAACCCCGCCGTCAGCGCGTTCTCGAACATGTAGCCCGACAGGCGTGTGTCCTTGCCGATCACCACACGGTGCACGGCGCTGCCGTCATTGCGGAAATACCGGCCCACCGCGGCCCCTATGCGCAACGCCATTTCGGGTGTCATGGGGTGAATGTTGGCGGTGCCGCGCACGCCGTCCGTTCCGAAAAGCTTGGTCATAGGTGACTTCCTGCCATAGCCGAGCGCCAAAGCGCAATTGCCTGAATTGTCTGAGAAACATCATGCACACGCAGGAACTGGGCGGCATGGGAAAGTGCGGCCAATCCGACCCCTAAACTTCCCGGCATCCGGTCTGCGGCGGCTTGCGTCCTGCCGATGGTGCCGATGAACCTCTTGCGCGATGCCCCCAGAAGGATCGGCACGCCCAGCCCGTGAAACAGGCTGAGCCGAGCCAGCAGCGCCAGATTGTGTTCCAGCGTCTTGCCGAAGCCGATGCCGGGATCTGCGATGATGCGCGCGCGGTCGATGCCCTGCGCCTCGAGCGCGGCGATGCGGTCGGCCAGATAATCGTAAACATCCAGCAATACGTCATCGTATTGCGGATCTTGCTGCATGGTCGCGGGATCGCCTTGTGCGTGCATCACGCACACCGGCACATCATGGTGCAAGGCAATCCCGGCGAGTTGAGGATCATGGGTAAAACCCGACACGTCGTTGATCAGCCCGGCCCCCGCCGCCACGGCAGCTTCCGCAACAACTGCCTTGCGCGTGTCGATGGAGATCAGCGTCCCCACCCCTGCGTTCCGCAGGCCCCGGATCACCGGGGCAACGCGCTCAACCTCGACGTCCGGTGGTACGGTCTCGGCACCCGGACGGGTGGATTCGCCCCCGATGTCCAGCAGATCGACACCCGCGTCGCGCATCGCACGGCCTGCCGCGACGGCGTCATCGACGGCCAGATGCAGGCCACCGTCGGAGAAACTGTCGGGGGTGGCGTTCAGGATGCCCATGACGCGGGGCACATTCAGGGACAGCCCGCCGATGTCACTGCGGTTCCGGCTCAGCCGCTCCATCACCTCATCCGGCGCCTTGGTCAGCGGGATCACGCGGGGCATCCGGCCACGGGCAAGCACTTCAAGATGGGTGAACCATGTCCAGCCGCCTGCCAGCCGCACCGCCCCTGCGGGACGCGCCGGACCGACCTGCGGCAGCGGGCGGTAATAAAGACCGGTTTCGCTCACAATCTGTCCTGCGCGACTGACATCGCCCGCAGCGGGACAGAGGCCTCTGCCGGAAGCGCCGCACCGATCACCAGCATTTCCTGCGCCTCGAAGGTCGCGGCGAACCAGGCGGCCAGCGCCACCGCGTCCCGTGGCTGTGCCGAGGGGGTATCGACGGAATCGAGCACGATCTTGGACGGTGCCCAGACACTGGTCTGACCGTTCTTCATGGCCCAATCGAGTTCGGTGCGCGTTTCGACCACGACGCAACGGGGATCGCGTGCGGCCAGAACCCATGCGTTCTGCTCGATCGCCAAAAGATCGACACGGCGCTGCGCCATGTGGTGCGGCACCTGTGGCGCGGGGGTTTCCGCGGGCCCGACGCAAAGGATCAACGGATTGCCCTGCGCTTCCAGCTGATCGAGCCAGCCGCTCAGATGGGCCGAAGCGATGGCTTCATTGCTCAGAAAGACAAGTTCGGGATGTGGCACGTCTTCGGGAACAGGGCCGCGCCGCCCTTCCCCTGCACGGCTGCGCACGATCTCGACACCCAGGGCACCGGGACCACGGTCCAGCTTTTCGATGCGCACGAAGACCCGCATTGCCTGTGGCTCCAGCAGGATGCGGTCCGCCACCCGCGCAGCCAGCGTCTCGAGAAGGGCCAGACGTTCGACCGCCAGCTCGGCGGCAATCGCCTCGGTCACGCGGTCGTAGCTGAGAATGCGGTCCACATCGTCGTCGATCGGCCCGGTCAGCGGACGCACCTCGACCACGACGTTGAAGCAGATGCGTTGGGTAACACCGCGTTCGGCCTGAAAGGCACCGATTTCGACTTCGACGATGTGATCGCGGAGCGAGATACGGTCCAAGGGATCGTCGCCCGCCATCGCGGCGGCGCGCTCGGACGGATGCGCGAAGGCAAGGCGGACGTCGTTGGTCATGGCGCGTGTCCTGTGGGCAAGAGCTTGGGACCGTCTATCGGATCTCCCATCACCTACCATTGCGGTTTCCGGCAGGCCAGCCGCCGAAACCGTCAGTTGGACGCAGAGCGCCAGGTGTGGCGATAAAACAGATGTACGCCGATCCGCGCAGTGCGGGTATAGACCTTGGACCAGCGCGGGTTCACCGCAGTCGTGTGGTAATGCGTGGCACCGTCCGTCAGGCTTGGCACCTTGCCGTCCAGAACATAGCGGGCAATCTTGCCGACACGGGCAAAGGCCGCAGGTTCCGCGATCACCTCGGCATGTCCGTCGCAGGTATAGGTGAACTGGCACTGGTACTTCTTGCCGGTCCCCTGTTTGATCACCGCGCACAGCGATCCGGGAAAGCGGGTGGATTTGACCCGGTTCATGATCACTTCCGCCACGGCGAACTGGCCCTTGACCGTCTCGCCCCGTGCCTCGAAGTAAAGCGCCTCGGCCAGACAGCGCCATTGATCGGATCCGCTTGCCCTGGGCTGTGCATCAATCCAGCTTCGCGAATACTGCACACCACCGACCGCCGCTGCGGGCTGGGCGACCAGACCCTCAAGCCGCGTCTCGCCTGCCGATTTCAGCCCCTGCTTTTCGATGCGCGCGAGATCTTCTGCCTTTTCGGGAGAGGCATCCGCCCCGCCGTTTACGGCTGCAAAGACACCCATCATCAGGGCGAAAATCGAAAGGCGGAGGATGTGCATCGGGAGTCTCTATCGTCGTTTCAGTCCCGGTGCGCCTAACCAGAAACCTCCCATGCGTAAACCCAGGCATGCCCGGATGCGCCAAAAGTCGCCCAGACTTGCTGCATTTGCCAAAACCGCGCCGGGTTGCTACCCGATCTTGTGTCTGATCGCCAACTGCGCGGCGGCCAGCCGTGCTACCGGAACGCGAAATGGCGAGCATGAAACATAATCAAAACCCGCATCCCGGCAAAAAGCGATTGATTCGGGGTTGCCGCCATGCTCGCCGCAGATGGACAATGTGATGCCCGGTTGCGCCGCCCTGCCCCGTTCCGCGCCCAGCTTCAACAGCTCGCCCACCCCGTCGATGTCAAGCATGTGAAACGGATCTTCGGGAAAGACGCCCTGCTGCACATAATCCGACATGAACCGCCCCGCATCGTCGCGTGACAGGCCATAGGTCATCTGCGTCAGGTCGTTGGTGCCGAAACTGAGGAAGGCGCAATGCGGCGATATCTCGGCCGCGCGGAGGGCGGCACGGGGTGTTTCGACCATGACGCCAAGGCGGTAGGCAAAACTTGCGTCCTTTTCGGTCCGCACCGCAGCAGCGACCGCATCGACCGACGCCTTCACCAGTTCCACCTCCCGCCGGGCAGAGACAAGCGGGATCATGATCTCGGGGACCACCGGATCGCCGTCGCGGCTTGCCTCGATGGTTGCTTCAAAGATCGCGCGCGCCTGCATCTCGTAGATCTCTGGCACGGTCACACCCAGCCGGACCCCGCGCAGTCCGAGCATGGGGTTGTATTCCGACATCGCCTCGATCCGGCGGGTGACGCTGGACAGGGGAAGATTCAGCGCATCGGCCAGCTCGCGCTGGCCGGGCCGGTCCATCGGGAGGAATTCGTGCAACGGCGGGTCGAACAGACGGATGCACACCGGCTGGCCCTGCATGATGCGGAAAAGCTGGGTGAAATCGTCCCGTTGCATCGGCAGCAAACGCTCCAGCACGGCACGTCTGTCCTCGCCGGTCTCGGCAAAGATCATCTCGCGCATCACGGTCAGCCGGCCCGGATCGAAGAACATATGCTCCGTCCGGCACAGGCCGATGCCGTGGGCGTTGAAGTTGCGCGCCGTCTGCGCATCCGCCGGGGTGTCCGCATTGGCCCGCACGCCGATGTCGGCGGCGTCCTCGGCCCATTGCATCAGCCGGGTGAAGGTTTCGTCCAGCGCGGCTTCCTGCATCCTGGCGGCACCGGCCAGCACCTGACCGCTGGTGCCGTCGACGGTGATCTCGTCCCCGTCGCTGAAGACGCGGCCGTCCGGGGCGGTCAGCTGCCGCTTGACCAGATTGAATTTCATGTTGGACACACCGACCACGCAAGGCAGACCCATGCCACGCCCGATCACGGCGGCATGGCTGGTGATGCCACCCCGTTCGGTCAGCACGGCGACGGCGGCGTGCATCCCGCGAATGTCTTCGGGGCTGGTCTCGCGCCGGATCAGGATACAGGGTTCGTTGCGCGAGGCGCTGGCCTGCGCTTCGGTGGCAGAAAACACCATGCGGCCCGTCGCGGCGCCGGGACTGGCCGCAATGCCGCGCCCGATGATGTCGCGCTTGGCACCCTGGTCGATCTGGCGGTGCAGCAGTTCCGTCAGCGTGCGCGGCTCCACCCGCATCAGCGCTTCCTCGCGCGGGATGATGCCTTCATCCGCCAGCGCCACGGCGATCCGCACCGCAGCCCGCGACGACCGGGCCACCCGCACCCCGTCCAGAATATGCAGCGCGCCGCCCTGAATGACGAATTCGACCTGCATTTCCGCCCGCAGCTTGCGCCGCATCAGCGCCGCGTGTTCCAGCAGTTCGGTGTAGGCTTCGGGTGCCAGTTCCTCAAGGGACGGCCCGCGTGGGTCTTTCCCCAGATAGAGGCTGCCCGAATCCGATGCGAGCGCATCGCGCCCCTGGCTCTGGCTCAGATACCGCCCGGTGATCTGCGGCAGTCCGGTATCCGAACTGACCAATTGCAGCACGCCCGAGCCGCATTGCCCGGTTCCCACGCCAAAGACCATCTCCTGCACCACAAGCCCAAGCCCCGCATCCGCAGGTGCCCCCTTTGCCTGCCGCAAAAGCCGGGCGGACGTGCCGTTCCACGCCCGCGCCATCGAGCGCAACACGGCAGTCAGCTGAGTGGTGGGATCCTGTGGAAACGGCTCCTCCGTCTCGGTCTCGTAGGCATGAAGCGATTGGGCAAGCGCGCTGCGGCCATCACCCTCGACGTCGTCGAACATATCGGGGTCCAGCCGCGCCACGTTGATGGCATAGGATTGCACGAAGCGGGTATAGAGCGTGGCGGCCGCCTGCTCTCCGATGGGGCCGCAAAGCTCTTCGAACCGCTTGTCGTTGATCCCGATGTTCAGAACCGCGCCCGGCCCGCCCCAGTCCGGGTCCTGACTTGACGGGCGCACGCACATCAGCGCACCGCGCGGCATGGCGGCGACAACAGCGGCAACATCGGGCATGTCGCCCTTCGCGATCTTCTGCACGGCGTCGAAGGACAGCGCCACCGTGCGCGGCACCGGCAAATTGAGCCGAACCAGACGTTGCAGGCACTTCGCCCGCCCGCCGTGGGTTTCGTTTTTGATCGGTCCGGTCGCCGTCACCAGCGTGGTATGGGGGTTTTTCTGCACTGCAGCACCTTTGCCTTTCAGGTGCAGCATAGGCTCAATTTGAGGTCTGGCAAGTGCGGCACGTCAACCGGACGTGACACCCAGCGCCTTGCGCAACAGCGCGTTGACATGAGCGCTCATGTTGCCCTGTTCCTTGAGCCGTGCAACGACGTCGGGATCCAGCATCAGGTTCACACGCTTCTTGCGCTGCGTTTCGGGCAGTTCAGGACGGCCGCGTCTGGCTTCGCGGAACCACGCCTCATCAAGTTCAAGCACCTCACCGTCTTCTGTGATGTAGCTTTTACGCGTTTTCATACAGTTTCACCTCTCTCGCATTTGCCTTGCGCATACTGATGATCCGCATGCCCGATTGCCGTTCGCACCAGATGAAGACGCAAAGACGTCCGTTCAGGAACCCGAGTGTCGAAAAGCGCCGTTCGGCATAGGCATTTCTGGTATCTTCGCGGGTGAGCGCACTGTCCCACTCCAGCGCCGCGACATCCGCGAAATCGAGACCTCTTTCACGCAGTGTCTGCCGGCGCTTCGCTTCGTCCCATTCGAGTTTCACGGATTAAACATACACACGTTTATCCTGAAATCAAGGTCTCAGCCTTCCACGCGGGTCAGGTCGGCGACGGAGGTGCAGATGGTCCTGATCCGGCTGAGCAGGTTCAGACGGTTGCGGCGCACGGTGCCGTTGTCGGAATTCACCTGCACCGCGTCAAAGAAGGCGTCGATGGGGCCGCGCAGGGAGGCCATAGCGGACATGGCGGTGGTGAAATCCTGTTTTTCCATCGCGGGGGTGATCACGGCTTCGGCCTCATCCAGCGCCTTGAACAAGGCCTTCTCTTCGTCCGTTTCGGCGAATTTCACGTCCGCACCGTAGGAGTATTCGACGCCGTCGGCCTCCTCGGCCTGCGTCAGGATGTTGTTGGCGCGTTTGAAGCCCTGGATCAGGTTTTCGCCGTCGTCGGTCTTGAGGGTTTCCGACAGGGCGCGGGCGCGTTTGACGCAGCAGGGTCAGGTCGTCGTTGCCGGGCATGGCGATGCAGGCGTCGATGATGTCGTGGCGGATGCCTTGGTCGCGCAGGTAGACTTTGAGGCGGTCGTGGAGGAAGGCGAGGAGCTGTCGACTGGACATATTGCTGTCAATCAAATCGGTCAAGCGCATCAATCATTTCTCGGAGCTTGTCTCTTAATCGTCGAATGCTTCTCCCTGACTCTCTGCAATTCTGTCGCACAGTTCTCGCAAATCGATCTGGCCAATCCGCATCATGGTATCCACATGCGCTGATACTTGGCTCACTGGCGCATAATCTCGCAATACGTGATCGTCGATTGCTCCGAAAATATGGTCGATGCAACGCTCAGCGAACATCATTCTCCACCAATGTCCGAATAACCCCCAACGCAGCCCGCCGCAGCGCAAACGGATCCTTACTCCCCGTCGGCTTCTCATCAATCGCCCAGAAGCCGGTCAGCTTGTCGATCTTCTCGGCCAGCGCCACGGCCACGGAAACCGGTGCCGTCGGCACATCATCCGACGGCCCCAAAGGCGCGTAGTGTTCCTGCGCCGCTGCGGCCACCGCATCGGACATGCCCGCCGCCTGCGCATAATAGCGCCCCATCAAGCCCTGCAATTCGGGGAATTCATAGACCATCTCGGAGGACAGATCGGCCTTGGCGACCCGCGCCGCCTGCTCCGCCTCGTCCGGATCGGCACCCACCATCGGGGCCAATTCGCGGGCCAGAACGGCCATGCGGTCGATCAATTCGGCCTGTGTGCCCAGCTTGTTGTGGAAGGTGACGTTTTCAAGCGCCTTGACCCATGTGGCCATGCCCGCGTCAGAGGTCGCGACGCGCAGGTCGTTTTCCCAGAAGAACTTGGCGTCCGACAGTCGCGCCGACAGCACCTTTTCGTTGCCCGCCAGGATCGTCGCACCATCATCGGCCGTGGTGCGGTTCGCCACGGTGATAAAGCGTTCGATCTGGCCTGACTTCGGGTTTCGGACAGAAAAGAACTTCTGATGCTCGCGCATCGAGGTCTGCAGGACCTCTGGCGGCAGGCTCAGGAAATCGTCCGCGATCCGGCCCATCAGGACGACGGGCCATTCGACCAGCCCCGCGACCTCGGCCAGAAGGCCCGCATCCTCGACCACTTCCAGACCGCTGGCAAAGGCGGCGTTCGTGGCGTCGTTCCAGATCGTCTCGGCCCGCGCGTCGGCACGCAGGACAACATGGGCGCGGGCCAGTTTGCTCTCGTAATCCTCAAATCCCGCGACGGTGATGGCATCCGGGGCAAGGAACCGGTGGCCGTAGGTCACATTGCCTGCCCTGATCCCGTCCACCTCCAACGGCACCACTTCGGCCCCGCCCTCGTCACTCAGCACGCAGAGGATCGACTGCAGGGGGCGCACCCATTTCAGGCTGCCGCTGCCCCAGCGCATCGACTTGGGCCAGGGAAAGTCGCGGATCACCTGTTCCAGCACCTCTGCCACGATTTCGGCTGCGGGACGGCCCGGTTTGTTGATCATGGCGAACAGGATCGCCCCCTTGGGCGTCTCGCGTTCCTCAAGCTGGTCGCGGGTCACCCCCGCGCCGCGCAGGAAACCCTCGATCGCCTTTTCCGGCGCGTCGGCCCGGGGGCCCTTGCGTTCTTCCACCACCGCGGGGCTGGCGGCCAGCATCCCCTCCACGGTCAGGGCCAGACGGCGCGGCGTGGCAAAGGCGGCGGCGGAGGCATAGGTCAAACCGGCATCCACCAGACCGTTCGTCACCAGTTTCTGCAAATCCTCGGCGGCCCGCTTTTGCATGCGGGCGGGGATTTCCTCGGAGAAGAGTTCGATCAGCAGGTCGGGCACGGTGACATCCTTCGTCTTGCCGCGATGCGGCGCGTCATTGCGGCTTGGGATAGCCGCCCTGCCCGCAGCCGTCCAGACCTAGGTTGCCGATTTGACCCGTGCCGCCAGCGTCTCCATGTCCGGACCGTCGATGCGGGGGATCACACGGTAGGCCGCTTCGATGAAGTTGTAAAAGGCGAAGGCCACAAGACCCAATCCGGCGCCGCCCAGAAGGATGCGCCCGAAGGCCATGCTGCGCAGTTCCTTCAGCGCCTCACCAAGCCCGCCCGCCTGGTTCGGATCGGCGGTAAGCGCGGCGTATCCGATCGACACCGCCACCAATGCAAGCAAGGCGCCATAGATCACCAGACCGGCGGTCAGGACCGGATCGACCTCTGTGGTGAATTTCGAGGCGGCAAGGTGTTCCTTGTATTTCCCGCTCCACCCCTTGTGGGCGTAATAAATCCCGGCCCCCGCAATCACCGCGGCCCCCGCACCAACCAGCCAGCGACCCATCGGCATCTGCATGATTTTCTGCGTCCAGTCCTGTGCGCTGTCGTCGGTGCCTGCACCACCCATCGCAAGCCCGATGACCGACAGGCCAATGGCCCCGTGGATCAGCCCGGTGGTGATCTGCCCGCCACGGGCGAAGATCCCCTTGGCGTCGGTCCCATGGTCTTCGACATCCGCGACGCCCGCGACAATGCGCCAGACCATGTAGGCAAAAAGACCAAAGCCGATGGCCCAGAGCGCGACGATGCCAAGGGGCGCTGACCGCAACTGCGCAAGCGCGCCCTTGGTGCCCTCGGCCTGCCCGGACCAGAGCGCGGCCTTGAACGCGAGGCCCCCCACGACGAGGTAGATCGCCGCGCGCGAGCCGTACCCGGCCCGCATGATCCATTTGATTGTGTCACCTGATGTTTCGGCCATAAGCCCCCCTTTGCCTCATACACAGCGTTCGAGAGGGGCTGTTGGTTCCCGGCGTCTGCTACTCGGACGCGGGGTCCGACCGGCTGGGGCATTCCTCGCCGATGATGGTGCCGTCATAGGCCTTGTCGCCGCAGTCGTTCAATTCGTGCCAGACATAGCCGCGCCCGTCCTGGGTGACCGCCACGATCCGGTCCACGCCGAAGTCGATATTCTTCTGCCCCATGAAGGTCAGCGCGGTGCCTGCCTCAAGCTCCGCCCCGATGGCGGCCGCATCGAAACAATCGAACCAGTCCGGTGCATTGCGCGGGTCGATCCCTTCGACCAGCACATAGTTTTCGGTCAGGAACGCGAGGCTTTGCGTGGTGGTGAAACAGGCGCGATACCGGATCGGAGAGCTTTCGGCATCTATGGCCTGAAAGTCGTCGAAGACGATGGTTTCGGGCTGGTCCGTGTTGATCGAGACAAGCTGCACGTCTTCTTCCACGACCGCTTCGTAAAAGCCGTAGACCTGCAGGTAATACATGCCCACGCCGGCGACGAGTGATGAGATAAGGATGACGACCCCCATTATTCTGCCGTTCATTGCGCGGTCTTTCCAAGGTGCGGTGCAGTGAACTGCACCCTGCGGGACTGTATCATCTGCGGCACAGGCGCGCTCACGCGGCGTCCTCGGTCCAGCCACCTGCCCGCGTCTGCACGAAGGCATCCGCACACATCCTGGCCAGCGCCCGCACCCGCCCGATGTAGGCCTGCCGTTCCGTTACCGAGATCACCCCGCGTGCATCGAGCAGGTTGAACATATGGCTGGCCTTGATGCACTGGTCGTATGCCGGATGCGCCATGATGATGCGCTTGCCGGTCTTGGGATCGGTGGCGGGCTGCTCGAGGATCGCCTTGCAATGGGCCTCCGCCTCTTCGAACTGGCGCAACAGCACTTCGGTGTCGGCGGTGTCGAAATTCCAGCGGGCGTATTCCTCTTCGGTCTGTCTGAAGACATCGGCATAGGTCAGTTCGATGGGGCTGCCGGGATCGTTGAAAGGCATGTCCATGACGTGATCGACGCCCAGAACATACATGGCCAGACGCTCAAGCCCATAGGTCAATTCGCCCGAAACCGGGTGGCAGTCATGCCCGCCGACCTGCTGGAAATAGGTGAACTGGCTGACTTCCATGCCGTCGCACCAGACCTCCCATCCCAGACCCCAGGCACCCAGTGTGGGGCTTTCCCAGTCGTCCTCGACAAAGCGGATGTCGTGCAGGTCCATGTTGATGCCGATGGCTTCGAGCGAACCGAGATAGAGGTCCTGCAAATCAGGTGGACTGGGTTTGATTAGCACCTGATACTGATAATAATGCTGCAACCGGTTCGGGTTCTCGCCATAGCGGCCATCCGTCGGGCGACGGGACGGCTGCACATAGGCTGCTGTCCAGGGTTGTGTGCCAAGGGACCGCAGGGTCGTGGCCGGGTGGAACGTCCCCGCGCCCACTTCCATGTCATAGGGCTGCAGGATCGCGCAGCCTTTCGACGCCCAGTAGGTCTGCAATGCCAGAATGATGGACTGAAAGGATTTGGGTTTCTCGGACGTCGTGGACATGGGCTTTGCCTCTTGCGTGTGCGGCTTCTACCTACGGGCCGCACCCATGGGCGTCAATTGCATCACATCGACAAAATCGCCGCAGCGGGGCATGGCGTTTGGCATGGTTTCCTGCTTATGTCCCTCGAACCTTGATTCAGATGAGAAACTTCCCGTATGACGCGTATCTTTCCGGCCTTGTTTGTTGCCGTCCTGAGTGTCCTTACCGTCTTTGCAGCCTCCGCGCAGGCCCAATCGTCAGACGATATCGTCTGGGTCCAGATCGAGGCACAGCCAAGCCTGTCCGAGGCCACGTCGCGGGCGCGGGTCTATGCGTCCCAGCTTGAAGATGTGAACGGATTTGCGCTTAGGCGGGGGATGGTACGGCATCGCCGTCGGACCTTACCGCCGCGCCGATGCAGAACTGGTGCTGCAGTCCTATGTGCGTGACCGGATCGTGCCGCGTGACAGTTTCATTCAGTTCTCCTCTGCCTTCCGCCAGCAATTCTGGCCTGTCGGTGCCAACGTGCTGAGCCGGGGCGTGATCGACGCGCCGTCCTCGGTCGATACGGCCACCAACGCGACCCCTCCCGCGGTCTCCGAGCAGCCGATCGGGCAGGAACCTGTCGTTGCGCAACCCGTCATCCAGCCCGCCGACGAGACCCTGCGTGAAGCCCAGCAAAGCGAGCGTGGCCTCACATCGGACGAGCGCAAGGAACTGCAGATCGCCCTGCAATGGGCCGGGTTCTACGACGCCGCCATTGATGGCTCTTACGGACGCGGCACACGGAACTCGATGGCCGCCTGGCAGGAGGCGAACAATTTCGAGCGCACGGGCGTGTTGACCACCCTGCAACGGGCCGCTCTCCTGAAGCAGTACAATGCCGTGCTCGACGGTCTCGGGCTGCGCATGGTGCGGGACACGCAGGCGGGGATCGAGATGATGATGCCCACAAACGAAGTGGGTTTCGCCCGTTACGAGGCGCCCTTCGCCCATTACGATGCCACCGGCGATATCGGTGCGCGCGTCCTGCTGATCAGCCAAAGCGGTGATCAGGATACGCTCTATGGCCTCTACGACATCATGCAGACGCTCGATATCGTGCCTCTCAGCGGCCCGCGCGAGCGTCAGCGGTCGTCCTTCACGCTGGTCGGGCAGGACAGCCGGATCGTCAGCGAAACCCGCGCATCGCTTGAGGACGGACAGGTCAAGGGTTTCACGCTGATCTGGCCCGCGGGCGACGAAGACCGCCGCACGCGGGTTCTGGCCGAGATGGTCAAGACCTTCACCCGCCTGCCCGGTGTGCTCGATCCCGCAGCGGGCAGCGATGCCGAACAGGCGATTGATCTGGTGTCCGGCCTTCAGGTGCGCCAGCCCAAACTCTCGCGCTCCGGCTTTTTCATCGACGACGGCGGCACGGTCCTGACCACGTCCGAAGTGGTTGGCGGTTGCAGCCGTCTGACCGTGGACGGCGATACCGAGGCCGATCTGGTCGCGCAGGACACTGCCAACGGCATCGCGGTTCTCAAGCCGCGCAGCCCGCTGGCGCCGCTGGCCGTTGCCGCGTTCAATCTGGGCACCCCGCGCCTGCAGTCCGAGGTGTCGGTCGCTGGTTATTCCTACGAGGGCGTGTTGAGCGCTGCGACGTTGAGCTTCGGCAAGCTTGCGGACCTGCGCGGCTTGGCCGGAGAGGAAAACCTGAACCGGCTGGAATTGAAGGCACAGGCAGGTGATGCAGGCGGTCCGGTCTTTGACGCCAGCGGCAATGTGATGGGGATGTTGGTGCCAAAGCCCGATGGCGGGCCGCAACTGCCCGAGGACGTGAGCTTTGCCGTCACTTCCGCCTCGATCACGGATGTGGCAGGCCAGGCCGGTGTGCAACTGACCGCAGCGACCAACAGCGGCACGGTCGCGCCCCGCGACCTGCGCATCGCCGCGCAAGGCATGACGGTTTTGGTCAGCTGTTGGGAGTGATCGGAAACTTCGAAAGTTTCCGACCGGTCTGTATAAAGAACCCGATTATCCGCTGATGGCTGGTGTGAGGTAGATCAACGTAGGCCCATCAGCGGCAAAGGCCGCCTGAACCGCCGCCTGCATCTCTGACAGCGTCCCCGGCACCTCCGCCCGCGCGCCGAAGGCCTCGGCCAGTTTCACGAAATCGGGATTGCGGGCCACCACCGCATTGGGGGCAATTTGTGCCGCGACCATGCTGGCTTCGATCGCACCCAGCTTGCCGTTGTCCCACAGGATGATCGGGATCGGCAGCCCCAGTTCGACCGCCACACCAAGTTCCGCCATCGTGTAGTGAAACCCGTAATCCCCCATGATGGCGAGCGTCGGGAGCCCTTTGCGGGCGACCGCGCCACCGATGGCGGCGGGCAGCGCATACCCCAACGTGCCAAATCCGAAAGGGTGATGCCAGTGGCCGGGGCGCGGCATGTTCCAGACCTCCTTGGAGGCATAGGCGAACTGCGTCATGTCGGAATAGATCATTGCGTTCTCGGGCAGGCACTCCTTCAGCGCCTCCGCCACGGGCAACACCCCGGGATATTCCGCATCCACCTCCGAGCGCCACTTGGCGCAGGCCGCAGAGACTTCCGCCGCGGTCCAGTCGGTGGCCTCTGATGTCATCCCTGCCTGCGCGAGGTCGTTCAGAAAGGCGAAACTGTCGGCGTAGATCGCCTCTTGCTGGCCTTGGGCATCGCGAAAAACCTCCGGGTCGATGTCGACGCGGATCAGCGGGCAAGCGTGGCCCAATTCGCGCCGCCAGATGTCCACCTCGTCCAGGCTGGTTCCGACCGCGACGATCAGGTCGGCACCTGCCAGAATATCGGCGCTGCCGGGCCGCGCGAGGGTCGCGCCGAAAAGCAGGGGATAGTCCGGCGGTACGACGCCGCGTCCGGCATATGTGGTAAAGGCCGCAGCACCACATGCCGTCAGGATGTCCGCCACCATCGAGGGCTGCGCCTGCGCGGCCGCAACCGCACCGCCGCCGAAGATAAAGACCGGACGCCGCGCCGCCGTCAGTCTTTGCGCAACATCCGCTGCCTGATTGCCGTCGATACGGCCAATTTCCTGCAGATGCCCGCGATCCCATCCTTTCGGCGTGTCAGCCTCCAGCAGGGCAATGGGGATCTGAATATGCTTGGGTCGCGGACGGTGAAACCGAACCTCGGTCAGCGCCCGGTCAATCAGGGCATATGCCGCCTGAGGCGTGCGCGCCTCTTCGGACCAGTCGCAAACGGTCTCCGCCGCCGCCCGCTGATCCTTCATCTGGTGCAATTGCCCGCGCCGCGCTGCCACCTCATCCAGACAGGATGAAATCACCAGCAGCGGCACCGAATCCGAATAGGCCTGCCCCATCGGTGTCATGATGTTGCAAACCCCCGGCCCCGTGATCACGTAAGCCACCCCCGGCTTGCCCGTCGCCCGCGCATAGCCGTCGGCCATGAAACCCGCGCCCTGTTCGTGCCGGGCCAGGACGTGCATGATCCCCGCCTCCTCGATCCCCCGATACATTTCCTGATTGTGCACGCCCGGAATGCCGAAGATCACATCGACCCCGCGATCCTTGAGCATATGGGAGATCTGCGCGCCGAGAGGTCTCGTGTTGCTGTTCATCAGGCTCTCCAGAATTTGACGGTCAGGATAACATAGACGGCCATCAGCTCGAGCCGCCCGACCAGCATGGCGATGCTGAGGATCCATTTGGCCGTGTCGTTGAGGCTGCTGAAATTGCCCGCAGGTCCGATGATCGGCCCCAGCCCCGGTCCGATGTTGCCCAGCGCCGCGCCCGCACCGGATACGGACGTGACAAAATCCAGCCCCGTCAGGCTGAGTGCGACGGCCACCAGCCCCAGTGTCACCACGAAGAACATGAAAAACGACATCACCGAGGACAGGATATCCGGCCCTACGGGGCGCCCGTCATAGCGCGGTGTGAAAATGCCGTGCGGCGAGCGGATGCGGCGCAGTTGTGCCCGGATCGACGCGAACAGAAGCTGGTAGCGGAATATCTTGATCGAACAGGCGGTCGAGCCCGCGCAGCCGCCGATCAGACCGATGAAAAAGAACAACGCGACAGCGAACGATCCCCAAAGCATATAGTCGACAGAGGCATATCCTGTGCCGGAAATGATCGAGGTGATGTTGAACAGTGCTTCGCGCAGGATACGCTCTTCCTCGCCGGGAAAGACCCCTTGCAACAGCAGAAAGATGACACCCACCAGAATGCCTACCGTCAGCAACAGGCCCCTGACCTGCGGATCACGGTGCAGCGCCGTCATGTTCCCGTTCAGCATTTGCACATAGCGCACGAAGGGAAGTGCGGCGAGCAGCATGAAGACCGACGCCACATATTCGGCGGGCCCTGAAAACCTGCCGAAGGACGCATCGTAGTTCGAGAACCCTCCGGTGGAGACGGTGGTCAGCGCATGGACGGTGGCATCGAAGACGTTCATGCCCACCGCCAGATAGCTCATCACGCAGGCCACCGTCATCCACAGGTAGATCACGGAAATCTGGCTGGCGATCTGCCCCGCGCGGGGCAGGATCTTGCCGAAGGTATCGAAGGCTTCTGACTTGAAGATCTGCATCCCGCCGACACGCAGTTCGGGCAGGAACACCATCGCCACGACAATGATGCCGATCCCGCCCAGCCACTGCAGGATGCCGCGCCACAAGAGCAGTCCCTTGGGCAGATCATCAAGCCCCGTCAACACGGTGGATCCGGTTGTCGTAAGGCCCGACATCGCCTCGAAAAACGCGTCGGTAAAGCTGGACTGCGTGGCCCCCAGAATGAAGGGCAAGGCCCCGAACAGCGGCAGCATCAGCCAGACGCCGGTGGTCAGCAGAAAGGTCTGCTGGATCGTCAGGCCTTCGTTCACGCCATTGGCGCAGGCCAGCGCGATCATGCCGCCGGTCAGGATGCTGAGCAGCCCGGCCTCTGCAAACACCTGCCAGTGACCGCGTCCTTCCGCGACATCGACCAGCGCCGGCAGCAACATCGCCACGCCCAGCACCGCGACCAAAAGGCCGATGACGTATCCGACTGGGCGCAAATCCAACATGCGCGAAGCGTTGGCGCGGGGTTTGGCCGGTGTCAAGCGATCACCTGCGCCCGTTGCGGTGCAGCTTTGAAACGCAAACGGCCCGATCGGTCCTTTGGGGGACCAACCGGGCCGACAAACGCGATTATCGTGAGCGGGTCAGAGGTAGAACAGGTCGCCAAAGACGTGGCGGACAATCTCGTCGCGCTTGACGTTGATGCGGGCCAGTTCTGCGTCGCTCAGTGCTTCGAGTGCCTTGACCTGATTCACGCGGCGTTGACCTTCTGAGGCCATTGCCATGCTGGTGCCCAGTTGTGCAAACCATGTGCCCACTGCCGCAAAGCCGCGGCGGGTCAGCGAGATTTCGTGGCTCAGGATGGAGCTTGCGGGAGTAATGTCTTGGTATGCCATGATATTTTCTTTCATTGCCTCATGTTTCGTTGATAGACAGATAGGCCGATGCTGCAGTGCAGAGAAGAGCCAAATCTGCATACCCGGTGCCTGCGCGGCG
Source organism: uncultured Alphaproteobacteria bacterium (assembly GCA_963799505.1). Classification (GTDB taxonomy): domain Bacteria; phylum Pseudomonadota; class Alphaproteobacteria; order Rhodobacterales; family Rhodobacteraceae; genus Sulfitobacter. Next base: position 334,917 of record CAWCXM010000004.1, read on the forward strand.
CATGACGATTGCAATGATATCTTAACATTTGAAGGCTGGAGGGCGGTGAACAGCGAAGACCGCAACACCGGACCTTGCCATCCTGTGAAGGGGCGTGTGGGAAACGACGGAGGATGGAATTTGGAAGGGGACAGAATGGCTGGGCAAGCGTCAGCCCGGTTACCCCGGTCCGGTCACGTCACCTGAGCGCGTATTCAGAGGGCACCGCGACTGTACCGCGGTGCCCCCTCAATTTACCCGACGTGAAACAAGGTGTTGAAAAGCTTGGGATCAATGCTTTGCATCTCGAACGTCGGCCCTTCGGTGAGGATCGAGATTGCATCGTGGCTGTGCAGGCTTTCCTGGTGGCTGGCGATGACCCGGAAATCCTTGACCCGTGGCTCGGCCAACAGTTGTTCGCAGAAAAGCCGGGCCGCATCCTCGACAAAGATCGGGTTGGCCGCGTTCAATTCCGCAAAGGCCTGTTCGTCCTCGCGCTTGACCATGACCTGTGTTTCCGTCGGAACGGCACGGCGGCAGGCGTCGATCAGGTCTTCGAACCACAGACACTCGCTTGTTTCGTTGATCACCGCCGACAGACGCGCGACGGAGCGTTGCGAATGCGGTGTCGCAAGCTGACCGCGTGTCGCGCGGGCATGTTCGGACAGTTCCAGCGAACAGGGGCATGTGCTGGAATAGACATAGTCGAGGTGGATCATCTTCTGGCGCACGCCGTCCTTTTCCACCAATTCCAGCGCCACATCGTAATACTGATATCCGGAGAGGCCCGAGCGCAGCGACTCGATCTTCATCGGAAACGAAAAGCGCATCTGGATGCGGGCATCCATGCTTTCGAGATCCGCCTTGTAGTCGTCCAGCGCCGCTTCGATGACATCAAAGCTGAAGGTCCGCTCCGCATGCTTGTAAAAGCTGCGCATGATGCGGGACATGTTGATGCCCTTCTTGTCCGCCTCAAGGCTGACCGATCCGGTGACCGACGTCTCGAGCGTCAGATCACCGTTGTCGCGGGAGTGAAAGCGGATCGGCAGGCGGAAGTTCGAGATGCCGACGTGCTGGATCTGCTGCTTTGCGCCGCGGATCAGGCTGGATGGACCATTCTGCAGATCGGGCAACGTGGCCTTGTAGTTGTCACCGACGGCGAAATCCTCGGGGTAGGTCCGGCTGAACGCAGGATAGGCAAGATCAGGCGTCAGGAAACGCGACACCGTTGGATCGAGCGCGTCGATCTCTGTCTGGCTGGCACCTGCGGCCCAGGCCTTGACAACCGCAAGCGCCTCCTCGACCTCTGAGCGCTTTTTCGCCTTGGCGACGGAAAGTATTGCATTCATGGGCTTAGCCCCCCCTACTGATGCGTGTCCCATACTTAGGGTGTGCCTTCCGAATTACCAATCAAGTTATGACATAGCGCCAAAGCTGAACCGTAAGCCCCTGCAAAACCGACAGATTCAATGCGAAAGCGCCTGCATGAAATCCGCAAGCAGGTCGTCTGCATCCTCCAGCCCGACGGAAACGCGCACCAGTCCGGGCGTGATCCCCAGCGCATCCTTCTGATCCTGCGGCAAACGCTGGTGCGTGGTGAACGCCGGCGGCGTAAGGATTGTCTTGGCATCCCCAAGGTTATTGGAGATCACACCGATCTTGCAGGCATTGAGAAAGCGGTAGGATCCCTCCTTGCCCCCTGCCACCTCGATCGCCAGCATCGTGCCGCCTGCGCCCATCTGCCGCAGGGCCAGTGCATGTTGCGGATGGCTGGGCAGACCGGGATAAATGACCTTGCGCAACTGCGCGTGACCTTCCAACGCGGTCGCGAGTTTGGCCGCCGTCTCCGTCTGCTCGCGTACCCGAAGGCGCATCGTCTCCAGACCCTTGAGCATGATCCACGCCGTGAAGGGGCTCATGGAACCGCCGGTATGCTTCATGTAGGGTTCGACAACCTTGCGGATCAACGCGCGGCTGCCCAGGATCACACCGCCCAGCGCACGGCCCTGCCCGTCGATGTGTTTGGTGGTGGAATAGATGATGATATCGACGCCCTGCGCGGTGGCACGGGAATAGACCGGCGTGGCAAAAACGTTGTCACAGACCACCAACGCGCCCTGCGCATGGGCCAGCTTTGCCACGGCTTCGATGTCGACCACCTCGAGCGTCGGATTGCTGAGCAATTCAAAGAACACCGCCCGCGTGTCGGGCCGGATCGCCGCTTCCCATTCCGCAAGATTGCTGCCGTCGACGAACGTGACCTCCACGCCGAAACGCGGCAGGATTTCTTCCGCGATATAAAGGCAGGAACCGAAAAGCGCCCGTGCTGCGACCATGTGATCACCCGCCTTGAGGATCGACATCAACGCCCCGTTGACCGCAGCCATGCCGGATGCCGTGGCAAAGGCATCTTCCGTCCCTTCCAGCGAGGCGATGCGGTCTTCGAACATCGCGACTGTCGGATTGCCGTAGCGGGCATAGATGAATTCATCCGGACCTGCCTGCTCGAACCGGGCCTCGGCCTGTTCGGCTGTGTCATAGACGAAGCCCTGCGTCATGAAGATGGCTTCCGACACCTCTCCGTACTGGCTGCGGCGCGTGCCTGCATGAACCGCGCGGGTGCTGTCGTGCAAATCTGTGAGGTGGCTGTCCTTGCTCATCTTCTTTTCCTTCCGGCCCGCGCATCGGCGGGCAATAAAAAACCCCAGACGCGGTCAAGCGAAAGGGGGCTTTCATCCTGACCTTTTAGCAGATTGTTTAACGTGGCCCGCAATCCGGTAACAAATCACCACGCGGCAAGGCTTACGCCCGTTGCCAGCCTGCGTCAATCGCCATGGCTTGGCACCGCCTTCGATTTCGGCATGATACAGGTCTTGGAAATGGAGACCGCGATGCCCGAACCGATTGATCTGTATTACTGGCCCACGCCGAACGGCTGGAAAATCTCTGTCGCTTTGGAAGAGATGGGCCTGCCCTATACGACCCAATCTGATCAACATCGGCAAAGGCGATCAGTTCGCGCCGGAGTTTCTGAAGATTGCGCCGAACAACAGGATGCCCGCGATTGTCGACCCGGACGGGCCGGATGGCGCACCGATCTCTGTCTTCGAAAGCGGCGCGATCCTGCAATACCTCGCCCGCAAGACCGGCACCTTCTGCGGCCGCACCGAACGCGAGCGCATCGCGGTGGACGAATGGCTGATGTGGCAGATGGGCGGGCTGGGCCCGATGGCGGGACAGGCACATCATTTCCTGAAGTTCGCCAAGGAAGACGTGCCCTATGCCAAGGACCGCTACCGCGCCGAGACGGGACGGCTTTATGGGGTGCTGGACCGCCAGTTGGCCAAACACGAATTTGTTGCCGGTGATTTCCTGTCGATTGCGGATTTCGCGATCTGGGGATGGGCGTCGCTTTGGGAAGGCCAGCAGCAGACGCTGGAGGACAAGCCGCATATGGCCCGCTGGCTGGACGTGATGGGCGCACGCGAAGGCGTGCAGCGGGGCCGCGCGCTTTATGCGGAGTTGCGCAAGAGCTGAGCGAGGCGCGGCTTCTTCGAAGAAACGGGCGGCAAGTCCGGACGTTTCCGACTACTCCGTTTCGTCGGTTTCGGTGTATTTCTCCAGCGCCACGATCTGGCTCCACAGAAACACGAACATCAGGATCGGAAAGCCGAAGGTCTCGATCTTGACCCAGGCGTCCGTGGACATCGTACGCCACACAATCTCGTTCGCCACCGCCAGCGCCAGAAAGAACAGGGTCAGCCGGCGCGTCAGCACCATCCAGCCTTCCTGTTTCATCGGGATCATCTCGGACATGACATAGGCCAGATAGCTTTGTCCCCGGATCAGCCCGATCGACAGGATCGCCGCAAAGAACGCATAGACGATGGTGGTCTTCATCTTGAAGAACCGTTCGTCGTTGAACCACGCCGTCAGCCCACCGAAGAAGATCACCATGAAAGCGGTGAAGATCTGCATCCGGCTCAGCTTGCCCGTGAGCGCCCAGAGGATGCCCATCGCCACCAGAAGGATCGGTACGAAAATCAGCGTGGCGACGATGAAACCGGTGTATTCGACGCCGCCGAAGGTGAACACATCGTCGCGGATGCGCAGGTAGATCACGAAGAACAACAGCGGTGGCCCCAGTTCCAGCACCTGCTTCAGGATCGGGTTGACGGTTTTCGGCTCACTCACGAAGGCTCTCCTATCCACCCAACTCAACTATCACAGCACCCGCTGCGATCAATGCCATTAGCGCGATCCGGCGCGGGCCTACCGTTTCCTTGAGAAACACCACACCGATCACGGCCGCGAAGACGGTCGAGGTTTCGCGCAGCACCGCCGCCTCGCCCACCTTGTCCAGCCGCGTGGCCATCATGATCGACCCGAAGCTGAGAAAGGCAACAATCCCGCCGATCACGCCCCGCGTCATCAGGGGGCCAAGCGCCGGGGCGTCCGTCATCCGAAGCCACCGCCGCGCCGCGATAAAGGGCATCACCACCCCGTCGATCATGAAGAACCACGCCAGAAAGGTGAACGGATTGGCCGTCGCCCGGATGCCATAGGCGTCATAGGTCGTGTAGAGTGCGACAAAAAGCCCCGTCAGCACGGCGATGGCCAGCGCGGCGTTCAGCGTGTCCCGCTCGGCCACGAGGTATTTCATGTTGTAGGCCGCCAGCCCGAATATCCCGGCCAGCAGAACGCCGACGCCCAGCCATTGGATGCCGGTAAAGCGTTCCTCGAATATCAGATAGGCCCCGATCACCGCAAAGAGCGGCCCGGTGCCACGCACCACCGGATAGACGACCGTATAGGCCCCCTTGGTATAGGCCCAGGCCTGCAGCAGCTTGTAGACCAGATGGATCACGAAAGCCCCGGCAAAGATCAGCCACATGTGCGGTTCGGGCCAGGGCACGACAAACAGGGCAAAAGGGGCGGCCATCACGAAGTAACAAAAATCAATCGCGCCGCGCGTGAGCCAGGGATCGTGACGCCCCTTTTGCAGGGCACCGAAAACCGCGTGCAGAAAGGCCGCCATCAACGCGAGGGTCAGGGCAAGCTGATGCCCTGTCGCCGTGCCCTCCACGGCCAGAAGCCAGTCGGTCACGGGCGCGGACCCTCAGGGTCGATCAACGCTCAAACCCTACCAAAGCATCGGCAAATTCCTGTGGATCGAAAGGCGACAGATCGTCGATCTGTTCGCCCACGCCGATGGCATGGATGGGCAGTCCGAACTTGTCCGCCAGCGCCACCAGAACACCCCCCTTGGCGGTGCCGTCAAGCTTGGTCATCACCAGCCCCGACACGTCCGAGATGTCCTGAAACACCTTGACCTGATTGAGCGCATTCTGCCCCGTTGTCGCATCCAGCACCAAAAGCGTGTTGTGCGGTGCGGTCGGGTCTTTCTTGCGGATCACGCGGACGATCTTGGCCAGCTCCTCCATCAGATCGCCCCGGTTCTGCAACCGCCCCGCCGTGTCGATCAACAACAGGTCCGCCCCGTCCGCCTGCGCCTGCGTCAGCGCATCGAAGGCAAGGCTCGCCGGATCAGACCCCTGCGCCGCGGTCAGCACCGGCACGCCCGCCCGTTCGCCCCAGACCTGCAATTGCTCGACCGCTGCAGCGCGGAACGTGTCGCCCGCAGCGATCACCACCTTCTTGCCCGCCGCGCGAAACTGGCTTGCCAGCTTGCCGATGGTCGTGGTCTTGCCCGATCCGTTCACGCCCACCACCAGCACCACCTGCGGGGTCTGGGCATAAAGCGGCAAAGGCTTGGCGACCGGGTCCATGATCCGGGCGATCTCGTTTGCCATCAACTCCTTGATCTCGGCCACCGACAGCCGCTTGCCGAAACGTCCTTCGGCCATGTTGGCGGTGACACGCAGGGCCGTATCGACACCCATGTCGGCGGCGATCAGCAATTCCTCGAGCTGCTCGAGCATCTCGTCATCAAGCGCGCGGCGCACAACGGTCTGCGGCGCGGCACGTCCCATGAGGCGGCCCAGAATGCCGGGACGGTGCGCGGGTTGATCCACCCTATCCGACAAATCGGGGGCGACCGGGGTCAGCGTTGTCTTCAATCCTTCGGTCGGCGGCGGTGCCTTTTGCGCGGCTGCGTCCTTTGCGGCCTTTTCCTGGGCTTCGCGCTGCGCGGACCGCGCCATATCGCGTTCTTCGGCAGCCTGCCTTTCGGCTTCGGCGGCCTCGGCAGCTTCAGCGGCGGCTGCCGCTTCGGCGGCTTCGGCCCGCCGCGCGTCCTCTGCCATTTGCGCCTCGGCGTCGCTGTCGGCCTCCTCTGCGGACCGCTGCGCGGCCTCTTCCGCTGCATCCTCGATGTCACGCGCCGTGTCGGCCCGGGCCTGCTCGGCGGCCGCCGCCTCACGCGCTGCGGCCGCCTCGATGGCTGCCGCGTCCCGCGCCTCTTCCACAGCGGAGGACCGCTCAGCCAGCGCCGCGACATCATCGGTTTCGGCAGCCAGCGCAGGCGTTTCCTCCATCACGTCATCAAGAGGTTTTTCCGCGACGCCCCCGTCTCCGACGATGGCCTCAAGCCCTTCGTCGATCTTGGAAGAGGATTTGAACAGCCGGTCTTTAAGTTTCTTGAAAAACGCCAAGGAAGGTCTCCGCATCTGTTGTCCGTCACGCTTACCCCCTCTGTCCGGGGGATGGAAGGGACCAGCGGAATTGACATAGCGCCCCGATCCCTGCACGAACATGGCATGCGCGTGTTGTTAGCCCTTGTTTTTGCTTTGTTTGCCTGCCTGTCCGCCCCTGATGCGCGGGCCGAGCCGGGTGTGATGTGTTCGAGCCAGAAATGGGGCCACGCCCAATGCATTCGTCCGGCGCACTTCGTCTATGACACCTGCAACGCAATCAAGGCGTTTTCCGAACGCCACGGGCTGAACACCGATTTCTTTGCCCGCCTGATCTGGCAGGAAAGCCGTTTTGACCCCAATGCGCTGAGCCACGCCAATGCCCGCGGCATCGCGCAGTTCATCCCATCCACCGCCGCCCTGCGCGGATTGGCGGACCCCTATAACCCGGCGGATGCGCTGGAACACTCCGCGCAATACCTTGCCGAAATGGTGCGCCGCTACGGCAACGAAGGCATGGCCGCGATCGGTTACAACGGCGGCGAACGCCGCGCCGAAGGATTTTTGCAAGGCAATGGTCTGGCTCCGGAAACCGTGAACTATGTGCCGATCATCACCGGTCTGAATGCCGAGGACTGGCGCGACAATCCGCCCAAGGCCCACGACATGCGCCTGTCCAAGACCGACAGCTTTCTGCCAGCCTGCTATGCGATGGCGCAGAACCGCCGCATCACACCGCTGGCCCGGCCCAAACCGCCCGCACCCCGGATCAAGCCCTGGGGGGTTCAGGTCGGCTTTGCCCAATCCAGGAAGGCGGCCGAGGCAGGGGCCCGCAACCGCACCGCCGCCTGTCGCGGCGTTCTGGGAAACGAAAAGCCCGAGCTGATCTACCAGCCGCATCGGGTGGCCTCCAAGAAGGGCTATTTCTTTGCGCGGTATGGCCGCAACAGCCGGGACGGCGCGACCAAACTCTGTGACGCGATGCGCAGGCAGGGCTGCGATTGCCGGGTGATGCAGAATTAGGCAGGCACGCCCCCCGAAGTCTTCAAAGACTTCGGACCGATCTTTTCAAAAGATCGTCGCCTCAGATCTCGTCGGCGAAATGTTTGATCACCATGCGGATGGGGTTCGGTGCCGCCTGCCCCAACCCGCAGATCGACGCATCGACCATCGCGCTGGACAACTCCTCGAGCAGCCCCGTGTCCCAATGCGCCGCCTGCATCAGCTTGACGGCCTTTTCGCAACCGACCCGGCAGGGCGTGCATTGCCCGCAGCTTTCATCCTCGAAAAAACGCAGCATGTTGAGCGCCGCGGCGCGCGCCGAATCCGCCTCGGACAGGACCACGACCGCCGCCGACCCGATGAAGCTGCCGTGTGGTTGCAGCGTATCGAAGTCGAGCGGAATGTCGTTCATCGACGCAGGCAACAGCCCCGATGACGGCCCGCCGGGCTGGTAGGCCTTGAACACATGCCCGTCTGCCATGCCGCCCGCCGCCTCGATCACATCCGTGATCGTGGATCCTGCGGGCAATAGATGCACCCCGGGCTTGGCCACGCGCCCCGAAACGGAGTAGGACCGCAGCCCCTTGCGTCCGTTCTTTTCCACACTGGAAAGCACCTCCGGCCCCTCACGGCAGATCCGCGCAACCCAATGCAATGTCTCGACATTATGCACCAACGTAGGGCGACCGAAGACGCCGACCTGGGCCACGAAGGGCGGTCGGTGACGCGGGATACCGCGCTTGCCCTCGATGCTTTCGATCATGGCGGATTCCTCGCCGCAGATATAGGCCCCGGCCCCCCGGCGCAGGTCGATAAAGCCCGGCGCAGCAATCCCCGCGTCTTCCAGCGCCCTGATTTCACGCGCCAGAATCTCCAGCACCGCCGGGTATTCGTCGCGCATATAGAGAAAGACCTTCTCCGCCTCGACGGCCCAGGCGGCGATCAGCATCCCTTCCAGAAAGAGATGCGGCACACGTTCGAGATAATAGCGGTCCTTGAACGTCCCCGGCTCGCCCTCGTCCCCGTTCACGGCCATGTAGCGCGGACCCGCGTTGTCGCGCACGAAGCCCCATTTCTTGCCCGACGGAAAGCCCGCGCCGCCCAGCCCGCGCAGACCGGAGGACAGCACTTTTTCCTGCACCTGTTCCCAACTGCCATTGTCGCGCAGGTCTTTCAGCGTGGCATAGCCGCCCGCCGCGGCATAGGCGTCATAGCCCTCGTAATCGGGCACATGCGCGTGGGTGTCGCCCGCCGCAATCGCCGCCTGCACCTTTTCGGGTGTGGCATGGTCGATGTGGTGATGGCCCAGTTCCAGCACGGGGGCCGTGTCGCACCGGCCCATGCAGGGCGCGCGCAGCACACGAACCTCGGACGCGTCCAGCCCGTCCTCGAGTGCGGTCTTCAACGCCTGCGCGCCTGCCAGTTCACACGACAGCGAATCGCACACGCGGATGGTCAGCGCGGGGGGCGGCGCCTCGCCTTCCTTGACCACATCGAAATGGGCATAGAACGTCGCGACCTCATAGACCTCTGCCATCGACAGGCGCATCTCTTCGGCAAGGGCGCGCAGGTGGGCGGCGGAAAGATGCCCGTAGGCATCCTGTATCAGATGCAGAAACTCGATCAGCAAATCGCGGTTGCGCGGACGGTCCCCCAACAGATCGCGCACCTGCTGCCAGGCATCATCCTGCAGCTGGCGACCCTTTGTATGGTGCCGCCCCTTGCCCTTGCCGGATTTCCAGACGCCCTTTTGCGGCCCTTTGCCGCCTGCCTTGCCGTGCTCATCCAGCGCCATGATACGTCCCTCCGACCGATGCTCAGGCGTTTCTATCAAGATCCACAGCCCTGCCGCGATCAAAAAGCGACAGTTCCAGCCCTCTTTGCGCGGCGCAATCGTCGCGCCTGCGTCACGATGTGATCTTTGCCGCGCCGCATTTCGCCTATAAGAAACAAGGCGAACCGCAACCACGGAAAGCCTGCGATGTTCTGGTACGCCACCGCCAGTCTGACCCCCGCTGCCCTGCTCGCGCTGGCCTGCCTTCTGGGCGGTGCCTTCCCGCTGCTGGCCGTGCTGTCGATCACCGTGCTGGTGTTTTTCATGGACAAGCTTGCGCACCTGCCGCCCCCCGCGCAATCGAGTGGACGTGCCCTCAGCCTGACCCTCGCTGCCGTCCATTTCCCCTTGCTGGGCCTCGGCGTCTGGGCGCTCGGCACCAGCGGCAGGCTCGACCTGATCGACAAGCTGCTGATCTTTACGGGCCTCGGGCTCTATGCAGGACAGGTATCCAATTCCAACGCACATGAGCTGATCCATGCCGCCGGCCGCTGGCCGCGCCGCATCGGTGCGGCGATTTATGTCTCGCTGCTGCACGGGCACCATGTGTCGGCCCATCTCAAGGTCCACCACGTCCATGCAGCGACCGCTCTGGACCCCAATTCCGCCAGACAGGGCGAAGGGTTCTGGGCCTATGCCACGCGTGCCTTGCGCGGAGAATTCAGCGCCGGGCTTCGGGCGGAAAACATCCACCGCGCCCGCGCCGCCGCCCCTCCCCGGCTCTGGAGCCATCCCTATGTCGCTTACGGCGCGGGCAGCGCCGCCGCGCTGGCGCTGTCGCTGACAGTGGCGGGCCCCGGGGGGCTGATCGCCCATCTGGCCATCGCCCTTTACGCGCAGCTACAACTGCTGCTGTCGGATTACGTCCAGCATTACGGCCTGCGCCGCCGCACGGACACCAACGGCAAACCCGAACCCATCGGCCCGCAGCACAGCTGGAACGCGCCCAGGTGGTACTCCAGCGCCATGATGCTGAACGCGCCCAAACACTCGGACCACCACATGCGCCCCGCCCGCGCCTTTCCCGCGCTCGAGGTCACGCCTGAAACGATGCCGGTCCTGCCGCATTCCCTGCCGGTGATGGCGGTTCTGGCGCTCTTTCCCCCGCTGTGGCGGCGCGTGATGGACCGCCGCCTGTCGCGGTGGCAAAAACCGGCTCGCCCCTCTGGCAGCGCCGCGGCCTTTCTGTCAGGTTGACCCCATGATCAAACATGCCCTCATCCTGACCCTGTTGTTCTCCACCGCTCCCGCCCTTGCGCAGGAGTTGATGACCGCCGAGGAATTCGACAATTACACGCGCGGCAAGACATTGTTCTACGGTCAGAACGGCCGCGCCTACGGGGCGGAAATCTACCACGAGAACCGCCGGGTCGAATGGTCCTTCCTTGACGGCGATTGCCGCGAAGGGAATTGGTACGAGGACGCGGGCCTTATCTGTTTCGTCTATGACAACAACCCGAATCCACAGTGCTGGAGCTTCACCCGCGGCACCTCGGGACTGATCGCGCGGTTCGAGAATCGCCCCGATACGACCGAACTTTATGAAGCCGAAGAGGGCGGCGAAGAGATGCTCTGCCTCGGCCCGAAGGTCGGCGTCTGATCGGCGCAGGCGATCCTTTCTCTTTTTGGCCTTATATACCGTAGACCGACCGCCCTGCCGGACGCACCCTCCCGTTTGGCGGTGACGCTACAGCAGGCTCCCCTGCTCCGGCGGCACCTTGGGGGTCTTCTTGCGGGACGCGGGCGCGGTCGCACCAACCGTCATGCGCCCATCGGCAAATTCGATCTCCAGCATGGTCGCCTTTCGGGCCGCTTTCGTCCCCGTCACCACCTCGCCATCGCCACGCACCACCGCATAGCCCCGCGCCAGCGTCGCCTTGTAGCTCAGGGTTTCCCGCAACCGTGTCCAATCCGGCAAGCCGCTGACGCCATCCGCTGGTCTGGCGCTGAGCCGCGTCGGACAGGCGTGCTGCCAGCCTGGCGAAGGCCTCCGCCTTCACCGCCCGGTCCCGCGCCAGGGTGGCAGGCCGAAACCGCTGCGCCCGCGTCTCGAACCGTTCGCGTTTGGCGGCCAACGTGCGGGCAAGCGCCGGGTCCAACCGTGCCGACAGGTCCCGCAACCGCCGCTCCTCGACCGCCAGGCGCTGGCGCAGGGTCGCGGGCCGCAGGGAGCCCGACACATCCGCCAGACGCACCCGGCGGCGCTGCACACCTGTAATCAGCGCCGGTCCCAGTTGCTCTGCCGCGCGGTCAAGACGCTGGCGCGGACCGTCCAGCAGCGTTTCCGCACGTGGCAAAGCGCGCCCAAGATCACGCAGGCGCTGGCCCCGTGCCGTCAGCCCATTGCTCAGCAACTGACGCATCCGCGCCCCCTGCCCTTCAAGCCACGCGGCCAGCTCGTGTCGCACAGGTACCGCCAGTTCGGCGGCCGCCGTGGGCGTCGGCGCGCGCCTGTCCGACACGAAGTCGATCAAGGTGGTATCGGTCTCATGGCCCACCGCCGAGATCAGCGGAATCTCAGACGCCGCCGCTGCCCGCGCGACAATCTCCTCGTTGAACCCCCACAGATCCTCCACCGAACCGCCGCCCCGTGCGACGATCAGCAAATCAGGACGCGGCAGGGCCCCACCGGGGCTGAGCGCATTGAACCCCTCAATCGCGCGCGCCACTTCGGGCGCGCATTTCGCGCCCTGCACGGCGACCGGCCAGATCAGCACCTTGCGCGGAAACCGGTCCCGCAGGCGGTGCAGAATATCGCGGATCACCGCACCCGATGGCGACGTGACAACGCCGATGACCTCCGGCAGATAGGGCAGTGGCCGCTTGCGCGCCGCATCGAACAGCCCTTCGGCGGCCAGCATCGTCTTGCGCTTTTCCAGCAGCGCCATCAGCGCGCCCATGCCTGCGGGTTTGATGTCTTCGATGACGATCTGATACTTTGACTGCCCGCCGAAGGTGGTGATGCGGCCCGTCGCCACCACCTCCATCCCCTCTTCCGGCTGGGTCTCCAGCCGCGCCGACACCCCTTTCCAGATCACACCGGAGATCACGGACGTGTCATCCTTGAGATCCAGATAGATATGCCCCGAGCGCGGCCTGCTCACGCGGCCCACCTCTCCGCGGATTCGCACATGCGAAAACTCGCCCTCGATCACGCGTTTGATCGCCCCCGACAGTTCGGTGACGGAAAATTCCGGGCTGTTCAGCCCGTCGGCTGGATCGTCGATCAGGTCCATCGTCTTTGCCTTGCCCCTTGCTGCCCCGCAGCTTAGAACGCCCCCAGTCAAAGGCCAAGGGAGGGCACGCCCATGAACATCCTTATTCTGGGCAGCGGTGGTCGTGAACACAGCCTGGCCTGGGCCACGCTCCAGAACCCCAAATGCGACAAGCTGATCGTGGCACCGGGCAATGCGGGCATCGCCGCCATCGCCGATTGCGCGGACATCGACATCATGGACGGCGGTGCGGTCATCGCCTTTTGCGAAGCCAACAGCATCGACTTCATCATCATCGGTCCCGAGGCCCCGCTGGCTGCCGGGGTCGGCGACGATCTGCGCGGCGCGGGCTTCAGTGTCTTCGGCCCCTCGGCAGCGGCAGCACAGCTCGAGGCGTCCAAAGCCTTCACCAAGGACATCTGCGACGCCGCAAAGGCCCCCACTGCCGCCTACGGCCATTTCACCGATGCCGCCGCCGCCCGCGCCTATGTGGCCGAACAGGGCGCACCGATCGTGATCAAGGCCGACGGTCTGGCTGCGGGCAAGGGCGTGATCATCGCCATGACCGACACGGAGGCCATGGCGGCGGTGGACGAGATGTTCGACGGCGCATTCGGTGACGCAGGCGCGGAAGTGGTGATCGAAGAGTTCATGGAGGGCGAGGAAGCCTCGTTCTTCGTGCTCTGCGACGGCGAGACCGTGTTGCCCATCGGCACCGCGCAGGATCACAAGCGCGTGGGCGACGGTGACACCGGCCCCAACACCGGCGGCATGGGGGCCTATTCCCCCGCCCCCGTGCTGACCGACGCGATTGCCGAACGGGCCCTGAAAGAGATCATCCGCCCGACGATGGCCGAAATGTCCAGGCGCGGGATCCCCTATCAGGGCGTGCTTTATGCCGGGCTGATGATCAAGGACGGCGCACCGCGTCTGGTGGAATACAACGCCCGTTTCGGTGATCCCGAATGTCAGGTGCTGATGATGCGTCTGGGCGCACAGGCCTTCGATCTGATGCACGCCACCGCCGAAGGCCGTCTGTCGGACATGCGGGTGAACTGGGCCGACGATCACGCGCTGACGGTCGTCATGGCCGCGAACGGCTACCCCGGTTCTTACGAAAAGGGATCGGTCATCGGCGGGCTGGATACGGTCAGCGAAGACAGCAGAAACATGGTCTTTCACGCAGGCACCACGCTGAAAGATGGTCGGATCACCGCCACAGGGGGCCGCGTTCTGAACGTCACCGCTCGGGGCGACACGCTGGCCGAAGCACAGGCGCGGGCGTATGAGATGCTGGACAGGATCGACTGGCCGGAGGGGTTCTGCAGGCGCGATATCGGCTGGCGTGCGCTTGACTGATGCCGCGGCCTGCCCGGCTGGCAGGATGTTGTCAGTAGAAGGATGCGCGGCTCAGCGACAGTCCAGCGCCGCCTCGATTGCCTTTTGTCCGGTGTTGGGGCCGATGTCGCGGGCGTTGAAGTTGCCGCCTTCCCAGGCGACCTGAACGATCCGGTCCCAGTCCGGGGTCAGCAGGACCATCTGTGGCCCTGTCCCGCAGTCGCGCAGCCCCCCTGAGATATAGGCATCGCCAATGCGGTGGTTCGTGAGGGTGAAGGGCAGAACCTCGCCCGGCATATTGCCTTCCTTGAAATCGAGCACGATCAGCCTGCGCGCCAGATGCGGGCGGTCCACCAGCGCGATCTCCTGCACGCCGTCGCCATCGAAATCCGCGACGCCCACAGGTGCCAGCCAGCGAAACCGCGTCCCGATGTAGCGGGTTGCCGCCCGTTCGACCGGAACACCGGCGGCATCCAGACCAAAGACCACCAGCCGCGCCCCGAATTCCTGATGGCTTTCGACCGCGATGATCTCCGGCCCTTCTGCGCCGTCGAGGTTCACCAGGCGTGGTTCAAGGTCTTCGAAGACGCGGTCTTCGGGCAGTCGGATTTCATAGGTCTTGTCGAGCCAGGAATGCAGAAGCCCGCCCTCTTTTCCGCGCTCGGTGCGCACGACAACCGATAGGGTGCCCCATTCTTCGGTGTCGCCCAGAACGCCGTGAGGGTAGCGCGTGGTGGGCTCGGTATAGACCGCAGAGGCGATCACCTGTGCGCACAAGGGCCCTGCCGCGAGCCAGAGAAGACAGGCGGCAAGGGCCGCGCGCATCAGATCTGCTTTTCGGGCATCTGCACGCGCAGACCGTCAAGCGCGTCCGTGACCTTGAGCTGGCACGTCAGGCGCGAACGCGCCGGATCAGGCTCGTAAGCGAAGTCGAGCATGTCTTCTTCCATGTCGTCCTTCGCGGGGAGTTTTTCGACCCAGGCGGGGTCGACATAGACGTGACAGGTCGAACAGGCGCAGGCCCCGCCGCAATCGGCTTCGATGCCGGGGATGTTGTTGTCGCGCGCGCCTTCCATGACCGTCATGCCGTTGGCCACTTCGACGACATGTTCCGTGCCGCCGTGTTCGACGTAGGTGATTTTTGCCATGTTTTCATTCCCGTTCGATAATGTCTTTGGTGTTTCTAACGGCGC
This sequence comes from uncultured Alphaproteobacteria bacterium, assembly GCA_963799505.1. GTDB lineage: Bacteria > Pseudomonadota > Alphaproteobacteria > Rhodobacterales > Rhodobacteraceae > Sulfitobacter. Next base: position 350,071 of record CAWCXM010000004.1, read on the forward strand.
CTGCCCGACCTTGCCAGCCCCTTTTACGCCGCAGTCACGCACCGCTGGGCAGAGTGCGGCAAAGCGGTTATGATATGCGCAAAAAGTCAGAGGCGCAGAGCATATGAGTTGGTTTCCTGTTACCCCCGCAGTTCTGCGGCACTTCACGCTGGTCGGTCTGGCCGTCGCTGGTCTTGCGGCCTGCGATCCCGCCGCACAAGGGCCGAAGGCGGAGGCACCGCCCGAACCGGGTGTGATGGAGGCAACCCGCAACGGACCTGTCGGGGCCGCCCCCGGCACCTGTTGGGGCAAGACCGTCAGCCCCGCGGTGATCGAGACCGTGCAAACCCAGGTTCAGATCAAGCCTGCGCAGGTCAATCCCGATGGCACCGTCTCCAAACCGCCGGTCTACCGCACGGAGAACCGGCAGGAGATCGTGGTCGCGCGCAAGGACAATTGGTTCGAGACCCCCTGCCCCGACGTGTTGACCCCTGAATTTGTCGCCTCCTTGCAGCGGGCATTGCAGGTGCGCGGCAACTATGTTGGGCCAGCGACCGGTGTTCTGGATGCACCGACCCGTGCCGCGATCCAGCGGGTACAGAAGCAGGAAGGGTTGGACAGCGCCGTCCTGTCGCTGATGACAGCGCGGATGCTGGGGCTTGTCGAAGTGCCGCGCAGTCCCGCAGAATAGCGGAACGCACGAAAAAGGGGCGCACCGTCGGTACGCCCCTTCATTCTGCTATTCTTGGCGAAGGCTCAGTCGCCCAGCGAAAGGGCCACGAACCGGGGATCCCCCGCGCGGCGCACCAGCAACAGCAAGGACTTGCGCCCGCCATCCTTCGCCGCCGTCACCCGGGATTGCAGATCGTCGATGCTGGTCACTTTCTGCTGACCCGCTTCGGTGATGATGTCACCGGTGCGCAGGCCCTTCTCGAAGGCTTCGGAGGATTCATCGACCGCCGTCACGGCCAGACCCTCGGTTGCGTCATCCGCACCCAGTTCCTCGCGCAGGTCGTCGGTCAAGGGTTGCAGGGTAAGGCCAAGCAGATCGGTGGTCTGCGGCTCTGCGTCATTTTCCGGGGTGGACTCGTCCGCAGGCTCCGATGGCGTCGGAGTCTTCGCGACGGCCCAGCACGACCTTGATGGTCTGGCTCTTGCCTTCGCGCATCACGGTGACACGGACGGTGGCTCCCACGGGGCTGTTGCCGACCTGCCGGACCAGACCGCGAGTGTCGGCCACTTCGACGCCGTCGAAGGACATGATCACGTCGCCTGTCTGCAGTCCCGCTTCCATCGCCGGACCTTCGGGCACATCTGTGATCAGCGCGCCGGACGCCGACGCCAGACCCATCGCATCAGCCACATCATCGGTCACGTCCTGGATGCGCACACCCAGCCAACCGCGCCGCGTCTCGCCAAATTCCTTGAGCTGGTCGACAACACGCGTCACCACGTTGGACGCCATCGAGAAACCGATGCCGATGGAGCCGCCGTTGGGCGACAGGATCGCGGTGTTCACGCCGATCACATCGCCGTCCATGTTGAACAAGGGACCGCCGGAGTTGCCCCGGTTGATCGCCGCATCGGTCTGGATGTAATCGTCATAGGTGCCCGACAGCGCCCGGTTGCGCGCCGATACGATGCCGGCAGAGACGGAGAATCCCTGACCCAGCGGGTTGCCCATGGCGATCACCCAATCGCCCACGCGAGCGGCATTGCTGTCGCCGAATTTGACAAAGGGCAGTGCGGCTTCGGCTTCGACTTTCAGCAGGGCGATGTCCGTGTTCGGGTCGGTACCGATGACCGTGGCCTTCAGCTCCTGACCCGAGAAGAATTCGATGGTGATCTCGTCCGCGCCCTCGATGACGTGGTTGTTCGTCACGACGAAACCGTCCTCGGAAATGACAAAGCCCGATCCCAGTGCCGAAGACCGGCGCGCACGGGGCGTGTCGCCGTCATTGTTGCGGTCCTGAAATTCGCGGAAGAAATCCTCGAAGGGAGAGCCTTCCGGCACGATCCCGCGGGGGCCGGTGCGCCCTTCGACCATCGTGGAGGTTGTGATGTTGACCACCGAGGGGCTGATCTTTTCAGCCAAAGGCGCAAGGCTTTCGGGTTTGGCGAAGGCCGCGACGGATTGCAGGACGACCAGCGCGAGGGCCAACAGGCCCAGCATCAGCCCCTTGAAGGCCGCGCCATCGGTGAAGGATCTTGCCTGCGCCTTGGTCCGGGCCGGTGCCGCCCGGCGCGAGGGAGCCTGTGAGTGCATGGGTGTTTCTCCTGCTGTGATCGTTGGGGCGCGTTGGCCCGGCGGTGTCAGGCAACAGAGTGCATCGCCGTCGCCCTTGCCGCAATATGAAAGATGTGGCCGATCACGGTGTTTTCAACACGACGGCGCGCAATTGACCGCGCGACCGGGATCACGGTGTCGTCAGAGGCCGACCTGAAAGGCGAGCCAGATCAGGATCAACCCGCCCACGATCACCAGCGCCCCGATCTGGCGCACGGCGGCTTCGGGCATCTGGCGCAGGGTTTCCAGCATACGCTCCAAAAGCGAAGGGGCCAGTGCATACACCAGCCCCTCGAAAACCATCACCAGCCCGAAGGCCAGCAAGATCAGGCTCAATTGCGTTCTCCCTCGTCGGAACGGCTGCCCTGATCGGATCGCAGATAGTTGAAGAACTCTGAATCCGGCGACATCACCATGGTGGAATTGCTGCCTTTCAAGGCTTCCTCGTAGGCCGTCAGGGACCGGTAGAATTCAAAGAACTCCTGATCCTTGCTGTAGGCTTCCGCAAAGATCTTGTTGCGCTCCGCGTCCGCTTCACCTTCGATGATCCGCGCATCGCGGCGCGCTTCCGACAGGATTTCCTCGTAGGTCCGGTCGGCCAGAGCGGTCACGCGCTGTGCGGCTTCGCGGCCCCGGGCACGTTCGTCCGTGGCTTCGCGGTCCCGTTCGGCGATCATCCGCTGCAGCGTCGCGTCAAAGTTCTGTTCCGGCAGGTTGGTCTGGCGCAGGCGCACTTCGACCACATCGAGTCCCAACGCCTGGGCGCGGTCATCGGCCTGGTCGCGGATCTGGTTCATCAGACGTGCGCGTTCGGGCGAAAGGATCGTGTTTGACGTAACACCCTGTGAACCCAGAACCGCACGGATCTGCGATTCCATGATACCGCTCAGGTCGTTTTCCGCCTGGCGCTGTCCACCGGCACCGATGGCCTGACGAAACTGAACGATGTCACCGATGCGGTAGAGCACAAAGGCGTCAATCTCGAGCCGCCGGTCATCGGCGGGCGTGACTTCGATCACCTCGGTTTCAAGGCTGAGGATCCGGTCCTCGAACCGCACGACTTCGTCGAGCAGCGGTACCTTGAACCCGATACCGGGCTCCGTCACCACCTGCTTGATCTGACCGAAGCGCAGCACGAGTGCCTTTTCCCGCTCATCCACCACAAAGATCGCCGAGAGCACGGCAACAATGGCAACCACCACGACGGGCAGCAAAAATCCCATCTTTTTCATCAGTTCGATCCTCCATTGCGACGCAATTCGTTCAGCGGCAGATAGGGCACGACGCCTTGCTGACCGTTGGCACCGCCGCCGTTTTCAAGAATGATCTTGTCCACGTCACCCAGCACCTTCTGCATGGTCTCCAGATAGAGACGCTTGCGCGTCACTTCCGGTGCCGCCACGTATTCCGTCAGCACCGCCTCGAACCGGCTCGCCTCACCGATCGCGTCGTTCACCACGCGGGCACGATACCCTTCGGCTGCTTCCAGAAGCTGCGCGGATTCACCGCGCGCTTCGGCGGTTCTGCGGTTGGCATAGGCGTCCGCCTGACGTTCGACCCGGTCACGCTCCTGTTCAGCGGCCTGCACGTCGCGGAAGGCGTCCACGACAGACCCTTGGGTCGTCGTGCCGTCGGCATTGGTCACGACCACGCTCTGACTGGGCGGGTCGACCTTGTTGAGGTTGACACGCAGGATGTTGATCCCTGTCTCGCGGTCATCGAGCGTCGTCTGGATCAGGGTCTTGACCTGATCGGCAACCGCACCCCGGTCTCTGCTGAGGATCGGGGCCAGTTCGGATTGCGCGATGACTTCGCGCATGGCGGATTCGCTGATTGCACGCACGGACGCTTCGGGGTCGCGCAGCGAGAATTTGAAGTGCTGTGCGTTCTTGATGTTCCAGACCACCTGAAAGTCGATGTCCACGATGTTTTCATCCGTGGTCAGCATCAGTCCGTCGTTGTCACTTGCACCCCGGCCAACACCGATCTCTTCGGTGCGGTTGGTGGTCACGTCAAAGACTTCCGCCGTCACGAACGGCCAGGGCGCAAAGTTCAGACCTTCGGTGCCGACCTGCGAGAACTCGCCAAGGAAGAGCTCGATTGACTGCTGTTCGGGACGCACCGTGTAGAAGCTGGCAAAGCTCCAGGCGATCACCGCCGCCACCACACCAAGACCCACTGTCCCGCGTGTGAGGATCGGCCCGCCGCCGCCCGTACCGCCGCCGCCGGTTCCCCGGTCACGGCCATTTCCGCCGCCCATCAGAACGCGCAACTGCTCGCGGCCCTTGTTCACCAATTCGTCGATTTCGGGTATCTGCGGACGATCACTGCCGGGTCCACGACCGCCACCGTTGTTCTTTCCGCGGTTTCCGGGGCCTTCCTTGCGCCCGCCGTCGTCACCGCCACCTGAATTTCCGCCGCCGCCCCATGGGCCGCCGTTGTTTCCAGCCATCTAAGTCTCTTCCCCTTCTGGTGCCGCGCCTGCGCGGCTTTCGTTCTTCTGCGCTGTGTACCGCATGTGTGTACAAACTGCCTGAATTCAAGCAGTCCGCGTTGGTTTGCGCATGGTCACCAGCTCTTCCGACATGGTCGGATGGACCGCGCAAGTGGCGTCGAATTGTTCTTTTGTCAGGCCTGCCTTGACCGCGATGCCCGCAAGCTGGATCAATTCGCCTGCATTGGGTGCGACGATGTGACAGCCCAGCACGACGCGGCTTTCCTTGGACACCACCAGCTTCATCAGCACCCGGTCAGGCCGGCCCGCAAAGGCCGTGCGCATCGGTTTGAAGGAGGTGCAGTAGATCTCGACCTCCTCCGCGTCGCGGGCCTGTTCCTCGCTCATGCCAACGGTGCCCATCTCGGGCTGGGTGAAGATGGCGCTTGGGATCAGATCGTGATCGACCGGCGTCGGTTCCCCGCCAAAGACCGTCTGGACAAAGGCCATCCCCTCCCGGATCGCCACCGGCGTCAGGTTCACCCGGTCGGTGACGTCGCCGATGGCATAGATCGACGGCACGTCGGTCTGGCTGTATTCATTGACCTTGATTTCGCCGCGTCGGCCCAGCTTGACCCCCACATCCTCAAGCCCCATGCCCTTGGTCGACGGATTGCGGCCCGTGGCGAACAGCACCATATCGAACACCTTTTCACCGCCGTTCGTGGACTTCACCCAGATCGGCCCGGATTGTCCGGCGGCGGCACCGTCCTTCTGCGCGCGCAGCACCTCGGCGTCCTGTGCCGATGCGCCCATCGACGCGTCCGATGCCGTCGGCTGCGGCCCGTCCTTGCGGTCCTTGGCCAGCGACATTTCCAGAATGTTGCTGCCGACATGCAGGTCGATGCCGTTCTCCCGCATGCTTTCGGCGACCAGCCCGCGGGCTTCGTCGTCAAAGCCGCGCAGCACCTGCGCACCGCGATAATAGAGCGTCACCTCGACACCCAGCCCCTTCATGATGCAGGCGAATTCGCAGGCGATATAGCCGCCGCCGATGATCAGCATGGATTTGGGCAGTTGTTCCAGATGAAAGATGTCGTCCGACACGATCCCGAGGTCCGCGTTGGGCAGATCGGGGCGCACCGGATGACCACCCGTTGCGATCAGAATATGTTTCGCCGTCTTGGTCGTCCCATCCGCCAGTTCCACCGTATGCGCGTCCTTGAGCACGGCGCGCTGGTCGAAGGTGTCGACCCCGGCACCCGACAGAAGCGAGCGATAGATCTTCTCAAGCCGGTCCAATTCATTGTGCAGCTTGCTGCTGAACCCGTGCCAGTCGAAAGGTCCGGTCGAAAAATCCCAGCCGTACGCGGCGGCTTCGGACGGGATGCCCGCGAATTCGGATGCGAACACCATCAGCTTTTTCGGCACACAGCCCCGGATCACGCAGGTCCCGCCATAGCGGTCCTCCTCAGCCAGAGCGACCTTGGCCCCGTATTCGCCCGCCGCCACCCGCGCGGCGCGCACACCGCCGGAACCGCCGCCGATCACAAAGAGGTCGTAGTCAAATTCATCGGCCATAACGGGGTTCCTCAGTCGCTCAGGTCGGAAAACAGGTTGTCGGTTTCGACAAAGTCGAGACGTTCGGTCGCCACGGTGCCTTCGTTGATGTCGCGCACCTCGACCCGGCCATCGCCGTAGCCGATCACGACCGCATCGCAGATGTCGATGAACAGTCCGTTCTCGACAACTCCGGGCATCTGGTTGATCACCAGCGCCAGTTGACGGGGATTGCCGATCCGGTTGAGGTGCAGGTCAAGGATGTGGTTGCCCTCGTCGGTGATGAACGGCACCTGCCCGTTCATCCGCAGCGTCGATGAGCGTCCGAGCACATCCATGCTGATCAGCGTCTCCTCGACCAGCGCCTGTGTGGTCTGCCAGCCAAAGGGGATCACCTCGATCGGCAGGGGAAACGCGCCCAGCGTTTCGACCTCCTTGCCGACGTCGGCGATCACGATCATCTGGTCGCTGGCCGTCGCCACGATCTTTTCCTGCAAAAGCGCCCCGCCGCCGCCTTTGATCAGGTTCAGCTCTCCATCAAATTCATCCGCGCCGTCGATCGTCAGGTCGAGCCATTTCGCCTCGTCGAGGCTGATCACCTCGATCCCCACATCCCGCGCCAGCGCCGCCGTGCGGCTGGACGTGGGCACGCCCTTGATCCGCAGGCCGTCGTCGCGCACCATCTCGCCCAGACAGCGCACCAGCCACGCGGCGGTCGACCCGGTGCCCAACCCCACACGCATCCCGTCTTCGACGTATTGCGCCGCACGTTTGGCCGCGACGAATTTTGCCTTGTCGATGGGGGACAGTTCTCCGGCCATGGCGGCGACTCCTTTGTTGGTGGCGTCCTTATATGTCCCTTGCTGGACATGCGCGACCCCTTCGGGCCGACAAATCCGCGCGGTACGCAAAGTTCACGGCCCTTTTGTCCGCAATTCGGCAGAACAGGCAATGCGCGATCCGTGACGATGCCCCGCGAGCCCTGACGCAAAGGACGATCCGCCCGGTGCAAAAGCTGCAATCGCGGTGCCAAGCGTCGCTTTCACGCCAGAGGCACCCTGAAACTGGCGCTAGCCAGTGGGGATGACATATGTGCTGCATTACGCCCCCGACAACGCATCGCTGATCGTGCGACTTGCCCTTGACCAACGCGGGTTGTCCTACCGCACCGCGTTGGTCGACCGCGCCGCGCGGGCGCAGGACGCGCCCGCCTATCGCAGCCTCAATCCCAACGGATTGATCCCCGTGCTCGAGACACCGCAAGGCCCGCTGTTCGAAACCGCAGCCATCCTGCTGTGGCTGGCGGATACGCACGGCGGGCTTGGCCCAGCACCCGGACAGCCCGGACCGGGGCACATTCCTGAAATGGCTGTTCTATCTTTCCAATACGCCCCACGCGCTGCTGCGCCAGTTGTTCTATGCGGAACGATATGTCACCGGGGACCATGCGGACAACCTGCATGCGGGACTGACGCCGCTGATCGCGCGGTGCTTTGAAACTCTTGAGACCGTCGCAGCCGAAAACGCTCCCTGGCTTCTAGGGGATGAACTGAGCGTGCTGGACCTCTACCTGTGTGCCCTGCTGCGCTGGTCTGCGCTCTACCCTGTGACCCGTGACAGAACGTGGTTCGACCTGTCCCGCTACCCTGCATTGCGGGCCATCGCCACGCGTGTCGAAGCCCTGCCCGCCACGGCGGCCTTGCAAGAGGCCGAAGGGCTGGGCGATACACCTTTCACGGCCCCGACCTATCCCAATCCGCCAGAAGGCAGTGCCACCTGATGTTCCTTTCCGTCTTCGACATGTTCAAAGTGGGCATTGGCCCGTCGTCTTCGCACACGATGGGTCCGATGGTCGCCGCCGCCCGGTTTCTGGACCTGATGCGCGCCTCGCCCTTCCACTTTTCCGGGGTCCGCGCCTCGCTGCACGGCAGCCTTGCCTTCACCGGCGTGGGCCACGCCACGGACCGGGCGACCATTCTGGGCCTCGCGGGGTTCACGCCGGAAAGCTATGACGCGGAAAAGGCCGAAGCGGTGCTGAAAGCGATCGAAAGAGACCAAGAGATCAACGTCGAGGGATTGCCGCCGCTGCGTTTCGATCCCAAGGCGCATCTGATCTTCGATTACGACACAAAGCTTGCGGGCCACGCCAACGGCATGATGCTGATGGCGACGGATGCGGAAGGCGACGTGACCCTGCGCGAGACCTACTATTCCATCGGCGGCGGCTTTGTCATGACAGAGGCGGAACTGGCCGCGGGAAAGGACACCGACGAGGGCACACCCGTCCCCTTCCCGTTCAAATCCGCAGCCGAAATGCTGGAAATGGCCAAGACATCAGGCAAGACCATCGCCCAGATGAAACGCGCCAACGAGATTTCCCGCAACGGCGAGGTTCACCTCAAGGCCGGCACCAAACGGCTTTGGCAGGTGATGAACGATTGCATCGACCGCGGCCTGACCACCGATGGCACCCTGCCGGGCGGGCTTTCCGTCAAACGCCGCGCCAAGGGCATCCATGAGGCGCTGCTGGCAGAGCGTGGCATGAACCAGTCCGCGCCCCACACGATCAACGACTGGATGAGCGCCTATGCAATGGCCGTGAACGAGGAGAACGCCGCCGGAGGTCAGGTGGTTACCGCCCCGACCAACGGTGCCGCAGGCGTGTTGCCTGCGACCCTGCGCTACTACCTCGACCACGTCCCCGGCGCGTCAGAGAGCCATATCGAAGACTTTCTGCTGACCGCCGCCGCCATCGGCGGGCTGGTCAAGTTCAACGCCTCGATCTCGGGGGCAGAAGCGGGCTGTCAGGCCGAAGTCGGCTCTGCCGCCGCCATGTCTGCCGCCGGGCTCTGTGCCGTCCTGGGAGGCACCCCGGAGCAGATTGAAAACGCAGCAGAAATCGCATTGGAGCATCATCTGGGAATGACCTGCGATCCGGTCAAGGGGCTGGTGCAGGTGCCCTGCATCGAACGCAACGGGCTGGGCGCGATCAAGGCCGTCTCTGCCGCCTCGCTCGCGCTGCGCGGCGACGGCACGCACCTCGTGCCGCTCGATGCCTGTATCGAGACGATGCGTCAGACCGGCGCGGATATGTCCGAGAAATACAAGGAAACCTCCTTGGGTGGCCTTGCCGTCAACGTGCCCAACTGCTGAGAACGTTTTGCGTCAGAAAAAGCCGGACAATTGTGCACAGGCGGCGCGCACGCGGGGGTTCTTCAGGGCACCCGACAATTCGGGTATATCCATCAGAACAGCCCGCGCGCTGAGCGGTGACAGAAGCGCCTGAACCGGGGCCGCGCTGCGTCTGCGCAGGACCGGATAGCGGATCACACGCGGTTCTGCACCCATGTCGAATTTGTACTGTTCGTCCCCGCGCAGGAAATCGTAGGTCCTGTAGCCTTGTTCGATGGCCCTGCGGATGCAGTGGCCATGCAGGATCAGCGCCACCGGGACCGAACCTGCCCCGCCGTCGCGGGCGGAGACAAAACAGCCGATGTCGCGGTTCACCTCATCGTGGAAATTGCAGATCATGCCAAGGATCCTGCCGTCCGGTTCGGACAGAACCGGCATGTGAACCGTGCCTTGCTGAAGGCCGATGCGGACCGTGTTGGCATATTTGCGCGCCAGCGTTTCGCCGTTCGATTTCGTGCCCCATTGCTCAAGCCACATCCGCTCGAATTCCGGCAGATCCGCAACGGTTCCGTCGCGCACCGCATATTCACCGTCGTCCACACGGCGCAGGAACTTGCGCATGCTCTTGCGGTTGTTCTTGCTGAGCGCACCGATGTAGGTGTCGAAATCCTCGGGCAGCGTGATCACCGGGCAGATCAGGTTGTTCGTGGTGCCCCCGTTGATGATCTTTTCCCGGTCCGTAATGGCATAGAATTCCTCTTCGAAGTGATCGAAGAACCGCTTCTGACGGCGTTCGGACATGCGCAGGTTCTTGAACCTGATATGGCCCCATTCGGTCTGCCGAAAATGCAGCGCGTAGGCGTCCAGCACTGCATCCTCGACCTCGGGGTCGATCAGAATGCCGGTGTAGTCGGCCCAGTGTTTCGATCCCGCCATGCGGTATTCGGTCCGAAAGCAGGACCGCGCATTGTCCCACTGGGTGTTGACCGATACCGGGAAAAAGCCGACGGGCATATCGTCCTTGAGGCAGACAAAAGCGCCCGTCTGAGGATGGATCGCAAAGATCGGTTCCAGAAACCGCCGCGACAGAAAGAAATGGGATTCAGGATCGGCGGCGAAAAGCCTGTCCCACTCCGCTGCGATCTCCGGCATGTCCTCTGCCGAAAGATAGGCGATGGTAAAACTGGCTGGCATGTGACGACCCTCGGTTTGCGATTATCCCGGCCGGGACTTGGGTGGGTCATGGCAGTCTTTCAGGGTCGTTTGGTGACGCCCCTGTGACAAGATCGTGGCGCCGGACGTGCCGCAGACGGCAAGGGTCGGGTTCCGGCCCTATCGGCGCACCGCCACTTCATAGCCGCGTTCCTCGGGTTCATCATCCACCAGTTCCGTCGGAAATCCCGGTGCGGTGATGCTGAGGCCCGTGGCTTCTTCCAGCCGCTCGATCATGCGGTCGGACTGCGCCTTCTCGCCGTATCGGCGCTGGCCGTCGGTCAGCATCTCGATCATCAGCGGTGACAGTTCCAGCTTCACGCCGTTCTCGTCGGCCAGTTTCTGGAAAAGCCCCACATCCTTTTGCACCAGATCGAGGGTGAAGTTCACGTCCCGCGATCCCGACAGGATCAACTGGCTTTCGGTCTCATGCACAAAGGAATTGCCCGAGGATGCCGCAATTGCCTCGTAGGTCACGCCAAGGTCCATGCCGGCCGCCTTCATCACTGTCAGCGCCTCGCACAGGGACAAAAGGTTGATGGTTGCCAGATAGTTGGTCATCACTTTCAATGTGCTGGACACCCCCACGTCGCCCACATGCAGGATACGGCGCCCCATATGGGTGAGGATCGGCAGCACCCTCTCGAAGGTTGGCCGCGTGCAACCGGCATAGATCGAGATGTTGCCGGTGTCGGCCCGGTGGCAGCCGCCCGAAACCGGACAATCCACCGCCTCCCCACCGCGCGCGATGACCGCGTCCGCATGATCCTTGATCTGTTCGGCATCCGTCGTGGACATCTCCATCCAGATCTTGCCGGGACCGACCTCTGGCAGCATTTCCGTCACGACCGAGGCACAGGCCGCGGGACTGGGCAGACAGGTGATCACCGCGTCGCAGCTTTGCATCAGCCTGGCCGCCGAGCCGCCATCCCGCGCCCCGCGCGCCACGAAATCCGCGACGAATGCGGCGTTGAGGTCGAACACCGCCAGATCGACCCCGTTGCGCAAGAGCGATCCCGCCAGCTTGCCGCCCACGTTGCCCAACCCGATAAACCCGACTTTCATACCGCTCTCCCTCGCGTGTCTTTGCGCCATGAGCGTGGGTCAGCCGCGACCTGTCTTTCCCGAACGCGACCTTTCGCGGGCCTGCACCCGATTTCCTGCAAGAATTTTCGACCGGACCTGCCGGAAAGGGTCGCGCCCGGACGCGGAGGCTTTGACAATTCGGGGCGGTCAGGCTCAACTCCCCTCATGCCCTATCCCGCCAACACGCCGCCCACAGGGCCCGACGACGCCGCCGCCGGGATCGAGGTCACGCCCAACTTCGAGCGGTTCGCACAGCGCAACGACATCTTTACCCGCGCCTTCTGGGATGACAGCGTCCGCACAGCCAGGACCGACGCGTTCTTCGCGTCCTACCGCATGGACGCGACACCGCGTCGGGGCGACGGGTTTACCCAGCGTGACTTTGCCCTGCGCAATGCCAGCTGGCTGATCAGCGATCTGATCTCGAACCGGGGCAATGACACGGGCCTGCGTGAAGGGTTTCAGGCCGCCATCGCCAACGACACCCCCGTGGCCCCGATGCAGCAGCCCGTCGATGATCCGGACAGGATGAGCGCCGAGATCAAGCGCATCGCCCGTTTCTTTGGCGCGGATCTTTGCGGTATCACCGATATGGACGACCGCTGGCTTTATGCGTCCCGCGTCGACACGCGCGATATGTCGGACGCGCCGAACGATCTGCCCCCCGGCATGACCAGTGTCATTGTCATGGGCCACCAGATGGCAGAAGACCTTGTGGCCACCTACCCCTCGGCATTGGCCGGGGCGGCCACCGGACGGGAATACAGCCACGAAGCGGCGGTGGTCATGCAACTTGCCGCCTATATCCGCAATCTGGGGTATGAGGCGACGGCCAGCATGAATGATACCGGGCTGGTCATTCCCTATGCGATCAAGGCGGGACTTGGCGAATATGCCCGCAACCAGATGGTGATCACGCCCCAATTCGGCCCCCGTCTGCGGTTTTCCAAGATCTTCACCACCCTGCCCCTGGCCGCCGACACACCCCGGCCCACGGGCGTGCGGGCCTTCTGCGACATCTGCACCAAATGTGCGGATGCCTGCCCGGTCAAGGCACTGCCCTTTGGCCCGCCGAAGGAAAGCGGGGAGACGGCGTCGGCGATAAAGGGCGTGGTGAAATGGACCTCCGATGCGGAGAAATGCTTTGGCTTCTGGGCCAAGATGGCCTCGGACTGCGCGATCTGCATGCGGGTCTGCCCGTTCAACAGGGACTTTTCGAAGTGGCACCACCGGCTGTGGCTGCGCCTTGCGCTGTCACCGGCACGAAAAGTGGCGCTGTGGCTCGACCGCAAACGGGGTGCGCGGCGCAAACCAGCGGCGTGGTGGGCAGGCACCGACACCTGAGTGCCCGAAGTCTTGGGCACCTTCGGTCCGGCCCTCCCGAAAAGTCCGCTCTGCGCATTCCCGCACAGTCAGCCTTCGCTTCTGCCCGTTGCAGCCCGCGCCCTGCGGCACCATCTGTGTCTCAACACACCCAAGGAGATTTCGCATGTCCCTCAGACCCACCCTAGAGACCCGCCGTGCCGTCCCCACCCTTGAAGGCGCAGGCGTCAAACTTCACCGCGCGTTCGGGTTTCAGGACCCAAGCGAGCTGGACCCTTTCCTGCTGTTCGATGATTTCCGCAACGAACGCCCGCAGGATTTCGAGAAAGGCTTTCCCTGGCATCCCCACCGCGGGATCGAGACGATCACCTATGTGCTGGAAGGCACCGTGGATCACGCCGACAGCCTTGGCAACAACGGCTCCCTTGGGGCCGGCGACGTGCAGTGGATGACCGCCGGACGCGGCATCCTGCATCAGGAAATGCCGCACGGCAACGCCCGCGGGCAGATGCACGGGTTTCAGCTTTGGGGCAACCTGCCCGGCGACCAGAAGATGACCGCGCCGCGCTATCAGGATGTCAAATCGACCGACATTCCCGAAGTCACCGATGACGACGGCACCCATGTCCGCGTGATCACCGGCGATTTCTGGGGCAAGACCGGCCCGGTGGACGGCATCGCCGCGGATCCGCAATACCTTGACATCACGGTCCCTGCCGGGGTGAAGAAGACCTTCCGCATCGACACCTACCGCCGTGCCTTTGCCTATGTCTTTCAGGGCGCGGGCGCCTTTGCGGATGCCTCGAAACCCTCTGGCGTGCTGCTGGAAAAGGAAGTCGCGGGCGAAGAGGTCAACATCCGCGATATGTCGGGCGACCGCACGTTGATCCGCTTTGGCACCGGCGATGAAGTGACCGTGCAGGCCGGACCGGATGGACTGCGGTTCCTCCTGATCTCGGGCGCACCGATCGAGGAGCCCGTCGCCTGGCACGGGCCCATCGTGATGAACACCCGCGCCGAACTGGAACAGGCATTTGCCGACCTGCGCAACGGCACCTTCATCAAGCCCGCGCACTGACCCTGAACCGCACGAAGAACCGCAGGGGCCGGGAAAATCCTGGCCCTTGCGGACAAACGGCTGGCGTCGTCATTGATTAACGAAATTAACCAGTTTACCCCTTAACCATCTGTTTACTTTCAACTTTCCTCAAATCCGGAAATGACCGATACCGATCCCAGAACCGACGGGGGCCGGTAACGCTGACATTTGCCAAAGGAAAGTTACCATGCGCCGTTCCCTCTTTGTTGCCGCCCTTCTGATCCACGCTCTGAGCCTGCCCGCACTGGCCGATTCCGGCCTTGGCATCATCGGCGGAGAATTGCGTCTCGGCTTTTCCAACCAGGAGCTTGAAGGGGGCTATGTCGGCGGTACGGTCGATGTGGCCATCACCGATCATCACGGTGCCCAGTTCGACCTGCAGTACGAAGAACGCAGCAACGGCGGCATCGGTCGACTGGGCACCGTTCTCTACATGACCCCGCGTGACGGGCAGAAGTACGGGGTGACCCTGATGGTCGCAGACAAGAACGATGCGTCGTCAACCTACGGTCAGGTCGGGGCCGTGGCGATGTTCGAGGTTGCACGGGACGTGAACGTGGAATTGCGGGCCGGCATCGGCATGTCGGCGGACAACGATATGGATTGGATCACTGCGGGTGGCGGCGTTTATTGGCAGCCGACCGAAGGGACACGACTCTACGCGCACTACGACATTACCGAAATCGACGAGGAAACCTTCGGCACCATCGCCCATGAAGCCACCTTTGGCGTGCAGACCCGGATCGGCGATACACCGGCCGCGCTCTTTGCCGAAGCCTCGCGGGATTGGCTCGACGGGCGCACCAGCGCAGACGCGGAAAGCACGATCCGGGTGGGCGTCTCGATCTCGCTTGGCCGGACAGGCAACGATCAGCCCAGCTTTCGGGTATCGGACCCGATGCGCCAGATCCTGCGGCGTGGCCTGTTCTGAAGCGCACGGAAACCGCGAACCTTACCGCGGATTAACCATGGTCGCGCCGGTGGTTGTTTTCGGACCACCGGCGCTTGCCGTTCAGCCCGCCCCGACCGACTTGCGCACCATGTCCCAGTATTGCGCGACAACCTCGTCCAGCGACAGCCGACCGCTTTGCCGGAACCAGGTGTTCACCCCGGTCAGCATGGCGATGATCGCCAGCGTCACGATCTTGGTATCCTTGACATCGAAGTCGCCCGTCGCCGCACCGGCGCGCAAGATCGACTCCAGCGTGTCTTCGTAGCGTCGGCGCAGCGCTTCGATGGTGGCAAAGTTGCCGGGCTCAAGATTGCGCAGCTCCATGTAGGCGATGAAAACCGCATCAGGACGGTCGGCGTGGAACCGAATGTGGAAATCGACGAAGCCGCGCAGCCGTTCCACAGGTGCGCCCTCCCCGTCCGGCACTTCCGACAGCAGTTCCTCCAGATGACCGCGCATCAGGTCAAAGAGCATCGTCTGCTTGTCCGGCGTGTAGTTGTAGAGCGCACCGGCCTGAACGCCCACTTCGGCGGCGATGGCCCGCATGGACACAGCCGCATAACCGCGCTGGGCGAAAAGCCGCAGGGCGGATTGCCGGACTTTGGGGCCGGTGATGCCCGCGTGTGAACCGGTTGTACGTGCCATGCGGTCAAATTAATGAACAATCGTTCAAAAGCAAAGCGGCTTGCGCGGATGCGGGCGCTGGTGCAAGAACATCCCATGACACGCGCACGCCTCTTTTGGTCGCTGAGCGTCGCGCTGCTGGGCGCGGCAGGATGCACCCAGTTTCCCGATCTGGACCGCACCCAGACCGCAGAGCTCGAGGCGGCCGAATATCCGGCGCTTGTGCCGCTCGACCCTTTGCTGGAACGTGCGGGCACACCCGGCCCCGATCCTGTGCAGCTCGAAGACAGTTTGAACAGCCGCCTGTCGGGCCTGCGCGCCCGCGCGGACCGCATCCGCGGCACGGTGTTGAGCGATGCGGAAAAGCGACGGCTGGAAGAGGGACTGAGGTAGTCTTTGGCGCGTTGCAAGGCCGGTCCGAACCCGCTACATCGCGTTGCACGACCCCCCATGACTGAAAAGGACCGCGCCCATGTCTGACACTCTTCGCCTTGGCATTGCAGGTTTGGGCACCGTCGGTGTCGGTGTCGTGCGGATCATCCGCCAGCAGGCCGCCTTGCTTGAGGCGCGCACCGGGCGCAAGATCACGATCAGCGCCGTGTCGGCCCGGTCCAAGGACAAGGACCGCGGCGTGACCCTGTCGGGCTATGCCTGGGAGGACGACCCGGTCAGTTTGGCCACCCGCGACGATGTGGATGTGTTTGTCGAGCTGATGGGCGGCGAAGACGGCCCGGCCAAGGACGCGACCGAAGCTGCCCTGAAGGCGGGCAAGGACGTGGTCACCGCCAACAAGGCGATGCTGGCCATCCATGGTCAGGCGCTGGCCGAACTGGCCGAAGACCAAGGCCGCGCAATCCGGTTCGAAGCCGCCGTCGCAGGCGGCATCCCGGTGATCAAGACATTGATGGAAGGGTTGGCGGGCAACCGGATCACCCGCGTGATGGGCGTGATGAACGGTTCATGCAACTACATCCTCACGCGCATGGAAAACTCCGGCAAGACCTATCAGGAGATTTTTGCCGAGGCCGACGGCCTGGGCTATCTCGAAGCCGATCCGCAACTGGACGTCGGCGGCATCGACGCCGCCCACAAGCTGGCGATCCTGTCTGCGATCGCTTTTGGTGTGCAGGTCGACTTCGGCGGCATCCAGCTTGAAGGGATCGAGCGGGTCAGCATCGAAGACATTCGCGCCGCCGCCGACATGGGTTACAAGATCAAGCTGCTGGGCGTCGCACAGATGAGCGGACGCGGGTTGGAGCAGCGGATGCAGCCCTGTCTGGTGCCTGATACCTCTCCTTTGGGCCAGCTGGACGGCGGCACCAACATGGTGGTGCTGGAAGGCGATGCGGTCGGTCAGATCGTGCTGCGCGGGGCGGGTGCGGGTGAAGGGCCGACGGCCAGTGCCGTGATGGCAGATGTCTGCGACATTGCGCGCGGGGTGCGTGGCCCGGTCTTCGGCCAGCCCGCCGCCAGCCTTGTCACCGCCACTGCCGCCCTGTCGAAACTGCCCGCGCCCTATTATCTGCGGATGACGCTGGTGGACAAGCCGGGCGCATTGGCCAAGATCGCGACCGTGCTGGGCGAGGCGGGCGTGAGCATCTACCGCATGCGCCAGTACGAGCACGAGGACAGTTCCGCCCCGGTGCTGATCGTCACCCACAAGACCACACAGGCGGACATCGAAACCGCCATCGCCGCGATGGACGGCACCGGCGTGCTGGCCGGTGCGCCAGTGGCCCTGCGGATCGAAGAGGTCTGAGATTACGCCTTCGGTGCAAGCGCCTGTGACACGAGGGCCAGAAACGCTGCCCGCTCCGCCGCGCTGAGACCCGGCAGGATCAACTCCTGCACCTCTTCCACCAGCGGGCGCAACGCGGCCAGCAGTGTGGTGCCCTCGTCCGTCAGGCTCAGGCGGAAGGCGCGGCGGTCCTTCTCATCGGGAATGCGCCGGATCAGTCCCCGCGCCTCCAGCCGCTTGACGACGCCGCCAATCGTGGCGCGGTCATAGGCGATGCGTTTGGCCAGCGTCGCCTGATCCAGTTCGGGATGATCGCGCAACGTCTCAAGCGCCGCGAATTGCACCGAAGTCACATCATATCCCGCCTGCCGGACCTGCTCCTGAAACACGGCGGTGGACTGCTGATGCAGACGTCGGATCAGATGGCCCGGCATCTGGTCGAGGGCGATCTTGTCAGTCATGCGGCCTCCACAAAAAGTAAGTATACATACCATATTGACAGGCATCTCATCTGTCCAGTATTTAGTATGTATACTTACAAAAATTGGAGCCCCACCCATGCAGTATCATCTTGACGGCTTTCGCCCCGGCGATCCTGCGGTTCAGCCCGAGGCACGCGCAAAGCAGGATGTGGATGTGCTGATCGTCGGTTGCGGCCCCGCAGGACTGACATTGGCCGCGCAACTGGCGGCCTTCCCCGACATCACGACACGGATCGTGGAGCGCAAACCGGGACCGCTCGAGGTGGGTCAGGCGGACGGCATCGCCTGCCGTTCCATCGAAATGTTCGAGGCTTTCGGCTTTGCCGAGCGGGTGCTGAAGGAAGGATACTGGGTCAACGAGGTCGCCTTTTGGCGGCCCGAAGCAGGCGGCACGGGCTTGCACCGGGCCGACCGGATCCAGGACGTGGAGGACGATCTGTCGGAAATGCCCCATGTGATCCTGAGCCAGGCGCGGATACATGATTTCTATCTGGACCTCATGCGGCAGTCCTCGCACCGGATGGAGCCGGTCTATGACCGCGCGCTGACCGGATTGAACATCCCCGAAACTGCGGATCAGCCCGTGACCGCCACCTTCGACTGCCTTGATGCGCCGGGCGTTACCGAGACCATGAACGCCCGCTACGTCGTGGGCTGTGACGGGGCCCGCAGTGCCGTGCGGCGGGCGCTGGGCCATGACCTCAGGGGCGAGGCCGCACGGCAGCTCTGGGGTGTGATGGACGTGCTGGCCGTCACCGATTTTCCCGACATCCGGCTCAAGTGCGCGATCCAGTCGGCAGAGCACGGCAGCCTGCTGATCATCCCGCGCGAGGGCGGCTATCTGGTCCGGATGTACATCGAACTGGATGAATTGAGGGGCGACGAACGTGCCGCCGACCGCAATGTCACCGCGCAGATGTTGACCGAAAAGGCCCGCGCCATTCTCGCGCCCTACACGCTCGACGTGAAGGAGGTGGCGTGGTGGTCGGCCTACGAGATCGGGCAGCGCGTCTGTGACCAGTTCGACGACGTGCCGGAGGCGGAAAGGGCGCGGCGCAGCCCGCGCATCTTCATCGCCGGGGACGCCTGCCACACGCACAGCCCGAAAGCCGGTCAGGGCATGAATGTCTCGATGGCCGATGCCTTCAATCTGGGCTGGAAGCTGGCCGCCGTGCTGCGCGGACAGGCGGACCCGTCGCTGCTGCACAGCTATTCGGAGGAACGTCAGGCCAAGGCGAAAGAGCTGATTGATTTCGACCGCGACATGGCGCGCCTGTTCAGCGCCAAGCCCAAGGACGCCGCAGAGGCCGCGCAGTTCCAGAGCTACTTCAAGAAACACGGTCGCTACACCGCCGGCGTCGAAACGCGGTATGGCCCTTCTCGGATCACCGCAGACGGGGCGCATCAGGATCTTGGCCAAGGGACTGATCGTTGGCAAGCGTTTCCATTCCGCGCCCGTGATCCGGCTGGGGGATGGCAAGCCGATGCAACTGGGTCATGTGATGAAAGCCGATGGTCGCTGGCGGCTGATCGTCTTTGCCGCTGCCGATGATCGCGGGCAGGAAGGCGGCGGGATCGCCGCACTTTGCGCGTATCTGAGCGGCGATGCCGCCAGCCCGATCCGGCGATATACGCCGCCCGGAGCGGACATCGATTCAGTGATCGACCTGCGGGCGGTCTTCCAACTGCCCCACCGCGAGATGCAGGTCGACGCCCTGCCCGCCCTGCTGCTGCCGACCAAGGGGCGCTTTGGATTGATTGACTACGAAAAGGTCTTCTGCCCCGATCTGAAATCCGGATCCGACATCTTTGACCAGCGCGGGATCGACCGGGCGAAGGGGGCCATGGTTGTGGTGCGCCCGGACCAGTTTGTCGCGACCATCCTGCCGCTGAACGCGGGCGCGGCGCTGGCGGACTTCTTTGACGGCTTCATGCGGCTGCCCTGAACCTTGTAGAGACCTGCACTGCGCGCTAGACGGTACCCATTGATCTGAGGTCGCGCCGCCATGCTCGCCTATCTGGGGCTCTTTGCGTCGGCGCTCATCGCAGCGACCGTTCTGCCGATGCAGTCGGAAGCGGTGCTTGTGGCGTTGCTGTTTCAGGGCGACAGGTCTGTCCTGATCCTGTTGATCATCGCCACCCTCGGGAACGTCCTCGGCTCTGTGATCAACTGGGTTCTGGGCCGGTTTCTGCTGCGCTTTCAAGATCACCGCTGGTTTCCCGCTTCCGAAGCGCAACTTCTCCGGGCGGAAAACTGGTACCGCCGCTACGGCCGCTGGTCGCTTCTGGGAAGCTGGCTCCCCGTCGTCGGAGACCCCCTGACCGTCATCGCGGGTGTGCTGCGCGAACCCCTCCCCTCGTTCCTGCTGCTTGTCACAATCGCGAAGGGTGCCCGCTATACCGTGCTGGCGGGCATCACGCTGGCATGGCTGCAGTGACGGCGCGCGGCCAAGCTTGTGCAGAACCGCCCCTGTCGCTAGACGAGTGCCAACAGAACCATATCGAGGACCGTTTTCATGACCGCCACTGCCGATTTTCAGGACCGTATGCTTTCACTGGGTCTGGCCCGCGTGTCCGAGGCTGCTGCGCTCGCCTCGGCCAGACTGGTCGGCAAGGGAGACGAGAAAGCCGCCGATCAGGCAGCGGTCAACGCCATGCGCGAACAGTTGAACCTGCTCGACATCGCGGGTGTCGTGGTGATCGGCGAAGGCGAACGGGACGAAGCGCCGATGCTGTTCATCGGCGAGGAAGTCGGCACCGGCAACGGGCCCGGCGTGGACATCGCACTTGATCCGCTGGAAGGCACGACGCTGACCGCCAAGGACATGCCGAACGCGCTGACCGTGATTGCGATGGGACCGCGTGGCTCAATGCTGCATGCACCCGACACCTATATGGACAAGCTGGCCATCGGACCGGGCTATCCCACCGATGTCGTCACGCTTGAGATGAGCCCCGGCGAGCGGGTCGAGGCACTGGCGGCGGCCAAGGGCTGCGCCACATCGGACATCACCGTCTGCATCCTGGAGCGTCCGCGCCACGAAGAGATGATCGCCGAAGTCCGCGCCAAGGGGGCGGCGATCCGTCTGATCACCGACGGGGACGTGGCGGGGGTGATGCATTGCGCCGATCCCGCAACCGGCATCGACATGTACATGGGGTCGGGCGGCGCGCCCGAGGGCGTCCTGGCCGCTGCGGCGCTCAAATGCATGGGCGGGCAGATGTATTGCCGGCTCTTGTTCCGCAACGACGATGAACGGGCGCGCGCGACCAAGGCGGGCATCACCGATTTCGACCGCATCTACACCCGCGACGAGATGGTGACCGGCGACGTGATCTTTGCCGCCACCGGCGTGACCGACGGGGCGCTGCTGCCCGGTGTGAAGCGCGAACCCGGCTGGATGACCACCGAAACCCTGATCATGCGGTCCAAGACCGGGTCGGTGCGGCGGATCAACTACCGCACCCCCGTCGACACCGACTGAGATATCCGCTGGCGGAGGAACCCGTGGCAGGCGGCGGATCGAGTTGTATTGGAAAGATGAAGCGGGGCGATGCGCCCGGTTCCGCAGGCGGGGGGTGACATGGCCGAGACGGCTTTTCTGGATGTGACGCAGTCGTTGACGGGCCGCCGCTGGGTTGGCCCCGGCGTCGAAGTGGAGCGCGCGGCCGAACTGCTGGAGCAGCGCACGGACCTGCCCGGTGCGGTCTGCCGGGTGCTGGCGCGTCGTGGTGTGGCCCCGGAGGGGGCAGAGGCGTTTCTGGCACCATCCTTGCGTGATCTCTTGCCTGATCCACGATCGTTGAAAGACATGGAAACAGCGGCGGGCCGGTTTCTGAAAGCGGTCAGGGCGCGTGAGCGCATCGCTGTTTTTGCCGATTACGACGTGGACGGCGGCAGTTCAGCCGCACTGCTGCTGGTCTGGCTGCGCGAAATGGGGTGCCGTGCAACGCTTTACGTCCCGGACCGCATCGACGAAGGCTATGGCCCCAACGAAGACGCGATGGCCGCATTGGCTGCGGACCACGATCTCATCATCTGCGTGGATTGCGGCACGCTGTCCCATGACCCGATTGCGGCGGCAAAAGCTGCGGATGTGATCGTGCTCGACCACCATCTGGGCGGCGAGACCTTGCCCGATGCGCTGGCCGTGGTGAACCCCAACCGGCAGGACGAAGACGGTGCCTGCGCGCATCTCTGTGCGGCGGCGGTGGTGTTCTTGATGCTGGTCGAGACGGGCCGTCAATTGCGGGAGGCCGGAACCAAGGGACCCGATCTGATGGCAATGCTCGATCTGGTGGCACTGGCCACGGTGGCGGATGTGGCCCCGCTGACCGGCGTGAACCGCGCCTTTGTGCGGCAAGGCCTGCGGGTCATGGCGCGCCGCGAACGGGTGGGCCTGACCGCACTTGCCGATGTGGCCCGGCTGGAGACCGCGCCGACGGCCTACCACCTCGGCTTTCTGCTGGGGCCCCGCATCAATGCGGGGGGTCGGATCGGCCAGGCCGATCTGGGCGCACGTCTGCTCTCCTCGGACGATCCCCATGAGGTTGCAGCCCTGGCAGAACGGCTTGACGCGCTCAACACCGAGCGGCGCGAGGTGGAGGCCGCCGTGCGCGCCGCCGCCCTCGAACAGGCACAGACGCGCGGATTTGACGGAGCACTGACCTGGGCTGTTGGTCCGGGCTGGCATCCGGGTGTGGTGGGCATCGTCGCATCGCGCCTCAAGGAAGCCGCCAACCGTCCCGCGATCGTGATCGGGGTGGAAGATGGCATCGGCAAGGGATCAGGCCGGTCGGTCAGCGGCGTCGATCTGGGTGCGCCCATTCAACGGCTCGCCGCAGAAGGCCTGCTGAT
This sequence comes from uncultured Alphaproteobacteria bacterium, assembly GCA_963799505.1. GTDB lineage: Bacteria > Pseudomonadota > Alphaproteobacteria > Rhodobacterales > Rhodobacteraceae > Sulfitobacter. The sequence continues at coordinate 372,837 of CAWCXM010000004.1, forward strand.
CAAGGGGGGCGGTCACAAGATGGCCGCGGGCCTGACCGTGGCCGAAGACAAGATCGAAGCCGCCATGTCGCGGCTAACGGAGTTGTTGGAAAAGCAGGGCGCACATCTGGGCGGACCGGCGGACCTGAACATCACCGGTCTGCTGATGCCGGGTGCCGCGACGGTGGAACTGGCGGAGATGCTGGAACAGGCCGGTCCCTTCGGGGCCGCCGCCCCTGCCCCGCGGTATGTCTTTGCCGACATGCAGATTCTCTTTGCCAGGCGCGTCGGCGAAAGCCATCTGAAAATCGGTTTCGGCGACGGTCTGGGCGGGAAACTCGACGCCATCGCCTTCGGCGCTTTCGACAGCGACCTTGGGCCCGCGCTGGAAGGTCACGGCGGCGCAAGATTTCATCTGGCGGGGCGGCTCGACATCAATGACTGGCGGGGGCGACGGTCGGTGCAATTGCGGCTGGAAGACGCCGCGCGCGCCGGCGCGTAATTTCTGACAGGCCCGCCACATTTTCCCTTGCGCCTGCGCATTGGTTTCCGTAATGAACCGCACACGAGACAGTGGCCCGTTCGTCTATCGGTTAGGACGCCAGGTTTTCAACCTGGAAAGAGGGGTTCGATTCCCCTACGGGCTGCCACTTTTTTCCTGATACGACTGATCCGGCCTGCGAAAGCACAGGCACTTCCGTGTACCGGGAGAGTGCGCATCACGCCGCCCTGATTGATTGAGAAGCGCGGATCTGATCCGTGACTGTGTCAATATGCCCGATACGTGCTTCCGTCTTTGTGGATTCGCCTCCTCCGTGTTAACGTTTTGATATCGGAGTGCAGGAATACGCAGTGAACGCCACAGCGTGACATAGCGGAATACAGATTGAAAAGCTTTTTGGCAGAAATCGGGCTGGCTCAGTACGCTGAGAACTTCGCGGAGAACGATATCGATCTCAGCGTGGCCAAAGACCTGACCGCCGAGGATCTGAAGGAAATCGGGATCATCTCGCTTGGCCATCGCAAGATGCTGCTGAAAGCCTTTGCCGACAGTCCGGGCGCGGCGGGCGAGGACGCAGGTTCCGCCCCGATCGACGACATGCGGGCGGAGCGGCGCGAAGTGACGACGGTGTTTGCCGATCTGACCGGCTACACCAGCCTGTCGCGAGAGTTGGACACCGAGGATCTGCATCAGGTGCTCTCGGCCTTTTTCGACGAATTCAATGCCATCGTGCGGCGCATGGGCGGCACCATCGAACGGCACATCGGGGATTGCGTCATGGCGGTTTTCGGGGCGCCGATTTCCTACGGCAACGACGCCGAACGCGCCCTGCGCACCACCATCGAGTTGCACCGCGCGATGGAGGACATCTCGCGCCAGTTCGGACGGGATCTGAGCGTGCACATCGGAGCCGCCGCCGGAAACGTGCTCTTTGCCCGCAAGGGATACGGTCAGCGCGAGGACAAGGATTTCACCCTGACCGGCGACACGGTCAATCTGGCGTCGCGTCTGGCCGATCAGGCCAAAGGCACGGAGACGCTGATCGACGACCGGATATTCGTGGCCTTCAGCCACAAGATCAACTGCGATGCGCCCAGTACGCTGGAGGTCAAGGGGTTCGAACATCCCGTTCTGGCACACCGTTTCATCGGGTTCCGCGAAACCGTGGAACGCCGCCCGATGATGGGCCGGCGCGACGAGATGGCCGCGTTCCGCACCGCCATCAAAAGCTGCGTCGCCACGGGTCAGGGCGAAACGATCTATGTCTGCGCCGATGCGGGTCTTGGCAAATCGCGCCTGTTGGAAGAAGTCACCACTGTGGCCGCCGCGGAAGGGTTCAAGTGCCATTCCAGCCTGATCCTCGACTTCGGGTCGGGTGACGCCCAAAGCCCTCTGAACATGCTGGTCAGCAGCCTGTGCGGTCTGGGCGAGAACGCGCAGGCCTCTGCCGTGCGCGCCGTCGTGGCGCGGCTCAGCGACGATGGCACGCTGGATGAAACCGCGGCCCTTTTCCTGACCGTGATGCTGGGCGGGGCGCTGGATCAATCCAAATCGGCCATGCTGAACGCGATGAACGACGCGGCCCGTCTTGACGGTCTGCACCGGACCCTGCGCCGGCTGGTGCGGCGCTTTGCCAAGGACCAGCCGCTCCTGCTCAAGATCGAGGACCTGCATTGGGCCGACCGGGCAGTCCTGCCCGCCATTGAGGTGCTGGCCGAGGAAAGCCAGAATTATCCGATCCTGCTGGTCATCTCGTCCCGTCCCGAAGGGCCTGTGAACGCGATGGAACTCGCCTCCATCGAAAGCACGGCCAAGGCGCGGCGCATGGACCTCAAACCACTGAGCGCGACCGACGCGGTCGCCCTTGCCTCGACCATGATCCGCCCTTCGGACACGCTGATGCGCGAATGTGTGGAACGGGCGCAGGGCAACCCGCTGTTTCTGGAACAGCTCCTGCGCCATGCCAATGACAACGACGGGGCCATCCCCGGTTCCATCCAGAGCCTCATTCAGGCGCGCTTTGACCGGCTGGAACCGGCGGACCGGCGCATCCTTCAGGCCGCCGCCATTCTGGGGCAGCGGTTTTCCATGACCTCGGTCACCCGGATCGCAAGGATCGAAGTCTACGACGAAAGGGTATTGATCGACGCGACACTGATCCGTCCCATCGAGGATGGGTTTCTCTTTGCACACGCGTTGATCCGTGACGCCGTTTTGCGCACCATCCTGCGCGATGATCTGCGTGCGTTGCATCTGGGGGCGGCGGAATGGTACGCGGACCGCGATCCGATCCTTTATGCCGAACACCTTGGCGCTGCCCGTGATCCGCAGGCTGCGGAAGCCTATCTGACCGCCGCCCGCGAGGCGCAGGCGAAGTACCGCCACGGCGAGGCGCTGGCGCTGGCGCAAAAGGGGCTCGACTGCGATCCCGGTCCCCAGACCATCGGCAAGCTGCTGGGCATCAAGGGTCACATGCTGCGCGAATCCGGCAAGGCGGACGCGGCGATCGAGGCGTTCGAACTGGCGCGGGAAAGCGCCACGGGTGCCCGCGACATCTGTCAGGCGCAGATCGGCATCGTCGCCACCATGCGCATTCAGGACCGCATCGACGAGGCCTATGCCCTTCTCGACGTGGCGCAGGAACTGGCCGAAAGCGAAGACCTGTTGGCCGAACTCAGCGAGATACACTATTTCCGGGGCAGTCTGCATTTCCCGCGCGGCAATCTGGACGGTTGTCTGGCCGATCACGCGAAATCGCTCGACTATGCCAAACGTGCCGGTTTGCCCGAACGGCAGGCGCTGGCGCTGAGCGGACTGGGCGATGCGCATTATGCGCGCGGGCGGATGTTCACCGCCCATTCCGTGATCGAGGAATGTCTGGCGCTCTGCGATGAACACGGGCTTGGGGCGGTGGAATGCGCCAATCGTTTCATGCTGGCCACCGTGAAGATCTACATGAACCAGTCCCGGAATGCGCTGAACGAGGCATTGCGGTCGGCCGAACTGGCCGCGCAGGTCGGGCTGGCGCGGCCCGAGATCGTGTCGCGGCTGACGGCGGGCTGGATCCTCACGTCGATGGCGCGCTACGAACAGGCCCGCAGTGAAATCCTCAAGGGGCTTGCCCTTGCGGATCAACTCGGTGCCAAGCGGTTCGAGCCGTTTCTGGAAGAGACCCTTGCCCGCATCGAGGCCGCCGAGGGCCACGCGGACAAAGCCGCCCGGATCGCCGAGGGTGCCTTGGTCAAGGTGGGCGAAGTGGGTGCTGAATCCTTCATCGGCCCTTGGGTCATGGCCACCGTTGCGCTGACAACCTCCGATGCCGCGCGCCGCCATGCGGTCTTGGCTCAGGGCGAGGCGCTGCTGGCCAAGGGCTGTGTCGGGCATAACTATTTCCGCTTTTACCAGAACGCCATGCAGGCCAGTCTGAACGCCCGGGAATGGGACGAGGCCAGCCGCTTTGCCGACGCACTTGCCGCCTATACCGCGAAGGAGCCGACGCCCTGGTCGGACTTCTATATCGAACGCACGCGGGTGCTGGTGGCGGCAGGACGCGGCAAGGACCAGACAGATGCCATCGCCGCGATCCACCGCCGCGCCCGCGAGGCCACACTTTTGAACGCCCTGCCCGAACATAACCGAGCCATTTCAGGTCAGGGTGCCGATACGACCGTAGATTAAAGATTTTCAAAGTTACTCATTTTCAAGGGAGAAGAACGATGAAACTAGCCATTATTGGCGGCGGCGTCGGGGGACTGGCCGTGGCCTGGAACCTGAACACCGACAAGGACAACAACATCAAGCTGGCGAATGCCGAAATCCACATTTTCGAAGCCGAAGACCGCTTTGGCGGCAATGCCGAGACCAAGGAATTCAACTTTGGCAACGGGCCGGGCTTCGAGAACGATCCGTTGATCCGCTGGGCCGACATGGGGGTGAATGATTTCAACATCCCCGCCTATGAAAACATCGTCCAGGTGATGACGAAGATCGGCTTCACGAAGGGCAAGGACTACCGCAACCTCGAGGATTCAACGACCTATTACAACACCAAGGGCCACGCGATGACGGCGAACAGCCAATCCGACGGGACGCCCGACCCCTGGTGGGGCACCGCAATGCCCGCCGATCTGCGCAAGTCGGTCGATGACTTCATGAAAACCGGCGGTGCCGACGGGGGCGATCCGAAATTCCATGATTACACGATGGAAGACTACATCAACTATGGCACCGAGAAGTACAAATGGGATCCCCGGCTTGGCCCCGAGGTGATCTATCCGCGTGTGAACGGGATGTATTTTACCTCCGGCCCGCTGGGACCGCGCGCGATGCCTTTTGCTGCCGTCATGCACTACTACAAGATCCAGGAAGGGGCGGGTTCCGGCGACGCGGACCGCAACTACTTTGTCGGCGGTGCCAGCAAATGGATCGACGCGCTGGTCGGCTACATGAAGGACAACATGCCGAACGTCACCTTCCACCAGAACTTCACGGCGCAGGTGGTGCCGACAGCGGAATTCGCCGACTACGAAATCCGCAACATCGGCAAGGGTGCTACGAACGAGACGATCAAATGCAGCCACGTCTGCCTTGCGACAACGGCGGATGCGGCGCTGAAGGCGATGAAAGGCGGCGATTGCCCGATCACCAGAGGATTGCCCCAGAAATCCGCCAACATCATGGCACAGGTCAAATACGAGACCGCCATCAGCGTGGCCCATACGGATTCGCGCCTGATGCCGGTGAACCGCAATGCCTGGTCCACCTACAATATCGTGATCCACGAACCGGAGTCCGTCGCGCTGAAACCCTATGTGATCAACTACGTCGCGAACCGACATCAGAACGATGCGGCGGACGAACGCTATAACAAGTTCGGCCTGCCCGAGTTTTTCCTGTCCATCAATCCGCATATTCCCGTGGCCGAGGACAAGGTGCTCAAGGACACCAGCGGCAAGCCGGCGACGGCGAACCTCAAGCACTTCGTGTTCGATTTCGACTGCATGCAGGCCCAGACCGATATTCTGCCCCAGCAGGGCGTGAACAACATCTTCTACGCCAGCGGCTGGACGATGGGTTCGGGCCTGCACACCGAATGCTGGTCTCAGGGCAGCACAGTCGCTGGGATGATCCTTGCCCATGTGGACAGCGAAGGTGAATCGGTCAAGGACAACCCGAGACCGAAACGCGCGGACCTGATTTCCGCCCGGCTGGTCGCTGCGGCGGCGGGTCAGGCACCCGCACACTGATTGACGCTGGAAAGGGGGCGGCAACGCCCCCTGCCCTACTTGTCGGTGAGCGCGGGGTTCATGCCGTATTCCGTCGGCCCGTCGGCATAATTGGTCCGCGCCAGCCAACTGGCGGGATAGCCGATGGGAATGGCCATTGCAGCATCTTCCGGTGGCCGGTTGACGTAGCCGTCGGAATACTTGGCGATCAGCCGGTTGCCGAGGCTGCGCCAGATGTCCAGAAGATCGTCGGCGGTGCGCCTGCTGAACACGGTCATCTGCGTCACTGCATCCCCCTTTGAGCCGAGGGAAGCATCAAGCCCGGCCACACCCTCCTGCATCTGCGCCTCCAGCATTGCCTGCATCGGCGCGATATCCACAGTGACCATGCGCTGAAAATTCAGCCGGGACCAGTTGGCGACGAAGTCGAACACCCACCATGCCGAGGACGGGTCGTAGCTGCGCGGATTTCCTGTCTGGTAGCTTTCGGGCAGGTCCGCGACCTTGGCGTAGAACGGGGCAAAGACGCTGGTTGCGGCCACATCGGGGGCCAGCCACATGATCCCGCGCGCAGGCTCCGGCACGTCGGGGCGGCATTGCAGCACGAACGTGTAGCCCTGATAGAACACCGAAATCGCGCGTTCCCACGCACCATGCGCGATCCGGGCCGAAGCGTCGTTCTGCTTGCCATCATAGGGCCCGGTAAAGCGGTGCGGATCGCCGTAGGGTCCAGCCGCCGTGCCACGGGTCAGATCGAACTCCGTCCCTTCGTAGTGATCGCGGTACAGATCGAAAATCTGGCTTAGTTCCAGTGGCTTGTTCGGTTTGATCGAGAACGGGTAATAGGTGGTATAGGTGCCTTCGACCCAGGGGCTGAGACCCAGATCGGGGTTCATCCGGTCAAACATCCGCCAGATCCGGCGCAGAGAATAATAGGGATGGTTGTATTCGCCGGGGCTGACCGCCTTCAGCCAATCGAGCGGACCGTCCTTGGGGTCGTGATAGCCCACCTTTCGGAGCTTGCCCGCCAGATCATCGGTGGTGATCTGCTCGTAGGCGGCATCGGGCACGGCGCGGATACGGAAGGTATTGGCGGCGACAAAGGCCTCCCCCTCCGGCACGCGCTGCGCTATCCAGACGGAGTGCGCCTCTCCTTCATCGGGCAAGGCGCACATCTCGAACACCCATGCTTCCTCCGCATCCGCGACCAGCAGCGTCTCTCCCTCGCCGTAATAGCCATAGGTGTCGATCATTTCTCCCATCACGGCGATCGCATCCCGCGCGGTGATGCACCGTTCGAGCGCGACACGAGACAGTTCCGAGCTGTAGAAAAGCCGCAGATGCTTGCCCGTCTTCTCCGCTTCTTCCGCGGTGACGAACGTGGGCTGATACCGGGCGGCGTTGGTGCATTCGCCCATCATCAGGTTGTGTTCGTTCATGATCCCGTAGTTGCCATCGAAATAGGCGTAGGTATGGGCCACCTGCGGGATCGTGCCGGTCGGCGTGGACTGTGGCCAGTCGGCCAGATCATAATGCGGCCCGCGTCCCGGCGTGTTGAGCCGTGGGAAAGGGTAACATTCCGGCATCACCGCCCGTGTCGCACCGTCCTCGTGATCAGCAGCAGGAACGCGGATGATCCGCTGATCGGACAATTCGTCATCATCGGAATGGGTCACTGTCATGGCCCGGTTGGCGCAGGCACCGGGCGTGAGGATCATCGTGGTACACATGGAAGCTTCCCTTTCAGACGGCGGCAATTCCCCCCGTTTTTGTGCCAGCAGGGTCCGGCGCTTCAGGCCTGACAGACCGGCCCCGGCAAATTGAAAGAGGTGCGAAGCCGTGAGCACCGCACCCCCGTTAAGTCACGCAGCTGGCGTCCTGCCTCAGGCGAATTCGGCCAGCAACTCGTCCACACCGCGTTCCAGATCGGCGATCTTGTTGCGCCGTTCAGCCACTGCCGGATCGTCGCTTTGCGGTGCATCGCCTGCCCCGTCGCCGCCGGTCGGAAGCGCCGAAGCCGGATCCCCCTCGACCGATCCGCCCGGCACGGCGATGACGAAATCACCCGCCTCGCGGGCGGTATCGAGCGTGGTCTTCAGCAAACCGAAAATAGCGACCGCCTTCTTCGGGTTCGTTTCGACCTGTGCCGTGAACATGGTGTTCAGGCCGCCGACCTTTTTGGCCAATCCCGCATTGCCCGATGCCATGCAGGCTTCGATGTCGGGTTTGAGCTCTTCGAACTCTTCCAGCAGGGTCTTGTCGGCCGCTGCAGCAGGTGCGGCATCTTCTTCCGCCGGGGCCTCGGCGGTCTCTGCCTGCGTTTCGGCACCGGCGGGCGCGTCCCCACCTGCTGCTCCACCTGCATCAGCGACTGCATCGCCCTCGTCCGCATCATCTTCGTCTGCGTCCTCGTCAGGCTGGCCCTTGATCACGATGCGCGCGGGCTGTCCGCGTTCCTTGAAATAGACCTTGGCAAGCTTTGCGAGGTTGGTCGGCACCCCATCCGGGTCCACGCAATCCAGTTCGATGATCTTGCCGCTCATGGTGGCAACGCCCATCGCACCCTTGCTGCTGCCCCCTTCCTTCTTGGCAATGCGCCACAGCGCTTCGGGGGGTTTGCGCTTGTCGGCCTGAAAGACGAGACCTTCCTTGCCGATCTGCATCGCGAAGTTATGCTCGGTCTTGCGCATCTCGGCAAATTTCTTGCCCAGTTCTTCGCCTTCCTTCTTCAATTCCGCGGGGGATGGTTTCTTGGCCATGTCGCTCTCCTCTTCTACATTGACTGATCGACTGCACAGGCACAGCGGCACAGCCCGACGCGCAGCGCGAGGGGCGGGAAAACCGATCTGTTCTGCATGTGTGGCGGGTTCACGAAGGGCACCCTTTCCGTCGATTGCTCTATCACTTCACGATTGAGAGAAAACCGACCGAACCATCGGCTTCCGTCCCCAATAAAATACGCTCACGCCCCGGACCCCCGAGCGCATGAAATAAGCGCCACGTCCGAATCGTTCCTTGCTGAATTACGCAAAGGTCATGCTAAACGGCATTGGGATTCAATCAAGTCTCATGGACCTGCGCGCTGCGGGCCATTTAAGGCAGCCGTCCCGGCCGCCCTGCCAAATACGGCCCCTCCTGCCCCGATTTTGCCACAAAGAGAATCATCGCAGCGTTCCGGGCATCCGGTTTCCATCTGCAATCGGAACGCGGAAATTCCCCCTATACGTGAACATTTCCGGCATGTAGTGATGATTTTGCGAACAATCCCGCCGGGGGCGCTGCGACTGTTTGTCTGCAAGTACAGAAACAGTCTGTTTCTAAGGACTTGCAACAAATGAGGCCAAAAAATGGTATGTATTTGGCAGGAATACTGTGTATCCGGTTTAATGGCAGCCCGCCCGGCGCGATCCTGACCCGTTTGTGCAGATGCCGCGGATTTTACCAGTAGGCGCCCTGCCTGTGTTTGGCAGGTGCGTTATGTTTTTGAGTACCTGTTTGACCCTGGGGGGTTGGAATGAAAGACAACGTATCACAAGAGGCCGATTTCGGCCTCTTCAGTTTCGATCCGGATGCCGCCTTTGCGGATGCAGGCGGCTTTGCCGTGGCACCGCGCAGCTATGTCTGGGAACAGGCGCTGGCGGCGAAACCGGGGCCGGTGCTTTTGTACCGGCATCTTGGCAAGCGCATCCTCGACATTGCCTTCGTTCTGCTGACCCTTCCGTTTTCCCTCCCGATCATCGCGCTTTGTGCAATCGCGCTCTGGCTTGAGGGCGGATCGCCGTTCTACCGCCAGGACCGTCTTGGTGCGGATGGCCGCCGTTTCTCGATCCTCAAGCTGCGCACGATGGTCCGCAATGCGGACGAGGTTCTTGAAAGCTATCTCGCGCGAGACCCCGAAATGCGCCGCGAATGGGACCAATTGCAGAAACTGCGCCACGATCCGCGCGTGACCCGTGTGGGCCATGTGCTCCGCGTCACTTCGCTGGACGAGTTGCCGCAGCTGTGGAACGTGCTGATCGGCGACATGAGCATTGTCGGCCCGCGCCCGATGTTGCCTGAACAGCTTGGCATGTATGGCGATCCAAGTGCGTATTTCGCGCTCAGACCCGGCATTACGGGTCTGTGGCAGGTATCGGCCCGCAACGCGTCCCGGTTTTCCTATCGCAACGAGGTCGATGGGGCCTACGAGCGCGCTTTGACCCTGAAACTGGATGTCACGATCCTGATCAAGACAATCGGCGTGGTTTTGCGCCCGACGGGGCACTAGATATGTATTTTGTCGCCCAGAAGACCGCAGGAAGCGGAGTGAGGTCTTATGACCAGAAAATCCAAGGAGGACAGGATGCGTGATCTTTACGCCGAGGATGACCTTCGCGCGCAGGTGACAGAGACTGCCGCCGGGGATGCCGTGACAGACGGGATGCGCCACAGCATCCGGCCCCGCCGCGCGCTTGTTCCTCATTCGACCGTCCGCCAGACCGACCTTCCTGTCGCCCCGATGGCCGAGGCGGCGCAGGAGCGTGCAAAATTCGCGGCGCCACCGATCATTCATGCCTATCAGCCCGACCCCGAGATGCCACGGTGGCAGGATCTGTCCCGCGTCGAAGCCGGCAGCCGCCGCACCAGCGAGACCGCCCTGCCCGTGGTCGATGCCGAGCGCGACAGCGCCTCGGTTCGTGCCTTCGATCTGCTGCGCACCCGTCTGCGCCAGACGACGCAGGAGCATGGCTGGACCAATATCGCCGTCACCGCGCCGACCAGTGGCTGCGGCAATACCTTCACGGCCGTGAACCTCGCCCTCAGCCTGTCCCGCGTTCAGGGCTCGCGTACGGTGCTGATGGACTTCAACCTGCGCAAGCCCGGTGTCGCCAGGACGTTCGACATCACGCCGCAGGGTTCGATGCGCGAGTTTCTGGCCGGCCACACGCCCATCGGCGATCACATCGTCCGGATCAGCGACACGCTGGCGCTGGGGCTGAACGACGCCTCCTATGGGGATGCCGCCGAAACCCTCCAGGCGGAGGAAACCGCACATACGCTCGAGCGGATGCGCGCATCGCTGCAGCCAGAGTTGGTGATCTATGACATGCCGCCGATGTTGGCCCATGACGATGTGTCGGCCTTCATGCCCCATCTCGATGGTGTGCTGATGGTGTCCGACGGCACGAGGACCATGGGCCGCGAGCTGATGGAATGCGAGCGGATGCTGGACGGTCAGGTGCCGCTTCTGGGTGTCGTGCTGAACCGTGCCCGCGCCAATTCGATCCCGCGCTACGCCTGAAACGCGCGTGGATTTTGTCTGCGCCGGACTGGCGCAAAGCCGGCAAAAGCTGCTAGACAGCGCTTGACGCCCTACAATGGCCCCATTGTTATGGTCTGAACCTGTCTACCGACGGCGGCCACGGCTGCGTCGGGACGTCTGAACTGGGATACGCAAGGCTCATGGGTCCGATCTATTCACTGGCTGATTTTCTGGACATGCTGCGCCGGAGGGTGGGGCTGATCTCGACCGTCGTGATCGCGGGCTGCTTTGCATCCGTGTTCTGGGCATTGTCGGTGCCGCACACATACCGCTCCTCCGAAGTCATTCAGGTCGAACAGCCCAAGATCTCCGATGAACTGGCGCGGTCCACCGTCGAAGGGTCCGTTGCGCGGCGCTTGCAGCTGATCGAGCAGCAGGTGATGGCGCGATCCAGTCTTGAACGTTTCATCGAGGAATTCGGACTTTACCGGGATCTTGCGGCCTTGAAGATGTCCGAGAAGGTCGATCTGCTGCGTCGATCCGTCAGCATCACGGGCGTCGCGGCTGTCCGCGAAGGATTTGCCGACGATGGGGCCATTTCGGTGCTGACGATCACGGCGGAAATGGACGATCCGCAACTGGCCCGTGACGTGGCCCATGCCTTTGCCAACGACACCCGGACACTGGCCGCCGATCAGCGCCGCGAGCAGACCCGCGAGACGCTGGATTTCTTCCAGAAGCAGGAAGAGGCCCTTTTGGCGGACATTGCCGCACAGGAAGCCGCCCTTTCTGCCTTCCGGAGCGAGAACGACCTCTCCGTTGAGGGCAGCCTCGAATTTCGCAGGTCCGAATTGGGCAGCCTCAACGACGCCATTCTGGAGCTTGACCGCGAGATCATCACCGCGCAGCTTGCGCTGCAGAACCTTGACCGCTCCGGCAACACCCGCGCCGCCACGATCCAGCGCGAGGAAGAAGAGCTGACCCGGCTTCTGGACGGCCTGACCACCCAGCGGCAGTTGCTCGACACCCGCCGCGCCGCATTGAGCGCCAGCATCGAGACCCGCCCCGAGGTCGAGCGCACCCTGGCGGAATTTGAACGTCGCATGACGCAGCTGCGCGACCAGTACGACGTCATCTCTGCCCGCCGGAACGAGGCCGAGGTGGGTTTCAACCTTGAGACAGCCGCACGCGGCGAGCGTTTCGTCACGCTCGAAGAAGCACAGGTGCCAGACTATCCCGTCTCCATGAGCCGAAAGAAACGGGTGATCCTTGGCGTGGGTGCCGCAACCCTGCTCAGCCTCGTGCTGGCCTTCCTGATGGAGCTGCGTCGCCCGGTGATCCGCACCGCCGCGCAGATGCACCGTGAGACCGGGCTGATGCCCGTGGTCGCGATCCCCGAAACGCGTGCCCCGAAGGAACGCAAGGGTCTGTCGAAACTCTGGCAGGACCGGCGCGACGCAGGGCTTCAGGGCCGCGCCGCCCGGCTGGCCCGAAACCCCGATCCCGGGCGCGGTTAGGCGCTGACCAACGCCTGAAACCCAATCGGGCCCTGCATTGTCATGCGCATGACCGATCCGGAAGGCAGACCGACAGACGCCAGATATGTGGAACCCGCTCCGTGAAGATCGCCTATATCCTCAACACCTACCCGCAGCCGTCCCAAAGCTTCATCCGCCGCGAGATCCGCGCGCTCGAGGCGCAGGGCCACGAGGTGCTGCGCATCGCCATGCGCGCCACGGAGACACCGTTGGTCGACGCGCAGGATCGGGCCGAGGCCGACAAGACCGAATATGTGCTGGCCGAAGGCAAGAAAACATTGGCCACCTCGGCCTTGCAGGCGCTCAGGTCCGATCCGGCGCAACTTTATGAGGCGGCCAAAGCCGCCATCGCAATGGGCCGCGTATCAGAGACCGGCGTGCTGCGGCATCTGATCTATCTGGCCGAAGCGGCCCATGTCGCCGCGCGGTGTCGCGCCGAGGGGGTGGTCCACGCCCATGCGCATTTCGGCACCAATGCTGCCACCGTGGCCATGCTGTCGTCCATGCTGGGCGGACCGAAGTTCAGCTTTACCGTACATGGCCCCGAAGAATTCGACGCCCCCCGCGCCCTGTCACTGGGCACCAAGATGCGCCACGCCGATTTCACCATCGCCATCAGCCAGTTCGGCCGCTCGCAGCTTTGCCGTTGGGCAGACCCCACCGATTGGGACCGGATCGCGGTGGTGCATTGCGGCATCGAGCCCGAAAAGTTCGGCACCCCCGCTCCCCTGCCCGAAGGCCCCCGCCGCGTGGTGGCGATCGGGCGTCTGGTCGAGCAGAAAGGCCAGCTTGCACTGGTCCGGGCGATGGCGGAAACCGAAAAAGACGTGCATCTGACCCTGATCGGAGACGGCGAGATGCGCGGCCAGATCGAGGCGTTGATCCGTGAATTGCGTCTGAGCGATCGCATCACCCTGACCGGATGGGTTGACGAGGCCCGCATCAAATCGGAACTGGACGCCGCCCATGCGCTGGTCATGCCAAGTTTCGCGGAAGGACTGCCGATGGTGGTGATGGAGGCGATGGCTGCGGCCCGCCCGGTGATCGCGACCTACATCGCGGGCACACCGGAGTTGGTTCAGGACGGCAAGACAGGATGGCTGGTCCCTGCGGGCGATGTCACGGCGCTTGCCACCGCGATGGACAGGGTGGCCGACACACCGCTGGCCCGTCTGCGCAAGATGGGCGATGCCGCCCGCATCCGCGTGATGGAACGGCACGATATCCATACCGAGGCCCGCAAGCTGGCTGATCTGATGCGGTAGGACACCGCCTGTTACCTGCCGCGCACCCAACGATCTGAACTGCGCAGGACCGGCAGCTTGATCGCGATCCGAACCGCCGCAAACGCCGCAAAGGCCAGCGGATCACGCAGGGCACGTCGCCAAAGAGGGTGCGTCTGATCGTGCGGGTCGTCGTTTTTCATCAATTCGGGATAGCGCTGCGCAATTTCAGCGACGCCCACGTCCTGACGGCGGCGCACCTGCACCAAGCGCGTGAACCCTTCGATCATCGGCCAATCGTAGGTGGCCGGCACGCTGATCCGTTCTTCGGGCCGGAAGTGCAGCCGCGCGAAGGTATCGTCCGAGATGATGTCGGGCCAGTCGCCCCATCGCCCGCGCCCTGCCCGGTTCATCGCAAAAATCCCGAACCCCGGCACGCCATGCACCATGAAAGGCGTGGTCAGCCAGAAGCGCGTGTACTGTCGCGTCAGCCTGTCGTCGCCTGCCACGGTGACATTGGGCCGCCCGCTGGCATATCGGGCCTGAACCCCGTCCAGCGCCTTCGTGATCTGCCCCACGATCTGCGGCGATACGATCACATCGGCGTCGAGATAGATCAGCACATCGCCATGCGCGACAGCCTCGCCCGCGTTCCAGGCACCCAGCTTGCCGCCTGACGGCAGGTCCAGCACCGTCATCCCCCAGCCCTTCGCCTCGGCCTTTGCCGCGAAACCCTGGGCAATCGCCGCCGTGTCATCGGTGCATCCGTTGGCGATCACGATCACCTCTGCGCTGCCGGGCAACGGTTCAGAAGCCAGCAGCGCGGACAGGCAAGCGGGCAGATAGCCCGCCTCGTTGTGGGCGGGGATCAGAACGGAGGTTTTCACTGAAAGGCCACCAGGGCGTCCCAGCGGGGATTGCTGTCATCCAGATGGCGCAACGCGCCCCACGACCCCCATTTCACAGGGGCGTAGACATCGGAGTAGGCGTTGAACAATTGCCCGCCCAAGGCCTGCCAGCCCTCAAGCAAGGCGGTATAGAGCGCGCCCATTTCCGGCGCATAATTGAAATGATGCAGAAAGGCGGTCAGATCGGCGTTCTCTACCCGAGGGCCGATTCCCACGGCGTGGGTGCCGCCCTCGTACATGATCAGGTCCAGTCCCGCCTCTCGCGCGACCTTGGCGTGGTAGGGAAGGACACGGCCCAGAAGATCACTCAGCGTGTCCGCCGGGTCGCCACTAATCGCCCCGTCCATCAACTCGCGCCCCGCCAGAGCGGAGGCGAAATCGAAGCGGTGTGTCGCGACATAGGCCGCTTCCGCTTCCCCGCTCAAACCATCGGACTGCGCTTTGGCGACCGCCTTCGCCGTGCTTTCGGCAATCCAGCCGTCCACCATCGCGGCGCGGTCCTCCAACCCCAGAATACCGCCGAAATAGCCGGTGACCGCATAGGCATCAAAGGCACTGGCCGGGGGCGGTGCGCCCTCGGCCACGACAAGGGGCGCGGTCAGGATATCGCTCTCAAGGCCCAACCATCCGGTCTGGGTCGAGATCACGTTGACCAGCCGCGCTTCCTGTCCGGCAAAGACTTCCGACCAGATGCGTGCCACTTCGGCCGCGCGCATTCCGTAGAACTGCACCCATTTGTCCTTTTGACCCCACCGCTCCAGCGCCATGGCGTCGGCCCATCGGGCCTGGGCGAACTGCCAGTTCCAGACCTCGTTGGAAAATTCGGCATAGACCTTCAGCTTGGGGTCCAGCCCGTCGCGCACGGCAGTGGCAAAGGCGCGCACGTAATCGTCATCGGCCAGATGGGGAATGTTGAACCATGCGTCGCTTTCCAACTCGTTCGCCAGCGCGATCATCACTTCGACCGGCACACCGGCGGCAAAGGTGACATCCCCCGGTTTGGGACGGTCCGCCCAAGCGGACAATTCGGAATCGTTCGTTTCCATCCAGTCCATGAAGCGCAGGGCACGGAATTGACCGATCCGCGCGGTCCAGGCGGGATTGAACAGCGCGCCGCGATCAAAGCGGCGGACGTTGTCGGTGTGCACCACGGTGATGTTGCGCGGCGGATCGCTGGTGTTGATCCGCTGGATGCGGATGTCCACGCTGCCCGGACCGGGGGTGTAGTCAAAGCTGACCTCGCCTTTGCCGTACCGCACGTTTTCGGCGCGGCCCGCCACTTCGATCACGCCTTTCCCATCAAAGGACAGCCGGTAGCGTCCCTTGAGCGAAACGGCCTCTTCGGGCATGTCGGTCAGCACCAATGTGCCGATACTGCCGAGTTCGCGGGGCATCCGCAGGGGCCAGCCGTCGCCGTCCAGATAGCCGCCCTGCACCAGTTCTTCGGACTCCATCCCGCCCCATTGACCGGGTTTGTGACCAATCCAGGGCCGTGCGGTTTTCATCAGGTCGAGGAAGGGCACCTGCGTGCTCCAGTCGGTGACCCCGGCCAGCCCGATGGCAACCGCATTGGTGCCCTCGACCGCGTCCTGCGGCACCTGCACCAGTTCCTTGACCGGTGTGTCGGGCGGGCCTGTCGGCACGGCGGGTGCGGTGACCTGACGCGCGGCTTGTGCAGGCGGCACGGGTGTCACGGCCGCACCGCCGTAGGCCTGAACCGCCTCCCATGCGATGCGCTGCAGGACACGCGCCAGATCGGGATCAGGTGTATCGAACGCCTTGCCATACGGGTCTTTGAAATCGACGGGCAGACCCAACGGGTCCAGCCCGGTCAGCGAGGCGTATTGCACCATCGCAACGAAATAATGCCCCGCATCGTTGAGATGGATGTCATCGGCAAAAAAGGCCGAGATCGTCTCCACCCCCGGTACTTCCCCCGCCGCGATCTCATCGTAAAGCCGCGCCATTGCCTGTCCCGCGGGGATCAGCGCGACCGTTGCAGTGCTGGACCGGTTCGCGGCAGCGACCTGTGCGACGATGTTTTCCCAGACCGGCAAATCCTGCTCGAGGCGCGTGCGCCAGGCGATATCCGCCTTGTCGTCATGTTCGACCGGCTGACCCGTCCCGCTTTTCAGACTGTGCCAGGTTTCCTGCACATAGACACGCGCCTTGGGATTTGCGGAAATGGCCAGACGCGCGAAGGCCTGCGCATAGACGTCCGTTTCGGACCAGCGCACATGGTTGTCGAGAGGGATGGCCTCGGTCAGGATCAGATCGGTGATCCCGCCCGCGGGCAGCACATCGCGGGCATCGACGCCCTCTGCCTTGTCCGAATTGTCCCAGTTGTAGCGCAAGGGCGCGCCGTTGGTGATTTGGGCCTGCACGCTGGCATCGCCTGTCCCCGCCAGCAGGGCCTGCTCCAGCATCGAAGGTCCGGTGGTGCCGAACAGGCTGTGCCCCACCATCAGAACCGCAAAGACGGTGGAGAGCGGGTTCATGCCGCCACTCCGGTTTCGGGGTGTCGCAGGGTCACCTCCCAGACGGTGCGTTGCATCAGTGCGGCGACGGCAGGTGAAGGCGCGTCCGCCGGTGTACCGTCCGCACGGTTCAGGTGATGGGGC
Organism: uncultured Alphaproteobacteria bacterium; assembly: GCA_963799505.1. Classification (GTDB taxonomy): domain Bacteria; phylum Pseudomonadota; class Alphaproteobacteria; order Rhodobacterales; family Rhodobacteraceae; genus Sulfitobacter. Next base: position 390,075 of record CAWCXM010000004.1, read on the forward strand.
AGCCCGACGGGCGAGCGGTGGTACAAGACGGCGTAATGCGTGAGTGCCACCAGATAGGCCCCCAGATCGTTGAAATGGATGGTGTCCACCGTGCCGTCCGCGTTCCGCGCCATCAGATCATCGACCGAAGTCACACCGTCCAGACCGCCCTGGGCCTCTACCGCCCGGACAAAGGCCGCCTTGACCTGTCCTGCCGGGATCAGATGGATCGGCGCGTCGCCGCTGGCCAGTGCCGGATATTTCACGCGGCCCTGCCAGTATTTGCGCAGATCGCGGTCGATGCGAAGCAGCCAGCCGTCAGTGTCATCGGTATGGTGCCAGGTTTCATAAAGATAGATCCGCGTCCGGGGATTGGCCTGCCAGGCCAGCCCGGCCCAGCGGGCCAGATAGTCCGCGCTGTCATGATAGCGCACGGCGTCCGCGATCTCCACCATCTCGGTCAGCACCACGGCGTCATATTCCCCCGACCCCACGGCCTCTTTTGCCGGGCGGAACTGCGGATGGGCGTTTTCTTCGGCAAAGCCGTTCACGGGCACGTCGGGTTCCCAGTGATCGCGCAGCGATGCGCCCCACCCCAACTGACTGTGATAGCCGTGGCCGGCCCCCGCCAATTGCGCCAGCATCGCCGGCATGTCCCGCCCGACCAGCGAGTGGCCCAGGTGAAAAACCTTCAGCGCGCCCTCCGGCCTGGGCAGCGGATTGGCGTAGAGAGCCTCCGCCGCTTCAACGCCGCGCCTGCGTTTCAGAAAGGTAAAGACCCCGAAAGCCCCACCGAGGGCCAGAACTCCCATTGCTGCGCGTCTGGTCAGGGATGACATCGGGTCAGGCTCCTTTGGGTGAAGCCTTATCAGCCCAGGCAGCGGTGACAAGGTGGTCGGCCACCCCGTCAAAGCGGCCCGGCAGGCTCTCGCCTGCATCGAAGCATCCCGTGGGCTTCAAAAAAGTCGCCGTAAAGCCGAGGTTGCGCAGGTCCAGTGTGATGTCCACCTGATCGAAACCGATCAACAGGCCAGTCAGCGGAAACTGCGCCTTGTAAACGGCCTCCTTGGCCGAAAAAATCAACTTGGCGAGCCGCAATTGGTCCGGACCCGCAATCCGCGCCGTCTCTTCGTCCGAGCAGATGGCGGACAGAAGCCCCGCCTCAAGATCCGTGTTTTCCTCGATGTCGATGCCCAGTGTGAGAGGTGCGCAGGTCACCACCGCCGCACAAAGCGTGGTGCTGTGCGAGATGCTGCCACGCAGCCCCATGGGCCAGACCGGCGCGCGGTCCTCATCGGCAGGCACCGGGGCTGCGGGCAGGCCCAAGGACGCCATCGCACCGCGCACCGCCGCACGGCCTGCCGCAAATTCGCGTTTGCGGGCCGGGAAGGCGCGGGTCAGATGAGCATCCTCGCCGCCGATGGGCGCAGGTTGCTGCGCACGCGGGTCGTTCACGGCGACGCCGACCTTGGCAACGCCGTCGAACAGGCGCGCCACAACGGCCTGTGTCTGCGTGAAATGATCGGGATGGTTGATATGCATCAGGCACCTGCCTTGCTGCGTCCGGCCCGCATGGCGCGGCGTTTGGACATGGTTTCGGTTTTGTCGGGCGTCTCGACTTCGGGCGCGACAAGCGCCTCTGCGCCCCCCGCCCTGTCGATATGCCCTGCCAATGCATCCAGCGTGGGAAAGCGGAAAATGTCGGTGATCGACAGGCTCTCGGCAGCCAATGCGGCCTTGATGTCCCTGTGGGCCTGAACCGCCAGCAGGGAATGCCCTCCCAGGGCAAAGAAGTTGTCTTCGCCCCGGATATCCGACAGGCCCAGCAATTTGCTCCAGACCTGTGCGATGGCCGCCTGTGTCCCGCCGGCGGCGATGGCAGGGGCCGCAGGGCGTGCGGCGCGGCGGCGCTCGGGCATCGGCAGCGCCTTGCGGTCGATTTTCTTGTTCGGGGTCAGGGGCATGGCGTCAAGCGTCACGAAATACCCCGGCACCATGATGTCCGGCAGAACCTTGGCCAAGGCCGTGCGGGTTGCCTCGGGATCAAGCGGTTGCCCGCTGGTCGTCGCGTAGCCCACGAGTTGCGTCCCGCCGAAGGCTTCAACGGTGCTCACGACGGCCTGCGACACGCCGGGAAGCGCTGCGATCTGCGCCTCGATCTCGCCCAGTTCGATCCGGTGACCGCGGATCTTGACCTGTGCATCGGCGCGACCCGCAAAGTGCAGGATGCCAGAGGCGTCCCAACGGGCCAGATCGCCGGTGCGATAGAGCTTGCCGGGGCCGAAGGGGTTGGCGACGAAACGCTCGTCGGTCAATGCTTCGCGCTGCCAATAGCCTTGCGTGACACCGTCGCCACCGATCCACAACTCCCCTTCCAGTCCAACGGGTTGCGGGGCCATCTTGTCATCCAGGATGAAGACCTGCGTATTCGCGATCGGTGTACCGACAGGGGCGGTTGTGGCGGCGGTGTCCGTGACCATATGCGTGGTGGACCAGATCGTTGTTTCGGTCGGTCCATACATGTTCTGCAAACTGCCCTTGGTCGCGGCGCAGAGCGCGGATGCCAGGGTTCCCGGCAACGCCTCTCCGCCCACCATCAGATGTTTCACCCGACCAAGCGCCATGCGCGCATCGTCGTTCGTCACCAGCATCTGCGCCATTGACGGGGTGCATTGCAGGTGCGTCACATCGTGGCGGACAATCTGTGCGGCGAGCGAGAAGTCATCCGCCTCCGGCACTGCCGCCTGATTGGACCGTTTCAGCACTTCGGCCAGCGGTTTCAGCCCTTCCAGAACCAGCGCCGGGTCAATGCCGTAGTCGATCAGGCAGGCGACTTCGGTGACCCCGATCTGCTTGAGCTCTTCGACCCGCGCAACGCCGTCGGCCACGGTGCCGAACAAACCGCTGTCATTGAAGTACCGCTGGAACGCGAATTCGAGTATCGCGTCGAGTTCTTCCTCCGACACGCCTTCGAGGTCCAGATCGAAGGCGTTTGCCGTCCCTTCGGGCCGCTTGAAGGCCGGAAAGGCCCAGGCATATTGCTTGATCAGCGCCGCGGCCGAGCGCAGGTAATCCTTCATCGGCCCGCGGGCGATTTCTTCCGACTTTGCGCGGCTTTCGGCCAGATAGCTGTGCAGCATCAATGTGACCGTGAAATCCGCCGGGTCATGGCCCGCGTCGCGCAGCGCCTGGTGGTAGATCTTGATCTTGCCGCCGACTTCCGCGACCGACTGTCCCAGCAGATGCGTCAGGACATGCGCGCCGATCTCGCCCGCTTCTTTCCATGTCTGCGGATTGCCCGCCGTCGTCACCCAGACCGGCAATTCGGCAGACACCGGGCGCGGCTGCGTGACAACCGCGTGCATGCTGCCGTCCTGCTTGGCAAACTCCACCGGTTCCCCGCGCCACATCCGGCGCAATTGCTCAATCGCGGCATACATCGCGGGCTTGTTGGCGGGTGGCGTATTTTCCGGGCGCAGCACGAAATCGTCAGGCTGCCAACCGCTTGCGATGGCGAGGCCCACGCGCCCGTTTGTCAGGTTGTCGATCACTGCCCATTCCTCGGCGATGCGTGCCGGATGGTGCAGCGGTGCGACACAGGAACCCGCCCGCACGGCAAGGTTTTGCGTGACGGCGGCCACGGCAGCGCCAGTAACCGAAGGGTTCGGGTAAGGCCCGCCGAAGGCATGGAAATGCCGCTCAGGCGTCCAGACGGCGTTGAACCCATTGGCGTCGGCGAACTTCGCGCCTTCAAGCAGCAGTTCATATTTCTTGGGGCCGACACCGTCGTCGTTGCCCCAATACATCAGATTGAAGTCGATTTTCGCATCGGACCGTGCAATCGGCCCGTTCGAGACCATCGTGCGGCTTTCATCCCCCGCCAGCACCAGCTTGAAGCCCCGCGCCAATGTCCAGAACAGCTCCAGCACCGAAATGTCGAAGCTGAGCGAGGTCACCGCGAGCCAGACGCCCCCGGCAGCGTGGTCAATCCGGTCGTCCATGCCTGCAAAGAAGTTGGCGACGTTGCCGTGGCTGACCATCACGCCCTTGGGCGTCCCGGTAGAGCCGGAGGTGTAGATGAGATAGGCGAGCGTGTCGGGCGTGGCGGCGGGCTCCGGGGTATCCTCGGGTGCCGAGGCGACGCGCGGATCGGAGTCCAGTGTGATGACTTCTGCGTCATGGGCGGGCAATTGACCCGCAATCGCGCTTTGCGTGACGATGATCGGCGCTGCGCTGTCCTTGATGTAATGCGCGATGCGATCCGCGGGATAACCGGGGTCGAGCGGAACATAGGCCCCTCCCGCCTTCAGGATCCCCAGGGCACCGATCAACAGATCAAGGCTGCGTGTGGTGTAAAGGCCGATGGGCGTGCCGGGCGTGGTTCCCGCCTCCCGCAAGACATGCGCCAGACGGTTCGCACGACCGTTCAGGTCCGCGTAGCTGAGGTGGGTGTCCTCAAAAACGACGGCGGTGGCATCCGGTGTACGGGCCACCTGCGCCTCGAAAGCGGCGTGGATCGTGGTGCGGTCATATGCGCGGTCGGTCGCGTTCCAATCGCGCAGCAGGCGCTGCTCTTCGCTTTCGGGCATGACCCACAGCGCATCGCAGGTCTCGGCGGTGCTGGCGTTTCTGAGGGCAGTCTCGATCCTGTCCGCGATCAGCCCGGCTGCGTCGGTGGAGACGCGGCTGTTGTCGTAGGCCAGATACGGTGTGTCGCCGAGGCACAGCGTCAGCGCTGCACCTGCGAGTGGCGTGTCGGTCAGCGAAAGCGCCACCTGCGGCAGCGGGTCGCCCCCCAAAGCGGGATGCCGTAGCACCAGATCGCGGGCCATGCCGTCACTCTGCGCGATGCGGTCCAACTGCGCCTCGATATCGGCGGTCACATCTGCGAAAGAGGTATCTGCCGTGGCGGCGATGGTCAGCGGCAGCCAATCGGCAGCCAAAGGATGTGACGTGACCTGCGCCACAGCAAGGCGTCCTGCCTGAACACCGGCACTTTTCAGCAGCGACAGGGCCGCCGCCGCAACCCGTCTGCCGGCCAGCGTTTCCTGTGGCACCGAAAGAGGGTGTTTTTGCAGGCCCTGGCCCTCGCCTGTCGCTTTCACGAGCGGCAGTTTCAGCGCGGCATGGTTCAGCAGTTTACCCTGCCACAAGGCTTCATCCTTGACCGGCACATCAGGCACTGTGGCCGCGTCGATCACATCCCCTTCAGCCACCAGCGCGGTGAGATCGACGCTCTGTCCGTCCAGATCGGTCAAGCCGGTCAGCACCACGGCCTCGGTCGCCGTGCCGACGGCGATGCTGTCTGCGGTCACCGCGAGCACCACACCGGGCGCCCCCTGCTGCTCGGGACGGACCGACAGCGACCCGACCCTCAAGAAACGCTGGTTGACCGCCAGCTTCGGGACCGTCAGCGGATTTGCGTAGTTGCCGAAATCGAGCCCGCGCACCAAGGCATCCAGCCTTTCGGCAGGCGCGTGAAAATCCAGAACGCCCGCATGTGCCGGGCGCTGGTCCCGTGCGAAATAGCTGCGCTGGCTCAGGTCTTGCGGTGTCCGCTCCAGAACACCCGCTTCGAGCTGTGCGAGAACGGCAGCGAAACTCTCCATCCCGGCGGCATAGCATTTGGAGTTCAGGCTGAGCGCCGTTTCCCTTTCGGCAATCGGCACCGTGACCTGTGCCAGCAGATCGCCTTCGTCCACGCCGCCCTCGATCATGTGCCAACTGACGCCGTGCGACGTTTCGCCGTTGATGATCGCCCAGGCGGGGGTGTTCAGACCCGCATATCGCGGCAAGGGACCGTCGTGAAAGTTGATCGCGCCTTTTGGCAGGCAGGGCCAGCACCTCCGCCGGGATCATCCGCAGGTTGGCGATGCTGAGCAGCCAGTCCGCCGCCACGCCAGCGCCGATCAAGATCACGCGGTGCCGCCAGTACGGGCAATCCCTTGCCCTCCGCCCAGACGCTGACTGCCGTGTCCCGGGTGACGACGGCGCTCAGATGGTGCCCGCCCGCCAGGATCATGTCACCGCAGGCGATGGTCAGGGATTCGTCGCCCATCAGAATGGCGCTGATGCCTTTGGGATTGAACGTGGCGGTCATGGTTTTTCCTCCGAAATGCGGACGGTCGGCTGGGCCTTGGGGCCCGCGCGCATGGGCAATCCGATGCCGTGGCGCAGAAGATCGCGGTAAAATCCGGGCGGGTCCTGGCGTTCCGCACCACTCACCGCGCAACGCAGGCCATGGACAGCACCACCTGCCAGTTTCGCGACCAGCGCGGCAGCCGCATAGGCGCGTCCGTGGTTCTTGACGAAGTAGTGTCGGCGCGATGCGAACCAGTACTCCGGCACACGCCCCCAGGCCTTCATGCCTGTGGAAACCGAGCCGATATGGACAACGCCCACCTGCGGCAGATACCAGCATTCCCATCCAGCCACCGCCGCACGGCGGATCAGGTCGGTTTCCTCAAAATAAAGAAAGAACGTCTCGTCGAACAGGCCGACTTCTTGCAGCATCGCGGCGCGCATCAGCACACTCGCGCCCGCGACCCAGTCCACCTGCGTCTTCCGGGTTGGCAGATCAGGTGCGATCACCGACCCGCGCAGCAGCTTTGTGATCGGTCCGGTCCGCGCTGCGGCTTCGAACTCCCCCGCGATCGTCGGGAAGCGGAAGGCAGTCGTGTGAGGGACTTCGTCCTCGCCGCGCACATGGCTGCCGACAAGACCGGCTTTGGGTGTCGCCTCAAGATGCGCGATCAGCGCAGGCAGGCACCCTGCGTCGGGAAACGCGTCGGAATTGAGCAGATAGAAGTAATCCGGCGCGGACCCGTCGGCCATTGACGCGCGCAGACCGATGTTGTTGCCCGCACCGTAGCCGCCGTTTACCGGCGACAGGATCAGCCGCACGCGGTTGTCCTTGTCCCAGCCCCGCGCCGTGATCGCCTGCGCCAGCACCTCTGCCGAGCCATCGCCCGATGCATTGTCGACGATCACCAGTTCGGCCCGCGCGGGCATATCGGCCAGGGCGGCCTCGACCGCGCGCAGGGTCATCTTGGCGGTGCGAAAGTTCAGCACGATCACCAGAACCGAAGGGGTGCCTGGGCCGCTCATTCCGCTGCCGTCGCCTGCGGCCAATCCGCATCGTCCTGCCGGGTGGCCAACCCTCGTGCGATCACTTCGGCCAACTCATGGGAAAGTGTCGTGACATTGGGGGCCAGCACCATGCTGACATGGTCGCCGGGCACTTCGATCACCTCGATTTGCGGCGCGTACTTGCGCCAATCGTTGTCTTCCAGCACGTATTCCTTTTCACGGCTGACGAACTGGCCGCCGGTCACGGCCCAGTGCCGGTCCAGCGGCGGGCGGAACAGGGTCAGCGGGCCGTCCCAGGTTGGCGTGTCATAGCTGCCGACCGCTGCAAGAAACGCATCACGCACGGCGATGTTGTTGAACTCTGCACCTGCGGCTGTGCTTGTGTTTCACAGGGGCACCAGCCCGTTTTGCTTTCTCCCATTCCCAGCGATTTCGCGCCCACTCGATCAGATAGCCCGGTCCCTTGCTGCGGATTTCCGCCAGCTTGATCAGGGCCTTGTCCGCACGGCTAAGGCTTGGCCGCACCGGCAACGGCGTGTCGAGCAGCACAAGTGCGGCAACCTCTTCGCCCGCCGCGCGCAGCTGCTGCGCCATCTCGTAGGCGGTGATCCCGCCGCCGGAATAGCCCGCCAGCAGATACGGGCCTTTGGGCTGCATGTGACGGATCTCGGCCAGATAATCCCGTGCCGCTTCCGCCACATCCCGGTGCGGTGGCGTATCGCCGATCAGACCGCGGGCCTGAACGCCGAACACCCGCCGCGTCTCGCTCAGGGGCAGCGCCAGATGGCGCAGGTTCAGCACATTGCCGAACATCCCCGCCACGACGAAACAGCGGTGCCGCGTCGGTGCGGTCGCTTTGATTGAGCGGGACCAGAAATTCCTGACGGCGCACCGGCACGGCATCCGCCGCCCCAGAGGCGGCCACATCGGTCTGGCCGGTTTCGGCCGCGATCAGGGCCGCGCATTTCGCGATCGTCGGCGCCTCGAACAGAACGGAAATCGGGAATTCGACCTTGAACTCGCGCTTTACCGTTGCGAACAGGCGCACGGCGATCAGGGAATGCCCGCCCAGGTCAAAGAAGCTGTCCTCGACCCCGACCGGGCTGACGCCCAAAAGGCCCTGCCAGATCTCGGCCAGCCGTTCCTCGATCCCGTTGCGCGGAGCAACATAGGAGCCGTCCAGATCGGGACGCTCGAAGGATTGTCCGGCGGTGACAGGGGCCTGTGTGGGCTCATTGGCCTGCGCGATCAGACCGTCCAGCGGCAAGGAAGAGACCATGACCTGAGGACGATTGAGCGCCAGCGCCCGGCGCAAAGCCTCCGGCCCCTCTTCCGCGCGGATACCTTGCGACACCAGATAGGCCAGCCGTTCCTCGGCGGGACTGCGGTTGTCTGGCGTGTCGCCCTCATCGTCAAACACGACCTCGGCGGCTGTCAGCGGGCTGGCAGTCAGACCGCCTTCCAGCCGCTTCATGGCGAAATCCCTGACCTCGACCAGAACGTCGCCCTTGGGATCGGTGAGCGTCACGTCAAAGCGGGCGAAACCGCCCTGCCCCGCATCGCTGACGCGGACCCAGGACCGGATTTCGGCCGTCAGCGGCCTGTGCACGCGGATCAACCCGTAGGACACCGGCACCCAGAGATGCGTATCGGTGTAGTCAGGTGCCAGTGCGATGGCCCAGCCGGTGGCCATGTCCAGAAGACCGGGGTGCAGCAGAGGTTCTGCGACGCTTCCGTCCTCCGGTGCACCGGACAGCGCGAGCGTGGCGATCCCCTCCCCCTTGCCCATCCGGGTCTCTTTCAGCACATGCCACGCAGGGCCGAAATTCAGATGCGCTTCCTGAGGCGAGCGCAGGCGGTCGTTCGAAGGGGCCACCAGCGCTGTGCCACAGCGGGCAGAGATCGCCGCCAGATCAAGCGGCGCGGGCTGCGCTTCGGTCAGGGGCGCAAGCGACGCCTGCGCGTGCAATTGCCAACCGGATTTGCCCTGCAACGTGCAATCGCTGCGCAATTCGGCGGCAAAACCGCTGCCTTCGGGCCGCAGCGTAAGGCGCATGTCGCGTGTTGTTGCATCCTCGACCGGCATGGCCCGCAGGAAGTAAAGATCGCTGATGTCGAAACCAGTCAGGCCCTGCGCCGCCGCTGCTTCGGCCAGCAATTCGACATAGGCGGTGCCCGGCAGGATCGCGCGCTTGTCCTTGGTCCGGTGCTGATCCAGCACCCAATCGCTTGCGGCAAGGGGCGCGGCAAAGACCGGATGACCGGCATCGTCCGCGCCGACGGTCCGCAGCAACGCTGCATTCAGCGCACGGGGCGGCAGGACATCGCTGGCCGCGCCGCCAAGCGCCGTGGCGGCCATGCCGACATCCGCCCAGACGCCCCAGTTCACCGCAACCACGCGGGTCTTGCCATGCCGCCGTGCCGCAGCGAAGGCGTTCAGCCATGCGTTAGCGGCGACGTAATCCGTCTGCCCTGCCGACCGTGTCGCGGTCGAGGTGGAGGAGAAAAGAACCAGAAATTCGATGCTGCCGTCGGGCAGCAATTGGTCCAGCACCCGCAGGCCCTGCACCTTGGGCGACAGGACGGCTTCCATCTGTGCGTCGGTCTTGGCCAGCATCGGTGCATCGTCAAGCCGGCCCGCCGCGTGGATCACGCCCGTCAACCCGCCGGCACGGCTGGTCAGATCGCCAATCACCCGGCGCATCTGCGCCAGGTTGGCCACATCCGCAGCGGCGACGTCGACGCGACCGCCCGAGACCGCAGCCAGTTCGTCAAGGCGCATCACCGCACGGATGCGGCGGGCGGTCCGGTCACGGGTGCCGTTCTTCGACAGATACGCATCCCAGGCCTCGCGCGGCGGCAGGGGATCGCGGCTCAGCAACACCACCTTGGCGCTGTGCTGACGCAGGATGTCGGCGGCAAGCGTCTGGCCGATGCCGCCAAAGCCTCCGGTGATCAGGTAACAACCGCCATCGCGGAAAGCAGGCGTCTGATCGTCCGTCAGCGGGACGCTGCGGTAGCCCATTTCGAACCGCTTTTCGCCGCGATAGGCCGCGACGGTATGCGCCGGGGCGGCCAGCAGGTCTTCGAGCAGGCGGTCGGTCAACGCGTCGTCGGTCGCGGGGGCCGCTGCCGGTTTCGCGAACCAGCCTGCCTGCGTTGGCGCAGCGCTTTCCAGAGGTTCGATGTCGATCTGCGCACAGGTCACACCGGGCAGTTCGCGGGCAAACACGCCCACGGGGCCAGCGATCATGGCTTCTTCGGGATGCGGCACCGCCTCATCGCGGACCTGCGCGGCACCAGCCGTGAACACGGCCAGATGCAGGGGTGTGTCCAGACCTGTTTCCGACAGCGACTGTGCCAGCCACGTCAGGCTCCAGAACCCCTGTTCGAGGTTGCGGTCAAAGACGCTGCTACCGGGGCGGGGTTCCACATGATCGTCGGTAAGCCAGAAATGCCCGATGCGGTCGGGCATCATGTCGCGCTCTTTCAGCGCGGCGACCAGTTGGTCGTATCCCCCGCGCCCCTGTTCCGGGGCAAGGGTGTAGGTGGTGTCATCCGTCCGAGCGAATGCATCGCCCGCCCGCACTGAAATCACCCGGTGGCCCGCGTCCCTCAGACGTCTGGTGACGGGTGCCGCCACCCCTTGCGCATCTGCAAAGATCAGCCAGGTCAGCGGGGTGTCGGCCAGATCGGTGGTGATATCCAGGTCGATATCGGCAAAACGGGGCCGCCATGCAGGCACCGATCCCCAATCCGCGAGGTTTGGCAGACGGGTCAAGGCTGGACCCTGGACCGCCACAGCGGCGCTGCCCGGTTCGATGAAATACCGGCTGCGTTGAAACTGGTAGGTTGGCAGCACCACGCGATTGCGCCGCGCCTCCCCCCAGATCTGCGTCCAGTCCGCATTCACGCCGCAGGCCCAGAGGCGGGCGATCACGGTCATGAAATACATATCGTCCGCGATGTCGTGATCGGGATGGCGCAGGGTCGACAGCACCTGCGATGCCGCCACGCTTTCGCTCATCTGTGCCAGTGCGGAAAGAGCCTTGCCCGGACCGACCTCGAGAAACACGCGGCGGCGCGGGGCGCTGAGGGTGGTGATACAGTCGGCAAACTGCACGGTATTGCGCAACTGCCCGACCCAGTAGTCCGGGTCGGTCGCTTCCTCTGCCGTGATCATCTGACCGGACCGGTTCGAGGCGAAAGGCATTTGCGGCGCTTGCAGGTCGAGGTCTTCAAGAAAGCTGCGATAGCGTTCAAGGATCGGTGCCAGCATCCGGCTGTGCGCGGCGATGTCGATGGCGATGCGCTGGTGCTGAAGGCCAGCGGCGTTCAGCCGGTCCATCATCGCGTCCAAGGCCGCCTGTGGGCCCGAGACGGCAATGAGTTCGGGCGCGTTGACCGATGCGATGTCCAGATCGTCGCCCAGAAGCGGTGTGATCGCATCAAGCGGTGCCGAGATCGACAGCATCCCGCCAGCGGGCACTTCGTCAAAAAGCCGTCCGCGCAGAAGCACGAGATCAATCAGGTTCTCGAACGTCATCACGCCGGCAAGGCAAGCGGCGACGTTTTCGCCCATGGAATGCCCGACCATCGCGGTGGGGTGCACGCCCCAGGACATCCAGAGTTTCGCCAGAGCGTATTCGACGATGGCGATCAGGGGCAATTGCACGGAAGGCTTCTTGAGCCGCTCCGCAGCCTCATCCGACTGTCCGGCCTCGGGAAGCCAAAGCGCACGAATGTCGTAATCAAGCTGGGGTGCGAGGTGATCCAGCCCACGGTCCATCCAGTCGGCGAATTCAGGCTCCGTCTCGTAGAGATCGCGCGCCATGCCCGCGTATTGGGCCCCGCCGCCGGGGAACATGAAAACCACCTCCGGTCTGTCGCCCAGCGCCTCATGTGAAAACACGCGGCGGCTGTCGTTCTGTTCGAGCAGCGCTGCGGCCTCTTCATGGGTTTCGGCCACAACGACGCGGCGTTTGTCAAAGGCGCGACGGCCGTTTTTCAGCGTATGCGCGATATCGGCGAGCGGCTGTTCGGGGTGGGCGCGCAGATGCGCGGCAAGGGCCGCGGCATTGGCGTCGAGTGCGGCCTTGGACGCGCCTGAGATCACAAGCGGCTGGAACGGCCAGTCGCTTTCCTCGGATGCGGCGCGCTCGGGCGCTTCTTCGAGGATCATATGCGCGTTGGTGCCACCCACGCCCAGCGCGTTGATGGCCGCGCGGCGGGGTGTATCGGCTTTCTTCCAATCGGTCAGCGCATCGTTCACGCGGAACGGCGATCCCGCGAAGGGAATGGCGGGGTTCGGGGCTTCATACCCAAGCGATGGCGGTATCTGTCCATGATGCAGCGACAGCGTGGCCTTGGCCAGTCCCGCAACCCCGGCGGCGGTATCCAGATGGCCGATGTTGGTCTTGACCGATCCGATGCGGCAGAAGTCCGTGGCGTCCGTCTGTGCGCGAAACGCCTCTGTCAGCGCGGCGACCTCGATGGGATCCCCCAGATAGGTGCCGGTGCCGTGGCATTCGACCATGCCGATGGTCTGCGCGGCCACGCCCGCGTCCTCCAGCGCCTTTGTGATGGCCTGCGTCTGCCCGTCCACGGAAGGGGCAAGATAGCCCGCCTTGGCCGCCCCGTCATTGTTGATGGCAGAGCCCTTGATCACAGCCCAGATATGATCACCGTCCGCAATCGCATCACTCAGCCGCCGCAGGGCAACCGCCCCCGCGCCAGAACCGAAAACCGTACCCTGGGCGCGGTGGTCAAAGGCGTGGCAATGCCCGTCCGGCGACAGGATCTCGTTTTCCTTGAAGACATAGCCCCGCCCCTGCGGCAATTCGATGGTGACACCGCCCGCCAGCGCCATGTCCACCTCGCCCGCCCGCAAGGCCTGACAGGCATAGTGGATCGCCACCAATGACGTGGAACAGGCGGTTTGCAGGTTGATCGACGGTCCTTTGAGGTCGAAGACATGGCTGACACGGGTGGACAGGAAATCCTTGTCGTTGCCAGTGTGGCGCAACAGGAACATGCCCACATCGTCAACCAGATCGGGGTTCGAGCAGATGTTGAAGTAGAAATAGCTCCCCATGCCGCAACCGGCATAGACACCGATCGGACCGGGAATGGTCTCGGGCGGATGACCCGCCTGCTCCATCGCCTCCCACGCGACTTCGAGGAATTTGCGGTGCTGGGGGTCGAGGATGGCCGCGTCTTTCGGAGAAAAACCGAAGAAGTCGGCGTCAAACGTGTCGTAGCCGTCCAGCACGGCGGCAGCGGGGACATAGGTCTTGCGGGCGATGTTCTCGGCGCTCTCGCCGGCGGCACGCAGTTCTTCCTCGGTCAGACGGCGGATCGATTCCACACCATCGCGCAGGTTCGCCCAATAGGCGTCCACCCCGGCGGCACCGGGGACGTTGACCGAAAGGCCAACAATCGCAATGTCTTCGCCCCGATCCGGGCGCTTTGCAGAAGACGTCATCTGTCTTAACTCATCCCGAAGCCCGGCGATGCCGAGCCCGAGCCCCCTTGGGTCATCAACGCTTACACACGTGGCCTAGCGGCCAATCTGGGCATTTTTATGCCACATCGCTCTATTTATGCAGGTTTGAGCGGAATTTAAGGCATTCAGGCCCCCATATCTCAGGGGAATATCACAACAATCGACGCATTCGTCCGGATTTATTGCCGCATTGGCAACAAATGGCGCTGTCCTGCCCCCCGAGGGTCTGCTCACAGAACGGTCCGCTTGGTTTTCGGCACCGGCCGCGCTGCCATCGCCCCGCTTGACAGGGCATAGCGCGGAGACTGCCGCGCGCGGGGCAGCCGCTGCTCGGCGTGGCCGAGAATCGCACCGGCGGTCAGCCAGGTGATCGGTGTCAGCGTGGCGTTCAGGAGCATGTCCATCATCGTGACACCGAGGATCAGACAGAGGGGTGCAACGTAGGGAGACACCGCGTCCCCCTTCTTGATCGACCACCACAGCAAGACGACGGGAAAGGCCAAAAGGCCGAATTCGCTGATGTAGCCCAGCCAGCCGAAGGTGCCGAAGACGATGATCCAGCGGCCATCCGGGATGGTCAGAATTATGCCGGTTTCGGGGTCTCGGACCAGGCTTCGTCCCCAGCCCCCCCAACCGAACCACGGCTTTTCCGCCGCCCGTGCCAGCAGTTGTTCTTCGTTGTTGAAGCGAAAGCCGAGCGATGCGGCGCGCTCTGCACTGATCGCTTCGGCCTTGGCCAGCACGGCATCCAGCGGGATCAGGTGGAAGTTGCGCAGCATCGGATAGGCGACCGCGACAAAGGCCATGAGGACCGCGAGCCTGATCTGCCACCGCACCGGGGCGAAGAGAACCACAGGTGTGATCGCCATTCCGTAGGCAATCGACGCGAAACTCTTGCACAGAAGCAACAAGACCGCGAGATACCCCATCAGCAGCGTCATCTTCCAGCGGTCCACAACCGGTGCCGTGCGGGTCAGCGCCGCAGCCGACATCACGCTGATGCAGACGAAAAGCGCCAGCCACAGCCCGTGCGGCAGGAACACGATGGGCCGGTACCCCCCCTGTCTGACCATCTGTTCAAAGGAATGCTGGAAAAAGCCGTAGACATAGATGTTGATCAGCGGGCTCAACGCAATCTCGAGCAGGGACGGGATGGAATAGACCAGACCGCCGACGAAGAAGGCCAGCAGCAATTCGCGCAGACCGTCCTCGCTTGACAGGAACTGTCGCGCCAGCAGAAAGGGCACCACCGTCAGCACCTGCGCGATCAGCACCGAGCCCACGTCGCGCACCGACTGGCCGGGCAGCTGATCAATCAGAAAGACGATAGGCCCGGTTCCGCGCAGCACCTCGAAGGTGATCGGATCGCCGTTGGTCAGCACTGTCGGCACCGCAGACAGAACCAGACCCACGACCAGCAGCAACGCCACCCTGCTTTCGGGCCACAGCGTCAGCTTTTGTTTCATCCCGAAGGCAACGATCAACAGCACGGACAGATTGGGGATCGTCACCTTGTCCATTCCCGGCACCAGCGGCAGGTTGAACTCCGTCAGAGGCGGCAAGAACAGGTATCCGCCAAGGATCGACCAGATCAGCGCCCGCTCGATCTTTTGGGTGCGAAACAGCACCAGACAGACGAACGGCCAGATCGCCAGCATCAGATATGCAAGTGGGTTTCCCATTGCCGCCTTGTGTCGCTCCTCGGTTGAGGGATGAAAATAGCACTTGGCCTGATCCCTGTCATCCCGCTAGGTTCACCGAAAGCCGTGGAGGCGGGATGAGAAGTTGAAGGCAAGCCTATGGAATACATCAATTTTCAGGAACCCGCGCTTTCAAACTGCAACCGATTGGCAACAGGTCACCCCCGAGGTCCGGTTTGAAATTTGGCAAAACACACCATCAGGTGGAGATCAATATCCCCACCCGCGCGGCATTGTTTCGCAGCCTGCGCAGCCGGTTCGCCGACCGCAGCGGTTTTGCATTGGCCACGCTGAATCTGGATCATCTGACCAAACTGCCTGTCGATCCCGCCTTTCTGACCGCCTACCGTGCGCAGGATCTGGTGGTGGCCGATGGTCGGCCCGTGGTCTGGCTCTCCGCACTGGCGGGCACGCCGGTCGAGCTGATGCCCGGCTCGGATCTGATCATCCCGATCTGCACCCTTTGCGCCGAAATCGGTGTGTCCATCGCCCTGGTCGGCAGCTCGGACGCCGCACTTGCGGGGGCGAAAGCCGCCCTGCAGTCCCGCGTGCCCGGATTGACCGTCAGCTACCTGCACGCGCCGCCCTACGGGTTCGACCCCGAAGGCGCGGGCGCGGATGCAATTTTGACGAACATAGAAGCCAGCGGCGCGGGGATGTGTTTCATTGCCCTTGGTGCGCCCAAACAAGAGATTTTTGCCGCCCGTGGCAGGGCCAAAGCGCCGTCGGTCGGCTTTGCATCCATCGGGGCGGGGTTGGACTTTCTCTCGGGCGATCAGCAGCGTGCACCGCTCTGGATGCGGAAACTGGCGCTGGAATGGCTTTGGCGGGCGCTGCAGCAACCAAGGCGCATGGTGCCGCGCTATGCCAAATGCCTTGCCATCCTGCCGGGTCTGACGATGCAGGCCTGGCGGCAACGCGGCTAGGTCACTTGTATTCGATGATCGCGCTTCTGCCCCCGGTCAATCGCTTGCGGTAATAGCGCAGCACGCCCAATGCTTCCGGAAATTTCCCCAACAGCGTGAAGAACGCCCAGGTCAACCCGCCCCGGCGTGCCAACCGGAAGAGTTGCAGGGGATAGACAAGGATCAGCAGCGCCCAGGGGCTGGCAAAGACCGTTCCCAGCAGGATCACGAGAGGCAAGGCAGCGCCCCAGATCAGCGCGCGCCGCGTCTCGCCCACCCAGTGCCGTTCGGGCGGACCACCGTGCAACGCCGCCCCTTCGGCAAAGGCATGGCCCGCCCGCACGGCACGTTGCCACCATTGCCCGAACCGCGTGATCGCCGCGTCATGCCATGTCATTTCCGCATCGAGCCGCCAGACCTTCCATCCCGCCTGCCGCAGCCGCAGGCACAGCTCCGGTTCCTCGCCCGCGATCAGGCTGTCGCGGTAGCCCCCGACCGCGCGCAGGGCTGACAGACGCATCAAGGCATCACCGCCGCAGGCCTTGGTCTCGCCGACAGGCGTGTCCCATTCCGCGTCGATCATCCTGTTGTAGACGGACGCTTCGGGAAAGCGTTCGCGGCGGCGGCCGCAGGCCACGGCGACATCCGGGTTGTCGTGCAGAAACGCCGTGGCAATGTCCATCCATCCATCGCGCAGGACGCAGTCACCGTCCAGAAACTGTATGAATTCAGCGCCTTCAGCCACGACCTTCATGCCAGCGTTCCGCGCCCGCGCAGCGGTGAAACCAAGGCTCAGATCCAGTGCGACCACCGTTGCGCCCGCCTTTCGTGCTGCTGCGACCGATCCGTCGGTGGAGCCGGAATCCACATAGACGATCTGGGCCACCTTCCCTTGCAACGCGGCAAGGCAGGCGACCAGCCGCGCCCCTTCGTTGCGCCCGATGACAACGGCGGCGATGCTCATGTGCTGTCCTTTGCCAGATAGGCGCTGTAGCGGTCGGAGCCGAGAATGAATCCTGCGCGGATCAGCAGTTCCACCCGGTTCCAGCGCCGCGCATCGAGCGAGAAGAGAGACACATCCGGCGTCGCCGTCAGCACCGCCGCCCGCGCCGCGTCCTCCCCATGCGCCAGAGCACCGGAGCCGAGCGAGGCCGCATCCCGCGCCGCCGTATCGCCCGCGAATTTGTAGTGCTTGATCACGCCCGTGATCTCGGCGCAGGTCACGCCCATGGACAGATGCGGATGCGGCGCTGGCGTGACCCCCGGCCCGTTGAAGATCAGCGGATGTTTGGTCAGACAGCAGTTTTCGCCAAAGACCTTGCCGCGCACCCCGCCAAAGCAGAACTGCACTCTGTCGTCGGGAACGAGGTTATCGCGCAGCAAGTCCGAGAAGGGGATGTCCCTGCTGTGGTAGTCGTACTTGCGCACAGCGCTGAGATCGAAATAGACGAATTCTTCCAGCGACTGCGTGTAGGAAAAGCTGGCGACAGCCGTCAGTGGAGCCTTCGGGAACATCTCGAGCATCTGGGCCACAAAGGCGGTCGCCCCCTGCCCCTCGAGATAGGCGATCAACCCCGGCAGCCCGATCTGCGCGCGGCCTTCGAAATCGAACACCTCATCCATATCCACATAAAGGCACCAGCGGTCGCGTCCGTAGGTCTGGGCGGGATACTGGCGGATCAGGTCTTCGTATCCGGCCAGCGGCAGCGTGCATTGGTCCAGGATCGTATCCGGTTCCGCCATGACCCGCGCCAGCGTGTCGTCGGTCGATCCGTTGTCGATGAAGGCAAACTGCGTGACGCCCATCGCGCGGTAATGGTCCAGAAAGGCATCCATGTAATACGCGCCGTTGCGCACCAGCACGATTGCGAGAATGGCGTCCTGAGGCAACGTGTCGCCCACCGGCCCATGCAGGTGCCGCACCGCGCGTGCAAACCGCGCGCGGCGGCGGCGTTCCGCGCCACGCTGCCAGAGACGGCGCAGGATATGACCGGGGCTTTTCATGGGGCTGCGATACGCCAGTTCAGCGGTGCGGTCCACTCTCGGACCAGCACGCCTGTTCGGTTTGCGGCGCTGCGGGGCAGTTTGGCCACCGTGAGGCGCCCACCAGCTACGCCACGGAATCTTCCGCCTTGAATGGCGGGACGACCGCATGGGTGGCCCTGCGCAGATCAGGGGTATAGAGCGTCTGTGTCGCCCTGCCCGCATGCTTGGAGGCATAGAGCGCCACATCGGCATCCGACAGGACGTCCTCCATCCGGGGGCTGTCGCCCGATTGGATCCACACCGTGCCGATACTGGCCGAGATGTTGCAGGCCGATCCCTGGAACAGGATCGGTTCTTCCAACCTTTCGATGATCCGTTGGCCGACGCGCCGCAGGATGTCGTCGGATCGCACATCGGGCAGCACGACGGTGAACTCATCGCCGCCCACCCGCGCCACCAGATCGTGCGAGCGCGTCTGCTCGACCATGATCTGCGCCACATGCTGCAGAACGTGATCACCCGCCGCGTGTCCCAGCGTGTCGTTCACGGTCTTGAAGTAATCCAGATCAATCTGCATCACCGCAAAGGATGCGTTTTGCGACAGCAACCGCGTCAGGACGGTATCCAGCGCGCGGCGATTCTTGAGACCGGTCAGCGTATCGGTAAATGCTTGCTCTTCCGCCGCGATCTTGGCCCCCTGCAGGCGCGTGTTGAGCCGGTAAGACGCCTCCATCGCGGCGGTCTTGGCCTCGACGAGGTAGAGCATTTCAATGGCCAGATCGGTGGCCGCAAAATCGGCATTGGTCAGGGCAAAATCCCGCACAGCGTCCAGAATGGAGATGCCGAAGCTGAGGTTGACCAGATGGGGGCCATCCGCATCGCCCGTGGGCACGAGGATCCCCTTCAGGGTGGTGAAAGGCGGCTCACGCAGTTTGAGGCGCAGCTTGTGATGCGCCATGCCCTGCAGATCGGAAACAGATGACAACCTGCGCGGACTTTTGACCTCGAACACCTCCAGAAAACGCTGCCCGACAAGCCTGCCGTCAGGTCGGATCTTTTGCAGCATCGGACCTGCGTGCACGATATGACCCGTATTGTTGAGGATCAGGTGCATCGGGCAGAGTGCGTCAAGTGCGGTGCTGTCGGCAATCACGGTCATCCGACACGCGCTCCCAGCTCAAAACTGCGGCCTTCGGCAAATTCGTTTTCGATCAGGGTGATCGACAGCATTTCTCTGCCGTTGGCGGTGCCCGAGTGATCCAGCAGCGCCAACGCCCCGTAGTCATCGGCCATCGCGCGCAGGACGCCCATCATCACATGCCCATACCCGACCACTTCCGCATCGCAGATCAGGGTGAATTGCGCGTCGCCGCTCACGCGCAGTTCCACTTTCGGCAGTTCCAGATCGGAAACCGCAAGCCGCACCCGGTCGTGGAGATCATCAAGGGAGTGCAGGAAATCGACAAAATCGACCCCGCCAAAGCGCAGGAGCCGCCGCACCGCCTCAAAGCCCGGATGACAGACCAGAAACGCGCCAAGGTCTTCCATCAATTCCTCGCGCGGTCGGCCCAGCACATCGGCGGCGGCATCCAGCAGTTGCGGCGTGTAGGTCTGCTTGTACCGCAGCATCCCTTCGAATTCGGTAAAGTCGAGCCCCGCCCGACGGGCCACCGCTTCCCATCTGGACACACCATAGGTATGGCTCACAAAAAGCTGAATGCTTCGATTGACGAGCCCATGCATGGCCGACCACTCCTTTCAAACCCCGCAGCCTTTATCGCGGGAAGGAGTTAAGACTTCGCCAATACAATGAATTGTATGCGTTTTTCCCGTATGTGGTGCGCCAGCGGCGATGATGCCCGCATGGGTATTGTGCTTGGTAAAGGGTGCTGTGCGGCGGGTGAGTTCCGACCTAGAAGTCGGTCGGCGCTCCCCCTTCGGTTTTGCGGCGGGCGACGAAATCGGCCAGTTCGTCGCGGATCGCGTCGTCCATCGGGGGGGGCTCGAAACTGGAGACGATCTCCTTGAACATGTGATGCGCCCGTTCGGCGGTCCAGACGCCGCCCGCGACTTCCCAGCCTTCGTAGTTGCGCCAGTCCGACAGGAACGGCTGGTAGAACGCCGTCGTGTAGCGGTCCTGGGTGTGCTGGATGCCGAAGAAATGCCCCGAGTTTCCGACGGATTTGATCGCGTCCAGCGCAATCTCGTCCGGGCCGGTCGCACAGATTTCGGGCTGCATGTAGCGCTGGATGTGCTGCAACACTTCGCAGTCCATGATGAACTTCTCTGGCGACGCGATCAGCCCGCCTTCCAGCCAGCCTGCGGCGTGGTAGACCATGTTGGTGCCCGACTGCACGGCCGCCCAGAGCGAATTCGAGGTTTCCCACATCGCCTGCCCGTCGGGCACATTGGCCGCGCATACCCCAGAGGACCGCAGGGGCAGGTTGTAGTACCGCGCCATCTGCCCTGTCATCTGGGTGGCACGCATGTATTCCGGCGTACCGAAAGCCGGTGCGCCCGACTTCATATCGACATTCGAGGTGAAGGTTCCGATGGCCACCGGACACCCCGGCCGGATGATCTGCGCCAGCACCACGGCACAAAGCGCCTCTGCCAGCGACTGCGCCACGGCACCCGACATGGTCACCGGCGCCATCGCGCCCGCCAGGGTGAATGGCGTCACGACCAGCCCCTGCCCGCGCCGCGCCATGCGCATCCAGCCGTCCATCATCGGAAAGTCGTGTTTCAGCGGCGAGGTCGAGTTGATGTTGGTGTACATCCGCGGCGATGCGTCAAACTCCGCATGGGTCAGGCCGCCCGCGATGCGCACCATCTCCATCACATCCTCGACCCGTTCGGCCCCCAGCGAATAGGCGTGCATCACCTTGTCGGTCAGGGTCAGCTTGTCAAAAAGAACGTCCAGATGGCGCACGGAGGCGTGGATGTCGCACGGTTCAACCGGATAGCCACCGGCGAAGTGGATGCAGTTGAAATACTGCGTCAGCCGCAGCAGATCCTTGCATTGCTCACGGGTGCCCGCGACCTTCCTGCCGATCGACATATCCCAGTAGTTCGGCGGCGACGACACGTTGCCGAACAGCAGGTTCTTGCCACCCACGGTGATCTTGCGATCCAGATTGCGCGGAGTCAGCGTGAACTCGGACGGGGCCTTGCCGATCCATTCCATCACGAAATCGCGGCCCATGCGCACGTTCTCGCCATTCACGGTGCAGCCTGCCTTGCGCAGAATCTCCACCGCCTCCGCGTTCAGGAACTCGATCCCGATCTCTTCGAGAATACGCATCGCGCCATCGTGGATCGCCTCGACACCTTCCGGGCCAAGCGGTTCTGTCGGACGGTCGATGTTGACAGGCGGGTTCCAGGGCATCTGCTCGATCACCGAGGTGCCGCGCCGGTCCTTGGCCCCTGCACGTCCGCCGCCGCGTGTCCTGCGTTTGGTGGCTGCCTCTGTCATGGTCGGTCCCTCCTGAAGATGTGCTCAGAAGGCCTCAACCTCGGACCCGCGGCCTTTCCGTTGGCGACAGCATGTGTCGTTTTTACCCGGTCAGCTTTGCCTGTCGTCCAGCCAACGCGGCAGATGTCCGATATCCGGCAGGACCGTGTCGGCAAAGGGGGCGAGAGTACGCTCTGACGCCAGTCCTGTGAGCACCGCGATGCAGGTCATCCCTGCAGCCGCACCCGCGCGCAGATCATGGGTGCTGTCACCCACCATGAGGCAGTCGGCCGGATCAAGGTCCGCCGCCCGCGCAAATGCCAGAAGCTGCCCCGGCTGCGGCTTGCCGCCAAAGCCCGAATCGTATCCGGCGATGAAATCGAAAAGATCGGTGACGCCAGCGGTGTCCAGATGCGCCAACGCGGGCTTTTCCGCATCGTTCGTCGCCACGCCCAGCGCGATCCCGCGTCGGCGCAACCCTTCCAGAAAGGGGCGCAGCGGGACAACAGGCTCTTGCGGCGCTTTTTCCGCCTCTTCGTTCAGCACGTCATGCAGCGCGGAACGGCTCATCCCCGGGAAATGGTCCAGCAGCACATCCGTCACCTCGCCGGGTGTGCCCGCGATCACGACACTGGTGGGCGCGAACCTGTTGGTTTCAAGGTCGAATTCAATGACCTTGCCGATCCCGGCGGCACGAACCAGATCACCGTCGCACAGACGCAGCAGAAAGGATCTGGCCCAGGCCTCCCAGGTCTTTGCGAAATCGAAAAGCGTGCCGTCCTTGTCAAAGACGATGCCCTTGATGTCGTTCATGTCCAGTTCACCTGTTCACCGCCCGGCAAGGCCGCCCGGGCCTGCATGATCCGCGCGTAGGGCAGTGCCTGCGCATCGCAGAATCCGATAACCCAGGCATCGTCCAGCATCAGAAAATCAAGCACGGCACCAAGAAAGACCGGGTCTTCGGCACGCGCACGCACGTCGGCTTCGGACGCGCCGGTGCTGCCCAGAAAGACCGGCAGCAGATCGTCGTTCGCCGCCAGCCATCCGAGCGCCTGCAACGCGAGTGTTTCGGCGGATTCCCGCGATGGGGTCATGGGTCGGTCCGTTGATTTCTATGTTCTGGAAACGCTTTATTAACCAATACGCACAAATATCGGGGCATGGAATATCTATATCAGTCATTCGCGAAGGCCTAAGCCATGCAGGGCAAAATCCTCATCGTCGATCCGATCGCGACCAACCGCATCGTGCTCAAGGTAAAGCTGAAAAAGGCCTTTTATGACGTGGCCTACGCCGCAAGCATGGAGGGGGCGATCGCCTCCGCACGGTCCGACCTGCCCGATCTGGTGATCTGCGCGCTGTCCCTGCCCGATGGCGATGCGGCCCAGCTTCGCCGCAGTCTGGCGCAGTCCCCTCAGACCTCGCATATTCCCATCATCGCAATCGGCTGCCAGACCTCTGCCGAGGCGCGTATCGCCACGCTTGAGGCCGGGGTACACGACGTGTTGCGCCATCCGGTGGATGAAACCCTTCTGCTGGGACGCGTCCGCAGTCTGATCCGCGCCCACAATGCCGCCGCAGAATGGCAGATGCGCGAGGATACCTGCCGCGCCATGGGGCTCGCCGAACCTGAAAGCGACTTTGAAGGCCAGGGGCATTGCGTCCTCGTCGGCGCCGACCGCGGCAGTCTTCAGAAATACGCGGCGCAACTTCGACCCGTGCTGCATGCCCGGCTCAGCCAGTCGAGCAGTGTCGCGGTGATGGAACAGATGACCGCCGACAAGTTGCCCGATGTGGTCGTGCTGATCCTGCCGGAAGACGCTGCCGCAGCGACGGAAGACCTGCGCCTGATCAGCGTGCTGCGCGCCAATGCCCAGGCGCGGCACACCGGGGTGATCGTCCTGCAGACCCGGCCCGATCCGGCGCTTGGGGCAAATGCTCTCGATCTTGGCGCTGACGATCTTATGACCCACGGCTTCGATCCCTTGGAATTGTCGCTGCGGGTGCGTTCGGTGATCCGGCGCAAGCGCATGGGCGAACGGCTTCGCGCGACGGTACGCACCGGGCTGCAGGCCGCTGTCTTCGACCCGCTGACCGGTCTCTACAACCGGCGCTACGCCATGCCTCACCTCGAACGGATTGCGGAACACGCCTGCGCCACGGGACGAAGTTTTGCCGTGATGGCCGCCGATCTGGATCACTTCAAGCGGATCAACGACATCTACGGCCACGCCTCCGGTGACGCGGTCCTGGTGGAAGTCGGGCGTCGCTTGCGCCGCGCTTTGCGCAGCACGGACATGGTTGCCCGGACGGGCGGCGAGGAATTCATGGTGATCATGCCCGGCACCACCCTGCCCGAAGCCCAGATCGCAGCACTTCGCATCTGCGGCGACATCTCCTCCACGCCGTTTACCGTGCCGGGCAGCAACGCGCCGGTGAACGTGACCATCAGCATCGGCATGGCCATCGGCGGCGCGCACAGCACCGCGCCCGAGCAGACGGACAAAAGCGGCACTGCCTTGCTCGAAGAAGCCGACCGCGCCCTTTATGCGGCCAAGGGCCGAGGGCGCAATCAGGTCAAGCTCAGCCTGCCCGCCGCCTGACGCATGGGGTCTCAGGTCACGTCCGAAAGGTCATGATAGAGGTACGCACCCCATGACCTTCGTCATCCACGGACCGACAGACCGCGCATGAGTTCGTATCTCCGGAAGCCGTCCTTCAATCGCCGCAAGCGAGATATCCGCACAAGACATCAACCAATGGTTGCACCGCGTGATTTCCTTGGCTAAACCGTCGGCATGACTCAGGACCGTCCGATCATAGGCATCCTTCTGATGCTGGGTTTCTGCGTCGTCGCCCCGATGGGCGACGCGGTGGCAAAGCTGTTGGGAGGCTCGGTGCCGATTGGTCAGGTCGTTCTGATCCGCTTCGCGCTTCAGGCCGTTCTGCTGATTCCGCTGGTCTGGCTTGGCGGTCGGATGTGGCGCATGTCGGGGCGCGTGCTCTGGCTGACGCTGTTGCGGACAGTCCTGCATATCATCGGCATCGCCGCCATGTTCCTGGCGCTGGGTTATCTGCCGCTGGCGGATGCGATCGCAATCGTCTTCGTCATGCCATTCTTCATGCTCATTCTCGGCAAATATGTGCTGGACGAGGAAGTCGGACCGCGCCGGCTTGCGGCGTGCATCGTGGGATTTATCGGAACCTTGCTGGTGATCCAGCCCAGCTTCGCCAATGTCGGCTGGCCTGCGCTCCTGCCGGTTTTTGTCGCGGCCAATTTTTCGGTCTTCATGCTGGTCACGCGCCAGATCGCCAAACAGACGGACCCGATCGGCCTTCAGGCCGTCAGCGGTGTCATGGCCGTGGTCATCATGCTGCCCCTCCTGGCACTCGGCAGTTTGTGGGAGGTTCCGTCCTTCACCACCCTCTCCCCCAACCTGAGCCAATGGGCGCTGCTGCTCGGTCTCGGCGGCCTCGGCACCGTGGCGCATCTGCTGATGACATGGTCGCTGCGGTTTGCGCCCTCCGCCACGCTCGCGCCGATGCAGTACCTCGAAATTCCCGTGGCGACACTTCTGGGCCTGATGATCTTCGGCGATCTGCCGAACCCCCTTGCCGCTGTCGGCATCGCGATCACCATCGCCGCAGGCCTCTACATCATCCTGCGCGAGCGGGCCACCGCGCGGCTGTTGGCTGCAACAGTGCCGCAACCAGCCCCGGCATGAGCGCCCGCGGCAGGATCAAGAGCATCCGGGGTGCCTCCATCCACAAGCGGACAGGCCCCAACGCCCGGTTCGACGTACCGATCCGCTGACCGGGAGCGAAAGCAAGACCATCTATCGGCCAACGCAACCCCTCAGACCGCCCCGCGACCGCGCCCAATGGAAAAAGGGACACAACATCCTCCGCCCGCGTGGGGAGCGTGATGTCGGGCGGCGCAAGGCAAAGCACCTCCTGCGCGCCGATCAGAATGCAAGGCCGCGCAGGATATTGCGCCAGCGCGTGCAATGCGGCCAGTTCATGATCAATGCGCCCGCCCAGAAACCCGACGCCCAGCACCAAAGGTGCCGCGATCCGGGTCAGCGCCTTTTCGAAATCCGTGCTGTCCTGTTCTGTCACGTGATGCCTCTGTGCATCGGGGATTTGACCCAGAGCACCATCTGTGATGGAATCGAAATCACCAATCACTGCCGCAGGCTTCACCCCCGCCGCCAAGGCCAGCTCCGCGCCCCCGTCCGCTGCCACACAGAGCGGCGCCAGCGTTAACGCTTTGTGCAGGTCATCCGGCGTAGCCTGTCCTCCACCAACCAGCGTTACAGGGTCATGACTATGCACAATCGGCTCAATCTTCGACAATTAGCGGCCTTTCCGGAAACAGATCACATTCTCGCCACGAAATGATACGTTGGTCGGCACAGTTTCGGGCCGCTTTGGTCTTGGATATCGTGGTAAACGGTATCTTGCAAAAGCGCAGAGGACGAGCATCCGATGATGAATAATAACAAAATTCTTACGGTCTCCTACGGCACTTTCTCGTGTACCCTTGAGGGATTCGAAGATTCCTTCGGCACGATGAAGGCGATTGCGGAATATTTCCGGGATCTGGCCGCCGACGACCGTTACTTTGGCGCGGAGCCTCCGCAGCCGGATGCAGAGATGCTGGCCCGAATCGCGCAAAAGGAAGTCTCCCGCAGGGTCGAGGCACGCGAACAGGACGGCAAGATCGTCCTGAGCGCCCTTGCCGATCACCGCGATAGCGATGCGATCAAGGAAATGCCGGCTGCTGACGTGGCCGAGACCGCTGCCGAAGCGGCCCCCGTCGCGGCACCGGTGACAGAGAAGGAAGCGGTTTCGATCCGGACTGCGCCGATCGACATCGACGCGCTCTCCGATGCCGAAGACACTCCCGAAGTGGTGATCGAGGACGTTGCAGAGGCAGCGCCCGAGACCGACATCGCCGAAACGGAGGCCGCGACACAGGACGCATCCGAGACCGCAGAAGTACCCGCGCCCGAAGAAACCGAGGCCGAGGGCGCGATGGAAGAGGCCGAAGCCGTCACCATGCAGGCGGACGAGGATTCCAGTGTAGACGAGGACGAGAACGACATCGTCCCCGGCCAACCCGACGCCGATATCGAGGCCTTCTTTGCGGACAGCCCCAAGGTCGCTGAACCCGACGAGGAAAACATGGGCCAGGATGCGCCCGTCGCCCCCGCTGCGCCAGCGGTCGACAGCATCGCCGCCAAGCTTCAGCGCATCCGCGCCGTTGTGGCACAGCAGGAAGCCGCTGATGAAGACGACGATTATCTCGAAGACGAACACGCCGCGCCCGCAGCGGCGGCAAAGCCAGCCGAGAACACATCCGATGTGATCGCGGCAGCCCGCGCCGACATCGAAGAGGCGTTGAATGCCGACGATGCAACGGACACCGCCGCCCAAAACGCGGCGCAGGCCGGTGAAATGGCCGACAAGGCTGCGGCCCCGACGGCGGACGAACAGGACGACGACATCAACGGCATCCTCAGCCGGTTGGAAAGCCAGCCGGAAAAGGCAGCCGATCTGGAGAAAGTCGCCCGTCATGACCCCGCAGAGACGCTGGCGGGTGCCGACGCGGACGACCTGATTGAGGACACCGACACTTCGATCGAGGATACCGTGGGCAATCTGTTCAATGAACAGGAAGAAACCCTGGAAGAGCCCGCCGAAGCCACGACCGAAAAGCGGATGCCGCTGCGCAAGTCCCCACGGGTCGAAGCAAGCCCCGAACTGTCGGTCGAGAATGCGCCCGAGAAGCCGGCAGCGCCGCGTATTGCCCGCGTGATCAAGGTCAAGCGCGCCGATCTGGAAGCCGCCATCGAGAAAGGCGATCTTGAAGAATACGACGATGACGAGGATCTCGAAGATGTCGCGGCTGCAAAACCCGCAGCGCCGATCGCGACAAAACGCGAGAACCCGGGTCTGCGTGATCTCGATGATCTGGCCCCGGCGCGCAGCCGGACCAAAACGACCCTGTCGCCCGAGGACGAGGCGGAACTGACCCGCGAACTGGCGGCGTTGGAAGACGATATATCGGCGAAAGGCAACACCGAGGCCAAGGCTGGCCGCGCCGAGGCGTTCGACGACGATCTCGATGACGGCGATGATTACGAAGAGGATGACATCCCGCAAGCCGCCGCCGTCACACCGCGCCGCCCGGGTTCAACCTCTGCGCGCCGTGCGCTGCCCGCGATTGATGAGGGCGGCGAAGCCGACGTGAACCGCCTGTTGGCCGAGACCGATCACCAGATGGACGAGCCAGAAAGCGCCACACGCCGCGATGCCTTTGCGCATCTGCGCGCCGCTGTCGCCGCCAAGAAAGCCGACGTCGCCGCCGGTGGCGATGATACCACCGAAGACAGTGGCGACGACTATCGCAACGATCTTGCCGAGGTGGTGCGTCCGCGCCGCCCGGTCAGCACATCTGCCCGAACCGAGCGTCCTGCCGAGGCGCGGCCCGCGCCCCTGAAACTGGTGGCCGAGCAGCGGATAGATGTGGAAAAGCCACGCGCCCAGGGCCCTGTTCGCCCCCGTCGCGTGGCTGCCGCAACCGAAGTGGAAAGCGATCTGCCCGACGGCGAAAGCTTTTCCGATTTCGCCGCCGACATGGGGGCCACCACGCTGCCACAGCTTCTGGAAGCGGCAGCGGCCTATATGTCATTCGTCGAGGGGCGCGAGCAGTTCTCACGTCCGCAACTGATGTCGAAAGTGCGTCAGGCGGGTGGAGAAGCCGACTTCAGCCGCGAGGACGGATTGCGGTCCTTCGGCCAGCTTCTGCGGACCGGCAAGATCGAAAAGATCAAGGCGGGGCGGTTCACCGTCTCGGACGAGATTGGCTACCGCCCGGACCAGCGCGCCGCGGGCTGATCCAACCATTTGCGTAACGAGTATACCGGGCGGCACTCAAGGGTGTCGCCCTTTTTTTATCTGAAACACCGTGTTTGGTGATACGGCCACTCACAAAACCGCCGGTTTCACTTCTTTGCGTCCGGGTCCGCCTGCCCCACCCCTTTGAAGACCGACTTCAGCGGCAGTACCCAGAGAATGCCAAGGGCAATGTAGATGAACAACTCGAGCAGGATCGAAGGCCGATCAAACAGGGCCAGCACGTTCACCGCCACCACAACGTAAAGCGGCATGGCGATCAGCAGGATCACCAGGGACCATCGTCTGCGGGCCTTGTAACTCAGCGCCATTCCGCCCTCCTTGCTCAATCCGCGAAAGGATCGGTCACCAGAATGGTGTCCTCCCGCTCGGGTGAGGTGGAAAGTAGCGCCACGGGGCAGTCTATCAACTCTTCCACCCGGCGGACGTATTTGATGGCTTCCGCAGGCAGGTCCGCCCATGACCGCGCCCCTTCGGTCGATTGCGACCAGCCCGGCATTTCCTCGTAGATGGGGGTGCAGCGCGCCTGCTGATCGGCGGCGGTGGGAAGGTATTCCAGCGTCTTGCCGTCCAATTCATAGCCCGTGCAGATTTTCAGTGTCTCGAATCCATCCAGCACGTCGAGCTTGGTAAAGGCAATCCCGTTGACGCCGGAGGTCGCGCAGGTCTGGCGCACCAGCACCGCGTCGAACCAGCCACAGCGCCGTTTGCGGCCCGTCACGGTGCCGAATTCGTGGCCGCGCTCACCAAGGCGCTGGCCGTCCGCATCGTGCAGTTCGGCCGGAAACGGCCCTTCGCCCACGCGGGTGGTATAGGCTTTGACGATGCCCAGAACAAAATCAATGGATCCGGGGCCGATACCCGTGCCGGTCGCCGCCTGCCCTGCGATCACATTGGAGGAGGTGACGAACGGATAGGTTCCAAAGTCGATGTCCAGCAGCGCGCCCTGCGCCCCTTCGAACAGGATGCGTTTACCGGCTTTCCGCTTTTCATTCAGTACCTTCCAGACAGGTGCCGCATATTCGAGCACAGTCGGCGCGATTTCGCGCAGCTCCGCCAGCAGCGCATCCCGGTCGACAGGATCAAGCCCCAGACCGCGCCGCAGCGCATCGTGGTGCACCAGTGCACGGTCAACGCGCAACTCCAGCGTGGCATCATCCGCCAGATCCGCAACGCGGACCGACCGCCGACCGACCTTGTCCTCGTAGGCCGGGCCAATGCCGCGACCGGTCGTGCCGATCTTGGCCACGGAGTTCTGCGCCTCGCGTGCACGGTCCAGCTCGCCATGGATCGGCAGGATCAGCGGTGTGTTCTCCGCGATCATCAGCGTCTCGGGGTTGATGGTCACACCCTGGCCGCGCAGGCCCGCGATTTCCTTCTTGAGGTGCCAGGGGTCCAGCACCACGCCGTTGCCGATCACCGACAGCTTGCCACCCCGCACGATGCCCGAGGGCAGCAGGCTCAGCTTGAAAACCTCGCCGTCGATCACCAGCGTATGCCCCGCATTGTGCCCGCCCTGAAACCGGGCGATCACATCGGCGCGCTCTGACAGCCAATCGACGATCTTGCCCTTTCCCTCGTCTCCCCACTGGGCTCCGACAACAACGACATTGGCCATGATGATCTTTCCTTCGCGCAAGAAGACTGTCTAACTCGGGGAGGTATAGTCACCTTGCCATCCGGGTAAAACCACTATTTCGCGCAGGCCCCCTGCGCCAATCATACCCGGCCCAGACGGCCTACTTCCAACTGTACAATGCGTTCGAAGAATGTTATTTTTCGTCACATTGAAAAGCGTGATGCAGGCTTCAATCTGCATATGAAAGACCAAACCTTTTTACTGCATGCGGGCTCAGGATTTAATGAGCCTCATTTTCTGACCGACGAATAGGATCACCACGACCGGCTGCGCGATACGGCCACGCTGCGAACCAATCCCGTGCTTGGGTTGACGTTCGTCTGGATGTGGATGCGTGCCTGCACCCTGACCCTGCATTGAAGACAAGATCGCTCAAATCGCTTGCCCGAAGTAATCACAATCAAACCTTTTTGACGGCGAAAGGACACATGATGGCTGCCGATGACAAAGACACCAAGGAACTGAAGAAAAAAGCGGAAGAGATGAAGAAACTCATCGAAGCGCAAGAGAAGCTGACCAACGACATGATGAAACTGGTCAAGAAGATGGATGACCAGAAGCAGCTGGAGACCACTCTGGGCAACATCATGAAGGCAAGCAGCAACGCCAAAAGAGACATCATCAAGAACATGAAGTCCTGAGGGACACGCCCTGCGGCTGGTATCACATCTGCCGCAGGGTGCGATGTTTCCCCGTTCGGTTCTTCGGCAAAGATCAGACAAGAAGGGTGCGAAAGCTGTTTTCAGCCTTCGGTCAGCCTTACCGGCGCACCATGCGGCGTGGACAGATATGCCGTCTCCCAGGCGTCGCGCAGCAAGTTGACGTCGCCGGGGGGTGCCATGTCACGCTCCGCCAGAAACCCTTCGAGCGTTTCCAGCCAGGCGGCGAAATAATCCTCTCCGCCGTTCAGGTCCTTGGTCAACCCGTGCCGCTTCAGCGTGGCACCGAACCGCTCTGCCCAATCCGACCATTCGAAATGCCCCGCTTCGTTCAGATGCACCGTCAGCGCAAAAACCTGCGCGTGCCAGGGCGCGTCAAACGCAGGTTCGTCCCTCACGGCGCGGGCCTGAGATAGCTTTGCCACATATCCACGATCACCTCGTCACGGGGGTGTTCGGGGTGGGCCCAAAGTTCCGATGCCGCGAATGCGACAGCGTAGAGCGGTTCGGGTGCCTCGCCCGCACCATGGGCGTGACTGTCCGGCAGGATGTGGCTGCCGTGCAGGCGCAGCACGCGGCCCCGCGCTCCGGCGGCATAGCCGGGCAGACGTGTGTGCCCGCCATCGACCTTCTCGTTCTCGGCGAATTGCCGTGCGACAACCCTGTCCCCCGGTGCGAAAGCGGGTGTGATGTTCGACGGACGGTCTGCAGGGCCGCCCCTGGCCAGAACGCCCGCAACCTGATCTGCGCGCAACACGCGCTCGGCCAACGGGCTTTCGGACGGGGCGACTTCTCCGGAGAGTTCCTGCCGCGTGACGACGCCCGCCTCCACCAGCAGCGTCGCCAGACCACCCATCCACTTTTCGTAATAGGAAAACCGCGCGTAATCCGCCGGTTTCAGCCGTTCGCGGGCGTGACGCGACGTGTCGAGGTTCCATTGCCCCAGCCCCCCTGCGGCAAGCGTCAGAGCCAGCGCGCGCGGGTGCCAGTCTGCGTGAAAGATCACGCCTTCGTCTTCGGGCACCACAGGCCCATCACCAAAACGTCCGCCCATATCGTGCAGGCGGCTCATCGCTTGCCTGCCAGCGCGGTGCCGATCATGCTGTCGCGACTGACCAGGGCCATCAGCGCATCTTCGTCCAAACCGTCCGTGCCCGCAGGCCGTTGCGGGATCACCAGATAACGCATCTCGGCCGTGCTGTCCCAGACCCGGACAGCGGTTTCAGGCGGCAGGGTGACACCGAAATCGGCCAAAACCTTGCGCGGTTCGCGCACGGCGCGGGCGCGGTAAGCGTCGGATTTGTACCAACCGGGCGGGATGCCCAAAAGAGGCCACGGATAGCAACTGCACAGGGTGCAGACGACCATGTTGTGCACCGCGTCGGTATTCTCGACCGCGACCATATGTTCGCCTTGCCGACCGTAGTATCCCATTTCCGACACCACCGCCGTCGCGTCCTCGAGCAAGGCCGCACGAAAGGCCGGATCGCTCCAGGCACGGGCAACCACCCGCGCGCCGTTGCGCGGACCGATCTTGTTCTCGTAGGTGTCGATGATCTCGTCCAGGGCGGCGGGATCAATCAGGCCCTTGCGCGTCAGCAGGGTTTCCAGCGCCTTGACCCGCAAGGCGGGATCGGAAGGCAGAAGGGCGTGCGGGTCATCGTGGTCATGATCATGGGGCATGATCCATGATTGCCCCAGCCCCGTCGCCTTGTCTATGCCCGCCGTGCGCAAACCCTTCAAAACCCATGAAACTTTGGACGCGAATTTTGGCGGATTTCATGATATGATAATGGGTATAGAGCGAGTCTGATCCACCTCAATTCCAGGGAAACCCTCTTAAACATGGCGTGGTAGAGTACCGCTTGAAAAAAGACCGCCGTCATTTACGGCGGTCTTTGTTTGGGTAACGCCCTGTTTGTCCAATTGCCTCGGGCCAATCACGCCTTGCCCCGCCGCGCAAAGATGCCTAGATACCCGCAAACGAAATCGAAAGCGGTCCCTCATGGAAAACGTCGTCCTGATCATCCATCTTCTTCTGGCTCTTGGCCTGATTGCCGTTGTGCTGATGCAACGCTCCGAAGGTGGCGGTCTGGGCATGGGCGGCGGGGGCGGCGGCGCGGTGTCAGGCCGTTCGGCAGCGACCGCACTGAGCAAGCTGACCTGGCTGCTGGGGGCGGCGTTCATCGTGACCTCCATCACATTGACCGTGATCGTCGCACAGAAATCCGCAGGCTCTTCCGTGATCGACCGTCTGGGCGTGACACCTCCTGCGGCCAGCCAGACCGACGGCACCCTGCCCGCGGGCGACAGCCTTCTGCCACCGACGGCAGACGACAACGCGCCACTGGTGCCTCTGGCGGACTGATCCGTACACACAAGACTTTGGGAATGCCGTCGATTTTGCAACATGATGTTGCGCGGCGGCCTTGCCTTGGGTTTCCGAATCCTGCTATTCTTTAATCCCGTGGGGTGCGGTCCCTGACCAGCGCCGAATGCGGAGATTCCGCAAACTAAAAGAAACTCACGGGGGTCTTCGGGCACATGGCGCGTTATATTTTCATCACTGGCGGTGTGGTTTCCTCTCTCGGCAAAGGTCTGGCCTCTGCCGCTTTGGGTGCCTTGCTGCAGGCGCGGGGATTCTCCGTGCGGCTGCGCAAACTGGACCCCTACCTGAACGTCGATCCCGGCACGATGAGCCCGTTTGAACATGGCGAGGTTTTCGTCACCGATGACGGGGCCGAAACCGACCTGGACCTTGGCCATTACGAGCGGTTCACAGGCGTGCCTGCGCGGATGACCGACTCGGTTTCCTCCGGACGGATCTATTCCACCGTGCTCGAAAAGGAGCGCCGCGGCGACTATCTGGGCAAGACCATTCAGGTGGTTCCCCATGTGACCAATGAAATCAAGGACTTCCTGAAGATCGGCGAGGACGAGGTCGATTTCATGCTCTGCGAGATCGGCGGCACCGTGGGCGACATCGAAGGCCTGCCCTTCTTCGAGGCGATCCGCCAGTTCAGCCACGACAAACCGCGCGGCCAGTGCATTTTCATGCACCTCACGCTCTTGCCCTATCTTGCCGCCAGCGGCGAATTGAAGACCAAACCGACCCAGCACTCCGTCAAGGAACTGCAATCCATCGGCATTGCGCCGGACATTCTGGTCTGCCGGTCCGAACATCCGATCCCCGAAAAGGAACGCGAGAAAATCGCGCTGTTCTGCAACGTGCGCAAGGAACATGTGGTCGCGGCCTATGACCTCAAATCCATCTACGAGGCCCCGTTGGCCTATCATGCACAGGGTCTGGATCAGGCGGTGCTGGACGCCTTCGACATCTCGCCCGCGCCGCGCCCTGACCTGTCGGTCTGGCACGATGTCTATGACCGCATCCACAACCCCGAAGGCGAGGTCCGCGTGGCCATCGTGGGCAAATACACCCAGCTCGAGGATGCCTATAAGTCGATCGCCGAGGCGCTGACGCACGGCGGCATGGCCAACCGCGTGAAGGTCAAGATCGACTGGGTCGATGCCGAAATCTTCGAGCACAGCGAGGATGTCGCCCCGCATCTGGAAGGCTTCCACGCGATCCTTGTCCCCGGCGGTTTTGGCGAACGCGGGACCGAAGGCAAGATCAAGGCCGCGCAATACGCCCGTGAACACAAGGTGCCCTATCTGGGCATCTGTCTGGGGATGCAGATGGCCGTGATCGAGGCGGCGCGGAACGTGGCCGGCGTGAAGACCGCCGGATCGGAAGAATTCGACCACGAAGCCGGCAAGAAGCGGTTCGAGCCGGTGGTCTATCACCTGAAGGAATGGGTGCAGGGCAACCACAAGGTCGAACGCAAGGTCGGTGACGACAAGGGCGGCACCATGCGTCTGGGATCCTACGATGCGACGCTCAAGGCAGGGTCGCGGGTCGCCGAGGCCTATGGCACCACCGCAATCGACGAACGCCACCGCCACCGATATGAGGTCGATATCGCCTACAAGGATCAGCTTGAGGAGGCCGGGTTGACGTTTTCGGGCATGTCGCCGGATGGCAGGCTGCCCGAGATCGTCGAATGGTCCGATCATCCGTGGTTCATCGGCGTGCAGTTCCATCCCGAACTGAAGTCCAAACCCTTCGCGCCGCATCCGCTGTTCAAGGATTTCGTTCGCGCGGCCAAGGACGTATCGCGGCTGGTCTGACGGTTTCGGGTCAGAAATACCCTTATTGCGCGAATTTCCCTGTCGGGATAGGCTTTCTGTATGTGATATGTCCCGGCAGAAAGCCCTTTTCCCATGCAGGTCTTCCAACTTGGGGCCGACAGATACGCCCCCGACCATAATCCGAAATACGCCACCGTGGACCAGCGCAAGCTGGCCAAGATCGTCGGCGCTGTCGCGATCCTTCTGCCTTTGGTCCTTCTGGGTGCATCGCTGATCAGCTATGTTATTCCCGAAGAATATCCGTATTTCAGAACCTGCTTTCGGGATTCCATCAGCCACTATTACTACGCCCATTTCTGGGGCGGCCCCTTCATCGGTAGCCTGGTCTTCATTGCCACCTACCTTTTCGTCTATCGGGGAGAAGATGCCAAAGGGGCCGAAGCCCGCCTGTCCAC
This sequence comes from uncultured Alphaproteobacteria bacterium, assembly GCA_963799505.1. Classification (GTDB taxonomy): domain Bacteria; phylum Pseudomonadota; class Alphaproteobacteria; order Rhodobacterales; family Rhodobacteraceae; genus Sulfitobacter. The sequence continues at coordinate 425,519 of CAWCXM010000004.1, forward strand.
CTTCGCAGGTTTCGCGGCCCTTGGTGTCGCGATCTTTCCCACCTCGCACCACGGTTGCGATCAACCCGGCTTTGCCGCGCGTGCCTTTGCCGATTTCGACACACTGACCGAACCTGACAAAGTGCTCGCCCTGATCGGGCGCGACAGCGTGGATCAGTATTTCCGGATGATGCCTCTGGCCGAATGGATACACTATGGCAGCGCCCTGATCCTGTTCGTCTTTCTGGCGTGGTTCTCGTTCTTTGTCTTTACCACGGTGGATGAGGACCAGAAGAACCCCGATGGTTCCCTGACGGAGGAAAAGATCCGCCGCAACCGGCTTTATTACGTCTGCGGCGGCGTCATGGTGGTGTCGATTCTGACGCTGGTGGCCCATTTCGTCGCCGTTACCTTTCTTGGCCAAAGCGGCGACCGCTGGAGCGCCGGAAACTGGACCTTCTGGTGCGAAGCTTTCGCGCTCTGGGCGTTCGGCATTTCATGGATGGTCAAGGGCCGGTTCTTCGAGACGCTCAAGGACCGCAGCGAAAAGATCGACGGGCGACCTTAAGCGATTGGGGCCTTACAAGCCCCCGCCAATCCGCTACACCCTGTCCCATGCTGTCCTACCAACATATCTATCACGCGGGAAACCTCGCGGATGTGCACAAGCACAGCCTGCTGGCGTGGATGCTGGATTACCTGACCGCCAAGGACAAACCGCTTACCTATCTGGAAACCCACGCGGGCCGGGCGCTTTATGATCTGTCGGATGCGGCCGCGCTCAAGACCGGGGAAGCCGCCAAGGGGATCACGCGGGTGCGCGACTGGTTCGAACCCGCACACCCCTACGCGCGCGTCCTGGCGGAGGTCACCGCCAGCGATGGGGTCAACGCCTACCCCGGCTCACCGCTGATCGCCGCAAGCCTGCTGCGGCCCACGGACAGCCTGCATCTGGCCGAACTTCACCCGCAGGAACACGCGGCCCTGCAACTTGCGCTCTCGCCCTATGCCGCGAAAATCCATCTGCGCGACGGGTTCGAGATGGCACATGCCCTCACCCCCCCAACGCCACGCCGGGGGCTGATGCTGATCGACCCCAGTTTCGAGGTGAAGGACGACTACGTCACGATCCCGCGCCATATCGCCAAGATCAGCCGCGCCTGGAATGTGGGCATCATCGTCCTGTGGTATCCGATCCTGACCAGCAAGGCGCATCTTCCCCTGCTGGACGCGCTGGATGCCGCACACCCGGACGCCCTGCGCCACGAAGTCCGCTTTGCTCCCGCGCGGCCCGGTCACGGCATGGTGGGATCGGGACTGTTCGTGATCAATCCGCCCTACGGTCTGGCGGATGAAGCACAAAAGCTGACCAGAAAATTCCAGAAACTCTAGGAGAAGACCCCATGGCAAAAGGATACTGGATCGCGCGGATGGATGTGAAGGACGCAGAGGTCTACGACACCTACCGCGCCGCCAACGCAAAACCTCTCGCCGATTTCGGGGCCAAATTCCTTGTGCGCGGCGGCAAGCAGGACATCCGCGAAGGCGGCTGGCGCGCCCGCACCGTGGTCATCGAATTCGCCTCCCTGGACGATGCCATCGCCTGTTACGAAAGCGACGCCTACCAGCGCGCCAAAGGACATCCGCCTGCCGGTCTCTGACGTTGATATGCTGATTATTGAGGGGTACGACGGCTGAAATCCGTGCTACATTCGCCCTCATGAAACTCATGGCGGCGCTAATTCTGGCATGTCTTCCCGTCGCGGCGCTGGCCTGTGATGCGCCGGTCTGTCTGGTCGATCCGGACAGCCTTGATCTGCCGCAGGTCATCACCTTCGACGGCGTCCGCAGCAGCGGTGGACCGGGCCACCATCTGGACGATATCCTGCCTCTGCCCGGCGCAACCTTCGGCGAGCGGTTTGCGGGCCAGAGCGTCGAGATGCGCGGTGCCCATGACGCGATCACCGGTCAGGCTTTTGGCCCGCTCACCATGCTTGCCGGTGCTGCCGGCCAGAACCTTTCGGTGGTGCATTTCTCAGGGCAGACCGTGCTGAACGGCTATGGTGCGGTTGGTTTTCCCAAGCGCGAAGCGCAGGGGGAAGGTGCCATCGCGGTGCTGTTCGACACGGATCAATCCGCGCTGGCCTTCGATCTGCGCGGTGGCGAAGCCGGGGCGGCGCTGGTGCTGTTTCACCGCCGCGACGGCAGTGTGATCGGCGAGGTTGAGGTGCAGCCGACAGGCGAATTTGCGGTCGGGTTCCTGCGCCAGCGTGGCATTTCAGACATAGCGGGCTTCGTTCTCACCAATACGGACCCCGAAGGCATCGCAATCGACACTTTGCGCTTTGGAAAAACCCCCGATCTGAGTTAAGACATCCTTCATGTTTGAACGCCTTTTTCCCCGTCGCGCCCCGGAACCCAAACCGTTGCCGCAACCCAACGCGCAGCTTGCGCTGGGTGCCTTGCTGGTCCGCGTCGCCTTTGCCGACCGCAACTACCGCGCGACCGAGATCGGACAGATCGACCGTATTCTGGCCCGGACCTTCAAGATCGGCCCGATCGAGGCGGCCAAGCTGCGCGCGACCTGCGAGCTTTTGGAACGCGACGCGCGCGGCACCGAAGAATTTGCCAGGATCCTGCGCGAAGAGGTCGATTATGCTGACCGGCTTTCCTTGGGCGAAGCGATGTGGTCCGTTGCACTGGCGGATGGGCATCGCCACGAAAGTGAAGAAATTCAGTTGCTTGCCATCGAAACGGCCCTTGGCCTCACGGATGCGGACATCGAAGACCTGCGCAAGAAGGCAATCGGCACCGTCTGACTTGGCCTTTTGACGATAGACCCCTATATCACTCTGCATGTTCGCAGATTTTCTCAAACGGCTCACCGCGCCGGAACCCGCCCCGCTTGAAGACACCGATGCCCGCCTTGCGCTGACGGCGCTTCTGGTGCGCGTCGCGCGGTCCGACAATGACTATGCCGCCGAAGAAGTGCGCCGGATCGAAGCAATCGCCGCCGCGCGCTACGGCCTTTCCCCCGACGCCGCCACCGACTTGCGGGTCGAGGCCGAAGGGCTGGAGCGGGAGGCACCCGATACCGTTCGCTTTACCCGTGCGATCAAGGATGCGGTCCCCTATTCCGAACGCCTTGGCGTGATCGAGGCGCTTTGGCAGGTGGTTCTGGCCGACGGCGTCAGATCGGACGAGGAAAACTCGATGCTTCGCCTGGTGGCCAGTCTGATCGGCGTATCCGATCCCGACAGCGCGATGGCGCGTCAAAGGGTCGAAAACGCGGGCTGATCGCCTGTTGTTTGAACTGACGCTTGGTCAGCCGCCGCGCCGATGTGGCGAATGGATTGCAATCGACGCAGCTTTGGCGCTTTATGTTGCACTGAAACAGCAAAAGCGGGTTGTCCTTGGTGAGCGTCTCCCCTCCGGTCATTCAGATCAACGGTCTTCACAAGGCCTATGGGTCTTTGGAAGTCTTGAAAGGTGTCAGCCTGACGGCACCCCGGGGCCATGTGATTTCGCTGATCGGATCATCCGGGTCGGGGAAGTCCACGTTGCTGCGCTGCTGCAATCTGCTGGAAGACAGCCAGCAGGGCGAGATCCTGTTCAAGGACGAACCTGTGACCTGGAAAGGCACCGGCCACAACCGCCGGCCCGCCGACCCCAAGCAGGTGATGCGCATCCGGACGAACCTGTCGATGGTTTTCCAGCAGTTCAATCTGTGGGCGCATATGACGATCCTTCAAAACGTCATGGAGGCCCCCCTGACCGTTCTGCGCCGCGACCGCGCCGAAGTGGAAAAGGCCGCACGCGGCTATCTCGACAAGGTCGGCATCGGCGACAAATGCGATGTCTATCCGGCGCAATTGTCTGGCGGTCAGCAGCAACGCGCCGCCATCGCCCGCGCGCTGTGCATGGAACCCGAGGCCTTGCTGTTTGATGAGCCCACATCGGCGCTTGACCCGGAGCTGGAGCAGGAAGTCATAAAGGTCATCAAGGACCTCGCCGCCGAGGGCCGCACCATGATCATCGTGACCCACGACATGAAACTGGCCGCCGATGTATCGGACCACGTCATCTTTCTGCATCAGGGTCTGATCGAAGAACAAGGGCCACCCGACACGCTGTTCGGCGCACCCAAATCCACACGTCTGCAAGGGTTCCTTTCGGCAACCTTTGCATCGTAAATCGAAGTACCAAAACCAAAAAACGGGAGTAACCAACATGAAGAAGATCATTCTATCGACCCTCGCCCTGGCGCTGAGCGCAGGCGTGGCACTGGCCGACGGCCATGCCAAGACCATCCGCATGGGCACCGAAGGCGCCTACCCTCCCTACAACTTCCTCAACGACAAGGGCGAAGTGGACGGCTACGAACGCGAGATGGGCGACGAGATGTGCAAGCGCGCCGAGTTGACCTGCGAATGGGTCACCAACGAGTGGGACAGCATCATTCCCAACCTGACATCCGGCAACTACGACACGATCATCGCGGGCATGTCTATCACCGACGAGCGCGAGGAAGTCATTGATTTCACGCAAAACTACATCCCACCGGCGGCCTCTGCCTATGTCGCCAAATCCGCTGATGCGGATCTGACCGGCGGCGTGATCGCGGCACAGACCAGCACGATTCAGGCCGGCTATGTGGCCGAATCCGGCGCGACGCTTTTGGAATTCGCCACCTACGACGACACGATCGCTGCCGTGATGTCCGGCGAAGCGGACGCAGTCTTTGCCGACAAGGACGCGCTTGTGCCCACGGTCGAAGCCTCGGGTGGTGAGCTGATGTTTGCAGGCGATGACGTGCCACTGGGCGGCGGCGTCGGCATGGGTCTGCGCGAAAGCGACACGGAGTTGAAGGAAAAGTTCAACGCGGCCATCACCTCCATGAAGGAAGACGGCACCATCAACGCGGCCATCGTCAAATGGTTTGGCCCAGACGCCAAGACGTTTGAATAGGCCCTGATCGAGGCGGGCTGAAAGGCCCGCCTTTTTATCCGATGCAATTGATTTCCCTCCATATTCTCCTCAAGACCGCGCTTCGGAAAAGCCTGCGCGATGTTTGAGTTTTGCGTCGATCCCGAAACGCTGGAGGGGCTGACCTGGCTCAGCTGTTACCTGACCACAGGCAAGCACATGGCGTTCTACGGCGCCTTCGGCACGGTGCTGTTGCTGTTGGCGATAACGGCCCCTACCGCCCTTGCGTTCGGCTTTGGCGGCGCGATGGCGGCACGGGCACGGATCGCCCCCCTGCGCTGGTTCGGCAAGGGGTATATCGCCATCGTGCGCGGCGTACCGGACATCGCGTTCTTTCTGTTCTTCGTCATCGCGCTCGATCAGGGCATCGAATACCTGCGTCACCGCTGGAAATGCCCCGATTGGGATGAACCGCTCCGGCAAGGCAGTGATTTTCTGGTCTGTCAGGCGGCCAAGATGCCCTTGGGCAATGCGCCGCAGTGGGTGCATGAGGCTTATGGCTTTTCGCTGGCGGTCCTGACCTTTGCCATCGTTTTCGGGGCCTTCGCGGCCAATGTTCTCTATGGCGCGATGCAGGCCGTGCCACGGGCGCAGGTGGAAACCGCCGAAGCCTACGGCATGTCGCCGCGCCAGACGTTCTGGCGCATCACCGTCCCGCAAATGTGGGTCTACGCCCTGCCGGGCCTGTCGAATCTGTGGATGGTCCTGATCAAGGCCACGCCGCTGTTGTTTCTGCTCGGGGTCGAGGACATCGTCTATTGGGCGCGTGATCTGGGATCCGCCAAGACACCGCGCTTTACCGATTATCCGCATGGCGACTGGCGCGTCTATTATTTCCTCGCCCTGCTGGTTTTCTATCTTGCCTTCACGCGGGTTTCCGAAGTGGTGCTGGACCGGGTCATGGGGCGGCTGACGCTCGGCCAGGCCACAACGGCTGGCGAAGCGCAAAGAAAGGCCGGTGCGTGAGCTGTCTGCAAACCATACAGGATTATGGCCTGCGATCCCTGGGCATCGGCGAACGGTTGCTGCCGCGGGATAACTTTACCTTGTGTGAACAGGTCACCCTCATCGGCTCCGGCATGATCTGGAACGTCTATTTCGGGGCCTTCGCGCTCGCCTTCGGCTTCCTGCTCGCCACACTTCTCGGCGTGGGCAAGGCCAGCGCCAACCCTTTCTTCAGCAAGCCTGCCGCATGGTTCATCTTTCTGTTCCGCGGCTCGCCGTTGTTCATCCAGTTCTTCTTTGGCTACTTCCTGTTTCTCGCGCTGAAACAGCAAGCGGCGATCTTCGACGCCTTCTCGGCCGCGTGGCTGGGCGCACTGATCGTGCTTTTCCTGAACACCGCCGCCTACACGGGCGAGATCTTCTACGGCGCTTTACAGTCGGTGCCCAAGGGCGACGTGGAAGCTGCGGACGCCTACGGTCTGACCGGCTGGACGCGGTTCAAACGCGTGATCTGGCCCACCATGCTGCGGCTTGCCTGGCCCGCCTATACGAACGAGGCGATCTTTCTCTTTCACGCCACAACGCTTGTCTTTTTCAGCGGCTTTCCCGCGCAGCAGCAAATGGGCGATGCGCTGTATTACGCCAGCTATTTCGCGGACAAGACCTTCAATCCCTTCATCCCCTACCCGATCCTTGCGGGGTATTTCATCGTCTTGACGCTTTGCATCATCACTCTGTTCGGGTGGTTCAATCGACGGCTGAACCGCCATCTTCCACAGGAGCACCGCCAAAAAATGCGCTTGCGCCCCAATCTTATCCGGTAGTATCCACGTTTTGATCAAATTATCCGGCGCGTGGGCGGCGGATGCCTTTGGCTTTCGCCAAACCGCATACATGGCCCACCGCCCAAATGGTGTGTTATGAACAATTGGCTTCGCAAAAATCCCGCCGTCCGCTCCGTCCGGGTCGCCGCTGCTGATCTGAACGGGCAGCCCCGTGGCAAACGCATCCCAAGACGATTTGCCGACAAGGCGCTGGAAGACGGCACACGCTTTCCCTTCTCCGTGCTGAACCTCGATATCTGGGGCGAGGACATCGACGACAGCCCGCTGGTGATGGAGAGCGGCGACAAGGATGGCGTGCTGCGGGCAACCGAACGGGGTTTCATGCCGATGCCGTGGCTGGAAACGCCCACTGCCCTGCTGCCGATCTGGATGTACCACGACGATGGCCGCCCCTTTGCGGGTGATCCGCGTCACGCGCTGAACACCGTGTTGCAGCGCTTCAAGGCCCGTGGCCTGACACCCGTCTGCGCGGTCGAGCTGGAGTTCTTTCTGATCGACGACTCGGGCCGCAAACTGCAAGTGCCGCCCTCGCCCCGCTCAGGCAAGCGCCGTCAGGCCGGTGATATCCTGTCGATGCGCGCACTCGACCAGTTCGACAACTTCTTTACCGAGCTTTACGACGCCTGCGAGGAAATGGACATTCCCGCCGACACCGCCATATCGGAGGCGGGTCTGGGTCAGTTCGAGATCAATCTGATGCATTGCGACGACGCATTGCGTGCCGCCGACGATGCCTGGCTGTTCAAGATGTTGGTCAAGGGACTGGCGCGCAAACACGGGTTCGCCGCCAGCTTCATGGCCAAGCCCTACCCCGATTATGCAGGATCGGGCCTGCACCTGCATTTTTCGGTGCTGGATGCGGACGGCAACAACGTCTTTGACAATGGCGGTCCCGAAGGCACCGACACGCTGCTTCACGCAGTTTCCGGGTGCCTGAAGGCGATGGCGGGATGCGGTCTGATCTTCGCGCCCCACGCGAACAGCTATGACAGGATCGTGCCGGACGCCCATGCGCCGACCTCTGTGTGCTGGGCCTACGAGAACCGCACCGCGTCGATCCGCATACCGTCAGGCAACCACAAGGCGCGGCGTATCGAACACCGCGTCGCGGGCGGCGATGTCAATCCCTACATGATGCTGACCGCCGTTCTGGGGGCCGCGATCAACGGGATCGAAGACGGACAAAAGCCACCCGCCCCGATCACCGGCAGCGCCTATGCCAGCGATCTTCCGCAGATCCCGGCCGACTGGGAATCCGCCATCGACAGGTTCGAAACAGACACCGAAGTTGCCCGCATCTTCACCCCTGATCTGATCCGCAACTACGTCCAGACAAAGCGTCAGGAACTTCGCGACATGGCAGAGCTGAGCCGTGAAGAGCAGGTCGAGATCTACCTCGAGACAGTTTAAGGAGACGTCCATGAAAATCGGCATCCTGATCACGGGCCACCCGCCTGACGAACTGTCAGAGGGAGGCCGCTATGACGCCTATTTCCAAAGGCTGCTGGGCGAGGATACATTCACCTATGAGGCGTGGTCCGTCGTGGACGGAGAGATGCCCGCAAGCGTCGAGGATGCCGACGGATGGTTGATCACAGGCTCCAGACACGGTGCCTACGAAGACCATCCATGGATTGCCCCGCTCGAAGACTTCATCCGCGCCTGCTGGACAGCGGCGCGTCCGATGATCGGCGTCTGTTTCGGCCATCAGATCATCGCGCAGGCGATGGGCGGCAAGGTCGAGAAATTCGACAAGGGCTGGTCGGTCGGTGCCGTTGATTACCGGATCGGCGGCGAAACCTACGCCATCAATGCATGGCACCAGGATCAGGTGGTCGAAAAGCCCGCCGAGGCCGAAGTGATCGGATCAAGCGATTTCTGCGCCAATGCGGCGTTGGTCTATGGCGACCGCTTCTGGACCATTCAGCCGCACCCGGAGTACGACCATGACTTCATCGACGGTCTGCTGACCCATCGCGGCAAGGGGGTTGTCCCCGACCCGGTGCTGGACGCCGCACGCATCAAGCTTGGCGTGCCGCTCGACAGCGGACGCATCGCGGAACAGATGAAAGACTTCTTCAAAAAAGCGAGGGCCTGATGGTCGATCTGATTAAAAGCCTGCCCGGTGCCGCGCAGGTCTATCTTGAGGGAAAGCGCCTTGACGAGGTGGAATGCATCATCTCGGACCTGCCGGGCATCGCGCGCGGCAAGGCGGTTCCCGCGTCGAAGTTCGAAAAGCAGGACTACTTCCATCTGCCCGACAGCATTTTCTACCAGACCATCACCGGTGACTGGGGAGAGGCCGCAGGCGAGGAAGGGTTCACCGAAAAGGACATGATCCTCAAACCCGATATGGACACCGCAACCGCCGCCCCCTGGACCGCGGATTGGACCTTGCAGGTGATCCACGACGCCTATGACCGCAACGACAAGCCGGTGGAGTTTTCGCCCCGCAACGTGCTGAAACGTGTGGTGAAACTGTACCGTGACAAGGGCTGGGAGCCGGTGGTCGCGCCAGAGATGGAATTCTATCTTGTCGCTCCCAACCTCGATCCCGCACAGGAGATCAAGCCGATGATCGGCCGCTCGGGGCGTCCGGCCGCCGCGCGACAGGCCTATTCGATGACCGCCGTTGACGAATTCGGTCCCGTGATCGACGACATCTATGATTTCGCGGAAGCGCAGGGGTTCGAGATCGACGGCATCACCCAGGAAGGCGGCGCGGGTCAGCTGGAGATCAACCTGCTGCATGGCGACCCGGTCAGACTGGCCGACGAAGTGTTCTACTTCAAGCGGTTGATCCGCGAAGCCGCCATGCGGCACAAATGCTACGCCACCTTCATGGCGAAACCCATCGAGGACGAGCCCGGATCGGCGATGCACATCCACCACTCGGTGCTTGATGCCAAGACCGGGGAAAACATCTTTTCCAACAAGGACGGATCCGAAACCGAAGCCTTCATGCACTATATCGCGGGTCTGCAAAATCACATGGCGGACGCGCTTGCCGTGATGGCACCTTACGTCAACAGCTACCGCCGGTACGTGAAGGACCACGCCGCCCCCATCAACCTCGAATGGGGCCGCGACAACCGCACGACGGGCATCCGCATTCCACTGTCCAGCGTAGAGGCACGCCGGGTCGAGAACCGACTGGCCGGAATGGATTGCAATCCCTACCTCGCCATCGCGGCCTCGCTTGCCTGTGGCTATCTGGGTCTGACGGAAGGCAAGAAGCCCAAGAAGGAATTCAAGGGCGATGCCTATGACGGCGAAGGCGACATCCCCCGCGTTCTGGGTGAAGCGCTGGATCTGTTCGAAGAGGCAAAGGCATTGCACAAGGTGCTGGGACCGGAATTCGCCCGCGTCTATGCCATCATCAAACGCGCTGAATACGATGAGTTCCTGCAAGTCATCTCACCATGGGAGCGTGAGCATCTTCTGATGAATGTATGATCCGGTTGCGCGGGTGATTTATGGTCTGTGAAAAAGGGTGACCTTGTGAACCTGCTTTATGCAAACGACCGGCGCGGCCAGTATCCGGGCAGCTGGTACGCAGCCACCGCCACGCCGCTGGACCGCTTCGATCCGTTGAAAGGCGCGATCAAGGCTGATGTCTGCGTCGTCGGCGGCGGCTATACCGGGCTGTCCGCTGCGCTGCATCTGGCACAGGCGGGGCGTGACGTCGTGCTTCTCGAGGCACAGCGCGTCGGGTTCGGGGCCTCGGGGCGCAATGGCGGGCAGCTGGGAACCGGGCAGCGGGTCGACCAGACCAAACTGGAAAAGATGGCCGGACCGGACCACGCGGCAAGGCTGTGGGACATGGGGTTGGACGCTGTCGCGCTCTGCAAGCGGTTGATCGAAGATCACGAGATCGACTGTCACCTCAAACCCGGTGTCGCCTGGACCGCTTCAAATCAGGCAGATGTGGACGATCTGCACCGATATGCGGATTTTCTGCGCACGCGCTATGGCTATGACCGGATCGAGACGCTGGACCATGCCGCGCTGCAATCGGTCTGCCCTTCCCCGGACTACCGGGGCGGCATCCTTGACATGGGGGCGGCCCATCTGCACCCCCTGAATTTCGCCCTGGGTCTGGCACGCGCGGCCCGCGATGCGGGGGTGCGTATTTTCGAAGGCAGTGCTGTGCACAACATCGACGAAGGTCCGCAGGCGAAGGTGGCGACCGACGCCGGCCATGTGATGGCCGATCACGTCATTCTGGGCTGCAATGGCTATCTGGGCGGACTGAACCGCAAGGTTGCGGCGCGGGTCATGCCGATCAACAATTTCATCGCAGCGACAGAGCCTTTGGGCGCGCGGATCAACGACGTGCTGCCCCGTGATGTGGCGGTGGCAGATGGCCGTTTCGTGGTGAACTACTTTCGGCTGTCCCACGACGGGCGGCTCTTGTTTGGCGGCGGAGAAAGCTATGGCTACAAGTTTCCCGCCGACATCGCGGCAACCGTGCGCAAGCCGATGTCGGTGGTGTTTCCGCAGTTGAAAGACGTCAGGATCGACTACGCCTGGGGCGGCACGCTTGGCATCACGATGAAACGCCTGCCCTACATGGCACGGGTCGGACGCAACATCCTTTCCGCCTCGGGCTATTCCGGTCACGGGGTTGGCACGGCCACGCACGCGGGCGCTTTGATGGCGCGTGCGGTCGAGGGCGACAGCGACGGGTTCGACACGATGTCGGTGATCCCCACACCTCCCTTTCCGGGCGGCGCGGCGCTGCGCAATCCGCTGTTGGTTCTGGCGATGAGCTGGTACGCGATGCGCGACCGACTGGGCGTCTAGTCCGGGCCGGACTATTTCAGCTTGGACAGCTTGTTCTGCAGATCAGCGAGCTGTTTCTTGATCGCCTCAAGGTCTTCGCCCTTGTCGTCCTTGGGGTCAAGTTCGACATCCGGCACGGTCGAGGTCGCCTTGGGCATCCCGGTCCAGCCGCCGGTCATCGCCTTCATGAAGGCTTCCTGCTGGGCCTGCATGGCTTCCATGCCGGGCATCTTGGCAATCGGATTGATGGAATTCATGTTCTCCATCATCTTCGACTGCCCGTCACGCAGCATGTCGAAGGACGCCTTGAGGAACTGCGGCACCACCGACACATTGCCGGACATGTAGCTGCGCACCAGATCGGTCAGCACGTCGACAGGCAGCACGGATTCACCACGGCTTTCGTGTTCCGCAATGATCTGCAGCAGGTACTGCCGCGTCAGGTCATCGCCGGATTTCAGATCCACGATCTGCACCTCGCGGCCATCACGGATGAAACCCGCAATATCCTCGAGCGTGACATAGTCGCTGGTTTCGGTGTTGTAGAGCCGTCGGGATGCGTATCGTTTGATCAACAGTGCTTTGGGTTTTTCCGCCACGTGGTTCCTCCCCGAGTGCGTGCTGCATTGCAGCTTAGTCGGTGAATGCGCAAAAAGAAAGGCTTGCCGTGCGTCACGCAGGCCAGCTGCAGGACAGGGATGTCCTGATGTGTCCCGCACCATAGAAAACGGGCTCCGAAGAGCCCGTTTCCCGTTTCTCGCGTCTTTCAGGGAGGAGACGCGGGACCGTATAACCGAGGGACGGTTATGCTTTTGCAGTTGCTTTCTTGGCTGCGGCAGTCGCGTCTGTTGTCGCTTTCTTGACTGCGGCAGTTGCGTCTTCCTGCATGTCTTTGCCAGCGGCCATCATCAGTTCGACGGTGTCCATCTGGACCTTCTTTGCGATCTCGGCGAAAGCGGCCATGTGCTCGGCTGCTGTTTCGGAGTAGGCAGTCGCGAAGTCGGACATCGCCTTTGCGTAATCGGCAGGCTCGGCTTTCGCTTTGGACATCTCTGCCATCTTGGCAACTGTCTCTTTTGTCCACTTGGAGGAAATCTCGGTGGATTTCTCGACGGCATTCAGGGCCACGCCGGACAGCTTTTCGCTGAGCGTTGCGGATGTCTTGAACGCGTCTTCCATTGCTGCTGTGTCGACTGGGAATGAACCCATAACGTCTTTGAACATTGCGGTCATGTCAGGTGTCTTTGTCATTTGTCAGTCCTTCATTGGCTTTATGTCTGTGCTCACAGAGGTTCATCCCCTGCTTGCTTGCCTAAAAGATATACATGCTGCAGTGCGGCATTTCAACCTTTTTTCTGCACCGCAGCATGATTTTCTGACCTAAGGGAAACTACCAGCAAAATCAGTGATTTGCCTTCTTTTTCACGTATTCTCCGGGCGCATCGGCCAAAATCGGCTTGCCTTCATCGCCCGGATTTCGAGCGGGAATCATCTTGCCTGACCGTTTTTTCAGCCATTTTTCCCAACGCGGCCACCACGATCCTTCATGGAAGTCCGCCCCTTCAAGCCAGTCCTCGTGGCTCAAGCCCAGATCGTCGTTGGTATAGTGACCGTATTTGCCTTTTGACGGCGGATTGACGATGCCCGCAATATGCCCCGACTGGGTCATGATAAAGGTCTTGTCCTTCGATCCCATCTGCTGCACCCCGCGGTAGCTGTCTTTCCACGGCGCGATATGATCCGTCTCGCAGGCGATGGCGCAAAGCGGCGCGTCCAGATCGCCCAGTTCAAGGTGATGGCCCATCAGATCGAACTTGCCCTCGGCCAATTCGTTGCGCTGACACAGGCCCCGGAGGTATTGCATCGCCATCTTTGCCGGCAGATTGGCCCCGTCCCCGTTCCAATACAGAAGATCGAAGGCCGGAGGCGTCTCTCCCATCATGTAGCTTTTGACCGCCGGGCCATAAACCAGATCGTTCGAGCGCAGGAAGGAGAAGGTACGCGCCATGATGATCGACGGCAGGATACCCTTGTCCTTCGTCTCTGCCTCGATCCCGTCGATGAAGTCATCCGTCAGGAAGGGCCGGAACTCCCCCTGATCCGAGAAGTCCGTGAGCGCGGTAAAGAAGGTGGCGGATTTGATCGTCTTGTCCTCGCGCTGCTTGAGCAGCGACATGGTCAGCGACAGCGCCGTCCCCGCGATGCAGTAGCCCACCGCGTTGACCTGCTTTTCGCCGGTGATCTCCTTGACCTCGTTCAGCGCGGCCAGATATCCGTCCTCGATATAGTCCTCCAGCCCGACATCGCGGTAGGTCGGATCGGGATTGACCCATGACACCATGAAAAGCGTGTAGCCCTGATCAACGATCCATTTCACAAGGCTGTTCTGTTCCTTGAGGTCCAGAATGTAGAACTTGTTGATCCAGGGCGGGAAGACCAGAACAGGCGTGGTATGTACGTCCTGCGTGCTCGGCGTGTACTGGATCAACTCGAACATCCGGTTGCGGAACACCACCTTGCCCGGTGTGGTGGCGATGTTTTCGCCCAGACGGAAGGCCTTGTCGTCCGCAAGCTTCACGATCAATTCGCCATCGTTGGCTTCCAGATCTGAAATCAGGTTCTCCAGCCCCTTGATCAGGCTTTCGCCTTCTGTTTCGACCGCGCGTTGCAACGCGTCCGGGTTGGTCGCCAGAAAATTGGTCGGGCTCATCAGGTCGATGATCTGGCGGCTGAAATAGGCCAGCCGCTGTTTCTCGCGCGGCTCCATGTCCGTCACATCCTCGACGGCCTGTTGCACCGCCTCGGCGTTGATCAGGTATTGCTGCTTGACGTAATTGAAGTAGGGGTGCGTCTCCCAAAGCGGGTTGGCAAAGCGGCGATCCTTCCCGGTGCGGTCCTGCGGTGCTTCGAGTTTGCCTTTGGCAAGCGCTTGCTGCGCCTCCATGAAATGGGTCACCGTTTTGGTCCAGAAACCCATCTGATGTTCCATCAGTTTTGCCGGGTTCGTCAGTGCCTCCGCCAGATAGGCCTGACCGGCCTTGGCGAAGAGTTCTTGATTCGGTCCGTCGAGCGCTTGCTGGTGTGTCTGGCGGTTCGTCATCACCTGCCCCAGACGCTCCGTCAGCTTCTCCACTTTCTTAAGATTATCAGCCATCCGCGTCATGGCAGCCTCTGTTTCGGCGACCTGATCCGTGGTTTTAGTTGTCATCTTAATCTTTTACTCCTATCTTCGCACTTGCAGCATAACGTCGTCCTTTCAGGGGCAGGAGCGACGTGGATGCCCGAACAAGGGCCTAAAAGGAGACCCCACATGCGCTATATGGCAACTTACGACTTGATGGAAACCGTACGGAATACCAACCAGTGGCTTGGTGCATCAGCGCTTGCCATGGCATCTTACCCGGCTTTCTCGCTCTTTCCAAACCCCGCTTTGAACTGGATCGCAGCCTGGGGCGAAGTGACCGAACGCAGCTTCTCGCGGATGGTCAAAAAGCCCGACTGGAACATCCCTCCGTTCGCCGGATCGAACAATCAGGACCGCATCGTCATCGAGGAAGTCGTGGTGAAACGTGACTTTGGCGATCTGCTGCACTTCCGTGTGCAGGGCCGCACCACACCCAAGCGCAAGGTGCTTCTGGCGGCACCCATGTCGGGCCACTACGCCACGCTCCTGCGCTCGACCGTGATCAGCCTGCTGCCCGATTGCGATGTCTATATCACCGACTGGCACAATGCCCGCGACATTCCTGTCAGCGCCGGCAAGTTCGACGTCGAGGATTACACCCTTTATCTGGTCGATTTCATGCGTGAACTGGGCCCGGACACCCATGTGATCGCTGTCTGTCAGCCTGCGCCGCTTGCGTTGGCCGCAACGGCATATCTGGCCGAAGAAGACCCTGATGCACAGCCGCGCACGCTGACTTTGATCGGCGGACCGATTGATCCTTCCGCCGCCCCGACCGAGGTCACCGACTTTGGCCATTCGGTCACGATGGGCCAGCTGGAAGAAATGATGATCCAGCGCGTCGGCTTCAAATACGCAGGTGTGGGCCGTGCGGTATACCCCGGCCTGCTGCAGCTCAGCTCCTTCATCTCGATGAACGCCGAGACGCATATGAAAGCGTTCCAGGACCAGATCAACGCGACCGCGCGCGGCGAAGCGCACGAGCACGACAAGCACAACAAGTTCTACGACGAATATCTTGCTGTGATGGACATGACGGCGGAATTCTATCTCTCGACCGTCGAACGCATCTTCAAGACAGGCGAAATTGCCAACAACGAATTTACCGTGAAGGGCAAGAAGGTCGACATCGGCAAGATCACGACCGTCGCGGTCAAGACCGTCGAAGGCACCAAGGATGACATCTCGGCCCCCGGTCAGTGCATTGCGGCCCTCGCCCTGTGCACCGGTCTGCCCGACAGCAAGAAGGCCAGCCACCTTGAAGAAGGGGCGGGCCACTACGGCATCTTCGCGGGCAAAAGCTGGCGCAAGAACATCCGTCCGCTGGTGCTCGACTTCATCGACGCGCACGAGGCCGAGGCCGAAAAGTCTGCGGCCAAGTCGAAGCCTGCGAACACGAACACCAAAGTCGCCTAAGTGCCGACACCGCAGGACACCCCCTTTGCTTGCTCATGCGGCAAGCTGGGGGGTGTTCTGCTGGCCGTCGACCCCGCGTCCGGCACCCACGCCCAGTGTCACTGCACAAGCTGCCGCGCGGCTGAGGTCTACTGTGGTCAGCCAGACCCGGCACCGGACCCGGTCGGCATATTTCAGACAAGTGCCGACAAGGTCCGCTTGGACCGTGGGCAGGAACATTTGGCCGTGTTCTCTTTCGGGGAAACAAACCTGCTGCGCTGGCATGCGACCTGCTGCGGCGCACCGATGTTCAACACGCTGCGCAACCCAAAGCTTGGTTTTGTCGGGGTCCGCACCACTTGCCTTGCGGATGTCGCGCCCCTTGGCCCCATCGTGGCGACAGGGTTCATTCCGGCAGAAAACGGCAAGCAGATACATCGCGGTTTGCCGCTGATGATCTGGAGAACGCTGAAGCGGATCGCGGGCGACCGTCTGTCAGGACGGTGGAAGAACGGCCCCTTCTTCGACAGCATGACGCTGGCCCCCATCCGCCCCGTCAGGGTCGTCCCCGCTCAAGAGCGTCGCGCCCTTATCGACGCGTCCTGACCAAAACCAACGGCCCCTACTGCAAGATCAACGGTTGCTTCATCCACGCGCGCAGGGCCGCTGTCGTCTCTGCCGGCTGTTCCAGCGTCGGCAGATGGCCCGAATGCTCAAGCACCACAAGCTCCGCATAGGGAATGAGTTCCGCCATGAAGGTGTGCCGCTTGACCGGGCAAAGCTGGTCGTGGGCACCGCACAGAACCAGCGCGGGTGTACGGCACTTGCGCAGGATCGCCTGCTGGTCGCGGCGGCGTTGCAGGGCACGGGACTGGCGGATGAAGATTTCAGGCCCCAGCACTTCGGCCATGTCCATGACCAGCTCCATCACCTCGCCCCGGTGCGCACCCGGGGCAAGATACTCGGGCTTCATCTCATCCCGAATGACTTCGAGCAGCCTGCCGGAACGGACCTTGACGATCTGCGGCTCGCGGTTGGCGGCGATCACCGGGGTCTCGGCCAGCGGATTGGTGTCCATCAGCGCGATCCGGGTGATCCGGTCGGGCGCTCGGCGCAACAGTTCCATCGCGACGATGCCACCCATGCTCAGCCCCGCGAGGGCAAAGCGCTTGGGCAGCAGATCCAGCAGGCCTGAGGCGATCTCCTCGATCCGTTCGCCTTGGGTGATGGGTGCCACCATCACCGCCATGTCGGCAGAAAGTTCTGCGATCTGCGGGCCAAAGACGCGGGCATCGCACATCATACCGGGCAAGAGCACCAGTGGTTCAGCCATTCCTGCCACCCGCTTGAAATAATGCGATGAAAATAGCCTGTCTCCCCCGCCGAACCGTTTCGGAATACGGCTCTGACTGCGAAAGCATACGCTCAAAATTCCGGCGGTCTCAACCCCCTAAGCGGCGGGAAGTCGGCATATCTGGCCCGCCGATCCGCCGGTTGCTCCGCAGGGTCCGCACCGCGACGCAGCAAGGTGCCGCGCGGTGCGATATAGCTTGAAATCGTGCGCCAGGGCTGGGGCCGCCAGACGAGATTGAAGGCGGCGAGTTTGGGGAAAAACCACATCTCGGAATAGGGCAGATGATCGTGCACCCACCACGCCAGATCGCGCCAGTCGCGGCCCTGATCGTACTGGTCGGCAAACCATGGGATCACGATAGAGGCCCCAGCGATGGCCCGATCCCCTGCCCCCCGATCCCAGATGTGGCATTCAAGCGGGTTGTCGTTGCGCGCGCAATTGAGGTTGTTTTCGTTTCCATAGCGGTTGAGGGTCGGTGACCGGTATCCCGAGCGCACTGCGATGCGGCCAAAGGTTTCCTCGAGCGGATCCAGCAACGCGGCGCAAAAGGCACGCCCGTTTTCCAGCACCAGATCGGGGTTGTCCGGCACATTCGGCACACCGTGAAAGCCCGAGATTTCCGAATACATGAAATCCCGCATGTAGAAATACCTGGACAGGCGCTGCCGCCCGAAGGTTTCGAGGCTCCACATGCTGGCGGGTTTGCGCATCAGCCAAAGCCGTTCCAGCGAAACGCGCCATCCTTGGCCAGTGGAGAGAATGGATTATGCGCGACCTCCCAGATATGTCCTTCGGGGTCGGCGAAATAACCGTGGTGCCCGCCCCAGAAAACATCCGACGCGGGTTTGAGGATGGTCGCACCCGCAGCCTCCGCACGCGACAGGATCGCGGCCACCTCATCCTTTTCGCGCACGTTGTAGCCCAAGGTTGCCGCCCCTCGGCCCAGCGCCGCGACCTCCACGCCGATATCCTCTGCGAGCTTGCTCAGCGGATAAAGACCCAGCGTCTGACCGATCAGGTCATAGGCGACCACGCCGTCCTGCGTCTCCACCCGCTGCCACCCCAGCGCATCGTAGAATGCCGCCATGACGTCGGCATCTGTCACACCCAGTGTGATCAATGAGATTCTCTGATCCATAATTCAATTTTCCATCAATCGGTTGCAGCCAAAACTTCATTCAATGCATCAAGCAGGATACCCAGGCAGGGACCGTCCGAAAACCGGTGATCTGCGTCCTTCACCAGCCGCAGGTGCATGTCCGGGCCGGTGGCATGTTCCAGCAGGCGTACCGCCGTCGCGACACTCACGGCAGTATCCGCCGTGCCTTGCAAAAAGCGCACCGGAAACGGCAGATCGAGCGGATCGCGCAGGACCAACCGGGCGCGCCCGTCCTCGATCATCCGTTTGGTCACGATGTAGGGCTCCATATAGTCCGACGGAAGCGCCACCTGCCCTGTCGTCTCGAGCTGCTGTTTCTGCTCCTGAGAAAATCCGGCCCACCACCCTTCTTCGGTAAAATCCGGCGCTGCCGCGATCGTCACCAGCCCCGCAATCCGCTTGGGCTGTGCCCGCGCCAGCAACAGTGCCTGCCAGCCCCCCATGGAAGAGCCGACCGGCACGATTGGCCCATCGGTCAGTTCTGCGACGGCAGCGGCGGTATCCTCGGCCCAGTCGCCGATGCACCCTTCCTCGAAAGTACCGGACGATTCGCCGTGCCCGGAGTAGTCGAACCGCAGGAAGGCGCGCCCTTCCTTGCGCGCCCAATCCTCCAGAAAAACCGCTTTGGTGCCTTCCATGTCGGACTTCAACCCTCCCAGAAAGACCACCCAGGGCCCCCGTCCTTCGGTCCGGTGATAGGCCAGCCTGCGCCCTTGTTTCGTTGATAGAAATGATGTCTCGGCCATGCCTTCCCCCGGTGTTTTCCCGATCATGCGCGGGTGACGGAACAAGCACAACAGGCACATTTTCAAGTGACCATCTTGTCACGTGACTATTAAGTAACCTATAAGCCTATATGGACGCGATATTCAAAGCCCTCGCCGACCCGGCGCGCCGCACCTTGCTGGATGCGCTGCGCCAGCGCGATGGCCAGACATTGCAGGAGTTGACGGAATTGCTGGATATGACCCGTTTCGGCGTGATGAAACACCTCACGGTGCTGGAGGATGCCGGATTGGTCGTGGCTCACAAAAAGGGGCGGTTCAAATACCATTATCTGAACGCCGTCCCGCTGCAACAGACCATAGATCGCTGGATCGAGCCCATGCGCGCGAAACCTGCGGCCCGAGCGGTATTGAACCTTAAAAACATCCTTGAAAGGACTGATACTATGACGAAACCTGATTTCATGATGCAGACGTTCATCCGCTGCACCCAGGACGCCCTCTGGGACGCGCTCAGCGATCCCGACAGTATGGCGGCCTATCATTTCATGTGTAACCGCGTTGAAGGACGGGCCGAGGAAGGCGGAGAGATCACTTTCATCATGCCCGACGGCAACAAGATGCTGACCCAGCGCCCCACCACGGTTTCGCCGAAGACCCGGATCGAGACGACCTTCGAGCCGCATTTTTTCGGCCCCGACGCACCAGCCTCGCGCATGGCGTACATCATCGAGCCACAGGGGGACGTCTGCAAGCTGACCATCGAACACTATGATCTGCCCGCCGGACAGGAAGGTGTGGCAGAAGGCTGGGCGCGTCTGGCGGCATCGCTCAAGTCATGGCTTGAGACCGGTACCGCCATGAAATCCGCGATGTAGGGAGAGGGAAGATGCAGAGTTTTCCAACCGAACTGGGCGTTCTCACCTGCCTGATGCTGATGGCAGCATCAATGTGGATACCTTATATCGTGGGCGTGAACACCGCGCCGGACGGGTCGTTGCCCGCCGACGCCCCCGACGGATTCGTGCGCATCTCGGACCCGACGTTGCAACGCCCCTGGGTGCAGCGCGCCTGGCGCGCGCATCTGAACCTGCTGGAGCAGGGGATGCCCTTCGCCGTGCTGGTCTTGCTGGTGGACAGGGTCGATGGCTTTACGGCGCTGACATACTGGACCGCAATCGCCTTCTTCTGGCTGCGCGTGGCCCATGCCGTCGGCTACATCACGGCGGGCGCACGGTTACCTCTCAGACCGCTGATCTTCACCGGCGGATGGATCTGCTGTCTGTTGATGGGCTACGCGGTTTTTGCAGCCCTGCTCGCCGCTTAGCCGCTGACGTAAACGTTCGAATTGGGCCGGTAAAAGATCTTCTGATCGTGCAGCCGGCCCAAGAGCTCTTCGCCCTCGCGCTGATCTTCCTCGATCACCCGGATCGATTCCATGTCGGCGGGATTGCCATCGCTCAACGCACGGCGCATCCGGCACAATTCGCGACCACGGGCGCGCAGCGCTTCTTCGATCAGGTCAACGTCGGCAATCGTCAGGTTGAAAGTGCGGTTATAGCGCGCCATGTCAGTCCCTTTTCACGTTTTCGCATCCAATCGTCTGATGCCTGCTCTCTGTCGTATTTAGCGGCTTATCCGTCGCAGTCAACGTATACCTCAGCATGCCGCGGCTCACAGGCCTTCCTCGACCTCCGGCAGGCCCCAGGCGACGCAAGCCGCCGCGATGGCCATCGCGGCAAAGACCACCAGCGTCGCCTGCGCACCCAAGAGCGCCGCACCGCCACCCACGACACCAGCCAACAGCAGCAAGGTGCCGATCACGGTGTTGCTGACGGCGGCATAGGCGGCGCGCTGATCCTCGGGGGCAAGGTCCACCAGATAGGTGGACCGTGACTGCCGGACGCCGTGGTAGGCGATCATCAGAACGAACAGCACAGAGGGCATCGCCCAGACCTCAGCGGCAAGCCCCGCAGCCCAGAACGCCACCGCCACCAGCATCGCCGCAGCCCCCAGAACACCGGCCAGCATCATCACCGTCTTGCTGGACAGGTCGGACAACCGCCCCCAGACATAAGAGCTGAGGAACGACGCGACAGCGGAGGCGAGCACCAGCGCGCCCAACTGGCCCAGGGTGCCGTCCTCGCCCTGCCCCGACAGGACGACCAGATACGGCGGGGCCAGCGCGGTGGAGACCAGCAGACCGCGCACGATGATGAAGCGGCGCAGATCGGGTGCATCCTTCAGCAGGGCAAATCCCGGCCCGGACGCGTCGGTCTGTGTGCTTGGCTCCTCTGTGATGCCGGAAAACAGCAGTGCCGCGATGCCCCACAGCAATGCGGCCAGCGCAATGGCCCCGATGATCACACCCCGGCTTTGCGCGAGGCCCGACATCAGCAAAAGCGCAAAGACGACAACGCCGATGGCCGACACCGATCCGGCAAGACCCGTGACCGCGCCCCGCTGCGACTTCGGCACCGTCTTGCCCAGAATGTCCTTGTAGGACACGGAACAGGCCGCGCGGCACAGGGCCAGCAGCGCCAATGCACCGCAGATCGCCAGCCCCGCCGCCGCGCCGTCGAGGGTCAGGGCCGCCAGCACGATCAGACCCGCCGCCGCCCCCTGCCCGGCGCTGCCCAGCACCCATATCCATTTGCGCACGGCCCGGTTGCGCACCACCGACGCAAGCGGCATCTGCGGCAAGAGCGCGCCTGCCTCGCGGATGGGCACCAGCGCACCGGCATAGACCGCAGGTGCGCCCAGCACCGTCAACAACCACGCCAGCACCAGTTTGGGGTCGATCAGACCGTCCGCCACCTTGGTCATCGACAGCGACACGATGTGGCGCAACCCGTTGCGTGACTGGGTTTCGCCGGGCATCTCGTCGGCGCCCGAGATGGTCTCGAATGCCTCTTGCGCGGGTGTCGGGTTGGAAGAACTCATGGCGGCGTGGTCCTTTGCGTCTGTGTCAGGGGGTGCAAGCTAGGGCAGTGGCACCAAAACGCCAGCCTTCAAGATATCTCCGTGCCGGGCCAAGCGGACTTGACGATCCCGCCCGGCACGGTCAAAAGCACCGCACACATAACCCGCAACCGGGCGTCTCGTGGGCGCCAAACTGACGAGGAGGCCCCAATGGCCCAGATCACTCTCACCCTTCCCGATGGCAATGCACGCTCCTACGACGCAGGTATCACTGCGGGCGAGGTTGCTGCCGATATCTCCACCTCGCTCGGGAAAAAGGCGATCTCCGCCACCGTGAACGGTGCGCATTTCGATCTGGCCTGGCCCATCGACGCCGATGCCGACATCGCCATTCACACCATGGCCGACGAGCAACAGGCCAACGAACTGGTGCGCCACGACCTTGCCCATATCATGGCCCGCGCAGTGCAGGAAATCTGGCCCGACACAAAGGTGACGATCGGACCTGTGATCAAGGACGGCTGGTACTACGACTTTGACCGCAAGGAACCCTTCACGCCCGAAGACCTTGGCCTGATCGAGAAAAAGATGAAGGATATCATCAACAAGCGTGATGAGGTCCGCACCGAAGTCTGGGACCGCGCCCGTGCGATCAAGCATTACGAAGACAATGGCGAACCTTACAAGGTCGAGCTGATCGACGCCATTCCCGGCGATGAACCGCTGCGGATGTACTGGCACGGCGACTGGCAGGATCTGTGCCGTGGTCCGCATCTGCAGCACACCGGGCAGGTGCCGGGGGATGCCTTCAAGCTGATGTCCATCGCCGGGGCCTACTGGCGCGGCGACAGCAACCGCGCCATGCTGCAGCGCATCTATGGCGTCGCCTTCACCGGCAAGGAAAAGCTGCGCGCGCATCTCAACATGCTGGAAGAAGCCGCCAAGCGTGACCACCGCAAGCTGGGCCGCGAGATGGACCTTTACCACATGCAGGAGGAAGCCCCCGGTCAGGTGTTCTGGCATCCGAACGGCTGGCGCATCTATACCGAATTGCAGGACTACATGCGCCGCAAGCAGCGCGCGGGGGGCTATGTCGAGGTGAACACGCCGCAGGTGGTGGACCGCAAGCTGTGGGAAGCTTCGGGCCACTGGGAAAAATACCAGGAGCATATGTTCATCGTCGAGGTGGACGAGGAACACGCCCGCGAAAAGTCCGTGAACGCGCTGAAACCCATGAACTGCCCCTGTCACGTCCAGATCTTCAATCAGGGCCTGAAATCCTACCGCGACCTGCCCCTGCGCATGGCCGAATTCGGGTCGTGCAACCGCTATGAGCCATCGGGCGCGCTTCATGGCATCATGCGTGTGCGGGGGTTCACACAGGACGATGGCCATATCTTCTGCCGCGAGGACCAGATCGAAAGCGAGACGCTGACCTACATCGAATTCCTGTCGGGTATCTACAAGGACTTGGGCTTTGAGAACTTCAAGGTGAAGTTCTCGGACCGCCCGGAAACCCGCGCCGGATCCGACGACGTCTGGGACAAGGCCGAAGCGGCGCTGCTGTCTGCCACCCGCAAGGCCGGGATCGAACCGGAACTGAACCCCGGCGAAGGCGCGTTCTATGGCCCCAAGCTGGAATTCGTGCTGACCGACGCCATCGGCCGCGATTGGCAATGTGGCACCCATCAGGTGGATTTTGTTCTGCCCGAACGGCTTGATGCCACCTATATCGGCGCGGACGGGGCCAAGCACCGCCCGGTCATGCTGCACCGGGCAACCCTGGGGTCTTTCGAGCGATTCATCGGCATCCTGATCGAAGAACACGCAGGCAAGCTGCCTTTCTGGCTGGCCCCACGTCAGGTTGTCGTGGCCTCCATCACGTCGGAAGCGGATGACTATGTCCACGAAGTCGTCGAGACGCTCAGGAAGGCCGGGGTCCGCGCCGAAGCCGACATCCGCAACGAAAAGATCAACTACAAGGTCCGCGAACATTCGGTCGGCAAGGTGCCCGTGATTCTGGCCGTGGGTGCGCGCGAGGTGGAGGAAAAGACCGTGTCGATCCGCCGCCTTGGGCAAAAGCAAACCTCGGTCGACGCTTTGGCAGAGGTCGCGCAAGCGCTGTCGGCAGAGGCCACACCGCCCGATCTGCGCTGACAGACGGGCCTGTAACAATTCACGAAACGCCAGGCGTGGCGGGGCCGCCCCCCGCCACGCCTGAAATATTTTCTGACCATTGCTTCAAGAATCCGGGCAAGATATGCCAATTTCAGCGCAATTTCTGACAGGATCGTGACTCACCGGCTCGTGAATGGCGCAGAATTGGTGCCGATGGTCTAAATGTCGCACCACCACTCAGACAAAACCAAGGAGGAACATATGTCCAACGTAATGAAGTCAGCCGCCATAGCAGGTGCGGTTGCCGCCGCCATGACCGCGCATTCGACCACGACCGCCGAAGCGGCAGCCAAGGAAAAGTGCTACGGAATTTCGCTGGCCGGTGCCAATGACTGCGCCGCCGGTCCCGGCACCACCTGTGCCGGCACCTCGGTCACCGACTATCAGGGCAACGCCTGGACATTGGTTGACGCGGGCACCTGTACGGAGATCGAACTGCCCAAGATGGCCGACGGCACCGACCGCAGCGGCTCGCTCGAGCCGCTGGACCGTGATCTGCCTGCATAAGACATCGCGCGCCGGGCGGGCCGTATCCCGCCTGCCCGGTGCCCCAGCCCTGCAACAGGAAGCGCACAATGCTTGATACATCGCCGCGCTTTGACCGACTGCCCCATGCCCCCGGCGTCGGCTACAAACCTCAGCATTTCAACGCCTTGCTTTCCGATCCCGGCCCGGTGGAGTGGCTCGAGATCCACGCCGAGAACTATATGGGCGACGGCGGCCGCCCCCTGGCGCAGCTGGCCGCCCTGTCGGAAAAGTTTGCCATATCGGTGCACGGTGTGGGCCTGTCGATCGGGGGGGAGGCCCCGCTCGACCTCGCGCACCTCGCCCGCCTGAAACGACTTTGCGAGCGGATCAAACCGTCGAGTTTTTCCGAACATCTGGCCTGGTCGACCCACGGCGCGGCATTCATGAACGACCTTCTGCCGCTTCCCTATACGGCTGCAACGCTGTCGCGCGTCGCCGATCATATCAATCAGGTCCAGGACACATTGGGGCGCCAGATGCTGCTGGAAAACCCGTCCAGCTACCTCGTTTTCGCCGAAAGCAGCTTGTCCGAAACCGACTTTTTATCGGAACTTACCCACAGAACCTCCTGCGGTCTCTTGCTTGATGTGAACAATGTCTTCGTTTCTTCCACAAATCTTGGGCCTCAGCCCTCAAGCCTATCTGGATGCCTATCCGATGGACCGCGTGGGCGAATTCCATGTGGGTGGCCATGACGAGGATACTGACGAACACGGCGCGCCCCTTCTGATCGACAGCCACGCCGCGCCGGTGGTTGATCCGGTGTGGTCTCTGCTCGATGCGGCCCTGGCAAAAACCGGCCCTGCGCCCGTGCTGGTGGAGTGGGACAACGACGTCCCCGAATGGAACGTTCTGCGCGACGAAGCAGGCCGCGTGGCACGGGCGCTGGCCCCGTGACGGATCAAGCCGCGTTCCGCGCCGGTCTGCTGAACCCGGCAGAACCCGCCCCCCATGGCCTTCAGGACGGCGCATCCCGTCCCGCTGGCAAGCGCTATGACGTCTATCGCAACAATGTCACCCACTCCCTGATCGAAGCGATGAAGGCAGCCTTTCCGCTGGTCTTGAAGCTGATCGGGCCGCAAGGTTTTACCCAAGTGGCCACGCTCTTTATCCGCGCACATCCACCGCAATCCCCGGTGATGATGTTCTACGGTGTTGATTTTCCTGACTTTCTAAGCGGTTTTCAGCCCCTCGGTCACATCGGCTACCTTCCCGATGCTGCGCGACTGGATCTGGAGATGCGGCACGCCTACCACGCCGCCGACACGCAGCCCTTCGACGCGCAGCTGCTGCAAAGCCTCCCACCCGAAGCCTTGCTTGAGGCCACGATAACACTGGCCCCTGCAACGCGGCTGATCCACTCGGTCTGGCCTCTCCATGACATCTGGCGCTTTAATCAAAATGTCGGTGCGGCCAAGCCCCGGAACATGCCGCAAGATGTCATGATCACCCGCCCCGGTTTCGACCCTGCACCCCATCTTTTGCCCCCCGGTGCCCTGCATTGGCTGAGCGCGCTCGCGCAAGGCGCGACCTTCGGAGACTCCCATGACATCGCCTTGGCGCAGGAACCCACCTTCGATCTGGCCGCCGCCCTCACTTTGGCGCTCCAGACACAGGCTTTCGCCGACATTCAACACAAGGATTTGAAATGACGTCCTTTTCGAAGACCTACCGCGCCATCGCCGCATGGTTGGACAGCGCAGATTGGCTGCTGCCCACGCTTGCCCGGTTTCTTTTCGCTGCGGTACTGCTGGCCTATTTCCTGACCTCCGGCCTCACCAAACTGGGCGACGGATTGCCCGGCCTCTGGACCCCGTCTGTCGGTGCATATGCACAGATCTTTCCCGCAGCCTTCGAAGCTGCCGGCTATGACACGGACGGCTTGTCGCTGTTTCACCGTCTGGTCGTCATCGCAGGCACCTGGGCCGAATTCCTCCTGCCAGGCCTCATCGTGCTGGGACTTCTGACGCGCCTTGCAGCAGTGGGCATGATCGGTTTCATCATCGTCCAGTCCGCGACCGACATCATCGGCCACGGCGCCACGGATGCGGTGGGACGCTGGTTCGACAGGTTCCCCGACGCACTTATTCTGGACCAGCGGGCGCTCTGGTGCTTTCTCCTGCTGACACTGGTGATCAAAGGCGCCGGACCGATCTCTTTTGACCGTGCCTTGCGACGGCCCTCCAGTCCTGTCGCACGGACTTAAAGCAAAGATCGAACTTTGGCCTCTACCTCACTGCTCCAACTTAGAAAAAGAGAGTTATCCACAGAGATCAGAGGCCGCTTCATCAGACTTGGATGTCTCTGGAGAAGCGACAGCGGATCCTCCTGCCGCTCCACCTCGTCAAGTCCGCGCCAGGTGGTGGACCGGTTGTTTACCAATGCCGCCCCGAATTGATCCAGTGCATCGGCAAGCACCTCTTCGGCACGCCGTCTGTCCGGACATCGCGGAACGATGCCTCGGGAAACGCTTTCATCGCCTTGCGGCAGGTGTCGCAGTTCTTGAGCCCGTAAATGATCACTTTTTCCTCCGATGGATCTTGCCGCGAAACTTTTCGGGGCCGATTCCTTGATTTTTAGATGAATTGCGCAATGTTTTTGGAAGGAGGCAGGCAAACGCGCCTGCTGACGTCACGACCCGTGTGACACGGGGATTTGAAAGGCAAAGGAGGCACGAATTTCATGCCAACAGGTACCGTAAAGTGGTTCAACACCACAAAAGGTTACGGGTTTATCGCACCGGAAGGTGGTGGAAACGACGTTTTTGTTCATATTTCGGCGGTCGAACGGTCCGGTTTGACGGGTCTGGCCGATGATCAGAAGGTCGGATACGAATTGTCCGAAGGGCGCGATGGGCGGCAGATGGCCACGGACCTGACGCTGCTTTGACGAAAGGCCCGGCAGGGGCACTGCCGGGCACGATCTGACAAAGCGTCACAGTTCAGAAGTCTGAGCAGCCCTTGGTGCCGGGCTGGCAGGTCGGGCGCGCGGACCGGACAACGTGGCGCACCTTGTGGCGCTTTTTCTTGGCGACGGGATGCGCCATCATCTGGCTGTAGCTGATGTGCTGGTTGGGCTGACCGCAGCAGATAACACCAGAAATAACAATGGGTTGATAGCCGGCGGGGCAATAGTTGGCCGCGTGGTAGGGGTATATTTTCGCTTCTGCCGCGACCTGCGCTGGCATCAGGCCCGCCATCATCAGGCTCAGGCCTGTCAGTGCTCCGGTTGTGAGACGCATGAAATTCCCTCGTTTATTTCGTTTTCACCGCATTTTTATAGCGATGACATTGCCGTGACGGTCGGGCCAAGTCCAGCGTTTTCTTGGACTTAGAGCCGTGCGGGCAACTGCTGGTAGCCGTGAAAGCGGATGCGACCACCAGATATGCGATTTTCCGACAGGCTGTAGTCGGGATAGCGGCGCAGGAAACGCATCAAGGCGATGCGCCCTTCCATGCGGGCAAGGGTCAGGCCGACGCAGACGTGGGGGCCACCGGCAAAGGCGAGGTGCCGGTTGGGCTGGCGCGCGATGTCGAATTTCGTTGGATCATCAAAGACTTCCGGGTCGCGGTTGGCCGCTCCGATGCAGAGATGAAGGTTGGTTCTGGGGCGGAATTCTGTGGCCGCCGACGGTGACCTCGGCGGTCGTTTCGCGGTTGCCGAACTGGTTGGGGGACCGCAGGCGCAGCACCTCTTCAACGGTGCTGTTGATCAGGGTCAAGTCATTGAGAAGGCGCGCCTTTTCCGCCGGGTGGTCGTGCAGCAGGGCAAGGCCGTTGCCGATCAGGTTGGTGGTGGTCTCGTGGCCCGCGTTGAGGATGAAAATGCAGTTCTGGATCAGCTCGATTTCGGTCAGGGTGCCTGGGTGTCGCCGGTGATGAGACGGGTCAGAACGTCCGTCTCCGGATCACCCGGCGCGGCGCGGCGGCGGGCGATAAGGTCTTGTAAATACGACTTGAAATCGCTGACAGCGGCGTGGCCCCTGGCCAGTTGCGCGCCCGTGAGGGTGGGCTCCAGCGCGCCGAGGATGGCAAGGGACCAGTCGCGCAGGGGGGACCGTTCGGCCATGGGGATATCGAGCAGGTTGCCGATGATCTGGATGGGGATGACGGAGGCGAAATCCTCAATCAGATCAGGGTCTTGAGGCATGTCGTCCAGCAGGGCATCGACGGTGGCGATCAACCCCGGCTCCATCCGCGCCAGGGCCTTGGGCGTCAGCGCCCCGGTCATGATCCGGCGCACGCGGGTGTGCAGCGGCGGGTCGTTGAAAACGAGGCTCGTGGTGTGGTGTTCGTAAAGCGGCGTACCGGGGCCGAACTTGGGCGCAAAGGCTTGTTTTTTATCGGAAATATAGAGCGTCGTATCGCGGTAGATCGCGCTCAGATCGGCGTGTTTGCAGATGAGATAGGAGCCATCGGGCTGGGGCGTGACGGGGCTGTCGCGCAGCAGGGCATCGTAGTGCGGAAAGGGGTTTTCGGTGAACCCGTCGGGGGGATTGGCGAGGTTGAACATGGCGCGAGTGTGGGCGTTTTGGGCGGTGCGTCAACGGGAGATATGAACGCTTCGTTAAATGTCACACAGTGTACACCGGGCGTACACCGCGCGTGCATACGCGCGTTTTTCGGAGGTGTGGGGCGTAGGGTGGGTTTTCAACCCACGCGTTTGGTGCGGGTTGAGATCAGGGACGCGTGGGTTTCAAATTCGTCAGCCCGTTTCGATTTCGTTAATCATGATTTGCGACATTTGTCCCATGTCCAATTACATCCGACCCCGACAACCCGGAGCACGCGTCTTTTTGACCATCACGCTTGCCGAGCGCGGTTCGTCAATTTTGGTCGACCGGATCGACGCATTGCGCGGCGCGGTGCGGGCCGTGCGGCAGGCACACCCCTTTCACATTGACGCATGGGTCGTCTTGCCGGACCACATGCATTGCGTTTGGACATTGCCGTCAGATGACGACGCGTACGCAGCGCGGGTACAGTCCATCAAGGCCAGGTTTTCCAGAGACGTGCCAGCGGGGCGGCGACGCCCGAGCCATGTGGCGCGACGAGAGAAAGGCGTTTGGCAGCGGCGTTTTTGGGAACATCACATACGGGATGATACCGATTACCAGAACCACGTCTCATATTGTTGGCACAATCCGGTGAAACACGGATTTGTCGAAGATGTCCGTCAATGGCCATATTCGTCATGGCATCGGGATCACACGTAGGGTGCGCGTTTATTGCGCATCATGGTTTTTGAATTACGATTGAATTGGATTGCGGCGTAGGGTGTGCATTTATGCGCACCATTGCGCGGATTGGCGATTGTGGTGGATGGTGCGCAGTAAATGCGCACCCTACGGCTTGCTACGGTTGCTGATGGCGAGCTTTCAACGCAAGCAAGTAATTTGAGAATGCACTACAAGAGACAAGCATATACCGCGCATCATTCCTGGCGAATAGAGGATTGCTCTAGCAATGCGTGCCTGACGCCACTTTCATCAGAAGTATACGAATACAACTTTTCGAAACCGTCCCGCAAGGCCGGGTGTAGGCCGAAATCATCAGCCAAAGCACGCAACGGTTTTCCGACGCCATAGCTCTTTTTTCCCATTACAAAACAAACCGCCGCTTCTACGGCTGAAATTGACTCGCTTTATTGAGTTTCTGTAGTCGGGTTCAGGCCTCTGTGAATAGAGCTGGGCAGCTCTCTGAATGTGTTGAGAGACCCACCGGATTGGTTCCGATACTTGACTGAATTCGCTGATCCTCATTGTATCTTGACCAATTGGCTACCAGCAAACGAAATTACGCAAGTTCGCTCCAAAACCAAGTTTGATCGGCTCGATCAATTGCGCTGATTTAGAACAATCAGTATAAGAACCGCACATGAACTCAAGGAAGTCTATACAGCGTAAACTGCGGAAAAAGAATCACGAATCTTGCCGAATAAGGATTAGAAGGCTGTATCAATGGACATTCTAAATATGAACACCAAATAGCGCTAGATACTTGTCGAAAACTGTAATCGAAGACTTCAATACGCTTAAATGAACAACTGTCGGAGAAGTAGTGAGTGCTATACAATCCCAACCCTGATCAGCTGAGGCATGTCGTCTTCTGAAAGTTCGATGGGCGGCTTCGCATGCCAACATCTCTCGAAAAACTCACCCAATAACCCCCTCAAACTCCCGCCATTCCCCCTTGCTCATGCCGGAGGTCTCCTGCGTCACCTCCTCACCCTTGACCATCCGGCGGATACAATCAATGGCTGTGGCGCTCAACGTCGCGCCACCAAGACGGTAGTCCTCGAAGGCGCCGTAGGCCGCGGGCACCCAGTCGGCGACGATCTTGCAGATTTCCTCGGCGTAAACCCTTATTTCATACTGTGCGTGTTTATCTGCCCGCAGGCGCAGGAAATGAAACAGGTTATGGAGGTCCACTTTCCAGTACCATTGGGTATAGATGTTCGCGGGCAGGTTCATGCGGGCGAGTTCGCGGGCGAGGCCGTCCTGGCCATCGTCCGAGATCATCTCTTCGTAGTGATCATAGGCGCGGTTTGAATCGGCCTTGAGGATTTCGAGGACGCGGGCGGCTTCCGCACCTTCGAGCAGGCCGCCCCTGCCCTGATTGTTCACCACGCTTTGCGCGTTCAGGTGTTCGGGCGCGGGGATGTAGAATTCGCGGTCGAGGATCGAATAGCGGGCGGAGTATTCGTTGACGTTGGCGGTGCGGTGGCGGATCCACTGGCGGGCGACAAAGACGGGCAGTTTGACGTGCAGCTTGATCTCGCACATCTCGAACGGGGTCGAATGCCAGTGGCGCATCAGGTAGCGGATGAGGCCTGCGTCGTTCTGCACCGATTTGGTGCCCTTGCCGTAGGAGACGCGCGCGGCCTGACAGATGGCGCTGTCGTCGCCCATGTAGTCGATGACGCGGATGAACCCGTGGTCGAGCACGTCGTAGGCGCGGTAAAGATGCGCCTCCATCCCCGGCACGGTGGCGCGCAGGGTGGGCTGGGTCTGGGCGCGCAGGGCGTCGACGTCGGCTTGCTGATCGGGGCTGAGGGGCATGGGCGCGGTCCTTCGGGCGGCTTGGATTCGCCTGCCACTATATCTGGCGGGATGCCACGCAGGAACAGCGATATGCGGTATTGTTTTTAGGGCACCCTTGGTGAAGTTTTTGCCGGAGACGGGACAGTGGCGTTGACAAGGGCACCGCCTTGGCGGGAATGTGTCGCAAAACAAGGTAATGGGCAGGCGACGATGAAAATCAATCTGGCAGGGCTGATGCTGTGCACCTTTCTGGTCGGGTGCGGCGGGACCGCACCCTTTGGTGAAGATGCAACCGGCGACGGCACTGCCGATCCTGAGATCATCGACAGCAACCGCGAGCTGCCGCCGGGCACCGCGCAGCCCGAATCGTCTTCCACCATCTTCCGCAAGGAATCGCGGTCGGACGAGGGCAATGGTTTTGCCGAAAGCGTCTCTTATAACGCGGCCGACGATACCTTTTCCGTCGACAACCTGCCTTTCGACGGCAGCGACGACACGCCCTATATCCGCGGTCAGGCGGTGGGCAGCCTTGGGCCCTATGCCGTCTACGAGGCCGTGAACCAGTATCCCGATACGGATACCGGCGTGACGATCAACCAGTTCACCCACCGGGCGATCTATGGCGTGAGCCGCTCCGGTCAGACGGAATTCGCGATCGTGCGGTCGGGCGCCTATGTGAACTACGGGTTCGGTGGCTTTGTCTATGAGCGCAACGGATCGGTGAACCTGCCGACCACGGGTCAGGCGATCTACAACGGACAGGGCGCGGGCCTGCGCGATTACAACGGGCGCGGCGGGTTGGAGTTTTCAACCGCCGACGTGCAGATCGCCGTGGATTTCGGGGATTTCAACGAGGAAACCGGCCAGTACGAGGGTGCGGTGGACGGGTTTGTCTTCAACCGCCGGATTTTCGACCGCAGCGGGACCGAGATCACCCAGGATATTCTGGCGCGGATCAACGAGGGCAACAACGCGTCCCTGCAGGCGGTGCCGAACATCGTGTTCCGGATCGGGCCGAATGCGCTTGACCCCAACGGCGAGATCGTGGGCACGCTGGGATCGCGCTTTGCCAACAACTCGGGTCAGGCTGTGACCTATGAGGAAGGCAATTACTACGGCATCATTTCGGGCGACAACGCCGAGGAGATCGTGGGCGTGATCGTCGTGGAGACGACGGTGGATCCGACGGCGGACGGGGTGCGGGATTCGATCGGGTTCACGATCTACCGCGAAGCCATCCAGTAATGTCCGGACGGCTGACGCGATGTATCGCAGCGGCCGCTCTGTGTGTGATCTGCGGCACGGTTGCCGGTGCGCAATCGGTGCGGTTGACGCCGGATGAATTGCGCCAGGCTGCGGTTACATCGCTGCGCCAGGGGGATGCGCCGACCGCCAGACGCTATGCCGAAGGGCTGATCGCGCGGGATGCTGGGGATCTGAACGCGTATCTGATCCTTGCCCGCGCCGCCCGCGACATGGGCGACACCACCCCTGCCCGCGCCGCTGCGCGACGGGCCTGGCGACTGGCCGGGACAGATGCGGAGAAATATTCGGCAGCACTCATCACCGCGCAGATCCTGTCCACGGAAGGCAAACGCACGCGGGCGCAGCTGTGGATCAGGCGGGCCGTGCAACATGCGCCCAATGACGCATTGCGCGCGCGGGCAGAGCAGGATTTCAGTTACGTCAGGCAGCGCAATCCCTGGAAGACCGACCTCAGCTTTACCTTTGCGCCCAATTCCAACATCAACAACGGATCGGCCCGCGACCGGTCACGGCTGAATTACGCCATCTCAGAGCTGCTGTTCGGTGAACCGATCGAATTCGACCTCGATACCGAGGCCCAGGCGATTGCAGGACTGGAGATCGGCGGTGCCGTCCGGACGCGGTACCGGTTTCATCAGACGCCCACCACCGCACATGATGCCAAGATCGGGCTGAGCTACCGCAGTTTCATCATTACCGACGATCTGGGCGATGCGGATGTGAGCGGGTCTGATTTTGCCTATGGGACAGTGTCGCTGGGGTATGGGTTTCGGACGTTCAACATGGACCGCAAGGGCGAGTTGGCGCTGGATGCGGAGGTGGGGCAAAGCTGGTATGCCGGGGCGCGCTATGCGTCCTACGCCCGGTTGCAGGCGCAGCAGACGCTGGCCACGGACGTGCGCCAGCAGTTGCGTTTCGGCGCGGAGCTGGAGCGGCAGTGGGGACAGGCCACACCGGACCGTGACACGGTCGGGCTGTCGGCCAGCATCACGCAAGGCTTTGCCACCGGAAACAGCGGGTTTGCGGGGCTTTATCTGACGGCGGCGCAGTCGGACGACGCCACGCTGGAATACGGCGAAGTGGTGCTGCGCACCGGTCTTGCGCTGCGCAGGCCGGTGATGGGTGCCGCAGTCCAGCTTGGTCTGGGGGTCGGCTGGCGCGACTATGACGTGAGCCGGGATGCGCGTGACGGGCGGCAGGACAGGCGTGTCTTTGCGGATGTGACGGCGACGTTCAAGGACATCGACTATTACGGGTTCAACCCGTCGGTCACGCTTTCCGCCTCCTCTACCGACAGCAACATCGGGCTTTACGATGTGAACCGCGTGGGCCTGAACATCGGCATCAAATCGGCGTTCTGATCCTGTAACCTTGGCCGAACCGCTGGCTTCCCGGTGCGGCCATGCTAGGTTCGGTGCCAAGCGGACACAAAGGAGAGCCCAATGCCGATCAAATATTTGCACACGATGGTGCGCGTCAAAGACCTTGATGCGTCGATTGCCTTTTACAAGCTGCTGGGGCTGGTGGAACGCCGCCGGATCGAGAACGAAGGCGGACGGTTCACGCTTGTGTTCCTGTGCCCTCCCGGCATGGACGATGGCCACGCGGATGTGGAGCTGACCTATAACTGGGACGGCGACGACGGCCTGCCCAGCGACAGCCGACACTTCGGGCATCTGGCCTATACCGTTGAGAACATTCACGAAACCTGCCAATTCCTGATGGACAACGGGATCACGATCAACCGGCCCCCGCGCGAGGGACGCATGGCTTTTGTGCGCAGCCCCGACAATATCTCGGTCGAGTTGCTGCAGGAAGGTGATGCGCTGGAACCTGCGGAGCCTTGGAAAAGCATGGAGAATACCGGCCACTGGTAAGCGGGCCGTGCGGGCAAGGAGAGCGATGTGATCAAGACCGCCGCCGTGCTGGCGCTGTCGCTTGCCCTGCCCGCAGGGGCGGCCGAGTGTCGGCTGGCGCTGCTGTTGGGCCTGGACATTTCAAGCTCTGTCGATCCGTCGGAGGATGCGCTGCAACGGGGCGGGATGCGGGCCGCCCTGCTGTCGCCTGCGGTGCAGGACGCCTTTTTTGCCATCGACATGCCGGTGGCATTGGCGGTGTTCGAATGGTCGGGCCGCTACAATCAGGAGATCGTTCTGGACTGGACGATGGTGCGCAGCCCCGAACAGCTGCGGCTGGCCGCCGACCGGATTGCCGCAAGCAAGCGCAGTTATGCGGAATTTCCGACCGCCATGGGTGAGGCGCTGATCTTTGGCGCGCAGATGATGGCACGGGGGCCAAAGTGCCTGACCCGGACCATCGACATGGCCGGAGACGGCGAAAACAACGAGGGACCGGGGCCGCGCGACGTCTACACCGATGCGGCTTTTGACGACATCACGGTGAACGCGCTGGTGGTGACCAATGCGGCGGATTTCCAGACGCCGCACCGGCTGACCCAGTTTTTCGCCGAAGAGGTCTTGCATGGCGCGGGTGCCTTCATGGTGACGGCAAACGGGTTCAACGATTACGAACGCGCGATGCGGCTGAAGCTGGAGCGCGAGTTGATGGTGGCGGTGATCGGAGCCGTCCGATGAGGTGGGCGGCTCTTTGCGCGATGCTAATCGCGGGGCCGGGCGCGGCGCTGGCGGAGTGCCGGTTGGCGCTGTTGCTGGCGGTGGATGTGTCCAGTTCGGTCGACCGGGCGGAGGACCAGTTGCAGCGCAGCGGGATCGTTGCGGCGCTGACATCACCCGAGGTCGTCGCCGCATTCTTTGCGGCAGACCGGCCCGTGGCGCTGGCGGCATACGAATGGTCGGGCCGGTATCAGCAGGATGTGCTGTTGGACTGGACCCTGATCGACAGCCAGCGCGCCTTGATCGGGGCGGCGGAAACCATCGCCGCGACGGAACGGCAGCACGCGGATTATCCGACCGCCATCGGCTATGCGCTGGGGTACGGCAAGCGGATGCTGGAGCGCGGGCCGCGCTGTGACCGGCAGACGATTGATATGGCGGGGGACGGGCAGAACAACGAAGGATTCGGGCCGCGGGAGGCCTATGCCGCCTATGCGTTTGCGGGCACCACGGTGAACGGGCTGGTGATCAACGCGGCCGATTTCGAAGGGGAGTTGGGGCTGATCGCCTTTTACCGCGCCGAGGTTCTGCACGGGCCGGGTGCCTTTCTGGAGATTGCCAACGGGTTCGAGGATTTCGAGCGGGCCATGCGGCGCAAGCTGGAACGCGAGGTGGCGCCGCCCGTGCTGGGGGGAAGACCGGCGACGGAGCCGAAAGGATGATCCGGGTGCTGATCCTGATCTGTGCGCTGGTTTGCGGCGCGGGGGCGGCTGCGGCCAATTGCAGGCAGGCGTTGGTGCTGGCGCTGGATGTGTCGGGATCGGTGGACGCCCGCGAATACCGGTTGCAGATGGGCGGCGTGGCGACAGCGCTGGACAGTCCCAAGGTGCGCGACCGGCTGATGGCAATGCCAGGCGCGCCGGTGCGGTTGCTGGTGTTTGAATGGTCGGGTGCTGCGGATCAGGCCATCGTGGTCCCCTGGACAGAAATCGACAGCGAGGCGACGCTGGACGGGGTGATCGCGACCCTGCGCAGCACGGTGCGGCGGGATGCGACCCCCGCGACGGCACTGGGGGTGGCGGTGAAGGAGGGGCAGCGGTTGCTGATGCAGCAGCGCGACTGCTGGAAAAAGACGCTCGACATATCGGGTGACGGGAAATCGAACCTTGGCCCCCGGCCCCGCGACATCCGCAACCGGATCGACGACGGCAGTCTGACGGTGAACGCGCTGGTGATCGGGGTGGACGACCCGCAGATGGGCGACATTCGCCAGGCCGAGATCGCCGAATTGTCATCCTATTTCCGCGCCGAGGTGATCATGGGGCCCGATGCCTTTGTCCAGACGGCCATAGGCTTTGCCGATTATGCCCGCGCCATGACCGAAAAGCTGATCCGCGAGTTGGACGGGCTGGTGTTTTCAGCCTGGGAGCCGCAGGGCGGGACCGCCCCGCGACATCAATAGATGTACCGGATCTGATCGGTCCAGTAGCGTTCCATGCGCTTGAGCGAACTGGTGATTTCGGCGATGCCGTCCTGCCCCAGCACCCCCTTGTCGCGCAGCCCTTCCGCGTGGCGGCCAAAGAGGTCCGAGACCACATCGCGGATCTTGCGGCCCTTTTCGGTCAGGCGCACCCGGACCGAGCGGCGGTCGATCTCGCAGCGCTGGTGGTGCATGAACCCCATTTCCACCAGCTTTTTCAGGTTGTAGCTGACATTGCTGCCCTGGTAATAGCCACGGCTTTTCAATTCGCCCGCCGTCACCTCGTGATCGCCGATGTTGAACAGCAACAACGCCTGCACCGCGTTGATCTCAAGCACGCCGACGCGTTCAAATTCGTCCTTGATCACGTCCAGCAGCAACCGGTGAAGCCGTTCGACCAGAGACAGCGCCTCCAGATAGCCGATCATGAAATCCTTGTCGCGGACACTTTGTAGAATGGGGTCTTGAATGCTCATTGTCTGTCTCCGACTCAATCTGTTGAGGGGGAAACTGAAGAATAAAACAGAATATTTCGTTAAACCCGGCGGTTACGCCCCGGACCTATGCCGACGGGGTGAAATGGTTTCGGATATCGGCGATCATCGCGGTGTACTGCGCGGGCGCGTCCACCTGTCCCGTGACCCATTGGTAGAGGTCGTGATCGTTCTCGTTCAGCAGGGCATCATAGGTGTCGAGCTCCGCATCCTGCAGGCCGGGCAGACGCCGTTCGGCGTAGACGGTCAGGATCAGATCCATCTCCTTGATCCCGCGCCGGATGGACCGCATGTGCAGACGTTTCACGCGGTGGGGCCGGGATTCCTCAGGCATCCTCTGTTGCCTCCATCAGGTTGCGCATCCGCTTTTCCAGACGGCCCATCGCCTCTGCGCTGGCGGTCATTTCATTGCGAAGCTGGCGCATTTCGGTCAGCACGGCCTGCATGTCGCGGGCCAGAGGTTCCGCCGTATCGGGGTCGGGCAACCCCTGCCCTTCGCCGTTGATCAGCCACATCATCGAGACATTCAAAAGCCCCGCGAGCATCGAAAGCCGGTTCGCGCGCGGCTCCGATCGGTCGTCTTCCCAGGAGCGCAGGGTCGTGAGACGCACGCCAAGCCGCTTGGCCAGCACCCCCTGTGTCATGCCTGCCGCTTCGCGTGCCGCGGCAACGCGGTCTCCGAAGGTTGCGGCCTCCGGGCTGTACCAGTCTGTCTGTGTCGTCATCGTGTTCTCCGCTTCTGCTTTGAATCAAAGTCGCTTGATCGGCGCGGGGGCGGCCCCTATGAGTGTCACCGTACCCATAACTGCCAGAGGCCCAGAATGGAACTGCTCTCGAAAACTCTTGCCCGTGTCAAACCGTCCCCGACCATTGCCGTGACGACAAAAGCGGCAGAGCTGAAAGCCTCGGGCCGCGATGTCATCGGTCTTGGCGCGGGTGAACCGGACTTCGACACGCCGCAGAACATCAAGGACGCAGCCATTGCCGCCATCACCGCTGGTAAGACCAAGTATACCGCAGTTGATGGAATTCCAGAACTAAAACAGGCGATCTGTGCCAAATTCAAGCGCGACAACGGGTTGGAGTACACGCCTGCGCAGGTCAGTATCGGCACAGGTGGGAAACAGATCCTGTACAACGCGCTGATGGCGACGCTGAACGAAGGCGACGAGGTGGTGATCCCCGCGCCCTACTGGGTCAGCTACCCCGATATGGTGCTATTGGCAGGTGGCACGCCGGTCATTGCCGAGGCATCCTTGCAAACCGGCTTCAAACTGACCGCCGACCAGCTGGAAGCGGCGATCACCGACAAGACGAAATGGCTGATCTTCAATTCACCGTCCAATCCCACCGGCGCGGGATATACCTGGGACGAGTTGAAAGAGCTGACGGATGTGTTGATGCGCCACCCGCATGTCTGGGTGATGACGGACGATATGTACGAACATCTGGTCTATGATGATTTCGAGTTCTGCACCCCCGCGCAGGTCGAGCCGCGCCTCTATGACCGCACGCTGACGGTCAACGGGGTTTCCAAGGCCTATGCGATGACAGGCTGGCGCATCGGCTATGCGGCGGGGCCGACTGAGGTGATCGGCGCGATGCGCAAGGTGCAGTCGCAGTCCACCTCCAACCCCTGCACGATCAGCCAATGGGCCGCCGTCGAGGCGCTGAACGGCACGCAGGAGTTCATCGCGCCCAACAACGCGATGTTCGCGCGCCGCCGTGATCTGGTGGTCGAGATGCTGAACGCGGCGGAAGGGATCAAATGCCCGGTGCCGGACGGCGCATTCTATGTCTACCCGTCCATCGCCGGTTGCATCGGCAAGACATCGGCAGCCGGGACGAAGATCACGGATGACGAAACATTCGCGACCGCCCTGCTGGAAGAAACCGGTGTCGCCGTGGTCTTTGGTGCCGCATTCGGACTTTCACCCAACTTTAGGGTCAGTTACGCTACGTCCGATGCAGCCCTGAAAGAGGCCTGCACACGCATTCAGTCCTTTTGTGCGGGTCTGTCCTAAAAGGAAAACGCGATGACGGCGGAGCTGCCTGAATACTACTTTCGCGTGCGCGACAACGGCGCCGCAGTGTTCCGTGTGGATACCGAAAACCGCCAGCGCCGGATCGAGATGGACCAGATCGCCGTCGTCAACATCAAGAACGGCGAGATCAAACCCCAGGGCGACCGGACCCTTTCGGACGAAGACCGCGAGACCATCCAGAACTGGATGGAGGAGCGGCTTCGCATCCTCGCGCACCGCGACATCGACGATATCTACCGCGCGGTGGACTATATGAACCTGACGACCCAATGGGTGCAGTCGCGGGCCAGCGACGAACAACTGGAAGCGGTGACCGATCAGCTTTTGCTGGCGATGCATGATCTGCGCAGCACGCTGGTGCGCAAGAAGGCCGACAGGATGCTGAAGAAATAGCGAGTGGGTGGTTGAGGGAATGGCCGGTTTGAGCCCTACCTGACAGAAGTTTTTGCCCAATTGCGCACGGCATCAAGATATATGCCAAATGGTCTGCTTAGCAGGATCATAAACACGATCGAGGCACTCACTGCCGCTACAATTTCTGAAGCTGTCGCGCCTGCTAAGGCAAGCGTCGCCACATAGACAGGAACCTGGAACGTTATGAAAGCCATGATGTCGCAGGCGATTTTCCATATCCGCCGTTGTGGCCGGGTCTTTGAAAAAACCCAGTCCCGCCAAAGGCCGTAGGGCCGTGCCGTAACCATCATGACCGGTATCATGATCAGTCTGGCGATCAGAACCTGTCTGGGCTCCATGCCCGCAATCAACAACTCGCTCAGAGCGGCGACAAACGTAAAGAAAGTGACAGTTGCGGCGGTATCAATGAAATAGCTCTTCATGAAACGGCGCTATTGGAGATTGCGACCTGTGTCGAGATGGAAAGATGCGATGAAAGCCCACTTCGTCCCGCCCAGCCGACCTTCACCTCCTTGATGCACCCTTGCCTGCTCCCCGCATCGTCACCCCCCAGAACCGCGCATTCAACAGGACGCTTGCCACCCCCAGCCCGATCACCAGACCCGACCAGACGCCAATCCCTTCCCAGCCCCAGACAAAACCCAGCAGGTAGGAACAAGGCACCCCCACGATCCAGTAGCTGAACGCGGCCATCCACATCGGGATGGCGGTGTCCTGCACGCCGCGCAGCAGGCCCAGGGCGATGGCCTGTGTGCCGTCCACCAGCTGAAACAGCGCCGCCATGATCAGCAGACCCACACCGATCGCCATGATCTCGGCCCGGGCGGGTTCGCTTTCCTGCATGAAGGCGGAAATCAGCGATTTGGGGAAGCTGACAAAAATGAGGATCGTGACGAGCGCAAAGCCCACAGACAGCACCGTTACCGCCACCGCACCCCGCGCCATATGGGGCCGGTCGCGGCGCCCAAAGGCGTTGCCCGCGCGGATCGTCGCCACATTGCTGAGGCCCAGATGCACCATGAAGGTCATTGACGCCAGTTGCACCGCGATGCCGTGGGCGGCCAGCGGGATCGTGCCGAGCCAGCCCATCATCATGGCCGAGGCGGCAAAGAGCCCCACTTCGCTGAGCGAGGTCAGGCTGATCGGCCAGCCCAGCCGGAAGACCCGCGCCATCATCTGGCCATCCGCCTTCCAGAAGCGCACGAACAGCTGGTGCTGCGGCACGACGACCAGAATATAGATCACCACCCCGATCAGCGACACGATCTGTGTGCTGACAGACGCAAGTGCTGCCCCCACCACTCCCAGCGCAGGCGCGCCCCAGTTGCCGAAGATG
Organism: uncultured Alphaproteobacteria bacterium; assembly: GCA_963799505.1. GTDB lineage: Bacteria > Pseudomonadota > Alphaproteobacteria > Rhodobacterales > Rhodobacteraceae > Sulfitobacter. The sequence goes on from CAWCXM010000004.1 coordinate 467,154, forward strand.
AAGGCGTAGTTGGCCAGCGCGTTCACCACCGCCGCCAGCACTGTGATCCAGAGCACGACCTGCGTGCGTTCAAGCGCCGCCAGATAGGATTTCAGCACCATGACCAGCAAGGCGGGAAAGATGCCCCAGCCCGCCACCGCCAGATAGCGCGCCGCCTCGGCCGCCAGCGCGTCGCCCTGCCCCAGCGTCCGCAGGACGGGTTCCGCGAAGATCAGCAGCGGCAGCGCCAGACAGGCAAAGCCCAGCGACAGCCACATGCCCATGCGCGTGGCGCGGCGGATCGCCACCTCGTCCTTTTCGGCCACGAAGGTCGCCACCATCGGCATGACCGCCCAGGCAAAACCCGACCCGAAGATAAACAGCACGAAGAAATAGGTGCTGGCCAGTGTCACCGCCGCCAGCGCCTCGACCGAGTACCAGCCGACCATCACCGTGTCGGTCACCCCGATCGCCACCTGCCCCAGATGTCCGCCGATGAGCGGCAGGCCGAGAGTGAGGATGGCGCGGGTGTGGCCGGGATAGCTCATGCGGGTAATCATGCCCTGCCTTACGCCGGAGCGGGCGAAAGGTGAAGACGGATTCAGACCCGGTATATGGGGGTGGCCGAACTTGACACAGGGTTGGGGTGCTGGGTGCAGCGCGCAGACCGCACCTTCGGGCGGTGTTGGATCAACCGAGCGCGGAACGGCTGACCTGGTTTCAGCCGCGATCCGCTCTGGACGCGGGCGCGGTTTTGCGGATGCTGGGGGCAGATCGTCAGGGAAGGATGAAGGCATGGCCGCGCCAAGAACAGAGACCGTGGAGTTGGACGGCAAGCCGTTCTTCATCCGTCATTGGGGCGAGGACACCTTGCCGAAGCTGTTGATGCTGCACGGCTTTCCCGAATACGGTGGTGTCTGGGAAGACGTGGCCACCCGCCTGTCGCACCGGTTCCACTGCATCGCACCGGATCAGCGCGGGTACGGGCAAAGCTGGGCCCCGGCGGAGGTGTCGGACTATACCGGTGCCAAGCTGGTCGGGGATATGGCCGCCTTGATCGGTGACGCGCAGGTCCATGTGCTGGGCCACGACTGGGGCGCTGCGGTGGCCTACGGTCTGGCGATGTTCCGTCCCGATCTGGTGTCGCGGCTGATCATCATGAACGGGGTGCATCCGGTGCCGTTTCAGCGGGCGCTGGCCAAGGGCGGGGCGCAGTGCGACGCCTCGCAATACATCCACTACCTGCGCGCGGAGGGCTCCGAAGACAGGCTGGCGGCGGACGATTTCGCGCGGTTGATGGCGCTGTTTTCGGCCAGAATGAACCTCGATTGGCTGACCGGGGATGTCATGACCGGGTACAAACGCGCCTGGGGGGCACCCGGACGGCTGCGCGGGATGATCAACTGGTACCGCGCGTCGCCGCTGGTTGTGGGCAAGCCCGGAGAACCTGTCACGGACCTTCCGGACTTGCCGCTGGAAAAGCTGCGGGTGCGCTGTCCGCATCTGCTGATCTGGGGGACCGATGACACCGCCTTGCTGCCGGAGGCGACCGACGGGTTGGAGACCTTTGCACCCGACCTGACGCGGGTCGAGATCCACGGTGCCGATCATTGGCTGCACCATCAAAAGCCACAGGAGGTGGCGCAGGCGATCCTGGACTGGCTGCCGTAGCCCCCCTATTTGCGGCTGCGGGTAAAGACCATCTTTTGATTGTGCAGCACCTCTGCCTCACCGATCCAGGCATAGGCCAGCAGCGCGGGTTCGCGCAGGCTTACGGTGATGCGGTGCAGATGGTCGGGTGGGTTGAAGATCATCGAGCCGGGCACATAGACGCCCTGGTGGTTTTCGGACACCGCCCCCGACAGGCAGACATAGCTTTCGGTGATGCCCTGATGGGCGTGCGCGGGATAGGTGCACCCGGGTGCAAAAAGCACGACCCCGAGAATGATCTCGTCGCTGATGATGGGACCATAGCTGCTGGCGAGTTCGGCGTAGGCATAGCTTTGCTGGAGGCCCTTGGGCACCTTTTCGTAGCCGTATTGCCAACTGAGAAAGGGCGCGACTGCATCCAGCGCACGCACAGCCGGAGCAAGCGCCGCCTGCCGCCCCTCGTCCAGCGCACGGCGCAGATGGGCTGTGACCGGTTTGGTATCGCGCGGTTGCAGGCGCACCTCCGCATTGCGTTTGATCAGGCGGCTGATCGCATCGCGCACCTTGCGCTGATGGCTGGCGATGCGGGTGCTGCCGCCAGCGGGCAGATACCGGTAAAGTTCGTCGTATTCGCGCAGCATGTAGAGCCAGTCAGGCAGATCGGTGAGGCGAACAGGTGGCGTGACAGCCTCGGTCGCGGTTTCTGAAGGGAGGATGTCGTTCATTCGGCGTGCTTTCCTGCGGGGGCTGGCGAATGTGTAGGATGTTGACCGGCGCAAGGAAAGCCGACAGGGCGATTTCCCCTTGGTCGGTGCCCGGACCTGTCCCGCGCCTGCTGCATTCCTGTGCGTTGATTGAGTGTGATTGCGGCAACTCCGCCGAGGAGCTTGGGTGCCAAGCATCGCGCCGAAAGCGAGCGGAAGAGCGTTGCATTCCGTGTTGGCAGGTGTATATTGAAATACATATTCTGGAGCACATGCCATGACACGTATTTTTGCGAACCAAATCGCCACCATGACCGAAATGCGCGAGCCGCAGAAGGTATTGGACCGCGCCGGCGGCAAGCCGGTGGCCGTGATGAAGAATTCACGCTGCGTGGGATACTTCGTGCCGGTGGAAGCCACGTTGCCGCAAGAACCGCGCTATGCAACGCTGGAAGAGGTGATGGAAAGCATGGAGCGTACCCGCGCCCAGGCTCAGCCGGTTCTCGACTATCTCAAAGATAAATGAGCTACGTCCTTCTTGGCGCAGACATTGTCGCGGCAATCCACGACAATGTCCTAAACCCCGGCGAATTGCAGGGCATGGCTGGCGACAAATCCATCGACGGTGCGCTGGCGCGGGTCGATAACCGTCTGGTATATGGGATGGTTGCGGATGTCTTCGATCTGGCCGCAGCCTATGCTGTTGCTGTGGCGACGGGGCATGTCTTTAATGACGCCAACAAGCGCACCGCGTATCGCACGATGCTGGCCTGTCTTGATCTGAACGGGATCGCGATCTCTCACGACACCATCGAAGCAGGCGACATCATCCGCGAGGTGGCGCAGCGCCGGATGGATGAGGAAGACCTCGCCGCATGGCTGCGCAAGCGCGCGGTGGATTAACCACATCCGCTGATTGCACGCGCCCCGCTGCCCTGTCAGAATGGCGCAAACCAAAAAAGCGAGCAGTTCCATGAACGACCTTCTGTCCGGCCAAGAACCGTCCAGCTATGACGCATCCTCCATCCAGGTGCTGGAGGACATGGAGCATGTCCGCCTGCGCCCCGGCATGTACATCGGCGGCAAGGACGACCGCGCCCTGCACCACATGGTGGCCGAGATCATCGACAACTCGATGGACGAGGCGGTGGCGGGTCATGCCACCTGGATCGAGCTGGAACTGCACGAGAACGGCCATGTCACCGTGCGCGACAACGGGCGCGGCATTCCGACCGACCCGCATCCCAAAGACCCCAGCAAATCCGCGCTCGAGATCATCTTTTGCACCCTGAACGCAGGCGGCAAGTTTTCGGGCGACAGCTACGAGACATCGGGCGGATTGCACGGGGTCGGATCGTCAGTGGTGAATGCGCTCTCTGACCATCTGCGGGTGGAGGTCGCGCGCAACCGCGAGCTCTATGCAATGGAGTTTTCACGCGGCATCCCGCAGGGGCCGCTGCAGAAAATCGGGGCCGCCCCCAACCGGCGCGGCACGTCCGTCACATTCCACCCCGATGCGGAGATTTTCGGCCCTTTGAAACTCAAGCCTGCGCGGCTGTTCGCGATGGCGCGGTCCAAGGCCTATCTGTTCTCGGGGGTTGAAATCCGCTGGAAATGCGAGGCCCCCGGGGATGACACGCCCACGGAAGCCAAGTTCCACTTTCCCGGCGGTCTGTCCGACTATCTGAACGAAACGCTGGGCGGATCGACCACCTATGCCGATGCCCCATTCGGCGGCATGGTGGATTTCAAGGAAAAGTTCGGCCAGCCCGGCAAGGTGGAATGGGCGATCAACTGGACCCCTGCCCGCGACGGGTTCATCCAGTCCTACTGCAACACGATCCCCACACCCGAAGGCGGCACGCATGAGGCCGGTTTCTGGGCCGCGATCCTGAAAGGCATCAAGGCCTACGGCGAGTTGACGCAGAACCGCAAGGCCAGCACGATCACCCGCGAGGATCTGATCACCGGGGGCTGCGCGCTGGTGTCTTGTTTCATCCGCGAGCCGGAGTTCGTGGGCCAGACCAAGGACCGTCTGGCCACGGTGGACGCGCAGCGGATGGTCGAAAATGCCGTGCGCGACCACTTTGACAACTGGCTGGCGGCGGATACGAAATCGGCAGGCGCGATCCTTGATTTTCTGGTACTGCGGGCCGAGGAACGCCTGCGCCGCCGTCAGGAAAAGGAAACCGCCCGCAAATCCGCCACGAAAAAGCTGCGCCTGCCCGGCAAGCTGACCGATTGCACCAGCAAGGACAGGGTGGGCACGGAATTGTTCATCGTCGAGGGCGACAGCGCGGGTGGCTCCGGCAAGGGCGCACGGGACCGCAAGACGCAGGCCCTGCTGCCGCTCAAGGGCAAGATCCTGAACGTGCTGGGGGCCGCGTCGAACAAGCTGACGACCAATGCGGAAATCAGCGACCTCTGCGAGGCCCTGGGCTGCGGCATGGGCACGAAATTCAACATCGACGATCTGCGGTACGAGAAGATCATCATCATGACCGACGCGGATGTCGACGGGGCCCATATCGCCGCCCTGCTGATGACGTTCTTCTTCACCCAGATGCGGCCGCTGATCGACAACGGGCATCTGTATCTGGCCTGCCCGCCGCTTTACCGGCTGACGCAGGGGGCGAAACGGCTGTATGTGGCCGACGACGCGGAGAAGGATTACTGGCTGGAAAAGGGTCTGGGCGGCAAGGGCAAGATCGACCTGCAACGCTTCAAGGGTCTGGGCGAGATGGACGCGAAGGATCTGAAGGAAACCACGATGGACCCCGCGACCCGCAAACTGATCCGCGTGTCGGTGCAGGAGGATATTCCGGGCGAGACGGGTGATCTGGTGGAGCGTCTGATGGGGAAGAAGCCGGAGTTGCGGTTCCAGTACATTCAGGAAAACGCGAAGTTTGCGGATCTGGAGGAGTTGGATGTTTGAATATTAGTCGAAAATGTCAAACTTTCTATTGGTTAACCAATCAGGTAGCTGTTCGATCTTGTCCAATTCATCGTATTTTCCTTCTGTGAGAAGTTCATGCCGTTGGCGTTGCAACTCCTTTCTCTTAAGTGTGCCCAGATACAGAGTATGTAAGAAACTTACTTCGTCAGATCCATAAGATGAAGTCACGTTCAAGATTAGAGTTGTGTTGAGCTTCTCCTCTGCAAAAGCCTTAATTGTTCGTGCTATAAGCTCAATTCTATTATCAATTTGCGAGTATGAAATTCCATCAAATTGAATGTTCAGCGCGGCATGTTCAATGTCACGATGGGCAATGGATTTGTTCCTTAAGTCTCTAAATACTTTGGAATTTGAAGTTGCCGCCTTCAACAAAACCATGCTTTCGTCTGACATATCAGACGCTTCAAATAGTGCTGCAAGGGAAGCATTTTCGTTTCGGCCCAACTTAGCTGGGTCAATCAAACGGCAAATCTTGAGAATGACTTCGCTTCACGTAGTGCATTTTGAAAAATTAGCGCTGTTGTTCCAGAGGCTTCATTAAGGACTTCGATACGCTCAGGATATGCCCTAAAAAACTCTGAAAAAATACGCCACTCAAGCTTCAAGACCACGAAATCTTTATAAATGCTCGAGAAAAGTCCACCTGCCAATTCTCCAAGTTTCAATGTGTACTCTAACCGTCTTTGTTCTTCAGTAACTTCTTTAGCCATCCATTGCGCCTTAGTTGTAGCGTTACCAGATTTTTCAATACATGTAACCGAACCCCCGTATATCCTAAAGCCCCTTCCCATGTGGGAGTAGGGGGCTATGCGCCTTTGGCGCATGGGACAGAAATAGTTTGTTGCTTTGTAGGTGATGACGGATGGCGGGGTAAACCCCGCCCTACGGGACCTCACGCAACGTGGGTTTCACCCACCCTACCAATCCCCCGTATCTCGCCGTAGGGTGGGTTTTCAACCCACGCACGCAAGGCCCGTCCATGACCCCCGAAACCGCTCAGGACATCCTCGATCACGCCTTCGCCCCCTGGGTCAAGGCGCTCTTGCCCACTGTCACCGAAATCACCGCGACCCGTACCGTGCTGACCATCCCGATCACCGATGACATCATGCGCATCGGCGGGTATCGTTTCCGGGCAGGCGCTGGCCGCACTTGCCGACACCTCCATGGTGTTCGCCTGTTTCGGCCATCTCGATGCGCCCGAACCCCTGGGCACGGTCACGCTCGATACGCAGTTCCTGCGCCCCGCCACGGGCGACAGCATCCGCGCGGAGGCGGAGGTGACGCGGGCGGGCAAATCCATGATGTTCACCCGCTGCACCCTGATCGCGGAGCCTTCGGGCAAGGCGGTGGCGCTGGCCACGGCGACCTTTGCGCGATGATCCGGGCGCTGTTGGTGCTCTTGCTGTTGCTGGGTGCCTGCGGGCGACCGCTGAGCGACAATGAACGCGCTTTCCTGACCACGATCCACGGCGATACGCTGAACATGGACCGGGTGCGCCTGCACGACGGGGCCCCGACCCGTGCGGTGACGTTCCGGCGCAAGCCGCGCCCGCGCACCACCTGCCGCGAGCTGATCCTGCCGCCGCAAAAGGACGAGATCATCACCAGCAAACCCGCCGCCGTGGCGCTGTACAACCGGGTTCTGTTCGACAAGGACTGGTTTCTGGAGGATTACCTGCCCGATTATCCCGACACCATCGGCATCATCGCGGCGATGCTGTTCGCGCATGAGATCACCCATGTCTGGCAGTGGCAGAACCGCGCGACAACGGGCTATTCGCCGCTGCTGGCCGCTTCCGAACACGGGGTCAGCGCTGATCCCTATCTGTTTGAAATCAATGAAGATCGCAAGTTCGGTGACTTCGGATACGAGCAACAGGGGTCCATCGTGGAGGAATACGTCTGCTGCCGCGCGCTGGCCCCGCTGGCCCCGCGCACAAAGCGGCTGCACGGGTTGATCGCGCAGGTGATGCCGGTGAAGCCCCTGCCCCAGAGCCGCGAGTGGAACGTGCGTCTGCCCTGGGACGGGGTCGAGGTGAAGGGGATCTGCGGTTAGCGCTGGATGCTTTCGAGATAGACCAGCAAGGCGGCCAGCGCACGCGGCGTGGGCGTCAGCACGCCGTCCACCTCGACCGGGACCAGATCATCGGCCATCGCGCCGCCGAATTGCGGCATGACGCGGGCCAGATGCCCGCCTTCGGGATCGCCGTAGATATAGCTGAGCGCGCGGGCGGTGGGAAACGTCCCGCCGTTGGTGCGCGCGAGCATGGTCAGATCCGTGGGCCTGGGCGAGAGGCCGGCGGCGCCGGGTCCCTCCCCCCGCCCGTCCGCCCCGTGACAGGACGTGCAATTGGCCGCAAAGAAGGCAGCGCCCTCCTGCGGTTCGGGCATGGATACGGGCGTGCATCCTGCCAGAATGGCCAGGCCAGCTGCAGCCCCCAATGATCGTTTCAAGGTCTGCATGACGGTCCCTCCGGTTGCGGTCTGCCAGAGCGATGTTGCGCCCCTGACGGCATCCTACCATGATCTGGATCAAATGCCTGCCAGGAAAGGCGCATCCTGGCACGATCTGCATGTATCATTCTGTTTGCGAAGAGAAATTGCGCCGCTCGCAGCACAGGATCGCGCAATCAAGAAGGTTCAGGTTGCAGCCAGCCCTGCGAGCGCTTCCATCTGCGTCCAGACCTTGTCTTCGACCGAGACGGGATCGGCGGGTTCGCGGGTCTGGCCCGGCATCCGCGCGCCGTCGTCCACGCTGGCCGCAGCGCTCAGGTCCGCAAGACGCGGGGCGAAATCGGGAGACGCGGAAGGGTCGATGATGATGTAATACTGGCCCAGATCATGTGGCGCGCCTTCGGCTGCCTTCAGCGGTTTGACATCCCGCGACAGCACGCCGCCGGTCATGCCTGCGGCCAGAAGTTCCGCCATCAGGCCAAAGCCCCAGCCCTTGTAGCCCCCCATCGACACCAATGCGCCTTGCAGGGCCGCGTCGGGGTCGGTTGTGGGGTTGCCCTGCGCATCGACGGCCCAGCCTTCGGGGATCTTCTCACCCGCCGCCTTGGCCATCGTGATCTTGCCCAGGGCAACGGTGGTGGTGGACTGGTCAAAGAGCATCGCCAGCCCGCCCTGCCCGTCCGGCACCGCAAAGGAGATGGGGTTGGTGCCGATCACACGGGTCTTGCCGCCCGGTGCCGCCACGATGGGAGAGGCATTGGTGAAACCGATGCCGATGAACCCGGCGCGCGCGATCTGTTCGGTGAAATAACCCAGCGAGGTGCAGGTATGCGCATGGCCCACCGCCAGCGTGGCAACGCCTGCCTGACGCGCGGCATCGAGCGCGACGGGCAACCCGTAGGCAAAGGCCGGCTGGGCAAAGCCGAATTGCGCGTCCACATGGACCGCCGCCGAACGCGGGGTGGTGACCACGGGCGTCACATCGCCCCTGACGCGGCCGGAGGTGAGTTGCTGGCAATAGCTTTCGACATAGTAGAGGCCGCAAATCCTGTTGCCGAAGGATTCGGCCGAGGCGACGGCACGGGCCACTTCGGCGGCCTGAAAGGCTTCGGCACCGTGGGCCAGCAGGGCCGCCTTTACCGTTTCCTCGATTTTTGCCAATGACACCTGAACCATGATCGCCCTTTCCTCATGATCGGCCCGTTGGCCGCCCGCCACTGTGATCCAGACGGGCACGAAGGGTCAAGAGTGTCGCGCCCCGCACGGCACCGTCAGAGCGGGACGAGCCGACCCTGATCGAGCCTGATCTGACGGTCCATTCTGCCAGCGAGATCAAGGTTATGGGTGGCGATGAGCGCCGACAACCCGGTGTCGCGCACCAGATCCATCAGCGTGCCGAACACCTGATCCGAGGTTGCGGGATCGAGGTTTCCGGTCGGCTCGTCCGCCAGCAGCAGACCCGGCGCATTGGCAAGGGCGCGGCAGAAGGCGACGCGCTGTTGTTCGCCCCCCGACAGGGCGGCGGGGCGGTGGCTGGCACGGGGCTTGATGCCGACCCTGTCCAGAAGGTCCATCGCCCGCGCTTCCGCCTCGGCACGGGGCGTGCCGTTGGCCAGTTGCGGCAGCACGATGTTTTCCAGCGCCGAAAACTCCGGCAGCAGGTGGTGGAATTGATAGATGAAGCCCACATCGGACCGGCGCACCCGCGTCCGGCGGCGGTCGGTGCGTCCGGTCATGTCCTCGCCCGCGATATGCACCAACCCGGCGTCAGGCGTGTCGAGCAGACCCGCGATGTGAAGCAGTGTCGATTTCCCCGCACCCGATGGGGCCACAAGCGCCACCACCTCGCCCGGCGCGACGGAGAGATCGACGCCCCGCAGCACCTGCACCTCGTTGGGTTTGCCCGTGTTATAGGCCTTGGCGATGCCTGAAAGGCTGAGGACCGGATCACTCATAACGCAGCGCCTCTACCGGGTTCATGCGGGCGGCGCGGCGGGCGGGAAAGATCGTCACGACAAAGGACAGGCCCAGCGACAAGCGCGATGGCCGACAGCACATCGGCCAGTTGCAGTTTTGCGGGCAGGAAATAGATGCCCCGGATCGACGCATCCCAGGCGGTGCCGCCCGAGAGGTAGTTCACGAAGCCGAAGATCTGATCGACGTAGAGCGCAAAAAGGCAGCCCAGAATAACACCAAGCGCCGTGCCGATGAGCCCCGTGAAGGCGCCGCAGATGAAGAAGACGCGCATGATCGACCCTTCGGTCAGGCCCATCGTGCGCAGGATGCCGATGTCGCGGCCCTTGTTCTTGACCAGCATGATCAGGCCCGACACGATGTTCATCGCGGCGATCAGCACCAGCACCGACATGATCACGAACATCACCCGGTCCTCGATGTCGAGGGCGTTGAGGAACGACCCGGACGCATCGCGCCATGTCCAGACCTGAGCGCGGTCCCCGGCGGCCTGCAGGATCGGCAGGGACACTCGGTCCACCGCCTCGGGCTCTTCGACCATCACTTCAAGTTCGTCCGCTACCCCCTCGCGATTGAAGAAGGATTGCGCCTCGGCCAGCGGCAGGTAGACCCGCGTGCGGTCAATGTCATATCGCCCGGCGGCGAAGATATAGACCACCTCGTAGGCGTTCACCCGCGGGCTGGTGCCAAAGGCGGTCTTGACCCCGTTGGGCGAAATCAGCCGGACCCGGTCGCCGATCGTCACGCCGAGCGTTTGCGCCACGCCGATGCCAAGCGCGATGCCTTCGTCGAAGCGGTCGATGTCGCCCAGCGCCTGATCCGACGACGCGATGCGCGGAATGGTCTTGAGGTCCGCCGCGGCGATCCCGTACACCTCGACACCTGCGTTGGACTGGCGGTTGTTGGCCATGACCTGCTGGCGCACCAAGGGGGCCACGCGGGTCACGCCGGGAACGGCCCGGATCTTTTCCGCCAGTGTTTCATAGTCGGCGATGCTGCGGTCGATCTGACCGTTCTCGGCAATCTCGCCGATCTGGTAGAGGGTGACATGGGCATTGGCGCCAAGGATCGTATCGACAAACTCCGCGCGAAAGCCGCTGCGCACGGACAGCGTCGCGATCAGCGCAAACACCGCCAGCGTGATGCCGATCAGGCTGATCCAGGTCATCACGCTCACGCCGCCTTCGGCCCGCCGCGCGCGCAGGTAGCGCCAGGCGATCATCCATTCGAAGGGGGCAAAGGGAGGGGTGTTGGCCAAGGTCGGGCTCCTGTCAGGTGTCGCGCAACCTGAGGCTTTGACGGGTCGGGGTCAAGCAGGGTTCGTGCGGTTGTTGCGCGCTTTGCGGAAGGGCCAGCGCAGCACGGCAAGCAGCGCGCCGAAGCCGATCGCACCCAGCCCGAAACCAAAGGCCGCAAAGATCAGCCCAGCCAGATTGAGCGGCACGGCGGGCTGGTAGACCTCCCATGCGGCCCGCGCAATCTGCGGGTCGGTCAGGCGCGGCAGATGATAGGCCCGCATGAACGGCCCCTGCCCTTCGAGCGCTGCGAGATCGGACCTGAGGCGGTCATGGCGCGCAAAGGTGCCTGCCATATCGGCGCGGCGGCGGTCGAGAAATTCCGTCCCCCGCATCTGTTCCAGTGCTGCCTCGCGCGTCAGACCAACCGCCGTGGCGGAGGCGTCGAAATCCGCAACGACCTCGCCCAGCGCATCGACTGCCCCGCCCAGACGCTGGGTGTACTGCTGGGAAAACTCGGGGAACTGCGAGCTGGCCGCAGCCCCTGCCAGACCGCCTGCAAAAGCAACAGCGCGCAAAATCACGGGAAGACCGCCCGCGCAAGCACGTTGTCCAGCGCGATCAGCTGATCCCATTCCAGACAGCGGTCAAAGCTGACCACGGCGGCCCAGTCGTCCATCCAGCGCACCGCATAGCTGCCCGCGTTCAGTCGACCGGGAAAGCACAACAGACCAAAGTGCCAGTAGTTCATTTGCCCGCGAAACGCGCGCTGGGTCATGCCCACACCGTAAAAGGCGCCACCGCCCATGGCCGCCTGCGGCCAATCATCGGGTGCCTTGCCGATGACACCCTGAGGCCCGTAGGCCCAGTGCATCAGGCGCGCGTAGTCCTGCACCGACATCTGCCAGCCGCCCCAGGCCCCCATGCTGCCGGTACGCGGCGACAGGCGGGCCGTGGTCACGCCGGCAGGGATCAGCACCGCGTCCTTGCAGTAATCACCGTAGGATTGCCCTGTCTGGGCGGCGATCATCGCGCCCAGTACGGCATAGTTTTCGTTGTTATAGCCGTAGCTGTCCGCCGTCCCGTCCTGCGCATCGCGCATCAAGGCCTGCCGCGCAGCGTCGGCGGCACGGTCCTGCGGGGTGTCCAGCCATCCGGGCATGTCGCCCTGCGTCTGGTCAGGGCCAAATCCGGTGCTGTGTGTCATCAATTGCGCCACAGTGACGCCATCAGGGCCATAGCCCAGTACCTCAAGACTGGTGGTGCCCGCGGACCAAAGCCCGCTTTGCATCAATGTAACGGTGCAAAGCGCCGTGACCGCCTTGCCGAGGCTGGCAAGTTCAACAGGCGCCTGCGCGGACATGCCGATGGCCACGTCACTGTGATGGATGCCCCCCTGCCAGACCGTCATCACCGCCGCCGTGGCGCCGACGTCGGCAACCCAGCCGCGAAACGCCTGATCCAGCCGCGCGGGCACATCGGCCATTGCCACGGGGGCCGCAAAAGTCGCCGCAAAAACAAGGGCTCGGATCATGGCTCACTGCTCCGTTTCAGGCCATTCTACGCCAAGCCCTGCGTCCGATCAAAGCCTCAGGCGATCCCGGCGTAAATCTGCGCAAGTTTCTTGACGGCCTCTTCGGGCGGCAGTTCCTCGCTCTCGCCGGTCCGGCGGGATGTCAGTTCCACAACGCCGTTCTTGAGCCCGCGCGGCCCGACGGTGATCCGCCAGGGCAGGCCGATCAGGTCCATCGTGGCGAACTTGCCGCCCGCCCGTTCGTTGCGGTCGTCGTAAAGCGGCTCGAGCCCCATGAGGGTGAGCGACGCATAAAGCGCCTCGCAGGCCGCATCGGCCTCCGCGTCGCCCTGCTTGAGGTTCACGATACCGGCATGGAAGGGCGTGACCCCCTCTGGCCAGATGATGCCGTTGTCGTCATGGCTCGCCTCGATGATGGCACCCAGCAGGCGGCTCACGCCAATGCCGTGGCTGCCCATGTGAACGGGTGTGTTCTTGCCATCAGGGCCCTGCACCGTGGCCCCCATCGCGTCGGAATACTTGGTGCCGAAGTAGAAGATCTGCCCCACCTCGATGCCGCGCGCGGTGCGTCGGCGTTCCTCCGGGATCTGGTTGAACAGCGCCTCGTCGTGGGTTTCGTCGGTGCGGGCGTATTTGGAGGTGAACTCCTCCATCACCGCCGCGCAGTCGGCGACGCTGTTGTAGTCGATCTCGCGGTCGCCAAAGGTCAGGTCGGTGACCGCGCTGTCATAAAAGACCTCGGATTCACCGGTTTCGGCCAGCACGAGAAACTCGTGTGTGTCATCGCCGCCGATGGGGCCTGAATCGGCGCGCATCGGGATCGCCTGCAACCCCATCCGCTCGTAGGTGCGCAGGTAGCTGACCAGATGGCGGTTGTAGGCGTGCAGCGCGTCTTCCTTGGTCAGATCGAAGTTGTAGCCGTCCTTCATCAGAAACTCGCGGCCCCGCATCACGCCGAAACGCGGGCGGATCTCGTCGCGGAACTTCCACTGGATCTGGTACATGGTCAGCGGCAGATCCTTGTAGCTGCTGACATGGGCGCGGAAGATGTCGGTGATCAGTTCCTCCGCCGTGGGCGTGAACAGCATGTCGCGCCCGCCCCGGTCCTTGATCCGCAGCATTTCCTCGCCGTATGCATCATAGCGCCCGCTTTCGCGCCACAGGTCCGCCGACTGGATCGTGGGCATCAGCATCGCCAGATGCCCGGCCCGCGCCTGTTCCTCGTGGACGATGTTTTCCAGCTTGCGCAGCATCTTGAAGCCCAGCGGCAGCCATGAATAGATCCCCGCCGCCGATTGCTTGATCATCCCCGCACGCAGCATCAGGCGGTGGCTGACGATCTGCGCCTCCGACGGGGTCTCTTTCAGCACGGGCAGAAAATAACGGCTCAGACGCATGGGACGCTCCAGATTGAATTTCGCTGGGGCCTGCCTAAGCCAAGTCCGCGACGCCCGCAATCGGCTTGCACGCGCCCGAGGCCCGGTTTGCAATTTCCAGGAAAGCCCTAGGTGGTCAGGCGATGCGATACAGTCATCGACCGCCCGCCCTTTTTGACAGACACAACAGACGAGACATCACATGACCCGATCTGACACCATCCACCCCGCCGCCCGCCGCTATGCCGAAGAGGTGCGCGCAGGCACGCTTTCGCGCCGCGAATTCATGACCCGCGCAACTTCGCTGGGCGTGACAGCCGGTGCCGCCTATGGCCTTCTGGGCCTGTCCCGGCCCGTGCGCGCCGCAGCCCATGCCCAATCGGGCGGCACATTGCGGATCCAGAGCAGCGTCAAGGCGCTGAAAGACCCGCGCACCTTCGACTGGCCGCAAATGTCCAACTTCACTCGCGGCTGGCTGGAGTATCTGGTCGAATATCAGACGGACGGGTCGTTCCAACCCTCGCTGCTCGAAAGCTGGGAAATCAACGAAGACGCCACCGAATACACGCTTGCCGTGCGCCAGGGCGTCACCTGGAACAACGGTGACCCTTTCACCGCTGCAGATGTCGCGATGAACATCGAACGCTGGTGCGACAAGGCGGTCGAGGGAAATTCGATGGCCTCGCGGATGGCGTCGCTGGTGGACGAGGAAACCGGCAAGGCCCGCGAGGGTGCCATCACCGCCGTGGACGACCGGACCGTCAGGCTGGTCCTGAACAACGCCGACATCACGCTGATCGCCGGATTTTCGGATTATCCCGCCGCCATCGTGCACAGTTCGGCCACGGGCGATCCGCTGGAAAACCCCATCGGCACCGGTCCCTACCTGCCCGCCGAATTCGAGGTCGGCATCAAGGCGGTACTGGTGCGCAACGAAGATCACGCATGGTGGGGCGAAGGTGCCTATCTCGACCGGATCGAATACATCGACTACGGCACCGAACAATCCGCCGTCTTCTCCGCGGTGGAAGCGGACGAAGTCGACATGGTCTACGAATCCCTTGGCGATTACATCACGCTCTTCGACGATGTCGGCTGGGAGAAATCCGAAGCGGTGACAGCCAATACCATCGTCATCCGGCCCAACCAGACAGCAGAGGTGAACGGCACGATGCCCTACGCCGACGCAAGGGTGCGCCGTGCGCTGGCGATGGCCGTGAACAACGCCGTCTGCCTCGAACTTGGGTTCAACAACAACGGCACGGTGGCCGAAAACCACCACGTCGCCCCGCTGCACCCCGAATACGCCGAATTGCCCGCCCCCACCTACGATCCTGCGGCCGCCAAGGCGCTGATGGACGAGGCCGGGATGGGCGATTTCGAACACGAGCTGATCTCGATCGACGACACCTGGCGCAAGAACACCACCGACAGCGTGGCCGCGCAGCTGCGCGATGCCGGCATCAACGTGAAACGGACGATCCTGCCGGGCGCGACCTTCTGGAACGACTGGGTTGCCTACCCGTTCTCTTCGACCGACTGGGCGCAGCGCCCCCTGGGCGTTCAGGTGCTGGCACTCGCCTACCGCTCGGGCGAGGCGTGGAACGAATCCGCCTTCGCCAATGCGGAGTTTGACGGTCTTCTCACGGATGCCCTGGCCATCGCCGATGCCGACCAGCGCCGCGAGGTCATGGCAAAACTGGAAAAGATCATGCAGGACGAAGGCGTGGTGATCCAGCCCTACTGGCGCTCGATCTACCGCCACTACAAACCCGGCGTCGTGGGGGCCGAAATGCATCCCACCTTCGAAATCCACGTCTCGAAACTGGGTTTCGCCGCCTGATCAAAAACAGCGGCGCACCCCCTCAGCGGGCGCGCCGCACCTTTCTTCCCCTGACAGCCCATCCGAGCTTTCTCTTTTTGGCCCTAAATACCGCGGGGGTTTGGGGGCAGCGCCCCCAATCCGCAATCATGGTCAGGCTCACGCCCCCGCTCAGGTCACCGCCCGCCGTGCCAGGGCAACAGCCACCTGCGTCGCCAGCGCCATGTCCTGCACCGATATCCATTCCAGCGGGCCATGTATTTCCTGCATTCCGGTAAAGATATTCGGGCACGGCACCCCCATTTCCGTCAGCCGCGATCCGTCCGTCCCGCCACGGATGGGCACCGACACAGGCGTCAGGCCCACATCGCGCACCGCTGCACGGGCCAGATCGACCGGCGTCATGTCCTTTTCCAGCCAATAGCGCATGTTGCGGTACTGCGGTGTGATGTCACAGGTGATCCGCGCGCGCGGCTCTCCCGCCGCCACCGCATCGCAGACCTGTTGCAACAATGCCCCCTTGGCGGCCAACCCGTCCAGTTCGAAATCGCGGATGATCAGCGTGATCCTTGCCTCCGTCGATCCCCCCTCGATCTGCGACACATGCAGGAACCCGTCTTTTCCATCCGTGGTATCCGGTGTCATGCTGACCTGCGGCAGCATCATCACGACCTTGGCGGCCAGATGCAGCGCGTTGACCATCTTGCCCCTGGCAAAGCCGGGATGGGCGGACACCCCCGTCACCGTGACCACGGCACCGTCCGCCGAAAACGTCTCGAACTCGATCTCGCCGGGTTTGCCGCCGTCGAAGGTATAGGCGAAATCCACCCCGAAATCGCCGGGCAGGCGCGGGTCCACACCGCGGCCGATCTCCTCGTCCGGGGTGAAGGCCAGACGGATCGGCCCATGCGGAATATCGGGGTTCTCCAGCAGATGCCGCGCGGCGGTCATGGCAATCGCCACGCCGGCCTTGTCGTCCCCACCCAGCAGCGTCAGGCCGCTGGCGGTGATGATGTCCTCGCCCTGCTTCTCGGCCAGATAGGGGGAATTCTCGGGCGACAGCTTCAACTCCGGCGCATCGGCAAAGGTGATGTCCCCGCCGTTGTAGCCGCGATGCACCACCGGCTTCACACCCGTTGCATTGAACTGCGGCGCGGTGTCCACATGGGCGCACCAGCCCATCGTGGGGCCATTGGCCGTGGCAGGCACCGTCGCCAGCACCACGCCGTAGTCCGTAAGGTGCACATCCTGTGCACCCATGGCTTCCAGTTCGGACACCAGCAGCCGCGACATATCCAGCTGAATGGCCGTACTGGGCTGGCTGGGCGAGGACGCATCGCTTTGACTGTCGATCGCGGCGTAGCGGACGAGCCTTTCTTCCAACTCCGTATCAAAAGGACCACGCATCACGAAATCTGCCTTTCCTGCCCAGCCCAATAGGGCTTGCGCAATTCGGTCTTGAGAACCTTGTTGGCCCCCGACAGGGGAAACGGCTCGGTCCGGAACGTCACGCTGCGCGGGCATTTGTAGCCTGCGATCAGCTTGTGACAATGTTCCTTGATCTCTTCCTCCGACACCTCGGCACCGGGATGCAGGATCACCAGCGCATGCACTGCCTCGCCCCATTGCGCGCTGGGAATACCGATCACGGCGCTGGTCGCCACGCCCGGATGTTGGCCAATCGCGTTCTCGACTTCCGCCGAATAGACATTCTCGCCGCCCGACACGATCATGTCCTTGACGCGGTCCATCAGGAAAATGAACCCCTCCGCGTCCATATACCCTGCGTCCCCTGTCAGCACCCAGCCGTCGCGGATCGTCTCGGCGGTCACATCGGGCTTGTTCCAGTAGCCCAGCATCGCATTCGGTCCCTTGACCGCGATCTGCCCCACGTCACCCCGCGGCACCTCGGCCAGATCATCATCCAGCACCCGGATCTCGCAGATCCGCGTGGGCCGCCCGGCAGAGCGCAGCTTGCCCGCCTTCGGCCCTTCCAGCACATGGTAATCGGACGGCAGGATCGTCGCCACGGGGCTGAGTTCCGTCTGCCCGAAGGCCTGAACAAAGGATGCCTTGGGAAAGGCCTCGAAGGCCCTGACCAGCACTGCCTCGGTGATCGGTGACGCGCCATAGGCGATCTGGCGCAGCGAGGACACGTCGGTGCCCGCCAGCTTGTCGCTTTGCAGCACCATCTGCAGCATCACGGGCACCAGCAGGACCTGTTGCGGCTTGTGCTTTTCTATCGCCGCCAGCGTCCCATCGGGCGTGAACATCGGGATCACCACATGGGTGCCCGCCATCAGGGTCACCGCCCCGAACCAGATCAGGTCCGCGATGTGAAACATCGGGGCCGCGTGCAGATAGATGGTGCCGTCCTGCATGTTGAGCTCATGCGCATTGGCCACCGCGCTGACGTAGAAATTGGTGTGCGACAGCATCACGCCTTTCGGAAAACCCGTGGTCCCACCTGTGTAGAAGATGCCCGCCAGATCGTCGCCACCCCGGCCTGCGTCTTCCGCCGGATCGCTGTTGGCGATGATCGCCTCGTAGGTCTCCATCCCCTCGGGCGTGGCGCCGTCCCCGGCATAGATCACGGTTTTCAGTCCCGGAACCTGTTCCCGCACGTCGGCGGCCAATCCCTTGAACGCCTCGTCCACGATCAGGATTTCCGCCTCCGCGTCCTTCAGGGCATAGGCACATTCCGCAGCCGCCCAACGGATGTTCATCGGCATCATCGCCCCGCCGCCCCAGACCACGGCAAAGTAATACTCGATGAACCTGTCCGAGTTCAGCGACAACAGCGCCACCCTGTCGCCCGGTTTCATCCCCAGCGCCTGCAATCCCCCCGCCAGCCGCGCGACGCGGTCCTGCATCTGTGCCCAGGTCTGCTGGCGGTCCTCGAAGATGGTGGCGGTGCCCTCCGGATTGACCTGTGCGGCCCGTCTGAGAATGGATGTGATCTGCATGGTGTTCCTCCCTGGGTGCCGCTTCGGGCGATTTTGCATCAGACTGCGCGGGGCTGCGGGGGCTGTCAATCGCCCTGCCACTGTCCTCCGCGCACAAGAATTTCACCCGCCTGCCCTTGAAACCCCACCCGGTCTGCGCAATGTGGATGGGAACCCGAACGCGGAGAGACCCGATGGCCCTGCCGATCCGAGATCAACTGAAATACTGGGGCATCGCGGCTGTGGTCTTCATGGTGGTCCTGTGGTTCATCGGGGACGTGCTGCTGCCCTTCCTGCTTGGCGGTGCGGTGGCCTATTTCCTCGATCCGGTGGCCGACCGGCTTGAGCGGCTGGGCCTCAGCCGGACACTGGCCACGGCGGTCATAACGCTGGTGGCGCTTTTGATCTTCGTGCTGTTGGCCTTGCTGGTGGTGCCGATGTTGATCAATCAGGCAATCAGCCTGGTGGAGATCGCACCCGAATTCTTCAAGAATTTCACAACCTTCCTGACCCAGAAATTCCCCGCTCTGCTGGTCGAGGATTCCACCCTGCGCAATTCGCTGACATCTGTCGGGTCCACCATCCAGGAACGCGGCGGCGAACTGCTTGAAACGGCGCTGGCCTCCTTTGCGTCGATCATCAACGTGATCGTGTTGTTCGTGATCGTCCCCGTGGTCGCGGTCTATCTGCTGCTCGACTGGGACCGCATGGTCGCCGCAGTGGACCGCCTGCTGCCGCGCGACCATGCGCCGACCGTGCGCCAGCTGGCCCGCGACATCGACAGGACGCTGTCGTCCTTCGTGCGTGGCATGGGCACGGTCTGTCTGATCCTTGGCACCTACTACGCCATCGCGCTGATGCTCGTGGGGCTGCAATTTGGCCTCGTGGTGGGTTTCATCGCCGGTCTGGTGACCTTCATTCCCTATCTGGGTGCCCTTCTTGGCGGGGCGCTTGCCATCGGTCTGGCGCTGTTTCAGTTCTGGGGCGACTGGGTGTCGATCGGCCTTGTGGCGGGTATCTTCGGCTTGGGTCAGGTGATCGAAGGCAACGTGCTGACACCCAAGCTGGTCGGCAGTTCCGTGGGCCTGCATCCCGTCTGGCTGATCTTTGCGTTGTCCGTTTTCGGCACGCTCTTCGGCTTTGTGGGCATGTTGGTCGCTGTGCCCGTGGCCGCGGCACTGGGCGTGATCGCCCGCTTCGCCGTTGACCGTTACCAGCACAGCCTGCTGTACAAGGGCACCGACAACCGACCGGATCCCCTCTGACATGACCCGGCAACTTGGCTTCGACCTGCCCAGCCGCACCGCGCTGGGGCGCGACGCATTTCTTGTGGCACCCTCCAATGCGGTGGCCATGGCGATGATCGACAGATGGCCCGACTGGCCCGGCGGCAAGCTGCTGCTGACAGGCGCACCCGGCTCGGGCAAGACCCACCTGACCCACGTCTGGGCCGAACGATCGCAAGCCCCCATCATCGCGGCACCCGATCTGGCGCAGGCCGATGTTCCGGCACTGGCCTGCGGCCCGGTGGCCGTCGAGGACGTGCCGCTGATCGCCGGCAACGATGCGGCGCAGACCGCGCTCTTTCACCTTCACAACATGACGCTGGCCGAAGGTCACAGCCTGCTGGTCACCGGCACCGGCGAAGTCGCCCGGTGGGGCCTCGGCCTGCCTGACCTTGTCAGCCGCCTGATGGGCACCACCGCCGTGACGCTGGACGCGCCCGATGATGCGCTCTTGTCCGCCGTGCTGATAAAACTGCTGGCCGACCGGCAATTGACACCAAAGCCCACGCTGATCCCCTATCTGCTGGGGCGCATGGACCGGTCTTTTGCCGCCGCGATTGATCTGGTGACACGGCTGGATGCCGCCAGTCTGGCGCAGAAGCGGCCCATCACCCGCCAACTGGCCGCCGAGGTGCTGGACAAGGACGGTTCCGGCGCGTGATACTGCGCTTGGGGTAGCCGCCCCGACTGTCACAAAACTTTTGTAAATCATCGCCATAAGGCCTCCATGACCCAAACCGATTTCCTCAAGGGTTCTTTCCCGCCAGCCGCTGACCTGCCCGATCTGAAGCTGTCCGGGCCGGGCCGTTTCTTCAACCGTGAACTCAGTTGGCTGTCCTTCAACTGGCGTGTGGTGGAAGAGGCAGAGAACCCGCGCGTGCCGCTGCTGGAGCGGCTGCGCTTTCTGTCGATCTCTGCCGGGAACCTCGATGAATTCTATACCGTGCGGGTGGCGGGCCTGCGCGAACTGGCGCAGGCGGGCAATACCACCCCCGCCGCCGACGGGCTGACCCCCGCAGAGCAGCTTGTGCTGATCAACGAGGACGCCCGCAGCCTGATGATGACCCAGCAGCGCGTGCTGGTCGATCTGATGGCGGAAATGGACGCGCAGAACATCTATCTGGAACGCACGGCGGACCTGACCAAGGAAGACAAGGTTTTCCTCAAGGAAGTGTTTCTCAATCAGGTCTTTGCGGTCCTGTCGCCCCTCGCCATCGACCCTGCGCATCCGTTCCCGTTCATCCCCAACACCGGCTACGCGCTGGCACTGCAACTGGAACGCAGCGCCGACAAGCGGCCCTTGCAGGCACTGCTGCCGATCCCGGCGCAGATCGACCGGTTTGTGGCGCTCCCCGCTGATGAAGGCACGCTGCGCTATCTCCCGCTCGAAGACCTGCTGGTCCTGCATATCCCGGACCTCTTCCCCGGCTACAAACTGAAATCCCACTTTGAATTCCGTGTGTTGCGTGACAGCGATCTTGAAGTCGAGGACGAAGCCGAAGACCTGGTGCGCGAATTCGAGGTGGCGCTCAAGCGCCGCCGCCGGGGTGAAGTGGTGCGCCTGACCCATTCCTCGGGCGCGCCCGAAAAGCTCAAGGAGGTCGTGATGGCCGAATTGGGCGTGCAGGCGCGCGACGTGATCGAGATCGACGGCATGATCGGGATCGACGACCTGTCGGAGCTGGTGACGGATGCGCGGCCCGACCTGCTGTGGCCGCAGTTCACACCGCGCATCCCCGAACGCGTGACCGACCACGACGGCGACATGTTCGCGGCGATCCGGCAAAAGGACATGCTGCTGCACCACCCCTACGAGACCTTCGACATGGTGGTGCGCTTTCTGGCGCAGGCCGCCCATGACCCCGATGTCGTGGCGATCAAACAGACGCTCTACCGCACGTCGCGCGACAGCCCGATCGTGGAGGCGCTGTGCGAGGCCGCCGAAGACGGCAAATCCGTCACCGCTCTGGTGGAATTGAAGGCCCGCTTCGACGAGGCCGCCAACATCCGCCAGTCCCGGCGGCTGGAACGCGCCGGGGCGCATGTGGTCTACGGCTTCATCGACCTCAAGACACATGCGAAAATCTCGACCGTGGTGCGCCGCGAAGGAAAGCAGCTGGTCACCTATACGCATTACGGCACGGGCAACTACCACCCGATCACCGCGCGCATCTATACCGATCTGTCGCTGTTCACCTGCGATCAGAAGCTGGGACGCGACGCCACGAAGGTCTTCAACTACCTCTCGGGCTATGCCCAGCCCGACAGTCTGGACAACCTCGCCATCTCGCCCACGACGCTCAAACCACGCCTGCTGGAGATGATCGCGGCCGAGGCCGATCACGCCCGCGCGGGCCGTCCGGCGATGATCTGGGCCAAGATGAACTCCATCATCGACGACGAGGTGATCGACGCGCTTTATGCCGCCTCGCAGGCCGGTGTGCAGATCAGCCTTGTGGTCCGCGGCATCTGTGGCCTGCGGCCCGGCGTCAGGGGATTGTCCGAAAACATCCGCGTGAAATCCATCGTCGGAAGGTTTCTGGAGCACTCGCGCATCGTCTGTTTCGGCAACGGCGCGGGGCTGCCACACAAGAGGGCAAGGGTTTTCATGTCTTCCGCCGACTGGATGGGCCGCAACCTGAACCGCCGGGTGGAAACGCTGGTCGAGATCGAGAACCCGACCGTGAAGGCGCAGATCGTGAGCCAGATCATGGCCGCGAACCTTGCCGATGTCGCGCAAAGCTGGATCATGGCCCCCGATGGCAGCTTTACCCGTCCCGCCTTTCAGGAAGGGCAGTTCACCTTCAACTGCCACCGGTTCTTCATGGAAAACCCGTCGCTTTCGGGGCGCGGGTCCGCCGGTGCTGCGGATGTGCCCAAACTCACCCATACCGAAGACTGACTGCGGATTTGCCATTGGACGCCTGCGCACCGCCCTTAGCGATTGACCCTGCCCGCCCGCTGCCGCATTTTGCGCACCAATCCGCCCCTCAGGAGACCGCATGGCCAATCTGACCGAGACCGCACGCGACACCGTACCCGAAACCGGGGTCGCCGATCTGGGCCTCTTCGGCAAACCGCTGTTTGAAGACCCCTCTGCCCGGGCGCTGGCGCGGGTCGGGGTGGTCGATGTGGGATCGAACTCCGTACGCCTGGTCGTGTTCGACGGCGCGGCCCGGTCACCCGCCTATTTCTACAACGAAAAGATCATGTGTGCCCTGGGGGCCGGGATGGCCGAAACCGGGCATCTGTCGCCCGAAGGCCGCGTGCGCGCGCTGTCCGCAATGCGGCGGTTCAAGAAACTTGCCGACGGGATGGGGCTGTCCGAGTTGACCGTCGTGGCCACTGCCGCCGTGCGCGACGCGACGGACGGGCGGGAGTTTTCCAACGAGGTGCTGCGCGAGACCGGGCTGCGCATCTGGGTGATCGACGGCGAAGAGGAAGCGCGTCTGTCGGCGCAAGGCGTGCTGCTGGGCTGGCCCGGTGCCTTTGGTCTGGTCTGCGACATCGGCGGATCGTCGATGGAACTGGCCGAGATTTCCGGGGGACGCGTGGGCCGCCGGGTGACCTCGCAACTGGGGCCGCTGAAACTGCGCGACATGAAAGGCGGGGCCAAGGCCCGCAGGGCGCATATCGCCGAGGTGATGGTCGGCCTCAAGGACCGCATGGGCGCACAGCGCGACCGCCTGTTTCTGGTCGGCGGGTCGTGGCGGGCGATTGCCCGCATCGACATGCAGCGCCGGGGCTACCCGCTTCAGGTGCTGCACGAATACCGCATGACGCCGCGCGCGGTCTCTGCCACGGTGAAATACATCCAGACGACTGACCTGGAGGAATTGCGCGTCGCCGCCGGCGTGTCCAGCAGCCGGATGGCGCTGGTGCCCTATGCCGCCGACGTCCTGAGCCGTCTGATCAAGACCTTCCGACCAAAGGACATCGCGATTTCGAGCTATGGGATCCGCGAGGGCATGTTGTACGAGCAGATGCCGCAACGCCTGCGCGACCGCGATCCGCTGATCGAGGCCTGCCGCTTTGCCGAGGCCAAGGATGCGCGGATGCCGGGGTTCGGCAAGATCCTTTACAACTTCATCCTGCCCCTGTTCTCAAACGCCCGAAATTCCCGCAAACGCCTGATCAAGGCGGCCTGCCTGCTGCATGATGTGAGCTGGCGCGCCCATCCCGACTACCGCGCCGAGGTCTGTTTCGACAACGCCACCCGCGCCAATCTGGGCGGTCTGAAACACGCCGAACGCATCTTTCTGGGTCTGGCCCTGCTGCACCGCTATTCCAACAAGCGTGAAAACGCCCGCTTTGCCGATCTGTTCGAACTGGTGGATGAAAAGACGCAGGCCGAGGCGGAGATTCTGGGCAAGGCCATGCGCTTTGGCGCGATGCTGTGGATGACCCCCGACGCCGAGCGCGGCGAACTGCGCTGGTTCGCCAAGAAAAAGGTGATTCAGCTGCGTCTGACCCCTGACATGATGCCCCTCTTCGGCGAAGTCGCGGAAGCGCGGCTCGCTTCGCTGGCCGCCTCCTTGGGTGCGGAAGTCGAGATCAAGACGGTGCGGGCGTCGAAGAAAGACTAAATCTCGATCAGATTTCCGTCCGGATCGCGGAAAAACAACGTCCGGTGACGAAAGTCGCGGGGCCACGGCGGTGAAAGGATGGCGATGCCCTTGCCCTCCAGGTGGGTCGCAGAGGCACCAAAGACCGCGACCGGCACACGGAATGACAGTTGCAGCGCGGCGGTGCCTTCAGGCACAGGCATGTGTCAGGATCACCGGGTCATCCACAGCCGAAAGGGCATCAAAGCTCGATCTGTGGTGCAGGTTCCGTGGGCGCATCGGGTGGTGTCATCGGATGATCGGGCTTGCGCCGGATGATGATGTCACCGTTGGGCAAGACCTCGGGCGGCTGATAGGCGCTCCAGTCCTCGATCTCGTTCATCAGATCGGCCAGCTTCGGACCCATCTCTTCGGCGAATTGGCGCAAGGCAGGGCCGATGTCCTCGGCCATATCCGAAAACCCGTCGATGGCCGGTTCCATCTCGCGCATGATCCCTTCCAGGAACATCTGTGCGCCCCGCTCCATCAGCGACAGGCCCTCATCCGAAGGCGCATCCCTGTCCTGCGCCAGAGCGGCTGGCGCGGCAAGTGCAAGAGCAGAGAAGGCAGGCAGCAATCTGTTTCATGAGGTTAATATAGGGCATCAGCCACCCGATTGCGAGCCTTCGTCGAAATCGATCGTCACGGGAAAATGATCCGATGCCGTGACCAGCGCATCCCGCAGGACAGGCGTTTTCCAGCATTCAGGATCGTCCATCGGATGCCAGATGCGCCAGCGGGCGTTGCGGGCGCGGATATCTTCCGTCACCATGATGTAGTCCAGAAGCGCCTGCAGGAAGCGTTTTTCCGGCCTGATCCAGAACCGGGCCGTGGTCGGCATCGCCCCCAACCGGCGGCTCAACGCCTGTCGCGCATGTGGATCATAAAGCCGCTGCGGCTGGCCCTCGCCCAGCACAATCTCCACCGACGACCGTCCGAACAGATCCTCGAACTCGTCCAGCCCCACGCCATCGTTCAGGTCACCCAGAACCATCAGCGGCGTTCCGGCATTCAGATGCTCCTCGATCCGGCCCCTGAGCCAGATCGCCTGCGCCAGCTGTTTGCGCCGGTTCGCGATGTTGAGGCGCAGCGCCTCTGCCGGGTTGCGCGCGCCGTGAGGCGCCTTGGATTTCAGATGCGCCCCGATCATGTGAAACGCGAACCCGCCCGCCGTCTCCACCGCAATCTCGAGCGGTGGTTTTGAAAAAACCACCAGATCTTCCGTCGCGTCGACATCCAGATCAATGCGCAGGCTGCCGTCGAACCGGGGCGCGCCGTTTGCGCCCTCTGGTCCCGAAACGACCCCGTGCGGATCGTGGCGCGCCCGCAGGGCCGCAGGATCGTAGAGCAGCGCAATCTCCTGCTGGGTGTCGTTGCTGAACCCGATCAGGGCCTTGCTGGTGCGCAGGCCGAACTCCGCCGCAAATCCGGTGAGCGCCGCGACGGTGGACCGCCCCCGGCTTTCATCGGGGGCCTCGATCACCATCACCGCATCGGCGTCCATCGCCTGAAACACCACCCCCAACGCGGCAGTCTGCTGTGCGCGGGTGACGTCATGCCGCGCCGACCAGCCGCCGTCGTTGAACAGGCGGTCGTGATCGTCGAACAAGGCTGAAAACCACTCCACGTTATAGGTGGCGATCCGCATCAGATGCCCTTGCCGGACAGGGTTTCCCAGGCGCGGTTGATGTCGATCATGCGTTTTTCCGCCATGAGCACCGCCTCTTGCGGCAAGCCACGCGCCACCAGCGCATCGGGATGATTGTCGCGCACCAACTGCCGCCATGCGGCACGGGCTTCCTCGAGGCTGGCGTTTGGAGCGATACCCAGCACCGTATGCGGCAAGGGCGACGTGTCGGGCACGAACCGCGCCTTCAATGCGGCGAACCTTGTATCGGCGAGGCCGAAGATGGTCGCGACATCCTCCAGAAAGGCATCCTCGTTCGGATGATAGGTGCCGTCCGCCATGGCGATGTGAAACAGACCTTCCAGCAGATCGCACAGCATTTCGGGCTGATCCGCGAACATTGCCGCGATCCGTCTTGCGTAATCGTCGAAATCCGGCCACATCCTGCCGCGCCAGATTGAAGACCCGCGCAGCCCCTTCGGCGTCCCCTTCGGCGATCTGGAACACCTCGCGAAAGGCCGTGACCTCGTCCCGCGTGACCTGTCCGTCGGCCTTGGCCATCTTCGCCCCCAGCGCGATGACCGCGATGGTAAAGGCAACCGACCGCTCCGGCGGGCTGCGCAGCCGGTCGAACACGGCTGCCAGCCCCTCGCCGGAGGTCAGCGCCGAAAGCGCTTCAGTGATGCGGGTCCAGATCGACATGCGCCGGTTATAGCGGGGCCAGGACGGGAAGTCAGCGCGTTGTCAGCGTTTTCTGCATCAAGATCAGGTCAAGCCACTGGCCCGCCTTGCGGCCCACCTCAGGCAGATGTCCTGTCTGGGTGAAGCCCAAAGCCGCGTGAAACGCCACGGCCTGCGGATTGGCAGAACTGATCGCCGCGATCATCACATGATGGCCCATGTCCGCGGCGGCGGTCATCGCCCCATCCAGAAGCGCCCGCCCCACGCCCCTGCCCTGCGCGCCCGGGTTCAGCACGATGGTATGTTCGACGGTTGCGGCATAGCCTGGCCCCGCGCGGAACGGCCCGAAGGTGACAAAACCCTGTACGCCGTTTTCGTCCGCAACCCGGAACGCCCCGTTCCGCGCCGCGATCAGGTCCAGAATATCGGCTTCGGTCTTTTCGATGGTGGTGAATGTGGCCAGTGATCCGGTGATCATCCGGTTCCAGATCGCAGCGATCGCGCCCGCGTCCTCGGTCCGTGCGGGGCGCTGGATCACGTCAGCTCACGCCGCTGCCCACCAGTTTCGAAACCTGCGGACAGCCCTTGGGGTGCGACAACGAAGCTCACCCGCGGATCGTTGAGATGCGGTGACAGCATCGCCTCCAACGCGGCGGCCTCTGGATGCGCGACGGTCAGGCTCACCATTCTGGCACCCGAAGGCACCAGACGCGCGGCGGGATGCGCGTCTCCCTCCCATTCGATCAGCGCGGGCGCGCAATTGTCGAAGGGCAACACACCATCTCGCGGCACCGCCATGCGCCAGCGCAGATCTCCCCGCTGCAGGGAGACCGGCGCACCGAACCCCTCCGGCAAGGCCGCCAGTGTCGCGTCCAGATCGTCACAGCGGCAAATCCAGTTGGTCAGGCGTGCGGGCCCCGCAAACCGGTCCAGATCGAACCAGCGCGGCCTGTCCGGTGCAGGCGCGTCCGGGTTGATCGCGATGGCCTCAAGATACAACCCATCCTCCAACCCCAAGAGCCGGTTGTGCGTATGAAAGACGGCGTGCTCTCCCCCCGCCTGCAGGGAAAGGCCCAGCGATTTCTCCACATGCGCGCTTGCGTCCTCCAAGGTCTCGCCCGCCACCGCCATATGATCGAATGTGATCACGCCGCACCCTTTCTCTTTTTGGCCTTATATACCGTCCGCACTCTCAGCCCCGCGCCGCCCGGATGAGTTTCAGGATGTCCTCGGCCGCTGCCGGGATGTTGGTGCCGGGACCAAAGATCGCCTTCACCCCCGCATCATAGAGGAACTGGTAGTCCTGTTGCGGAATGACCCCGCCGCAGATGACCAGAATATCCTCCGCCCCCGCGTCCTTCAGCGCCTTCACCAGTTGCGGTGCCAGCGTCTTGTGCCCTGCCGCCTGTGACGAGATGCCGATCACATGCACGTCGTTGTCCACCGCGTCCTGCGCCGCCTCGGCGGGCGTCTGGAACAGCGGGCCGACATCGACATCGAACCCGATGTCGGCAAAGGCGGTCGCGATCACCTTGGCCCCCCGGTCGTGCCCGTCCTGCCCCATCTTCACCACCAGCATACGCGGGCGGCGGCCCTCTTCCTCGGCAAACTGCTCCACCGATTTCTGGATCGCGGCAAAGCCTTCGTCGCCTTCATAGGCCGCACCGTAAACGCCCGCCAGCGTCTTCACTTCCGCACGGTGGCGGCCGAAAATCTCTTCCATTGCCATGCTGATCTCTCCCACAGTGGCGCGCGCGCGGGCCGCGTCGACGGCCGCCTCCAGCAAATTCCCCCCGTCGCGCGCGCGGCGCGTCAACTCTTCCAGCGCTGCGGTGCAGGCGCTGTCATCTCGGCTGGCACGGATGCTCTCGAGCCGTTTGATCTGGCTCTCACGCACCGCGACATTGTCCACATCCAGAATATCAATCGGATCCTCATGCTCGCGGCGGTATTTGTTCACGCCGACAATCACCTCGGTTCCGCGGTCGATGTTGGCCTGACGGGTCGCCGCTGCCTCCTCGATGCGCAGCTTCGGCATTCCTGTGGCCACGGCCTTGGTCATGCCGCCCAGGTCTTCGACCTCCTCGATCAGTTTCCACGCCGCTTCGGCCAGATCATGGGTCAGCTTTTCGACATAATAGGATCCCGCCAGCGGATCGACCACTTTGGTCACGCCGGTTTCTTCCTGCAGGATCAGCTGCGTATTGCGGGCAATGCGGGCGGAATGTTCCGTCGGCAGGCCAATCGCCTCGTCCAGCGAGTTGGTGTGCAGCGACTGCGTGCCGCCCAGCACCGCCGACATCGCCTCGAACGCCGTGCGCACGACGTTGTTGTAGGGATCCTGTTCGGCAAGGCTGACCCCGGAGGTCTGACAATGGGTGCGCAACATGGAGGATTTGGCATCTTTCGGCTCGAACTCCGACATGATGCGGTGCCACAGCAGCCGCGCCGCGCGCAACTTGGCCGCCTCCATGAAGAAATTCATGCCGATGGCGAAAAAGAACGACAGACGCGGCGCGAAACGGTCCACATCCATGCCCGCCGCGATGGCGGTGCGGACATATTCGCGCCCGTCGGCAAGGGTAAAGGCCAGTTCCTGCACGAGGTTCGCGCCCGCTTCCTGCATGTGGTAGCCGGAGATGGAGATGGAGTTGAATTTCGGCATGTTGTCGGAGGTGTATTCGATGATGTCCCCGATGATCCGCATGGAGGGTTCAGGCGGATAGATATAGGTATTGCGGACCATGAATTCCTTCAGAATATCGTTCTGAATGGTGCCGGACAGGGCCTTGCGGTCCACGCCCTGCTCCTCGCCCGCGACGATGAAGGACGCGAGGATCGGAATGACCGCACCGTTCATCGTCATGGACACACTGACCTTGTCCAGCGGGATCCCGTCAAAGAGGATCTTCATGTCCTCGACGGAATCGATCGCCACTCCCGCCTTGCCCACATCGCCTTCGACGCGGGGGTGATCGCTGTCATAGCCCCGGTGTGTCGCCAGATCGAAAGCGACCGAGACCCCCTGCTGACCGGCCGCAAGGTTGCGACGGTAAAAGGCGTTGGATTCCTCCGCCGTGGAAAAGCCTGCATACTGGCGGATCGTCCAGGGACGGCCCGCGTACATCGTGGCCTTCACACCACGGGTAAAGGGCGCCTCTCCGGGCATGGAGCCCAGATGCGACAGTCCTTCGACATCGTCGGGGCCGTAGACCGGCTGCACGTCGATCCCTTCGAGGGTTTTCCACGTCAGATCCTCAAGGCTGCGGCCGCGCAATTCGGCCTCAGCGGTGCTGCGCCATGTGTCCTTCGTCATATCCTTGTCCTTTTGTCCGGGCCCCCGGTGGCAGACTTGTGTCCGCTCTTTTCGGGCGCATCTTCTCTGTCAGTGTCTGGTCATTCAGGGTGGCAAGACCATCGGCACCGGCGACCAGCCAGTGCATATCGTCCGCGTATTTCTCCGCCAGCCTTGCCGCCTGTTCTTCGGTGAAGGGTTGCCACCGGCCCGCGCCATCGGGCAGCAGATCGGGTGTGCCCCCCTGACCGGCAAGCCCCGCCCGCAGGCTGCGCAGATCGGCGGAACGGTTCAGCCAGCGGTCGCGTCGGTCGCGCGGCGCATCAGCACCCAGCGCAATGCTCAGCAGATGATCGGGCCGTCCGTTGCTTGTTTCGAACGCAAGCACCTCGATGTCCGCACCCGGTGCCGCGCAGGCCAGATCCGTGATCACATCGCGCCACCCTCGCGGGCTGCGCGAGACAGCCTCGCGCGTCGCGGCGGACGGCACGGGATGCCCCCGCGATACGGTCAGCGCGCAGGCCGACGCCCACCACAAGTCCTGTGACCGGATGGACAGGACAATGCGCCGCACCCGCCCCCCGAACGCCGCCGAAATGCGCGCGGTACGCTCTCCCGCAGCGGGATAAAGCTGTGCGTATCGCAGATTCTGGACGCAGGTGCCAAGCATGTTCTCGTCGCTGACCAGCAGTTGCCGGACCCCCTGCGCCTGCGCCTGACTGGCAAACATGCGCACCCGGCCTTCGGCCCGCAATGTCGGATTGCGGCACTTTTTCGCGATGGTAGAGCGAAAAAGCCCTGGAAACACGGACTTCCGCGCCTGCTGCGGCCCCCAGAAACAGATGCCCCGGGCCGACAGATCCTCAAGATGGTCGCGGATATAGTGCTGAAAGGTTGTGGTCGCTGTGCGGTGCGCACCCAGATGCAGAATGACGTCCATGATAGTCCGGACCATCCTTTGCCAAAACGCCGCCCCGTTCGGCCATGCAGCGGGGATGGCCCCGTTCATGGCGCACAACCTCTTGCGGTGCGCTTAATGGTCACCACATTCAGTTTTGCCATCGCATTTGCACAAATCAGGCTTATATCTGGGTCGACAGGAGACAGAATGAAACGCCTAATACCCCTTGTTTTTGCTGCACTATTCGCCAGCCCCCTGCTGGCGCAGGAGACAGATGTGACACAGCTTGAAACCCTGTTCCGGCCCGCCGATATGGCGGATTTAAGCGAATTTCGCTGGAAAAAGAGACCCGTGCTGGTGTTTGCCGACAGCGAGGACGACCCGGCATATATCGAGCAGCTCGAACTGCTGGGCCAGCGCGCGGATGCCCTGCTGGAACGGGACGTGGTGGTGCTGACCGATACCGATCCGGCCGCCCGCTCGCCGCTGCGGCTGCAGATGCGGCCACGCGGTTTCATGCTGGTGCTGGTGGGCAAGGACGGCGGCAACAAGCTGCGCAAACCCTTCCCCTGGGACGTGCGCGAGATCACCCGCAGCATCGACAAGATGCCCATGCGCGAACGCGAAATCCGCGAGCAGAAGGAACGCGCGCGCGACAGTTGATGCGCCGCCATGAGCGGGTCTTCATTGCATGTTAGGCCGGATGCACCTATATTAAGGGCAGAGCCAAAGGAGTGTTGAGATGAGTACGCCAAAATCACCGCGCCCCGTCCTTGGCCAGCGCGGTCCGCGACCCGGATACTGACAGATGCGCTGACAGTGCGTCGATCGCACTGTTGCCGTCGAGCAAAGCCTGCTTTTTCAACGAGATGTAATCGGTATAGACCGCAAGCCTTGTGCCGTGCGGTTCCGACCTGAACGCCGCCGACCGCAGGTCCGCGATGATCGCATCAATGGCGAAGACCTGATTGTAATAGCGTGTCACGGGCTGGATCACGTCCTCTGGCAGAATGTGAATATCCGCGAGAATCGCGGTAAAGATCGTGTCGTTCCGTTCTGTCGGGATAAAGGGCATGTAGGCCTCGTTCTCTGACATCTCGTCGGTCACCGTCTCCCAAACCTCATCCAGATCGAAAAACGTCAGCGCATCGCGGTAGTGTGTGATTTCGGCCAAGAGCGCCGTGGCCAGATCGTTCTGCTTTTCCCGACGGCGGCGGTCATCGGCGCGGCGGTCCCGCAGGCTGGCCACGAACCAGCCTGCGACATTCACCATCGCGGCAATCGCCGCCGCAATGATGACCGGACCTATCCAAACCTCAAGCGCCATCAGGCGTTATTCGAACTCCATGATCACATCGTCCACCGCCAGACTGTCGCCCGCCTCTGCGTTGATCTTCGACACCACGCCCTTGCGTTCGGCCCGCAGAATGTTCTCCATCTTCATTGCCTCGATGGTACAAAGCGCCTGCCCCTCCTGCACTTCGTCGCCCACGGCCACATCCATCTTGACGATCAGACCGGGCATCGGGCACAGCAGCATTTTCGAGGTATCTGCCGCGACTTTCTCGGGCATCTTGCGGGCCAGTTCGGCCTGTCGCGGGGTGCGCACATGCACGCGCAGGTCCGCACCGCGGGTGCGGATGCGGAACCCACCCGAGATCTTGCCGACCTTCATCACCAGCGGTGCATCGTTCACCGTCATCTTGGCCAGCTGATCGCCGGGCGTCCAATCCCCCGAAACCCGCAGTTCCGTCTCATCCTCGAACCGCACGGTGGCCCCTTCCTTGTCCGCCTTTATCGTCACGTCAAAGGATTGACCCTGCAGGGCCACGTTCCAGTCGGTTCCGACCTTGCGTTCGTGGTTGTCCATCCGGCCAGAGACCCGCGCGCGCCGGATCTCGCCCACGCGGTGCATCGCGGCCGTTGCGGCGGCGATGCGGCGCAGGTCCGCTTCGGCCAGTTCGACGCCTTCGAAACCGTCCGGATACTGTTCTTCGATAAAGGCCGTGGTCATGGCCCCGTCGATAAAGATCGGGTGGTCCATGACGGCAGAGAGGAACGGCAGGTTGTGCCCGATGCCTTCGACCTCGAAACTGTCGAGTGCCACGCGCATCGCTTCGATCGCTTCGGCGCGCGTGGGTGCCCATGTGCAGAGCTTGGCGATCATGGGATCGTAATACATCGAAATCTCGCCGCCCTCATAGACGCCGGTATCGTTGCGCACGGCATGTGTCCCTGTGGGGGCGTCGTCGGCCCACTTGCCGTTGTCCGACAACGGGCCTGCGGCAACTTCCTGTGGGGGACGGTAACGGGTCAGGCGGCCAATGGACGGCAGGAACCCGCGATAGGGGTCTTCGGCATAGAGACGGTTTTCGATGGACCAGCCGGTCAGCTTGATGTCGTCCTGCGTGATCGTCAGCTTTTCACCGTTGGCCACACGGATCATCTGTTCCACCAGATCGACGCCGGTGATCAGTTCCGTGACCGGGTGTTCCACCTGAAGCCGTGTGTTCATCTCGAGGAAATAGAAGTTCTTGTCCCCGTCCACGATAAATTCGACCGTACCGGCAGAGGTGTAACCGACCGCCTGCGCCAAGGCGACAGCCTGTTCCCCCATCGCCTTGCGGGTCGCTTCGTCAAGGAAGGGGCTTGGCGCTTCCTCGACCACTTTCTGGTTCCGGCGCTGGATCGAACATTCCCGCTCGCCAAGGTAGACGCCGTTGCCGTGGGCGTCGCAAAGCACCTGGATCTCGATATGGCGCGGCTGGGTCACGAATTTCTCGATGAAGATGCGGTCATCGCCAAAGGAATTCGCCGCTTCGTTCTTGGACGACTGAAATCCCTCGCGCGCCTCTTCGTCGTTCCAGGCGATCCGCATCCCCTTGCCGCCGCCACCCGCTGACGCCTTGAGCATCACCGGATAGCCCACCTCGTTCGAGATTTTCACCGCCTCATCGGCATCCGCGATCAGACCCATGTAGCCGGGCACGGTGCTGACGCCTGCTTCCTTGGCGATTTTCTTGGAGGTGATCTTGTCGCCCATCTTCTCAATCGCACCCACAGGCGGGCCGACAAAGGCCACACCAGCGGCTTCAAGCGCTTCGGCGAACTTGCTGTTTTCGCTCAGGAAACCATAACCCGGATGCACCGCCTCCGCGCCGCTTTCCTTGACGGCGGCCATCACCTTGTCGATGACGATGTAGGACTGGTTGGCAGGCGGCGGGCCGATGTGGATGGCTTCATCCGCCATCTGCACATGCAGCGCCTGCGCGTCGGCATCCGAATAGATCGCGACAGAGGTCAGCCCCATCTTGCGGGCGGTCTTGATGACACGGCAGGCGATCTCGCCCCGGTTGGCGATCAGGATTTTGGTGAACATGGGCTGTCCTTTTTGGTCTTTCGGGAAACGCAAAAACCCCGCGACAGCCAGGGCTGTGCGGGGTTCGGGGATCGGGCGGCGCGCGTCGTGTGCGTGCCGGATGTAGGGTCAGCAGCGGCCGGGGTTGAGTTGGCAGTAGGCCACGTTGCCTGCTGCACCGATGGCCGCGCCTTGGGCAAGGCTGCCGCTGGTGATGGCCGCAGCGCCCGCGCCGACGGCAGCGCCGCCAAGGGCCTGTTCGCCGAGTGTGTCGCCGCAGGCCGCAAGGCCAGCGCAGGCTGCAAGTGCGAGTGACAGTGTCTTGATCGACATGATGAAATTCCTTTTCTGATCCGAGTTGCCGGACAAACGCCCCGCAAGCGGATCGGTTCCGAAGCGGGCACAGGCCAGGTTGTCACACCCCCCCGTGCCGACAGTCCGAAAAAGCGGGGCAGCAGTGCCGGATCGCGGGTCTGCCGCCCCGAAAAGGAAGGGGTATGGTTCAGGTGTGCCGAAATCCGCGTCCGGGGGATGCGGCCTTCGACAGGTACGACGGTGCCCCATGCGAAAGCCCGCGCCAAGCCCGGCGTCATCGCAGCGCCAAAACCAGCCAAGGGGCGCTTGTTTGTGGGCATCGGCGGGCAGGATCATGCCGATGCATCCTCGAAAGCTTCGGGAAAAGAGGCCCGCGCGATGCGCTCGTTGATCACCAGCATGGATTCGTAATGCGCCGGATCAAACGGGTCCGTCGCGGGCAGCACCTCGCGACCAAAAAGCCAGGACAGACGGCCCGCATCCAGATTGCCCCGCTCGAACGGCTGATCGCCGAAGTGATCCCACAGCGCCTTCATGAAAGCGGCATCGGCGCGACGATCCGCCGGACGGCGGTCGGAACGGCGCTCGCGCCGGGTGATCGGCGTGACCCCTTTGGGATTGGGACGGCGGATGGTGAACTGGAAATCGGTGCCGGGCAGACGGCCCGGAAACCCGCGGTGTTTCAGCATATAGGCTGGCATCACAGGGCCCTCCGAAGACGGGCCCGCGCGGGCGTGTGGGTCGGGACAGGCGCGAACGCCTGCCCCGCAGCAGGTTTACTTGTACTTGCCGGTGTATGTTGGTTCGACCGAGATGGGCTCGGGCTCGACCACAACGTACTCTTCTTCGGTCTGGCCGGACGAACAGGCAGCAACAGTGGCGATGAAGCCGATGGCTGCCAGGAATTTGATGCTCTTGGACATCTATGTCTCCTGTCTGTGTGAGTGGGACGCGCTATGTGAAACTGCCTCACACGCCCCGTTACTTTTGAGGTAAGGGATACTTGGGTATTCCTTGCAGGCACTTTAGAGTAGTGCGCAGCGAAATCATATCCAGTCCGAAGCAATCGGCGGACTTGTGACGGTAAAGCCTCAGTATTCTGTCCACATGAAATATGAACCCCAAGATATTGTGGTTTCATCACAATCCCTCCCAAATGCAGATGTTATCCACAGGACGATAGGCCTCGAAGAATTGCGTCGCATCGGGATCGGCGGTGCCGAATTCGGTCTCTCTGTCCGAGAGGGAAATCACGATCATCTCGCCCTCGAGCGCGTATTCGGCGATGTAGGGCAGCGCCAGGTTGGTACACAGGTGCGCCATGTCCTGCGTCGCTGTTTCCATGTCGATGCCCGCGCTGTCCCGGCTGATGAGCGGGGCGACAAACCGAAACCGCAGCCATGTTTCCGCACCGACCGTATCGACCAGTACTTCCTGCAGGACAACCTCCTGACCGGAGGGCACATCGACGGCCCATGCGGGGCCTGCGCACAGCAGAAAAGAGAGCAGCAGCGGCTTCACGGCGCGTCTTCCTCCTGTGTGGGAAAGTCAGCGGGGGACAGGATTTCGACCAGTTCCATGTCATCTGAATGGCGGACTTCGCGGTGCTTGATGCCGGGCGGCTGCAAGACACAGGATCCGGCCCGCAGAACATGCTCTCCGCTGCCCTCGTATTCGAAGACGACCCAGCCCTGGGTGACATAGACCATCTGAAAATCCAGATCGTGACTGTGCCAGGTGCCGGGGCTTTCCATCCCCGGTACGGCGCGGATGACATGCGCCCCGTATGCGCCCTTCGTGGCATCCTTGATGCCCAGATCGCGGTATTCGAAGAAGGGGCGCAGGCCCGCCCCCTCGAACTTGCCGTCATCGGCGTGCGCGATGGTGAACGCCTGATTTTTCCACAGGGTCATCGCGCATCTCCCCAAAGGGTCAGCTGTTGCGCAACGCCTCGATCAGCTCTTCCTTGGTCATGTCCGACCGCCCGTCGATCTCCAACTCCTGCGCGCGTTCGTACAAATCGTCCTTCGTCCACTCCTCGTAGGGTGGCTGTTTGCCGCCCTTTTTTCGAGGGCTTCATGCTGTCGTTGGCCTGCGCATTGGCAATCGCCGCTGCCTTCTGCTTGGACGCCCCGTCCTCGCGCAGTGCTTCGTAGGTGTCGTCGTCCTTGATGGACGGCCCGTGGTCCTTGGTCATGGTGATCTCCTTTTCCGGAAAACCACAAAGGTCCGTTCAAGGTTCCCAAGTGCGCAGCGCGACTGCCGCAGCCAAGGGTGGCTGGCACGCAGGCCTTGCGCACCTGCACAGTGGCGCAGGTGCCGAGGACCGGTTGGGATGACGGAAAAGAAACCATGGACATCGGCGCGCCTTACAGCGGAATGTTGTCGTGTTTCTTCCACGGCATCTGCTTTTTCTTGTTGCGCAGGGACGCGAAAGCCCGAGCGATGCGCTTGCGGGTCATGCGGGGCTGGATCACCTCGTCGATGAACCCCCGTTCTGCCGCGACAAAGGGGTTGGCAAAGCGGGCCTCGTAGTCCGCCGTGTGCTGCGCGATCTTGTCCGCATCGCCCCGGTCGGCACGGTGGATGATCTCTGTCGCACCCTTGGCCCCCATCACGGCGACCTCGGCGGTGGGCCAGGCATAGTTGAAGTCGGATTCCAGATGTTTGGACGCCATCACGTCATAGGCGCCCCCATATGCCTTGCGGGTGATCACCGTGACCAGCGGGACCGTCGCCTCCCCATAGGCAAAGAGCAGCTTTGCGCCATGTTTGATCACGCCGCCGTATTCCTGTGACGTGCCGGGCAGGAAGCCGGGAACATCGACCAGCGTCAGGATCGGGATCTCGAAGGCGTCGCAGAAACGCACGAAACGGGCGGCCTTGCGGCTGCTGTCGATGTCCAGAACACCGGCCAGCACCATCGGCTGGTTCGCGACGACGCCGACGGTGCGGCCTTCGATGCGGATGAAACCGGTGATGATGTTCTTGGCGAACTCCGCCTGAATCTCGTAGAAATCGCCCTCGTCGCTCAGCTTGAGGATCAACTCCTTCATGTCGTAGGGCGTATTCGCGTTCGCGGGCACCAGCGTGTCCAGCGACGGCTCGATCCGGTCGGGATCGTCAAAGAAGGGGCGCACGGGCGGCGTGGCGCGGTTGTTGGCGGGCAGGAAATCAACCAGACGGCGGACCTCGGCCAGCGCCTCCACGTCGTTCTCAAATGCGCCATCGGCAACGGAGGATTTGCGGGTATGCGTCGTGGCCCCGCCCAACTCCTCTGCGGTGACCTGTTCGTTGGTCACGGTCTTTACCACCTCCGGGCCGGTCACGAACATATAGGAGCTGTCCTTGACCATGAAGATGAAGTCCGTCATCGCAGGGGAATAGACGGCCCCGCCCGCGCAAGGCCCCATGATCACGCTGATCTGCGGGATCACGCCCGACGCCATGATGTTGCGCTGAAACACCTCGCCGTAGCCCGCAAGCGAATCCACGCCTTCCTGAATGCGCGCACCGCCCGAGTCGTTGATGCCGATCACAGGCGCGCCGTTCTGCATCGCCATATCCATGATCTTGCAGATTTTCCGCGCGTGGGTTTCAGAGACCGATCCGCCCAGAACGGTGAAATCCTGAGAAAAGACATAGACAAGGCGACCGTTGATCGTGCCCCAGCCGGTGACCACACCGTCGCCCGCAGGCTTTTGTTTTTCCATGCCAAAATCGGTGCAGCGGTGGGTGACGAACATATCGAACTCTTCGAAAGAGCCTTCGTCGAGCAGCAGATCGACACGTTCGCGTGCCGTGAGCTTGCCACGGCCGTGCTGCGCGTCGATGCGGGCTTGCCCGCCACCCAAACGAGCGGTTTCGCGGCGTTCTTCGAGCTGTTCGAGAATATCTTTCATGGTTTACCCCTGCTTAATATCTGCGCGATACTACCGAAATGCACCGGGGAGAGGAAAGCACCTTTGTGCATATTTGCAAATTGTATGCGGATGTAGATTTGCGAAGTGCAAAGGTGCAAATCGTCCGCCGGGACGTGGACAAGCTGTGGACATCGGATTACTTGCATTTGCATGGATAATCCAACCCAGCCTCTCCCCGTTATCCGGTTCATGGACCGCACCACGCCGCCGACAGTTTTCACGCTGATCCTGCTTGCGGGTCTCTCTGCGCTGGTGATGAACATCTTCCTGCCCAGCCTGCCCCATATGGCCGAATATTTCGGCACGTCTTACGCCACGATGCAGCTTTCCGTGCCGCTCTATTTGCTGTTCAGCGCCGTGATCCAGATTTTCATCGGGCCGATTTCCGACAATCTGGGCCGCAGGCGGGTGATGATCGTGGGGCTGGTCGGATTCATGATCGCCACGCTGGGCTGCATCTATGCGCCGAATGCCTTTGTCTTCCTTTGTTTCCGCATCGCGCAGGCCGTTGTCGCCACCGCGATGGTGCTCAGCCGGGCGGTGCTGCGCGACCTCTACACCCAGGATCAGGCGGCGTCGAAAATCGGATATGTCACGATGGGCATGGCGCTTGTGCCGATGATCGCCCCCGCTGTCGGCGGCGTGATCGAACAGAACTACAGCTGGCATGTGACCTTCTGGCTGATGTTCTGGATCGCAGGCGGGATACTTGCGCTGGTCCTTGCCGACATGGGCGAAACCGCCCGTTCCAGCGAGCGGACCATCTGGGGTCAATTCCGCGAATACCCGGAGCTTTTGCGGTCTCCGCGCTTCTGGGGCTACGCGATGGCGGCGGCCTTCTGTTCTGGTGCGTTCTTCGCATATCTGGGGGGCGCTCCCTTTGTCGGGTCCACGGTGTTCAGCCTCGATCCCTTCTGGCTTGGCATCTACTTCGGCGCACCGGCGGTGGGCTACTTTACCGGGAACTGGATCACCGGCGTCTACGC
The DNA here is from genome assembly GCA_963799505.1 of uncultured Alphaproteobacteria bacterium. Taxonomy (GTDB): domain Bacteria; phylum Pseudomonadota; class Alphaproteobacteria; order Rhodobacterales; family Rhodobacteraceae; genus Sulfitobacter. Next base: position 506,762 of record CAWCXM010000004.1, read on the forward strand.
GACGCGCTTCGGCGTCAATGCGATGGTCCTGTGGGGGTGCATGGCGAATGCCTTGGGCAGCACCCTGTCTCTGCTCATTTTTCTGGCGGGCTATGGCACGGCCGAGACGTTCTTTGGCCTGATGACGCTGGTCGGTCTCGGCAACGGCCTGTGCATCCCCAACGCCACCGCAGGGATGCTGTCCGTGCGCCCCTACCTCGCCGGAACCGCATCGGGCCTCGGCGGCGCGATCATGATCGGCGGCGGCTCCGGTCTTGCGGTGCTGGCGGGGCTCTTGCTGACACCCGAAAGCGGTGCCTATCCGCTGATCCTGATCATGCAATGCACCGCATTTGCCGGCATCGTCTCGATCCTCTTCGTCATTCGCCGCGCCCGCAAACTGAACCTGGGCGCCGCCGCCTGACACCGCTTGCGGCCGATCCTTTGCAAAGCTAGGCTGCGTCCGACTGCAAAGTTGCAAAGGACGCCGCCATGGCCAGCCAGAAACTCTATGCCGGGGCCAAGCTGCGCGAGTTGCGGACAAGACTTGGGCTGACGCAAAAGGACTTTGCCGGGCGGCTGGGCGTGTCCCTGCCCTATCTCAACCAGATGGAGAACAACAACCGACCCGTGTCGACCACCGTTGTGCTGGCGCTGGCCAGTGAATTCGGGCTGGATGTGACCGAATTGAGCGCGGGCGACGGAGAGCGCATGGTCAGCGACATGCGCGAGGCGCTGGCCGATCCGGTGTTTCAGGGCAAGCTGCCCCCGCTTGCGGATATTCGTCTTGCCGCCTCCAACGCGCCGGGGCTGGCACGCGCCTTTCTGGACCTGCATCAAAGCTACCGCCAGACCCACGAAAGGCTGGCCTCTCTGGATGAAGCGCTGGGACGTGAAGACGCACGGGCGGCCCCTTCCCCCTGGGAAGAGGTGCGGGATTTCTTCCACTATTGCGACAATTACATCGACGCCGTGGACCGCGCCGCAGAACACTTCGCGGACCGGGCGGGAGAGCACCGCAACATGCGCGTGGGTGCTGTCTCGGCGCTTGGCAATGCGGGCATCACCGTCAGCTTCGATGACACCGACACCCTGCGCCGCTTCGACCCCGACACGGGCGTCCTGCATCTTTCCGCTCGGGTCGCCCCGCAGACGCAGACCTTTCAACTGCTGCTTCAGGTCGCCCTCACCCGGCAGGATGCCTTGCTGGAGGCCACGCTGGATCTGGCCCGGTTCACCAGCGCCAATGCCCGCGACATCGCCAAGATCGGGCTGGCCAACTACTTTGCCGGTGCGGCACTGATGCCCTACGCCCGGTTCCATGCCGCGGCCCAGACCAGCCGGCATGATCTGGAGCTTCTGGCCGGGCAGTTCGGTGCCTCGATCGAACAGGTCGCGCACCGTCTCGCCACGCTGCAGCGGCCCGGCAGCAAGGGCGTGCCGTTCTTTTTCGTGCGTGTCGATCAGGCGGGGACCATCACCAAACGCCACTCTGCCACACGGTTGCAGTTTGCCCGCTTCGGCGGTGCCTGCCCCTTGTGGAACGTCCACCGCGCATTCGAGACTCCGGGCCGTTTTCTGCGCCAGCTGGCCGAAACCCCTGACGGTGTCCGCTACATCAGCCTTGCCCGTGACATTTCCAAACCGGCGGGGCGCTACGGTGCGCCCGTGCGCCGTTTCGCCATCGCACTGGGCTGCGAGATGCGCCATGCCGGACAGCTTGTCTATGCCGATGGTCTGGACATGACCCGCGACAGCGCCTTTGAACCCATCGGGATCTCCTGTCGCATCTGCGAGCGCAGGAATTGCCACCAGCGCGCCGTCCCGCCACTGGAACGGCATCTGGTCGTCGATCCGAACCGGCGTGACACCCTGCCCTACCGCGTTGAATAGATTACCGTTTCGCCGCCCGCCAGCCTGACGCCCGCGCCTGCGCTTCCGAACAGAACCACCGCTCGCCCTGGTCCGGGCGTATACCAGTGCGGTCGTAGAATTCCTGCCCCGGCACATGGTAGATCCGCGCGCCCTTGGCGCTGATGTTGCCCTTGATGACACAGTTGGCGTCCGGCGCGTCGCGTCCTTTGATCCCGGTCAGCCGGTAGCGCGCGGGCGATTGCAGACTATAGCCGTGGATGCCCCTGTCCGCGACAAAAGCCGCCTTTTCTTCCAGATCGTAGTCATTCGAATACTTGCGATAGGCATAGGCCAAACCTTGCGCCACCATCTCGCGTCCGATATCACGCGACTGCACAAAACACCGCGCGACGATCCGGCCATAGCGGTCCTTGTCCAGCGGCTGACAGCGCGCCTGAGCGCCTTGATACAGGTCCGTCACCTGCCGCGTGACCCAATCACCGCAGGCCCAGTTCTGCCCATCCATCGTGGTGCAGGGCTGGTCCCGTTCCGGCGCGTCGATGCCGTGCAGGCGGACACGGGTGGTGCCCACGTCGAAGGTATCCCCATCGACCACGCGCAAGGTGCCGGTGACCTCCTGCGCCGCGAGCGGAAGCGCCATCGCACAGATGAGTGCAAACCATGAACAAAACCTTAACATTCCGCTGGTGTCGCGCAGAACCCCGCGCCGATCAACTGAAAGCGTTAAGAAAGGTTAACGGTTTCCTAGCGCTGTGACGTTTTCCACTCAGGGTGGATCCAGGGCCGGTCATTGGCGCGTGGCAGGGGATCGCGCCCCAGCAGATGATCCGAGACCTTCTCTCCCACCATGATCGACGGCGCATTGAGATTGCCGTTGGTGATGCGCGGAAAGATCGAGCTGTCCGCCACGCGCAACCGGTCCACCCCGATGACGCGCGCCTGTGGATCGACCACTGCCGTCGCATCGTCCGTTGCCCCCATCCGGCACGTGCCGCAAGGGTGATAGGCGCTTTCGGCATGTTCGCGGATGACCGCATCGAGTTCGTCGTCGGTCTGATGCGCGGCACCGGGTTGTATTTCGTGCTTGACGAAAGGCTTGAAGGCTTCCTGGGCGAAAATCTCCCGCGTGAGACGGATACAGGTGCGGAATTCCTCCCAATCCTGCGGATGCGACATGTAGTTGAAGCGGATCACAGGATCGTCGGCGGGGTTGGCCGAGCGCAGCGTCACACTGCCGCGCGCGCGCGACCGCATCGGACCGGTATGCGCCTGAAACCCGTGCCCCTCTGCCGCCGCCTTGCCGTCATAGCGTACGGCAATCGGCAGGAAATGAAACTGGATGTCGGGATAGGGGATGCCCGCCCTGGAGCGGATGAAACCCGCGCTTTCAAACTGGTTCGACGCGCCCATCCCCTTCTTGAAGAACATCCACTGCGCGCCGATCATGGCCTTCGAGACGACGTTCCAGTGCTTGTAGAGCGTGATCGGCTGGGATGCCGCCATCTGGATGTACATCTCAAGATGATCCTGCAGGTTCGCACCGACGCCGGGCCGGTCCGCGACAACCTCGATCCCGTGCTCGGCCAGATGGGCAGCAGGGCCGATGCCCGAGAGCATCAGCAATTTGGGCGAGTTGATCGAAGAGGCCGCCAGCACCACCTCGCGCTCGGCCTCGATCACTTCCCGGCGGCCCTTGCGAATGACGTCGACCCCCGTGGCGCGTCCGTCCTCGATCACCACCCGCTGCGCCAGCGCCTGGATCAATGTCACATTCCCGGTCCTCTGCGCGGGCCGCAGATAGGCGTTTGCCGCCGACCAGCGCCGCCCGTTCCAGACGGTCTGCTCCATCGGGCCAAAGCCTTCCTGCTTTTCGCCGTTGTAATCATCGGTGATCTGATAGCCCGCCTGCTCTCCCGCCCGGACAAAGGCCTCGAACAAGGGGTTGATGCGGCTGCCCCGTCCGACGTGCAACGGTCCGTCCGTCCCGCGCCAGGCGGGATCACCCCCATGGCCGCCATCGTGCCAATGCTCCATCCGCTTGAAATAGGGCAGCACATCCGCATAGGCCCAGCCGCGCGCGCCCGCCTCGTCCCAGTGGTCAAAGTCCATCGCATGGCCGCGCACATAGACCATCCCGTTGATCGAGGACGATCCGCCGATCACCTTGCCGCGCGGACAGACCAACCGGCGCCCGCCCAGATGCGGTTCCGGCTCCGACTTGTATCCCCAGTCATAGCGCTTCATGTTCATCGGATAGCTGAGAGCGGCAGGCATCTGGATAAAAGGCCCCGCGTCCGTGCCCCCATGTTCGATCACGATCACCTTGCGGCCCGCCATGGCCAAACGGTAGGCCATCGCACAGCCCGCGCTGCCCGCCCCAACGATCACAAATTCCGCCTTCATCTCACCACTCCCGTGATTCTGCGCAGGGTCAAGGATCGCAAAGCGACCGGGGCTTGCCCCGGCTTGTCCTTGAGGCTGCGCGGAATCGCACCTTCAAAATCGTAAAGGTGTCTTGAGCCACAGGATGTGGCCTCAAGCACCTCTCAGCACATATCCCGAAACCCCAAAACCCGCCCTGAACCATCAGGTTGGGGCTCACCTCTCACCCACACCAAGACTGTAATGCGCGTCAGCGCACCTTTGGATCAGACCTGTCAGAAAGGGGCTTCGACATCGTTCATCCGGACAAAGACCGACTTCACCTGACTGTAATGAGCAATCGCGGCCTTCGAGTTTTCGCGTCCCACGCCCGAATTCTTCGACCCGCCGAACGGCGCTTCGACCGGCGCGTCGTTGTAGGTGTTGATATAGCAGGTGCCCGCTTCGAACCGCGCAGCGACCCGGTGCGCGCGCGTCAGATCACGGGTAAAGACACCGGCGGCCAGGCCGAATTCCGTGTCGTTCGCGCGCGCGATCACCTCGTCCTCGTCCTCGAAGTCGAGCACCGCCATGACCGGCCCGAAAATCTCTTCGCGGGCGATGGCCATGTCGTCGGTCACATCGGCAAAGACCGTGGGCTGCAGATAGAAGCCCTCGCGGTCAAGCCGCGTGCCGCCCGTGACCAGCCGCGCGCCCTCTGCCTTGCCTTTCTCGACATAGCCCAGGACGATGTTCATCTGCCGCTCGGATACCATCGGACCGAAGCTCGTCTCGGGGTCCATCGGATCGCCGATCACCGCATTGCCCAAGCGCTCGGTCAAGCGCTCGAGAAACCTCTCCTTTATGGCCTTGTGCACAAAAACCCGCGTCCCGTTGGAACAGACCTGCCCGGAGCTGTAGAAATTGCCCAGAATGGCCCCGCCGACCGCGTTTTCGATGTCGGCATCGTCAAAGATGATCAGCGGGGATTTACCGCCCAATTCCATCGTCACATGCTTGATCCCTGCCGCAGCCGCCGCATAGACCTTGCGGCCCGTCGGCACCGAGCCGGTGAGCGAGACCTTGTCCACGCGAGGGTCCGTGACCAGCGCATTGCCGACCTCTCCCATCCCCTGCACGACGTTGTAGATGCCCGCCGGCAGCCCCGCCTCGTGGAGGATTTCGGCCACTTTCAGCGCGCAAAGCGGTGTCGTCTCGGAGGGTTTGAAGATCATCGCGTTGCCGCAGGCCAGCGCCGGTGCACCTTTCCAGCAGGCGATCTGTGTGGGGTAGTTCCAGGCACCGATCCCGACGCAGAGGCCCAGCGCCTCGCGGCGGGTGTAGACCCAGTTTTCACCCAGCTGGATATGTTCGCCGGTCAGGGTCGCCGCCATGCCGCCGAAATACTCCAGCGCGTCCGCGCCGGAGGTGGCGTCCACCACGGAGGTTTCCTGGTAGGGTTTGCCGGTGTCCCAGGTCTCCAGCACGCTGAGGTCGTGGTTGCGGTCGCGCATGATGTCGGAGGCCTTGCGCAGGATGCGGCCCCGCTCTGTCCCGCTCATCGCAGCCCAGGCAGCCTGAGCGCTCTTGGCCGACGAGATGGCCCGTTCGATGATCGCCGGTGTGGCCGCGTAGACCGTGGCGATCTTCTTTCCCGTGGCGGGATAGATCACGTCGATCGGTGTGCCGTCGGTATCTTCGACATAGGCACCGTCGATGAAGTGGCTGGCGGGTGGTTGCGTCTCATAAGGCATGGGCTGGGGTCCTTGGAGGTCGTGCAATGAGTTGTATTGGAAAGATGAAGCGGGTCATTCGCCCCGTGGGAAGCGTTTGCTTTCCTCGAGCACGTTGAGATCCATGTGGTTGCGCATGTATTGTTCGGAGGCTTTGCGCAGCGGCTGGTGGTCCCAGGGGTAGTAACCGCCCGTGCGCAGCGCCTCGTAGACCACCCAGCGGCGGGCCTGGGACTTGCGCACGTCTGCGTCATAGGCGGCAAGATCCCAGCGGGCTTCGGATTTGGCGCGGAGTGACGTGAGAGTGCCCTGGTGATCGGGATCATCGGCAAGGTTGGTCAACTCGTGGGGATCGGCGTCCAGATCGAACAGTTGATCGGGGTCGAGGGTGCATCGGTTGTATTTCCACTTGCCGTAGCGCAGCGATACCATCGGGGCCTGCGAGCCTTCGGCGGCGTATTCGATCGCCACGGGGTCGGTCCGCTCCGCCCCCTGCCCCAGCGGCACCAGCGATTGACCGGTGGTCCAGGGCATGACTTCGGCCATGCTGACGCCCGCCAGATCACAGAGCGTCGGGCAGATGTCGATGGTGCTGACCGGCGTCGTGTTCAGACCGGCCTGCATCTGCGGGGCCGCGATCATCAGCGGCACGCGGGACGAGCCTTCGAAGAAGGACATCTTGAACCAGAGCCCCCGCTCGCCCAGCATATCGCCGTGGTCGGAGACAAAGACCACGATGGCGTCCTGCCGGGTGTCGTCCAGTACCTTCATGATCTCGCCGATCTTGTCGTCGAGATAGCTGATGTTGGCGAAGTAGGCGCGGCGGGACCGCCGGATGTCGTCTCTGGTGATGTCGAAGCTGCGCCAGTCGTTGGCGTCGAAGATGCGCTGCGAATGAGGATCGTGATCGGCATAGGCCATGGCAGGCACCTGCGGTTCCAGATGGGCGCAGTCTTCGTAGAGATCCCAGTATTTCCTGCGCGCGACATAGGGGTCGTGAGGGTGGGTGAAGCTGACCGTCAGGCACCAGGGCCGCGCGTTCTCTTCGCGCGCGTATTCGTAGAGCTTGCGGGTCGCGTTGTAGGCGACCTCGTCGTCGTATTCCATCTGGTTGGAGGTTTCGGCGACCCCTGCTCCGGTCACGGACCCCATGTTGTGATACCACCAGTCGATCCGCTCGCCGGGTTTGCGGTAGTCGGGTGTCCAGCCGAAATCGGCCGGGTAGATGTCGGTGGTCAGCCGTTCCTCGAACCCGTGCAGCTGGTCGGGGCCGACAAAATGCATCTTGCCCGACAGACAGGTGTGGTAGCCCGCCCGGCGCAGGTGGTGCGCATAGGTGGGGATCGACGAGCAGAACTCTGCCGCGTTGTCATACACGCCCGTGGCCGAGGGCAATTGTCCCGACATGAAGGCCGCCCGCCCCGGCGCGCAGAGCGGGGAAGCGGTATAGGCGTTGCGGAACCGGGTGGAACGGGCCGCGAGCGCCTTGAGATTGGGGGCGTGCAGCCAGTCGGCGGGGCCGTCCGGAAACAACGTGCCGTTCAGTTGGTCCACCATCACGATAAGGATGTTCGGATTGCTCATGTTCCTGCCTCCAGCAGCAGATGAAGCGTGGAAAGTGCCGTGGCGCGGGCCGCAGAGGCCGTGCCGGTTTCGGAAAGGGCCACCCGCAGATAGAGCCCGTCGATCAGTGCCGCCAGCGTTTCGGCATCCGCCGCCGGTGTGCGGCTGAGAGGCCGCAGCGCATGGGTCAGATTGGACCGCAGGCGGCGGTGATAAAGCCGCAACAGACGGCGGGTTTCGGCATTGGTGGGGGCCGCCGCATAGAGGGTCATCCACGCATTTACCGTGGCGGGATCGAAGCAGGTCTCGTCAAAGCTGGCGATGATGATCGCCGCTGCACGGTCCCGGGGGCTGCGTGCCTCTGCGAGGCGGGCGCGGACCTCTGCCCCGAAATCCGACAGGATGTGGCGCATCGCGGCGAGGAAGATCTGGTCCTTTCCGCCGAAGTAGTGATGCGCAAGGGCCGTGGACATTCCCGCGCGTCTGGCGATCTGCCCCACGGTCACGTCCAGCGAATGGGCGGCACCGATCTCTTGTATGGTCGCCTGCACCAGTGCGGAGCGGCGGATGGGTTCCATTCCGACTTTGGGCATGGGGATTCGGGCCTTTCCTGACGGTCAGGTGCCAAGGTAAGGCCAGCTTTATTGACTCGTCAATCAATAAACCGGCGTCACACCTTGGTGGCGTTCACCGTCGGCGTGATCTGGCGTTTCAGCGTCGCCTCGCGCCAGGTGATGAAGGTGACCGATCCGAGGATCACGAAACCGCCCAGGATGACCCAGATGTCCACCGGTTCCGCAAAGGCGACAGCGCCCAGTGCGGTCGCCCAGACCAGCTGCAGGAAGGTGACCGGCTGCGTCACCGTGACGGGGGCCGCAGCGAAGGCCAATGTCATGGTGTAGTGCCCCGCCGTGGCAAAGATCGCGACGGTAAAGAGGATGCCCAGTTCCGTCCAGGTCGGCGTGATCCAGACCGAAAACGCCAGGGGGGCCAGACACAGCGTCACGAAAACCGACAAGAGCCCCACGACGATGCCGGCCTTCACCTCGTCCGCGACGACCTTGGCGATCAGATAGGAGCCGGCGAACACCACCGCCGCCACCAGCATCGCGACATGGCCGGAACTCACCTCGCGAAAGCCGGGACGCAGGATGATCGCCGCGCCCAACAGCCCCAGAATGACAGCGATGATGCGCCGCAGGGCAAGTGTTTCGCCCAGAAAGAGCGCGGCCCCAACGGCGACAAAGATCGGCGCGAGATAGTTGATGGCCGTGACTTCGGCGATGGCGATGCGGGTCATCGCATAGAACCACAGGCTGACCCCCACCGCATGGCACAGCCCGCGCAACCCGAACAACGACCATTGCCGCCGGGTCAGATGAGCGGCCTTCAACGCGCCGAGACTGGGGATCAGAAAGATCAGCCCCATGCCATAGCGCAGGAACGCCGCTTCGGCCGCAGGCAGTCGCGGTCCCATGTATTTGACCAGTGCCGTGACCATGACGAAACACAGCCCCGTCACCAGCATCCAGAGTATGCCCGCGACCGGGCGATGAGGGAGGGCTGTTGTCATGCCCCCACACTGGGTGCGGATGCGCCGGAGGACAAGATCACATCAGCAAAAGTTTCGCCGCAATCGCCCACATCGTCAGCGCGATGATCCCGTCGAGGATTTGCCAGCTGACCGGTTTCGCAAAAAGCGGGCTGAGCAACCGCGCGCCATACCCAAGGGCGAAGAAGAACGTGAGACTGGCCAGCACGGCCCCCGTCCCGAAAGCCAACCTGTCGGGATATTGTGCGGAAATGGAGCCGATCAGGACCACCGTATCCAGATAGACATGCGGGTTGAGCCATGTGAGCGCCAGCAGCGTGAGGATCGCCTTGCTCAGGCTTTGGGTCGCCTCACCCGTCGCATCCAGCATTTCACCGCCGCGCCAGGCCGACAGGGCGTTCTGTGCGCCGTACCAGATCAGGAAGGCCGCGCCGCCGTAGCGCATCACCGTCTCGAACCACGGCACCGCTTCGGCCAGCGCACCGAACCCCGCGACGCCTGCCGCGATCAGCAGAGCGTCGGACACCCCGCAGGTCAGGCAGACCCAGAACACATGCTCGCGCCGCAAGCCCTGCCGCAGCACAAAGGCGTTCTGCGCGCCGATGGCCAGGATCAGCGTCAGGCTCAGGGCAAAGCCGGGCAGAAAGGAGGTGAGCATCAGAAGAAAGCCTTGTCTTGAAGTGGTGTATGAAGATCGCGCCTTAACCTATCGGTAACACGTGAGTTCCGGGATGTCGCTGCGGCTGGACGCTGCGATTTTGGGCCATTTCCCCTGCGCTTGTGGTCGGCCAACCCGTCGGTGTCACAGGGACCGGCAGAAATCCGCTTCACAAAACTGACACATCTTCGTAATGCGTCGATCCTGCGCTGGATTGTCAGGTCCAAGTACCTATATGCCCGCAAGACACAAAGGATAAAAAGATGTTCGCCAAAACACGAAAGCCCCGGATCGAGCCTGCCGATATGGCCGTGATCACCGCCGCACTCCATACGCAGATCAAGATTCTCGACGTTCAGGCCAGCGCCGGGGGCGTGGAAGCGCGTGGCCGGTTGAACGAGGTCAAGCGCGTGCTGGCGCATCTGTCGCAATACGAGCAACCCGAAACGACGCCTGCGGTGCGCCGTGGGTTCTGGCGGATGGGCGTCTCCCGCCTGTTCGGCTAAGCCGGACCCGCCAACAGTTGCGGGGCAGCCAATCTGCCTCGCGCTCAGCCTTCAGAGTCCTCGAATTGCTGCATCACCTCGTCCGAGGCCTCGAAATTCGTGGTCACACGTTGCACATCATCGTCGTCTTCCAGCGCGTCCACCAGTTTCATCAGCTTTTGCAGGCTTTCGAGGTCCATCTCGGTCGTGGTCGTGGGCTTCCAGATCAGTTTGGTTGATTCCAACTCGCCCAGTTCCGCCTCCAGCGCCGTGGCCACTTCATTGAGGTCGGTATCGGCGCACCAGATCACATGCCCGTCCTCGGTGCTTTCCACATCCTCGGCTCCGGCCTCGATCGCCGCCATCATCACCGTATCCGCATCGCCCACGTTCGCCGGATAGGTCACCGCACCCTTGCGGTCGAACATGAACCCGACGCTGCCCGTTTCGCCCAGATTGCCGCCGTTCTTGGTAAAGGTCGACCGCACGGTCGATGCCGTGCGGTTGAGGTTGTCGGTCATCGTCTCGACAATCACGGCCACACCGTTGGGGCCGTAGCCCTCATAGCGCACTTCCTTGTAATCCTCGCCCTCGCCCGCCTGACTTTTCTTGATCGCGCGGTCGATGTTGTCCTTGGGCATGGAGGCCGCCTTGGCTTCCTTCACCGCCAGACGCAGACGCGGGTTCTTGTCCGGGTCCGGGTCGCCCATCTTGGCGGCGACGGTGATTTCCTTGCTGAACTTGGAAAACAGCTTGGCGCGGATCTTGTCCTGGCGCCCCTTGCGGTGCTGAATGTTTGCCCATTTGGAATGGCCGGCCATGATACCCTCGACTTTGATTTCTGCGATTTGCGCTTCTATATGCCAGCGCCGCTTGCCCGACAAGACATCCAAAGGCCGCCGGGAACGCATCCGCGCACCGCAACGTTCCTCTCTGATCCCTTCCAAGGTAGACCCTTTCCATGACAACTGACCAAATCATCCTTTTCTCCCTCTTCGGCGGCGTCTTTGCGATGCTGCTCTGGGGCAAGTTTCGCTACGACCTTGTCGCTTTCACCGCGCTCATGCTGGGGGTGGTGCTGGGGGTGGTGCCGACCAAGGACGCCTTCTCGGGCTTTGGCCACCCCGCGACGCTGGTGGTTGCGCTGGTGCTTGTGGTCTCTGCCGGGCTGGTGCGCTCGGGCGCTGTGCTGCTGATCACGCGCACGCTGGTCGATGCCTCGCGTTCGCTTGGGGCGCATATCACGCTGATGGGAGCCGTGGGCGGTATCCTGTCGGCCTTCATGAACAACGTGGCGGCCCTGGCCCTGCTGATGCCCGTGGACATCCAGACCTCCCGCAAGGCAGGTCGCGCACCGGGGCTGAGCCTTATGCCCCTCAGTTTCGCCACCATTCTGGGTGGCATGGTCACGCTCATCGGCACACCGCCCAACATCATCATCGCGTCCATCCGCCAGGAATCGCTGGGCGAGCCGTTTCGCATGTTCGACTTCGCGCCCGTCGGCGGCATTGCCGCCATCGCCGGTCTGACGTTTGTGGCACTGATCGGCTGGCGGCTGATCCCGGCGCGTGAGGATACCGCCCTAAGTACCGAAGATATCTCGCAATACATCGCAGAACTGGTGATCCCGGAAGACAGCAAGCTGATCGGCCAAAGGTTGGGCGAACTGACCGCAGCGGCGGACAGCGCCGATGTGGCGATCCTGGGTCTCATGCGTGACGGCAAACGCCGCTACGGTCAGGCGCGCAATGTGGCGCTGCAGGCAGGGGATGCGCTGGTGCTGGAGGCGACGCCCGATGCGCTGGACGAATTTCGCAGCACACTGGATCTGGCACTGGCCGACAGCACCCGCGAAGAGCAGTTGAAGGCTGGCGGAGAAGGCGTTGAAATCATTGAGGTCGTGGTGCCAGAAACCTCGCGCCTGAACGGCAGGACAGCGCAGGCCGTGGGCATGGCGTGGCGCAGACGGACGATCCTTCTGGGCATCTCGCGCCGCGGTCGCAAGATCACCTCGCAGTTGCGGACCACCGTTCTGAAACCCGGCGATATCCTTTTGCTGCTTGTCCCCCGCGACACCGCGGCCGATGTCACAGATTGGCTCGATGTTCTGCCCCTGGCGGACCGTGGGTTGGCTGTGACGGAAAACACCAAGGTCTGGCTCGCCATTGGCCTTTTCGCCGCCGCCGTGACTGCCGCAAGTTTCGGGCTGATCTACCTGCCGGTCGCTTTGGGCCTTGTCGTCATCGCCTATGTGCTTGCAAAAATCGTACCACTGGCCGAGCTTTATACACATATCGAATGGCCAGTGATTGTCCTATTGGGATCAATGATCCCTCTCGGGGCCGCATTGGAAACCTCCGGCGGGACCGAGCTGATCGCGGGCAGCCTTCTGAGCCTCACACAGGGCATGGCACCCTGGATCGTGCTGACGGTGCTGATGGTCGTCACGATGACGCTGTCGGATGTGCTGAACAACACCGCCACCACCATCGTCGCGGCCCCGGTGGGCATTCAGATGGCGCAGACGCTGGGTGTCTCCCCCGACCCGTTCCTGATGGCGGTCGCCGTGGCGGCGTCTTCCGCGTTCCTCACGCCGATCGGACACAAGAACAACACGCTCATCCTTGGTCCCGGCGGCTACGGGTTTGGCGATTACTGGCGGATGGGTCTGCCGCTCGAGATCATCGTGATCGCCGTGTCGATCCCTGCGATCCTGTTCTTCTGGCCGCTCTGACCCATAAGCAACGGGCAGAACAGCAAAAAGCGCGCGGTCTCCCGCGCGCTTTCCTTTTTCTACGGTCGTCCGACGTCAGACGATCATCTCTTCCTCGGCGTCTTCTTCGAGGTCTTCGACGACTTCCTCGTCCTCATCGACCGCGACCGACATCAGGCCCATCACGTCATTCAACGTGATCTCGCTGTCCGGTGCCGCATCCGCCGCCTCGAAGTTCGGATCGTCGCTGGCGCTGACGCCCAGCACTTCGCCGTCCTGTCCATCGGAATTGACCACAAGCCGCATGCCTGCCAGGTCGATGTCGTCCAGAGTTACGGAACCAGAGTCCGACCAGAGCGTAAAGTTGGTCTGGGTGACCGTGCCCTGCGTACTGTCGGTCGACAGTTGCCGAACTGAAGACCGACATCGTAAGCCTGTTCGACCCCCGCGCCGTTTGTCAGCGTGGTCACGCTGTTGGCCTCTGCCTGCACGTCCGTCAGATCATATCCCGGTGCGTTTTCTTCCGGGAAGAAGTTCAGGTCTTCCAGTTCGCTGTCGTCGGTCAAGTTGAAGAACAGACCGTCGATATCCAGCGGCTGACCGTCGAAGTTCGACTGGCTGATGCTGACGAACAACTGTCCCTGCAGGTCTTGCGTGACAGCGATGTTCATCTCGCCATCATCACCCATGGTGTAGTTGTAGGTGATCTTTTCGTCGACATCCGGCTCTTGCGGTGGCGTATCCGGCTCATCGGTCTTGCCTGTGCCGTCAGACCCCTTGCCGGTGCCGTCAGACCCCTTGCCGGTCCCGTCAGACCCTTTGCCGGTGCCATCAGAGCCTTTACCGCTTCCGTCGGACCCCTTGCCGGTGCCGTCGGAACCCTTGCCGGTGCCGTCCGAGCCCTTGCCGGTGCCGTCCGAGCCCTTGCCGGTCCCGTCCGAGCCCTTGCCCGAACCGCCACCCTTGCCAGTGCCGTCGGAGCCTTTGCCGGTGCCGTCTGACCCTTTACCGTCCTTGCCGTCCTTGCCGTCCTTGCCGTCAAGATCGAACTTGTCGAAGAACTTGGACAGGTGGTTGTCGTACCACTTGCTGAACAGACCGCCCTGGATACCACCGTTGTGGTAGGAGCTTCCGCCGCCGGCGTTGCTGCCGTCGGATTTGCCGGAGCCATCGGACCCCTTGCCGGTGCCGTCGTCCTTGCCGTCAAGAACATCTGCGATCTTGTCGAACTTGTCACTGATCTTGTCGCTGATCTTGTCGAACAGATCGAAGCCCTTGCCGGAACCATCCGAACCCTTGCCCGAACCGCCCCCCTTGCCGGAGCCGCCGCCTTTGCCCGACCCGTCGAACTTGCCGGAACCATCGGACCCTTTGCCCGTTCCGTCAGAGCCCTTACCTGAGCCATCGTACTTGCCGGAACCGTCCGAGCCTTTGCCCGACCCCTTGCCGGAACCGTCCGAGCCTTTGCCCGAACCCTTGCCAGAGCCGTCAGAGCCCTTGCCAGACCCCTTGCCGGAGCCGTCAGAGCCTTTGCCAGACCCCTTGCCGCTGCCGTCCGAACCTTTGCCCGAACCCTTGCCGGAGCCGTCAGAGCCTTTGCCGCTGCCGTCCGAACCTTTGCCGGAACCGTCGGAGCCTTTGCCCCATTTGTCGAAAATGGATGACAACTTACCGGTGCCGTCAGACCCGTCTGACCCGTCGGAGCCTTTGCCGGTTCCGTCGGACCCGCGGCTGGTATGATTGTTCCAGCCCCACTTGTTGGAGTGTGTGTTGTTGTTCCAGCTGCTCTTGAAGCTACTCTTGCCCCACAAGCTGCCGCCAAAAAATCTAAATCCCATCGTTACTTCCTCTTCTTGAAAACCGGACTGCTCCGCACATGCAGACACAGGAACCGCCTTTGACGCACCCCACACCAAAAGACGTCCCATCTACCCATCCGGCCTCATACCTGACAAATTTTAAGACAAATTCGGCCCCAATTCGCGCTGGACGGGTAGGATTGCGGAAACAGTTTTTTGGGTGCGGGGGGGATTGGACCAGCATGGTCGCCAATCGGTTTTCGCAAATCCGAATCACTCTGCAAGAAGCCGCACCGAAACCATAATCTCGCCACATGGCTCCACTATTCGCCTGGGCAGACCCTGAAATCCGCTTCGCAGGAAGGACGCCCCGATGGCCAGGAAAGAAAAAAACAGCACCAAGGAACGCATTCTCAGGACCGCAGAAGCCTACTTTGGCAGGCCGGTCGACAAGGTGTCGGCCCCCGGTGGCGAAAGCCGGTCCAGCTTCCGGCTGGAAATCGGCGGCAGAAGCCTGATCGCGACCCTGCGACCCAACTTCCGGCGCACCCATCTGGAAGCCTTCGTGCTGGAGAAGCTGAACGCCCATTGCACGGACCTGCCCGAATGTATCGGCGTCGCGGGAGAGGTGATGTTCCAGTCAGACGTGGGCGCGCGCCGCCTGAACGTCGAGATTGCCAGACAGACGCCCGAACGCCAGCTCGATCTGGCGGCCGAGGCGGTGTCTGCGATCTTTCGCATCCACGCCGCCGCCCGCAAGACCGACCTGCACGACATGATGCCCCATCTGGGCGCGAACGTGGACTGGGTGGAAAATTTCATCGGCGGCATCGACAAGCTGGTCGAGATGACCGGCGACATTTCCGACCAATTCGACCGCAACGCCGCCTGTGCGTCCGTGGCGGTCACGGGCCATCAGTTCGTCAAATGGGACTGCCGCGCCGGCAACGCCGCCATCGACGACGACGACCGCCTGCGCTGGTTCGACTTCGAATATGCCGGGTTGCGCCACGGCGCAGAGGATTTCGCCTTCCTGATCGGCGATGAATCCTGGCCGCTCCACCCCGAGCAGATGGTCGATATCATGATCGAGTGTTTCGATCCGACCTGTGACATCCCGCTGGATGAATACCTGCATTATCTGGCGATCTACATGACGTTCCACGCGACCCAGCGGCTCAACCTCTGCATCCGCAGCGCCAGCGAGCGGGGATGGGCCTCGACCGATCATATCCGCAAGTACGACGATGCCGGACGCAACCCTGAATTTGCGGCCCATATCGCCAATGTCGCCGCCTATTTCTCGGATCAGACCACGCTGACGGCACCGCTCACTCGCAATTTCCTTGTGGCCCGCGACGGCTTTGCCGAGATTGCGCGGGACGCCGCCCGCGATCGCCGCAGCGCCTAGAAGAACAGCGGGATCGCGGCGCTGGCCAGCAGCGACATCGACAGGTTCAGCGGTATGCCCACGCGCATGAAGTCGGTGAACTTGTACCCGCCGGGGCCGTAGACCAGCGTGTTGGTCTGGTAGCCGATGGGCGTCGCAAAGGCACAGGAGGCCGCGATCATCACGGCGACGACCAAGGGCCGCGCGTCGATGCCCAGTGCGGCGGCAAGCGATATGGCGATGGGTGTCATGATCACCGCGACGGCGTTGTTCGACACGATCTCGGTCAGGATGGTGGTCAGCAGGAAGACGCAGAAGATCACCAGCGTCAGCGGCAAGGTGCTGAGCGTCGGGGAGATCGCATCGACGATCAGGGAAATCGCACCCGAGTTCTGCAACCCTGCCCCCACGGCCAGCATCGAAAAGATCAGCGCCAGCAGACGTCCGTCCACAAAGGAAAACGCTTCCTCCGCGTCGATACAGCCGGTGACAAGCACCAAGGCCACGGCGATCACCGCCAGCAGCAGGATCGGTGCCACGTTGAGCGCCGCAAGGATCACGATCCCCACCAGAGCCGCGATGGCGATGGGTGCATGGCCGCGTCGGTAGGCGCGCGCGGTCGGGTGGCTCACGTCCACCAGATCCATGTCAGCGGCCAACCTCGAAATATCCTCCGCAGCGCCTTCCAGCAGCAGGGTATCGCCGACTTTCACAATCAATTCATCCAGTTGCAGGCCGATGTTCTGGTTCCGTCGGTGCACGGCCAGCGGATAGACACCATAGCGACGGCGCAGGCGCATCGCGCCCAGCGCCCGGCCCACCATGCGGCAACCCGGCGTGATCAACACCTCCACCGTTGTTGTCTCGACCGCCGACAGCTGATCGACGCGCTTGAGTTCCTTGTTGGCCTGAAGGCTCAACAGCTCGGTCATCTGGGTGCGAAGCACCACGCGGTCACCGATCTGCAGCTTCACATCCGACAGGTTGCGGCGCAGGGACTGGTCGCCGCGCACCACGTCGATCAGACGCACACCCTCGCGCTTGAACAGTTGCACATCCAGCACGTCACGGCCGATGAGGTTGCTTTCAGGCGGGATCACCGCTTCGGTAAAGAATTTCATCTTGGAGCGGTCGGACAGCATCATCGCCATGCTGTCCCGGTCCGGCAGCAGCTTGCGCCCGAAAACGGCCATATAGGTCAGACCCCAGGCGCAGACCACCAGACCGATGGGCAGGATCTCGAAGATACCGAAGGGTTCCAGCCCCTGTGATCGCGCCACCCCATCGACCAGAAGGTTCGTGGACGTGCCGATCAGCGTCAGCGACCCGCCCATGATCGCAGCATAGGACAGCGGGATCAGCAGCTTTGACGCCTTGGTGCCCAGCGTCTTGCTCAACTGCACGACCACCGGGATCATCACCACCACCACCGGCGTGTTGTTCATGATCGCCGATGCCCCCATCACCGACAGGATCACGCCCACAACCGCGGACCTGGGATGCGTGCGGGCATAACGCTCTGCCATGCGCGTCAGCACGTCCAGCGCCCCGGTGCGCACCAGCGCACCCATGACGATGAACATCGCCGCGATGGTCCAGGGGGCGGAGTTCGACAGAACGGCCTGCGCATCCGCATAGGGCAGCACACCCGTCGCCAGCAGCACGGCAGCCCCGGCCAATGCCACGACTTCGGTCGGGAAGTACTCGCGCACGAAGAGGATGAACATCACCGCGACGACGCTCAGCGCGAGGATGGGACTTGCCGTGTCGGACAGGGGGAAGAAATCCATGGAGGTGCCTCAGCGCAAAAGCGATATGTGGTTCAAGTTTCGCCGATCCCGGAGGACGCAGCAAGGGTCGGTCGCGGCTGGACCAGATACATCCCGGTAAAGATCGCCGCCAGTGCGAGCCACAACGTCGAGGCATAGGCCTCGCCCAGCAGCAGCCACGCCCAGACCAGACCAAAGCCCGTCACCATATAGCTGACCTGCACCGCAAAGACCGCGCCCGCCTGCCCGGCCAGCCAGACATATGTGGCGTAGACGAAAATATGGATCACGCAGGAGGCGAGCAAAGCCAACTGCGCCGTCGGCAGCGGGAAAACCGGCGCAATGAACTGTCCGCTGGCAAAGGTCAGCGGCGTGACCATCAGCCCCCCGAACAGCGAGGCACCCAGCATGACCTGAAACGCGTTCAGCCCCTGTGTCCCCCATCCCGCGATGTAATTCCCCTCGAAGGCATAAAACAGCGCGGTCAGCAGATAGACCCCCGCCCAGAACACCGGAATCTCCTGGCCCAGATCAACCGTCGGCAGCACGATCAGCAGGACACCGATCAACCCGAAGCCAAGGCCGATCACCCGCCGCCAGCGAAACCGGTCGGTGCCCAGCGCCAGCGCGATGACAAAGGCGAACATCGGGATCACGCTGAGCAGCAGCGACATGATCCCCGAGGGCAGATGCACCGCCGCCTGATAGGACAGCGCATTGGGCAGCACCGCACCGATCAGCGCGAGGATCACGTAAAGCTGGATCGTGCGCCGGGTCAGCGGCAGCGCGTGTCCCCGCAGAAGACAGATGGCGCCCATCAACAGCCCGCCGATCAGCATTTGCCAGAACAGCAGACCCCAATGGCCGTACCCCGTGCTGACGGCCACTTTGGTCAAGGGCTGACTGGCCCCCCATCCCGCACCCATCAGCACCAGACAGAGCGAAAAGAACGCAATGCGTCCGGTGGTCACGGGGCGCTGGCCTGCAACACGCCGCCTTCACGCACCGGCACGATGCGCGTGGCGCGGCCCGTCCTGTCGTCAGTCTCGACATAGACACCCGACAGCGTCGCCTCGTCATTGGCCGGGGTGAAGCGTTCCTTGGGCATACCGGTGATGAAACGGCGCATCGGTTCGGCCTTTTCCATGCCGATCACGGAATGATAGTCGCCGCACATGCCCGCATCCGACAGATAGCCTGTCCCACCCGGCAGGATCATCGCATCCGCTGTCGGCACATGGGTGTGTGTGCCCACCACAAGCGAGGCGCGCCCGTCGCACCAATGCCCGGTCGCCATCTTTTCCGATGTCGCCTCGCAATGAATATCCACGATGATCGCCGACGCCATGCCGCCCAGCGGGTGGGTCTTGAGCACCTGATCGAGTGCCGAAAACGGGTCGTCGAAGGGTCGCTTCATGAAGACCTGCCCCAGGGCCTGACAGACCAGCACCTTGCGGCCCGTGCGCGTGGTGAACAGCCGCGCCCCCTTGCCCGGCGCAGTCTTGGAAAAATTCAGGGGCCGGATGATGCGCGGCTCGCTTTCGATGAACGACAGCATGTCCTTCTGGTCGAAAGCATGATCGCCCAGCGTCAGACAATCCGCACCCGCCTCGAGAAGCGTCTGCGCGTGGGCACCCGACAACCCCATGCCTGAGGTCGCGTTTTCCCCGTTGACCACGACAAAATCCAGCTTCCACGCCGCACGCAGCCGTGGCAGGTTTTCTGAAATCGCCCGCCGTCCGGCCCGGCCCATCACATCGCCAAGAAAGAGTATTTTCATGGGGGTGACAGCTAGGCTGCGGATGCACCACTGGCAAGCACGGATTTGACCGTCAAGAGGCTACCTCGATCACACCCGTTTCGGTGACAATCAGGTCGAGCGGCTGATCGGTCGGCTCCAGCGGCAGGTGCTCTTCCTCCTGACCGGCAAAGGCAAAGCCGATGGCCAGCGTGGCGCGTTTGCCGCGCAGCATTTCAAGGGTGCGGTCGTAGAAACCGCCGCCGTATCCCAGTCGCCCACCCTGCCGGTTGAAGGCCAGAAGCGGCACGATCAGGATTTCCGGTTCGAAGTAGTCCGGATCTTTCGGGACCATCGCCCCGAAAGCACCCGCTTCCATCACGGTTCCGGGCGTCCATCGGGCGAACATCAGAGGCTTTTCCGCCCCCTGGATCACCGGTACGCCAACGGGACCATGGGCTGCCGCTTCGGCCATCGCCGGTGTCGGGTCGATTTCCGTTCGGATCGGCATGAAACCTGACAGCGCTACACCGCGATACCCCGCCAGCACCTCGCTCAGGTAGCCTGATTGCGCTCCATTTGCCTGCTCGAACAGGGGTTTGCGCCGCGCAAAGGCCGCCTTGCGCATCACCGCCTTGGCTGCCGCCATGTCGTTCAAAGCAGCACCGCCGCCGCCAATCCCAGAAAGGCGAAGAAGCCCACCACATCCGTCACCGTCGTCACAAATGCGCCCGATGCCAGCGCAGGGTCCACGCCGATCCGCTCCAGTATGATCGGGATGCCGGTGCCTGCCAGCCCGGCGACCACCATGTTGATCACCATCGCCGCCGCGATCACATAGCCCAGCGCGGGCGAGCCGAACCAGATCACGCCCACGATGCCCATGACGACGGCAAAGATCAGACCGTTGATCAGCCCCACCAGACATTCCCGCCGGATGACCCGCCAGACGTTCGATCCTGTCAGGTCGCGCGTGGCAATCGCACGCACCGCGACCGTGAGGCTTTGCGTGCCCGCATTGCCGCCCATCGACGCCACGATGGGCATCAGCACGGCCAGCGCCACGATCTGTGCAATCGCCACCTCGAACTGCGAGATGACCATCGACGCGGCAATCGCCGTCAGCAGGTTTACCGCCAGCCAGGGCAGCCGCTGCTTTGTCGTCTCGATCACCCGGTCCGACAGCGATCCTTCGCCCACACCGGCCAGACGCAGGATGTCTTCCTCGTGTTCCTCGTCCAGCACCGCCATCGCGTCGTCGATGGTGATCACACCGATCAGCCGTCCCTCATCGTCCACGACCGGCGCAGAAATCAGGTGATACTGGTTGAAGGCATAGGCCACATCGCCCTCGCCCTGCATGGCGGGGATGATGCGAAAGGTGTCTTCAAGGATGTCCTTGAGCATGGTTGTCCGCTTGGACCGCATCAGCTTGCCCAAGGTGACGTTGCCCACCGGATGCAGCCGCGGATCGACCATGATGATATGGTAGAACTGATCGGGCAGGTCTTCTTCCGGCGTGTTGCGCAAATGGTCGATCGCCTGCCCCACGCTCCAGTGTTCGGGGGCCATGACCACCTCGCGCTGCATCAGACGACCGGCGGAATACTCCGGGAAGGACAAGGCCTGTTCCACGGCCACGCGATCGGCGTCTTCCAGGGCACCAAGAATGGCCTCCTGCTGGGCGTCCTCCAGATCTTCGATCAGATCGACAACGTCGTCGCTGTCCAGTTCCCGCACCGCTTGCGACAAGACCTGCGGCGTCAGAAGGTCGATCACCTCCTCACGGATTGATTCGTCGAGTTCCGACAGGATTTCACCGTCAAACTCGCGGTCATAAAGCCGGATGAGCTTGCTGCGCTCGAAAGGATTGACCTGTTCCAGAAGGTCGGCGATGTCGGCCGCGTGCAGCGGCTCCATCAACTCGATCAACCGCTCGCGGTCCTCGATCTCGACCGCATAAAGGACCGAGGCAACGGTCTTTGGCTCAAGCTTGTACGCCTGCGCCTCTTCGTCTTCGGAGGTCTGATCCAACACGTCTTCCTGATCCAACATAACGCACCTCCCGGTTTGGCCCGACCATAGGCAAGCCCCCCAGCAGTGACAATGCCGCTTGGCTGTTGTTTGCGTCAAATCAGCGGCATAGGATCATCGGATGAGCACCCGAACCCTTCTTTGCGGACCGACCCTGCGCTTTACCGGCAATCCGATGCACGTCCCTTGGTCCGAGGCCGTGTCCATCGACACCGACGGTGCCGTGCTGCTGCAAGACGGCCTGATTGCAGAGACCGGAACCGCCCAGGCGCTGATCAAGTCCCATCCTGCGGCAGAGCGTGTCATCTACGGGCCCGATCACCTGATCTGTCCGGGTTTCGTCGACGCCCATGTGCATTACCCGCAGACGGCCATCATCGCCTCATGGGGCAAACGCCTGATCGACTGGCTGAACGACTACACCTTCCCCGAGGAAATGCGCCTGAGCGATCCGGCCTATGCCCGGCAAATCGCCACCCGCTACCTCGACCTCACCCGCGCCGAGGGGACCACAACCGTCGCCTCCTACTGCACCATCCACCCGCACAGCGCCGATGCGCTGTTCGAGGCCGCCGCCGCCCGCAATCAGCGCATCGTCGCAGGCAAGACCTGCATGGACCGCAACGCACCCGATGGCCTGCGCGACACCGCCACATCGGCCTATGACGACAGCAAGGCCCTGATCGCGCGCTGGCATGGCAAGGGCCGCGCGACCTATGCCATCACGCCGCGTTTCACGCCGACCTCGACACCCGATCAACTGGCCGCTCTGGGCGCACTCTGGGCCGAACACCCCGACTGCCTGATGCAGACCCACCTCAGCGAACAGACCGACGAAATCGCCTGGGTCCGCGATCTGCATCCGCAGGCGCGCGACTATCTCGACACCTACGAGGCGCATGGCCTGATCGGCGAACGCGCTCTTTTTGGTCATGCCATCCATCTGGAACCCCGCGAGATTGACCGCCTGAGCGAGACCGGCGCAGCGTTGGTCCATTGCCCCACCTCCAATACCTTCATCGGCTCGGGGCTTTTCGACATGGCGGGGCTCAGCGCGCGCCACATCGCGGTGGGCCTCGCCACGGACACCGGCGGCGGATCGTCATTCTCGATGCTCCGCACCATGGCCGCCGCCTACGAAATCGGCCAGTTGCGCGGCACGCCACTCCATGCCGCACAGCTCATCTGGCTGGCCACCGCAGGCTCCGCCCGCAGCCTGCACCTTCACGACAAGATTGGAACCATTTCAAAGGGCTACGAGGCGGACCTGACAGTTCTCGACCTCGCATCCACCCCCGCGATCACGCAGCGCCACGCCAATGCCAAAGACCATTGGGACAGCCTCTTTGCGACCATCATGCTGGGCGACGACCGCGCCATCGCCGATACCTGGATCGCCGGTGCGCGGGGCTGAGCCTTCCTGCCGGATCTTTAGAGATTTCTTCGAATAATAACGCTCACGCCAGGGCCCGCGCCAACCTGTTCTGCCGGGCGATCACCGCCCCCAGATCGAGCGTCGTGATATGCCCGTCGCGCACGATCTGACGGCCTTCCACGAACAAATCCCGCACGGCGACCGGCCCCGCCAGCAACAATGCCGCCGGATCCCACGATCCTGCCGATGCGACCCCGCTCACGTCCCAGACCGCAACATCCGCGCGTTTGCCCACCGCCAGACGGCCCACATCGGGCCGCCCCAGCATATCCGCACCGCCCCGCGTCGCAATCTCCAGCGCTTCGCGGGCACTCATCGCGTCGGCCCCCTTTGATACCCGCTGCAACAGCATCGCCATACGCGCCTCGGCCACCAGATTGCCCGCATCGTTGCTGGCCGATCCGTCCACACCCAGTCCCACCGGCACGCCCGCATCCCGCATCGCCCGCACCGGGGCGATGCCCGATCCAAGACGGCAGTTGGAACACGGACAATGCGCCACGCCTGTTCCGGTCGCCGCGAACAGGGCGATCTCGGCCGCGTCCAGCTTCACGCAATGGGCGTGCCAGACATCGTGACCCACCCAGCCCAGACTTTCCGCATATTGCCCCGGACGGCAGCCGAATTTCTCGAGGCTGTAGGCGATATCCTCGTCATTCTCTGCCAGATGGGTGTGCATCATCACCCCCTTGTCCCGCGCCAGCAGCGCCGTTTCGCGCATCAGATCGGTGCTGACGGAAAATGGCGAACAAGGCGCGAGACCCACCCGGCACATAGACCCTTCGCCCGCGTCGTGAAACGCATCGACGACGCGGATGCAATCCTCGAGGATCGCGGCCTCATCTTCCACCAGATCATCGGGCGGCAATCCCCCCGCACTCTCTCCGATACTCATCGAGCCGCGTGTGGGATGAAACCGCAGCCCCAGTTCGGCGGCAGCATGGATCGTGTCTTCCAGCCGCGCACCGTTGGGATAAAGATAAAGGTGATCCGTGCTCAGCGTGCAGCCAGAAAGCGCAAGTTCCGCAAGACCGACCTGCGCCGAGACGTGAAAATGTTCCGGCGTCATCCGCCCCCAGATCGGATAGAGCGTCTTGAGCCAGCCAAAAAGCAGCGCATCCTGCCCTCCCGGTACGGCACGGGTCAGACTTTGGCTCAGATGATGGTGCGTGTTCACCAGACCGGGCGTCACGACACAGCCCTGTGCGTTGATCACCTCGCCGTCGGTCTGCAAGTCCTGCCCGATTTCCGTGATCACGCCGCCCGAAAGGCGCAGGTCCGCATGGGACAACTCGCGTCGATCATCGTCCATCGTGACGATCACATCGGCATTGCGGATCAGGAATTCTGACATGGAACTGGCCCTTGTACCGGCATTTGTCCCATCTCAGCCAAAGACGCAGTGCAGGTGGAAAACGGGAAAAGAACCTGCGGTTGCACCCTAGAGGTATTGGCGCGGCGGTCAATAATCCTTGAGGAGTGCCAGCGCCTGTGCGTGCAGGACGCCGTTTGCCGCGGCCAGCGCCCGCCCGCCGTCATGCACCGGACCACCGCGCCAGTCCGTCACGACACCGCCCGCCGCTTCGATCACTGCAATCGGTGCCTGAATGTCATAGGCCTGCAACCCCGCCTCGATCACCAGATCAATCTGCCCCGCCGCCAGAAGCGCATAGGCATAGCAATCCATGCCATAGCGCGTCAGCTTCGCTTGCGATGCGACAGCGGCAAAGCCGTTTCGGTCGGTTTCAGCGCCGACTTCGGGAAATGTGGTAAAGAGGATGGCCTCGCTCAGATCGGCGGTGGCCCTGGTGCGCAGATCGCGACGATCCTGCGCTCTGGTCAGGATTGCACCCTCCGGCGCCCCCTCGAACCTTTCGCCGATGTAGGGCTGGTCGATGATGCCATAGAAAGGGCCGTTCTGATCCGACAGCGCGATCAGCACACCCCAGGTCGGCGTGCCGCTCACGAAACCTCGGGTGCCATCAATCGGGTCCAGCACCCATGTCAGCCCGGATGTACCCGCTGCAGCGCCGTATTCCTCGCCCAGAATGGCATCGTCGGGGCGTTCCACCGCAAGGATGTCACGCATCGCGCGTTCCGCCGCGCGATCGGCCAGGGTGACGGGGTCGTAATCTGCGGGGCGCTTGTTTTCGGTGCCCAAGGCACCGCTCCGGAAATAGGGCAGGATCACCGCACGCGCGGCATCGGCCAGAAGGTGCGCCACACGGCGCACATCTTCGTCAAATCCGGGATGGGGCATCAGTGCAGCGCAGCGGACGGATCATCGCCCGCACTGCGATCAGGCGACATCGCTCAGAACGCGGGCCAGTTCGAACAGGCGGCGACGTTGATCTTCGGGGATCGAATAATACGACCGGATCAGCTCCATCGCTTCCTTGTCCCCCATCAGGTCGGAGGGCACGTTTTCTGCCGGCAGCTTTTCATCCACGGCCTTGATGCCTTCAAAGAAGAAGGAGACGTTCACACCCAAAGCCTCGGCGATGTCCCACAACCTTGACGCGCTGACGCGGTTTGCGCCGGTTTCGTACTTCTGGATCTGCTGAAACTTGATTCCGACAAGTTCTGCCAGTCGTTGCTGGGTCATCCCGGTCAGCCAGCGCCGCTGGCGAATTTTCTGCCCGACATGGACGTCGACCCTATGAGCCATCTTGTATTTCCTTCATCTTGACTGGCTGTTAGCCCTTGAAACGAGGCACCCTTTCGGCCCTTTCGTCGTGGAGCCGTGATATGCAGACCTTACGCGCCGCCGTCAATTCCGCAATGCCTTTCAATCTGTGCATCTGTGCACAAAGGTCTCCGGCGTCCGTTTTCGGACGTTCCGACACCGTGATGGCTGTCAACGGACCGCGCTGAAGCCACCTGTTTCAAGCTGCCTGCGACCGCTCGGCACTTTACCCTCGCTCTTGATTCACAGGGGCTTATACCCGCATAGGTAGTTTTGCTGGTCCCTTGACCTGCACCGGGCCGCAGCCCCTGCCATTACCGGCTGACCCTGCGGCAATCACATCGGCCAGTTCTTGCCTATTATTGCGGTTTTCCGCCGATTTCACGCCGCTCAGTGGCGACTCACCCCGCCCTCAGTCGGGCCACGGGCGCACCCGAAAAGGCATGGCGCAGCAGGTTGACCAGGGTTTCGTGCACCTCGCCGCTGCGTTCTGTCCCACCGTATAGGTTGATCTGCTGGCATGGCAGATCCGGCAAATCACCCCCGTGGTCGATGATTTCAAGGTAGGGCGGCTGCGTGCCTTCGATCATCGCGTGGATCGCAAGATCGGCACTCACGGCGGCTTCGATGGTCCGGTCGCTTTCGGTATCCACGGTCATGTCGAAACCGATACCTGACCTGTCCAGTGCCGCGATGACGGACCCCCGGAACAAGCAGTGGCGGCAGAAGGCCAGCGGCAAGGGACGCTGACGCCAGGCCGCACCGCCGGGCGCGCCGACCCAGACCAGGGATTTGGTGCACAGCCGTTCGCCCTGCTGGTCGACACCGGCTTCCGTCGTCAGGATCACCTCGCAGTCGCCCTTGGCGAACTGCTCTTTCAATACAGTCGTATAGGACGCCTCCAGCCGCACCTTCACCCGTGGATAGGCCGCGTGAAACTGCTTCAGCACCTGCGGGATCACCGGATAGACGACGTCATGCGGCACGCCCAATGTGATCTCTCCCTCGAAGGCATGATCGGTCAACCGGGCGATCACCTCGTCGTTGAGCGCGACCATGCGACGGGCCTGCACCAGCAACTGTTCGCCCGATGCGGTCAGCGCGATGGTCCGGCCGCTGCGGTCCAGCAGAGGCAGCCCCAGCATCTCCTCCAGCCGCTTGAGCTGCATCGAAACTGCGGATTGGGTCAGGTGCAGAAATCCGGCGGCCCGGGTCACCCCGCCTGAATCCGCGACGGCGACAAAGGAACGTAGGGTGGTGATGTCGAGATTTCGCATATCAATATCCGTGATAGGTGTGCCAACAAACATTCGTTTTCATTATTCACTCTGCGGGGCGATATATCAAGCATCAAGATGCAAATCGTCAATGTATCACAAATCATGAAAGGTCACGCCATGTCTTCCGCACTGAAAACGCTCCCCCGATCCATCCGCTGGTCGCGTCCCCCTCTGGTTCGTCTGGTCTCCGGGGCCCTTGCCAACTGGCGCAGCAGACGCCAGCTTGCAACACTGGACGACCGCCTGCGAGACGACATCGGTGTGTCGGCCAAAGGCGCGCAGCGCGAGGCCAGTCGCCCGATCTGGGATGTCCCCTCACATTGGCTGCAATAAACGGGCATTCTGCGGCATCCTGCCACAGGTTACCGCTTGAAATGCAACCCGTCAGCCCCGATATTCAGACCAGAGCCGCGCGCGCCTGCGCGGTTGAGAACCCTTTTGCCAATTGGAGGTCTTTAATGGCTGACGTGAATACAATCCGGAGTGCAGCCGGAGCCCGCGCCGCCGACATAGATGCGGGTCTGCGCGCGCACATGAACAAAGTCTACGGCACCATGTCCGTAGGCATGCTGATCACTTTTGCCGCGGCCTGGGCCATTTCCGGTCTTGCCGTGACAACCGATCCCGCCGGTGCCGCAGGGCAACTCGGGCCTGACCGGTATCTGACCGATCTCGGCTACGCGCTTTATGCATCGCCCCTGAAGTGGGTCGTGATGTTTGCGCCCCTGCTGTTCGTGTTCGGCTTTGGCGCTGCGATCAACCGCATGTCTGCCGCAACGGCACAGACCGTGTTCTACGTCTTCGCCGCCGTGATGGGCGTGTCGATCAGCTCGATCTTTCTGGTCTTCACCGGGTACTCCATCGCGCAGATCTTCCTGATCACGTCGATCGCCTTCGCGGGACTGTCGCTCTATGGCTACACCACGAAAAAGGACATCTCCGGTTGGGGCAGCTTCCTGATCATGGGTGTGATCGGCCTGATCGTGGCAACCATCGTCAACATCTTCCTGCAGTCCCCTGCCCTGATGTTCGCGATCTCCGCCATCGGCGTCCTGATCTTCGCGGGTCTGACTGCCTATGACACGCAGCGCATCAAGACCGAGTACATCGCACACGCACACCACGGCGACACCGAATGGCTGGGCAAGGCGGCCATCATGGGCGCGCTGAGCCTCTATCTGAACTTCATCAACATGTTCATGATGTTGCTGCAGCTCTTCGGCAACCGCGAGTAACACTTGCAACATGACGTGACACAGGGCCGGTCCATTTTGGACCGGCCTTTTTTATGAGGAACCCCATGCTCGAACTTCGACCAAACTGCGAAATGTGCGACCGCGATCTGCCGCCGGATGCAACGGATGCGATGATCTGCACCTATGAATGTACCTTCTGCGCGGACTGTGTGACCACCGTGCTGCACAACGTCTGTCCGAATTGCGCGGGCGGTTTCGTGTCCCGGCCGATCCGGCCGAAAGTGGACCGCCGCCCGGGCACAAGCGTGATGCATCAGCCCGCCTCGACCCGGCGGCGGGGGCTGAATTACGATCTGGATGACATCAAGGCGCTGGTCGCCGCGACCAGGGACATCGCGCCGGATCAGCGTTAAGGCGCGCTTTGCCCGGCATCCAGCCCGCGCAGCCAGGCACGCACCTCCTGCGGGCTTTGCAGATGGACGACGGCCAGGTCTTCCGGCGCGGTTTCGATCAGGTCTGCGATCTTGCGGCGCGCCCGGTGCCGCGATGTCCAGATGTAGCGATAGAACGCCAGCGTTTCCGGGTGCAGCCGCTCGACACAGCCGTCAGGCAGATCGGGTCGGGTCTTGCCCAGATGGCGAAACAGGCGCTTGGTCACCCGCCACAGCCGCAGCGCGACCGGCAGGTCCAGCCAGACCAGAAGGTCCGCGCGGCGCATCCGGTTGCCATAGGTGACGGACATGCCGCCCTCGAACACCCATGTTTCCTGCTCCTCCACGGCCCGCGCCATCTGCAGCTTCTCGGTCATGCGGCGGGCCACCCAGTTTTCCTGCCAGTGGATCTGGTCCATATGGAACACGGGCAGTCCCAGTCGCTGGCCCAGCGCGCGCGCCAGGGTCGATTTGCCCGAACCGGGACCACCGACGATCATAACGCGCTTTACTGCCATGCTCCTGCCTCTTCACCGGGGGCCGAAACGCAAAAAGCCGCGCATCAGCGCGGCCTTGCGGTCTTTGGTCAGGCTGATCTTACTTGATCTTGCCTTCCTTGTATTCGACGTGCTTGCGCGCGACGGGGTCGTACTTCTTGATGACCATCTTCTCGGTCATGGTGCGCGCGTTCTTCTTGGTCACGTAGAAATGGCCTGTGCCCGCGGACGAGTTCAGACGGATCTTGATTGTGGTTGGCTTTGCCATCTTATCTTCTCCTGCTGCACCACAGCCGATGGGCCGGACGCGTGAATTCTAAGTGTCGGCTTGTAACGGCATGGGGGCGCGAGTCAACAGCAAAAGCCGCAGGATGGGTCACGTTGTGAACCTGCCACTCGGCCAGCGGTGCAGAGCGGAAAATTCGAATTTTCCGGTCCGTTTCCTTTGAAGGAAACGGGGCCACCGCGCGGGGCGGTGAAGTGGGCAGAATACGCGCGGAAGGCCTGTAAGCCGGATTTTGTTCCCCGAAGTTGCCCCCGGTTCGATGACCATTCCTCTGACCACCGCGTTGCCACGGCGGCTACAGCTGCCAACCCGGACCTGCTGGGGCAAAAGCAGCCCTGTCTTGCGACGCGCGGTCCCTATTTGGCATTGCTCCCGGTGGGGCTTGCCTTGCCACCCCTGTTGCCAGCGGCGCGGTGGGCTCTTACCCCACCGTTTCACCCTTTCCCGTCCGAAGACGGGTGGTTTCATTTCTGTGGCGCTGTCCGTCGGGTCGCCCCGCCCGGGCGTTACCCGGCACCGTTGCTTTCTGGAGTCCGGACTTTCCTCGATACGCAAGCGCACCGCGGTCATCCGGCCTTCCACGCGTGGGCTGGCCTAGCGCGCAATGGCGCGCGTCGTCAATGGGGCAAAGGGCGCCCTTCGGTATATAAGGCCAAAGAGAGGGGAAATGCCCCGCTTTCACGGCGCAGGCAGCCTGTAGTCGTCAGGGTGCAGGGGCCCCTCCCGCCAGGGGGCCGTGCGCAGGCGGGTGGCCTGAAGCAATGTCCCGAGTGCGACATCGGCGGTGTAGCCTGCCTGCCGTGCCGCGGTGCGAAAGCTGTCGGGACCAATCGCGCGCGGCACTGTGCCGGTGACGGGTGCCGCAAGGCCGTGCCGCGCCAGCCGCGCCCAGTCGAAATGCGGGCCCGGATCGACCTTGCGCCCCGGTGCCATATCCGAATGACCGATCACACCCGCCGCCCCGATGGTCCACCGCGCCATGATCTGCGCAAGCAGGGTCTCCAGCGCCTGCATCTGAGGGTGCGGGAAGGGATGGGCACCGGTGTTGTCCAGTTCCACCCCGATGGAGCGGGAGTTGATGTCGTCCATGCCCGCCCAGGACCCCTGCCCCGCGTGCCAGGCGCGCTGGTCTTCGGGAACCAGCCGCGTGACCGCGCCTGTGCGGCAGATGACGTAATGCGCCGAGACTTCAGCCTGCGGATCGCACAGGCGGGCGATGGCGGCCTCGGCACTGTGCATCGCGGTATAATGCAGCACGATCAGCGCAGGCGTCAGACCATCGCGGCGCGGCCCGCAGTTGGGGGACGCGTGCTCCGCAATCGTCAGGGGTGGCACCGCTCAGCCCTGTTGGGCGGCCCGGCGGAACGGGGTCGGATCCCAGCTGCAGGCAAAACCGTCTCCGTCAGGGTCCATTCCGGCGCGGTCCCGTTCCGGTCCGCCCCGGCTCAGGAACTCGATCTGCGCCTGATCGGCGCTCGCGAAACCTGCGCAGGCGCGTTCGAACTTGGCCTGTTTGTTGAACCCGGTGCGGCGGTAGCGCTGCGTGCCGCGCGCGTGCTGGGTCTGCAGCGCATAGGCCACGATATTCGGGCCGCTGTCGGTCCGGTCCGGCAGCGCCTCCGGCTGGATCACCTGGTATTGGGAGCGGTTGGCGGCCAGCCGTGCGGCATCGCTTTCGATGCTGCGCTGGCCCGATACCGCGTCGAAGTTGTTCTCGTTCGAGATGCCGTCGCTGTTCAGCACGGGCGGCGGAGGGTTGGACGGGCTGGCGTTGATCGGCGCCAAACCTGAATTTGTCGCCGCATCGTTGCCCAGACCACCAGCGCGGGTCGCGGCCAGCACGCGGGCGGTTTCCGCCGCTGTCGCTTCGGCTGAGCCCGGAACAGGCGATGTGGCCCCGAGAGGCGCGGAAGAGACGGACACCGGCGCAGGCACACCCGCAAGGGCGGCATCCCGCTGGCGCTGCTGTTCGACGAAATCGTCGCCAAAGCCGACACCACGGGCTGAATCGGGCACCGCAGGTTGACAGGCGGCAAGGGTCACGCCAGCGGCGAGGACGAAAAAGGCACGTTTGATCATGGGTCCTGCTTTGTCTTTTCGACTGCTTGTTGCTGTCGGTTTACCACCATTTTTCTGGCTTGGCCACAAAACCCGCCGCCCGTTCCAGCGCATAGGCGGAGGACAGCAGATCGGCCTCCTCCCAGGGCCGCCCGATCAGTTGCAGACCCAGCGGCAGCCCCTGACGATCGGTGCCCGTCGGCACGGCGATCCCCGGCAGTCCGGCAAGGTTCACCGTGACGGTAAACACGTCGTTGAGGTACATCTGCACAGGATCGGCATCCGTCATCTCGCCCAGTCCAAAGGCTGCCGAAGGGGTCGCGGGCGTCAGGATGCAGTCGATACCTTTGGCAAAGACATCCTCGAAGTCCTTTTTGATCAGCGTCCGCACCTTGCGCGCGCGGTTGTAATAGGCGTCGTAGAAGCCCGCCGACAGCACATAGGTGCCGATCATCACGCGCCGCTGCACTTCGGGGCCAAACCCTTCGGCGCGGGTCTTTTCGTACATCTCGGTGATGCCATCGCCCTGATCCAGCTTGGCGCGGTGGCCATAGCGCACCCCGTCATAGCGCGCGAGGTTGGACGACGCCTCGGCAGGCGCAATCACGTAGTAGGCAGGCAGCGCATATTTGGTGTGCGGCAGCGAGATATCGACGATCTCGGCCCCGGCATCCTTCATCATGGCGATGCCGTCCTGCCAGAGCGTTTCGATCTCTTCGGGCATCCCGTCCATGCGGTATTCTTTCGGAATGCCGATCTTCTTGCCACGGATATCGCCTGTCAGCGCCGCTTCGAAATCCGGGACGGGCAGGTCGGCAGAGGTGGAATCCTTCGGATCATGTCCGCACATCGCCTCCAGCATGATGGCCGCATCGCGTACCGATTTGGTCATCGGTCCCGCCTGATCCAGCGAAGAGGCGAAGGCCACGATGCCCCAGCGCGAACAGCGCCCGTAGGTCGGCTTGATCCCCACGGTGCCGGTAAAGGCCGCAGGCTGACGGATCGACCCGCCGGTATCGGTGCCGGTCGCTGCAAGGCAGAGGTCCGCCGCAACCGCCGCCGCCGAGCCGCCGGAAGACCCGCCGGGCGTCAGCGCAGCGTCATCGTTGCCGCGCCGCCAGGGGTTCACCGCATTGCCGTATACGGAGGTCTCGTTGGACGACCCCATGGCGAATTCGTCCATGTTGAGCTTGCCCAGCATGACGGCACCGGCATCGAACAGCTTTTGGCTGACGGTGGATTCATACTCCGGCAGGAAGCCCTGCAGGATGCGCGACCCCGCCTGTGACGGCACGCCCTTGGTGCAGAACAGGTCCTTGATGCCAACCGGCAGGCCGCACATGGCGGGCGCGTCGCCCGCATTCAGGCGCTTGTCCGCCGCTGCCGCCTGTTCCATCGCGATCTCGGGCGTGTGATGCACAAAGGCGTTGAGCGCCCCTGCCCCTTCGATGGCCTTCAGGCAGGCTTCGGTCAGGTCTTTCGACGTCGTCTCGCCCGCGCGCAGGGCATCGCGTGCCTCTGCCAGGCCCAGTTTGTTCAGATCGGTCATTATTCCACCACCTTCGGCACGGCAAAAAAGCCCTCGCGGGCGTCGGGCGCGTTCTTGAGGATCTTGTCCTGCTGGTTGCCGTCGCTCACCACATCCTCGCGCCGTTTCAGGCGCATCGGTGTGACCGATGTCATCGGCTCAACCCCGTCGACATCCACTTCGCTCAACTGCTCGATGAACCCAAGGATGCCGTTGAATTCCTGCGCCAGCGCGGGCAGCGCGTCGGGTTCGACCTTGATCCGGGCCAGTTTGGCCACGCGGGCGGCGGTGGTTTCGTCGATGGACATGGGGATACTCCGCTTGCGGTGATCACGTTGCCCAGCCCAATACCGCCCCCGGCTGGCCCTCGCAAGGGCAGGCAGGCGCGAAATCCGGATGAAGGGAACGCCGGGAATGCGCGAGGTCAACCGCGGCTGGACCTTTGGCCCTCGCCCCCTACAGTGAGGGGCGTGCAACAAGGGAGACATCACCATGAACATCATCTGGCTTGGCCACGGCTCGTTCCGCTTTGAAATCGAGGATCAGGTGATCCTGCTCGACCCCTGGATCAACGGCAATCCGATGCTGCCCGAAGAGCATCACGCGGCCGCGCTCGACGGGGCGACCCATATCCTTGTGACGCACGGACACTTCGACCATATCAACGATGTTGTCGAGATTTCGGACAGAACCGGCGCACCTGTTTCGGGGATGGTCGAACTGATCGCCTATCTCAAGGCGCAAGGTGCCAAGGAAGGCGCAGGGTTCAACAAGGGCGGCACGATTTCCATCGGGGACAAGGTCAAGGTCAGCATGGTCCCCGCTTCCCATTCCTCGACGACGACGGTGGACGACATGCCCGTCGACATGGGCAGCGAGACCGGGTTCATCCTGCGTGGCGAGGGACATACGATCTATATCTCGGGTGACACCGCGATCATGGCCGACATGGACTGGATCGGGGATTTCTACAAACCCGACATCGGGATCCTGTCCGCGGGCGGCCATTTCACCATGGGCATGGCCGAGGCCGCCTATGCCGCCAAACGCTACTTCGATTTCAAGACGGTGATCCCCTGCCACTACCGCACCTTTCCGCTGCTGGAACAATCGGCACAGGAATTGTCCGACGGACTGCCCGGCGTGAAGGTGATCGAGCCGCAGGTGATGGAAGCGATGACGTTCTAATCCTGCCGCCTTTTGGCAAAAAAATCCTTCAGCAGCCGTTCCGATGCGGCTGCCCCGATCCCGTCGAAGACCTCCGGCGCGTGGTGGCATTGGGGATGCGCGAACACCCGCGCGCCCTGCGCCACGCCGCCGGACTTGGGATCCGCCGCGCCGTAATAAAGCCGCCCGATCCGCGCGGCCGCAATCGCCGCGGCGCACATCGCGCAGGGTTCAAGCGTGACATAGAGGTCATGGCCGACCAGCCGCTCCGATCCCGCCGCCGCACAGGCCGCGCGGATCGCCAGCACCTCTGCATGGGCGGTCGGATCGTGCAATTCGCGGGTGCGGTTCCCCGCCTGCGCCACGACCACACCTGTCGCATCCACGACAACGGCCCCCACCGGCACCTCGCCGCGCGCACCCGCCGCCTCTGCCTCGCGCAGGGCCACATCCATGAAACTCCGGAAAACCATGCCGCACAGGACCGCAAAAGCCACCCTTTCGCAAGACCGGCAAAGAGGCTAAGGCAAAGCCATGACCGATACACCCAGCTCAGACACGCCCCCCGGCGACCGCATTGCCAAGGTGCTCTCCCGCGCAGGCGTCGCCAGCCGCCGCGAGGCCGAGCGCATGATCGAGGCTGGCCGCGTGCATGTGAACGGCACCCAGATCACCTCACCTGCCCTTAACGTGACCGACGCCGACAGTATCACGGTGGACGGCAAACCGCTGTCAGAGCCGGAACCGCCGCGCATGTGGCTTTATCACAAGCCCTCGGGTCTGGTCACGACCACCCGTGACGAAAAGGGGCGCGGCACCATCTACGACGATCTGCCCGAAGACATGCCGAGGGTGATGAGCGTCGGACGGCTCGACCTCAACTCCGAAGGGCTGCTGCTGCTCACCAACGACGGCGGCATCAAGCGCAAGCTGGAATTGCCCAGCACCGGCTGGCTGCGCCGCTACCGGGTGCGCGTGAACGGCCGCCCCTCGGACGAAGCGCTGGAACCCTTGCGCAAGGGCATCACCGTGGAAGGCGAGCATTTTCAGCCGATGACCGTGACACTGGACCGCCAGCAGGGTGCCAACGCCTGGCTGACCATCGGGCTGCGCGAAGGCAAGAACCGCGAGATCCGCCGCGCGATGGAAGCCGTGAACCTCAGCGTCAACCGTCTGATCCGAATCAGCTACGGTCCTTTCCAGCTGGGCGACCTGAAACCCGGCGAGGTCGAAGAGCTGCGCCGCAAGATCGTGCGGGATCAGCTGGGTCTGGTTCTGGAAGATGACAGCGGGATTGCCGCGAAAAAGCCGAAGGCCGTGCGCCACCCGCCCCGCAAGCCGGTCAAACCCCGCCGCTGATCTCGTGCGGAGGTCTTCGATGGGTGTGGCCCGGTTATCGTACAATTTCCGGCCCCCGCAGGCTTGGTCGCACATCAAAACCACCCAAGTCGCCCGGAACGCGTTTCATCGGGCGCAAATCATCGCCAATGTCTGGTGCTACGGGCCGCGAGTCCCTATGTTACCGGCGAAAGAGGTATGATGGCCCGTTTGTTCCTGATTTTGATCGTGATCGTGATCGGTGTCGTATTGGCAGCGGTCGTCTATTCGGCATTCAGGACACTCGCGCAATCTGGGCAACGCGGTCTGCGCCAGGTGGCCGGACGGGGTGAAGGGACGGACATGGCATCAAGCGGCATTCAGAAGGCGGCCTATGTGGCGCTGATCGTGGTTCTGTTCGGCACCGCGTCAGGCTGGCTCGGGGGACTTTAGGACATGGCCCAGCGCTTTGGCGGCAAGTACAGCCCCGATGGCACCGAAGGCGCGCGCCCGTCGTCCCGCCGCCGGGCACAGGTCGCCCCTGCGGGCGGGCGCAGCAACCTCATGTTCGTCCCGGCCATCGTGCTGGTGGCAACCACCCTGTCGGACGGTGCGCTGTCGATGACCTTCGGTCTGGCCGGTGCAGCGGTCTGGACGCTCTCTGCCTGGCTCCTGCGCGAAGGGATGGAGGCCGAAGCCGCCTTTCTCTCCCGCAAGATCGCCCGCCGTCCCGCCCTGCCGCGCAAGATTCTGGCAGCCGCAGGTTTCGGCATCGGCGCCGCACTTGCGGTCACCGCACATCTGGCTGACCCCAGCGAACTCCTGTCCCCTGTGCTTTTCGGCATCTGCACCGCCGCCCTGCATCTTGCCGCCTTCGGCATCGACCCGATGAAGTCCAAGGGCATGGAAGGCGTCGACACCTTCCAGCAAGACCGCGTCGCCCGCGTGGTGGACGAAGCCGAAAAACACCTCGCCGCGATGTCCGATGCGATCCGCCGTGCCGGCGACCGCCAGTCCACCGCAAAGCTGGAGGATTTTCAGGACAGCGCCCGGACCCTCATTCGCACGGTCGAGGAAGACCCCCGCGACCTGACGGCGGCCCGCAAGTACCTTGGCATCTACCTGCAGGGTGCCCGCGATGCGACCATCAAGTTCGCCGACATCTACAGCCGCACCCAGGACCGTGCCGCCCGCGACGACTACTTCGCGCTGCTGGATGACCTGGAACAGAATTTCACCGCCCGCACGCAGAAATCCCTGCTGGATGACCGCAGCGACCTGACCATCGAAATCGACGTGCTGCGCGAGCGGCTCTCACGCGAGGGGGTGCGCCTGAAATAGGCGCCCCGCCTGATGCAACACTTCAAGGGACCAATACAAATGTCTGATACCGTTCGTGAAAAAGCCAATCAATCCCTCGCCATGGTCGAGGAAGTGACCGCCGTGGTGCTGCCCGAACCGACCGAGGCGAATGCGATCGTCCCGCTGGAACAGGCCGACAAGCCCCTGGGCGACGAGATCAGACGCCGCATGGCCGAGATCGACATGAACGACACACAGTCCATCGTGTCCTTCGGCTCTGCCGCGCAGGCCGAATTGCAGGAAATCAGCCAGTCCATGCTGGCGGATGTGCGCAACAAGGATGTGGGCCCGGCGGGCGACAGCCTGCGCAGCATCGTCAGCACGATCCGGGGCTTTTCCGTCTCCGAACTCGACGTGCGCCGCGAGCGCAGCTGGTGGGAGAAACTGCTGGGCCGTGCCGCGCCCTTTGCGAAATTCACCGCCAACTTCGAGAAGGTGCAAAACCAGATCGACCGCATCACCGACAATCTGCTGACCCACGAGCACACCTTGCTCAAGGACATCAAATCGCTCGACATGCTGTATGAAAAGACGCTGCAATTCTATGACGAACTGGCGCTTTACATCGCCGCGGGCGAGGCGAAGATCGCCGAACTCGACGCGACCGTGATCCCGGCCAAGGAGGCCGAGGTCAAAGCCGCAAGCGAGGACGACGCCGTCATGGTCGCACAGGAACTGCGCGACATCCGCGCCGCCCGCGACGATCTGGAACGCCGGGTGCATGACCTGAAACTCACCCGCCAGGTGACCATGCAATCCCTGCCCTCCATCCGGCTGGTGCAGGAGAACGACAAATCGCTGGTGACCAAGATCAACTCGACACTGGTGAACACCGTACCCCTGTGGGAAACCCAGCTGGCACAGGCCGTCACCATTCAACGCTCGGCCGAGGCCGCATCAGCGGTCCGCGAGGCCAATGACCTGACCAACGAACTGCTGACCTCCAATGCCCGGAACCTGCGCGACAGCAACAAGATCATCCGCCAGGAAATGGAGCGCGGCGTCTTCGACATCGAAGCGGTGAAACAGGCCAACGCCGACCTCATCGGCACGATCGAGGAAAGCCTGCAGATCGCCGACGAAGGCAAGGCAAAACGTGCCGCCGCCGAAAAGGAACTGCAAGAGATGGAAGCGAGGCTGCGCGATACGCTGGCCTCTGCCAAGGCCAGGAAAACCGGCCTGGGCGAGACTGCGTCCGGGTCCGTACCGGGCTGAGACGACATGAACCGCCGATCCCTCTCTGGTCTGCGCCGCGCGGGCGCTGTGGCGGCCGTGATCGGCACCCTGATGTCCTGTGCCGCTCCGGTGCAGGAGACCGCAGCACCATCGCTCAAGCCGCAGGCCAGACCGGCGGTCGCGGCAAAGGTGCCTGTCGTGGCCCGGCCCACCTCGCAGGCCAGCGCCCAGTTGCGCCAGTACCTCAATCAGGTGCAGCAGGCGCAATTGAGCCAGGGCTTGTTGCGGCAGGACGGCGGCGGGGTGGATACCCCTTTCAGTCCTGACATTCTGGCGCGGAACTTCGAACAGATCGCCTTTTACAACGAATACGACAACGCCTTCACCGGGCGCGGCGGGGCCAGCCCCCTGCGCCGTTGGGACGCCCCCGTGCGGATGCAGCTGATCTTCGGCGATGGCGTGCCGCCGTCCCAGCGCAGCGCCGACACCGACACGATCACCCGCTATGCCGCGCGCCTTGGGCGGGTCACCGGCCACCCGGTGTCCGTTGGCGGTGCCCCCAATTTCGTGGTGATCATCGCGTCCGAAGACGACCGCTCCGCCACCCTCGATATCGCCGCCACGCGGGTGCCCGGCATCTCGCCCGGCTCTCTGCGCGCCCTGCGTGACATGCGCCGCGACACCTACTGCGCGGTCGCCGCCTATGCCGCCGGTGCCCAGGCCAGCACCTATACCGCCGCTGTCGCCGTGATCCGCGCCGAGAACCCCGATCTTCTGCGCCTGTCCTGCATCCACGAGGAATTGGCACAGGGTCTGGGCCTTGCCAACGACAGCCCCGGCGCCCGCCCCTCGATCTTCAACGACGACGATGAATTTGCCCTTCTGACAACGCATGACGAGTTGCTCTTGAAGATGCTCTACGACCCCCGCCTTCGCCCCGGCATGAGCGCCAAGGAAGCCGAACCGCTGACCCGCATCATCGCCCGCGAACTGACAGGCGGACCGCTGTGATGGAGAATTCTGGCGCGACCGTACCTTTGGTGCGCAGAAGCCCAAGGTCTGCTATGCGGGACGAAGTGTGCATTCGCCAAATTTATGGCAACGTCTGCTATAGGGCGTATTTTTGCCCCATTTAGTTGTATCATGACGCGTCTGAAACGGAGCAAAATTCATGGAAACACACTTTCTAATTACGTCAGCAGAATTCTCAGCAACACCCGGTGGAACTCAATGATGAGCATGATGATTTCATCAATCGCTGGCCTCTATGCGCTAGAGCTTGCAGACTTTTTAGAAAGGGAGCTTACGCAACGCGGCTATTCTAGCAAGTTTCGCTGTCAGGAAGATTGGGGGACACTGGATGGAACTGGAACACAACAGCGAAAATTCACTCTTGCTGTTTGTTGCGTCGAACACAGTGCAGAGGATGTTGACGGACAGGCTGAGCACCGCATTTTTTTAAGTCCCGATAGGCCTGTCATTCGAAAGCGTCTTCAAGAAAATCTGATGTCTCACAGCGATCTGGGAAAACTTGCGGCGAAGCACTCCGAGCCAATTACTCTGAAAGTAGTCCTCGCCAATTAATGACAGTTAGGGTAGAAGACGCGGTCTTAAGCATACTGTGATCACTAAGCCGTCATTCATGTGGTGTCGCAGCATCGGTCGATTTGGGCTCTTACCCGACCTTCGCCCAAAGCTCCCCCCAAATAAATCCCGCATAGTCGGCAAAAACCTCCTGCCTTGCCACCCCCCTCCCCACACCATATCCTCTGGACAAAATCCAATCCAAGGACACTCCCCATGGGCATTTTCGATTTCCTCTCCGGTGAATTCATCGACGTCATCCACTGGACGGATGACACCCGCGACACGATGGTCTGGCGGTTCGAGCGTGAGGGCCACGCGATCAAATACGGCGCCAAGCTGACCGTGCGCGAGGGTCAGGCGGCGGTCTTTGTGCACGAGGGGCAGTTGGCCGACGTCTTCACGCCGGGTCTGTATATGCTCGAGACCAACAACATGCCGATCCTGACAACGCTGCAGCACTGGGATCACGGGTTCAAGAGTCCGTTCAAGTCAGAGATCTATTTCGTCAACACCACCCGTTTCAACGATCTGAAATGGGGCACCAAGAACCCCATCATCGTGCGCGACCCGGAATTTGGTCCCGTGCGCCTGCGCGCCTTCGGCACCTATTCGGTCCGCGTCGGCGATCCCGCGAAATTCCTCACCGAAATCGTCGGCACCGACGGCGAATTCACGATGGACGAGATCAGCTACCAGATCCGCAACGTCATCGTGCAGGAGTTTTCGCGCACGATCGCGCGCGCCCAGATCCCCGTGCTGGACATGGCCGCCAACACCCGCGAACTCAGCCAGCTTGTCGGCAAGGAGATCGCGGCACAGGTGGCGGAATACGGTCTGACGCTGCCCGAACTCTACATCGAAAATATCTCCCTCCCGCCTGCGGTGGAAGAGGTGATGGACAAACGATCCTCCATGGGTGTGATCGGCAATCTCAACGAATACATGCAATTCCAGGCCGCCGAAGCGCTGGGACGCGACGGGGGCGGTGCCGCCGCCATTCAGGCAGGCCTGGGTGCAGGTCTGGGGATGCAGATCGGTCAGGCCGCCGCCGCACAGGCAGGCCCCTGGGGTGCACGGCCCCAGACGGCATCCGCACCTGCGGCCAGCGCGTCGCCCCCACCGCCCCCCGTCGAACACGTCTGGCACATCGCCGCGGGCGGCGAGACGACCGGCCCCTTCTCGAAGGCCGCGATGGGCCGCAAGGCCAGCGAAGGCACACTGACCCGCGAGACCTACGTCTGGACCCCCGGTCAGGACGGCTGGCAGCGGGCGGAAGACGTGATGGAACTGGCGCAGCTGTTCACCGTCCTGCCCCCGCCGCCACCCGGCGCATAGCGGACGGTGCGCGCAGGCAGCGAGCCACCCAGGCGCGGTCTGAAACTTGCAGACCGCATGCCCCGTGTCTTGCCCATGCCCAGCCGACGTGCCGCTCTGAAAGCCCTCCACTGGACGATGGTGCCTCTCCTGATCTGGTTCATCCTGGTCACGCCCGACGACGTGCTGCCGTTCGGCCCCCGTGCGTTTCAGGCCCATTCGATCCTCGCGCTGATCTTTGTGACCCTGTGCCTCCTGTGGACCGCCGATTATCTGCGCCGCGGGCTGGCCAGCCGGCCCGGACCCAAACTCGGCCCGCGCGCGCGCATCCTGCACCAGGTCCTGCACAAGACATTGATCTGGGGTCTTTTCGGGATCGCCGTCGGTGGCTTTCTGCTGGGGCTCACCTCTGCCACCCTGCTCAAGGCCGGTGGGTTTCTGCCGATCGCGCCACCCCTTGGTCTGCGACAGGCCAACGACATCATCGGCCAGATCCATATCTTCGAATTCTACCTTGTTGCGCTGATCGCCCTCATACACGCGGGCTTTCACATCTGGCGGCACGTCCGGCTCAAGGACAACGCCCTGCGCATCATGGCCCCCAAGGCGCTGCACCGTTTTTTGTGACGGCAGCCATCTGGCAGGCGCTTGCGTTCGGCGCTATGTCTGACGCATGTCTTCTGACCTGACCCAATTTCCGGCACCGGACACCCCGCAGGCCGAACACCGCTTTCCCTGCACCGCCTGCGGGTCCGATCTGCGTTTCGACCCTCAGACAGGGCAATTGGTCTGCGATCACTGCGGCAACGCCGAGCCCATCGAAGGCAAGACCGTCATCCGCCGTGCAATCACCGAACTGGACCTCGCAGCCGGGCTGAAAGCCGACCTTCCGGCGACGGAAATGGAAGAAACCCGTGTCACCTCCTGCCCCAACTGTGCGGCTCAGGTGGAATTCGATCCCGGCAAACACGCCACCGAATGCCCGTTCTGCGCCACTCCGGTGGTGATCGACACCGGCACCAACCGCCATATCAAACCCCGTGCGGTGCTGCCCTTCGCGCTGACCCAGGACGCCGCGCGCAAGGCCATGAACGACTGGCTCGGCGCACTCTGGTTCGCCCCCAACGGATTGCAGGACTACGCCCGCAAGGGCCGGGCGATGCAGGGCATCTACGTGCCCTACTGGACCTATGACGCCAACACCCGCTCCAGCTACCGGGGCGAACGCGGGACGGTCTACTATGTCACCCAGACAGTGGTCCGTGACGGCAAGCGTGAACAGCGTCAGGTCGCGAAAGTCCGCTGGACCGGCACCTCGGGCCGGGTTGCGAGGTTCTTCGACGATGTGCTGGTGCTGGCTTCCACCTCGCTGCCCAAAGCCTATACCGATGCGCTGGAACCCTGGGATCTCGCAGCGCTGGAGCCCTACGCCCCCGAATATCTCGCCGGTTTCCGCGCCGAGGCCTATGGCGTTTCACTGGAGGACGGCTTTGTCGAAGCGCGCGCCCAGATGGATCGCATCATCCTCAGGGACGTGAAATTCGACATCGGCGGCGACCGCCAGCGCGTCCACAACGTGGACACGCAACTCAGCGATCTGACGTTCAAGCACATCCTGTTGCCGGTCTGGCTGGCGGCCTACAAATACCGTGGCAAGACGTACCGTTTCGTCGTGAACGGACGCACCGGACGGGTGCAGGGCGAACGCCCCTGGTCCGCTCTCAAAATCACCTTCGCGGTGATCCTCGGCGCGATTGCCGCAGGGATCATCGGCTATTTCGTGGCACTGAACCAATGACCGAATACGACTCCCTGACCGCCGTCCTCAAGGCGCGCTACTCCTGCCGTGCCTTCAAACCAGATCCGGTGCCGGACGACACCATCACCCGGATCGTGGAGGCCGCCCGCCATGTCCCGTCATGGTGCAATGCCCAGCCCTGGCAGGTCAGCATCACCAAGGGCGCCGCAACGGATGCCTTCCGCAGCCTGATGATGGAAACCGCAACCGCGGGAACGCCGCCGCACCCCGATCTCGACTGGCCCACGACATACGAAGGGGATTACGCCCTCCGCCGCCGCACCTGCGGCTTCCAGCTCTACGACGCGGTAGGGATCGCCAAGGACGACCGCGCAGGCCGGGCGCGGCAGATGCTGCGCAACTACGCCTTCTTCGACGCACCCCATGTGGCGATCATCCATTCCCCAGCCAGCCTCGGCCCCTACGGCGCGATGGACACCGGCGGGTTCGTGACTGCCTTTGCCCTGGCCGCAACCGCCCTTGGCGTGGCCACCATCGCCCAGGCGGCCATCGCCGCCTATGCGCCGCAGGTGCGCGATCACCTTGGCATTGCCGACGACCGCCTCGTGCTCTGCGCCATCTCCTTCGGATATGCAGACAGCGACCACCCCGCAAACCGGTTCCGCACCGAACGCGCGGCACCTTCCGACATCATCGACTGGAAATCCTGACATGCGCGCGCTCCTGCAACGCGTCACTGCTGCCTCCGTGACCGTTGACGGCACCGTGATTGCCGACATTGGCCCCGGCCTGCTGATCCTCCTCTGCGCCATGCCCGATGACACCAAAACAACCGCCGACGCACTGGCCGCAAAAATCGCCAAATTGCGGCTGTTCAAGGATGATGCGGGGAAGATGAACCTGCAGCCTCACCCAGACCGGCGGCAGCGCTCTGGTCGTCAGCCAGTTCACACTGGCCGCCGACACCGCACGCGGCACCCGCCCCGGTTTCTCCTACGCCGCGAAACCGGATCTGGCCGAGGCACTCTATCTGCAATTCACGCAGGCCCTGAGTGATCTGAACCTCCCAATACAAACCGGTCGGTTCGGCGCCGACATGTCCGTCGCCCTGACCAACGATGGCCCCGTCACGATCTGGCTGGATACCGAAACCTGACCCAATACCGGAACCGCGTGCCGCCGACGGCGGAATTGAGTTGTAGAAGAAAGATGAAGGGCGGACGTCCCGCTTCATCTTTCCCTTACAACTCAATTCCAACCGATCCACCGCTTGCGACGTCGGCGTTCCGCGATGGTCTTGATCAAGGCTCGCGAAACGCTTCCTTCGACTTGTAGAGCGGTTTCAGCAGATACTGCAGAACCGTCTTCGCACCCGTATGCAGTTCCACCGAAGCCTGCATCCCGGGCCTGATCCGCAAGGACGCCTGCCGCTCGGTCAGATGTTCCACATCGACCTTGAGGGTCACCTTGTAGTGCGGATCCCCGTCGGGATCGCGCGCGCGTTCGTCCTTGAACGTGTCGGCCGAGATCAAGGTCACCTCTCCCTTCAAGGTGCCGTAGATCGTGTAGTCATAGGCCGACAGCTTCACCGTGGCCTCCTGCCCCGGCCGCACACCGGCGATGTCCTCGGGCTTCACCCGCGCTTCGACGAACAACTCCTCGTCCATCGGGATGATCTGCAATATCTCCTCACCGGGGCGCACCACCCCACCGATCGTGGTCACGCTCAGATTGTTCACGATCCCCCGCATCGGGCTGGTCAGCACCGTCCGGTTCAACTGATCGGTGCTCGCCTTGAGGTTCTGGCGCAGTGTGGCCAACTCCTTCAGCACGTCGGAGTATTCCTGGGCCCGGTCCAGTTCCGTCTGCGTGGTGACTTCGTCGAACCTGATCTGCGCATCGGCGTAGGACTTCCGCGCCCGTGTCGCCTCGATCAGCGAGACGATGTTGCGGTCCAGAAGGTCATTCATCAGATTGGCCTCCCGCTCGGCCTCGACCAGCACCCGCTTGGCCCCATCGGACCGGGACACGAAATCGGACTGTCTCGCCCGCAAGAGGGCGCGTTCCGATTCCACGATGCCCGGTGTCCGTGTCATCCACTCGGCGGGCA
Organism: uncultured Alphaproteobacteria bacterium; assembly: GCA_963799505.1. Taxonomy (GTDB): domain Bacteria; phylum Pseudomonadota; class Alphaproteobacteria; order Rhodobacterales; family Rhodobacteraceae; genus Sulfitobacter. Next base: position 551,600 of record CAWCXM010000004.1, read on the forward strand.
CGGTGAAATCGAACTGGCCTGCGAGTTCCGCCTCCAGCCGCAACCGGCGAATTTCGAAAGGCCGAGATCTGGTCGCGCAGATCGTCCACGGAGGACTGAAACTGCGTCCCGTGCAACCGCGCCAGCACATCGCCCCGGTTCACCACATCGCCTTCGGCCACGGCCAGTTCCGCCAGAATCCCGCCTTCGAGGTTCTGGATGATCTGGGGCCGCGAGGAGGATATCATCGAGCCTTCGGCCCGCACGATCTCGTCCACCCAGGCAAAGGCTGCCCAGACCAGAAACACCAGTACCGCCGCGCCCGACAGCCAGATCACCGCCGACGGGCCACGCATCTGGCGGCCCAGTTGCGCATCCAGTTGAGTTGTATTCGCCATCGTCATGCCGCCTGGCCTTTCCGGCTGGCAATATGGCTCAGCACCTTGTCCTTGGGTCCGTCGATCGTCATCCGCCCGGCCTGCAGGACCATCGTGCGGTCGGTCAGGGCCAGAATGGGGGCGCGGTGCGTGGCGATGATCGCCGTGCGGCCCTGCATCCAGGTTTCCAAGCGGCTGACCAGCGTGGCCTCCAGCGTCTGGTCCAGTGCCGCGGTCGGTTCGTCCAGCAGACAGACCTTCGGATCCTGCAACCAAAGCCGCGCCCAGCCGATCGACTGGCGCTGACCAATGCTGAGCCCCGCGCCATTGTCCTTGATCTCCAGATCCAGCCCCTTGTGGTGCTCTTTCACAAACGGACCCAGCCCGGCAAAATCCAGCGCCTTGAGCAGCCGCGCATCGTCGCGCTCCAGCATGGTCAGGTTCAGGTTGTCGCGCAAGCTGCCTGCAAACAGCCGCACGTCCTGACCCAGATAGCCGATCAGCCGGCGCAGATCGCGCGGCTCGATCTGGCTCATTTCCGTGCCGTCGATCATCAGCCGTCCCGTTTCAGGCGCGTAAAGCCCGCTGAGCAGTTTCAGCAGCGAGGACTTGCCCGACCCGTTGACCCCCAGCACCGCAACCTTCTGCCCCGGCAGAATCGCAAGCCCCTTGATGTCCAGCGTCGGTGCGCCATCGTCCTCGTAGCGAAAGGTCACGTCCCGCAATTCGAAATGCCCTTTCAGGCTGTCGCGGCGCAGGTAGCTGCGACTGGCGTCGGCATCCTGTTCGACCTGCGCAATCGCCTCCAACCCGTCCAGCGCGGATTTGACGTTGCCCCAGCGCGCCATCGTGCCCGCAAGCTGCGTCAGCGGCGCAAGGGTGCGGCCCGTCAGAATGCCCACCGCGATGATCGAGCCCACCGTGAACTGACCCGCGAAGACCAGATAGGTGCCGGTGATCACAGCCGCGACATAGGTGCCCTGCTGCACGCCCTGGCTCCAGAACGTGAGGGTCGAGGCCAGCTTGCGCTGCTCTGACGATTTCATCGCCTGTAACGTGTTCAATTCCTGCCACAGCCGCGCCACCCGGTCCTCGCCGCGCTGGGTCTTGAGCGTGTCCAGTTCGAATATCGTCTCGTGCAGCAGGCGCGAGGATTTGGCCGATGCGCCCTGGGTTTCCTGCGTCAGCCGGATCATCTTTTTCTGCAGCAGAAATCCGGGGATCACCATCAGGATGCCGCCCAGCACCAGAACCCAGACCACATTGCCCGCGATGCTGGCCACCAGAAACAGGAACACGAAGATGAAAGGGATGTCGGCAATCGTGCCGATGGTCGAGGCGGTGAAGAACTCGCGCACCGACCCGAACTCGCGCATGGCCGAAAACACCTGATTGGGGGCCTGCCCCTTCGCGTCCGACCGCATCCCCAGGATCCGGTTCATCAGGATCTGCAGCACCGAAATCTCGATCTGACGGCCCGATCCGTCCATCAGCCGCGCCCGCGCGATCTTGATGAAAGCCTCCAGCAGCAGGGCCAGACCCGCCCCTGCGGCCAGCACCCACAGCGTTGCCTCGGATTGATGCGGGATCACCCGGTCATAGACCTGCAGGGAAAAGAGTGCGACGGCAACGGCAAGCAGGTTCGCCACGAAAGACCCCAGCGCCACTTCGGCCATCTGCCTTCGGAACCGACCGAACTGCCCCCAGAACCAATGGGGTGCCGCCGTTTCGGTCTTGTGCGTCTCCGCGACCTTGGCCAGCGGCGCCTCCGCCCGCACGACCAACCCGCCGAAGTAGGGTTTGAATTCTGCAATCGGCACGATGGCGCGGTTGTCGGGGCAGGTCTTGTCAAAGATCACCAGATCGCCGCGTGACTGCCCCATCACCAGCAACACCTGCCCGGACGTCATGTAGGCAAGCGCCGGCCACAGATCGGCGGTCAGCCCATCCGCCCGCGACACCTGCGCCAGAAGACCGAGCGAGCGCAGACCATGCGCAATCGCCCCGGCCTCCTCCCTGGGGCCAGCGCCCTCGCGGGTGGCGGCACCGATGGCCTCGAAGAGGTCGCGTTGCATCGCCTCGACCCCCAGAAGCCCGCACAGGGTCGCGGCGAGTGCGGCGCGCACACCGATGCGGGTCTCGAAACTGTCGACGACAGGCTTCTCCGACGGCTGCCCGGCGACATTCGCCGCAGCAAGCCGTCCCTGATTTCCGTTGCTGATCGTTAAGGTGAACGCACGTTTCTGGCTCAAATCTCATCCCCGTCGGCAAGAACCCCCAACAGGCGCGCCAGCGAGACCTGCAACTGCATGGCCTCGTATTTCAGTGTAATCTCGGATTGCTGCTGACGGGCGAAGGTCTCGTAGACCCCCACCACGTCCATCACCTGCCGTTGACCGGCATCGTATTGTTCCTGAAAGAGATCGAGGTTGAATTTGGCCTGACGGGTCAGCCCTTCCGCCTCCTGCGCCTGACGCGACTTGGCGGCGATCTGCGCTTCCAGCTTGCGCAGCTTGCGGTTGCTGTCCTCGGTCGCCTGCGCCACGCGGCGCGCCGCGGCGTCCTTGGCCGCCTCGATCGCGCGCAATGATGCACCGGTGCCGAAGCCCAGAAGCGTGTCCGAACTCACCCGCAATCCCACATCCGAATTTTCGCCGATGGTGGCGCCCGCCGACAGGCCCGGCAACTGGTCCGCCCGTTCGACCTTGGCCGCCGCGATGGTGCGGATGCGCTCGGCCTCGGCCTGCACCACATCCAGCGGCTGCGCGGCCGAGGAGGACACGCTGAAGGACGGCACACCGCTCACACCCGAAAGCGGCTCTGCCGCCATCGCGTTCAGCTCTGCCAGGGCGGTGGTCGCGGCTTCGGCGTTGCTGGCGCGGTCGGCTCTGATCTCGCCCAGTTTCTGACGCAGCACGTTGAGGTCGGAATTGTCCGACACGCCGCCGCGCACACGCTCTGACATGATGTATTCGAACCGGCCCATGTCGCGCAGGGCGGCGTCTGTCAGGGCGGCTTTCTCGCGGCCTTCCGCAGCCCGCAGGTACAGTTGCAAGGCGGTCTGCACGCGGTCATTGGTGTCCTGCGCCAGCGACACCGCGGCAACTTCGACATCCGCGATGGCGAACTCCCGTTCGCCCTTCATGCGGCCATTGTCGAACAGCACCTGATCGACCACCAGATTGGCCACCAAAGACCCCAGCGAGGTCAGGCTGATCTGCGGTCCGATCTTGGGCAGCCAGTTCTTGCTTGCCGCCTCCGACCGCAGGGTCGCGGCACGCAGCTCCGCCTCGGCCGAGCGGCTGTTGGCAGCCAGCACGGCGGTCGCCACCTTGTCGAAACTGCTGCCACGCGGCAGCGCCGACCGGCGGCTGACAAGTCCCTGAATGATCGCGCTTTCGGAATTGATCTTTTCGGCATGTGTGGGCCGCGCGACAGAGCCTGCGTCCGGTGCCCGCATCCGCGCAACGAAATCGCCCGCCTGTCCGCCCGCATCCGACAGGCATCCGCTCAGGGTGCATGTGATCACACACACCCCGGCCGCCCTTTTTACACCTTGCCTCATGTCCCGCCCTCAACGTGCCGGTTATTATTGGGGGCGCGGATCATTTGCCGCCCGCGCCTCTCCGTCATCTCGTTCAGGTAATCACTGTGATCTCATCGTCCAGAATGACGGTCCCTTCAGAGCCCAGCGCATAGACATGCTGGCCTGCGCCACCGCCGCTCTGACGGACCGCGCCCAGAATGGTAACCGTATCGTCAGACCCGCCCATGACCAGCAACTCGTTGGAATTGCCCGACAATGCCAGCAGCGAGGCTTCGTCGATGGTCAGACGCGCTTCCTCGGCAAAGCTCAGGTCGACGGTTTCGATGTTGTAGTTGCCCAGCGCCGGGTTCGAGATCGAAACGCTCGAGTTCGCCGCACCATCGTCCAGCACCACATAGGTGCCGGTGCTGTTCTGCGCGGCATCCGTGGCCGTGACCACCAGATGCGATCCATCGGGCACATCGGGGTTGAACACGATGTCGGTTTCGTTGCGCAGGGTGGAATTTTCGCTGGCCGAGGAGACTTCGGTCACCGTGCCATTTGACTGCACCTGATAGACATCCAGATCGTCCGTCGTCAGATCGGTCGAAATGCCCCGGAAACCCACACGCCCTTCGATCAGCGATTCGATCACCGGACCTTCGGGCGCTGCCGTGTCGATCGCCAGCGTGTCGTTGATCGTATCGACGTTGCCGACCGCATCCGTGGCCGTCACGACGATCTGCGCGTTGTAGGCGCCCGTGCGGATGGCCGAGGGCGGAATGGTCACGCTCCAGTTGCCTGCGGTATCGACCAATGCGGTGTGGTTGGTCCCGTCAAAGTTGACCACGACCTTCGATCCAACCTCGACCTGACCGCCCAGGTCGATGCCTGTGGCCGCTTCGGCGATGTTGACGGTGCTGTCCGCGCCGCCCGCGCCGGGCGCCATGTTCAGCGGCACCACCTCGGTATCGACGTAGACGACATCCGGATACCGTCGCGGTATTGCCCGCCTTGTCCGTCGCCTGCACCGAAACGCTGGCGGTATAGGTGCCTTCGCTGACCTGTGCCGCAGTGTAATTGGCTGTCCAGTTGCCATTGGCGGCAACGGTCGCCGGCACGGAGACACCGTTCAACGTCACGATCACCGAGGTCGATCCGATCTCGGTCGTGCCGGTGACCTGCACACCGCCACCTTCGACGCGCTCCGCGCCATTGATGACGCCGTCGCCCTCGACGATGCTTGCGCGCACATCAAGGTTATCGACCCGTGTATCCACCTCGACACTGTCGCTGGCGTTCAGCGTATTGCCTGCCGGATCGGTCGTCGTCGCCGTGATCTGCGCGGTATAGACGCCGGGCGTTACTTCGGTGCTGGTATAGCTTGCCTGCCAGTTGCCAGCCGCATCCGCGTTGACGGTCTTGCTGACACCGGCCAGCGTGACCGTCACGACCGCATTCGCGTTCGACGTGCCGGTGATCATCACACCGTCGCTGGCCTCAAGCTGGTTGACCACATCATCGCCTTCGATCGGCGCGGGGCTGATCGTCAGGATGCCGCCATCGCGGTCGATCTCCACATTGCGGTTGATCGTCTCGACGTTGCCGGCGATGTCCGTGGCCACGGCTGTCATCACCGCGGTCTGGGTGCCGCTAGGGATCTCGCTTGCGGCAAAATTCACCGTCCAGGAACCGTTCGCCGCAACCGTCGCTGCATGTGTGGCACTGCCCAGCGTGACCATGACGGACGACCCCGGTTCGGTCGTGCCGGTCATCACCAGACCCTGCTGCGGCCTCGCTTGCGTTGATCACGCCGTCCGCACCACCCGTGCTGCCGGTAAAGGCGAAATCACGCACCAGCGTGTCGATGTCGACCATGCCCGTGGCGCTGCTCGAGTTGCCCAAAGCGTCCGTCGCGACTGCGGTGACCTCGGCCTGCCGCTCGCCTGTCGGCACTTCGCTCATCGCGAAATTCGCGGACCAGTTGCCATTCGCATCGACCGTCGCCGCGTGGCTGCCGGTCCCGAAGGTCACGACCACGCTCGATCCCGCCTGCGCGGTGCCGGTCAGCGTCACGCCGTCTTCACGCTCGACCGCGTTCACGATCCCGTCCGTCTCGACGTTCGCGGTGTCGATGGTCACTGCGGAAATCGTGTCGATCAGAACCGTGTCGGTGATCGTGGTGGTGTTGCCGAAAGCGTCCCCGCTCACGATGGTGACGCCGGTGGTGTATTCGCCGCTTTCCAGCGTGCCCGCACCCCATGTCACCGACCAGGTGCCGTCGGCCCCCACGGTGGTCATCTGTTCGATCCCGGCGATGGTCGCCAGAACAGTGGCACCCGCCTCGCCCGTGCCGGTCAGCGTCACGCCTTCGGCAAAGCTGATCGCGTTGAAGAAGTCCTGCACCGATTCCGTGCCCGAGGTCACTTCGATCAGCGGCGGCGTTGTGTCGATCACATAGCCGGGACCGTCCAGCACGACCTCGCCGTCTTTCGTCACAACAGTGACAACAGCCTCATAGGTGCCGTCCGCCGGGAAATTGTCGCCGTCAAAGATACAGACGAAACGCCCTTCGCTGTCGATCACCGTCTCGACCTGCTTGTCTCCCAGCGTCACGATCACCGCATCACCGGGGGCACCGCCACCGGACACGGTCGCGCTCAACGGTTCTGCGTCGTCGCCGCCCAGGTTGGTCGAACGGTCAGGATCGTCCACATAGGGGTCCTGGGTCAGATCGCGGTCGTTGTCCTCGCCGCCGGTGCTGCCACCGCCATCGCCGCCTGCGCCGCCGCCGTCGGTTTCGTCACCGCCGCCGCCACCGCCACCGCTGCCCAGCACTGCCGCGCCGCCGACCACAGCCGCCGCTGCCGCCGCACCGCTGCCGCCCAAGAGACCCGCCGCACCCAGCAGGGGCGCAGGAAAGAGCGAGACCTCGTCCTCGGCATAGCCCGCACCGGCCAGTTCGGTCCGGCCCAGATAGATCAGGTCGTCCGACGGGCTCCACTTGCCCCACTGCTCTGTCGGTCCGTATTGCGCGTAAAGCTCGCCCGCGCCCGTATCGACGAAGGCCACCTCGTTCAGGTACCCGTCCGCCGAGATGAACAGTCGGTTCGGTGTGCCGGAGGCGTTGAAATAGTTGTTGATCGTAATCTCGCGCCCGTCGGTCAGCGTGATGACAAGATCATTGCCCGACCGCACCTGGGTCTGCATGTCGATCTGTCTGAGATTAAGGGATATCTGCTGGCCCGCGCCGGCCTGGATATCATGTGTTTTTGCGCCGCTTGGCACCGTGCCACGCTGCAAGCCGCCCGCATTTTCGCGAACGACGAAATCAATCGCCTTCATATCACCACCACTCTACCTCGAGGCACCCATTCTATGCAGGTCCTCATGTTTTTTTGTCGAAGCCGGTCCGTTTGATCGCACCGTGCATCTCTTTTTCTGACCCATTTCGTACAATCTTGCCCCTTGTTTGACTAGTGTTTTTTGACACACTCCATAAGTTCTACCGATGCGTGTAGTGCAACATTGCCTTATTCTGGCCACATTCACGGCGCCTTGCGGCCATTTTGGCAACAAATGTTGACGTGGATTGTCCCAAGGGCAACAAAGTCACAGTTGACAAGATTTTTTGCGCCGCCAAGGGTCGGTGCCATGAGCCACGCCCCCAACTCCCTCCGCGCGATCACCGAAGATGCCGACATGGGCATCACCCTCTCGGACGGATGCCGCCTGTCGGCCCGCGTCTGGATGCCCCAGGATGCCGCCGACGATCCGGTGCCGGTGATCCTCGAATACCTGCCCTACCGCAAACGCGACGGCACCTGCGCGCGGGACGCCCTGACCCATCCGTGGTTCGCGCAACGCGGCTATGCCTGCTTGCGCGTCGACATGCGGGGCAACGGGGACAGCGAAGGGGTGATGGAAGACGAATACACGCCCCAGGAACTCGCCGACGCGGTCGAGGTGATCGACTGGGCCGCAGCCCAGCCCTGGTGCAACGGCAATGTCGGCATGATGGGCATCAGTTGGGGCGGCTTCAACGGTCTTCAGGTCGCAGCCCTCGCGCCCGACCCGCTCAAGGCGGTGATCACGCTCTGCTCGACCGTCGACCGCTTTGCCGACGACATCCATTACAAGGGCGGCTGCCTGCTGAACGAAAATCTTGGCTGGGGCGCAACCATGTGGTCCTATTCGTCGCGCGCGCCCGACCCTGCCCTGCGCGAAAACTGGCGCGACCTGTGGCTCCGGCGGCTTGCGGCCGAACCCTTCCTGCCCGCCGTCTGGCTGGGCCATCAACGCCGCGATGCCTACTGGCGTCATGGTTCCGTGATCGAGGATTACGCAAGGATCAAGGCGAAGGTTCTCGCCGTCGGCGGCTGGGGCGACGCCTACAAGAACGCGGTCCCGCAACTGGTCGAGGCGCTGCCGGGGGCCAAGGGCATCGTCGGCCCCTGGGTCCACAAATACCCCCATTTCGCCGTTCCCGAACCGCGCATCGGTTTTCTGCAAGAGGCCCTGCGCTGGTGGGACCGCTGGCTCAAGGGCATCGCGACCGGGGTGGAAGACGACCCGGACTACCGCGCCTACCTGATGGACGGCATCCGCCCTGCCGCGTGGTACGCAGAACGACCCGGCCGCTGGATCGCGGAAACAACAGGGGCCACGTCACACCTGCCCACCGAAACCCTGTATCTCACGGACGCAGGTCTCGAGGCCGCAACCGGACCCCTCACGCAAACCGTTTCAAGCCCGGCCCACACCGGCGCTGCGGCAGGCGAATACTGCGCCATCTGGCTCGGCCCCGAAATGCCGGGCGATCAGCGCGGTGACGACGCGCTCTCCACCACCTTCGACAGCGCCCCGCTCTCTGCGGACATGGACATCGTCGGCGCAGCCGAAGTCACCCTGACCCTTGCCGCCGACCAACCGCAGGCCCAGATCGCCGTGCGGCTCAATCACATCCACCCCGACGGGGCATCGACCCGCATCACCTACGGTGTGCTGAACCTCAGCCACCGCCGCTCCGCCGCCGAACCGGAACCGATGACGCCGGGCATGGCAGAGGAGGTCACGGTGAGGCTCGATCACATCGCCTACCGCCTGCCTGCCGGGCACCGGTTGCGCGTGTCGATCTCCGATGCCTACTGGCCGCTTCTCTGGCCCTCGCCCGCGAAAACCGCGCTGACCCTCACGGCGGGGCGGATCACCCTGCCCCAGCGCCCCAGCGGCAGCGCCGATGAACATGCCTTCCCGCCGCCCGATGCCGCCGAGCCGTGGCAAACGGAAGAAATCCGCCCCGGTAACCACATCCGCCGTCAGGAAACCGACATGGTCACAGGCGAGGTGTCCCTGATCATCGAGGACGACTTCGGAAAGGTCCGGGATGCGGATCACGGGCTGATCTCGGGCGGCATCGCCCGCGAACGCTGGACCATCCATCCCGACGATCCGCTCTGCGCCTCCGGCCATTGCCACTGGACCAAGGAAATGGAACGCGACGGCACCGCCCTGCGGACCGAAGCCTTCTGCCAGATGACCTCGGATGCGACCCATTTCCATCTCACCGCCCGGATCGAGGCTTACGAGAATGACGAACTTGTCTACAACCGGGACGTGGAAGAGACGCTTAGGCGCGATCATCTGTAGCCGTGCCGTTACACAAGCGCTTCTATTAAGGCTTGCGACATGGAGCGAAATGCTTAACCTTGATTCATCAATCAACAAAAAGATGCGCCCAAGCGCAGACACCAACCGGGAGACCACCACATGAACGATCAACTGAAATCCATGACGGCTGACGTGGCCAAAGGGCTCATGACACGCCGCGAATTCGTCGGCCGCGCCGCGGCTCTGGGCGTCACCGCCGCCGTGGCCAACACCATGCTGGCCGACAGCGCAGCCGCACAGGAAACACCAAAGAAGGGCGGCGACCTCAAACTTGGGTCGATCGGCGGGGAAAGCACCAACTCGCTGGATCCGGCACTGGCGGCAAGCCAGGTTCCCTACGCCAACCTCTATCATTTCGGCGATACGCTGGTCGAAGTGGCACCCGACGGGTCCATTGAAAACCGTCTTGCCGAAAGCGTCGAGGCAAGTGCCGACGCCAAGACCTGGATGTTCAAGATCCGCAAGGGCGTGGAATTCCACAATGGCAAGGAACTGACCCCCGAGGACGTGATGCGCACGATGGAGCGTCACTCCAACGAGGACTCCCAGTCCGGCGCGCTCGGCATCCTGCGCGACTTCGACAGCATGAAAGTCGAAGGCGATACCTTCTCGCTCACCCTCAAGACACCGAACGCCGACCTGCCGGCCCTGATGGCCGACTATCACCTGATGATCCAGCCCGATGGCGGTTTCGACGCGCCTGCCGCCGGTGTCGGCACCGGCCCCTTCATTCTGGAAAGCGATGAACCCGGCGTGCGGCACCTGTTCCGCCGCAACCCCAACTACTGGGATCCCAACCGCGGCCATGTGGAAACGTCCGAAGTGCTCGTCCTCAACGACACCACGGCACGGATCGCCGCCCTTCAGGCCGGTCAGGTGCATGTCGCCAACCGCATCGACCCCAAGGTGGCCAACCTGCTGGGCCGTGCGCCCAACATCGAAGTCCGCAATGCCTCCGGTCCGGGCCACTACGTCTTCATCGCGCATGTCGATACCGCGCCTTTCGACAACAACGATCTGCGGCTGGCGCTGAAATACGCCATCAACCGCGAAGAGATGGTCGACAAGATCCTGCGCGGCTACGGCTCGATGGGCAATGACAGCCCGATCAACGCGTCCTACCCGCTGTTCACCGAAATGGAGCAGCGCGAATACGACATCGACAAGGCCAAGGAACACTATGCCAAGTCGGGCCATGACGGGTCGCCGATCATCCTGCAGGTATCGGATGTCGCCTTCCCCGGCGCGCTCGATGCGGCACAGCTTTTCCAGCAGTCGGCGCAGGCCGCAGGCATTCCGCTGGAACTCAAGCGTGAACCGGGCGACGGCTACTGGTCCGAAGTCTGGAACAACCAGCCGTTCTGCGCCTCCTACTGGGGTGGCCGTGCGACGCAGGACCAGATGTGGTCAACCGCCTATCTGTCCACTGCGGACTGGAACGACACCCGCTGGAAGCGCGAGGATTTCGACCGCATGCTGGTCGAGGCGCGCGGCGAACTCGACGTGGCAAAGCGCACGGCGATCTATGCCGAAATGGGCCAGATGGTGCGCGATCAGGGTGGTCTGATCTGCCCGATGTTCAACGATTTCGTCAACGGCATCTCGACGCAGGTCAAGGGCTGGATCGACGATCCGACCGGCGACATGATGTCGGGCACCTATTCGAGCAAGTGCTGGCTGGACGCGTAAGCGCCGATGCACCCGATCGTCAAACTCATTGCCCAGCGCCTTGCGCTGGGCATCCTGCTGCTTCTTGCGGCGTCGATCCTGATTTTTGCCGGAACATCCATCCTCCCCGGCGATGTCGCCCAGCAGATCCTCGGACAATCCGCCACGCCCGAGGCGCTGGCGAACCTGCGCGAAAGCCTCGGCTTGAACGAACCCGCCCTCAGCCGCTATTTCAGCTGGCTCGGCGGTTTTCTTCAAGGCGATCTCGGCACCGCCCTGACCAATGGCCGCGACATCCGCGAAAGCATCAGCGGACGCCTCGGCAATACGATGTTCCTGGCCTTCTGGGCCGCCGTCATCTCCGTCCCGCTCGCCATCTTTCTCGGCCTGCTGGCCGTCCGCTACAAGGACCGCGTCCCGGACAAGCTCATCTCGGCGGTCACACTGACCACCATCTCGATCCCCGAATTCATGATCGGCTATGTGCTGATCTACTGGATCTCGATCAAACTCGGCTGGTTCTCCTCCGTCGCCATCATCAACGACAGCATGACGCTGGGCCAGAAACTCAACGCCATCGCCATCCCCGTCATGGTCCTCACCCTCGTGGTGCTGGCCCACATGATGCGCATGACCCGCGCCGCGATCCTGAACGTGATGCAATCGGCCTATATCGAAACGGCTGAACTCAAGGGCATGGGGATGCTCAAGGTCATCCGCAAACACGCCTTTCCCAATGCCATCGCGCCCATCGTCAACGTGGTCATGCTGAACCTCGCCTACCTCGTTGTCGGCGTGGTGGTGGTCGAGGTGGTCTTTGCCTATCCCGGCATGGGCCAGTACCTTGTCGACCATGTCGCCAAGCGTGACGTGCCGGTGGTGCAGGCCTGCGGCCTGATCTTCGCTGCCGTCTATATCGGGCTCAACCTGATTGCGGATATCGTGTCTATTCTGGCGAACCCTAGATTGCGGCACCCCAAATGAAGAACATCCCCCTTGCCGCCCTGATCGGCCTCTTCTTCACGGCCCTCTTCTTCCTGATGGCCCTCTTTGCCCCGCTCATCGCCCCCTACGGCATGGCCGAAGTCGTGGGCGACGTCTGGGAACCGTCCTCCTCCGAATTCCTGCTCGGCACCGACAGCATCGGGCGCGACCTGCTCACCCGCCTGATCTATGGCGGCCGCACCACGATCTTCATCGCCACCATGGCCACCATCCTCAGCTTCACGCTGGGCTCTGTCCTGGGCTTCTTCGCCGCCGTCTCGGGCGGCTGGGTCGATCAGGCCATCAGCCGCTTTGTCGATCTGATCATGTCGATCCCCTCGCTGATCTTCGCGCTGGTGGTCCTGTCGGTGATGCCCACCACCACCTTCATCCTGATCCTGCTCATGGGCCTTCTCGATTCAACCCGCGTCTACCGCCTTGCCCGGGCCGTTGCCGTCGACATCACCGTCATGGATTTCGTCGAAGCCGCCCGCCTGCGCGGCGAGAAAATCGGCTGGATCATCTTCCGCGAGACCCTGCCCAACGCGCTTTCGCCGCTCGTCGCCGAAATGGGCCTGCGCTTCATCTTCGCGGTGCTCTTCATCTCCACCCTGTCCTTCCTCGGCCTCGGCGTGCAACCTCCGCTCGCCGACTGGGGCGGGATCGTGAAGGAGAACAAGGAAGGCATCAACTACGGCATTCAGGCAGCGCTCTACCCCGCCTATGCCATCGCGGTCCTCTGCATCTCGATCAACCTGGTGGCTGACTGGATCCTCACCCGGACCACCTCTCTGAAAGGCGGACGCGGATGACCACAGGAACCCCTTCTCAAAGTCCGCAGCCTCAAGATCGGGGCCACGATCTATCCCCGCCGGCGAACGCCCCCGCGACATCGAAATCGTGCACGGCGTCGACTTCGACCTCGAAGGCGGCAAGGTGCTCGGCCTCATCGGCGAATCCGGTGCCGGCAAATCCACCATCGGTCTGGCGGCCATGGCCTATGGGCGCGGCGGCGTGGAAATCACCGGCGGCGAGGTCTGGGTCAACGGCCGCGACATCCTGCAATCCGGCCTGCGCGACGTGCGCCGCCTGCGCGGCGGTGAAGTCACCTATGTCTCCCAATCCGCCGCCGCCTCCTTCAACCCGGCCAAGAAGATCATGGAGCAGGTCACCGAAGCCGCCATCTTCCAGAACAAGTTCTCGAAAAAGGAAGCCGAAAAGCGCGCCGTGGACCTCTTTCGCAAACTCGGCCTGCCCGACCCCGAAAAAATCGGCGACCGCTATCCGCATCAGGTCTCGGGCGGCCAGCTGCAACGCTGCATGACCGCACTCGCGCTGTGCCCGCAACCCGACCTTGTCGTGTTTGACGAACCCACGACCGCCCTCGACGTGACCACCCAGATCGACGTGCTCGCCGCGATCAAGGAAGCGATCCGGGATACCGGCGTCGCCGCCCTCTACATCACCCACGACCTCGCTGTCGTGGCACAGGTCTCCGACCACATCATGGTGCTGCAACAGGGCAGCCATGGTCGAATACGGCACCACCGACCAGATCATCAATAATCCTCAGGAAGAGTACACGCAGGCGCTCGTCTCCGTTCGCTCCATCAAGCACATCGAGAAAGAGCCGACGGACAATCCTCTGCTGCGCGTGGAAAACATCACCGCCCGCTACAGGGGCACGAATTTCGACGTGCTCAAGGACATCAACGTCGACCTGCACCCCGGCCAGACCCTGGCCATCGTGGGCGAGTCAGGCTCCGGCAAATCCACCCTGGCCCGTGTCATCACCGGCCTGCTGCCCCCCTCCGACGGCACGATCACCTTCGACGGGCGAACACTCTCCCCCGGCCTGCCCACCCGCAGCATCGAAGACCTGCGCGAGTTGCAGATGATCTACCAGATGGCCGACACCGCGATGAACCCGCGCCAGACCGTCGGCACGATCATCGGACGGCCTCTGGAGTTCTACTTCGGCCTCAAGGGCAAGGCAAAACAGACCCGTATCCAGGAACTGCTGGACGAGATCGAACTTGGGACCGGATTCCAGGACCGCTACCCGGCGGAACTGTCCGGGGGGCAGAAACAGCGCGTCTGCATCGCCCGTGCGCTTGCGGCCAAACCCAAGCTGATCATCTGCGACGAAGTCACCTCCGCACTTGATCCGCTGGTCGCGGACGGCATCCTCAAGCTCCTGCTGAAACTGCAGAAGATCGAGGATGTGAGCTATCTCTTCATCACCCATGATCTGGCCACGGTCAAAGCCATCGCCGACAGCATCGCGGTGATGTATCAGGGCAAAGTCGTGCGCTACGGCCCCAAGTCGCAGGTGCTTGCCCCGCCCTTCGACGCCTACACCGATCTGCTCTTGTCTTCGGTGCCCGAAATGAAGATCGGCTGGCTCGAAGAGGTGATCGAACACCGCCGCATGGAAAGTGCCGGCAACTGAGCCTGTGTGAAGCGACATTGACCCCCCGCCGATGCTGTGCGGTCCGAAAGGGCGAATTGAGTTGTATTGGAAAGATGAAGACGGACGGTCGCGCTTCATCTTTCCAATACAACTCGAATCCACCGGGTGCGGCGCGGACCGGCCTTAGAGTTTCACGGATATGGACCATGACAGACATCCAGGTTGACGGCATCTGCGCGGACATCGAGGTGGTTTCATGACCACATCCTCCCTGACCGTTGCCCTTTACGGCGCGACCGGAACTGCCGGGCGTGCCACGGCGCAGGCTCTGCGTGACGCAGGCCATGCCGTCACGGCGATCGGGCGCCGCGACCCGGAGATGGACGGCATCGCCTTTCGCGCCGCCCCCCTGGGCGACCCGACACCCCTGCACCAACTCAGACCAGACGCCGTCGTCTCCTGCCTCGCGTCCCGCACCGGCGCCCCCGCCGATGCATGGGCCGTAGACCATGCCGCCAATCTGAGCGTGCTCACCGCCGCCCAAGCCGCAGGGACAGGACATTTCACCCTGCTCTCCGCCATCTGCGTCCAGAAACCCAAACTCGCGTTCCAGCACGCCAAGCTGGCTTTCGAGGACGCGCTGATCCACTCGGGCCTCAGCTACTCCATCGTCCGGCCCACGGCCTTTTTCAAATCCCTTTCCGGGCAGTTCGACCGCGTGAAATCAGGCAAACCTTATCTGATGTTCGGCGATGGCCAACTCACCGCCTGCAAACCCATCTCGGACCGGGATCTCGGCGCTTTCATCGCCGCCACCCTCACCGATACCGCATTGCAGAACGCCGTCCTGCCTGTCGGTGGTCCCGGCCCGGCCCTCACCCCGCGTGACATGGGGGCCGCGCTCTTTGCCGCCCTCGACATGCAGCCCAGGTACCGCAGCATTTCTCCCCGTGTGATCTCCACCATCGCAGCGACGCTCGGCATCGGCGGTAAACTCTTGCCTCGCCTGCAAGCCAAGGCCGATCTCGCCCGCATCGGCCACTACTACGCGACGGAATCCATGCTGGTCTGGGACGCACAAGCCGACCGCTATGACGCCGGTGCCACCCCTGTGTTCGGTCAGGACACCCTGCCCGATTTCTACCGCGCCCTCGCCGCCGGGGAAGCCTCGGTCGCGCGTGGCGACCACGCCGTTTTCTAGGTTAGGACACCGTTAACCGTTGCCGGGCGTACGCCCTGTTCACCTGACCGTCGCGCCAGATCGTATGCACAAACGGTGTACGCCCGGTGTACGCGTTGTGACACGTCCATCCCCCTTGTTCGCAGGCATTAACCCCCGATTCGCCGAAACCTCCGGTACTCCCAGGTTAACCGTTGCGTCCCCGCACCCTCTCCGCCACCATTGCCCCACCAAAAGCACGGAGCCGCAGATGGACAACAAACTCCTCCTCATCATCCTCGATGGTGTCCCTTACCGCAATTTCCGCCGCCTCTTCGGCAACCTCGAAGGCTGGGTGGACAGTGGCGATGCCCGCGTCTGGAAACACCGGGCCGTGCTGCCGTCGATCTCGGCCTCCTGCTACGCTTCCATCCACACCGGGGTCGCCCCCGCCGAGCACGGCTGCACCGGCAACGGCAATGTCTTCCGTCTGAAACACGACGATGTCTTTGCCCGGACCCGCAAGGCGGGCGGCGTCACAGGGGCCGTCGCGCACAGCTTCTGGTCAGAGTTCTTCAACCGCCATCCCTTTGATTACGTTCGCGATATCGAATACGACGAACCCGACAGCAAGACCATCAACCACGGTCGGTTCCACACCATGACGGGTTACGGCCTGATCAACCAGATGACCCCTTCGGACGTTGACCTTTTCGCCACGCTGACCAATCTCTGCCTGCGTTTCGGTCTGAACTACGGCATGCTGCACACCTGCACGCTCGACAGCATGGGCCACCGGTTCTTCCACGATTGTCAGGAGATGGACCACGCCTGCGCGGTGATGGACGAGATGCTGGCCCCCTTCATCCCCAAGTGGCTGGCAGCGGGCTATGAGGTGATCGTGACCGCCGATCATGGTCAGGACGAACGCGGGCATCACGGCGGACGCGGCGCGCTCCAGCAGGAAACCGCGCTTTACTACTTCGGCCCCGCCGAAGGCCCGCCCGAAGATACGGTCATCGACCAGCGCCAACTGGCCCCGACGATCCTCAAACGCCTTGGCGCAGAACCGGCCAGCACAATGAAACAAAAGAGTTTTCTGACATAGGGTACGCGCTGAAAGCGCAGCCTACGGGTACGGCCACTCGCCCCTGCCAAGAGCCGCAACGGCCCCCACGACCCGGTCAAAGAACGCCCGGCCCCGCGCCGACATGTTCCGCGCCCGGAGGCAGGCATGGACCATCCCCGCCTCGTTGAACCAGATCGCCCGGCCTCCCGCCGCCAACAGCGCATCGCGGTAGCTTTCTCCGTCGCTGGCCAGGGGATCGCATGCCGCCGTCACCAACACCGTCGGCGGCAAACCCCTGAAATCAGTATCTTTCAGTGGCGCGAACCTCGGATCGCTCTCGGCGGTGATGTCCCCACCGGACCGGAGCTTGCGATAAAAATCCAGGTCCGCCACCGTCAGTTGCGGTGCCTGCGCGTGCTCCACATAGGACCCTTTGCTCTGGTCCCCGCCCAGACCGGGATAGATCAGCACCTGCCCCACGATCCGCCCCTGCACGCGACCCCGCGCGTGATGGGCGACCGCCGCCGCAAGATTGCCCCCCGCACTGTCGCCACAAAGCACGATATCGCCGTTCCGCGCCGCCGCGATGGCCTCGAATGCTGCCCAGGCATCGTTGAAGCAACCGGGAAAGACGACCTCCGGTGCCAGCGCGTAATCCACTGAAATCACGTCGAAACCTGTTCGCGCACAAAGCTCCGCACAGATGTCGTCGTGGCTTTCAAGCCCGCCCACGACAAAGCCGCCGCCGTGGTAGTAGATCACTGTCACGTCACCAGTCGCGCAGGAATAGTGGCGACAATTCACCCCGCCAAACGGTACGTCCTGCGCCGCTACCCCCGCGGGGCGGGGGGCGTGAAACACGCGGCACATGGTGTCATAGGCCGCGCGTTGCTCTGCAATCGACATCTCCACCGCATCCGGCGGATAGGCGGCATCCAGACGCGCGATATAGGCCCAGGTCTCTGCGTCGATCAGCGCGGCGTAGTCGGGTCCGCTCAAGCCGCGTCCCAGGGCGTGTTGAACCCGCCCAGCACGCCGTTCACATCCGCATCCGATGCGCCGTGCATCGCCATCTTGGCCACCAGCCCGCGCTTCTTGTCGTCGATCACATGATCGACCCGCGCCGCAACGCCCGCCTGTTCCAGCGCTTCGTCAAAGATACGGGTGATCGCGTGTTTGCGCAGGTCCGGTTTGAAGATCTTGCCGACCGCCGTCTTGGGCAGCTCTTTCATGATCGTGATGTGCTTGGGCTGAGCCGCACGTTCCTTCACATGCTCGGTGCAGTAGGCCAGCAATTCCTCCTCCGTCACCGTCGCTCCGTCGACCAGTTCGACAAAGGCGCAAGGCAGTTCGCCCGCATGGGCATCAGGCTGGCCGATCGCTCCGGCAAAGCTGACCGCGTCGTGGCCCAGCAGCGCTTCCTCGATCTCGGCGGGGTCGATGTTGTGGCCGCCCCGGATGATCAGGTCTTTCGACCGGCCCGTGATCCACAGATAACCGTCGCTGTCCACGCGCCCCAGATCGCCGGTGCGCAGGAATTTTCCCTCGTGATACAGATCCTTGTTCTTTTCGGCCTCCGTATAGGTGTGGCCGACATAGACACCGGGGTTCGACACACAGATCTCGCCCACCTCATCGACGGCGGCTTCCTTGCCGTTGTTGACGATCTTGACTTCGGTATAGGGGAACGGGATCCCGATGGATCCGATTTTCTTCAATCCATCCACAGGGTTACCTGAAACGAGACAGGTCGCCTCCGTCATGCCGTAGCCTTCGACGATGGTCATGCCGGTGGTCTTTTCAAACCGCTTGAACAGTTCCGTGGGCAGCGGAGCGGAGCCCGAGAAGGCGGTCTTCACGCTTGAGATGTCCGCATCGACCGGGCGCTGCATCGTGGCGGCAAGAGCCGTCGGGACAGAGACCACAAAGGTCACCTTGTAGCGTTCGACCAGTTTCCACAGGTTGTCGAAAACACCCTCGCCGCGATACCCCTGCGGCGTCGGGAACACCACATGCGCACCCGATGCGACCGCGCCCATCAGCATCACCTGACAGGCCATCACATGAAAGAGCGGCAGCGGGCAGAGCATCACGTCATCCGCCGTCAGCAGCGTCTCCGCTCCGACCCAGCCGTTGTAGATCGCACCGGAATAAAGGTGCTGCGCGACCTTGGGCATGCCGGTGGTCCCGCCGGTGTGGAAATAGAACCCCACGCGGTCTTCCTGCACGTCCTCGAATGCCAGCGTCGTGCCATGCTTTGCCATTTCGGCGTTGAAATTCAGGTATTTCGCCTGATTGCTCACCTTTCCCTTGGGACGGATCAGCGGCACGATCCACGACTTCGGCGGCGTCAGATAGCGCACCAGATCAACCTCGAGCACCGTGTGGACGCCGGGGGCCAGCTTGACCGCTTGTGCGGTCTTCTCGGCCACGTCCGTCTTGGGGAAGGGCCGCAGGGTCACGACGACGGAGGCGCCCGTCTCGCGCAGGATCGACCCGATCTGCTCGGGATCCAGCAGCGGGTTGATGGGCTGCGCAATGCCTGCCACAGCACCACCCAGCAGGGTCAGAACCGTCTCGTTGCAATTGGGCAGCACATAGGCCACGACATCCTTGGGCCCGATCCCCAGATCGCGGAACATGTTGGCTGCCTGCGTGACCTTGCCGTGCAACTGCTTCCAGGTAAAGGTCTCTGCCTTGTCCTTCGGACCTGACAGGATCTGATAGGATATCGCCTTGTGACTGGGGAATTTGTCGGTCGTCTGGGTCAATTGCCCGTAAAGCGTCTTGGGCACGTCGCGGTCTTCCCACGGCATCTGTGCTTCGATCGCGGCACGGTCTTCCATCCCGGCGTATGTCATGTCTTTCCTCCCCTGATGCCCTTTTCGGGCCGATTATTATGGCTTTTCACAAGATGCGGTGAATTCACATATTTCGCAAGTATTGGTAAAGATGGAACGCCGCGTCACGACCTTGTGTAGAAACGCGAAAGGCCGCCGCACCTTGCGGGTGCGACGGCCTTCTACCTTTATTTGTGGTCCGCAGAAATCCGGCTCAGGACTTGGGGATCCGCAGCACCTGACCCGGATAGATCTTGTCGGGATGCGTCAGCATCGGCTTGTTCGCCTCGAAAATCTCGGGGTAGCGCGATGCCTTGCCCAAGGTCTTCTGCGCGATGGCCGACAGCGTGTCGCCCTTTTCGACGGTGTGGAAGGTCGCTTCACCCTCGCCGCCTTCGATCTGGTCATCGACAGCCGCCACGCCTTCGACGTTGCCCACGGCCAGAATGACCTTTTCCTTCATTTCCTGGCTGACGGCCTTGCCGCTGACCTTGACCTGATCGCCCTCGACCTTGATGTCGAGACCTTCGGCATCCAGACCCAGTTCCTTCAACTCGTCCTGAAGCGCTGCACCCGATACTTCCGCGTCATCATCGCCGCCAAAGACCTTCTTGCCGGCCCCTTTAACAAAACTCCACAAACCCATGTCGGTTCTCCCTTTGGTGTTTCCGTGGGTACTATGCCCACCTGACAGGCCAAAACGAAAGGGGGAATTACTCTGCCGCGATCCCATCGGTGAATTGCAACCGTGCCAGCCGCGCATAGAGCCCGCCCTTGGCAACCAGTTCGTCGTGGGTGCCGGTGGCCACGATCTGCCCTGCTTCCAGCACGACAATGCGGTCGGCCTTTTTGACGGTGGCCAGACGGTGCGCGACGATCAGCGTGGTGCGGTTTTCGCTCAGCAGATCGACCGCCTGCTGTACGGCGCGTTCGCTTTCGGCATCCAGCGCGCTTGTCGCCTCGTCCAGCAACAGCACCGGCGCATCGCGCAGGATCGCGCGGGCGATGGCGATACGTTGTTTCTGGCCCCCCGACAGCATGACACCCCGTTCGCCCAGATAGGCGTCGTAACCTTCCGGAAGTGCCGTGATGAAATCATGCGCGGCGGCAGCCTTGGCCGCGGCCTCTACCTCGGCGTCGGTGGCCCCCAACCGGCCAAAGCGGATGTTCTCGGCGGCACTTGCGGCAAAGATCACCGGGTCTTGCGGCACCAGCGCAATGGACTTGCGGAACTCGGCCCGTGCCAGATCGCGCAGGTCCACGCCATCAAGCGTGATGCGGCCGGACTGCGGATCGTAAAAGCGCAGGATCATCTGGATGATCGTCGTCTTGCCCGCACCGGACGGACCGACAAAGGCCACGGTCTCGCCGGGTTCGATGCTCAGGCTCACACCGTCCAGGGCCGCAACCGCGGGACGCGCCGGATAGGAGAACCGGACATCCTCGAACATGATCCGGCCCCGCACAGGTTGCGCCAGCGTCATGCCCTTGTCGGGATCGTTGACCGTGTCCTCGGTCTGCAACAACTCCACCAGCCGCTCCGTCGCGCCAGCGGCGCGCTGCAACTCGCCCCAGATTTCCGACAGCGCCGCCACGGCCCCCGCCACCATGACCGCATAGATCACGAACTGGATCAGGCCGCCCGGCGTCATGTCCCCTGCCCGCACGTCCCGCGCACCGATCCAGAGCACACCCACGATGCCACAGAACGTCAGGAAGATGACGATCACCGTCATGAAGGCGCGAATCTTGATCCGCGTCTTCGCCGCATCGAAAGAGCTTTCGGTGATCTGCGAAAACTGCCCCCTGCTGGCGGTCTCATGCGTGAAGGCCTGCACCGTCTGCACCGCCGACAGGCTTTCGGAGGCATTGCCCGAAGACGCCGCGATCCAGTCCTGTGTCTCACGGCTGAGCACCCGCATCCGACGACCAAGCGTCAGGATCGGGATCACCACCGCAGGCACGATCAGCAAGACCATTCCCGACAGCTTGGCCGAGGTCAGCAGCATCAGGATCAGCCCGCCGATAAAGATCAGCACATTGCGAAGCGCGATGGAAACCGACGATCCGATCACCGATTGGATGAGGGTGGTGTCCGTGGTGATGCGGCTCAGCACCTCGCCCGTCATGATGCGCTCGTAAAAGGCCGGGCTCATCCCGATCACCCGGTCGAACACCGCCTTGCGGATGTCCGCCACAACCCGTTCCCCCAACCGCGTGACCAGCGCATAGCGCAGCGCGGTGCCCACGGCGAGCAATCCGGCAATCGCCAGCGCGGCCATGAAATACTGGTCCAGAAGCGCCGCATCCGCCGTGCTGAAATTGTCCACCACCCTGCGGACCGCCAGCGGCAAGGTGAGCGAGACCATCGCGGTCAGCACCAGCGCGAGGATCGCGGCGATCATCAGGGGCCGGTACGGCCAAAGGAACGGGGCCAATGCGCCCAACGCGCCGATCCTGCGCGATTTCTCGCGTTCCTGTGTCACATTCGGTGCAGGGGCCGGCGCGCGTGCCATATGTCTTCCTTATCAAGCCAGTCACGGGGTGATGGCGCGGCAGCGCGGCGGGGTCAAGCGTCACAGACGTCACAGGGCGACCGGAGACAGCGATTCTGACCGCGTCGTGACGTCGCCAGAAAGTCGAAGGGATTGGAGCGGGCGGCGGGAATCGAACCCGCGTCATCAGCTTGGAAGGCAGAGGTCT
This sequence comes from uncultured Alphaproteobacteria bacterium, assembly GCA_963799505.1. Lineage (GTDB taxonomy): Bacteria > Pseudomonadota > Alphaproteobacteria > Rhodobacterales > Rhodobacteraceae > Sulfitobacter. Next base: position 573,988 of record CAWCXM010000004.1, read on the forward strand.
TACCATTACACAACGCCCGCTCAGCGTGATACGATCTATGTCATGCTCGTTCAGAGGTCAAGTCTGTGGTGAACTGGGGAAGGAATTTCGATGACCAAACCGATTGCTGTGATCATAGGCGTAGGGGACGGGCTGTCCGCCGCACTGGCGCGAAACCTGATGGCGGATTATTCATTGACCCTCGCTGCACGCAGCGCGGACAAGATGCAGTCTCTGGCCGCCGAAACAGGCGCACAGACAGTTCTATTGGATGCGACGGACGAAGACGCTGTTGCGGCCCTGTTCGATGATTTGCCGGACGCGCCGCGGGTTGCAATCTGCAACCCCTCCGCGCGTGTACGCGGGCCGATCACCGATCTATCTGTGGAAGACGTTAGACTGGCTGTCGATGTGACAGCGATAGGCTCTTTTTTGACCGGCAAACACGCCGCGAGACGGATGCTCGAAGCGGACCCGATCGATGGCACCAGAGGCACGATCCTGTTCACTGGTGCTTCGGCGGGTGTCAAAGGCTTCCCGCAGTCTGCCCCCTTTGCCATGGGCAAGTTCGCCCAACGCGGATTGGCCGAAAGCATGGCACGGGAACTGCATCCTCAGGGCATACATGTGGCCTGGATCAACATCGACGGCGGCATCCTCAACCCTGGCCGAACCGAGCCCGACGACAAACCAGGCTCCATGCTGCGTCCGGACGCGATTGCCCGCACCTACCGTCACCTGATTGACCAAGACCGTAGTGCGTGGTCAAACGAAGTCGCCGTGCGCCCGTGGGTCGAAAAATTCTAGGTGGATCTTGAGGGCAAGAAGCTGAAGATGCTGACCGAAGACGAACTGGGCCAACTGGATTCACTGCTGCTGTCCCATACGGATGAAGACGGCATGCTGCTTAGCGAGTTCGACGGCTTCTGCGCAGGACTGATCGTGTGTCCGGAGATGATTATGCCCGGTGAGTGGTTGC